>CANMIX010000001.1 GCA_947497985.1 uncultured Paracoccaceae bacterium
TCCACGTGGGCGGTGGAGATGGTGATGCCGCGTGCTTTTTCTTCAGGTGCGCCATCGATCTGGTCGTAGGCTTTGAAGTCACCAAAGTATTTGGTGATCGCTGCGGTCAGCGTGGTTTTACCGTGGTCAACGTGGCCGATGGTGCCGATGTTGACGTGCGGTTTTGTACGCTCAAACTTTTCCTTTGCCATTCTCTAGGCGCCCTTTTGAATCTCGGGGGTCATGCACGACCCGGTTTCCTCTGCGCGCGCGGCGTATTGGATTCTCACACGAAAATCAAGCCGCTTCCTGCGTCAGACCATCACTCGACCGGGAGTGATGCCAGATCGTCAACCTGTGATGCAGCCACGCGCGGGGTGAACCAGCCTTCTTCGGCGTGTTTTTCGGCAATGTATTCTTCGATCTTATCGGCAATGTTCAGCGCCAGACCGTCGATCTGTTCCTGTTTGGTGCGGCTGTGGCCCGAGCCCAAAAGCGCGCTTTGACCCGTGGTGTCTTCAAAGATTTCCATCTGGACCTTTTCCGCTAGGAACACGGCGCCGGTCACGTCATAGACAAAGACATTCACAACCGCGACGCTTTTGGGGGAAAAGACAATCGGCACGCCAGCGGGCGCGAGCATAAAGCCCTCCAAGGTGACGGCGACGTCATATTCTTGACTGCCCTGATACCGATCAAGGCGCGCATTCAGCGCAAGCTTCATCGGTTCGGTCCACTCGCTGGCCTCTGCATCGCGTGACAGGGGCCATTGCAGCGCTTTGTCGGTAAAGACGTGCAGCACGCGGGCCTTGAACGCGCCCAGATCCTCGGGCGCCTCGTCGACCTGGGTCGAACCACAGGCGCCAAGCAACACCAAAGCCATAAAAAGAGAGAGCAAACGGGCCATAACCAGTCCTGTATCCATCACATTTCGCGAAAGGGGTAACGCCTTCGCCGCCAAAGCGCAAAGCATGCGTTGCGAAACCCGCGCACCCGGTGGCGCGCAGGTCACATATACAGTGGCTTATTTGAACTTATAGTTGCGTGGGAACCCATAAGGCGGGCGTTTCCCGACGCTGGCGCGTTTGCCAAGCCATTCGGTCAGATCGGTCTCGTGACGGGTCTTGCCGCCGCCCATCTCCCAGCTGAGGCCATCGCCCCAATTGAAGGTGGTGATATCTGAGAGACCGCCGTCCAGCTCCAACGCGCCCTGTTTGCCGCGGGCCATATTGTATTTTTGCAGGCGCACGCCTTTGCCCCGGTTCAGCTCGGGCATTTCCTCAACCGCAAAGACCAGGAATTTGCCATTCTCGGACACCACAGCCACGTGGTCACCGGTCACAGGGATACAGATTTTGGCCCGATCATCATCCTTGATGTTCAGCACCTGCTTGCCGCTGCGGGTTTGCGCCACGATGTCTTTTTCGGCGCAGATGAAGCCATTGCCGGCATCTGAGGCCACCAGCAGTTTGCCTTCGGGATTGTGGATCAGGAGATCGACAATTTCGACCTCGTTGGGCAGATCGACCATCAAGCGCACGGGTTCACCCATGCCGCGTCCGCCGGGCAGATTGGCTGCGGACAGCGTATAGAAACGCCCGTTTGATCCAAACACCAACAAACGATCGGTCGTCTCGGCGTGGAAGACAAAGCGTGGCCCGTCCCCGTCCTTGAATTTCAGCTCACGGTTCAGATCGATGTGGCCGGTCATAGCGCGGATCCAACCCATTTGCGAGCAGACCACGGTAATCGGCTCCCGCTCGATCATGGCTTCCAACGGCACGTCTTCGACCTCGGCGGCTTCGGCAAAGCGGGTGCGACGGGCGCCACCGGCAAAATCCTTGCCGAATTTCTTTTTGGTTTCACGCAGCTGTTCGGTGATGCGTGTCCATTGAATGTCTTCAGACCCCAAAAGCTCCAGCAGGCCTGCCCGTTCGTCGCGCAGAGCATCGCGCTCGCGGGTCAGTTCGATCTCTTCCAACTTGCGTAGGGAGCGCAGGCGCATATTGAGGATCGCCTCGGCCTGAACTTCGGTCAGCTCCCCCACACCTTGGGCGGGGGTGACATAATCGGCCTCGTCAAAGGCGCGCGGATGATCAAGACGCCAATCCTCGCGCATTAGCGCAGCCTTGGGATCGTCATCATAGCGGATAATGTCGATCACGCGGTCGAGGTTGAGGAAAGCAATGATAAAGCCTTCCAACACTTCCAACCGGTGGTCGATTTTTTCCACCCGGTGACGCGTGCGGCGTTGAAGCACGTCCCGACGGTGATCCAAGAACGCCCGCAGCACTTCCTTCATCGAGCAGACCTTGGGCGTGACCCCATCGATCAGCACGTTCATGTTCAAGCTGAACCGCGTCTCAAGATCCGAGTTGCGGAACATCATGTTCATCAGAACCTCGGGATCGACGTTCTTGGACTTGGGCTCCAGAACAACACGGATGTCATCGGCGGACTCGTCGCGGATATCGGCGAGGATCGGAACCTTTTTGGTTTGGATCAACTCAGCGACTTTTTCGATCAGCTTCGATTTTTGGACCTGATACGGGATCTCGGTCACAACGATCTGCCACTGACCCCGGCCGAGGTCCTCGACCTCATATGTCGACCGCAAACGGAACGAGCCGCGCCCGGTGCTGTAAGCCTTGGCGATATTTTCGCGCGGCTCCACAATGACACCACCGGTCGGAAAATCCGGGCCCGGCACATAGTTCAGCAGCGTATCATCTTGGGCGTTTGGCGTTTTAATCAGGTGAATACAGGCATCGACCAGTTCGGCAATGTTATGGGGCGGGATGTTTGTCGCCATCCCTACCGCAATCCCAGAGGATCCATTGGCCAGAATATTGGGGAATGTCGCCGGCAGAACCGCGGGTTCCGTCAGGCGGCCATCATAGTTGTCGCGAAAATCGACCGAATCCTCGCTGAGCCCTTCCAGCATCGCTTCGGCCACGAAGGTCATCCGCGCTTCGGTGTAGCGCGAGGCAGCCGGGTTATCGCCGTCGATATTGCCAAAGTTACCCTGGCCATCCACCAGCGGGTAGCGGACGTTGAAATCCTGCGCCAGACGCGCCATCGCGTCATAGATCGCTGCGTCGCCGTGTGGGTGGAAATCCCCCATCGTGTCGCCCGAGATCTTGGCTGATTTCAAAAACCCACCTGTGGACGACAGCCGCAGCCGGTTCATCGCATAAAGGATGCGCCGATGCACCGGCTTCAGACCGTCGCGCGCATCCGGCAGCGCGCGGTGCATAATCGTGCTGAGCGCATAGGTCAGGTACCGCTCTCCAATAGCGCGGCGCAACGGTTCCAGGATCTCTCCCCCTTGTGGGGAGGACGGCATTTCGGGATCATCTACCAAGTCGGTCATGGAAAAGTGATACTGCCCTGCCCCCGCAGGGTAAAGCGGTCATGAATTTCGTCCACAGATTTTCCTGCCCCAAGAGAGGAATTTTGCCAGTGCGGCAATAGTTTGTTTCCAACCGTGGGGGAGTATTTGCGCAGTTCTCCCCTGCGAGAATCAGTAAAAATATGATTAAATGAATATTATCAGCCATCGATTCGTGGGGAAGGCTGGTCAGCGCGGTGCAACAGCGACCGCGCGCTGCTGTCATTTACGTATTGGGGGAGAAAGCGCCATGTCTTCGCGCTTCGTTGTTGCGTCTTTTTTAGGTCTGGGGTGGACCTTTTATGAATTAAGCGGGGGTGCGGATTTCACCCCGCCAGAGCGCCCTGAGATTGTCGCGGAAACACCCGCAGCCAAGGTCGAAAGACCCGCTGTGACACTGGCCTCTGCTTCGGGTGCGCCAACTTCAAATTCAAAAGAGGTCGTTCCAGCTGCAAATCCGGCGCGCCCTGCGGCCGACCCGACCCTGCGCCAGAGCATCGCACGAGAGCAACTGGCACAGATCGGTGGTGCACTGAATTCTGATGCCGCATTTGATGGGCGCATTCCAACCGGTGGTTTGCAATTGGTATCACTGGAAGGTGGCCTGTCGGCGATCACCACACAACCCGTTGCACCCGCTGTGGAAACCGTCGAGATCCCAGAGCCACAGGGACCTGATGTACGCTATGTGAGCGCCTCGCGTGTGAATGTGCGCCAAGGTCCGGGCACCAATTATTCGGTTCTGACCCGCGTGCTGGCAAACGACAAGGTCATTGTGCTCGAAGATAATGGCACGGGCTGGCTGCGTCTGAAAATCGACGGCAGCGATAGCGTAGGCTGGATTGCCGCTTCCCTGTTGACCAAGAAAGCCCCATAAGTTCTGGACGGATCCAGTTCAAGGGGCTGCCTCATGGCAAAAACACTACTGATTACCGGATGCTCTTCGGGCATCGGACTGGATGCTGCGCGCGGTATGCGCGAGCGCGGCTGGACGGTTTTTGCCTCCTGCCGCCAGCAGCGTGATTGCGATCGGATGCGAGCCGAGGGGTTTATCAGCCCACGCATCGACTATACCGACGAGGCCAGCATAAATGCAGGGCTGGAACTGGTCCTGAACGAGACCGGCGGCACTTTGGACGTTTTGTTCAACAACGGCGCCCACGGCCTGCCCGGCGCGGTTGAAGATCTGCCCACAGACGGGCTGCGCGCGATTTTTGAAGCCAACTTTTTTGGCTGGCACACTTTGACCCGCGCGGTGATCCCGGTGATGCGCGCGCAAGGACATGGCCGCATCATCCACAATTCCTCGATCCTAGGCTTTGTCGGTTTTCCCTGGCGTGGGGCCTATGTGGCGACAAAATTTGCCCTCGAAGGTCTGACGGATACGTTACGCGTCGAACTGGCCGACACCGACATCCACCTATCGCTGATCCAGCCCGGGCCGGTCACCTCCAAAATCCGGCAAAACTCCATCCCGCACTTTGAACGGTTTGTGGATTGGGAAAACTCGGTCCTGCGCGATCTTTATGAAAAGAGCCTGCTGAAACGTCTCTATCACAGCGATGGGCCGGATCGGTTTGAGCTGCCCGCAAGCGCGGTTACTGAAAAACTGGCCCATGCCTGCGAAGCCCGCCGTCCCCGCGCGCGATATTACGTGACAACACCAACACACATCGCCGGGCGGCTGAAACGGATCCTCAGCACACGCGCAATCGACCGCATTTTGATGAGCCTACGGTAAGTCAAAAACTCGCCAAAGCGCCGCAAACAGGATAGAGAACCCCAAACACAGCTACAAAGGGGCCCAAAATGTCCAATCTGCTTTATATTCTGGGAATTTTAGGCATCGGGGCAACCGTTGTTGCGCTGCTTATCGGGATTGGTAGCTTTGGCGTAGGCGGTGATTTCCACAAAAAGAACGCCAATAAATTGATGCGCCTGCGTCTTGTGTGCCAGTTTGTCGCCATCGTAGCCTTGCTGGGCTTTATGTATCTGCGTCGGCAAATGGGGTAACACATGGTTGTTCTAAACAAGATCTATACGCGCACCGGGGACAAAGGTGACACCGCGCTTGGCAATGGTGATCGCGTGGCCAAACATTCGGCGCGGGTGAATGCCTATGGCACCTCGGACGAGCTGAATTCATTTGTAGGTGTGGCCCGCTTGGTCGCCGACAGCGACATGGACGCAGCCTTGGCCCGTATTCAAAATGATCTGTTCGATCTGGGCGCTGATTTATGTCGCCCCGAAATGGAAAAAGACGCCGAGGCGGAATACCCCCCATTACGTATGGTTCAGGCACAGGTCGACCGTCTGGAAGCAGAGATCGATGTGATGAACGCAGAGCTTGCGCCTTTGCGCAGTTTTGTATTGCCGGGCGGCTCTGCGCTGGCTGCGCATCTGCATGTGTGTCGCACGGTGGCACGTCGCGGTGAGCGCCTTGCCACGGACGTGGCAACAGCAGAGGCGATCAACCCAGTGGCAATCACCTATCTGAACCGACTGTCGGACTGGTTCTTTGTCGCGTCACGTGTGGCGAATGATAATGGCGCCAATGACGTCTTGTGGGTGCCTGGCGCAAACCGTTGATTCTCGGGGACAAGTCGTGCAACGCGCCGCGTTGCAGCATTTCTACAGCCGAACACCATGCCAACAGTTATCAAAAATCCACTGTCAGGGTAATTTAATTACTCTGTCGATCCGTCGCAATTTACAGCCCAAACGTCCTATTTCTATAGGGTTTTTATTCTGAAAAAGTGCAAACGCGACGTCCCTTGGACATAACGTGACGATTTTGCCCTGTTGATCGCTTTACGCAACCGCTATCAACGCTGCGAGAGCATAGCGGCTGCCCCCGACCGGTGGGTCGCCATTTGTGAAGGAGATAACGCCCATGAAGGTCCTCGTACCTGTCAAACGCGTGATTGATTATAACGTGAAAGTTCGCGTCAAAGCGGATGGAACCGGTGTCGATCTCGCCAACGTAAAGATGTCGATGAACCCATTTGACGAGATTGCCGTCGAAGAGGCGATCCGTCTGAAAGAAGCCGGCAAAGCGGACGAAGTTGTTGCCGTTTCCATCGGCGTAAAGCAAGCGCAGGAAACCCTGCGTACCGCATTGGCCATGGGCGCCGACCGCGCGATCCTGGTTGTTGCCGCTGATGATGTTCATCAAGACATCGAACCGCTGGCTGTTGCCAAGATCATGGCAAAAATCGTCGAAGAAGAGCAGCCCGGACTGGTTCTGGCTGGCAAACAGGCGATCGACAACGACATGAATGCAACCGGTCAGATGCTGTCCGCGCTGCTGGGATGGTCGCAAGCGACATTTGCATCCGATCTGGATGTGGACGGCGACACCGCCAAAGTCACCCGTGAAGTTGACGGTGGCCTGCAAACCATCAGCGTCAAGATGCCTGCCATCGTGACCGTTGACCTTCGCCTGAACGAGCCGCGTTATGCCTCGCTGCCCAACATCATGAAGGCCAAGAAAAAGCCGCTGGATGAGAAAACAGCCGCTGATTTCGGCGTCGATGTAACGCCGCGCCTGACCGTTGTCGAAACCAAAGAGCCCGAGGCCCGCGCCGCTGGTATCAAGGTTGCGTCCGTGGACGAATTGGTCGCGAAACTCAAAGAAGCGGGAGCTGTCTAATGTCTGTTCTTCTCCTTGCCGAAGTCACCGATGGCGCGCTGGCGCTGGACGCAACTGCCAAAGCCGTCACCGCAGCCAAAGACCTGGGCGACGTTGTCGTTCTGGCCGCTGGTGCCTCTGCTGCAGCCGCTGGCGAAGCCGCAGCAAAAATCGACGGTGTAGCCAAAGTTCTGGTTGCCGAAGATGCCTCATTGGGTCACCGCCTGGCGGAACCTACGGCGGCGCTGATCGCGGGTCTCGCGTCTGACTACACCCACATTGTGGCGCCTGCGACCACGGATGCCAAAAACATCCTGCCCCGCGTTGCAGCCCTGTTGGACGTAATGGTTCTGTCTGATGTCACCGCAGTTGTCGACGCGGACACATTTGAGCGTCCGATCTATGCCGGTAACGCGCTGCAGGTTGTCAAATCAGCCGACGCCAAGAAGGTCATCACCTTCCGGACGTCGACCTTTGACGCAGCAGGCGAAGGTGGCTCTGCCGCTGTTGAAACCATCGCTGCCGCTGAAAACCCCGCCCTGTCCGAGTGGGTTGAGGA
This sequence comes from uncultured Paracoccaceae bacterium, assembly GCA_947497985.1. GTDB lineage: Bacteria > Pseudomonadota > Alphaproteobacteria > Rhodobacterales > Rhodobacteraceae > Epibacterium. The sequence goes on from CANMIX010000001.1 coordinate 7,561, forward strand.
CAAAGTTGCCGAAAGCGACCGTCCTGAGCTGACGTCGGCTGGCGTTGTGGTCTCAGGTGGTCGTGGTGTTGGCTCCGAAGAGGATTTTGCCCTGATCGAGAAACTGGCGGACAAACTGGGTGCGGCCGTTGGCGCATCCCGTGCCGCAGTTGACTCGGGCTTTGCGCCGAACGACTGGCAGGTTGGCCAGACCGGTAAAGTTGTTGCACCGGATCTCTATGTCGCTGTTGGTATCTCCGGTGCGATCCAGCACTTGGCAGGTATGAAAGACTCCAAGATCATCGTCGCAATCAACAAAGACGAAGAAGCACCGATCTTCCAGGTTGCTGACTTTGGTCTGGTTGCTGACCTGTTCGAGGCCGTTCCTGAGCTGACCGAAAAGCTCGGCTAAGCGTCTTTGATATCCAAAAAGAAATGGCCCGCTTTTTGAGCGGGCTTTTTTTATGGGCTACCCCGAATGCACCGGCGCGATGGCGGCTACAGGACGTCTTGCAGACGTTCCGCCACCGAACAGGCAATGCGATGCTGTTCCCGGGGACCAATCATAAGCTGCGCGGTTTGCAGTTGCGTTTGCTCAACCACCATTCCTTGTATGTCGTCTGCCTCGCCCGCAGTCGCCACGTCCAATTCGATAACATCAGTCACAAGAGGGCTGAGATCTTGGACCATCGCGTCATTCACCAAGACGGGTTCCTGCGCAAAGCCGTTACCCAAGTTTAAGCTATAACGCAGCCAAAGCAGAACAATCTCACCGTCAAATCCATCGATCATCTCCCGCATGCGGGCTACCCAAGTCGCTTGCAGGTGATCACGTAGAACCGCGTAACGGTCCGGATCCAAATCTTCGAGGCGGCTCAGCAGATGGCGATTGAAGTGGAACTCGGTAAAGTCGACCTCAGGGTAGTGCGCCAGTAGTTGCGGATGCGGAGTCAAGAATCGGTCGTTCCGCCGAGGATGGACCTTGTAGTAGTCGTTGGACATATTCTGCGCACCCATCACCTGGAGCACGGTCACATCGGCGCCCGCTGCCATGTCACGCAGGGTTGGGTCATAGAAATAACTATCCAACCCGCCATTGACCGCCGCGATGTTGACACAAGGCATGCCCAATTGCGCCTCCACATCCTCTGGAAATGGAGTGTCAATAAATCGACCATAGACTTCGGTGCTACCCAAGAAAGCCAAATACGGTTGATTTAATGGACGCTCTGGCCCCCGTACAGGAAGCTTGGACGTACCATATCTGCAAAGTTCCACGTCTGATTGCGACGCATTTCCCGAAGCGTAGCTCATCTCACCCACCAATGTTCACCCAAGCTCACCCTGGCCGAGAAGAATTGCAAATTTGCTAAAGGTTGCATTTGCGTAAAAACGCATAGGATCACCCTTGGCGGGCTATGTTCCCGTCGATACTATTGCAGTGCAGCAAACCAGAAAGGCAGTGAGCATGGACATTCAATCCGTCGGTGTGATTGGCGCAGGCCAAATGGGCAACGGCATCGCCCATGTGATGGCGCTCGCGGGCTATGACGTTGTTTTGAATGACGTAAACCAACAAGCTCTGGACGCCGCGATCAGCCAGATCACGAAGAATTTGAACCGGCAGGTGAGCCGGGAAAAGATCACCCAGGCTGAAATGGACGGCGCTGTGAAACGCATTCGCGCCTCCTTGGCATTGCCCGATGTTGGGCAAACAGATTTGGTGATCGAGGCCGCGACAGAGCGGGAAACCGTTAAACAGGCGATTTTTGAAGACCTGTTGCCTCATCTCAAGCCGGAAACGATTCTCACCTCCAACACGTCTTCAATTTCGATCACGCGTCTGGCCAGCCGGACCGACCGCCCGGAACGGTTTATGGGCTTCCACTTCATGAACCCCGTTCCGATCATGCAGCTGGTGGAATTGATCCGCGGTATTGCCACGGATGAAGAGACTTTTGCGGCCTGCAAAACCGTGGTGGAACGACTGGGAAAAACGGCTGCCAGCGCCGAAGATTTCCCCGCCTTTATCGTAAACCGCATTCTGATGCCGATGATCAACGAAGCGGTGTACACGCTGTATGAAGGTGTTGGAAACGTGGAATCCATCGACCAATCGATGAAGCTGGGTGCAAACCATCCGATGGGGCCGCTGGAATTGGCGGACTTTATCGGCCTGGATACCTGTCTGGCGATCATGAACGTTCTGCACGATGGTTTGGCTGACACGAAATATCGCCCCTGCCCCTTGCTGACCAAATATGTCGAAGCAGGCTGGCTGGGCCGCAAAACACAACGCGGGTTCTACGACTATCGCGGCGATGTGCCGGTTCCGACCCGCTAATTGAATGAAGCATGAAAAAGGCGGCTGCCAATTTTGGCGCCGCCTTTTTTCAATTCTAGTATCGCAAATCTACCGCTCAGTTTTTCTTGGAACCTAGCGCAAGCGTATGATCGCGCATCCAAGCCATAAAACCACGTGGATCGCTGTGAAGCGTTTCCATCTGCTCATCGGTCAAGGCATCGCCCACAACCGGAGCCTGGGGTTTGTTACAGGCGCGCACAATCTCATGCAGCAGCAAACCCTGACGTAAAATCGGAGAGATCTTGGATGCAATCTGGTACCAGCGGGAGTTTGATCCCGGAAAGAACATCGGCACGACACGCGCCCCCGAACGGCGGATCAATTGCGCGGTAAAGACGTTCCACTCACGTTCGATAACCGGGCCAAACCAAGTGTCAGACGAGCTGACAACCCCTGAGGGGAACAACGCCACAACACCACCTGCCTTGAGATGCGCCATCGCTTTGGCGCGCATATCGACCATTTTGCGCTGTGCGTCTGGATCATGCGGGAAAGGCACAGGGATCATGAATGAAGTCGCCGCCTCATCCAACCCAGTCAGAACCGAACGGGTGAGGATACGGTAATCCTCGCGCTGACGTCCGATGATATCGGCAAAAATCATACCATCGACCATCCCATGCGGGTGATTTGCCACCACCACAACAGGACCTTCGGTCGGGATCTTTTTGATCTGTTCTTCGGGTGTGGTCAGTTCGATGCCCATCACGTTCAAGGCACCGCGCCAAAACCGCTGTCCACGATACAAAGCGTTTTGCTTTTCGAACTTTTTGACCATCCGCAGAATCGTCAGCTTGCCGGTCATCCACTCCATCGTTTTGATGGCCAGCGACGTCCAACGATCGTCAAAGGAATTTGCATAGGTCAGGGTGCGACGGTCATAAACCTCGCCGGTGCTGGCCTCGGCAGGAGCATTGCCCCTGCGGTTACTATCGTGCGCGGTGTCCGCCAATTTCGTCGTCCCGTCTACTGCCGCCGGTCCCGGTGTCCTAAAAGCCTTCACCGAATTTGTCTGCGACGAGCGCTTCCAAAGCTTCGGCGAGGGCCGATGCGTCGGGCCCCGAAGTTTCGACGTCAATAGTCGTTCCTTTGGAGGCTGCCAACATCAAAAGCCCCATTATACTGTCGCCTGACGCCGACATACCATCTTTAGACACTTCTGCGCTGGCGTCAAAGCCTTCCACCACTTCAACCAGCTTTGCCGAGGCGCGCGCGTGCAACCCTTTTTCGTTTACGATTTTGAGCGTTGTTTGAACCATCTACTGCGCCTGTTCCCCTTCTGGGGTTATGTTTTGACTGTTAATATATTTACGCCCGGCTTCCATGGCCTGACGCACAGCGTCCGAAACCGGGAGGTCGCGGGATTTGGCCAATTTAATAAGCATCGGCAAATTGGCCCCATAAAGAATGCGGCGGTTGGACGGCTGACAGGCCCGCAGCGACAGATTCGACGGCGAGCCGCCAAACAGATCGGTGACCACAACAACACCGCCGCCGGAATCGACCTTATCCGCGGCTGCACAAATCTCATCTTGTTTGGCGCCTCGGTCATCCTCTGGACCGATTGCAACGGTCAACAGCGAAGGCAGCGGTCCGACAACATGTTCGACCGCAGCTCGGTATTCCTGTGCCAAGCCACCGTGGGCTACGATTACTATTCCGATCAAATCGGCCTCACTCAGTTCCGCTAGCCTTGCAGCTCGCGATGTCTAATTGACACCTGCGGCGCGTCTTCCGCAAGGGCCTTCGCGAGAGTTTCCGCCAATGTAACGGAACGATGTTGCCCGCCGGTACAGCCAAAGGCGATCGAAAGATGTGATTTTCCCTCATCGCGGTAGGCCGGCAGCAAAAAACGCGTCATGTCCAGGACCCGATCAAAGAATCCCTGATATCGGGGATCGCCGCGGACATGGTCTTGTACCGAGCGGTCGCGCCCATTCAGCGCACGCAGTTCTGGCACCCAATAGGGATTGTTCAAAAACCGGCAGTCAAACACCAGATCGCTGGCATAGGGTACGCCGCGTTTATAGGAAAAGCTCTGGATCGAAACGGCTAGGGCGCGTCCCTTGGGAGCAAAGAAGTTTTCGATTTCTTCCCGCGCCTGATGCACGTTCATCTCGGATGTATCGAGCAATATATCCGCTCGGTCGCGAATTTGCGCCATCAGGCCCAACTCTCGCCGCACACCGACCTCAGGGGATTCCGCAGGTGCCAAAGGGTGGCGGCGGCGGGTCTCTGAGAACCTGCGCAACAGAACTTCAGCGCGGGCATCCAGATACAAAACGCTCAGTTCGACATCCTGGCGCTGCGCGATCAAGTTGATCGCATCGAGCAAAGCAGTTGGAGAAAAGTCACGGTTTCTGCTGTCCAGCCCCAGGGCAACTGGCCGATCGCCTGGCGCGCTTTCGACCAAGCCGGGCAGAAGACTAAACGGCAGATTGTCGATTGCCTCATAGCCAAGGTCTTCAAGCACGTTGATCGCAGTTGTCCGCCCCGCACCCGATGGGCCGGTGACCAGTACGATCTTCAATTGCGCCTGTTCACGGATGCTCATCTGGATCCAATGCTCCGCCTTTGAGATATTGTAGCAAAGCGGCGGCGAAATGCGGCCCCTCTCTTTTGTGAAGAACCGGAACAGCCACCGATAGCACATCCATATAGCGTTTTTTTGGCAAACGCTCGGTTTCTATTTCGTCCAATTTTACGATAGCAAAAAGCGTTGCCTTTTCGCAGACCTCAGCCCGCAGAATTCCGACACCGCGCGCTTCGATCAGGCCTGAAATCGTCGATGGCGCAGTGACCACAACATCATCGCCGTCCCGCGCTAGCTGCGTTTGGTCATCGGAAACCAAATCCGCACCATAGGCCAAAAGCTGCAGCGCTAATGACGATTTTCCACTGCCGGACGGACCAAGAAGCAGCAGCGCGCGCCCTTCGAAGGCGACGCTGGTACCATGCAGACAGAGCGTCACCACCTGTTACCTAGACGGGGAGCCCGACAACAAAGCGAGCACCAAGCGGTTCAGATGTTGCGTCAGTTTCCGTTGGGCGAATGTTTTCAGCCCAGATGACACCGCCATGCGCTTCGACGATCTGTTTTGAAATCGCCAGACCCAGGCCAGAGTTATTGCCGAAATGTTCCACCGGACGTTGGGAATAGAAGCGTTTGAACACTTTGGTCAGCGCCTGTTCTGGGATGCCGGGGCCTGTATCTTCGACCACGATCAAAACGCGGTTGTCGCGACGGCGTGCCCAGACACGGATTGCATCGCCTTCTTCACAAAACGAAATCGCGTTGGTGATCAGATTGACAAAGACCTGCGCCAATCGTGCCTCAAGGCCCTGCAACAAAATAGGGTCTGGTGGCAGGTCGGTGATATAATCGATCCCCTTGTTACGCGCATCCTCGCCCAAATACTGGTTCAAGTTGCCAAGCATATTAAGAAGGTTAAATTCTTCTTCTTCTTCTTTGACCAGCTCGGCGTCGAGGCGCGAAGCGTTGGAGATGTCACTGACAAGACGGTCTAAACGGCGCACATCATGCTCGATCACATCCATCAGTTTTTGACGCTGGTCATCGCGTTTGACCATCCGCAAGGTGCCAACAGCGGATTGCAGGCTGGCAAGCGGGTTCTTGATCTCATGCGCGACATCCGCCGCAAATTGTTCGTTGCTGTCGATGCGTGTGTAAAGCGCTTTGACCATGCCGCGCAGCGCGCGGCTGAGGCGTCCGATTTCATCTGGACGCGCCGAAAGGTCCGGGATCCGGATACGGCTGGGTTTTGCTTTGCGCGATCCGCGCTCGCGGCCAATTTCCGCGGCCTCGGCCAAATCTGCCAGCGGATTGGCAATGGTCGAGGCGAGCACCAGGCTCAAACCAACGGAAACCAAGAGAGAGACCACAAAGAGTTGCAAAACCTGCTCGCGCCCGGCGCGGTCCAATCGATCGATTTCTCCGGTTGGCGTGGCAAGTGCTACGGCACCAAACAGTTGATCGCCCTTGCGGATTGGGGCGACGGCCGAAAAGACCGTGCCTGCCGGAGGTTCAAGAATCGCTTGGTTCACTTGGCCGGTGCCAATGGAAGTCTGGACAAGTTCGGCGATTTGATCTTCTAGAGCCATACGTGGGGCAACGTCATGCCCACCAAAGAGACCGCCCACAACGTCCCAAACTTTAGCCAAGGCGTCAGAAATGACAGTGTTACCCGCCCCTGCATCCTGCTTTACCAAAGCTTTCAGCTGGCTGGTGCCCTGTGCTTGGGTCACCAAGCCACCTTGGGCGTCGAAAACCAAGACATCGACCCCTTCACGCAGATCGATTTGTGCCAGTGTGCCGGCAGCATCAATGCCGTCTGAAGTAGCAAAATTGACTGAACCGCTGCCGGGAATCTGCGCCTCAAAAACGTCGGCAACCAGCGATGCCTCTGACACCAATGTAACCGCGCTTTGGTAGACGAGGCTTTTACGCGACGCGTTCAAATAAAGCACACCGGCCACCAGCAAGGTGATGGCAATCAAATTGAACGTAATGATCTTTCGCGTCAGTGGGGAGCCACGCAGCGAGAACACCCCTCGCCGGGCGCGTTTAGCTTGCAACTCACGCTCAACTGATGTGGCCGGGGCGATCCAATCATCCCCCAGCACAACGTCAGCAGTCTGCTGATCCTGGCTTACCCCGGTATCCCGCATGGGTTCACGCCTCCCAAAGACCCAAATGACTGGATCTTATTCTTCGTTGTAACGATAACCGATACCATACAGCGTTTCGATTGCAGAAAAATCAGAATCGACACTGCGCATCTTTTTGCGCAAACGCTTGATGTGGCTGTCGATGGTCCGGTCATCCACATAAACCTGATCATCATAGGCCACATCCATCAGCTGGTCGCGGCTTTTTACAAATCCAGGCCGTTGTGCCAGAGCCTGCAACAGCAGGAATTCAGTGACCGTCAACGAGACATCGTCCCCTTTCCAAGCCACAGCATGTCGCAGCGGGTCCATACGCAGGTTGCCACGTTCCATCACTTTGGTCTCAGGCGTGGTGGCCACGGTTTCACCGCTCACCGCTTCTTGGCGTCGCAACAAAGACCGGATCCGTTCCACCAGCAAACGCTGCGAGAATGGTTTCTTGACGTAGTCATCAGCGCCCATGCGCAGGCCCAGAACCTCGTCAATTTCATCATCTTTGGAGGTGAGGAAAATCACCGGCATTTGGGTTTTCTGTCGCAAACGCTGCAACAGGTCCATGCCGTCCATGCGCGGCATCTTGATGTCCAGCACAGCCATATCCGGCAGTTTCTTGTTGAACGCATCAAGCGCCGCTTGACCATCATTATAGGTCTCGACCTCGAATCCCTCAGCCTCCAGTGTCATGGCTACCGAAGTGAGAATATTCCTGTCGTCATCGACCAGTGCAATCTTTGACATTGGGTTTGCCCCTAATCTGCTCGTTATTTGTAGTTATTAGTTTTGTTCCTTCATCGCTTTTCTAAGGACACGAATCAATCCCCATTAACGAATCGGGCATTTGTTTGACCAATTGTGGTGCAAAAACGCCTTATAAACTGTTTCTAACGCGTGCGTAAAATTTCCTATCTGGATCATTGTTTGCGATAAAGCTCGTATGGTTGCGCTAAATGTTTTTCCGATGGCGCTAACGGCGTGAAACTACGCTATTCTTCGTCAAAAACATCATGTTAAGACCTCCCGCACTGGAACCAACTTCCAGGCAATTTTTGCCCCAATGCACGGAAAATTTATCCGTGCCGTTCGCCGCTACAGGAGACACACACATGACATACGGCCGGGTAAACCCGCAGTTCCGCCTCGAAGATCAGGGCATCGAGGGTCTTGGAAATGTCTATTATAACCTCATGGAACCGGCTCTGATCGAAGAAGCGATCAAGCGCGGCGAAGGCACTTTGGGCAATGGCGGCGCGTTCCTTGTGACCACCGGAAAATTCACCGGTCGCTCGCCCAAGGACAAACATGTTGTCAAAACTGACAGCGTTGCTGACAGCATCTGGTGGGAAAACAATGCCGCGATGAGCCCGGAAGGGTTTGATGCGCTACATGCCGACATGCTGGAACACATCAAAGGTCGCGACTTCTTTGTTCAGGATCTTGTGGGCGGTTCTGACCCCGCACATGCGATCAACGTGCGCATGGTGACAGAACTTGCGTGGCATAACCTGTTCATCCGCCACTTGCTGCGCCGCCCGGATCGCGAAGATCTGGACGGATTCCTGGCGGATTTCACCGTGATCAACAGCCCAAGCTTCCAAGCGGATCCAGCCAAGCACAATTGCCGGTCCGAAACCGTGATTGCTATGAACTTCGACAAGAAGCTGATCCTGATCGGTGGCACCGAATACGCAGGTGAGAACAAGAAGTCGGTCTTCACCCTGCTGAACTACCTGCTGCCGGCAAAAGGCATCATGCCGATGCACTGTTCCGCGAACCACGCCAAGGGCAACCCGGTGGATACGGCCGTGTTCTTTGGTCTGTCAGGCACCGGTAAAACAACCCTGTCCGCGGATCCCGATCGCGTGTTGATCGGCGATGACGAACATGGTTGGGCCGACAACGGCACCTTCAACTTTGAAGGTGGCTGCTACGCCAAGACCATCAACCTGAATGCCGAGGCAGAGCCCGAGATCTTTGCCACCACGTCGAAATTCGGCACTGTGATCGAAAACATGGTGTTTGACGAAGAGACCAAAGAGCTCGACTTTAACGACGACAGCCTGACGGCAAACATGCGCTGCGCTTACCCGTTGCACTATATCTCAAACGCATCGGCAACCGCGCGTGGCGGCAACCCCAAGAACATCATCATGCTGACATGTGATGCCTTTGGTGTACTGCCTCCGATCGCGCGTCTGACACCGGCGCAGGCGATGTATCACTTCCTGTCTGGTTTCACGTCCAAAGTGGCGGGAACCGAGCGTGGGGTCACCGAACCAGAGCCCACATTCTCAACCTGCTTTGGTGCACCATTCATGCCGCGTCGTCCCGAAGCCTATGGCAACCTGCTGCGTGAAAAGATCGCGGAACATGGCGCGACCTGCTGGTTGGTCAACACCGGCTGGACAGGTGGCGCCTATGGCACTGGCTCGCGGATGCCGATCAAAGCAACCCGTGGTCTGCTGACCGCTGCGTTGGACGGCTCCCTCGCCGAAGCCGAATTCCGCAAGGATGCGAACTTTGGCTTTGATGTTCCAGTCACCGTACCTGGCGTTGCCGAGGTTCTGCTGGATCCACGTCGCACCTGGGGTGACAAAGACGCCTATGACGCGCAGGCCGCAAAGCTGGTTCAAATGTTCTCGGACAACTTTGAACAATACCTGCCCTACATCGACGAAGACGTAAAAGCCTCTGCTATCGGCTAAGGTCACACCGCGATTAACAAATGAAACCCCGGCCTAATAAGCCGGGGTTTTTACGTTTTAGGCAGGTTGCAATTGGATCACGCCCTATGGGCCCCGGTTATCATGTCCCGCACCCGCACCGCATAACGATCCGTCATGCCAGAGACAAAATCCCCCAGCGCATGCGCTGCCGAATAGTCATCAACAACCCCACGCAGATCCAAATCAACCGCGCGGATCAGCTTGGCCCAATAGCCGTGCTCTTCTAAGAAACGTGTTTGATCCCAATCACAGGCGCGCAGATCCACAAAGAGATCGTGGAAATGGTCCAGAATGCTGTGCAACACCTGACGCCCCAAAACCTCAAGTTCGGTTTTGCGCCGCGCGACAAAGATGCGGGCGTTAGAAAGGTCTTTGAGCTGCTTGAATGCGCGCGCCTTGGACGAGACCTCCATCAGGCCGTCATTAAACTCACCCAGCATAATCGCGTCGTAGTTCTCAATAAAGGCGTCAACTGCGGCCTGTATCGAGGAGCCAATCGCCATCGCACGCAACAAAGCAACACGGTCTTTTACACTCATATCTGAGGCACGGGTATCGTTTGGCTTGCCTGTGATCTGTTCCAACAGGTCTGTCACGGTATCCCGGTCAAGATCCCCGACGGTCGCTGCATCCTCAATATCCAGAATACGATAGCAAATGTCATCCGAGGCTTCGACGAGGAAGGCCAATGGATGACGGCGCCACCAGCGGTTGCTCCCTTCGCCTTCTTGGGGCAGTCCCAATGCGTCTGCCACTTCAGCAAACAGCGCTTGTTCCCCGTGAAACACCCCGAATTTCTTGAGCCCGACATAGTCCTGGCCATTTGCGGCCTTGGCTGCTGCGGTGCAGGGGTATTTGGCGAACGCACCCAATGTTGCATAGCTCAGGCGCATCCCGCCGTCGCGCTGTGCATGTTCCAGGCGCGATACAATTCGGAACCCCTGGGCATTGCCTTCAAAGGCTTCAAACTCGGCGTGATGTTCAGCCGAAATGCCGCCCGCTAGGCCGTGACCTGTCTTGAATTGCTTGGCAAACCACTCGCCAATGCTTTCCTCACCGGAATGACCGAAAGGCGGGTTGCCAATGTCGTGTACCAAACACGCTGCCTGTACGACGCCTGCCATTTGGAACTGTTGCCCATCGCGCAGACGTCCCAAATCGACCAGCCGTTGGCCGACCTCCATACCTAGGGACCGTCCAACACTGGAGGTCTCCATCGAATGGATCATACGGTGATGCACATGGTCGTTGTCATACAGCGGATGTACCTGTGTCTTCTGGGCCAGACGGCGGAACGGCTCTGAAAACAGGATCCTGTCGTAGTCCTGCTGGTAAAACGGCCTTTGCGGCGCATGCGTGTAATCAGGTCGACACAGGCATCCCGCATTCAGCAAGCGATCCCACTCCATCACCATTGTTGTCTCCTTAAAATCCCATCAGCGCACGGCGGATCAGATTTGCCGATGCAATCAGCAAGACCCAAAGCGTGGCTTTCTTAAAGGCGGCCTGATCAATGCGGTCCTGCAACTTGCCACCAAACCACATACCAATCACCGCCGGCACAATCATCGCCACCGAAAAGGGCGCCGTCTCGGCCCGGACAACCCCCGATCCGATATGAGCAAACAGCAACGCAATTGCACCAAGCCCATAGATCACACCTTGGACCCGCATCTGTTCGGTTTTCTCGGTCCCCAGCGCGGTCAGATAAGCCACGGTCGGCGGGCCCCAGACACCGGACACACCGCCGATCAACCCGGCGAATGCTGCAACTGCAGCTTCGACCCGGCGGTTGGTGTTTTTCAGCACAATGTTTTTCCCGGCAATCTGCATCAAAGCAAAGGCCATCACCGGCACGCCGATAATCAACAACAGCACCTCCTGCGGCAGAACCCGTACCAATTGGGCACTGATCAACAGGAAGAATAATCCAACCAAAAGGAATATCCGAAACCGCTTTATCGACTCGATTGCCGCAGATCGCCCCTGCCGCATCGCTTGCATTCCGTTGGTTATCAATGTCGGGAAAATCAACCCAGCAAGGGCGAGATCCGGCGAAATGAAAGAGCTGAGGCCTGAAATCAGGATCATCGGCAGGGCAAACCCCACCATGCCTTTTACGGTGCCTGCAACCAGCGCCACGCCAAAAGCAACAGCTAGGTGAGCCGGTGAAATGAAAGAGAAAACCATGTCCATAAGACCCTCTGTACCACATTCAAATCCTGCTGCACGGGCAAAACGAAAAGGTAATTTTAAAACCAAGCAGGTCGTTTTTGTGAATTTTTGTTGCGCTGCAACTGCAAAATGATTTACGTAAGAGGCCAGCCAAGAAAGGAACTGATTCATGCCTCACGATGGACAGGACATCGCTATGACCCCGACTATTCTGCCGGACTTGCTTCGCCTGACCGGAGCCACCATTGCGCCACTGGATGCCTTGCTGGATATCGCCAAAGAGACCGTGAAAGCACAGGTTACATCAGATGGCCGCGTGTCAGGCGCCTTGGTTGAGGAAAATCAGTACGCCGCGCATGGTCTGTCGTGGCTGGCAACATATGTCTTTGCACTGCGCCAGATGCAGCGATGGGCCCAAGCCCTCAAAGACGACGGAAAACTTGGTGAGATGGAGCAATTGCTGCATCAGATCGCATTTGGCGAATATTTGGCGCAGATCACCGGTGGCATCCAAATGAACCAGGGTGAGATCGTTCGCCTGCAGGATCTGGGCTTGGATGCTACGGCTGTCGCAGCGCTGCAAACAGATGCGGTTCAGACTCTGATCCAATCTGGCAACTCCCCTGCGGCACGCAGCCGATTGGTTGAATTGATCCAGGAACAGGGTCAGGCGGCAATCATGTTTGGCGCTTCTGGTTTGGAAGACGAGTTGGAAATGATCCGCGAGCAATTCCGCCGCTACGCGCAGGAAAAAGTCGAACCCTTTGCCCATGACTGGCACCTGAAGGATGAGCTGATCCCGATTGAGATCATCGAAGAACTGGGGGAAATGGGTGTCTTTGGCCTGACGATCCCCGAAGAGTTTGGCGGCCTGGGCCTGTCCAAAGCCTCCATGTGTGTGGTCTCCGAAGAACTGTCGCGTGGCTATATCGGTGTCGGCTCACTGGGCACCCGGTCTGAGATTGCGGCTGAACTGATCCTGGCCGGTGGCACGGATGCGCAGAAGGAAAACTGGCTGCCGCGTCTGGCCAGTGCCGAGATCCTGCCAACTGCGGTTTTCACCGAACCCAACACCGGCTCGGACCTTGGCAGCCTGCGCACACGCGCGGTGAAAAATGACGACGGCGACTATGAGATCACAGGCAACAAGACCTGGATCACCCATGCGGCGCGGACCCATGTAATGACCTTGCTGGCGCGCACCAACCCAGAGACTGACAACCACAAAGGTCTGTCGATGTTCCTGGCCGAAAAGACGCCCGGCACCGACGAAGATCCCTTCCCCACGCCTGGTATGACCGGTGGCGAGATCGAAGTGCTCGGCTATCGCGGTATGAAAGAATACGAGCTGGGCTTTGACGGCTTCCACGTCAAAGGTGAGAACCTGCTGGGCGGCGAAGAGGGCAAAGGCTTCAAACAGCTGATGGAAACCTTTGAAAGCGCCCGCATCCAGACCGCAGCGCGCGCCATTGGCGTGGCCCAATCGGCGCTGGATATCTCGCTGCAATATGCCGAGGAGCGCAAACAATTTGGCAAAAGCCTGATCAACTTCCCCCGCGTGTCGTCGAAGATCGCAATGATGGCAGTCGAGATCATGGTCGCGCGTCAGCTGACCTATTTCTCGGCCTGGGAAAAAGACAACGACCGCCGTTGCGACCTTGAGGCCGGGATGGCCAAGCTTCTGGGCGCACGGGTCGCTTGGGCGGCGGCTGACAATGGTCTGCAAATCCACGGCGGCAACGGTTTCGCACTGGAATACAAAATCTCACGCGTGCTTTGCGATGCCCGCATCCTCAATATTTTTGAAGGTGCCGCTGAAATTCAAGCCCAGGTGATTGCACGTCGCCTGCTGGCCTAATCCCGAAATAACTCCCCGACTTATGCCCGGCCTGCTTTGCAGCGCCGGGCATTTTTTTGCCGTGCTTTCACATGTGATCGCATCTTGATCGGCAAAAGTGGTAAATCAAAACAATGACTCGTCTTATTGGCATCTTCTTGATTTCCATCAGCGCACTGGCGGCCTGTGCAGAGACTGCGACGCAGCAGCCGGACGCGCGTATTTTGGTCATTGGTGATTCCATGCTGGCTTGGCATGCCGTCTCTGGGCGTGCTGTTCCCGATGTCATTGAAATGGAATTGGATGAACCGGTGATCAACCGGGCCACAACTGCGGCGCGGATGATCTACAAGCTGCCAATTTCAGGGGCTGCGGGTTTGAACATACCAAAACAATATCGCGCCGGTGACTGGGATTGGGTCATTGTAAACGGTGGGGGCAACGATCTGTGGCTGGGCTGCGGTTGTCACAAATGCGACCGCAAGCTGGACCGGCTGATCAGCGCGGATGGCGCGACTGGGGCTATCCCGGACCTGCTGCTAGACCTTCGCGCAACTGAGGCTCAGGTGATTTTCACCGGTTATTTGCGCAGCCCGGGCCGCAGTTCCCCGATTGAGGCCTGCGCCGATGAAGGCGACGCGTTGGAAGCACGGGTTGCAGCTTTTGCCAAAGATCACCCGGGCGTCCATTTCGTGTCGATGACCGATATTGTGCCAGACAACGATCTGAGCTTTCATGCGCTGGACCGCATTCACCCCTCCATCAAAGGCAGCCGCGCCATTGGGAAGCGGCTCGCCACGTTCATTCAGGACAACAGGCCCACACCATGAAATTGCTTATTCCGTTTCTGATCGCAACCGTGGCCTTAAGCGCCTGCAGAGGCGACGAAACAATTGCAGCCTATGGCGCAGAAGCGGTCACCTGGGTGCTGGCCGAGGTTGACGGGACAGATCCCGATACGTCACTAACGCTGCAATTTGGTGAAGACGGGCTGGTGTCAGGATCGGCGCCCTGCAATCGCTTCAGCGCCCAGAACACGGCCCCTTATCCCTGGTTCACCTTAACGCCAATTGCGGCCACCAAACGCGCCTGCCCTGACCTTGCCCAAGAACAGCAGTTTTTGACCCTGCTGCAATCTATGACCCAGTCAGAGATTTCTGGAACCGTTTTGATCCTTCGAACGGAGGATAGGCGCGAAATGTTGTTCAGGGCCGAGGATTAAGTGCGTTCAAAAATCGACTGCGCGCATCGGGCATTGGACGGTTCCCCAAGCTGGGCGCCAGATGGTTTTGCAGGAAATGCCCCGTTGTGTGCAGCGCCTGCTTAATCTCTTCTGGATTGCCATCCCCCACCCCGCGCAATACAGGCGGCAGGGGCAGCAGCCGATCCGCCCATTCTCCGGCCCCCTTGCGGGAGACGGCGCGGCCGGATTTTGGCGAAACATAGATCAGATCCTGCGTCACCCCGGTGACCGCACAAGCGCTGAGATCGAGCGCAAAGCCCATCTCTTCCAGTATCTGCATCTCCCATTTGACATAGGCCAAAGGCCAGACCTCGGGATGTTCGAGCAGATCCAACAGGAATTCGGTGTTTTCATAAAGATCTGCGTGTGCTTCACGATCTGGCAGGCAAAACGCCAACAGCGCACAGACGGTATTAAGCCCCGCCAAAGCGACGCGATCCGAAATCGCAGTATAAGTGCGCGATCGCAATGGTTCGACGGAATAGCTGCCCAACTGATCTGACAGCCGTGCCCGCCACGTCAGATCCAACTGCGCCCCCGGCTGCAGCACAGGTCCAAGCCTGCGCCCGGCCCCGCCGCGCACGATACCCGCATGGCGACCGTGCGCCTTTGTAAAGACATCTATAATGACCGAGGTTTCCCCGTGACGTCGCAGGCTGAGCAATATTCCCTGGTCACGCCACTCCATGGGTTACTCCAACCCCGGTTCATCCAGCAAATGGCGCCCCTGGCGGTCTTCGACCTCGATCACCCAAAGGTCGGGATCAAAGTCCTGCTGGCGGCGAATGGATGTATCCACGTCGGCCTCGTCGCCCTTTGCCAATTCGTCCCATTTGCGGTTGCCGCTCATCAAATCATAGGTGCGGTGAAAGGCCTGCGCTTGACCGTCCAATGTGTTCAACTTGACCAGAACCGCGCCAGCGGTGTCATCCCCATGTGCGGTGACAAAGGCTGGAATGTCCTGGAACCGCAAGCGCGCCAGATAGGCCTGCACCCAGAATTCAGCGGTAAGACGGGCCATTCGGCATCCTTTGTCTGGTATCACAAACGCCGCGCTGGCAAAAAAACGGCGGGAGTATTTTGGAAAAGATGAAAGACCGGCAGCGCGATTTCGTCAATTGCCGTCTTTGAAATCGAGCCCCATCTCGGAATACCGCTCAGATTCTTCCAACCAGTTCGGGCGCACTTTGATTTGCAGGAACAGGTGGATCTTGCGGCCCATAAACTCTTCCAGCTCGGCGCGGGCGGCCTGACTGATCGCTTTGATCGTCTCACCCCGTTTGCCAAGCACGATTCCTTTGTGCCCGTCACGCACCACATAGATGACCTGATCAACCTTGGCGGAGCCGTCTTTGCGCTCTTCCCAGTTTTCGGTCTCTACCGTCAGCTGATAGGGCAGTTCCTGATGCAGGCGCAGGGTCAATTTTTCGCGGGTCATCTCTGCGGCGATCATGCGCATGGGCAGGTCGGCGATCTGGTCTTCAGGGTAGAGCCACGGCCCCTCGGGCAATTGCCCCGCCAACCATTTGCGCAGCGCATCAACGCCGTGGCCGCGTTCTGCCGAGATCATAAAGGTTTCGGCAAAATCGTAGCGTTCATTCAGGTCTTTGGTCAGGGTGAGCAAGACCGGCGCTTCGACCTTGTCGATCTTGTTGATGGCCAAGGCAACGGTGCGACCTTTGCCGATTTCCTGCAGACCTTCCAGGATCCGTTCGACCCCTTCGCTGATCCCACGGTGGGCTTCGACCATCAGGACAACAACATCCGCATCGGCAGCGCCGCCCCAGGCGGCTGCAACCATCGCGCGGTCCAACCGGCGGCGTGGTTTAAACAGGCCAGGCGTGTCGACAAACACCAGCTGCGCCTCACCTTCCAGCGCGACCCCCCGAATACGGGCGCGGGTGGTCTGCACCTTATGCGTCACAATCGAAACCTTCGCCCCCACCATCAGATTGGTGAGCGTGGATTTCCCGGCGTTTGGTTCGCCTATCAGGGCAACAAAGCCCGCGCGTGTGGTCATGGTGGTGTCGATCCTGTGTGAAGCGGTGCAGCCATACAAGAGATTGCATTTCGGGACCAGAGGGCATTTCAAAAGCGACTATGGACCTGCGACCCCATGTTCCATAGTCACCGACGCAGCACTCGGTGACAAGGGTGCATTCTTGTCCGGGTAAATGGACCCCTCGTTGCAACGTGAGGAGACGGCAAATGAAACGTCGCGATTTTCTTATGGCAAGCGGTGCCGCGGTTGCTGGACTGTCCGGCGCATCGCTGACAGCGCGCGACCTTTGGGCCGCAGAGCCGGCATCGCATGATCTCCGTATCCAGCCTGCCACCTATGCGTTCCGGGACACGCCAACACAGGGCCTCATCAGCCTCAGCCCGGATGCGCCGCCACCAGTTCTGCGCGGCAAGCGCGGAGAGGCCATGCGGCTTGCGGTGCACAACACCACCCCGGACTACACCGCGATGCATTGGCACGGGCTGCGTATTCCCAATGGCATGGACGGGGTGCCCTATCTGACCCAAATGCCCATCGGTGAAGGAGAGACGTTTGTCTATGAATTCACTCCGCCCGATGCGGGCACCTATTGGTATCACCCACATTGCATGACCATGTCACAGATGGCGCATGGGCTGACCGGGGTTATGGTGATCGACGAAGATGACGATCCCGGGTTCGACAGCGAAAGCGTGATTAACCTGCGCGATTTCAGGCTGCAGGATGATGGTCGTTTTTTACCCTATTACACCGCACGGGGCGCTGCGCGGGGCGGCACCCATGGAAATGTGCTGACGGCCAATTGGCAACAAGGGCCGATCTATGACCATGGGTCCGGCACGTTGGTCCGCCTGCGCGTTGTCAACACCGACACCACCCGGATCTACCGGCTGCATCTGGGCGACGCCCTTGTCCGGATCATCGCTTGGGACGGACATCCGGTTGACCAAGATCTTCCATTGCCAACCAAGGACGTGCCCATGCTGGTCGGCCCCGGTCAGCGGGTCGATTTCGCGGTTCAGATGCCAGAGCATGAGGGACAAGTTGTCGAATTAACCGCAGAGCTGCCTGGGCGACGCACGCAGGTGATGGCGACATTGCGCAGTCTGGGGGCAACTTCTGCACGCAGCCTTGCCGCGCTGCGCCCACTGGCAAAAAACCCACTGGCAATTCCTGACCTCGACACGGCTGAACTGCATGAGTTTGTCTTTGGCTGGACGCCCGAGGGCGGGGTTCCCAATGATGGCTATTGCGGCTCGCTTGGCTATAGCTTCTGGTCCATCAACCGCACCCCTTGGGCGGGCGACGCGGCAGAAGGCACCGGACCATTGGCGACATTGGAACGCGGTAAAAGCTATGTATTACGGCTGCGCAACGAGAGCCCAAACCTGCATCCGATCCACCTGCATGGGCTCGCCTTTGTGCCGCTGCGATCAAATCTGCGCACACTGCCCCAGCTTTGGACGGACACAGCATTGCTGCTCAAGGATGAGATTATTGAAATCGCCCTAGTGGCGGATAACCCAGGCGATTGGGCGTTCCATTGCCACGTGATCGAGCATCAAAAAACCGGGCTCGCTGGTTATCTCCGCGTCACTTAGAGCCGCGGAAATTAACCGTCGTTAGCACTTTCGACCTCGGCCAGCAAAACCTTGGCTGCAGCTTGTTCAGCAAGACGTTTGGAGCCAGCTTGCGCCTTTGCTGTGCGTCCATCGTCCAGATGTACTGCAATGGAAAACACGGGGGCATGATCGGGGCCCGTGCGCGACACTTCGGTATAATTTGGTGGTTTTTGACCACGTGCTTGTGCCCATTCCTGCAATGCAGTCTTGGGATCGCGCGCGTCATCTTCCACCGTGTAAATACGTTTACCCCAAAGCCGCAGGATCAGCTCCTGCGCGGCTTCAAAGCCAGTGTCTTTGTAGACGGCGGCAATCACCGCTTCCATCCCATCACCCAACAACGCCTGTTTGCGCCGTCCGCCTGACATCATCTCGGAGCGGCCCAGCTTCAGAACGCTCCCCAGATCGATTTCACGCGCAACTTCGGCGCAGGTCTCTTTGCGCACCAATGCATTGAAGCGCGGCGCAAGCTGGCCTTCGGTTGCCTCTTTGTCTGCATCCAACAGCGCGGTCGACATGACCAGACCCAGCACCCGGTCGCCTAGGAACTCTAGCCGCTGGTTGTCGTCCCGCGTTGGGGACGACATTGACGCATGGGTCACAGACCGCATCAGCAGCTCTGGGTTTTTAAACGTGTACCCAATGCGTTGTTCAAACGCGCGGAGTTCTTTGGACAGCCTCACTTGACCGCCTTAAAGAAACGGTCACTGCGCCATGTCCAGAAGAACAGCATCGAACGCCCAGCTGATGAGAACATGATGCGATCCGCACGACCGATCAGGTTTTCATAAGGTACAAACCCGGCGCCACCCGCAGATTGCGGCAGACGGCTGTCGGTGGAGTTGTCACGATTGTCACCCATAAAGAAGAAGTGACCTTCGGGAACTTGATACACGCCAGTGTGATCCATCGGCTGGTTGCCGATGTTCAAAATGGCATGCGGCTCGCCACCGGGGAAAGTTTCCAGCTGACGCGATTTGGTGCAGGTGCCGCCACGTCCAACCGGCGCGTTTTCGCATCGCGGTGCCGAACGTTGGGGACCTTGGGCGTCATAGATTTCCGAGAACAGCCCGTCATCTTCCAGCTTTACCGCATCGCCATTGATATGCAGGACGCCATCTTTGACTTGGATCGTATCACCGGGCAGACCGACCAGACGTTTGATGAAATCCGCGCCATGAACAGGGTGGCGGAACACCACGACATCACCGCGCTCGGGCTCGCCGCCCATGATCCGGGTGTTGTCACCGTCGATGAAACCACAGATATCCTTGGCGTCGATATTCACACCGAACCGTGCCAGTCGCACCGAGGGGCAAGAAGCATAAGAATAGCCGTAGGCCATTTTGTTCACGAACAGGAAATCACCAATCAGAAGCGTTTGCTTCATAGACCCCGAAGGAATCCAGAACGGCTGAAAGAACAATGTGCGGAACACACCGGCAATCAGCAAAGCGTACACAACGGTCTTAATCGTCTCAACAATAGGATTTTGGGTCTTTGCTTTGGCGGCCATAAGGCTCTCCAAGTTCTGAATAGAAAGTCCGTGGCTACATGCGCAGCCCGGTGGCGCGAGTCAAGCGCTGTGCGACAAATCATCTAGGTTTAATGGTCGCGCCTCGATCACCACAAAGGCCTGAGCCCAGGGATGGTCGTCTGTCAGTGTCACGTGAATGACTGCGGAATGGCCCGGCGGTGTCATCTGATCAAGCCGGTCTTTGGCCCATCCGGTGACCGCCATGACCGGCTGGCCCGTGTCCCAATTGGAGACCGCTATATCCTTCCAAGCGATCCCCATCCGCAACCCAGTACCCAGCGCCTTGGAGCAGGCTTCTTTGGCCGCCCAACGTTTTGCATAGGTCCCCGCAATATCGCGGCGGCGTTCGGCTTTGCGTTGCTCCACTTGGGTGAAGACCCGGTTTTTGAAACGATCACCAAAACGATCCATCGTACCTTGGATACGTTCGATATTGGCGAGATCCGTACCAATGCCGAGGATCATAAGACGCGCCCTGCTATCACTGTTTTTTGCGCTTTTTGGCTTCTGCCTTGAGCGTTGTTCGCGCGCCCATTCCCAGGAATTGCCGGGTCAGCAGAAAGCTGAGCAAACCGATGACGAGGACAATGCACAATAAAACACCTGGTCCCCAGGATTGGGTCATCAAAAATTGGATCTCGGGCACCACAAAGCTGGCACCGGCAATAAACACCATATTCAGCGCGACAACCACCATGGCAGCCTGTTTTGAAAACTGCCACATGGCGCTGCTTTCAGGCGCGTCGCCGTGTTCCCGAGCGTATCGTTGCCCTTCCAGCATTGCCGCGAGGAAGATGGGGATCAATCCCATACCGGCATTGGCAATATCCACATTGGCAAAGGTCAACAGCGCAAAGTTGACGGCAAACAGTGCAACGGACGTCGCAATGAAATTCAATGCATAGCGTTTAAGATTCATCTGACGTCTCCGGCGCGGGCTGCGTCCATCAGGCGGCGCATTTCGTGAATTGCGGGCGTCAAACCTGCAAAGATGGCTTCGCCAATTAAGAAGTGACCGATGTTCAGTTCGCGCACCTCGGGGAAGGCGGCAACCGGCCCTACTGTTTCATACGTCAGACCATGACCCGCGTGGACTTCCAGCCCCAACGAATGCGCAAAGGCCGACATGTCACGCAACGACTGCAATTCCCGGTCGCGGGTTTCAAAGTCGCCCTCGGCATGAGCATCGCAGTAGGCCCCGGTGTGCAACTCGATCACCTCGGCGCCAATACGATGCGCGGCTTCGATCTGTTTTTGATCTGCAGCGATAAAAATAGACACACGGCACCCCGCATCGCGCAGCGGTGCGATGTAATGGGCTAACTTGTTTTCCTCGCGCGCGACTTCCAAACCACCTTCGGTGGTACGTTCTTCGCGTTTTTCCGGAACAATACACACCGCATGCGGTTTGTGACGCAATGCAATTGCCTGCATTTCCTCAGTGGCGGCCATCTCGAAATTCAGTGGCACCGTCAACTGATCCATCAACGCTTCGATATCCGTGTCCATGATATGACGACGGTCTTCGCGCAGATGCGCGGTAATCCCATCCGCGCCCGCCTCTTGCGCCAAAAGAGCCGCGCGCACCGGATCCGGTACGGCACCGCCACGGGCGTTCCGCACGGTGGCCACATGGTCGATGTTTACACCCAGACGCAATTGATTTTCCGTCATCACATCAGTCCTTTGATGAAGCATTTGCGCGGAGATTAGCGCGCGGATCAGTAAGGGCAAGTGGTGGCAGGCAAAACGGTACAATCTGATCCAACGAAGCCTGCTGGCCTGGACGGTCAGTTTACTTTGCGAAGGGGTTCCGGCGCATCGTCTTCAGCAAATGATGCCTCTGGACGTTTCACATCCAACGCCGCAAGCTCTGCCTCGCTTACATCAGCAGCGCGTTTGATCGCATCAAATTTAGCTTTGATCTTGGCACGGCGACGTTGCTGATAGGCACGCACAACCGGCACGCTCAGCATGTAACAGATCGTCCCCGCGATAATCCCAGGCAGAAGCCCCCCCAACAGATAGGGGTAGAACACCTCATCAAAAAATCGGACAAGCCCCGTCCAATCGGCGTGGTCATCTGTAAACAGCGCGATCAGATTGTTTTTGAGGTCTTTGCCTGCCCCAAAGAATTTGGACACCAGCGAATCGTCGACATTTTCGACAAAATCCTCCCCCAGAATCCAATGGCCAAGCTGCAAAGAGATCACGCCGATGGGCACATACGTCAATGGGTTGCCAAAGAACGTACCGCTTAAGGCGGCGAGGAGATTGCCGTTGAGAAGACGTGCCATTACGGCGGCTACTACAAAATGCATGCCGTAGAAGGGGGTAAATGTTGTAAAGACCCCCACGCCGACACCGCGCGAAATACGTTCGGGGGAATCTGGCAGACGGCGTATCCTATGCTTTACGTATAGAAAGGCGCGTCCCCACCCGCCGCGCGGCCAGAGAAAGTCGGCGATGATCCGAAGCACAGACCGCCTATCTCGGCGCTTGAATACCAACGCGCATTCCTTCCCAGTTCCCGCGTAGAGCGTTATCCCTTCCAGCCCGGTTTCTCGGGTGTCGCCCGATACCGGGCAACGGCAGCGACGTCGCTTTCAGCTTCCAAAGTCAACATGACGGAATGCAGCTGTTCTACATCCCGGAATTCTACATTGACCATAAGCTTGTAAAAGTCAGGTTTCCGATCAATGAATTCTAGATCAGAAATATTGGCCTTCTTTTCACCTATCAATGTGCAGATCCGACCCAAAACGCCTGCATCGTTACCAATAGTAAGTTCCAAAGTGGTCGCATAGGCTGCTGGGTGGGTGCCGCTGTGCCAGTTCACATCAACCCAACGTTCGGGCTGATCCTCGAACTCACTTAATGTATCACAATCAGCGGAATGGACCACAACACCACGTCCACGGTAGGTGATTCCAATGATCCGCTCACCCGGCAGAGGTTGGCAGCAGGGCGCACGTTCAAAGCTTTGACCGGGTTCCAGACCAATGACGGCCCGGCGCGGCGAGATCTCATCGCCTTCGTTTGTCGACAGCTCAGGATAGACAGCCTGGACAACGTCATGTGCAGTGATCTCTGCCGAGCCGAGCTGCGCCAACAGCTCTTCCGGACCACTGACCCGCAAAGCCCGCGCGGCGGTTTCCAGCGCTTTGTCAGTGGCTTTCTTTTGCACATGCTCAAAGGCAGAGCGCGCCAGTTCATGCCCAAGCTTTACAAACCGCTCGCGATCAGCTTCGCGCAACGATCGGCGAATGGCGGTGCGCGCCTTACCGGTGGTGGCAATCTCCAACCAGCTGACCTGTGGGGTCTGCCCTTCGGCGGTGATGACTTCGACTGACTGACCGTTGCGCAGCCGTGTCCACAAAGGCACCCGGATCGCATCGACCTTGGCCCCGACACAGGCGTGACCAATCCGCGTGTGGATCGCATAAGCGAAATCAATCGGCGTCGCCCCTTTGGGCAATTTGATGACGTCGCCTTTGGGCGTAAAACAGAACACCTGGTCCGAGTACATCTCTAGCTTAACGGCTTCGAGGAACTCGTCGTGATCCTCCTCGGCGTCAAACTGTTCCGTGAGCGAGGCAATCCATTTCGCAGGATCAACTGCAAACGGGTTTTCGGCCCGGACCCCATCACGATAAGACCAATGCGCCGCCACACCAGATTCGGCCACATCATGCATCTGGCGGGTTCTGATCTGCACCTCGACACGCTTACCATCCCGGCCCGACACGGTGGTGTGGATCGAGCGATAGCCGTTCGATTTTGGTTGGCTGATGTAATCCTTGAACCGCCCCGGCACCGCACGCCAGCGTTGGTGGATTGCACCAAGCGCGCGATAGGCATCTTCTTCGGACTGTGTAATCACCCGGAAGCCATAAATGTCTGACAGGCGCGAGAACCCCTGATCCTTGGCCTGCATCTTGCGCCAGATCGAATAGGGTTTTTTGGCACGCCCAAAGACTTCCGCTTCGATCTCAGCTTTGTCGAGTTCGGTGCGCATGTCTCCTGTGATCCGGTGGATCACATCGCCGGTTTCCCGCTGCAGCGTGATAAAGCGGCGGATGATCGACTGACGCCCTTCGGGGTTCAGAACCCGGAACGCCAGATCTTCCAGCTCCTCGCGCATCCACTGCATGCCCATACGGCCTGCGAGCGGGGCGTAAATATCCATCGTCTCGCGGGCCTTCTGCGCTTGCTTTTCAGGGCGCATTGCCTTGATCGTGCGCATATTGTGCAAACGGTCGGCCAGTTTCACCAAGATAACCCGCAAGTCCTTGGACATAGCCATAAACAGCTTGCGGAAGTTTTCGGCCTGTTTTGTTTCGCGGCTGGACAGCTGTAGATTGGTCAGCTTGGTGACGCCATCGACAAGCTTAGCGACCTCTTCACCGAACAATTCGGAGACTTCCTCATAAGAGGCTTTGGTGTCTTCAATTGTATCGTGGAGGATCGCGGTAATGATCGTTGCATCATCCAGACGCTGTTCAGTCAGGATGGCGGCAACGGCAACAGGGTGCGTAAAATAGGGCTCGCCGGAATGACGGAATTGCCCGTCATGCATCTGCTTACCAAATTCAAAGGCCGCAGCGATCTTTTCGGCGTTTGTCTTGGGGTTGTATGTGCGGACCAGCTCGATCAGACGTTCGGCAGAAATCATAGGTGGTCCGCAATCTTCGTTTGGAGTGGCGCCCGGATCAGCCCTGACCCTGGGCCTCCATCAATGCGCGCAGCAGTTTTTCTTCGGACATGTCGTCCGCTTCGGGCTTGTCGGTGTCCGACCCCATCAGCAGCGCCATGGAATCTTCTTCCGGCTCATCGACTTCAATCTGAGTCTGGTTGCTTTCGATCATCCGTTCACGCAGAGAATCGGTGCTTTGAGTTTCTTCTGCAATTTCCCGCAGAGAAACGACCGGGTTCTTGTCGTTATCGCGGTCCACAGTCAGTGCGGCACCGGCGGAAATCTCGCGCGCCCGATGGGCAGCAAGCATCACCAGTTCAAAGCGGTTGGGAACTTTATCGACGCAGTCTTCAACCGTCACGCGGGCCATAGGCGACTCTCCAATGCAAATGGATCCAGAGTTGAACCATGTAATCCCTATGAAGTCTCTTGACAAGCGCCGAAGCGTACGCCCGGCTGTTAAATCGGGACAATCTCGCGAATTTCATCTGGAGAAAGGCGATCCGCCATCTGTCGAACCGTCAAGTTGAGCACCGGATGCACCCAATCGGGTGCGACGTCACACAAAGGAATCAAAACAAATCCACGATCCTGGATGCGTGGGTGAGGCAATATCAATTCCTCCGGCGCTTGGGCGACTTGCTCTTTTTGCGGTAAATTTAGCCAGCGCTCAAAAACTGACATATCCGGCAGGATCTGATCGTCCAGCGCCAATAGGTCCAGATCCAAAGTACGCATGCCCCACCGCTGATCGCGGGTACGTGAGAACAAGGCCTCGACATCATGAAGGATTGTTAAAACGTCCTGTGGTGACAGCGAGGTTTCTGTGGCCAGTGCTGCATTTACGTAATCCGGGCCCGCGCCTTTTGGAAAACACGGAGTTGTGAAGAATCGCGACACCAAAAGAGGTTTCAAACCGGCGCGATCCAATGCATCAATTGCACGGAAAAGTGTCTCTTCCGGGGCAATTTCACCAAAGGGTAGATTACCACCAAGCGCGATAAGTGCTTTGGGTGCTTTTTTTGTCATTTTTGACCCTACTTCACAAAGATGATACACTTGCGGCAGCGCGTAAAAAATCTAATTTATACGTACCCGTCCCGCAAAGTTGATTTCCACTCACTCACATAACAAACAGCGTGCGGGCATACCGGAAGGACAAGTTAATGTTTTACAAGGACGAACGGCTTGCGCTGTTCATAGACGGTTCGAATTTGTACGCCGCCGCCAAAGCGCTGGGGTTCGATATCGATTACAAGCTTCTACGGCAAGAATTTATGCGCCGCGGAAAACTCTTGCGAGCGTTTTATTATACCGCGCTGCTTGAGAATGATGAGTATTCGCCTATCCGTCCGCTCGTAGACTGGTTGCATTACAACGGCTTTACGATGGTTACCAAACCGGCCAAAGAATACACCGACAGCATGGGGCGTCGGAAAGTCAAAGGCAATATGGACATCGAGCTGACCGTTGATGCGATGGAATTGGCGCCGCGTGTCGATCATATTGTGCTGTTTTCGGGCGATGGGGATTTTCGCCCACTCATCGCAAGTCTTCAACGCCAAGGTGTCCGCGTTTCGGTTGTATCGACCATCCGCAGTCAACCCCCGATGATTTCAGACGAATTGCGCCGTCAGGCCGATAATTTCATCGAGCTTGAGGAACTGAAAGACGTCATTGGCCGCCCGCCACGTGAAATGCCGGGGGAAGAAACGCCCCTTTCCGTCGCGACAGGTCAGTAAAGCGTTAAAGCAGTCGATATCCAATGGGAGCAAGGGGGCACACGCCCCCTTTTCTTTTGCACAAGACGTCCTCTGGACGCAGCCACAGGAAAGCCTTACCTCTGCATCCGTAAGGAGACGCCCATGACCAAGCCAGCCCTGACCCTTTATCTTGCAGCACCACGCGGATTTTGCGCCGGTGTGGACCGCGCGATCAAGATCGTCGAAATGGCGCTCGAGAAATGGGGCGCTCCGGTCTATGTCCGCCATGAGATCGTGCACAACAAATTCGTCGTCGATGGCCTACGCGACAAAGGGGCGGTTTTTGTCGAAGAGCTGGACGAGTGCCCTGATGACCGCCCGGTGATCTTTTCCGCCCATGGCGTCCCGAAATCCGTGCCCGCTGCGGCCGAAACCCGACAAATGGTTTATGTCGACGCCACCTGCCCATTGGTGTCCAAGGTCCATATCGAAGCTGAGCGCCACGCCGAAAGCGGCTTGCAGATCATAATGATCGGCCACAAAGGCCACCCGGAAACAGTTGGCACCATGGGGCAGTTGCCGGATGGCGAAGTGCTGTTGGTGGAAACCGTCAGCGATGTTGCGGATGTTGACGTGCGCAATCCGGAAAACCTCGCCTTTGTAACCCAGACCACCCTTTCTGTGGATGACACCAAGGACATCGTGGCCGCCCTGCAGTCACGCTTTCCGGCTATTATCGGCCCCCACAAAGAAGACATCTGTTACGCCACTACCAACCGCCAAGAAGCGGTGAAAGCCGTCGCCCCCAAGGCAGACGCGCTCTTGGTTGTGGGCGCGCCAAATTCGTCGAACTCCCGCCGTTTGGTCGAAGTCGGCGCCAAGAACGGCTGTGACTATGCGCAACTGGTGCAACGCGCCGACAATATCGACTGGCGCGCGTTGGAGGGGATCAAGACCGTGGCGATCACCGCTGGGGCCTCTGCGCCTGAGCTTCTGGTTAATGAGGTCATCGATGCTTTCCGGGCGCGCTATGACGTGACTGTTGAACAGGTCGAAACTGCGGTTGAACGTGTCGAGTTCAAGGTTCCCCGCGTGCTGCGACAAACCGCCTGAGGTGCGCGCTGAACGCTCGCTCTTTCAAATCGCATCTCAGACCGCACATTGTAAGGACAGACACAGCCCAAGGCACAAAGAGGTGTAATCCATGATTTCGACGCAATTCCTGTTGACCACATTGATCGTTGTGCTCGCCCCGGGCACCGGAGTTGTCTACACACTTGCAATCGGACTTGGGCAAGGCGCGCGCGCGTCGCTTTGGGCAGCACTTGGTTGCACAATCGGGATTGTCCCCCATCTGCTGGCTGCGATCTTTGGCTTGGCCGCTGTCCTGCATAGTTCGGCGCTCTTGTTCACGGTGATCAAATGGATCGGCGTCGCCTATCTCCTCTACCTCGCGGTGCAGGCGGTGAAAGAGGGCGGAACCCTCGCCCTGCGCGCCGAACGCAAGGCCAGCAGCGGGTGGGACATCGGACGGCGCGCTGCGCTGATCAACATCTTGAATCCAAAACTATCGCTGTTCTTTCTCGCCCTCCTACCTCCGTTCCTGTCGGGCACGCCACAGTCCGCAACGGTTGAGATGCTGACGCTTGGCGGCGTGTTCATGGCCGTGACATTTGTGATCTTCGTCCTTTATGGCGTCTTCGCCGCCCAAGCGCGCGACCTTCTGATGGCCAATGCGCCGGTGATGCGCTGGCTCAATCGGGGCATCGCGGGTGTCTTTACACTGCTTGCCGGGCGCCTTGCCTTGGAACGAGCTTGACCTTAACGCGCCTCACTGGCACTTCGCAATTATGGCAGATCTATACGCATACACCGACGGAGCCTGCTCCGGAAACCCTGGCCCCGGCGGATGGGGCGCATTGTTGCGCGCCATGGACGGGGACACGATTGTAAAAGAACGTGAGCTGCAGGGTGGCGAAGCCCTCACCACCAACAATCAGATGGAGCTGATGGCCGCCATCAGCGCATTGGAAAGCTTGGCGCGCCCCTCGACCATCACCGTGATCACCGACAGCACCTATGTCAAAAACGGTGTGACAGGCTGGATTTTTGGCTGGAAGAAAAACGGCTGGAAAACATCCGCCAAAAAACCGGTCAAAAACGTCGAACTCTGGCAACGTCTTGACGCAGCCCAGGCACGCCATACTGTGACTTGGGAATGGGTCAAAGGCCACGCAGGCCACCCCGAGAATGAGCGCGCCGATGAATTGGCCCGCGCGGGCATGGCGCCGTTCAAGAAATAGATCAAAGGATCGCAATGACCCCGCTTATCGTCCTGGACACTGCATCGGTTGTGGTCTTTGCCCTCACCGGTGCATTGGTGGCCAGTCGGGCGCAGCTGGATATTGTCGGCTTTGCCTTTGTGGCCTGTCTGACGGCCGTTGGCGGCGGCACGGTGCGGGACCTTTTGCTGGACCGACACCCTGTGTTCTGGATCGAGAACCCCAGCGTTATCTTATGGGCTGTAGGCGCGGCTGTTGTGATCTTTTTCACTGCGCATTTGGTTGAAAGCCGCATGAAATGGGTGGTTTGGCTCGACAGTTTTGCCCTTGCCGTAGCCGTGCCCGCTGGCGTCGCAGCGGCTTTGGGCACCAATCAGCATTCAGTCATTGTGGTCTTAATGGGAATGGCCACCGGGTCTCTTGGCGGCTTGATGCGGGATGTGGTCTGTAACGAAGTGCCATTGGTTCTGAAACAGGGTGAGCTGTATATGTCCTGTGCCATGGCTGGTGCGATCTCGACCCTGATCGCGTTGGAGTTTGGCAGTGACTTGACCCGCGCCTTGTTGATTTGTGCGGCTGTCACATGGGTGCTGCGCGCGGGATCCATTCTTTTTGGCTGGCACCTGCCCGTCTACAAAAGCCGCCCACCACGCAGTTAAACTTATTTTTTGGGACCGTAGGTCTTCCACAACCAGATCAGCGCCATCGCGCCAAGAACGGCACCGACAAGACCTGAGAGCATTCCCAGAACGCTCAAAATTCCGCGAAGCAGAAAACCGCCAACCAACGCGCCGGCCATGCCGATGACGACGGTGGTGATCAGATCGGTTTCAACCTTCATAAAACGCGTCGCCAAAAATCCGGCAGCGGCCCCAATGATCACAAGAAAGACAACAGACATCACGCTCTCCTACCGGCTGCGCCAATGGGTTGGCACTATGATCAGCGCCCCAATGGCCGACGCAATCGCGTTCCATCCCGGTGCCGAAAACCCGATGCCAAACATGATACGTACAAAATAGAACAGAAACGCCCCGCCGACGCAGATGATGATCGACGGGATCACACCGTTGCTGGTCCAGCCCGTGCGTTCAGAGGCATAGCCAATGATCCCTGCTATTACGACGGTGCCAAACAACGCCAGAAACATATGCGACCCTTTCGCGGGTTAAAGCTGTGTGCCTTTGGCGATTGGGAAACCACGCAGAAACACGTCCCGATCCTGCGCTCCTTTGCCCGCACGTTGCAAGCGAAGAAGTTCCACCGCACCTTCGCCACAAGCAACCGAGAGCATATCATCCAGAACTTCGCCAGCTGTACCTGCGCGTTCAGACACGCGTGACGCCAACAGTTTGACCCGCTGCCCTTCCACCTCGCACCAAGCTCCTGGGAAGGGCGACAGACCGCGGATCTTGCGATCCACATCCTTTGCCGGCTGGGTCCAGTCAATCTGAGCCTCGGCCTTGTCGATTTTATGGGCGTAGGTCACGCCCTCCTCGGGCTGTGTTTCTGGTGTCAGCGTCGCCAGATGATCCAGCGCTTCCACAATCAAACCCGACCCCATATCAGACAGGCGATCATGCAGTTGGGCGGTGGTTTCCTCAGCCGCGATTGCAGTAGCGCTGCGCATAAGAACGGGCCCCGTGTCGAGCCCTGCTTCCATCTGCATGATGCAAACGCCGGTTTCAGCGTCGCCTGCCATAATGGCGCGGTGGATTGGCGCAGCCCCCCGCCAACGCGGCAAAAGACTGGCGTGAATATTTAGACAGCCCTGCGCGGGCGCATCCAAAATGACCTGTGGCAGGATCAGACCATAAGCCACGACCACCGCAACATCCGCCTTGAGCGCCGCAAACTCTGCCTGTTCTGCGTCCCCTTTGAGCGAGACCGGATGGCGTACCTCCAGTCCCAATGCCGCGGCGCGGGCGTGGACGGGCGTGGGGCGGTCTTTCTTGCCGCGGCCTGCAGGTCGGGGGGGCTGGCAATAAACGGATGCAATATCGTGGCCTGCCGCCACCAGCGCATCCAACACCGGAACCGAAAATTCCGGCGTGCCCATAAAGACTACCCGCATGAGCCGCATCCGCAGGTGCTTTGCTTTTTGGCTTTCTTGATCAGCATGTCGCGTTTCATCTTGGACAGGTGGTCAAAATACATCTTGCCGTTCAGATGGTCGATCTGGTGCTGAACGCTGGTGGCTTCGATGCCAACAAAGTCCTTTTCGACCCATTCGCCCGCCTCATCCATGAACTTTACGGTGACAGCGCGCGGGCGTTTAATCTTGGCCGAAACACCCGGTAGGTTTGGGCTGGCTTCATCATGTTCACGCAGCTCGACCGATTTGTGCAGGATCTCTGGATTTGCCAGACGTACGGCCCGCCCTCGTTCGGTCGAGCCATCGACCACGGCCAGACGCAGCATCACACCAATCTGGTTTGCGCCCATACCCACACCGGGCATAGCATCCATCGTGTCGACCAAATCATCCCAAACGGCGCGGACGTCATCCGTGATTTCGCTGACGTCGGCTGAAGCCGTACGCAGGCGTTTGTCAGGCCAAGGGAGGCAGGGTTTTACAGCCATTAATCAA
Source organism: uncultured Paracoccaceae bacterium (assembly GCA_947497985.1). Taxonomy (GTDB): domain Bacteria; phylum Pseudomonadota; class Alphaproteobacteria; order Rhodobacterales; family Rhodobacteraceae; genus Epibacterium. The sequence goes on from CANMIX010000001.1 coordinate 39,004, forward strand.
ACATCCTATTGGCGCGCGCGCTCTTTTTTGAATTTCTGCATTTTGCGAGTGATCATCTGCCGTTTCATCGGTTTGAGGTAGTCGATGAACAACTTACCTTCGAGATGGTCGATTTCGTGCTGCACACAGGTCGCCCACAGCCCGTCAAACGTATCCGTCTGCAGATTGCCATCACGGTCCAGCCATTCCACATCAACCACCTTTGGCCGCGTGACCTCGGCGTATTGGTCGGGGATCGACAGGCACCCTTCCTCATAGACGTTCTCTTCTTCCGATGTGGCAATCACACGCGGGTTGAACATCTGCAACGGGCGCGCCACCTCGCCCTCTTCCTTGACACAGTCGAGAACGATCACCCGATCCAACACGCCAATCTGCGGCGCAGCCAGACCAACACCGGGTGCGTCATACATGGTTTCTAACATATCATCGGCCAGCTTGCGCAGCTCGTCCGAGATATCGGCAACCGGGGCGCAGACCTTTTTCAGGCGGGGATCAGGATGTATCAAAATTGAGCGCTTCATAGTCATGCCATTTATGCGATTGTACCAATCCCCGCAACGCCCCTTGCGCCTGTAGATTAAGGCGATAGCTTCGCAAAACATATTTTTTAGGAGCAGCACATGGATTTTGATGAGCTGGTGGACCGACGCGGCACATATTCTGTGAAATGGGACGCGATGGAATCGCTTTTTGGCGTGCCGAGTGACGAAGGCCTGTCGATGTGGGTGGCCGACAGCGATTTCAAAATCGCCGATGTGATCGCGGACCGGCTGCACGAGGCAGTCACGGAAGGCATGTTGGGCTATATCGATGCCGAAGCCCCCTATCGCGCGGCAATTCAGTGGTGGATGAAGAACCGACACGGATGGGACATCGAAACCGACGCCATTTTCACCACAACCGGATTGGTAAATGCAGTCGGCCTGTGTCTGGACACCTTTACCAAACCGGGCGATGGCGTTGTGCTGTTCACGCCTGTCTATCACGCCTTTGCCCGCATCATCAAAAATGCGGGCCGCGAGGTCGTTGAATGTGAGATGGCCAACACGGATGGGTTCTACACCCTGGATTTTGAGGCCTACGACACGCAGATGACCGGCAATGAGACAATGCTGATCCTGTGTTCGCCCCACAATCCCGGTGGCCGTGTCTGGACCAAGGATGAGCTGCGCGCCGTCGCCGATTTTGCCAAACGCCATGATCTGATGGTGGTGTCAGACGAAATCCACCAAGATCTGGTGTTTGAGGGCCATACACATCTGCCCATGCCCGTAGCGGTGCCGGACATCGAAGATCGTCTGCTGATGCTGACCGCGCCGTCCAAAACGTTCAACATTGCCGGTCTGCACACAGGTCAGGTGATCATCCCCAACCTCGATTTGCGCGCGCGTTTCAAAACACGGATGCAGGCGCTGTCGGTGGCGTCAAATTCGTTGGGGCAATATGCAACAACGGCCGCCTATTCCCCGGAAGGTGCGAAATGGGCCGATGCACAGCTTGCGTATCTGGACGAAAACCGCCGGATCTTTGACGCGGCCATTGCAGAGATCCCGGGCTTGTCGTCGATGAACCTTCAATCCACCTATCTGGCATGGGTGGATTTTACCGATACCGGCATGGAGCGCGAAGAGTTCACCCAGCGGGTCGAGCAAGGCGCCAAAATCGCAGCGAACCACGGCACATCCTTTGGCACCGGTGGCGAGCGTTTCCTTCGGTTCAACCTCGCAACACAACGCAGCCGGGTGGAAGACGCCTGCGCACGGCTAAAGGACGCGTTTAGCGATCTGCAATAAGTGTTTTTTTTCGGCCCCGCCTCTGTGGTGGGGCCAAACCTTGAATCAGTCGATCTGTGACTCGATCAATCCAACAGGTGCATCTGGCGCCTGATAGAAATCCAAAGGTGCCTGATCGGCCGCAGCAGTGGCGCGCTTGAACTCATAGCGCATCTCGCCTGCTTCCTCTTCGGAGGCGACAATCAAACATTGCGACAACTGACGCGCGCCATCGAACAGATCAACCAACCCGCGCAATTGTGGCACCTCGTCGCTATCAACCGAGAAACCGTCATCCCAAAGGCGCAGAACAGGGTAGAAGTGTTCTTCGACCTGCACCCGTAGGCGGCTTTTCTTGCGAAACCCATCAAGACGCGCAGCATCCAAAGCTTCTTGAACGGATTTTGGGACATAAGTTGTCATTCCAGTAAACCTTCTGGTCGTCGTCACGGTGTCGTTCAGCTTCTTGGTTATTCCATAAAATTTAATGAATAAACCGAATCTATAGTCGCAGCCCAACCGAAGCCTTTTCCTGTGCAGGAATACAGAGGGGCTGCGCGCATAATAGCATTTTCGCTCATCTATGTGTCACTTAGATGTAGGGCGAACAATTGCGGAGCGGCACATGGGACTTTTGGTGGACGGCATTTGGCACGACACTTGGTATGATACCAAGTCGACAGGCGGAGCATTCAAACGCTCAGCCGCGCAGTTTCGCAACTGGATCACCGCGGACGGCAGCGCAGGCCCGTCGGGCCGGGATGGGTTCAGCGCGGAAAGTGGGCGTTATCACCTCTATGTCTCAATGGCCTGCCCTTGGGCACATCGCACATTGATTTTTCGCGAACTCAAAGGTCTGGCGCCGCATATCACAATATCCGTGGTGCACCCCGACATGCTCGACAAAGGCTGGACCTTTGCACAGGACGACCATGGCGCGACCGGAGACACATTGCAGGGCAAAGATTTCGCCCATCAAATCTATACCGCCGCCGACCCGAACTACAGCGGGCGCGTGACCGTTCCGATCCTGTGGGACAAAGTACAGAACACCATCGTGTCCAACGAAAGCTCTGAAATCATCCGCATGTTCAATTCAGCGTTTGATACGCTCATCGGCAATACGCTCGACTTCTGGCCCGAAGATATGCGCGAACCAATCGAAGCTGTGAACACGCGGATCTATGACACGGTGAACAACGGCGTTTACAAAAGCGGTTTTGCCACCAGCCAAGACGCCTATGACTCAGCTGTAAATCCCTTGTTCGACACGCTCGACTGGCTTGAAGGTTTGCTGTCCGAACATCGGTATCTGATGGGCACGCGCATCACCGAGGCCGACTGGCGCCTGTTCACGACATTGGTGCGCTTTGATCCCGTCTATCATCTGCATTTCAAATGCAACAAGCGGCGGCTGATCGATTATCCGAACCTTTGGGCTTATACGCGGGAGCTCTATCAATGGCCCGGCGTCGCGCAGACCGTGAATTTCCACCACATCGTGCGCCACTACCACTATAGCCACGACACCATAAATCCGAATCGCATTCTGCCGATCAACCCCGTGCTGGACTGGAACCTGCCGCACGGACGCGATGAGATGGCTTGAAATGCCACACCCCTGCAAAGTTTCTTGTGTAAGCCTATCAGCTCCGGCATACCGCCAACGCTAAACAGAATGGCAAAGCACAAGGGTCGACATGGCTGGCAACGATCAAAACGCACCGCGTGACCATGGCGGCAACCTCTCTGCGGCGGTGGCCCGTTTTGGCGGTCAGCGCGCAGATTGGATTGATCTCTCCACCGGGATCAATCCGCAGCCCTATCCGGTGGGGGAGCTGACAGCACGCGATTGGGCTGCTTTGCCGGATCAAGCCGAGCTGGATGTACTCATTGCAGCGGCACGGCAGTTCTGGAACGTCCCGGACGCCGCCGCTGTTTTGCCCGCACCGGGCGCATCCGCGTTGATCGCGGCGATCCCCGCTCTTGCCCCGGCAGGCCAAGTGCAGATCACAACGCCCACCTACAACGAACACGCGGCCGCCTTTCATGCGCACGGGTGGGAGGTCACGGGATCAGGGTCGGCACAGGCCCGTGTCATGGTACACCCCAACAATCCCGACGGACGCCTGTGGGACGCCACAGACATCACAGCCCCCCTTACCATTATCGACGAGAGTTTCTGCGACGTCTGCCCCGCACAATCGCTGATCGACCAAGCTGCACGCCCCGGCACCGTTATCCTTAAAAGCTTTGGCAAGTTCTGGGGCCTTGCTGGCCTGCGCCTTGGCTTCGCCATTGGTGACCCAGCGCTGATCCGCCGCCTGTCCGACTGGCAGGGACCATGGGCGGTCTCAGGTCCTGCGTTGCAAATTGGTGCGCGCGCACTCTCGGATCAGGTTTGGGCCGATAAAACCCGAGAACGGTTGAAATCTGACACCGCGCGCCTCGATACGTTGATGCAAGCACGGGGCGCTAAACTTGTCGGCGGCACCGATCTGTTCCGCCTTTATGAGGTCGACAAGGCCGCCACCTGGCAGGATCGTCTGGCAGAACATCACATCTGGAGCCGCATTTTCCCCTATTCAGACAACTACATACGCCTTGGCCTGCCACCAAGCGACGGCTGGGACCGGCTTGAGGCCGCGCTGTGACCACAGCGTTGCTGTTGATCCCGGCGTTGCTGTTGGATGCGCTTTTGGGGGAACCCAAATGGCTGTGGTCCCGCCTGCCCCATCCTGCAGTTCTGATGGGTCGTCTGGTGGCGGCACTGGACAAACGCTTGAATTATGGCACGCACAAACGGATCAAAGGCACCGCTGCGACACTGCTCCTTGTTATGATTGGTGCAGCCCTTGGTCAAAGCCTCGCCGCATTGGGGCCAATTCCATCGGTTCTGGTGGCTGCGGTCCTGTTGGCGCAACGCTCCCTGGTGGATCATGTGGGGGCTGTGGCAAACGGCCTGCAGCGCGATCTGCAATCCGGGCGCGATGCGGTGGCAATGATTGTCAGCCGCGACACGGCGCAAATGACTGAGAGCCAGACCGCCCGATCCGCCATCGAAAGCGGCGCCGAAAATTTCTCGGATGGGGTGATTGCCCCTGCGTTTTGGTTCCTGGTCGCCGGGGTGCCCGGTATTATGATTTACAAAATGGTCAACACCGCCGACAGTATGATCGGCTATCGCAACGACCGGTATTTGGAATTCGGCTGGGCCGCTGCACGGTTGGATGACGCCTTAAACCTGATCCCCGCACGTCTGACCGCCGGCCTCATCGCCATGTCGGGCTGGTGCCTGAACGATCTGCCCGACATTGCCCGCGACGCCGGCCGACACCGCTCCCCAAATGCAGGCTGGCCCGAGGCCGCAATGGCGCGCGTGGTGGGCTGTGCACTGGCGGGGCCGCGCTCTTACGACGGAAAACTGCAAGAATTCGCATGGGTTCACCCCAAAGGCCGCAAAGACCTGAGCGCCCCTGATATCACGCGGACGATCACCATCTTGTGGCAAGTTTGGGGGATATTCCTGATAGTTACAGTTGCTTTGGCTCTGCTCTTCTAGCAGAAAGTGGGCCAAGACCTAACTTGGACTGCTGTTATGCGCGTATTGCCACTGACCCTCGCCCTCACCCTGGCGCCGCTGACTGCGGCGGCCCAATGTGGTGGTGCGTTCTCTGACTTTGTCATGAACCTCAAGAACGAGGCGATCAGCGCCGGGTTTGAGCAGCAGGACGTAAACACCTTCTTTCGCGGTGTGCGCCAAGACCCCAAGGTCCTCAACGCCGATCGCGCACAAGGCGTTTTTCAAAAACCCTTCATCGAATTTTCCCGCCGCCTGATTTCGCAAAACCGCCTGGACCGCGGCAAAGCCATGTCCAGCAAATTCGACAGCGTGTTTCGCCGAGTCGAGACCACATACGGCATCGACCGCAATGTGTTGCTGGCGTTTTGGGCTTTTGAAACCGACTATGGCGCGTTTCAAGGGGATTTCAACACCCGCAACGCCCTGGTGACGCTGGCGCATGATTGCCGCCGCCCGGAATTGTTCCGCCCCCAGGTTTTTGCGGCGCTCGAACTCTTTGCCCATGGAAACTTTGACCCAAACACCACAACCGGCGCCTGGGCCGGCGAAATTGGCATGGTTCAAATGCTGCCGCGCGACATTATCGAAAACGGAGTTGATGCGGACGGCGATGGGCATGTGGACCTAAAGAATTCGGCCCCTGATGCGTTGATGTCAGCGGGTAAAATGCTGTCCGAACTCGGTTGGCAGCCGGATCAACCCTGGCTTCAAGAAGTGACTATTCCAGACGACCTCGACCTGTCGCGCACCGGTGTTGCGAAAAAGCGCCCCCTCTCGCAGTGGCGCGAGCTGGGCGTGATGGCCCGGTCTGGTAATCTGCCGTTTGACGATATGAACGCCGCCCTGATCCTGCCCCAAGGGCACAAGGGTCCCGCCTTTCTGGCCTACCCGAATTTCGACGTCTATTTCGAATGGAACCAAAGCTTTACCTATGTTCTGACGGCGGCATATTTTGCCACCCGCCTGAACGGCGCGCCGGTGTACGCCCCAAACACCCCAGAGGCCGGGCTTTCGGGGGCACAGATGAAGGATCTGCAAAACCGCCTGAAGGCACGTGGCTATGATGTGGGAAAAGTCGACGGTATTCTGGGCGCCAAAACCCGCTCTGCCGTTCAAGCGGAGCAACGCCGCCTTGGCCTGCCCGCAGACGCATGGCCCACGCCCGCGCTGCTAAACCGGCTCTGATCCAAACGTCACCTGACCGGGAACCGTTCGCCTTTTTCGGTGATCAAAATCACGCGTTCGCCGCTGTGCACCAAATAGTCACAGCGCATGGCCCCGCTTGCAAAATCCACGCAGATACTGCCGTCACTGGCAATTGCATAGGTTCCCCATGCGGTTCCGCCGCCATTTGCGGTGGAATAGGTATAGGAATAGGCCCCATCCTCCCCATAAATCGACTCGCCATTGTCAAAGAACACAAAAGACCGCCCGGGGAGATCAGCCAATTCCTCAGCTGAAAACGGGCGGTCCGTGGCGCGCAGGGTCCAATCGGCCGCACCAGCGGACGCTGGGATCATGGTAACAAGCATGAGCAAAAGATGTTTCATGTAACCACCTTAAGCTCAAAACACTGAAACAGGCGTCACGTTGGTGTGACGGGCGAAATCACCAATCGATATAGTCTTCGAACTCTTTCAACACACCTGCCCATGCGCCTATCGTCTGGGCAAAGTCATCCGGGTGTAACCCGTGTTGTCCCAAAAACACGTCATGTTCGATCCAAACAGACCCGTTATCCGAGATATAGGCGCGTGAATACCGGTTCTCTATGTTCCAGTTGTTGATCTTGGAAAGGCGTACACCACCGTTCAATTCGTAGCCCGAAAAGAACTGGATCGCGTCGCATTCAGTGTTGTTCCGGCACCCATAATAGAACACTGAAAATTCGATACCGTAATAGTCGACTTCGAATTTGGGATCGCCAACATCATCTGTGGACTGTTCATATGAAATATCTTCTGCATCCAGGAACCCTGCCAGGCTCTCAGGTGTCAGCGCCGTGACGTTGCTTTCCTCTGCACTGACACTGCCTGCAATCAGACCAGTGCTCAGGCACATCACGCCAAACGTCTTTGCAATAAAATTCATCAAATCGCCTCCTTGTCGGACCTTACTAAAGCTTAACGCCCTAAGATCGGAAAGCGACAATTTTTAGGCGACCATTGCCTCTGCTTTTTTGAGGTCCACCGACACCAGCTGGCTCACACCTTTTTCCTGCATGGTGACCCCAAACAGGCGATCCATCCGCGCCATGGTCACCGCATGGTGGGTAATGATCAGGAACCGTGTGTCGGTCTGGCGGCACATCTCGTCCAGCAAATCACAAAAACGCGTGACATTGGCGTCATCCAGTGGCGCGTCGACCTCGTCCAGCACACAGATAGGGGCTGGATTGGACAGGAACACCGCAAAGATCAGCGCCAACGCCGTCAACGTCTGTTCCCCACCCGACAGCAACGAGAGCGTCGACAGATTCTTGCCCGGCGGTTGGCACATAATTTCCAAGCCAGCATCCAGCGGGTCATCGCTTTCGACCATCACCAGATTGGCTTCACCACCGCCAAAAAGGTGCTGGAACAACAGGGTAAAGCTGCTGTTGACCTGCTCAAACGCCGTCAACAGGCGTTCGCGCCCTTCACGGTTAAGGCTGGAAATCCCCGCCCGCAGGGTTTTCACAGCCTCTTCCAAATCGCGTTTCTCGGACACCAGATGATCGTGTTCATCCTGAATTTCACGAGCGTCTTCCTCGGCCCGCAGGTTCACGGCCCCCAACGAGTCGCGCTGGCGCTTCAACTGCGCAACTTGGGTTTCAAGCACGTCAACGTCTTCGATCTCTTCCAGACTGACATCAAGCCGCTCCAACAGAGCCTGTGGTGTCACCTGTTGTTCTTCGATGATCCGACCTGCGGCGGCTTGCACTGCCTCACGGGCGCTGTCGGTGAGCGCCTCGGCGCGGGCGCGTTCCTCGCGGGCGTCCGACGCCAACCGTTCTGCTTCTTTCTCATGCTGCGAGGCTTCGCGCAGCGCGGCTTCGGCGGCGATCAGTGTTTCTGTGGCCGCTGATTTGCGGGCCTCGGCATCCTCAATCGATGCGTTCAACTCGTCGCGGGTTTCTTCGATCTCCGCGGGTTTGGCCATTGCCTCTTCCAGCTCGTCCTGGCTCGCATCGCGACGTTGCACCAATTCCGAGATCCGGCGTTCCGCGGTCTCAAGACGGTGCTTCCACCCTGACAGCTCCTTGATGACCTCTTGTTTGCGGCGCACACGTGCCTCGCCATCACGGCGCAGCTCATCATGGGCAGAGCGGTGGCTGATCATGGTGATCCGCGCAGCTTCAACGCTGTGTTTGATATCTTCAACCGCAACCCGCGCGGCCTCAAGATCGCCAAGATCCTCAACCGATTCCTGCGCTTCCGCCAGCCGTTCGGTGGCCGCTTCCGCATCTTCGGTGTGACGTGCCAAGGCAACCGTCAACGTCTCCAATTTGGCGTCCGACAGGTTGCAATCTGCCTCTGCCTTGCTCAGCGCACGGGCAGAATCCGCGACCCGCTGATCGGCCACACGACGGGCTTGCCGCGCTGACTTATCCGCTTCGATCACCTCAGCCAACTTGCGCATCAATGTATCATGCGCCGCAGACAGGCCAGCCGCGCGCGCTTCGGCGTGTTCCACATCCTGCTTCAGCGCTTCCAGACGGTTCATCTGTTCAAGCCGCAGCGCCGCAGCGCTTGGCGCATCCTCTGCCCAAGCGCGATAGCCATCCCAACGCCACAGGTCGCCCTCGACGGTGACAAGACGCTGACCGGGGCGTAGGCGGGAGTGCAATTGCGGAGCTAGATCTGCGTCAACAACACCAATCTGGGTCATCCGACGCGACAGCGCATCCGGGCCAGAGACAAACAGCGCCAAGGGTTTCACACCCTCCGGCAAATCCGCTTCGCGGTCGTATCCAGGCAAGGCTAGCCAACCCGACGGGCCATCAACATCCGCCAAGGGCGCGCGCAAATCATCCGCCAGCGCAGCCCCCAGCGCTTTTTCATACCCCGGTGCCACGCGCAGGTCATCCAGCACCTGCCCACCTTCGGCAGTGTCGCGTTCAACCAGTTTCGCCAGCGCCACAGCCTCGGAACGCAAGGCACCCAATTCGCCATCCGCCTCGGATTTCTGAGCACGAGCCTCGGCCTCGCGCGCCTGTGTTTCGGTGCGCAAATCATCCGCCACAGCCAACGCCTCTTCGGCGTCTTCAGCGGCGGCGCGGGCTTCTTCTTCTGCCTCAATCGCCGTGTCACGCAGGTCTTTTGCCTGTTCAAGGTTTGACCGCGCCGCATCCATGGCACCGCGCGCTGTTGCACCTTCGGCTGTTGCCCGTTCAGCAGCGCGCTTGCAGTCCTCAACCAAGCGGCGCGCAGATTGGTGGCGTGCGGCCAGCCGGGCCACATCTTCGGTCACCTGTGCCAGATGGTCTTCGCGGCGTTGCAACACGGTGGTCGAATTGCGCGTCAGTTCAGCCGCCTCGGATAGGAGGTCATCCTGACCCTCGCCCGCTTTATCCAGCTCACGCTGTTCCCACTCCAGACGCTCAATCGTTTCACCAGCATCCCGGTTCAACCCGCTTTCACGGTCGATATCGGCACCCAGCTGGCGAATACGGTTGTTCAGCGTCTCAATGGTCTGGCGCGCCTGTGCGTCTTGGTCTGACAACGCATCGCGCTGCACCACAAACCGCTGCAAAATCGCAGTTGCGATGGCTTCTTCTTCCCGCAAGGGCGGCAGTTTTCCGTCTGCTGTCAACCGTTTCTCGGCGGCGGCACGGGCCAACGCCTCACCTTTGGAGGCTTGGGTCACGCGAATACGCAGGGTCTCTTCGGATGTCAGACGGGCTTCATCGGCCTCGCGCCAGCGCCGGTACAACAATGCACCTTCGGCGTGGCGCAGGGTTTCCCCGATGCTGCGATAGCGTTGCGCCTGGCGGGCCTGGCGGGCCAATTGCCCCAGTTGCGCCGCCAGCTGTTCAATAACATCATCCACCCGCAACAGGTTCTGCTCGGTGTTTTTCAGCTTCAGCTCAGCTTCGTGGCGACGCTGATAAAGGCCGGAGATGCCAGCCGCCTCTTCCAGAATACGTCTGCGCGCCTTGGGCTTGGCGTTGATCAGTTCAGAAATCTGTCCCTGCCGCACCAATGACGGGGAATGCGCCCCGGTGGAAGCATCGGCAAACAACATTTGCACATCGCGCGCGCGGGTGTCCTTGCCGTTTGACTTGAACGCGCTGCCCACATCGCGGGTGATACGGCGCACGATGTCCAACTGATCCGCATCGTTGAACCCAGACGGTGCCAAACGTTCGCTGTTGTCGATCAACAGGCTGACCTCGGCGAAATTCCGGGCAGGCCGCGCACTGGCCCCCGCAAAGATCACGTCTTCCATGCCCGCGCCCCGCATCGCCTTGGGACGGGTCTCCCCCATCACCCAGCGCAGGGCTTCCAACAGGTTTGACTTACCACAGCCATTTGGCCCGACAACGCCGGTCAGACCATCCGAAATGATCAGATCCGTCGGATCGACAAAGCTTTTGAAACCGTTCAACCGAAGCTTGGAAAAGCGCAAGGTGACCTCTCTCGACAACACTTACTGATAATTTCAGCGAATTGGAGCAACCCTGTCAACGTGACAGCACCCCATATCAAGGCTGAAACCGGGTCTGGGACCCTATATCTTGTGGATAACTCGCGCATCTCAGCGCACGTGCAGATCGCAGCCCTGTTTCCAAAGGCTGGACGCTGCCGTCTAGCGCGGTTTGATCTGCGCCGCAATGACAGTCATACACCAAGGTCAGAAAACCGCCGGTTGAAAGCGTCAGGCAAGGAAATGCCGAATTGCCTGGCCCAGCCGCTTGATACCAACCTGGGTTTGTTCAGCCGATGCACACGAAAAGCTGAGCCTTAGGGTATTGGCGCCACTGCCATCGGCAAAGAACGCCTGACCGGGAACAAAGGCCACGTTGAGGTTCTCAAGCGCCCATTGCAACACTTCGCCGCCATCCATCTGCGACGGCAAAGTCAGCCAGATGAACATGCCGCCTTCGGGATGGCTCCAATGCACGCCCTCGGGCATCTCTTGGTCCAAAGCTTTCAGCATCTCATCCCGCCGCGCGCCATAGCTGGCAACCAACCGGTCGAGATGTGCGTCAAAATCCTGCGTCACCACCTGCGTCACCATCATCTGGTTCAACGTGGAGGAATGCAGATCGGAGGCCTGCTTGATCAAAACCATCTGGTCGATCACCGATCGGGCACCAACCACCCAACCCACTCGCAATCCTGGTGACAAGGTTTTGGAAAACGTGCCGCAATACAGGGTCCGGCAACTATCCATATCCCCCACGCGCTCCTGTTCAAGCGCAAGGATGGGGGGAATGTTCTCACCGTCATATCGCAACCCCTGATAAGCCGCGTCTTCGATCACCATCGCGTCCAGATCTTCTGCACGCTGCAGGATATCCAACCGCTCCGCGTGCGTCCGGGTAATGCCCGTTGGGTTGGCAAATTCAGGTGTGACATAGGCGAATTTCACGCGGCTTCCATCAGCTTTGGCTGCGGCCGCAATGTCTTTTGCGCTCAGGTTGTCTTGTGGATGTAAGCGGTCAAACCGCGGTTCATAGGCATTAAACGCGCCAAGCGCGCCCAAATAGGTCGGCCACTGAACAAGCGCGGTGTCCCCCGGTGACAGGAACAGTTTTCCCAAATAGTCCAGAGCCTGTTGCGACCCTGAGGTAATCAGCACGTTTTCCGCCGCACAGGCCACACCCAGCTTCGCCATATGGCCAACGATCCACTCCCGCAGCGGCAAATATCCTTCGCTGACGGAGTATTGCAAAGCAGTCGCTGCAGTCGGCCCAGACAGTACCTCTCCGCCCGCTGCCGCCAAAGTGTCGTTTGGGAACAAGGCCGGGTCGGGAATGCCACCGGCAAAGGAAATTACGCCAGGCCGGTTCAATAGTTTCAAAAGCTCGCGAATTTCCGAAGCTTTCATTTTTTCACTACGGGACGAAAAATTATTACGGAAATCCATGCCCAACCTTTCTCTTTGCTATTCAAGGCCTAAGAGATTCGTGCATATAAGTCAATATTGCTGACATAAGTGATCCGCACTCTTGCTTGAGGCCAAGCGACCTATGTGGTCAAATGAATTGACCACATTCAACAACACGCGGGACGTCTATGCCCTTCCAAAAAGTGTCCGCTGCAAAGCTGTCGACCTCAGTCATTCGCCAGATCGAACTGCTGATCCTGAGGGGCGTTCTAACCCCCGGTGACAGGCTCCCGTCCGAGCGTGATCTGGCCGAACGCTTGGGCGTCTCTCGCCCCTCCTTGCGGGATGCCTTGTCAGAGTTGCAAGAGCGCGGCCTGCTGGCGGCCAAAGCAGGATCAGGGGTTTACGTCGCGGATGCGCTGGGGTCTGCCTTCTCCCCTGCCTTGGTGGACCTTTTTTCACGCCATGACGAAGCGGTGTTCGACTACCTCTCGTTTCGCCGCGACATCGAAGGGCATGCAGCTGAACGGGCCGCGCGGTTGGGCTCGGACGAAGATCTGCGGATCATTCAAACCATCTATGACCGCATGGAAGCCGCCGGTGATCCCGCCTCGTCGGAACAAGCCGCAGCGCTGGATGCGCAGTTCCATTCCGCCATCATGGACGCAAGCCATAACGTGGTGATGCTGCATATGATGCGATCCATGCTCGAGTTGCTGCACCAAGGTGTGTTTTACAACCGACGCATCATGTTTCAGCGTGACACCAGCCGCGAAGCCATATTGGCCCAGCACAAAGCCATCAACGACACAATCCAAAGCCGCGATGCTACGGCGGCCCGGCAGGCCGTTGAAGCCCATCTGGATTTCATCAAGACATGTCTGATCGAACATCAACGCGCACAACGCAATGCAGAGATTGCCCGTCAGAAGCTTGAGAAAGAGAGCGAGCAACGCTGAGGGTCAGCAGTGTTCTTCCACAAATGCCTTGGTTATTGCGTTTTGGGCGTTGGTTAGGATCAACTCGGTCGCGTCCAGTTCTAAAACGCGGCCATTATGCAGATGCGCCGCGCGGTCCGAAACATGAGCTGCAACTTTCAACGACGGCGTGCTGATCAGAACCGGCATCTCCTGTTTCAGGTTGGCCAGAAGCGCGTCGAGGCGATGTAGATCGATGCATTCTGTCCCAGAAGAGGGCTCGTCCAGCAGCAAGACCCGAGGCTGCAATACAAGCGCGCGTGCGATGCAGATCAACCGTTGCATCATCGGCTCCATTCGATGGACTGGCTCCGTGTGCAAACGGTCCTTCACGTCATCCCAGACGCCCGCGCGTTGCAGCGCAGCTTCAATTAATGGTTCTTGGTCGGATTTGACCTTTGCCAACCGGTGCAAGCGCAGAACATAGGCAAGGTTGTCCCAGGTGGACATGAGGAACGGGTTCTGTGCCTCAGGAACCAGCGCAACCGAACGGCGGATTTGTGGCAGGTCCCAGGTTGGGTCCATCAAATCGCGATCTTCCAAAAATACAGCACCCGACTGCCTGGCTTTTGGCAGTTCTTCGGCAGTGCGATTCAAGCAGCGCAGCAACATGGATTTGCCGCTCCCGAATGCTCCAAGCAGGCACATAACCTCACCTTGGCGAAGATCAAAATTCACGTCGTGCAGGGCTTCGGTACGCCCAAACCGCAGCCCAAGGTCACGCACACAGAGAACCGGGCTCGTCAACGCAGTGTCCGTTTTCAAGTGATCACGAATTGGGTGTGAATCCAGCATTTCGGTCAAACCGCATGATTGAAGTTGTTCCAAATCTTAACCGATCAACCGCTATCCTCAGGTTAACAACCTTAGATTTCACAAAACCGTCACAAAGAAAAACCCGGCGCAGAGGCCGGGTTTCATCAGTGATTTGTTTTTAAGCAAAGATCAGTGCAGCTTGGTGTCAACGTCTGTGATGGCCGCATCAATCAGCTTGTTTGCTTCAGCAGCAGACAGCTGTTTAGAGATCACGTCATCCGCAACATTAATGGCAACGTCGATTGCCTGGTCACGTACTTCCTTGATCGCAGAAGCTTCCGCCGAAGCAATCTGATCTTGAGCCGCAGCAAGGCGACGCTCGATTGACAGCTTCAGATCCGCTTTGGCTTGTTCAGCCGCAGCAGTAGCTTCTTCACGGGCGCTTGCAACGATACGGTCAGCTTGTTCGCTGACTTCCTTTTGCTTGCGCTCATATGAGGCGAGGATGGTCTGTGCTTCTTCACGCAGCTTGCGCGCTTCGTCCAGCTCCTTGCGGATACCTTCGGCACGATCGTCAAGCTGCTTGCCCAGAAGGCCAGGAACTTTGACGTAAAGCAGAATGCCAATAAACAGCAGGAACGCCAGCAGGACAACAAAGTTGGTGTTGTCCAACGCCAGGAACGTGCCACCAGATGCAGCGAGGGCCGGGCTTGCAGCGCCCAGGGTCAGGGCAAGAGCGATAACTGTGCGCATGTCCTTATCCTTTCATCCGGTCAGCAACCGAAGCTGCGATTGTTTTTGCGTCTGCCTTGCCACCAAGGGCAGAAACCAGCTCGGCTGCGGTGTCAGCTGCAACTACTTTTACAGCGTCCAAAGCGCCAGCTTTGATCTCGGCGAGGGCTTTTTCCGATTCCGCGGCTTTTGCTGCGATTTCGGCGTCTGCCTTTGCAATGGCGTCGTCCAGGTCCGCCTGAATGGCGGCACGTGCGTCTGCAGCAATACGCTGCGCTTCGCCACGCGCTTCGGCCAATGCTTTGTTGTAGGCGTCTTCCGCCGCAACAGCCTTGGCTTTCAGATCCTCGGCCGCAGCCAAGTCATTCGTAATGGTTCCCTGACGCTCAGCCAGCACCGCAGCAATACGGGGCAGCGCGATACGCGACAGGATGAAGTAGATCACGACAAGAGTGACTAGGAGCCAGAAAATCTGGTTTCCATAAGTCGAGAAGTCCAGCTGCGGCATACCGCCCGAACCATGCGCAGCATCTGCTGCGTGGTGGGCTGCGTCTGCAGCACCGTGACCTGCGTCATGCGAGTTTGATGCCATGTCGTCCTCCTAAGGAACTTGCCGTTACACCGGGCGGTTTGGGCAAACCAACCCGCCCGGCCGTAAGGAAAAAGGTTCCGAAGGTTCTTAGACGGCGAACATCAGCAGCAGAGCAACCAGGAACGAGAAGATGCCCAGAGCTTCTGCAAATGCGATACCGATGAACAGAGTTGCGGTTTGCGAAGCAGCCGCAGAGGGGTTGCGCAGTGCGCCTGCCAGGAAGTTAGCAGCAACGTTGCCAACACCCAGTGCAGCAATACCAGTACCCATGCCAGCCAGACCAGCGCCGATGTGTGCGAGTTCGCCTTCCATATTGAAATCTCCTTACGATTGGAAGTTGCGGATTTAGTGTTCGAACCTTTGCGCCCGTGCCTTAGTGCGACGGATGCAGCGCGTCTTTCAGATACACGCAGGTCAGAATGGTGAATACGTAAGCCTGAATGAAGGCCACGAGAACTTCGAGCGCATAGAAAGCGCTGATGGCGAAGATCGGCAGGAAGGAGAACAGACCCAGACCTGCGGCAAACCCCGCGAAAACTTTCAGAACAGCGTGGCCCGCCATGATGTTACCAGCCAGACGAATACACAGGCTGACGGGGCGCACGAAATAAGAGATTACTTCGATCAGGGCCAGAACCGGACGCAGCGGCAGTGGCGCAGAAGACACCCAGAACAGGCTCAGGAACTTGGCGCCGTGCATGACAAATCCAATGACTGTCACGGTCACGAACACCAGGATCGCCAGCATGCCGGTGACGGCGAAATGCGAAGTGGTGGTAAAGGACATCGGGATCAGACCAAGGAAGTTGGCAGTCACGATGAACATGAACAAAGTCATGATATAAGGGAAGAACTTGACGGCATCTTTGCCTGCCACGTCTTCGACCATCTTGTAGATAAAGCCATAAGCCAGTTCAGCAATCGACTGAGCGCGCGATGGGACAATCGCACGGCCCGAAGAGCCCAGAACCAACAGTGCAAAGATCGAAACGATGGCAATAACCATCCACAAAGTGACGTTTGTTGGGGTCATCAGACCTACGTGATCGCCACCAAACAGCGATTTGACCTCAAACTGGTCAACCGGGTGAATTGCCAAGCCAGCTTCTTCAGGAGCAAAGAGCAGCCCCGAAAGTACGACTGCGGCGAGCGCCACATAAAAGAAAATCTTGCCCATCGTCCCGTGTCTCCTGTCGCCGAGGGATCAATCCCGGTCTTGCGTCTCTTTTTCGTCGGCCTCTTCGGCCAGTTTTGTCTCCTGGATCTCGTTCGCGCTGCGGATCATTACCCGTATCCCCGCGACAAGGCCCAGCAGTGTAAAGGTCACCAGAAAGATCGGGATCGTCCCGAACAGGCTATCCAGCCCAAATCCAATGCCAAGACCGATCACCAGACCGGCCACCAATTCCGTCACCATACGCCAGGCCTGATTGGCCATCGTATAATGTTCCTCCGTGCGCGGCTTGGGCTCTTGGGCCTTACGCGCCTCGCTCAACCGCGCCTCCAGCTGCGCCAAGCGCTGCTTTTGGTCGTCGTCAATCACGGGCACCATCCTCACGCGAATTCTGCAGTGGTTGCTAAGGTGTGAAGGGACAAGAGTCAACGATCCAGACACACCAAAAGGTCGCAGTTTATACTTAATAAAATCAGCTACTTACGAGATGCATGTGAATCAAAAACGCCGCCTTGGGTCACCCAAAACCCGCAGCGGCGCTCAAAAGCTATATTCAACCAATCGGTTGATTTTGGATTTCAGGCTTCGGCAACTCGCCTTTTGAACAGGCGTCCGTCGATCAACAGCAGGCCAAATAGGATCACCGCAAGCCCAACCCCATGGGTCATCGTCAGCTGCTCCCCCAAGGCCCAGCTGCCAAAAAACAGCGCCGAGGCCGGGGCGATCATGGTGGGCAGGGTGATATTGGTCGGCCCCACCTTGGGCAGCACCCAGTAAAAGATGATGAACGCTGCCGAGGTCAGGATAAACCCGATCACCGCAAAAGCCGCCAGCGCGTTCAGGCTTAAACCTGTTGGAATGTCATCAAACAGCAACGCGACGGGCAGCTGACACAGGGTGGCTCCGGTCAAGGCCCAGGACACCAAAACCACCGGGTCCAAAGCGCGGAAGCTGCGCGCAAAATTCACCGAGAACGCATAGCAAACTGGCGCACATAGGGTGATCAACACCGCCCAGGCGGCGGAGCTTTCGCCGGATTGCAAAAGTGGCAATGATAGAACGACGATTCCCGCGACCCCACACAGGACTCCAACGGATTTCAACCAGGTTGCGCGCTCACCCTTGGGCCAGAAATGAGCCACCACCACCGCAAAGCCCGGCGTTGTGGCATTGACGATCCCGGCAACGCCGCTGGCAATATGCTGCTGCCCCAACGCATAGAACGTAAAAGGCGCCGCATAGGCCAATCCGCCAAAAGCAACCAACGCCAGAACCGTGCGCAATGGCAAGCGTCCGTCGATGCCCCGCAGCAGCAGATAGGCCCAGCACCCCAACGCCCCAAAACCAACCCGCCCGGCGGCAACCACATAGGGGCCGACTTCCTGCAACAGAATGGCATTGAACATGAACGACATGCCCCAACCAATTCCCAACAGGATAATGATCAACCAATGTTGCACTGCCATTTTGCGGCTCCTTACGTGAGACCCTCTGCTTATTCGCCTCTCAACCGGGATTGTCGATCCGAAGCTTGCGGTTTAGATGTGATTTTCATGAGCAACCCCCTCGACATAGTCTTTGCAGCCCTCGCAGATCCCACGCGCCGTGCGATCCTGACGATGCTGCTCGAAGATGACATGGCGGTCACCGACGTAGCCGACCCGTTTGAAATGTCGCTTGCGGCGATCTCCAAACATCTGACCATCCTAACCCGCGCCGGGCTGATCGCGCAGGAAAAACGCGGCCGGGTAAAATGGTGCAAACTGCAACCCGACGCGCTGCGCGCCACATCTGTCTGGATGCAGGGGTTTGGCCAGTTTGAGCCGGTGAACCTAGATGATTTTGAACGTTTTCTGGAAACCGAACTGAGCGACACCGCAACCGAAGGATCGACGCCGCCTTAACTCCCAGCGGCCAAGTCATCATACCCCGTCAGGGAAAGCCTCATGTCAGGAAAATCCTGCACGCCGCCGTCAACCAGATGCAGCGGCAATCCCATCAGTTTGAAATCCGTGATCCCAAGAACAGGCACCGTCCACCCCATGGAATGCGCCATCGGCAGGCGCACACCGGGTTTCGGGTTCAAGCCCGGACGAATGTCACGGGTGCCCATTTTCAGGAAATGCGCGATATCCCACTCCTGAAATAACCCATCGTGGCGGGTCACAACCCAGCAATGGCCATCGACCGCCCAGGTTTTCTTTTCCTCGGGGACAAAAACCCCATAGATATACCCCGCGTCATACCCCGCCGCACGAAGGGCCGCGATCAGATAAGCGTTGATATCGACGCAGGATCCTTGAGCCAGACTACACAGTTGCGGCAGCTCATCCTGCCCCTCATAGAAACGCTCTTCAGGGTGGCCGTATTCGAACAAGCCTGCCACATGGGCAACAATTGCCTGCATCCCAGCCGCCCCACCGCCTGCGGCCTCGGCCAAACCACGGGTCTCTCCGGCAAGCGCCGCCGCACTTCGGGTATAGCGGCTGTCTGTGGGGTAAAACATCTGCTCTGGGTAGGCGGTCCCATTTGGCGCAAAGCGTACCCGGATGGCAATCTCTTCGGCATCGGCGACGCCCATCGCCAGCATTTGCCCGCAGTTTGGGGCTGCCACACCGCTAACCCGCGCGCCCTCGATATCAAAGCCAAGCACCGAGACATGAGGTGTTGTCATCCCCATTGGGGTCACAAAACGCGCGCCTTCGGAAACGCCAAAACGGTAGGTCAGTTCGATCATCGCGCAATCCCATCATACTTTGGGGCGCTTATACCTCGGCTTTTGTGACACGCGTGTTATGGCTGTCTCCGCGCAGCAGCAACAACAGCGCCACAACAGACAGAACCGGACCAACAAACACCAGCCCCGTCGGCAAAGGCAGCCCGCCTCCCAGATCCCACAGGATCACCCAGCTGGGAACCAGATAATTGTAGGCCATGACCTTGGCCGAAGGCAGGCGCAGGGTGGCAAATTGCAACAACACAAAGGTGGCCGCGCTGGCAAACACCGCCAGATAGGCAATTGTAATCCACACCAACGGCCGCAATCCGCCCCAATCCGTGGCAAGAATGTCGGTCCAGCCAAACAGCGTCAGCACAATGGTACCTGCGATCAACATCCCAAAGGTAAAACTACCGGCGGGCTCGCCTCGGTTTAATTTGCGCACCAGCGGCGTATAAATTGCATGCGCGACGCAGCCGACAAAATAGATCATCTCGCCCTTGCCGATCTTGAGCTGGACAAAGGCCTGCCAGTCGGCGCGAAATATCACAATCATCGCGCCCAGCGCGCCAATAGACAGCGCAAGCGCCATGCGTTTGGTAGTGATCTGGCGCAGCAACAGCCAACCAAACCCGGCAGTCATGATCGGCGTCAATGTATAGACCGCCGAGGCGCTCACGGAACTGGCGTATCTGAGGCCGTGGAACATCAACACAAAGTAGCCGCCGAAGATGCCGCCCATCACCATAAAGCGCCAGGGCGCGCGGAAATGCGCCCGCTTCAACCCGGTTGTGGCGGCCACAACACCGCCGACGACACCTGCCGCAATGGCAAACCGCAACGCGTTCAATGCGGCCGGTGCAATGTCACCGGCGACCTGCGCCCCAAGGGAAAAGGACCCTGCCACCAAAGTCGAAAACAACAACATGGCCGCATGGCCGTGCCATTCCGCACGGGTCAAGCCCACGTTTTGGCCTCGGCTTTTAGGAAGGTCAGAAAGCTTTGCACTTTGGAGGTCCGGTGCAGATCAACATGGGTTACGATCCACAAGGGGGCCTGCCATTCATCCAACGGCGTCGCCACCTGAACCAGTTCCGGGTGCTTTTCAGCCTCCCAACAGGCAACAAATCCGATACCTGCCCCGGCCAGAACCGCGTGCACCATGGAATTCATATGGCTGACCCGGAAATGTTCGGTCCCTTCCGGGGCATGGTTGCGCATCCAGCGCAGGAACGGCGCTTTGGGAACGGTTTCATCCGCAGTGACAAAACGGTGGTTCGCCATTTCGTCAAAACCATTGAACGGTCCCCGTTCTGCCAGGTAGTCGCGATGCGCATAAAGCGTGAACTGCTGTTTGTGGAACGGTTGCACCACATTGTCCGGCTGGTCTGGCACCGACCCGGCACGAATGGCCACATGGGCCTCTCCGTATTCCAGACGAAACAGCCGTGAATCGGTCAGGAACCGGATGATCAAATCCGGATGTTGCTTTTGAAAGCGGTTTAAAACTGGGACCAATTGGCCCGACATGCTTTCGATCGAGGTGACAACCAACTCGCCAGATACGTCATCGCCCCGCCCTTTGAGGCGCCCGACCAATTGGTTGAATTGGTCATCGGTGGCTTGCGCCACACGCAACAGATCCTGTCCAGATTCCGTTGGCGTATAGCCCCGCGCGTGGCGTTGGAACAATTTGATACCCAACCGGGCTTCGATGGCGTCGATATGGCGAATAACTGTCGCGTGATGGACGCCCAGAACCTCGGCAGCGCCACTGACTGTCCCCATTCGTGCGACCTGATAGGCGGTGCGAACCTCATCCCAATTGTCCATGATACTCTCCGCAACAGGCACATCAATTTACAGTTTACCATCGGGAATATAAGCAGTTATCCCTGTCTCGCAACGGTGACGCAGACCGTGGGTCCACGCCAAGGTCTTCAGATCCAGATGACCGCGCAGCCAATCCGGTCCAACCACCCTAATAGATCTGTGCGCGCCATGGCCACCGTGCGATCATTGACCAGTGGATGCATATAGATCACGTCAGCCTCTTGCGCGGCGCGATCCATATAAAAGGTGACACCGTTTTCGACCCCATTGACCATCGCAAGCGGACTGACGGCGCCCGGGCGAATACCAAGATGCTGCATCAAACGGTCCGGCGATCCAAACGACAGATTGCCAAGCCCCAGTTCAGCCGCCAGCGCCTTTAGGTCGATGTCGCGGTCCTGTTCCAGCGTCACCAGATGGTTGCGCTTTTTACGATCCCGCAGATACAAGTTTTTGACCCGAAACGCCTTCTCTCCCGGCACCGTAAGCATGGCCTCCACGGATTTTGCGTCCTCCACCGTGCGCAGCGGCACGTGGTTGTGCAAAACATGAGGAACGCCCCATTCCTCCAACTGCGCCAGAAACGCATCGGATGTGACGGGCAGGCTGTCCTGATACAGTGATGAGGCATCCATGGTGAGCGGGCTTTCGTCTTGTTCAGATCTTCGCCACTACGCCCGCATCCACAATTTGACAACCCCCGCGTTATTGATGGATGAAATCCGCCCGCCGGGCTTCCTCATAGTGAGCAAACCCGGTTTGGAACCAGGCCGTGCCACGGGTTGCACTGGCCAGCGCATGGCACAGATCATCCTGCGCCGCCTTCGGCAGAAGCGTTTCAAACAGATCCCAGCCTGCAACGCCCTCTTCGGCCTCAAACCCCAGGATCTGCCCTTTCATACCACTGACCATTGGCACCAGATTGCCCGAGAACACCGACGGCACATGAATGGCCACTTTGACAATGGGTTGCAGCAAAACCAACCCGGCCTCTTTTAACGCGTCGCGCACGGCGTTTTTTCCTGCGGTGCGAAAGGCAAAATCAGAACTGTCCACCGAATGGTGTTTGCCGTCCTTTAGCGTGACCATCACATCTACAATCGGATAGCCGTTTAGACCCTGTTGCAAGGCTTCGCGCGCGCCCTGTTCCACCGCCGGGATGTAATTTTTGGGCACAGCACCGCCTTTGACACACTGTTCAAAGGACACGCCGCCACTGCGTGACAATGGTTTGATCTCCAGAACCACATCGGCAAATTGCCCGGCACCGCCGGATTGTTTTCGGTGTCTGTGGTGGATTTCAACCCGCTTGGTGATGGTTTCGCGTAGGGCCGGTGGCACCTGTGTCGGCTCGACCTCGACACCAAACTCCCCCTTCAGCGTCTCCATCACCCGGCGCAGATGTTGCGGACCTTGTAGGTTCAACAGCGCGTGACCCGTTGCTTCGTCTTGCTCCACCTCCATGGCGGGGTCCACTTCGACCATCCGATCCAACGCAGTGGACAGGCGTGTTTCATCGCGTTGATGCAGCGGTGTGATCACGCGTCGGTAGGTTGCAGGCCGGGGTTGCGCCCACGCGGGCAAAGCCCGTGCGCCATCTTTCAGATAGACTTGTCCCAGCCGCAGGTGATCGGATTTCACAACCCGACCCAAATCACCCATCTGCAGGCTGCCATTGCCGGATCTGGATACCATCGTCAGCCCGCCCAGCGCCGCGCCCGCGACCTCGCTGCCGCTGCTGCAATTGGCATTCATCGCCCGCAACAGAACAGATTTACCCAGATGTTTGACCAACTCTCCCATACAGCCCACAGCCACAACCCGGCCCCCGGGTGAGATCCGGGCCAATGCCTGTTCAACAGGCGGCGCCTCATGCCGCAGTGACTTCATCATGCGCATCACGCCGTTACAGTGTTCAGCCGCCCCCAGAAAAGCCGGGATCAAATCGCAATGCTGCAGGGTCTGCGTGGCGACATCATAGATTTCTTGAGGCAGGATCTCCTGATCCTCGATCAGCTCTTCCAGCAAGGCATCATCAAAATCCGCCAATGCCTCTAACAATTCGGTGCGCGCCTCGGCCTCGCGCGGTTTCATCGCCTCGGGCAATTCCACCAATGCGGACGGTTCCCCCTCCCGATAGGCCCAGGCCCGCTCTGAGATCAGATCAACTGCCCCAACAACCTGACCCTCCTGGCGCAATGGCACCTGACGCAACACCAGCGGATGGGCGCAATAGGTTTGCAACGCCGCCAGGATATCAGCCACCCGCCCCCGCGCCTGATCCATCCGGTTGACAAACAGGAACACCGGCAGCCCCGCCTCTTCGACCTTGCGCAAATAAGGCGCGCTCAGCACAGCGGCCTCTGCGTCGGCTGGCACACAGACAACTGCCGCATCGCTTGCAGCCAATGCGGGCCCGGCTTGCGCAAGGTTTTCAGCGCCGCCGATGACTTCCAATGCGCCCCAGTCCTCTCCCATAAATGAAAAAGGCTGCAAGGTGACAACACCCGCAGCCTCATGCTTTTGACCGGCCCCTTCGTCCAGCCCGGCCATTGCCCTGACCAAGGTCGATTTCCCCGCCTGCGACGGGCCCAATACAGTGAATACGCGCATTCTTCATCCTCCCAAAGCCAGTGCTCTGCCCGAGGAAGCGGCTGCGATCGCGCCGCACAGTTGCCTGCATGTGCCCTGCCCGGCACAAGATCACCGATCTTGCGCGGGTGTCTCCTGATGTTCGTCCAGCGCGGCCCTCGGGTCAAGTCTGACCCTGTGGCAGCGTCAGCCAAAACACCCGCCTCCCCCCGGTATCACGCGGAAATCAGACGCTCCGCGCCCCAGCACCCCCGATGCGGTCACTTCCCGAAGGGCAAAGCAGCTACAGCGCCTCAACGCGCGCTTTAACCAGGGTCAGCACCACCTCGTGGAAGTCCTCGATGAAGAATCGGTGCCAGAATTTCGCGTAGAACCCCAAGCCGGAGTTGTCCCAGGTGCGGGTGGTCAATGTCAGACGGGTCTGCTGGCCCAGATCTTGCAGAACATACCCCCCGGACAGCACATCAAAATACTGCCCACCAACACGCACATGCGGGTCTTCGATCCGCTCCGAGACCCAACCCTCGGGAAATTCAAACTCCCAGGCGATCTTTCGGTTTTCGACCACCTCAACAATGCGTTCCTGAAAATGAACCTCAGGGCCCCAATGGGAATGCCGCACCACGCCCTCTGGACCGCTGACCCAGCGGGCCTCGGTAGGTTTGGGGACGCCCAACAGATGCGAGAACCGTGTGGGCACTTCCTCAGGTCGGATGTCAGGGATCGCTTTCAACATCGCGAACACAACCTCTGGCGCGGCGTCAATCACGATCTCATTTGAGATTGAGTGGACTTTAGAGTCCATGTTCTTCAGGCCGCCATCCAACACCACCAAAGCCAACAGCGGCATGACGACGACAAGCTTTGCGCCGTTTTTCTTGGCCTCCTGAAGCCGCAAGTACACGACGTAAATGACCCCGCCCAAAGTGGTCCCCAACAGAATAGGTCCGACTGCCATTGCAATGCAGATCAATCCTTCCAGGCCAAACACAAACGCACCTAAAAACGCCAGCGCCCATACGCCAGCCAAATAGGCGATAGCTCGCAATAACCCATGACCACGACCCTTGGGGCGAAATCTCAGGATAATTGCCGTTGCCACAATCGGAAAACCGAGCAGGAACGGGACCCCAACAGTCTCCATACCCAGATATTGCAGCAAGAGAGACAGAAGGATCATCCCTCCCGCCAAGATCAAAGGCGCACCCAAACTCAGCAATAGTATTTTGGCAGAGGCCCAAGATTTATTCATCGGTTCAAACTTTCAATTCAGAAATCAATTTACGCATTACCAACGGAGCTGACTGCGCGGCCGGAATTACGACCTTGCTCCCTTCGTGCAGTCACAGATAAGACAACGTCACCGGAGAGACGCAAAACAAATCTTTGTTGAGACCTGAGCCAACCAGTATTGCTGCCCAGCACCCAATACAAGCCAAGCGCCCATACATGGTTGGGCCCGCCGTGCCCTCAACTGCTTGACTCACAGCAGCGAAACCAGTACCCGACCCCAAACATCCGGAAGAATCTAAATCTTCCGGTCCCCGACTCTGTCAGGGATCGCCCTCCACCAGCGTGTTACGCCCGTGGGGGCGCTTGTGCATGGATCGCCCTTACGTTGTGGCGACACACGTCTGAGCGATTGCGTATGGATCATCCGCTCCTTACATCTAGGGGCACAACCGATAACCGGCAAAGGAGGCCGCGGGCATGTTTGAAAATCTATCCGAACGCCTATCCGGCGTCTTCGACCGGCTGACCAAACAAGGCGCCCTGTCCGAGGAAGACGTCAAAACCGCATTGCGCGAAGTTCGCGTGGCGCTCTTGGAAGCTGACGTCTCGCTGCCGGTCGCGCGCGAATTTATCAAGAAGGTGCAGGATCAGGCCACTGGCCAGGCTGTGACCAAATCCGTCACCCCCGGCCAGCAAGTGGTCAAGATCGTGCATGATGCGCTGGTCGACACGCTGCATGGTGACGTTGATCCCGGTGTTCTGAAAATCGACAACCCGCCTGCCCCGATCCTGATGGTTGGTCTGCAAGGCTCCGGTAAGACCACCACGACCGGTAAGCTCGCCAAGCGTCTGAAGGAGAAAGAGGGCAAAAAGGTCCTGATGGCCTCCCTCGACATCTATCGCCCTGCCGCGATGGACCAGCTGGCGGTTCTGGGCACGCAGATCGGCGTCGACACGCTGCCGATTGTTCAGGGCCAAAAGCCGGTGGATATCGCCAAACGTGCCAAACAGCAGGCGATGCTGGGTGGTTATGATGTCTATATGCTCGACACTGCGGGCCGTTTGCACATCGACGAAGTCCTGATGGACGAGGTCGAACAGGTCCGCAACGCGGTTGAGCCGCGCGAAACCCTGTTGGTGGTCGACGGTCTCACCGGTCAGGTCGCGGTTGAAGTGGCTGAAGAGTTTGACGCCAAGGTTGGCATCTCTGGCGTGGTCCTGACCCGGATGGACGGTGACGGTCGTGGTGGCGCAGCCCTGTCGATGCGTGCGGTCACTGGCAAGCCGATCCGCTTTGTCGGTCTCGGCGAGAAGATGGACGCCATTGAAACCTTCGAGCCCGACCGGATCGCCGGCCGGATCCTCGGCATGGGTGACATCGTTGCCCTGGTTGAAAAGGCACAGGAAACCATCGAGGCTGAAAAAGCCGAGAAGATGATGAAGCGCATGATGAAAGGTCAGTTCAATATGAACGACCTGCGCATGCAGCTTGAACAAATGCTGCAGATGGGCGGCATGCAGGGCATGATGCAAATGATGCCGGGCATGGGTAAAATGGCCAAACAGGTCGAAGAATCCGGCATGGACGACAAGGTTGTCAAACGCCAGATCGCCCTGATCCAATCCATGACCAAGAAAGAGCGCGCCAACCCCGCGCTGCTGCAAGCCAGCCGCAAGAAACGCATCGCCGCCGGTGCAGGCATGGAAGTGTCCGAGCTGAACAAGCTTTTGAAGATGCACCGCCAGATGTCGGACGTCATGAAAAAGATGTCCAAGATGGGCAAAGGCAAGATGCTGAAACAGGCCATGAAGGGCATGTTGGGTGGCAAAGGTGGCATGCCCGATATGGCTGGCATGGACCCCTCGCAAATGGACCCCAAAGCGCTGGAAGCCGCCGCCAAAGCCATCGGTGGAAAAGGCGGCATGCCCGGCGGTCTTCCCGGTCTGGGAGGTGGCATGGGCCTGCCCGGCGGTCTGTCTGGTTTTGGGAAGAAAAAGTAAGTGACCCAAGCGCCCACCATAGAAACCCAGCGCTTGCGATTGCGCCATCACGTGATGACGGATGTCACCGCGATGGCGCCCTATTTCGCATCCGACTGGGCGCAGTATATGGGTGGGCCAATCAGCCATGACGAACTGTTTCGCTGGATTGCAGCGGAAACCGTCAGTTGGACGTGGCAGGGTTTTGGGTCTTGGGCTGTGACGCTCAAGGAGACGGACCAGCTGATCGGTCAGGTCGGCATCAATCACCCGCCACGTTTCCCCGAAGTGGAATTGGGCTGGTGCATTCTACCAGAACATCAGGGCCGCGGTTTTGCGTTTGAGGCCGCCGAGGTCGCGCGCGACTGGGGTTTTGACACGCGCAATTTGCCAACCTTGGTCTCGTATATCGACCCGCAGAATGCCCGCTCGATTGCTTTGGCCAAACGGCTTGGTGCAGAACAGGACACCAACGCACAGGGCGAGGATCCCGAAGATCTGGTTTATCGCCATGTGCCACTGACCGATGGAACGGTGGAGGCCTACGCATGAGCCTCCGTCAGCTTTCATATCCCGTTATCGAAACCGATACGCTGGTGCTACGCGCCCCCGAGGGTAGCGATTTCGAAACCTATGCCGACTTTATGAACAGCGATCGCAGCCATATGACAGGTGGTCCGCTGGACCGCCCCGCCGCATGGCGCACCTTTGCGTCAGAAACCGGCCATTGGCTGTTGCGCGGCTATGGCATGTTCACCGTGGTTGAAAAGGCAAGCGGTCGCCTTGCCGGGCAAACCGGTTTTTGGAACCCCGAAGGCTGGCTTGAGGTTGAGCTGGGCTGGCGGGCCTTTGCAGGGTTCGAAGGAAAAGGCATTGCCTTTGAAGCGGCACATGCCGCACGCGATTACGCTTACAATACCCTCGGCTGGGGCCCTCTCATCAGTGTCATCGCGCCTGAAAACGCGCGGTCCATTCGTCTGGCTGAACGCCTTGGCGCAACGCTTGAACGGGACGACTGGTCCACACCTTCGGGTAAACCCGCCTTGATCTATCGCCATCCGGGTCAAACCGGTGTCACAGATGGAGATCGCACATGAGCGCCTTCTTCACCCTGCCGGTCCCGGAACTGGAAACCCAACGCCTTGTCCTGCGCGCCCCGCGCGAAAAGGATTTTGAGGCGCATGCGGATTTCATGGCCTCCGACCGTGCCGCATTTGTTGGCGGCCCCCAAAACCGCTACGAGTCTTGGCGCGGCTTTTGCAGCAGCCTAGGCCATTGGATGATGCGCGGCTATGGCATGTGGCTGGTTGCGGATAAGAAAACCGACACCCCATTGGGACGTGTGGGCTTTATCTACCACGAAGGTTGGGATGAACCGGAACTGGGCTGGCAGCTTTATGCCGCAGCCGAAGGCAACGGCTATGCCTTTGAAGCGGCACGAGCTGCGCGGGCCTTTGGCGCGCAAGAATACAAGCTGGACGGGGTGATTTCCTATATCGACCCGGAAAACACTCGTTCGGCTGCGTTGGTTGCCCGTCTTGGCGCAACCCATGAACGCGACCGCGCGTTTTTTGGCAAACCCTGCCAAATCTGGCGACACCCTGCTGAGGGGGACGTTGCATGACATCAACCATCCCAACGCTGGAAACCAATCGCCTGATCCTGCGCGGCCCCACTGCCGAAGCCTATCCGAATTTCAAGGCAACTTTTGCCTCCTACCGGTCCCGTTTCATGGGCGGACCGCTCAACACCTATGAAAGCTGGATGTTGTTCGCGGCTGAAATCGGCCATTGGCAGGTGCGCGGCTTTGGCATGTGGATGATCCACGACAAGGTAACTGACGAAACCTATGGCATGGCAGGTGGCTGGCAACCTGCAGGCTGGCCCGAAGCAGAAATCGCATGGATCATATGGCCCGGTGCCGCGGGAAAAGGCTATGCGCTTGAAGCAACCAATGCGACACGGGACTACTTTTACAAAACCCTAGGTTGGGAAACTGCGGTCAGCTACATTGACCCCAAGAACCTGGATTCGATCCGCCTTGCGGAGCGTCTGGGTGCCACCAAGGATCACAAAGCCGCAACAGTTGATGGCAATGATGCCGTCTACCGTCACCCCAGCCCCGCCGATCTGGCCGAAAGCCAGCTGGCACATGGGATCGAAATGGAGATCAGCCACTACGCTGACCCGCTGTTTAAACCAAAAGGATGGGCCCTTGACTAATGATGTGACCCGCGCAGCGGACATCCTCAAAGAACACCGTGAAAGCATCGACCGCCTGGACGCCATTTTGGTCTACACGCTGGGCGAACGGTTCAAACACACACAGGCCGTGGGCAAGCTGAAAGCTGAACACGACCTGCCGCCCTCTGACCCCTCCCGCGAGGAACGTCAGATTGCGCGGCTCGAAGATCTGGCAAAACGGGCCGACCTGGACCCCGAATTTGCCAAGAAGTTTCTCAACTTCATTATCGCTGAAGTCATTCAGCATCACCAAAAACACCAGGAATAACAGGGATCATATCCCTGACACGCCATCAAAGGAGAATTGAACAATGGCAATGAAGATCCGTCTGGCCCGTGGTGGCTCTAAAAAACGCCCCTTCTACCGTGTTGTTGCTGCGGACAGCCGCATGCCACGCGATGGTCGCTTCATCGAGAAGCTGGGCACATACAACCCCCTGCTGCCTAAAGACAGCGAAGAGCGCGTAAAGCTGGACCTGGACCGCGTAAAATACTGGATGGACCAAGGCGCCCAGCCTTCCGACCGTGTTTCTCGCTTCCTGGAAGCTGCTGGTGTTGTCGCCAAGAAAGAGCGCAACAACCCTGAGAAAGCCGTTCCGGGCAAGAAAGCTCAAGAGCGCGCAGAAGAAAAAGCAGCCAAGGCCGCAGAAGCAGCTGAAGCACCCGAAGAAGCAGCCGCGGAGTAAGCACATGGACCTGCGGGAGGAGACTGAATTCACGGACGACTTCCGCGGACAGCTGGAGTTGCTGATGCAGCTCCGGCGTGATGTGCGGCGTTTCAAGCGAGATGCAATTGACGAGGCAGCGTTTTTGCGCTGCCTCGATCTTTTTCAGCTGGCCCCCTCTGTCGGGCTCAGCGAACCTTGGCGCGTCATTCGCGTCCAAAGCGACAGCGCCCGTGCTGCCGCGCTCAAGAATTTCGAAGCCGCAAATGCTGATGCGCTTGCAGGCTACAGCGGTGATAAATCCGCCACCTACGCCTCGCTCAAACTGTCGGGGATGCGCGACGCACCGGAACAGATTGCAATCTATTGTGACGATGGCACCGAACAGGGCAGCGGCCTT
This sequence comes from uncultured Paracoccaceae bacterium, assembly GCA_947497985.1. Classification (GTDB taxonomy): domain Bacteria; phylum Pseudomonadota; class Alphaproteobacteria; order Rhodobacterales; family Rhodobacteraceae; genus Epibacterium. The sequence goes on from CANMIX010000001.1 coordinate 69,294, forward strand.
GGCGCCGCCACCATGCCCGAGATGCGGCGATATTCTGTGGTTGCCGCCATTATGCTGTTCTGGCTGGGTTTGCGCGCCCAGGGGTTGGGTCTGGGCTGGGTTTCGATCCTGGATCCGGAACAAATGAACCGCGATCTCGGCGTGCCACCCGAATGGAAGCTCATCGGCTATTTCTGCGTCGGCCACCCCGAACAACACTCGGACACACCAGAATTGCAAAAAGTTGGCTGGGAAGATCGCCGTGGCAGCGTGCCAGTGGAAACCCGATGATCATTTTTCGCCTGATCCGTCTGGTTATCCTTTTGGGGGCGACCTTTCTTGCAGGGATCCTGTTTGAACGCTATCACCAACGTGAATTATGCGCCCAGAACGGAGGCCAATGGGGCTCTGCGGGCTATTGCGTCGGGAATTGACACTATGAGCGATCTGATCTGTGTAGGAGCCGTTGCCGGATCTTATGGCGTACGCGGTGAAATCCGCCTCAAAAGCTTTTGCGCCGTGCCGGAAGAGATCGCCGACTACTCTCCGCTGACCAATGAAGACGGCAGCCAATCTTATACGCTGACCTTATCGCGCGCGATCAAGAATGGGTTTTCCGGCCATCTCAGTGGGGTCGAGACCAAGGAACAGGCCGACGCAATCAAAGGTTTGCGTCTATTCATCCCACGTGACCGCATGCCCAGCCTGCCGGATGATGAATATTACCATGCGGACCTGATCGGGCTTGAAGTCTATGACACCGGCGGCACGCTGTTGGGCACTGTAAAAACCGTACAAAACCACGGTGCCAGCGACCTGTTGGAACTCCATGGCCCAAATTTGAAAGGCACCGTCCTGTTGCCCTTCACTCTCGCGGCGATTCCGACTGTTGATCTGGAAAAGGGCCGTATTGTTGCCGATCCCCCAGAAGGCGTTCTGTAGTCAGCCCGGCTCGTTCTCGATCAGATTATCAAAGACTGAAACCAGCCCAACAGCCATTGCCTGTGCACGCTGATCCATCTGTTCCCCGGGCGTAGGTAGCCGCTGCCACACTTTGAACAGTCGCATCGCAAAACAGAACTGAAACACCGGGTCGATGCTCACATCTCGCCCATACCCCTTGGCGAATGCCGTCAAATCTGCCTGTGCTATTCGTCCATAGCCGACATCCATTCCCGGCTGCGCAAGGTGGTCCGGGCAATTCGCCAACCAAAGATTTGCAATATCATTTTGGGGTACTGAATTTGCGTGATTGGCGAAATCGATGAAAGAGACTGTGTCTTCGGTCACCAATATATTGCGCAAATGCATATCCCCATGCTCAATCGCACCTTCAAACGACACACCTCGCGCACGACGCCCTGCACGATGTAGATATGCACAAAGGCCTAGAAACTTGGCCTTCTTACGGATCGGCCGCACACCAGACCGTACAGCCTGCGCACGTTGTGCCACTCGTTCCAAATTATGCTTGGGCCAGAATTGGCGACGTTGGGTGCTGGAACAATTGTGCAGTTTCGCAACCGCATCCCCAATACGTTCCATTGTCTGTGCCCGGTCACCCAGACCAAAATCGCACAGTTCCAATTCACGAAATGCCGTTTCGCCTGGTGCAAATTCCATCGCAATGAAGCAGTGTTTGGCATCTTGCCACAAGATTTGCGGAACACTCACACCAACCACGTCTTTCAGACCCTGCGCCGCAGCACGATGATGGTCGACGATGCGCGCGAACCTGTTCATGCGCTCTTCTTCAAAATCGGCACGCAGGATCACCACACGTCCGTCCGTCAGTTTCACGCCCAGTACGCATCTGCGATCTTCAAAGCGGCTGTTCACCTTCATCCGCCAAAAGCGCACGTCGGTTCCATCCAAGCCGAGATCGCTTGCAATCTTAGGCCAAAACGCTTCTGTCCTGGCTTGTATTGCGTCGCGTTGCTGCACCTTGGTCGGCCAGACTCCTGAATTTTCGATGTCCGGCATTGCGACCCAATCAAGCTTTCTGTTGCGCGTGCGGCTGTTTGAATTAAACACACCCCCATGACAGCACCAAATAAATCCCACGGCCGCAAGGCCATTCGCCCCACATTGAAACCGCGTGAGCTGATGACAGCGACGCCGGATCTGGTTGGCGTCTGGAAGGCCAAGGTGATGACGCTGTTCCCCACCGCCTTTCCCGGCGTGTTGGGCGAGAGCCTGACCGGCAAAGCCTTGCAACAAGGTTTATGGCAGTTGGAAACCACCGATCTGCGGGAATTTGGCGTTGGCAAACACCGCAATGTGGATGACACGCCTGCGGGCGGCGGCGCGGGCATGGTGTTGCGTCCGGATGTGCTGGGCAATGCAATCGAACACACCATGGCAGGTACCAGCCGCAATTGGCCGCTGATTTACCTGTCGCCACGTGGCCGGCGCATGGATCAACAGATGATGCAGAACCTGGCCCGTTGCGATGGCGTGTCCCTTTTGTGTGGTCGTTTCGAAGGCGTCGACGAACGGGTGCTGGAACACTACGGCATTATGGAAGTATCTCTGGGTGACTTTGTGATGACCGGCGGTGAATTGGCAGCTCAAGCGTTGATCGACGCCACCGTCCGCCTGCTCCCTGGCGTGTTGGGCAATCAGGCCTCAACCGAGGAAGAGAGCTTTTCCTCAGGACTGCTTGAACACCCCCAATACACCCGCCCTGCGGAATGGATGGGCCGGCCCATCCCCGATGTGTTGATGTCCGGCCATCACGGCAACGTCGAAAAATGGCGTCGCGAGATGAGCGAGAAGATCACTCAGGAACGCCGCCCCGATTTGTGGGATGCCTATACGTCCAAGAAATGAGCCAGGCTCCGCACCGTCGCGGCGTTAATCTTTGGAGTAGATCGTAAACAGCTCCACGGGTTCTGACACACCGCGCAGCATGTAACGCCCCAGTGAGACAAGGTCATGCGGGGTTCCTGCCGCCGCGCGTTGCACATCTTCGGAGACGATAATATTCCGTCCAACCGAAACATGCATGTCTGAAATCCGTGCGGCCAGGTTCACGGCAGGGCCAATCACAGTGAAATCCAGCCTGTTTTCCGCACCTATATTGCCATAGAGCAGCGGCCCCGCATGAAGAGCGAGGGTAAAGTCCGTGGTTGGCAAGTCAGCCTTCACGCGTTCCAGATTACGGGCACCAATCGCGATCCCAAGCTCCTGCGCAGCATCCAGTGCGGCCAGCGCATCTTCTTCCAGGTTTCCCAGGTCAAAAATCGCAAGAATACCGTCGCCCATAAATTTTAGGATGTTTCCACCTTTGGACTGGATCGCGCCAACCGCCAGACCAAAGTAGTCGTTTAGCATTTCGATTAGATCCTCACCTGGGATCTGTTCGGCAAGGCTGGTGAACCCGCGCAAGTCGAACAAGCAGATCACCGCGTTGATCTCACGCGAGGAGCCGCGCCGGATCTCACCAGACAACACCCGGCCCCCAGCGTCACGGCCTAGGTATACTTTGAGCAGATCACTGGCCATACGACGGTTGGCGGATGATTTGAGCGCAAGACCAAGGTGCGGCAGACTGGCCCGAATGGCCTCCAGATCGGATTCGGAAAACCCGACCGCGCAATTGGTCGACCAGCTGAGCAGAACCCCTTCGTTGCTGGCATTGCTTTCGATCGAGAACGCCTCACCCGTAAACAACAATCCGGCGCTGACATAATCCGTCACACCGCGGTCCTTCAGACTGATCAGCAGCGGAAAATCTTGGTAAGCGGTGTCATTGATCAGATCAAACCGTAATTCGCTTAAACCCCGTTCGACCATCACATACAGCGGGCTTTGCAACCAATCCTCGGATGGCGTTTCGCTGTACTCAAAAACCTGTGACGTCACGCCTTCGTCGGCCATCCAATTAAAGCCGATATTGCCAAACTTCGGATGAAAAGCGCGCTGCCCCAGGAAGAAACGCCAAAGCGGAACGCCGATTTGGACCAAACGATCACAGTATCCTTGCAGAACGTCTTCTTGACTTGCGCCTTTAAGACCCTGCTCAACCAGCCAGTTTACAAGAGATTGCACTTGATAGCTTGGCCGTGTCTCTTGTCCTCGCACTGTTACCATGACCAATCCTCTTTCCTCCCGAACAAGACGCCGTGTCTGCCCAGCTTACGCAAGGCCGGTCTCTTGTCACACTCTATCTGAGGCCACAACGTTTGCGTGTCACCTTCACGCGCTCGTTAACAGTCCACGTCCCTCCACCGGCAAACCACTGATTCAAAAACACCGCCGTAAAATGTCTAAATGAATGCGTAAAAGCTTCATATGAACGTTACAGACGTCAAATATGGCCCAGATCAGAGGTGGCTTGACCACCTGAACCACTGTCACAGGGGACCACTGCGGCGCGATGCCCAGACAGGTCAAGGAGATAGAAATGAATCTGAAGTCCGTATTGACGGCCTCCGTCTTTGCTTTCGTCGGTACCGCAGCTTTGGCTGACAAGACCGAAATCGAGTTCTGGCACGCAATGGGCGGCCGTCTGGGCGAAGTCGTGAATGAAATCGCGACCGATTTTAACGCGTCCCAAGACGACTACACATTGGTACCCGTTTACAAGGGCAACTACGAAGAGACCCTGACCGCAGGTATCGCCGCATTCCGCGCAGGCGAGCAGCCCGACATCATCCAGGTGTTTGACGCCGGTGCCGCAACCATCATCGGTGCAAAAGGCGCGGTTATCCCCGCCCAGGACCTGCTGACCGACAACGGTATCGCGTTTGACGCAAACGACTATATCTCCGGCGTGCGTTACTTCTATGCAGACGCTGCGGGCAAAATGGTTGGCATGCCGTTCAACTCTTCCACCCCGATCCTGTACTTCAACGAAGACGCCATGAACAAAGCCGGCGTTTCCGCACCCAAGACCTGGGAAGAGTTCCAGTCGGTGACTGCGCCTGCGTTGAAAGAAGCCGGTTACGTCCCAATGGCACAATCGCACCTGCCATGGATCTTCACCGAGAACTTCATGTCTCGCCACAACCTGCCGTTTGCAACAAACGAAAACGGCTACGGCGATGCGGAAACCAAGATCCTGGTGAACAACGACGCAATCAAAGGTCACTTCACCGCGCTGAAGGGCTGGATCGATGATGGTCTGTTTGGCTATTACGGCACCGGCTGGGGCGACAACCAAACCCCATTCGAGCAAGGCGAAGTTGCAATGTGGCTGGGTTCTTCCGGTTCTTTCGGCGGCCTGTCCAAAACGGCTGAGTTCCCCTTCTCTGCGACCTACCTGCCTTATTGGGAAGGTGTAACCACCGAGCCGACAAACACGTTCATCGGTGGCGCAGCTCTGTTTGCAATGGCCGGCAAATCTGCCGAAGAAAACAAAGCTTCAGCTGAATTCTTCCGCTTCCTGACCTCTGCTGAGGTTCAGTACACATGGCACAAAGAAACCGGTTATGTGCCAATCACCAACGCAGCCTACGATCTGGCCAAAGAAGACGGCCACTATGACCGTGCGCCTGCTGCCGAAGTTGGCATCCAACAGCTGACCCTGCCTGCCGGTGAAAACACCAAAGGGTACCGCATGGGTTTCTATGTTCAGGTGCGTGACGTGATGAACCGTGAATACGGCAAGATCCTGTCTGGTGAAGCTTCTGTAGAAGACGCGTTCCAGACCATCGAGGACGAATCCAACAAACTGCTGGCTCGTTTCGCTAAGACCCAGGGCTAATTTAAGCCCCACCCCCACGCGGCGCGCCAGAAATGGCGCGTCGTATTTTCTTGCAATAACCCTTTGCCTCATCCAGCAAAGTCGCCGCATCCGGAGCCTCCCCCAATGAAGCGCGTGCAATTCTCCAGGCCGCTGTTTCCGTACCTGTTGTTGGTGCCACAGCTGTCGATCATCCTGATCTTCTTTTATTGGCCCGCGGCCGAGGCGATCCGGTCGTCATTCTACCTTGAAGACCCCTTTGGGTTTAGCTCCACCTTTGTTGGTTTTGACAATTACCACGATGCGGTCACCGGGTCGGAATACGGCAATATCGCCCACTTCACGCTGGTGTTCACAGGCTTGGTTGCCTTCTTTTCGCTGTCGCTGGCCCTGCTGCTGGCAGCCAAGGCGGATGCGGTTATTCGCGGTGCCAAATCTTATCGGATCTTTTTGATGTGGGTCTATGCGGTCGCGCCACCTGTTGCCGGCTTGATGGGGATCTTGCTGTTTGATCAAAGCCTTGGACCCCTAACGCAACTGGCTGAGTTCTTTGGCTGGGATCTACGCTTGGGTGTGAACTATTGGGACACAGCTACCGCGATGATTGTGATCTCGGTCTGGAAACAGGTCCCGATCAATTTCATCTTCTTCCTGGCCGGGCTGCAATCCATCCCCCGCAGCGTACGCGAAGCGGCGATCATTGATGACCCCTCCTCGGTCAGCCGGTTTTTCTCCATCACCTTCCCGCTGCTGGCACCCACCGCGTTTTTCCTGCTGATCATCAATATCACCTACGCATTGTTCGACACCTTTGGCGTCATCGACATCGTGCTAAAGGGTGAGCCTGGTAACAACCCAATCACCCTTGTCTACAAAGTGTTCCTGGACGGGTTCCGCGGTAATGATCTGGGCGGATCGTCGGCCCAATCGGTGATCTTGATGGTACTTGTTCTAATCCTGACCGTGTTCCAGTTCCGCTTCATGGAACGCCGCGTTCATTATAGCTGAGGAGTGGCCAAATGACTGATGTACAATCCACCATGGCGCCCCAGAGCACACAGCGCAGAAAGCCGATCAAATGGCGGCTGATTGGCGATCATGCGATCCTGATCGCCGGTTCGCTGTTGATGCTTTTGCCGGTTCTGATGGTGCTGACCACCTCAAGCTATGACAATGTGACCATCCACAAAGAGGGCATTCAGTTCCTGTTTGGTGACCAACTGGTGGAAAACTACCAACAAGCGCTGTTTGAAAAGGGCGGTTTTACCAAAACCGTCGATGGCGCGCGGATGTTGATGAATTCGCTGATCCTCGGCTTTGGCTTCGCGGTGGGCAAGATCGTCATTTCGATGATGGCGGCCTATGCGATTGTGTATTTCCGCTTCCGTTTTGGCACCGTTGCGTTCTGGGTAATTTTCACCACGCTGCTGTTGCCGCTCGAAGTGCGTATCCTGCCGTCCTATGAGGTGGTGCAATCCTTGGGCATGCTCAACAGCTTCTCTGGTCTGATCATCCCTTTGATCGCTTCAGCCACGGGCACCTTCTATTTCCGGCAATTCTTCCGCTCGGTTCCCGAAGAGCTGCTGGAAGCGGCTCGGATTGACGGCGCGGGTCCGTTAAAATTCTTCGTCGATATTCTGGTGCCACTCAGCCAGACGATGATCGCGGCGATGTTTATCATCATGTTTGTCTTTGGCTGGAACCAATACCTGTGGCCGACGCTGATGACGACGGACGAGTCGATGTTCACCCTGGTGCGCGGCATCAAACAGATCATGCAGGTCTGGATTGGCGCCAATATCCCCGACTACGGGCTGGCCATGGCCTTGGCGATCATTGCCATGACGCCGCCAGTTGCAATCGTGATTTTCTTCCAAAGCTGGTTCGTCAAGGGCCTGACGGAATCTGATAAATAAGGACCTAACGCAAATGGCAAATGTCACACTCGACACCGTTCGCAAAACTTATCCCAATGGCTATCAGGCTGTGCAAGGGGCCGATTTTCAGATCCGCGATGGGGAATTCATCGTTCTGGTGGGCCCTTCAGGTTGCGGAAAATCGACCCTATTGCGGATGATCGCAGGGTTGGAGGACATCACCGACGGCAACATCCTGATCGACAACACCGTGGTCAACGACGTGGACCCGGCCCGGCGCGATATCGCGATGGTGTTCCAGAACTACGCGCTCTACCCGCATATGAGCGTGCGTCAGAACATGGCCTATGGGTTGAAAAACCAACGTATGCCCAAGAGCGAGATCGCAGACCGGATCGAAGAAGCCGCCCGTACCCTGCGTCTTGAGGATTACCTGGAGCGCAAACCCGGCCAATTGTCCGGTGGTCAGCGCCAACGCGTTGCCATGGGGCGTGCGATTGTACGTCACCCCAAGGTGTTCCTGTTTGACGAACCCCTCTCGAACCTGGACGCCAAACTGCGCACCCAATTGCGGGCCGAACTGAAAGCGCTGCACAAACGCCTGGAAGCCACTTTTGTCTATGTCACCCACGATCAGGTCGAAGCCATGAGCCTGGCGGACCGCATCATCATCATGAGCGCCGGACAGGTGGAACAGATCGGCACGCCAATGGATCTGTACCTGCGTCCTGCGTCGCGGTTTGTGGCCGATTTCATCGGCAGCCCGGCCATGAACATCGTGCACGGCGCATTGGCGGACGATCAGGCCTCGGTCGTGCTTGCGGATGGATCGGCGCTGCGCCTGCCCTTGGCTGTCAACGCGGCGGCGGGCACCAAAGTTGACGTTGGCGTGCGCCCCGAACATCTGGAGGCAGTGGCGCCTGAGGCGGCGCAATTCCAGCTGACCGTTGATTTTGTCGAACAGCTTGGCGCGGACACAGTTGTGCATGGCTACCAAAAAGGGGTTGAAAACCCGCTCGCCCTGCGCTTGACAGGCATTCACGCGCTGGATGCAGGTGAGGTTCTCTCCCTTGCGGCAAGCGCCGATCACCTGCATCTTTTTGACAGTGTGAGCGGGCAACGTTTAAATTGACGGTCTTATGTCTAAACCTTTGATCTTTGGCCACCGCGGCGCGCCCGCGGTATTGCCTGAAAATACCCTGGCAGGATTTCAACACGCAATGGACGCGGGCGCGGATGGCATTGAGCTAGACGTGTTGCTGACCCGCGACGGCGTGCCCGTGGTGACCCATAATCCCCGCTTGGCACCGGATACAACCAAAGGTCTGGATGGTCAGTGGATCAGTGGCGACGGACCTGAAATCGCAGCGCTGACGCTTGAAGCGCTGCAGGAATTTGACGTTGGTGCCTGCCATCCAGACGGGCCACATGCCGCAAAACATCCCGACCAAGCGCCGCTTGGTTTTACGGCGGTCCCGACACTGGACGCCGTTCTGGCCCAAGTTGCTGCATATGAACGCCCGGTTCAGATCCTGGTCGAGCTGAAACACGCCCCAGGTGCGGATCACGGACCCGGCCCAGACGCATTTGTCGACACTGTCGCGGCCGTGGTGGCACGCCACGATCTGTTTGGCCAAAGCTTTATCCATTCCTTCAACTGGCAGATCCTAAGCGCGGCGGCCCGGAGTTGTCCCGATTGGCCGCGCTCACATCTGAGCTGCAGTCGCGCCGCCTATCCAGATGGCTCGCTGTATGAAGGCTCACCCTGGCTTGATGGTGTCTCACATGACCCGGCGCAGATGGCGGCGCAGCTTTTTGACCGTGGCGCCCGTGTCTGGAGCCCGTTTTACAAGGATCTCACCCCAGACACCCTGTCATTTGCCCAGTCTTTGGGCCTGCAGGTCATGACCTGGACCGTGAATGGCACGGATGCGTTGCAAACCGAATTGGCGCGCGGTGTGGACGGGGTCATAACCGACAACCCAAAAGCCGCCGTTGCCCTCAGAGACCACAAGGTCTGAGCGATGGTGCAGCAGATGACACCGGCACAGGCCTTTGCCCGATACGAGGCGATACGCCCGCGACTGCCGACTGCGGCGGCGCCCGGTCCTGCCAAACAGGCGGCAACCCTTGCCGAGGTCAGCGGGCATTTTGATGCCTTTGTCTTTGACGCCTATGGGGTGTTGAACGTCGGCGACCAACCGGTACCCGGCGCACGCCAACGCATTGATGCGTTACGCGCCGCTGGCAAACAGGTCATCGTCTTGACCAATGCGGCCAGTTTCACCCGCCCACAGACCGATGCCAAGTTCCAGAACCTCGGCTTTGACTTTGCCCCGGATGAGATCGTCTCGAGCCGGGAAGTCTGCGAACAGCACCTGACAGGCGGCGGCACCTGGGGCGTGATGGCGCCGGACGGGTTTCAAACGGACGAGTTACCGGTGAAATCCCAAGTCTTAGAGGATGATCCGGATGCCTATCACACTGCCGCTGGCTTCCTGCTTTTGTCCTCGGCCGGGTGGACAGCCAAACGCCATGACTTGCTGTGCCGCAGCCTAAACCAAGCACCGCGTCCCATTGTGGTTGCCAATCCTGACCTTGTCGCCCCCCGTGAAGATGGTCTGTCGCTGGAACCGGGATTTTTTGCGCAGGATCTGCAGGACATGTTCGGCTGCGTGGCAGAGTTTCACGGAAAGCCCTTTCCCTCGGTCTATGACGCGGTGGAACAGCGCCTGAAAGGGGTCGCCCCGAACCGTGTCGCGATGGTTGGCGATACCCTGCACACCGATATTCTGGGCGCGCAATCGCGGGGCTGGGGCAGCGTTCTGGTCACGGATCACGGGTTGTTTGCCGGGCTTGATGTGGCCCCTTTTGTCACACAAAGCGGCATCATTCCGGACTGGATTGTACCGACGATCTAGCCTCATCTGCGCCTTTGCCATAAAAGGCGGAGCATGAGCGAATTAAACGACAGGCAACGCGAGATCGTCGAACGGCTGCGCGACACAGGCCAGCAATCGATCAATGAGCTGGCCGAAATTTATGGTGTGGCCACACAAACCATCCGTCGCGACACCAACGCCCTGTGCGATCAAGGTCTGGCGCGTCGTGTCCACGGCGGCGTGGCCCCGCCCGCCAATCCGGTCAATTTGAACTTTCGCGCGCGCTCCATCCTGAACGACGCGCCCAAACGCGCCATAGCCGCAGCAGTGGCCGCCATGATCCCACCGGGGTCGACGGTCTTGCTGGGGATTGGCACCACGGTGCAATACACTGCCGAAGCCTTGATGCAGACACCTGACATCACGCTGGTGACCAACAATCTGGAAGTGGCGAGCCTGATGTGTGGCGTCGACCACAGTGAGGTGCATCTGGTGGGCGGGCAGCTGCGCGCCGAAGACCGCGATCTGGTTGGGCCCGGCACATTGGACGGCTATCGCCGCTTTGTGGCGGATTTTGGCATTGTCAGCTGCGGTGCGCTGGATCTGGATCACGGGGTGCTGGACTACAAACAATTCGACGCAGACGTCAGCAACACCATCCGACGTGCATCGCGTCAGCATTTGTTGTTGGCAGATGACAGCAAATGGCAAAACAAGGCCCACCATCGGGTCTATGACTTTCATACCGCCGACCAATTTATCACCAATCGCCTGCCCAAACGGGACCATTGGGACGGCTGTCCAGTGACGATTGTCTGAACCACGACCACACCCTGCACAGTTTCAGTGGATCCTTTGAAATCAACGGGTTCACCTCCTTGCGAAAACATGCATAGCTGAGGCCAACCCACGTGCAGGAGCCCCTATGCCACGCCCGCGCAACATTCTGTTTGTCCTGATCGATCAACTGCGCGCCGACGCGGTTTTTGGCGCACTGGCCAAGCATGTGAACCTGCCGAACTTGCGCGCCTTTCAGCAGGATGCAGTGAGTTTCACCCGCAATTACACAGTGGTGAACCCCTGCGGCCCATCACGCGCGTCAATCCTGACGGGGCAATATGCGATGAACCACCGGGCTGTCCGCAATGGCACGCCGCTGCGCCATGACACGCCCAATATCGCAGGTGAAATGCGGAAAGCTGGATATCTGCCAATGTTGTTTGGCTACACAGATACCTCGAACGATCCGCGCGTCTCACACCCCAATGATCCACGGGTGCAAAGCTATGAATACCACCTGCCGGACTTCCACGAGATGCTGGAAATGCGGCTCGAGGAATCTTTTCCATGGCGGGCGCATCTGCGCAAACGCGGTTACCATTTCGACAAGTACTGGGACCTCTATCGCCCTGTCGCAGCACAGGGCGGCAAGCCCAAACTGAACGATCCTGCGCTATATTCAGCCGAGGACAGCGACACCGCCTTTCTCACCGATCAGTTTCTGGATCGGATGCGCGGCTTCGAAGGGCAAAGCTGGTTCGCCCATCTGACCTATATCCGCCCGCACCCGCCTTTGGTGGCGCCTGCACCCTATAATCAAATGTACGACCCGACCCGGCTTCCATTGCCCAAGGGTCTGCCAACAGCGGCAGATGAGGCCGCCGTGCATCCGTTCTTTGCCGCGCCCAATGCCGATATAGCGAGTTTTGTCGAAGGGTTCCCGGACCTTGAACCAAGCGAAGAGAACATCCAGACCCTGCGCGCTATCTATCTGGGGTTGGCCAGCGAAGTGGATCACCACATCGGCCGTATCATGGAATATCTGCGCGACAGCGGCCAATATGAGGATACGTTGATTGTCCTCAGCGCCGACCACGGAGAGATGCTGGGCGACCGCCACGCCTGGGGCAAACACACCGTCTATGACGCGGCCTATCACACGCCCTTGATGATCCGAATGCCGGACAATGCCACACAGGCCGGATCGCAGGTTTCCGCGCTCACAGAGTCGATTGATCTGATGCCAACGATCCTGGAATGGGTTGGGCAAGACATTCCGAATGCGGTTGACGGGTGTTCGTTGCTGCCGCTTCTGCGGGGTGAGGATCCCGATGACTGGCGGCAATATTCCTTTTCCGAACTGGATTTTGGGGACCCGATCACCCCAACGGCACTGCAAACTGCCTTGGGCACCACCGCGACAACGTCCTGTCTGGCAATCCTGCGAGATACGCGTTTCACTTTGGTGCAATTTGCAGCCGATCTGCCGCCAATGTTGTTCGATACGGCGGCGGATGGTGAAATGGTGAACGTCGCGGATCATCCTGATTACCAAAGCGACCTTTTCCGACTGACACAGCAGATGCTGCGGCATAGGATGATGTATCAGGACCACACGCTGTCCTTTGACATGATTACCAATGCAGGTCCGCGCAGATCGCAACGACACAGGTTTGGTGCACATGACTAGCCAAGCTCAAAACAACAAGGGGTGCTTATGAAAGACCTGCAAGAAACCGCTTTGCGCCTGTTCCAAGCCGGCGTTGACCGGGCTGATCCTGCACGTGCCCTGCGCCAACAGCTGATGCTGGAACCTCTGCCGGAACTGCCGAAGGGGGGGCAATACTATGTCGTGTCCATCGGCAAGGCCGCGATCCCGATGATGCGCGAAGCCTTGGCCCATGTATCAGATGCATGTTCAGCGCTGGTGGTCACCAACGGCGAGAATGCAGATGAGGTTGACGGCGCAACGGTAATGATCGGCAGCCACCCTGTGCCCGATCAAGGCAGCGCAGACGCAGGCAAGGCCGTGTTGGATTTTGTCGCCAATGCCGGTGCGGACGACCGGGTCATCGCGCTAATCTCTGGTGGCGGGTCGGCCCTGGCTGTTGCCCCGAGCGCCCGCATCAGCCTTGAGGACAAAGCGCAGGTGAACCAATTGTTGTTGAGCGCCGGTTTGGACATCAACCAGATGAACCTGGTGCGCCAACAGCTGTCGGACCTCAAAGGCGGCGGGCTATTGCGTCAGGCGGCACCGGCACCGGTTTTTGCCTATATCCTGTCGGATGTTATTGGCGACGACCTGCGCGCCATTGCGTCGGGGCCAACCGTGGCGGCCATTTCTGACCGTGGTGCTGCCCGTGACGTGTTGGAGAAATCCGCCCTGTGGGATGCGGTCCCACAATCCGTTCGCAATCACCTGTCGCAACCCGGCGGCAGCGCACGCCGCCCCAGCGCGCGCAACACATTGATCGGATCAAATCGGTTCAGCCTGGACGCCGTTGCCGCCCTTGCGGCCAAGGACTGGGACACGCAGATCGTCTCACATGCGTTGGTTGGCGATGTGCGCACAGCCGCACGCCAGATTATCGACGCGGCGCAAGCTGTTTCAAACCGGCGTCCAACTGCCCTTTTGTGGGGCGGAGAGACTACCGTGCAGATCCACGGTGACGGACGCGGTGGGCGCAATCAGGAATTGGCCTTGCGGGTGGCACAGATGGGTGCAGACATGCTTGCCGGAGAGTGGCTGTTCCTGTCCGCAGGGACGGACGGGCGCGATGGGCCAACAGATGCCGCCGGTGGGATCGTCAATGCCCAGACCTGGGAAGCAATTTCTAAAGTTGGTTATGATCCGCAGACACTGTTAGACAACAACGACAGCTACACCGCGTTATCAGTTGCAAAATCATTGGTCATCACCGGCGGCACCGGTACAAATGTCGCGGATTTGCAGATCTTCTTGCGCTTGCCCGGCTGACACCGGTCATTGCAACATGGGATCAGGCGTCGTGTCGCGGCTCTTCGCCTTCGTGCAATTCATTCAACAGATCCAGCAAAAGGTCGTAACGTTCAGACCCCAATTTACTGCGGATTTGTTCAGCCAGAGCCAGAGCAGATTCAATATTCGCTGCAATCAATGCGCGCCCTTCGTCAGTGATCGAAATTAACTGACGTCGGCGATCTTCGGTGTCGCGCGCCCGAGCGATGTAAGACTTTTCCTCGAGCTTTTGCAAAATACGCGTCAAGCTCGGCAGCAGAAGGCACGTCTGTTCAGCAATCTTGGTCGGATCGATCGCGCCGTTCTCTTCGACGACGCGAAGAACCCGCCACTGTTGTTCAGTAACACCAGTTTCGCTGAGAAGTGTTCTAACAGGCCCCATAACAGATTCACGGGCACGCAATAGCGCAATGGGCAAGGTTCGGGATGTACGAGGTAAACGACGCGGCATGCCGGATTATCACCGTGTTATACGCTAAAGGCAAACCAAATTCCGAATTCTTGTATTTGGCAATCATTTACAGCGGGTGGTTATCGTATCACTCAATTATCGAATGTATTTTCAATCAAAGGTCAACGTGCCCTTCCCAATCGAAGCCCCCATTTCTATTGCTGTAATTTGCGTGGACAGGCGTTGTTTGAACCGACTGTACGTAATTGCGCGGAATTGACCGCCAATTCCCGAGACATTTAGCGTAAATTGTATAAGTGGAGAGAGGCTCAACCTTAGATTTTGACCCTCTCAGGGAGGAAGTCATGAAATATCGCATACTTGCCAGTGGCTTGGCATTGATCACGCTCGCCACCAGCGCAATTGCTGAAATCAAAATCGCTCATATCTATGGTAAAACCGGGCCGTTTGAAGCCTATGCCAAACAATCCCATGACGGTTTGATGCTCGGTATCGAATACGCAACCGGCAGCACCATGCAAGTCTTGGGCGAACCCATCGTAGTGGTGGAAAAAGACACTCAGTTGAAACCTGAAAACGGGCGCGCACTATTGGAAGAGGCCTATGGCGACGACGAGGTTGACCTGGCCATTGGCCCCGTCAGCTCGGGTGTGGCGCTGGCCATGTTGCCTGTCGCAGAGGAATACGAGAAAATTCTGATTGTTGAGCCCGCAGTGGCAGATTCGATTACCGGCGAAAACTGGAACAGATACGTGTTCCGCACTTCCCGCAACTCGTCGCAGGATGCTGTTGCAAGTGCGGTCGCCCTGGCTGGCGACAACGTCCATATTGCCACGCTCGCGCAGGATTATGCCTTTGGTCGCGACGGGATTGCCGCCTTCCGTGAAGCGCTGGAAAAACAAGGACACCAGATCACACACGAGGAATTCGTCCCCACGGATACGGCCGACTTCACAGCGGCGGCCGAGCGTATTTTCAACGCAATGAAGGGGTTGGAGGGCGAAAAACGCCTGTTCATCCTCTGGGCAGGCAGCGGCAATCCATGGGCCAAGATCAACGCAATGAACCCGCAACGCTTTGGCATCGAATTTGCTGGCGTTGGCAATATCCTTGCTGCCCTCAAAGGGTTCAAAGACTTCAAGGGAATGGAGGGCGGCACTTATTATTACTACGAACTGCCCGATAATCCGGTGAACGACTGGCTGGTCAAGACACATTTTGAACGGTTTGACGGCCCACCGGACTTCTTTACCGCAGGAGGTATGGCCGCAGGCATTGCCGCCGTTGAAGCGATCAGGAAAGCTGGCTCCACCAACAGTGAAGACTTGATCACTTCGATGGAAGGTATGGAATGGCAAAGCCCAAAGGGCACCATGAAATTCCGCGCCCAAGATCACCAGGCCATGCAGTCGATGTACCACTTTAAACTCGACGTCCAAGACGGCGTTGACTGGGCCATTCCCACATTGGTCCGCGAACTCCCCATCGACGAACTTCCTGTTCCTGTGCGCAACGAATAATCACGCCGCGGATATTTTGAGGGCCTAGGAAGCTCTTGGTTTCCTAGGCCCGTCTCTTTTTGCGGACGATTTTTCACGCCGCGGCATTCCCTGAACTATGCTCGGGAGATATGAACCCCATGTCATCTGCTCTGCTCCAAACACAGGATCTGACGGCCCGCTTTGGCGGCCATGTCGCGGTCAACGCTGTCAGCTGCGCATTTCAAGCCGGGTCCCTTACCGCGATCATCGGACCAAACGGGGCGGGCAAAACCACATATTTCGACCTGATTTCAGGTCAGGTTCCGGCGAGCACCGGGCGTGTCTATCTGGACGGCCATGATATCAGCCGTCTTTCGGTGGCCTCGCGCACACAGGCGGGGATCGGGCGCGCGTTTCAGTTGACGAACCTCTTTCCTGATCTGACGGTCATGGAAAACCTGCGTCTTGTTGCACAATCAAAATCCTCCCGCCCTGCCTGCATATGGTCCATGGCCAGCCGCCACAAAACGTTGATCGCGACCGCCGATCACGCCTTGGAACAGGTTCAATTGGCCGACCAGCGCAAGCTTACCGTCTCTGAACTGTCGCATGGGGATCAGCGCAAGCTTGAGGTTGCAATGCTGATGACGCTGGACCCGCTGGTTTACATGTTTGACGAACCCACAGCAGGAATGAGCATGGATGAAGCGCCCGTTGTCCTGGATTTGATTGCCCAGCTGAAGCAACGCGCCGACCGAACGATTTTGCTGGTTGAACACAAGATGGAGGTGATCCGCGCCCTGGCTGACCGGATCATCGTTTTGCACAACGGCGCGCTGGCTGCAGATGGTGCACCAACGGACGTGATGAATTCTGACGTCGTTCAGGAAGCTTACATCGGGCGCGGGTTGGAAGGAGTGTTGGATGCAGTCTGAACCAATCCTTGAACTGGATGGCGTCTATACCGACATCGGCCAATATCACATTCTACGCGGCGTGGACCTGCACGTCCCCCGCAGCACCGTGACCATGCTGCTCGGTCGCAACGGCGTGGGTAAAACGACGACTTTGCGGTCCATCATCGGCCATTGGCGTGCACGACAAGGGTTCATCCGGTATGACGGGATGGACATCACCAAGATGCCCACGGCTGAGATTGCCCGCGCTGGAATTGGTTATGTCCCCGAACAGATGGGCGTTTTCGCGGATCTAACTGTGGAAGAAAACATGCGCCTTGCCGCTGTGTCCGGCCCCATAAACAGCGCCCGCCTGGATTGGATTTTTTCGGTCTTTCCCGCGCTCAAGACCTTTTGGTTCGCCCCGGCCGGAAACTTGTCCGGAGGCCAGAAACAGATGTTGTCAATTGCGCGCGCAATGATCGAAGAGCGCAAACTTTACCTGATTGATGAACCGACCAAAGGGCTGGCACCAGCCATCGTCTCCACGATGGCGCGGGCCTTGGCCGACCTCAAACGTCAAGGCGCGGCTATTTTACTGGTGGAACAGAATTTTGCCGTGGCCAAGGCGCTGGGTGACTTTGCCGATGTGATGGACGATGGCCATGTCATCTGGTCCGGGGCCATGTCGCGCCTGTCTGAAAGCGACGAGCTGCAACAAAAGCTGATGGGATTGAGCCTTGCTGGAAATTGAATTGACCCACCCAACACCAGAAAGCACGCGTCCATGACCGCAGCCCCCGAACATACGCCTACGATGGTGCGCCGCTCTGTGTCCGAGCTGATCGTCCCCTTTACCCCGTTCTGCCTTGTTATTTTTTTGATTTGCGCCGGTTATCTGGCGATCGGCATTCCTTCCAGCTGGATGACACTGACGCTGTCCGGCCTTGCGATGGGAATGATGTATTTCATCATGTCCACGGGGCTGACACTGGTCTTTGGCCTGATGGATGTGATCAACTTCGGGCACGGTGCATTTGTGTCCTTGGGCGCTTTTGTCGGTGTGACCGTCCTGCTGCAACTGGGTGCGTTTTCCGAAAGCCCTGTTCTGTGGCAGAATATTGCGGCCGTTTTGTTGTCCATATGCGCGGCCATGGCGGTGTGCGCTGCGGTGGGATGGGGGTTTGAGCGTCTTATCGTGCGCCCGGTCTATGGCAGCCACCTAAACCAGATCCTGGTGACTATGGGCGGTTTGATTGTGGCCGAACAGCTGATCATCGTCTTTTGGGGCCCCGAAGAGATCTATTTTTCGCGCCCTGAGATGTTGAAGGGCTCAACAGAGATTTTAGGAGCCACCGTCGAAAAGTTTCGCGTGTTGGTCGTTTCACTAGGCCTTGCGATATTTGCAATCATGCGCTGGGTTTTGCGCCGAACCAAGATCGGCCTGATCGTGCGCGCAGGGGTTGAAGACCGCGAAATGGTTATGGCGCTTGGCTATCGCCTGCGTCTGGTTTTTGTCGCTGTTTTCATCGCAGGCAGCGCGCTTGCCGGATTTGGCGGCGCGGTCTGGGGCATGTACCAAGAGGTAATAACGGCCCATATGGGCAATCAGGCCCTGATCTTGATCTTTATTGTGGTGATCATCGGCGGGCTCGGTTCGGTTGAGGGATGTTTTATCGGCGCGTTGATGGTGGGCTTGATGCAAAACTATGTCGCCTTTCTGGCCCCGAAATTCGCGCTCTTGTCCAATATCGGACTGATGGTCGCAATTTTGATGTGGCGCCCGATGGGCATGATCCCGGTGGTAAAAGCCAAATGATCCGCACTCTCCTGTCTGACGACCTGCCCCGATCCCGCGCACTGACATTCCTGTTGATTGCAATCGTGCTGTGCCTGGCGCTGGCCCCATTTCTGTTTCCCGGCGTGCGCACGGTGGATACGGCCGCGCGCATCTGCATCTTTGTTGTTCTGGTTGCCAGTTATGATCTGTTGATCGGCTATACCGGCATTGTCAGCTTTGCCCATACAATGTTCTTTGGCCTTGGCGCATATGGTCTTGCCTTTGGGCTGATCCACATCGACCGCAGCTATCTTGCGATGGGTTTGGGGACATTGGCGGGCGGACTGTCTGCTGCGGTTTTGGCACTGCTGGTGGGGCTATTCTCCCTACGGGTGCGGGCGATTTTCTTTGCCATGATCACCTTGGCCGTGGCCTCAGCTGTGGCCGTATTGTTCAGCCAGCTCTCGTCGATCACCGGTGGCGAGGACGGGCTGACATTCAAACTCCCACGCTCCCTTGGACCCGCGTTCAAATTCGGAACCGAGACATTGGATGGGCGGTTGTTTGGCGTCAAGTTGAACGGAAAATTGCTGGCCTATTACCTGATTTTCTTCTGTTCGGCCTTCCTGTTCTTGGGTCTGTTGCGCGTCGTGAACTCCCCCTTTGGCAGGGTCCTAAACGCCATTCGGGAAAACGAGTTTCGGGCCGAGGCAATAGGCTTTCCGGTCATTTATTATCGGGTGGCAGCCTCTTGCATTTCGGCGATCGCTGCGGCCGGCGCCGGGGCGCTTTATGCGGTCTGGTTGCGCTATGTCGGGCCGGACACAACTCTGTCGATGGAGATTATGTTGAACGTGCTGTTAATGGTGGTCATCGGCGGCATGGGCACATTATACGGCGCAATCATCGGTGCTGCGGTCTTTGTGCTGGCGCAAAACTACCTGCAAACCTTCATGGAAAGCGCGGCAAGCCTCGTGGACGGCATCCCCATTTTACCCAATTTTCTAACCGCGGATCGTTGGCTGTTGTGGTTGGGTCTGCTGTTTGTTCTCAGCGTCTATTTCTTCCCTAAAGGGGTCGTGGGACGATTGCGACGCGGCAAAACTGTGCCCCACTGAACCAATCACCCTCTACCCGACCAGCCACTTGTTCCATCGCTCACTGTCAACAGGCGCACCAAATGTCTGTTCCAACTGGCTGAGCGGAAAGCCTAAAAAACTGGTAGAGCAGATATCAACCCGGCTAATGCTGTCAATCAACCGCAGCTGGCCCTGCTCTACCTGAAGACTGAAACCCTTGCTTCTGAGGGCACGACGCAGGGCGTTCCAGTTCTTTGCACGACGAAATTCACCACCAAGGATGATACGGAGCTGCATCGCAAGCTCTGTATCGAGGCGTTTACTCATGCGGGCGCTGGCCCATGCGCTTTGCCCCATCGGGTCTGGCATCGCGAAAACATCGGTGACATCTGCATGAGAGCTGAGCATGAGTTTTTCCTTTCAAATTAAATCACTGTTAATGTGTGATCCAAACTGAGAGAAAAGACCGCCGTCGCACAGTCCCGCAAAAGACGAAAGGGCGCCTCTTTCGAAGCGCCCTCTATTCTTTTGGTTGTATTGCGTAGCCCGATAGCGGCGATCAGCCCTTTTTCAGAACTTCGCGGCCCAACAGCTCAGCGATTTGTACCGCGTTCAGCGCTGCACCTTTGCGCAGGTTGTCGCTGACGCACCACAGGTTCAGGCCGTTTTCAACGGTCGGATCCTGACGCAAGCGGCTGATGAAGGTCGCGAAATCGCCAACACATTCTTTGGGGGTGACGTAGCCACCGTCTTCACGCTTATCGATCACCATCAGACCGGGCGCTTCACGCAGGATGTCGCGGGCTTCGTCTTCGTCCAGGAAATCCTCTGTCTCGATGTTCACCGATTCAGAGTGGCCAACAAAGACCGGCACCCGCACACAGGTCGCGGTGACCTTGATCGATTTGTCGATGATCTTCTTGGTCTCGGCGACCATTTTCCACTCTTCCTTGGTGGAGCCATCATCCAGAAACACGTCAATATGCGGGATCACGTTGAACGCGATCTCTTTGGTGAACTTGGTTGGCGGCACGTCTTTGGTCGGGTTGTAGACCGCTTTGGTCTGTTCCCACAGCTCTTCCATCGCGTCTTTGCCGCCACCGGAAACGGATTGGTAGGTGGACACCACAACACGTTTGATCTTGGCACGGTCATGGATCGGCTTCAGCGCCACAACCATCTGCGCGGTTGAGCAGTTCGGGTTGGCGATGATGTTCTTGTTCTTATAGTCGTGGATCGCTTGCGGGTTCACTTCCGGCACGATCAACGGGATTTCGGGGTCATAGCGGTACAGCGACGAGTTATCGATCACCACACAGCCAGCCGCAGCCGCCTTGGGCGCGAAATCTTTGGTTGCTTCGGAACCAACAGCAAACAGCGCCATGTCCCAACCTGCGAAATCAAACGTCGCCAGGTCCAGGGTCTTCAGGGTCGTTTCGCCAAATGTAACTTCGGTGCCCAAAGATCTGCGGCTCGCCAGAACTGCAATCTCATCCACCGGGAACTGGCGCTCTGCCAGAATGTTCAACATTTCGCGGCCCACATTGCCTGTGGCGCCTACGATAACGACGCGATAACCCATTTTGTTTCTCCAGATATATCCAGCCCCATGGCCGGCGAGGCTGTCATAAATGGAAAATACGGACAATTAAAGGGTAGCAGCAGGGCCAGCACAGCAAAGATGACACAATATTGTACCGAATTTCGGGAATCGTACCAAACAATATGGCGAAAGGTACGGCTGGGTTTCTGTCTGTACGAATTTCCTGATTCCTGCAAAAACAAGCCATCTTCATTGCGTGACAAAAGCAACCATTGGCCTTGCGCCCCAGCAAGGCTAAGTCTGTTGGTATGTAATTGATAAAGGGTCCCCACGATCATGGCGCAACCCGACAGTCGTTTTTATGAAGAGCTGCCCCGTGTGAATGACTTTGATTTGCTGGCACGGCCCGAATGCTTTGTTCCGCTGCCCGAAGACTGGGTGGTGGGGTGTACAGATATCGTCGACAGCAGCGGCCTGATCGCAGATGGGCAATATCGTACGGTCAATATGATCAGTGCGGCGGTGATCACAGCCATGATCAACACGCTTTCGCACCAATCCTTCCCTTATGTATTTGCCGGTGACGGCGCGTCTTTTGCAGTGCCGCGTGCCTTTGAACAAGAGGCCCGCGCGACCTTGGCCCGCTTACGCGCCTGGGTCGACAGAGAGTTTTCCATCACGCTCCGGGCGGCAATGCTGCCCGTAAAATGGATCCGCGACGAGGGCTACGACGTTTCGGTCGCCCGGTACGCTGTCGGCCCGGACGCGGATTACGCCATGTTCAACGGCGGCGGCTTGGCCTGGGCTGAACAGCAGATGAAACAGGGCGGTTTCGAAGTGCCTGCTGCGGTGGAAGCGGAACCGCCGGATTTGACAGGGTTGTCCTGTCGCTGGAACAATATGAAATCCAGAAACGGCGTGATTTTGTCACTGCTAATTCTACCCAGCGATCACACGCGGCATCAGGACTTTGCCATGATCGCCGATGAAGTCCTTGCGATATCAGGGGAGCTGGCGCGCAACGGGCATCCGGTACCCGAAACGGGCCCTGATCTGGGATTTCCAACAGAAGGTTTTCATGCAGAAGCACGCCTGCTCAGACGCGAGGCCCCGGCGCTGGTTGCGTCATTCACCCTGGCGCTGCGAACAGTGATGGCTTGGATTATCTTCAACTTTCGGCTCAAGGTGCGCGGCTTTGATCCCGAACACTACAGACGCATTCTTTCACGTAACGCGGATTACCGGAAATTCGACGACGGGTTAAAAATGACGCTGGATTGCAGTCCTGAAATTCGCGACCGCTTGTTGGAACGGCTCAAAGCAGCCCGCATGGATGGGTTGATCCGCTTTGGCTGGCATGAACAAGACGAAGCCGTGTTGACCTGTATCGTCCCTTCAGCCTTTAGCGATGATCACATCCATTTTGTCGATGGTGCCTCTGGTGGGTATACTGAGGCCGCGCGGAACTTGTCATAGCGTGACCCGCACCTTTTGCGCGGATCACACGGTTCGATCCGGGGTCACACGGGGCCGAAACCGTTTAATTTTGGATCGTAGCTTTCCAACCCACCTTCCCCGATGTCAGTCCACAAACCGTGCAAGCTCAGCTCACCTGCATTGACCGCATTCTCCACAAAGGGGAAGGTCATTAGGTTCTCAAGCGATGCAACGACGGCCTGGCGCTCAAATTGACGGGCTTGTTCGTCGGCGTCCTCAATGTTGGCAACACCTTCAAACTTGGGTTTCAAAATATCCATCCAACGCCCGACAAAGCTGGTCTTTTCCTCCAGATGCGGCGCGTTGCCCTTGCACATGTCGATACAGCCTTGGACACCGCCACACTGAGAATGGCCCAGAACAATAAGATGCGACACCTTCAATGCAGTCACCGCATATTCAACCGCAGCTGAGGTGCCGTGGTGATCCCCATCCGGGGCAAAGGGAGGAACCAAATTGGCAATATTGCGGTGAATGAAGAATTCGCCCTGATCCGCGCCAAAGATCGATGTCACATGCACCCGGCTGTCGCAGCACGAGATTACCATCGCGCGCGGGCGTTGCCCTTCGGTGGCCAGGCGGCGATACCAACCTTGGTTTTCGTCATAAGTCGTCGCTTTCCAACCGTGGTAACGCGTAACCAGATAGCTTGGGAGAGGTTTGGCAAATTGCATGTGCGCGATCCCTGTAGTGATGACTGCCGAGCCTGATAGCCTGATTTGTTAGCAAATTCGAGATATTTCGATCTGGCAAAGAAACCTTTTGAAAACCGTTAAGGTCCAAATTGTCCTGTGTGCCGTGGGGGCACATATTTTTGGGGTGAAAGTGGTGGCTAATATTCTCACTGTTGTGCACACAGAAACGGTGCGCCTGGATCCCGGCAAGTTGTCGGACCTTTACGAAGAACTCGGTGAACGCGGCGCAGAAGATGTCGTGTGCCGAGCAATTGAAGAACTGGCAGTGCGCCTGACGCATTGCGAGCGCTTGTGGCGTCATAATGACATGACAAATTTACGAAAAAGCGCGCGATCCTTGATTGCGATTTCGGACCAAATTGGCATGACAGCCATGTCCAACATCGCAAGAGATGTGACTGCCGCTATCGACGCAGAGGATCATCCGGCGGTCGCAGCAACGCTGTTCCGTCTGATCCGGGTCGGGGAACGTTCGCTCACTGCGATCTGGGATCAGCATGATCTAAGCGTTTAGGATCACGCCGCAAACACAAGGCGTGCTGGCAACCGGGAACCGCATTTTGTCACAGGGGGCACTTGCGGTGGGAAACTGTCAGGTTACTCTGTGGCGAGTAATTTCGCCCAGACCGGAGCCAATATATGACACTCGCTTTTGTCGAGGATTCGCCTTCTGCCGTTCCTCTTTTTGTGGTTGATCAGGACACTTATGATAGCTGGCTCGAACAGCAAGCCGCCCCAGTTCAAAACTGGGTGCGGTCTAATGGGTTTTCCGGCGCTTTGGGCCAGGCTCTGTTGGTGCCTGCCACAGATGGCACACCAGAGCGGGCGCTGCTGGGTTATGGCAGCGCCGCAAAACGCGCGCGCAAACGGTTCCCATTGGCGGAAGCTGCGGCCAAATTGCCCGAAGGCGACTACCGTATTGTTGAAGGCCTGCCCGATGACGTCGCCGCGCTTGAAGCGCTGGGATGGCTGTTAACGGGTTATGCCTTTGACACATACAAGACCACTTCCGGGAACAAAGCCCGCCTAGTGGCACCCGCAAATGTGACCCCGACCACTGTCGAGGCATTGGCACAAGCAGAGCAGTTGACCCGCGATCTGATCAACACACCTGCAGCCGACATGGGACCACAGGAGCTGGAAGAGGCAACGCGTGACTTAGCGGCACGCCACGGTGGCGAAATCTCGGTCATCACAGGCGACGATTTGCTGACGCAAAACTTCCCGATGATCCACGCGGTTGGACGCGCCGCCGCCAGCGCACCGCGCCTGATCGAATTGCGCAAGGGCAGCACCGGACCCAAACTGACACTGGTTGGCAAAGGGGTCTGTTTTGACACCGGCGGTCTGAACCTGAAACCCGGCGCCAGCATGGGATTGATGAAAAAGGACATGGGCGGCTCTGCCAATGTGCTGGGTCTGACCCAATTGATTCTGGAGGCAGACCTTCCGGTCCAACTGCGCGTCTTGATCCCAGCCGTGGAAAACGCAGTCTCGGGCGATGCCTTCCGCCCCGGTGATGTTTTGACCGCGCGCAATGGGGAAACTGTTGAAATCAACAATACCGATGCCGAAGGACGTCTGGTTCTGGCCGATGCACTGGCCTGGGCGCAGGAAGAAAACCCGGATCTGCTGATCTCTATGGCGACACTGACCGGCGCAGCACGGGTGGCGGTTGGGCCGGACCTCGCGCCCTTTTACACGGACCATGACGCCGACGCCGAGGCCCTTGCGGCGGCGGCCTCAAACCAGGCAGACCCGGTTTGGCGGATGCCCTTTCACACCCCATACGAGGCGATGATCGAGCCGCAGATCGCAGATCTGGACAACGCACCTGCCGGCGGGTTTGCAGGGTCCATCACCGCAGCCCTGTTCCTGCGCCGTTTCGCGGGCGATGCGCGTTACATGCATTTTGACATCTACGGCTGGTCACCCAGCGCCAAACCAGGTCTGTCCAAAGGCGGGGTCAGCCAGGGCATACGCGCCTTGTTCGCCAGCCTCCCGAAAATGCTGTCGTTGTAACAATGGCCGCATTTGACCCTCGCCGCACACCGATGAATGACCGCGTTGCGGCCACACATCTGGCGGATCATGCGCCGAACCGCGCGCTTGTCACAGGATTGCCTGCGCAGGTCACCGTGCCGGTTGCTGACCTACTGCGTCGCCCCGATGGCCCAAGGGACCGTCAGTTGCTGCTGGGCGATACGGTCACACTTTATGAGACCAGGGCCGGTTGGTGTTTTGTACAGGCGGATAAGGATGGCTATGTCGGCTACCTGCGTCCCACGCAGATCGCCCAAGCGTCAGATACCGCAACCCATTGGGTCAGCGCGCTTGGCAGCCATGCCTATGTTGAGGCCAATTTCAAATCACCCGATTGCCTCGCGTTGAGCTTTGGCAGTCGCGTCACCGTACATGACACTGAGGAGCGCTTTGCCAGGACCGATCTCGGTTTTATCCCTGTGCAACATCTGCGCAGCTTGGATGACCTGGCTGCGGACCCTGTGGACGTAGCGCAGAAATTTCTGGGCACGCCGTATCTGTGGGGTGGAAACTCGCGCTGGGGGATTGATTGTTCCGGGCTGGTTCAGGCGGCCTATCTTGCCTGCGGGCGCCCCTGCCCCGGTGACAGCGACCAGCAAGAGGCTGAGGTCGGCCAAGCCTACCTGCCAAATGACGGTTATCGCCGGGGTGACCTGCTGTTCTGGAAAGGACACGTGGCACTGGTCGTTGACGCAGATCGGCTGATCCACGCCAATGTGCATCACATGGCCGTCGCCTTTGAAGGGATTGAGGCCGCGATTAAACGGATCGCCGATCAGGGCGATGGCCCGGTCACCGCACACCGTCGCCCCGCGCCATAAGCATCACGCCAGCTTGGGAGCGGTTTCGCGATTACTTGACGGCCCGGATCAACTTACGCTCCAGAACCTGCAAGACCGTGCGCAGTTCTTGGCCGCGTTTCAGGATCTGCCCATCCATACCAACCACCGAATATTGCCCCTGCCGATTGCGCAGCTTGGGACGTTTTTCAATCCGGTACAGTGGATTTTCTGCGGTGCGTTCAAATACCGAAAAAACCGCCAATTCCCGTAGGTTGGATATGCCATAGTCCCGCCATTCCCCGGCGGCCACCATCCGGCCATATAGCGATAAGATGGTCTGAAGTTCACGCTTGTCAAAGGCCACTTGCGTGTCGTGGGGGCGCATTGCTGGCCCAATTTGCTGAAAGCTCATGTCTACAGCCTGCGGTCATTTAATGATCAAATCAAGCTTGTTTCCCGCTGAAATCACGATCCTCGCCACTCTGTGACGTCGCGTGTCTGATTCTCTGGCGCGGGTTTGCCAAAGGGAACGCGTATGTTTCACGCAAATGCCCCGTGACAGAACCACCCCCGCGACGCAGCCCCCCCATGAGCATAATAAAGCCACAGCCGCTGCCCACAGGCGGTCACCACAACCCAGTAATCCCGCACCCCACTGCGCCAGTTCGGATCATCCAACCACCACTCCGGTGCAAGCCGCTCTGGCCCCTCGCAACGCACCGGCTGCCAGTCTCTCCCCCGCCAGCGAAAGCCGGTCGTCAATTGCGGCACCTCTGGTGCCATAACCACTTCGGGTGGCCACAAAAGCGTTGGGCGGGGACGTGTCGGCGCAGGCCAGCTGGGCGTTGCCTCGGACCAGGCGGCGGCCTGTATCTGTGCGGTTTTCTCCGGCACATGGGTCTCAACCGGGTGGTATCGCGTCAACGCCCCCATACCAACACGTGCGCCAAGTCGCCCCAACAGATCTTCCATCCGATGATCCGACGCCCGCGCTTGCGCTCCGGCCTCTTGATGGCCCACCTGACTGCGCGCGTGCAGCGGCTCGGCCTGCAACACCTCAAGCCTTAGAACATCAATGCCAAATCCCGCATCGATCCCCTCCAGCTTCATCGCCAGCAACGGGCGTATCCGGTCGGGCGTACGGCTGGGTCGCGCCAGGGTCACCACGACTGTTTCGGCCTCTTGATCCGTGCGATGCGCTTCAAGCCGCAGAACCCGCGCCCCTTTACCCCGTGCCTCAAGCCGCGTGCACAGATGCGGCAATATGCGATCCACTGCTGCCAGCAGATCCTCCATCAAACCAATGGGGTCTGGTAACGTAAGCCGCACCGCAAAGTGGTCCGGCATCCGCGCCGGAGAGACGGGTTCCGGCGCGCTGCCCATAGCTTGGTCGAGCCTCAATACCAAACCTCGCCCAAACCGTCGCGCCAGCGCCGCGCGGGGTTGCCCCAACAGATCCCCAATACGGCGCATGCCCAATCGGTTGAGCTGTGCGACCATCGCAGGCTCCAACCGCAGTGCAGCAATGGGCAACGGGGCAAGCGCCCCATAGGCATGCCCAGGCTGCGCAATCCGGGCAAGCCGTTCTGCCGGCAAGATATCCTGCGGTGCCGCGCCCCCTCGCGTCCAATGACGGCGTTTGGCGTAATCCTTTGGATGACCGGTCCCTTGACCTGCACCCTGACCTGACCGGTTTGGCTGCGCTCTGGCCCGTGTTGCGCGCGCCTCCTGTTGGATTGCATCGCCAGACCGATCACTGCGCACACCCACGGTTGCAAAACGCGCCAAGGCCCAGGCTGCACCACGCGTATCCGCCACCCCCAGCGATACAGACACCCCCATAGCGCTACAGTCAGTCTCAATCCGGGAGGCAAGCGCGGTTTCACCGCCAAACAAATGCGCGCAGCCCGTTAGGTCCAGTACCAGCGCATCCGCTCCTTCTGGGGCCACCCAGGGGCTGAATTGTCCCGCCCAGCGTTGCAATGCCGCAAGAAAGGCCTGTTCTGACACAGGATTGCGATTGCGGGTCACAAGATGAGCACAGAGGGCATGTGCATCGCGCAGGCTTTGACCAATAGAAAGACCTTCCATTTCAGCCGCCCAGTTTAACGACGAAATAACCTGCATGTTGGAGACTTCCTCTGTCACCACCATAGGGCCCGCCACCCCACCCCGCTCCTGACGCAGAATGCGATCGGCTCCCAGTCTCGGGAACCACAGCGAAAGGATACGGCGATGCGGCATGGCACGGTCGGTCTTTTGGGTTGGTGACAGGTGGACGTTTATTGGCAACAGCAGGGGCAAATCTGCACATGTTCTATTTTTGTTCTCATTTCGCGATTCGGTCAATACGACACGCTTGGCCCAGCGCCTTTGCAGCCGCTGCGGTATTGCTCATGGCTTTGGCCGGCGGGTTGAGCGCGAACCATGGAATTTCCAACCCCAAGGTTCAGGCCCGCGTGGATCTGATGATCGCACAAAAGGCCGCGCTTGCCGTGCTGACGGAAATGGCATCAACGCGACGTCCCTTTGACCGCGACCAGGCGCGCGCTGCCCGCAAAACGTTAAAAGGCACCACGGATAAGATTCCCAACCTGTTTCGACGTCCGCACCGCGACCCGCACAGCCTGGCCAAACCCGCCGTCTGGCACAATTGGGATGACTTCAAACACCACGCTGAACGCGCCAATACCGCCGCAGACGGGTTGAACACGCGCACGCTTGTGGATCTACGGCGCAGCCTACCTGCCCTGATCCAGACCTGCACTGCCTGTCATGATAAATACAAAAATCCCGGCCACGAATTTACAACCCACTGACCCTGCTCCCACCAAAGGCAAGCCTGACTTTGCAGTTCAGGTCAGCAGATAAGGGACATCACCCTACCACCGCGAAACGCGCCATAAACATCTCCACCGCCGCAGATGCGATCCGGTGGTAATCTTCTTCGGGAAAATCCCGCTCATTCAAGAACACTGCCCGCAGCAACAAATTGGCTTTGCACAGTTCAACAAATTGATCTGCCGCGGTGTCGTAATCTTCCACGCTCAATTGTCCGGCTTCGGTTGCGGACACCAGATAGGCCCGCACCTCATTGCGTACAGCCATTGGGCCGCTTTGATAAAACAACTCACCTAATTCCGGAAACCGCTTAGCCTCGGAAACACAGACCCGGAACATCTGTTGGGAAATCTCAGACGTGAATGACGCCATTACCTGACGCGCGATGGTATAAAGCGCCTTGTCCGGGGTGCAGCCGGGCGACAATGGCTCTCCGGCCAGATCGGACTGGCGTTGACATTCGGTCCGCACCACCTCGCTGAACAACAGACGCTTGTCCGGGAAATAGCTGTACAGCGTCGCCTTGGACACTGCGGCTTCACGCGCAATATCATCCACGCTGGCGCGCTCGAAGCCTTTGGACATAAACAATTTGCGCGCGCCTTCCAGGACTTGGTCGAATTTTCGACCTTTCCTTTGAATTGTCGCGGCTTGCTGATCCAAACTTATCTGGCCATCGTCAGAGGTCATAACCTCTCCCATCTTCGTCTAAAGCCTACCTAATCTATGTCACTGGATAGGGGCAGAACAACCGCGATCAAATTAACTTGTAAATGCTTGCCACGCTCTTAAATTAGAATCATTCTAAATACTAGGTGTTGCAGATGTATCTTTGGTCCTCCGGAAAACGGTTTTCATCCCTAAATGAGCAGGAGATCCTGGCGCTTGCCATTTCTTCAGAAGAAGACGATGCGCGCATTTACCGAAGCTTTGCCGCCGAAGTGCATGACGATTTCCCCGCCTCCGCTCAAATGTTCCGCGATATGGCTGCTGAGGAAGACACCCATCGCAGCGCTCTGATCGCCCTGCATCAAAGGCGCTTTGGCGATGTTATTCCCCTGGTCCGGCGCGAACATGTGGCCGGGTTTTATACACGCACGCCGATTTGGTTGAACAAGACCCTCACGCCAGAGCAAATGCGCACACAGACCCGCAAAATGGAACAGGATGCCGAACGGTTTTACATCGCTGCAGCCTCACGCAGCACAGATGCAGAAACACGGCAATTATTGGGGGATCTGGCTGCAGCAGAAGCAGATCACACCCACCGCGCAGATGAGCTGGCAGCAAAACACCTGCCTGCGGACATAGAACAGGCAGAGGCCGCCACCCAGCACAAGCAGTTCATCCTGACTTGGGTGCAGCCAGGTCTCGCTGGTCTGATGGATGGCTCGGTATCGACCCTCGCGCCGATTTTCGCCACCGCTTTTGCGACACAGGACACCTGGACCACTTTCCTGGTCGGAATTGCCGCATCTGTCGGGGCGGGGATTTCCATGGGCTTTACTGAGGCCGCATCTGATGACGGCACCCTGTCGGGTCGCGGCTCACCGGTGAAACGCGGGCTGGCATCCGGCGTGATGACCACGGTCGGCGGTTTGGGGCATGCGCTGCCCTATCTGATCACAGACTTCTGGACCGCAACGGTACTGGCCTTTCTGGTTGTGTTTGTTGAACTGTGGGCCATCGCCTGGATCCAAAACCGATATATGGAAACCCCGTTCTGGCGCGCGACCTTGCAAGTGGTTTTGGGAGGCGCGCTGGTCCTTGGCGCCGGTGCTTTGATCGGCAGCGGATAAATCCGGTTTTGCTATCGCGACCTTCGCCTCAATGACCTCCCGCCAATTCCGGGAACAGTCACAGACTGCCCCTTCTTTGTTGGGCCAAGCGCCGCGCAAAATGCGCGGCGCAGACCCGCATCATGAACCCGTTTCGATCACACGCAACCGCCCTGTCCGTTTACGGGCAGGGCCACGCCCAACGGGAGCAGATCGCGCACGTGATCTGACGACGGGCGGGAGAGCGTGGGATGCTTTGATGGCAACAATGGTAAATTAATATTACCAATCCTAAATTCACCTTTGCCAACACCCCATTACCCGCTACCACTCGTGGCACAATGTTAGATATCTTCCTTAGAACCCTGCCGTTTTTTGCTATCATCGGCCTTGGCTTTGGCGCTGGTCGCACCGGCTTCCTGTCGCCCTCCGCCACCGCAGCGCTGACCCGGTTTGTGTTCTTCTTTCCGCTGTCGGCAATGATATTTCGGTTCGCCGCCAATCTAACGCTCCAGGAAATCTTCAACCCCGATCTCCTGTGGGCGTATTTGGTCGGATCCATCGCGGCCTATCTGCTGGCGACAGCTGTTGCATTCTGGCGCAAACAGGATGCCCCGACTTCGGCAGTTGAGGCGCAATGTGCGGTAATCGGGAACGTCGGCTTTCTGGGACTGCCGATGATGGCCATTCTGTTTGGCGAGGCATCGGTCGGCCCGATGATGTTGATCCTTACCATCGACCTTGTGGTGTTTTCATCGCTGATCGTGATCCTGATCAAACTCGGCAAGGGCAAAGGCGTCGCCCCGTCAACGCTGCTGCTTGCCCTCAAAGGGCTGGTTGCAAACCCGATGATCCTGTCGATCACAGCGGGCCTTTTATGGTCAGCCTCCGAACTTGCGATCCCGGGTCCGATGAACGACTTTCTGATGATCCTGTCCGGGGCGGCAACACCTGGTGCACTTTTTGCCATTGGCGCATCACTGGCCATCAAGTCATCCGAGCGTCTGCAAGTCGCTGCATGGCTCAGCTTTGGCAAACTGTTTATCCATCCCGCTTGTGTGGCAATATGTGCGCTCTGGCTGTTTCCGGTGGCCGCATATCCGGCGCAGATCGCAATCTCGGCCGCTGCTTTGCCGGTGGCGGGAAATGTTTACATGTTGGCACAGTACTACAATGTTGCCCCGCAGCGCGCGTCAGCCGCAATTTTCCTGTCCACGGTTGCCTCTATCGTGACCTTACCCATGGTAATCGCCTGGGTTTCCACATTTTAGAGCGCAAGTTTCAGATAAAAGAAAGCAAATGGCGCGAAAACAGCTTTCGGTGGCGTCCCTGCGCTGGACGCATCAGCGCAGGCCCTTTAGCGGTAAGGGCAAACAGGTAGAGGTGAATCATGGAAACCGTATCCGAGAACAAGTGCTTTGGCGGCACCCAAGGTGTCTATTCCCACAAAAGCGCTGCAACAGGCTGCGATATGACATTTGGCCTGTTCCTTCCGGAAGAAGCTGAAAACGGCCCCGTTCCAATCCTGTGGTATCTGTCCGGCCTGACCTGCACCCACGAAAACGCCATGACCAAGGCGGGCGCGCAAGCATGGTGCGCCGAACAAGGCATCGCAATTGTGTTTCCCGACACCTCCCCACGCGGCGAAGGTGTTGCCAATGATAACGCCTATGACCTTGGCCAGGGAGCCGGGTTTTATGTAGACGCCACTCAGGAACCTTGGGCGCCGCATTTCAAAATGTGGAGCTACATTGCGGATGAGCTCCCGGCCTTGTTGGGCGAAAACTTTGCAATTGACCTCGACCGTCAGGCAATCACCGGCCACTCGATGGGGGGGCACGGCGCACTGACCTTGGCTATGGGCCTGCCGGGTCGGTTTAAATCGGTCTCGGCCTTTGCCCCGATCTCAAACCCAAGCGCCAGTGACTGGGGCCGCAAACAGCTGGGCGCCTATCTGGGGGGAGACACATCCACCTGGGCCAAACATGATGCCACGGTGATGATGCGCGAAACCGGTTTTAAAGGGCCGATCCTGATCGACACCGGCACCGATGATCAGTTTCTGGATCTCCTCAAACCCGAAGCCCTGGCAAATGCGGTGAATGAACGCCGCCAACAGGCCACTCTGCGCCTGCAGCCCGGCTATGACCACAGCTATTACTTTGTTTCCACCTTCATCGAAGAGCACGTCGCCTTCCACGCGGACGCGCTTTACAACGATTAACCAGGAGCCCCGATATGAGCGAATTTGACTACGACCTGATTGTCATCGGTTCCGGTCCTTCGGGACGCACAGCCGCCATCCAAGCCGCCAAGCTGAAACGCCGCGTGCTGGTGATCGACCGCAAAGACCGGTTGGGCGGTGTCTCTGTCCACACCGGCACCATCCCATCAAAAACACTGCGCGAAACCGTTCTGAACCTTTCGGGCTGGCGCGAGCGCAGCTTTTATGGCCGCTCATATCGGGTCAAAGACCAGATCAAGGCGGATGACCTCAAGGCCCGCCTGCACATGACCTTGGATTACGAGGTCGACGTGCTGGAACATCAGTTCAACCGCAACCATGTGGACACCTTGTCTGGCATGGCGCATTTCATCGGCCCCAATGAGGTCGAGGTTGAGATCGAAGCAGGCGACACCACCACCGTCACTGGTGAGAAATTCCTGATCGCCACCGGCACCCGCACCTACCGCCCGGAATATGTGCCCTTTAACGGCACAACCGTTGTGGACGGCGATGAATTCCTCGAGATGGCGGAAATCCCACGCTCGTTGATCGTGGTCGGTGCCGGCGTGATCGGGGTGGAATATGCCACCATGTTTGCGGCCCTCGACGTGCGCGTCACATTGATCGAGCCGCGCGACACCTTCCTTGATTTCATCGACCGCACCCTGATTCAGGAATTCACCCACCAAATCCGCGAAAACGGTCTCGACTTGCGTCTGGGTTCCGCAATCAAATCGATCGAGGACGAAGGCGACCATATCGAGGTCACGCTGGAAAACGGACGTCACATTCGCGGTGAGATGTTGCTGTTTGCAGCCGGTCGCATGGGCAATACCGACCGCCTGAACCTGTCGGCTGTTGGACTGGAAACCGATCACCGCGGCCGATTGGCTGTTGAGCGCAAGACCTATCAAACCAAGGTGGGTCACATCTATGCAACCGGTGACGTAATCGGCCACCCGTCGCTGGCGTCGACCTCGCTGCAACAGGGTCGTGTTGCCGCCTGTCACGCGCTCGATACCCCAACTGTTCCCGAAAGCCCTTGGTACCCCTATGGCATCTATTCGGTCCCGGAAATGTCCACCTGCGGCATGTCCGAGGAAGAGCTGAACGAACGTGGTGTCCCTTACGAGGTTGGGATCGCCCGTTTCCGCGAGACCTCGCGCGGGCATATCATGGGGCTGGAACACGGCATGCTTAAAATGCTGTTCTCGCTCAAAACCCGCCGCGTTTTGGGGGTACAAATCGTCGGCGAAGGCGCGACCGAGCTGATCCATATTGCGCAGGCGGTTTTGAACCTGCAAGGCACTGTGGACTACTTTGTCCAGAACACCTTCAACTATCCCACTTTGGCCGAGGCGTATAAAATCGCGGGTCTGGATGCCTTCAACCGCATGCCCATTCCGGACGAATACAAAGTCCCCTCAGCCGCCAAGCCCAAGAAGGCCGCGACCAAGAAAACCGCCGCCAAAAGCCAAGAAAAGCGCGACACAGACAGCCAAAAGGCGGCAGAGTGACCGCGCTTTACATTGATGCCGACGCTTGCCCGGTCAAAGCCGAGGCAGAGCGTGTCGCAACCCGCCACAAGATACGCATGTTTGTTGTATCAAACGGCGGGCTGCGCCCCTCTGCCAATGCGTTGGTGGAAAACGTCATCGTCTCTGCCGGTGCAGATGAGGCCGACAAATGGATCGCCGAACGCTGCGGTCCGGGCGATGTTGTGGTGACCGGGGACATTCCGCTGGCCGCCAAATGTATTGAGGCCGGGGCACAGGTTCTGCGCCACAACGGCGAACGGTTTACCCAGGCCAATATCGGCCAGCAGCTGGCGATGCGCGACCTGATGGCGGATTTACGCGCCGCCAACCCATTGGGCATGCAAGGCGGCGGCAAAGGCTTTACCAAAGCCGACCGCTCGCGGTTTCTGGATGCCTTGGAACGCGAATTGCGGGCCGCTCAGGCCTGATCCGCCAACAATGGTGCCAGATCCCCTTCGCTCACAGGGCGCAGGAACTGTCGATCATATCTGCGGATGATTTTATGCTTGGCAGAATAGGCAAAGGCCGCCTGGCACTCTGCATCATCCATGCTCTTGCGCCGATAGTCTTCATAGGCGGCAAGGGACGGGAAATTGAATATGGCGACGGCCAGATCATTTGCGCTTTCATGGGGCAGGAAATACCCCAGATGGATGCCGCCCATCCTGTTGACCAATGGGATCCAGGCCCGCGCGTAGATCTCAAACTCTGTGATCTTGCCCGGGTCGATTTCATAAGTAATGTAACAGGTTATCATGTCAGTGTCCTTTGATCGGGGATGGTTTTGTTCTGACATTAACCAATCCAGATCCAGCTGAATAATGATGATCCGTGCCCCTATGGTTCGCAATTGGTGATCCCAGATTGAGCCATCTCATAAGTTGATACACCACATAATTGTACCCGCTGCCGATTAGGTTTGCGTCGTGGATTTTCCTGCGCCACAACCAGCATAGGAGAGCGCCAATGCACAGCATTTCGAACACCGCAAAGATCCTTGGCATATTGGCGGCAGTTGGCGCTGCAGCCTGCTTTTCCATTATCGATATGCTGTTTAAATTTCTGTCGTCCGGCTATCCGCTTTATGAGGTGGTTTTTATCCGCTCAGCCATTGCACTGGTGCTTTTGTTGCTGGTCCTTGTACCGTTGGCCGGGGGATACCACACCCTGCGCACCCAGGTTCCGCGTCTGCATCTGATCCGCAGCCTTTTGGTTCTGGGGGGCAATATCACGTTTTTCACGGGGCTTGCGGTGCTGCCTTTGGCCGATGCTGTCGCCATCGGCTTTGCAACCCCGCTTGTGGTGACAATCCTGTCGGTTCTGATCCTTGGCGAACACGTTGGACCCTGGCGATGGAGCGCAGTTGGCATTGGCTTTGCAGGCGTCCTGATAATCATGCAACCGGGCAGTGGCAGCTTTCAGTGGGCCGCATTTTTGCCGCTGATCGGGGCCTGCGGATATGCAGGCATGCACATCATGTCCCGCCGCATTGGAAAACACGACGCCACGGTTGCCCTGTCGTTTTATCCGCTTTGTGGTTTTCTGATTGTCAGCTCGATTGCCGGTTTGTGGTTTGGCGACGGGCGATGGGCCGGTATCGGCGCTGAATTGGGCAGCTTCCTGCTGCGCCCCTGGGCCTGGCCGACCACGGCCGAATGGCCCTTGTTTATCGGTGCAGGGCTGGCCGGATCCGTGGGGGGATATCTTGTCAGCCACGCCTATAAAACGGCCGAAGCTGGGTTGGTGGCGCCGTTTGAATACATCGCTCTACCCCTTGCAACCCTTTGGGGTATCTTGGTGTTTCAGGAATGGCCCGAATTGCAGGTCTGGCTCGGATCACTCTTGATTATCGGTGCCGGGCTTGTTTCTCTTTGGCGCGAAACGCGACAGCAAAAACCACCCAGCCGTCCCAGACCACGCAATATTTAAGCATTTGAACACAGGAAGTTTCCATGACCTCTGAACCTACAATCAAAGCCGTCGTTTTTGATCTCGGCCGCGTGTTGATCAACTGGGAACCGGAGGCGTTTTATGACGCCCAAATCGGCGAGGCGCGGCGCAAGGCGTTCTTTGACACGGTGCCGATCCATGACACCAACCTGAACGTGGACCGTGGATATCCGTTTAAGGAAACGATTTACGCCCTGGCCGAGGAATATCCCGATTGGAGCCAGGAAATCCGTTGGTGGCATGACTGCTGGTTAGAGATGGCCTCACCCCGGATCCCACATTCCGAACGCCTGCTCCGCGCGCTCAAGTCCAAAGGCATCCCGGTTTTGGCCCTCACCAATTTTGGCGCCGAAACGTTTGAGATCGCCAAGGATGAGTATGATTTCCTGGCTGAATTCGATCAGGCCTATGTTTCGGGTCAGTTGAAATGCATCAAGCCTGATGCCGAGATCTATCAACATCTGGAACAGGGCAGCGGCTGGTCCGGTGCAGAACTGATCTTTGCCGATGACCGTCCAGAAAACATTGAGGCCGCCGCCAAACGTGGCTGGCAGACACATCTGTTTACGACACCCGATGGCTGGGCCAAACGACTGGTGACCGAGGGGCTTTTGACACAGGACGAAGCGCAGTGAATCTACCAAGTATCTCTTTCGAACAGGGAGAAGCGCTGCTGGATTGGCGCGGCTTCACCGAAGCACTTGCTGCCGGGCACAACCTGCCCAAGGCCGAAATTGGCGACACGTTCCTCTATCGCAAGGACGACACATTGCTGAGCCGCGCTGCCTGGATCGATGGGTTGGGCATGGCCGTTAAAACCGCCAATATCTTCCCCGGCAATTCCGCATTGGGCGTGCCGATGATCAACGGTGCGGTGATGCTTTATGCGGATCAAACCGGGGTGCCAGAGGCCTTGGTGGATTTCCATCTGGTGACCAAATGGAAAACCGCTGGCGACAGCCTGCTGGGTGCGCTACGTCTGGCCAATACAGCCGCAAAAGAGATCCTGATTGTTGGCGCAGGCACAGTTGCCGGATCCTTGATCGAGGCCTTTTCCAGCTGTTACTCTGATGCCCAGATCCGCATCTGGAACCGCACCACGGTCAAAGCGACGGCGTTATGCGACCAATATCCCGGCACCATGGTAGCGCCCAACTTGGAGACGGCTGTGCAGACCGCAGACATCATTCTGACCTGCACCATGTCTTCCACACCCGTGATAAAAGGGGAATGGCTGCGCCCCGGACAACATCTGAACATGATCGGTGCGTACCGCCCCGACATGCGCGAGGCGGATGATCAAGCGCTGCTCCGGGCGCAGATTTTCACTGACAGTTTTGACACCACCCTGGATCACATCGGTGAGTTCAAGATCCCGCTGG
Organism: uncultured Paracoccaceae bacterium; assembly: GCA_947497985.1. Taxonomy (GTDB): domain Bacteria; phylum Pseudomonadota; class Alphaproteobacteria; order Rhodobacterales; family Rhodobacteraceae; genus Epibacterium. The sequence continues at coordinate 107,423 of CANMIX010000001.1, forward strand.
CCGAGGGCGAGTTGCAGCGGTCGGACGTTCTGGCGGACTTCTATGACATCGGGACCTTCCCCGCGTTTGATCCGACGCAGATCACCCTGTTCAAAAACGGCGGCGGTGCCCATCTGGACCTGATGACTGCCCGCCACATCCTGTCACTGTGGCAGGCTCAAAACGCCAGTTAACCGCAGCATAGGGCGTGCACTCCCGCCCGTCTTCGACCTTAAAGGTCTCATCCCGTTGGGCCGCGCGCCGCTGACGCGGCGCGGGTGGCGCATTGATCAGGCCGCGACAGCTTGTAAGCGACGTTCGCGAATGGGCAGATGCACAATTGCGCTGAAGGCTCCCACAGCGACACCAATCCACCAGACCACTGTGTAATCGCCGTAGGTGTCATACATCCGACCACCCAGCCACACACCCAGGAACCCACCCAGCTGGTGGCTGAAAAACACGATCCCATAGAGCGTGCCCATATACCGCAGACCATAGATATGTGCGATCAGCCCAGATGTAAGCGGCACGGTTGCCAGCCAAAGCGAGCCCATCACCACCGAGAAGATGATCACCGTCATCGGCGTGATTGGCAGCAGAATAAAAGTACCCGCCACCACGGTGCGTGCCAGATAAATGCCCGCCAGCAAATATTTCTTGGAGAACCGTTTTCCGGCCCAACCAGCCATCAGCGTACCGCCCACATTCGCGGCCCCAATCAAAGCGATAGACACCGCCCCCAACGCCGAGGTGGTTGTCACCCCAAGCCCATGCAGCAGGCTGCCGGGCATGATCGGGCCGCACATCTCGGTGACAAAGGCCGGGAAATGCGCCGTGATAAAGGCCAGCTGATAGCCACAGCTGAAGAAGCCGAGGAAGATCAACGTGTAACTGGGATCTTTCATCGCCTTTTTCAGAATGCCGCCCAGGCTTTCTTCAAGCTCTGCCTTACTGGCCGCAGGCGGCACCCGCATCAAAGGCAGCGTCAGGATAAGCGCCAGCACAACACCCGCAAAGATGATAAACACCATCTGCCAGCTGAGGAAGGACAACAACCATTCCGCCGTTGGCGCGCCGATGATCTGCCCGGCAGAGCCTGCAGCCGTCACAATCGCCAGCGACATTGATCGGTTTTCATCCGAACTGGCCCGGCCCACCACGGCCAACACCACACCAAACCCGGTGCCCGCGATGCCAAAGCCCACCAGCCACTCATAGGCCTGCATCGCACCGGCCGAGGTCGCGCCTGCGCTCAGCACCAATCCGATGGCATAGACAATCGCCCCAATCACAATGGCTTTGCGATCACCAACCCGTTCCGCAATCGCACCAAAGATCGGCTGCCCAATGCCCCAGGCGAGGTTCTGAAACGCAATCGCAAGCGAGAATTCCGCGCGCGCCCAGCCAAATTCATCAGCAATCGGGATCTGGAACACCCCAAAAGAGGCGCGCACCGCAAAGCTGACCATAATAATAACGCAGCCCACAATCAGAACTGGCGTGAACAAAGGCGCTGCAGCGTGCCGAGCGATGGGCTGGGACATGGGGTTTCCTTTCAGGAGAGCAGACGGACTTTACCCAGCGCTACAAAGCGGTCAAATCATGAAAAATGTACAACATGTTCACTAAATTTGATGCAACTTGGCTTCAGCAGGCATGGCTGTGCTTTTCTCATCATCAAACACGCGTTAATGCTTCTGCCCATGACCTCGTTACACGCATTGTACCACGCCAAAGTTGCATCGGACGAACTCCGCCCGGATTCCGCTCAAACCGCTGTTATTTCCGAATTCGACCGCATTGGCGAAGGGCTACAAGCCGCGCCGGTGAAACGGGGGTTGTTCCGCAAGGCACAGCCACAGGCCGTAAAGGGGTTGTACCTGTGGGGCGGCGTCGGGCGCGGCAAATCCATGTTGATGGATCTCTTTGTTGAAAGCCTTAGCGATATCCCCTGCCGCCGTGTGCATTTCCATGCTTTCATGCAGGAGATCCATTCCAAAATGCACGATGCGCGGCAAAAGAATACGGCAGATGCTCTCGCCCCTGTTGCCCGCGAAGTGGCGCAATCCGTGCGCCTGCTTGCCTTTGACGAAATGCAGATCACCGACATTACCGACGCGATGATCGTAGGGCGCCTGTTTGAGGCGCTGTTTGAGGCCGGTGTTACCGTGGTGACAACCTCCAACCGGGTGCCGGATGACCTTTACAAAGACGGGTTGAACCGACAGCTGTTCCTACCTTTCATTGATCTCATCAAGGAAAAGATGGAAGTCTGGGAAATGGTGTCGCCTACCGATTACCGCCAGGACCGCCTGACCGGATCGCCTGTCTATTTCTCTCCGGTCAATGCCGATGCCCGCGCGCAGATCCAGGCCATTTGGGATGATCTGGCCGGCGGATCCGCCGATCCGTTGCAGCTGGAAGTCAAAGGGCGGTTGGTTGAATTGCCCGCCTTCCGCAACGGCGTGGCGCGGGCGCGGTTCTTTGACCTTTGTGGCAAAATGCTCGGCCCCGGCGATTATTTGGCGATTGCCGAGGAGGTCAAAGTCCTGATACTCGAAGACATCCCCAGCCTGGGGCGCAGCAATTTCAACGAAGCCAAACGCTTTGTAACCCTGATTGACGCGCTTTATGAGGCCCGCGTGCGACTGATTTGCTCTGCCGCGGCCGAGCCAGAGTTTCTTTATGTCGAAGGCGAAGGGGTGTTTGAATTTGAACGCACCGCCAGCCGTCTTCGGGAAATGCAGGACAAGGATTGGGGTCAGGATCCAAACTGATCCGATCCCAGCGGCCTGCGTGCCTTGACCGCGCCGCGTCAGCGGCGCCCGGCCCAACGGGATGCGGTCGTCAGACCAAAGACGGGCGGGAGCGCCGCGCCTGATCTCGGGCCGTTCAGCCGTTTTCGCGCAGGATATGCCCCGCCAGATACAGCGATCCGCAAATCAGCACCCGCACATGGGGGTCTTGCGACACGATCGTCGCCAGCGCTTCTTCCACCGATCCTGCAACCTGCGCGGACATTCCAACAGAGGCAGCTGCGTCACATGTGTCCTCTGCGCTCAGCGTGTTCATCTCACCGGGGATCGACACACCTGTCAGGCTTTCGGCAACATCTGCCAGCGGACGCATATAGCCTGTGACGTCCTTGGTGTTCAGCATGCCGCAGATCAGATGGGTCGACCGTTTTGGCAGGCCTGACAGAACCTTGGCCAAGGCATCGCCCGCCGCTGCATTGTGACCGCCATCCAACCACAGCTCAGCCGTGCCAGCAGCATCCACTAAGGGTCCGGTCGCAAGCCGCTGCATCCGCGCAGGCCAAACCGCATCTGTCATCGCCGCTTCACAGGCCGCCTCATCCGCGCCCAGATGCCGCAGAACTGCCAGTGCAGCGCCCGCATTGTCGATCTGATGCGCCCCTAGCAACGCAGGCAACGGCAGGTCCAACAACCCACGTTCATCCTTAAACACCAACCGTCCACGTTCTTCCCAGACATGCCAATGCTGCCCCTGTGCAATCACCGGCGCACCACGGCGCAAGGCGACATCTTCGATCACCTCCATCGCTTCCTCAGATTGTGGTCCCACCACAACCGGTACGCCACGTTTGATGATGCCAGCTTTTTCGGCTGCGATTTTGGTCAGCGTATCGCCCAAGAACTGCTCATGATCGATCGACACAGGCGTGATCACCGAGACCTCGGGCGTGACAACATTGGTGGCATCCAACCGCCCACCCAGGCCGACCTCTAGCAGCGTGTAATCCGCCTTGGCTCGGGCAAAAGCCAACAGCCCGGCCACCGTTGTGATTTCAAAATAAGTGATGTTCTCGCCGCCGTTCTTGGCGTAGCACTCCTCCAGCATCTCGATCAGATGGGATTCTGAGATCAGATCTCCCGCCAGACGGATCCGTTCGTGAAACCGCGCCAGATGCGGCGAGGTATAGGCATGCACCGATTTCCCCCAGCCTTCCAACCCGGCGCGGATCATCGATTGTGTCGACCCTTTGCCATTGGTGCCCGCGATATGGATCACAGGCGGCAGATTGTCCTGCGGATTGTCCAGCGCCTGCAACAGCCGCCAGACCCGGTCCAGCGTCAGGTCAATGATCTTGGGATGCAGCGCCATCATCTGCGCCAGAATGTCATCAGAGGTCTTGGTCATGGCTTTCACGCTTCCTTACAAAAAAGCCCGCCGTCACAGGGCGGGCCTTTCATCACCAATCACGATATCAGCTTCAATCGCTTTTGGCTGTCTCATCTGCGGCAGTTTCCGGTGCCGTTTCGGCCTCGGCTTCTGCAACAGGCGCGGCCTCTGGGGTCGGCGCTGGCAGATCGCCCACAATCTGTGGCGGCTGTTTCATCAGCATCCGCACAATGGTGATCAACTCATCACGCATCTCGGTCCGCGGGGTCACCCGGTCCAACATACCGTGATCCAGCAGGTATTCTGCACGCTGGAACCCTTCGGGTAGTTTTTCGCGGATGGTCTGTTCAATCACGCGCGGACCGGCAAAACAGATCAGGGCGTTGGGCTCTGAAATATGCACATCGCCCAGCATCGCATAAGACGCGGTCACACCACCGGTGGTGGGGTGGGTCAGCACAACGATATAGGGCAGACCGGCCTCTTTCAGCATCTGCACTGCAACTGTGGTGCGCGGCATCTGCATCAGGGACAGGATCCCTTCCTGCATGCGCGCGCCACCAGCTGCGGAGAACAGAACCAGCGGACGGCCCAGTTTCACGGCTTCCTCAGCGGCGGCAATGATCGCATTGCCCACATACATGCCCATGGACCCACCCATGAACGAAAAGTCCTGCGCGGCAGCCACAATCGGCGTACGACCGATTTCACCACAGGCAACCAACATCGCCTCGGCCTCGTCGGTTTTCTTCTGCGCGGCCTTCATACGATCAGGATACTTCTTCTGATCGCGGAACTTCAGCGGGTCGGCCACAGGTTCAGGCACGTCGACCTCTGTAAAGACACCGCCATCAAACAGCGCCAGAAACCGGTCGCGCGGCGTGATATGCATATGGTGTCCACATTGGGTGCAGACGTTCTGATTGTCGCTCAGCTCGCGGTGAAACAGCATGGTGCCGCATTCACTGCATTTGTGCCAAAGGTTCTCAGGGACTTCACGGCGCGAAAAGATCGAATTGATCCGCGGCCGGACGTAGTTGGTGATCCAGTTCATGTCATGCCTTCACATGGGGCGGTTTGGCCCATCAGATAAGGCCAGTTTACAGCAATTGCAATCAAGCCCTGATCGCAAGCCGGGCAACAAGCCAGGAAACCAGCATCATTGCAAAATCCACCCACAGCCAGGGGCGGATCTGTGCGCTATCGCTCAACTCAAAGGGGGCAAGATACAGCGCCAGCCCATTCAGGCTGCTGGGCGAGCCAACAATCAACAAGGCCACCACATTATTCACCAGATGGACCGCCACCGCCGGTCCCAGACTGCCAGCCCGCGCAGTCAGATCTGCCATCAACACACCAAACAACCCGGCCCAAAGCGCGATCAGCAGCGCATTCTCCCCCGCCTCGGCCGGCAAGTAGTGCCCCAGCGCAAAAATCACCGATGGCAGCCCCATCCACACCCACCCGGATGAGAACCGCGCCGCCAACGCCTGTTGAATATAGCCACGAAACAACAGCTCTTCGGCCTCGACCTGGACCAGCACACCCAGCAACGCCAAGGGCAGCAACCGGAGCCATTGCCCCATCTCCAAATTGGGAACCAGCGCCACGTTCACCCCGTAGGGCGGCGTTATGGTGAGGACCAGCCACAGGATGATCAAGCCGCTCAAGGTTCTGCGAAACTGGCGAAAGAACAGCGGCATCGGGCCAAACAGGCTCAGCTCGGAACGGTGGTGAAACAGCCGCGCGGCCAAAACCACGCCAATGCTGACAAAGACAAAGCTAAACAACAGCACCAACATTGCCGCGGGGGTTTCCCCCTCATGCGGGGCCAGTAATTCCGTTGAGAGGGACGCCGTTAGGTCAAAGAACAGTTTGGTGCCGATCAGGCTCACCGTAAAAATGAGCCCCAGACCCGCCAGAATCCGCCAAATTGCGGCATGGGATCGCGCCGACCCCACAAGGCCTTCGTGCGCGTCATATCGGGGTGAAAGAATGAATAAGAGGTGTTTCATCAAAAATATGCCTGAATTTCCCGCAACATACAGAAGGCTCCGCATGTCAACTGTGACGCAACTGCATCCCCACCCTCTGTGTCAAAGCAAGGTGAAAGCCGATGCTTGATACAAATTAACGGCCCGTTTATCCCATGTGGGAATCCCAACGCCCAAAAGAAAGGACACGGGTCGTGACGACGCCAAAATCTTTCGGCCGCCGCCTACTGGCCCTTGTTGTTTTGTCTGCTGCTTTGGCTGGATGCAGCAATTCTGGCGTGTTTTCTTTTGCCTCGCGTTCTGCAGATCTAAACCGCAGCCTGCCGCGCGGGCTGACCGAAATCCGTATGGGTGAAGACCCGGTCATCATTGCCGCCCCCGAAGGCTTCTGCTTTGACCAGCAAACATTGGAACGTGGCGTCAATGGCAGCTTTGCATTGTTGGCCCGCTGCGAAAACGTGCGCCCTTTGACCCGTCATCGCCTGAATTTTGGCCGCACCAGCGATCTGGACCCGGCCGTGATTTCGGCCGTGGTTTCTGGTCCGCTGATTGCCGCACAGACCCCCAGCGTGGAAGCGTTGATCAACGCGTCTTCGCCGGTGCAAGTTTTTGCCCAACATCCCGATGATCTGATGCCGATGGTGCGGATGCAAGCCGTCGCTCCGGGCGTTCCGGGCACCAGCACCACCCAATGGAGGGGCGCAATGGCGCTTGGCAACCGGGTCGTGGCCCTCTCGCTTTATGCCCCCGACGGCAGCGACCTGCTTGGCCCATCGGGGGCAAAACTGCTGCGAGACATGGCGCGGCGTTCTGATCTCCAGTCGCGCAATGCGCTGCCTTTGGCCCCCCCCACCGCAAATCTTCGCCCAACGGCACGCCCCGCCACTGCAAGCTCCGTTACGGCACGCCCCGCAGTCACACTCGAACAATCTCCTGCAGATGTCGTACCTGCCGGTCCCCTACGCCCCCGTCTGCGTCCGGGCACGCCGGCGCCCGTAACCGTTGCTCAAGCTCCGCGACCAGAAAAAGTTTCGCGGCGCTGGCGCATCGGCGATTTGTTTAAATGATCCGATTTGACTAGATTGCAGTCCAAAGCACTGGCAGAAGTCAGTTTGTAACAGGCATATCGAGGGTCAAATGGGTCAGTTGTTGGACCGGGTGCTCCACCGTCGGGCGTGGCGTTTCTGGCGTAAAGCCGCACAGAGCGCCCCAAAAACACCGCTGGGAACGTTGCGCGGTCAATTGAACCAGGCCCGCCGCCTGCGCCAGCATCTGGACCGGGTGGTCCATATCGCCGAAGGGCGGCTAGCCTTGCCTCAGATCGGCTCCTCGGCCTTTCCCAAACCCCATGGCACCGACTGGTCCTGGCGACCGGAACTGTGGCGTGGTCCACTGGCAACTCCCGGGCTCTCATCAGTTCAAAACAAGGCCCGCCTCGGTTCTGAGGTGCAGATGTTTCATGACTGCGCTTCCTCTGAAATCACATTGCGCCAGTTGCGCAACAGCCGCGAGTCCGATCTGGCCCCCTTTGGCCTTCGAATGGACGTGTTCAAATTTGATGGCTCTTTCCTCAGTCTGGTGGTCGAACTTCCTCCGGCGGCAGCACAGGGCCTTGCCAAACAACATCTGATCCGGGTGAATTGTTTGACCGAAAGCGAGCAGCCCATCGAAATTTTTGCCCGGCTGAACATTCAACATGGACCCAACACCGAACAGCTGGTGCGTGAGATGTCATCCGATCAAAAGGATCAGGTGGTCGAATTTGACCTCGCCTATTCCCGATTGAATGAAAAACGCATCGAGAAACTGTGGTTGGACCTGATCTTTGAGGCGCCGGACCTGAACCAGGTGATCCTGCGCGACCTCACTTTCTTGCGCATGCCGCGCGCCGCTCTTTGACCCTAATGCTTGGACCAGAAACGCGATGACCAAACTGACGCTCAGCAAAACCCGTTTCCGCAATGGTCTGTGGGAAGGTCGGATCGAAGGCAAACCCACCTATGGCGGCCGCCCTATGGTGGAGGTGCGCCTGTTTGATACGGTGCTGGCGGACGTCAATCTGGCCGAAGGCGACCGCGCCAACGTCTGGACCCTTTCGATCCCGATCCCAACACATGCGGTGTGCGAAGGGGTTCAGACCTTTGTCATCTTTGACACCATGGAAAACATCAAACTGGGTGAATTTACCCTGATCGGTGGCGATCCCGCCAGCGACGACATCCGCGCCGAGATCGAGCTGCTGCGCGCAGAGCTCGACATGTTAAAACGCGCCTTCCGTCGTCATTGCCGCGAGACCACCTGACCTGATCGCCTATTTCAACGCCTGAAACTGTTCTACCAGCACCTGCATCAACTGCGCATGTGGGATGGGGCCAAAACTGGCGCGCGCGGCACCAACCTGCCGGGCGTCTTCTAGTGTGATCCCACGTATAAACGCATTCACCGGCAGCGGGCTTTCGGAGCAGACCCGCGCCAACAGATCCAGATCCCGCAGCCCCGGAACAAAGAAACTGCTGCCGCCGGCCTCAGCATAGGCCGACGCGCGTTCCAGCGCTTCTGGCACCAATGCTGCGTGTTTGTCCGTATCCTGTTCCTTTAGAAACAGATCTGTACGTGCATTGATAAAGATATGCGCATTGGCGGCGCGCACAGCAGCCACCCGACTGGCTTGTTCCGCAATCTCATAAAGCTCCGGGGTTCCAATCACCTGATCTTCGAAATTCAAGCCAATCGCACCGGTCTCAACCAGGCGCGTTACATTTTCTGTCAGCTGCTCCGGTGCCCGCGCATAGCCACCTTCAAAATCAATGGTCACCGGCAGGTCGGTTGCACCAACGATCTGGCGCGCGGTCTCAAGCAGGCGGTCCAGCGGGATGGCTTCGCCGTCCGCATAGCCCTGCGCCGCCGCCAACGGAAAGCTGCCCGTCGCAATCGCCTTGGCCCCGGCGGTGGCAATGGCACGCGCGCTGCCCGCGTCCCAGATATTATACAGCACCACGGGATCCCCCGGTTGATGCAGCGCGGCAAAGGTTTTGGCACGGGTTTCATAGGTCATGCAGATAGTCTCTCACTGTAGGTTGCTTCCACTTCGATCAGGCGCCGTTTGCGCCAGATCCCACCGCCATAGCCGGTCAGGTTTCCATCGGCCCCAATCACCCGATGGCAGGGGATCAAAATGGCGATCTGGTTCTTACCATTTGCACGCGCCACCGCACGGGTTGCGCTGGGGCGGTTCAACTCCTGCGCCAGATCACCGTAGCTGCGGGTTTGCCCGGCTGGAACATCGCGCAGAGCTTGCCAGACCTCTTGTTCAAACGCGGTGCCATGCAGGGCACAGGGGGTTTCAAACCGTGCAGATCGACCGGAAAAATAATGATCCAGCTCAGCCGCCAGTTGGTCCATCACCGCAGTGCGACCAAAGCCAAGCCCGCCCGGTTGGCGTTCTTGCAGCCGCCGCACCTCGGTCGGCAGGGCCTTGCGATCAAAGAATTCCAACAGATGCAGCCGGTGGGCACAGGCAATGGCCACCATGGTACCCAACGGGGTCTCGATCCAATCGGCGCGCATCAAGGCATCACGTTGAAACTGCCCCGGCGCCAGTCCAATCCGCCGTCCAAAGGCCGCACGAAAGGCGCTGGCGCTGTCAAAGCCTGCATCGATCTGGGCGGCAATCACCGGTTCACCGTCTTTGAGCGTGGTGAACCCCTCCCGCAGGCGACGTTGCCGCGCCATTTCCAAAAATGTCATCGCAAATTGCCGTTTGAACACCCGACGTACATTGGAGGGGTCAAACCCCATCGCCACAATGTCCCCCTCGCGCCAGCGCCGTGCAGGCTCACGGTCCAACGCCGCCAACAAAGGCGTCACAATAGGGTCGTCACCCGCAGCCTGATGCAGCGGGCGGCAACGTTTGCAGGCCCGAAACCCTGCATCGATACAGGCCCCCACCGATGGGTAGAACTGGCAGTTTTCAAACTTGGGCTTTTTGGCCGTGCAGGACAGGCGGCAAAATATCCCGGTTGAGGTCACGCCAACCCAGGCGCGCCCCTCGTAGCTGTCATCGCGGCCCAACAGGGCCTGGTACAGTGTCTTGGAATCAGGAAGCTCAAACATCATGCCTTCACCCTACTCGATTGCCACATCGGATGACGCCGCAATTCGGGTAAGCAATTTGTGAAACCTAACAAAAAAGGCCGCCCCAAAAGGGACGGCCTGTGTCTGCGTAAAACGCAAGATCAGTTTGGTGCCAGTTTCGACAGACCTTTCAGGATATCAATGGCATAGGCCAGCTGATAATCCTGTTCGCGCAGCTCGGCGGCTGCTTCGGCCTTGGCGCGATCTTCTTCGATCTGGCGGATTTCATCTTCGCTCAGGCTGTCGTTGTTCAGGCTGCCACGCAGATCGGCCTCGGAACGTTGGAAACGGTTTGTGGTTTCCTCTTCCTCCTCGGCATTTGGATCACGGCGGGGTTGTTCCACGATGATGTCAGGGCTGACACCCAGCGCCTGGATCGAACGGCCCGACGGCGTGTAATACCGCGCGGTGGTCAGACGCATCGCGCCGCTGCCCCGCAAGGGCATCACGGTCTGAACCGACCCCTTACCAAAGGACTTGGTGCCGACAACAATGGCGCGGTGATGATCTTGCAGCGCACCAGCCACAATCTCGGACGCCGAAGCGGAACCACCGTTGATCAGAACCACCATTGGCAAATCTTCTGCCAGATCGCCGGGCGTTGCGTTGAAACGCTCACCATCTTCGGGGTTGCGGCCACGAGTTGACACGATCTCACCTTTGTCGAGGAAGGCATCCGACACTTTGATCGCCTGGTTCAACAGACCACCGGGGTTGTTGCGCAGATCCAGCACGATGCCTTCGATGTTTTCCACGCCGCCGGCCGCTTCGATCTGTTCTTCCAGACCTGCTGCAAGGTTATCATAGGTCTGATCGTTGAATGTGGTGACCCGCAGAACCGCCGTCTTGCCTTCGGTACGTGCACGCACCGCCGTCAGGGTGATGGTGTCGCGAATGATTGACACATCAAAGGGTTCATCCGCCCCTTCACGCACCACAGTGATCACGATTTCTGACCCAACCGGGCCACGCATCAGATCAACCGCTTCGTCCAGCGACAAGCCCAACACGCTTTCGCTGTCCACATGGGTGATGAAATCACCGGCCTCGATGCCGGCTTCTTCGGCAGGGGTGCCATCAATCGGAGAGACAACTTTGACAAAGCCCTCTTCCTGCGTGACCTCAATGCCCAGACCGCCAAATTCGCCACGGGTCTGCACCCGCATCGCCGCCGCATCATCGGGCGACAGATAAGACGAATGCGGGTCCAAGGACTGCAACATGCCGGAAATGGCTGCTTCGATCAGTTCCTTGTCTTCGACCTCTTCAACATATTGCACGCGGATGCGTTCAAAAATGTCACCAAAAAGGTCCAGCTGCTCATAGACGCTTGTTTCGCCCGCGCCCTCCTGTGCCAGCAGCGGCCCCGTTACATATCCGGTTGCCACAATACCTGCCAGCGTGCCGCCAATTGCGGCCATCGCGATTTTCTTCATGAACGTCATCCATTCTTGCCGGTTTCGAACCAAGTTTCGGGGTCCACCGGGCTATTGTCCATTCTCACTTCTATATAGAGCGTTTCTGAACGATCAGTTCCAGCCCCTTCACCGCTTAGTGACAAAATAGCATCCGCTTGCGGCGTTTGACCGCCCATCAAACCAACGGGCGTGCCCTCTGGGATCACCTGTCCTGTCTCACCAAACACTTCGGCGAGGCCGGAAAACACAAACAACGTGTCCGGCTGCGGTTCCAGGATCACCACATTGCCCAGATCAAGCAACGGACCACGATATCGGATCGTCGCCGCCGTGGGCGATTCGACCAATGCGCGAGGGCGCGTTGCAACCAACATACCGGGACGTGCAATGCCCGCCGCATCCCGTTGTCCGTATCCACGCAGCACCAGACCCTGCACTGGCATGTCCAATGCACCGCGCCGGTCGCTGATGTCGCTTCGATCTGCGGCAATCTCTCCACCTGCGATCTCGGCCAGGCCGCTGGCAAATCCGGTCAATGTCTCGGTCGAGGAAATCAGGATCGCAGTGCGCACCGGATCTTCGGTAAATCGTTTTGGCAAATCGGTGCGATCCGCAATCGCTGCAGACAAGGCCGTGCGCGCGGTCTGCACCCCTTGCAACCCGTCCTGCAGAGTGCCCAGCGCGCTTTGTTGAAGGATCCGCAGGGTTTGCACCTCTTGCAGATCGCGTTTTAAGGCGTTCACACGGGCCTGCAGCCCCGGCGTGACCTCGGCCAGCATCATCGCCGACCGCGCCGCGCCCAAAGGACCGGCAGGATGCAGCATCAAGACCGGCGGCTCTGACGTTTCAATCGTTTGCAAGATCCCCAAAAGATCCGCAACTTCGTCCTCGCGCGCTTTCAACTGCGCGCTCAACGCGCTTTCGCGACGGGCAACGCGACGCAGACCGTCGCGCATCGCGGCCAGACCGTCCTCATAGGCCTGTACCGTTTCCGTCAGCGCTTTGACCCGATCGCGCGCACCATCTGCTGCGCGCATCTGTAGGCCCGCAGCCTCCAGCCGCGCCGCCGCAGCCTGTGCCGCGGATGCAGGTTCCTGCGCCGCAAGGGGCGCCCCGCCCAAAAGGGCGATCACCAAAACAGCAGATCGCGCGGCGCGACGGATCATTTCAGCAGGCTCTCCCCGGTCATCTCAGCCGGTTGTTCCAGCCCCATCAGATCCAGCAACGTTGGCGCCAGATCGGCCAAACGCCCATCTTTCAAGGTCGCGCCTTCTGGGCCACCCACCAGCGCCACCGGCACCAGATTGGTGGTATGGGCCGTGTGGGCACCGCCGGTTTTCGGATCCAACATCTGTTCGCAATTGCCGTGGTCTGCGGTGACGATCATCGCACCACCCGCGGCCTCAAGCGCGGCGACAACCTGTGCAAGCCCTTGATCCACGGCCTCACACGCCTTGATCGCTGCCTGCAAATCACCGGTATGACCCACCATATCCGGGTTGGCGTAATTGGTGACGATCAGGTCATATCCGGCCTCGATCGCTTCGACAAATTTCGCGGTAACTTCGGGCGCCGACATTTCCGGCTGCAAGTCATAGGTCGCAACCTTGGGCGATTTTGGCATAAAGCGGTCTTCGCCCTCATAAGGCGTCTCCACCCCACCATTCAGGAAGAAGGTCACATGCGGGTATTTCTCAGTCTCGGCCAGACGGAACTGACGCTTGCCCTGTTTGGACACCCAAGCCCCCAGCGTGTTGACGATTGCACGTTTGGGATAAGCGGTGGTCATATAGGCGTTGTGACCATCGGAATATTCGACCATGCCCAAGAGACCGGCAAAATTCGGGCGTGGACCAGTCTCGAACTCAGCGAAATCCGCCTCGCCAATGGCGCGCAGGATTTCACGGGCGCGGTCGGCGCGGAAGTTCAGGCAGAAAAAGCCATCCCCGTCCTGAACGCCGGCATAGTCCCCGACCACGGTGGCTTTGACAAACTCATCCAACTCGTCGCGCCCATAAGACGCCTCAACCGCTGCGGTGGCGGATGGTTCGGACTGCTGCCCCTTACCGTTGATCATCGCATCATAGGCCTGTGAGACCCGCTCCCAACGATTGTCGCGGTCCATCGCATAATAGCGCCCCGTCACGGTCGCGATCTTGGCCCCGTCGGCCATTTTGCCTTCCAGGTCAGCGACGTACCCCAGCGCCGATTTTGGTGCCACATCGCGCCCATCGGTCACCGCATGCAGATAGACCGGCACGCCTGCGTCGCGGATGGCCTTAATCGCCGCCAGAATATGCGTAACATGGCCATGCACACCACCGTCCGAGACCAACCCCATCAGATGGGCGGCACCACCGGTGTCCTTCAGCTTGGCAATGAACGCCTGCAAAGCCGCGTTATCAAAGAATGAGCCATCCTCGACCGCCAGATCGATCTGCCCCAGATCCATGGCAACCACCCGGCCCGCGCCGATATTGGTGTGGCCCACCTCGGAATTGCCCATCTGCCCTGTTGGCAGTCCCACATCCGGACCATGGGTGATCAGCTCTGCCATCGGGCAGGTCTTGGCAATCACGTCCAATGTCGGGGTTTGGGCCAGATAGGGCGCATTGGCGTCGCCCGGCTTGGCACTGCCCCAACCATCCAGAATGCAAAGAACAACAGGTTTGGGTGTACTCATCAATTCGCTCCGGCGCTGTCTTGTCCCTGAAAAGGGCTTATTTCCTTGGTCACATGCCTTCTACAGACTTGCGCGCCTTTGGCAAACCACCTTCGCCGCGGCAACATGGCTGTTGTGTTCAACTTTTACGAATGCGGCACCCTCATGGGCTTTTTTTATCCGCAGCCCCACCATTGGGCGGGGTCAGAAGCGGACGCAACAAGGCCAAAGGATGCGCCTTGAGGCTCAGCCGCATGGCCACATAATCCTCGACCACTTCCTCTCCCAATGTCATCTGCGGCAGGTTCGCAGCAGGCTCCTGGATCAATTCCCCCTCCAGCTCACGTTCAAACAGCGGCAAGGGGCGTTTGGCGGTGATCGCCTTGGCCGCCCACAGGGCCTCGCGCCGGGTCATCCCCAACGCGGCAAACGTATCCGCCTCGGCCAGCCGTGCAATCACCGGCGGCAACAACCCCGCCTTGCGCCAGACATCCGCCACCTCGTGGTATCCATTGCCGCGCGCCGCCGTTAGCCAGCTGACATCTTCGTCCGACAGACCTTTGATCTGGCGAAAACCAAGCCGCAACGCCAAGCCGCCGCGCCCGTCTGGCTCCATCACATTGTCCCAATAAGACTGGTTCACGCAGATGGGCCGCACCTCAACCCCATGTTCGCGGGCATCGCGGATGATCTGGGCCGGCGCATAAAACCCCATCGGCTGCGCATTCAACAGCGCGCAGGCAAAGATGCCCGGATGGTGGCATTTGATCCAGGCCGAGGCATAGACCAGCAGCGCAAAAGACGCCGCGTGGCTTTCGGGAAACCCATAAGAGCCAAACCCCTCGATCTGGGAGAAACACCGTTCCGAGAAATCCGCATCATAGCCGTTTTGCGCCATCCCCCGCAGGAACAGGCTGCGGAACTCACTGACATTGCCGTGTTTCTTGAACGTCGCAAGCGAGCGGCGCAGCCGGTCCGCCTGTTCCGGCGTAAACCCTGCCCCCACCATGGCAATCTGCATCGCCTGTTCCTGAAACAAAGGCACGCCCAGCGTTTTCCCCAGCACCTCACCCAGGGCATCGGATGGGAAATCCACCGGCTCCTCGCCGTTGCGGCGGCGAATATAGGGATGCACCATATCGCCCTGGATCGGGCCGGGCCGGATGATCGCCACCTCGATCACCAGATCATAGAAATGGCGCGGGCGCATCCGCGGCAGGAAATTCATCTGCGCCCGGCTTTCCACCTGGAACACCCCAATGCTGTCAGCCTTGCACAGCATGTCGTAAACCGCCGGATCCTCGGGCGGCAGCGTGGCCAGCGTATAGTCCAGTTGGTGATGCTGCCGCATCAGATCAAAGGCCTTGCGGATACAGGTCAACATGCCCAGCGACAGAACATCCACTTTAAGGATGCCCAGCGTTTCGATGTCATCCTTGTCCCAGCAGATGACCGTGCGCCCTTCCATCGTGGCATTTTCAAGCGGCACCAGCTCATCCAGCCGCCCTTCGGTGATGATAAATCCCCCCACATGCTGGGACAGATGACGGGGAAAGCCGATCAGCTCCTCGACCAGGGCCAGGGTCTGGCGCAGACGGCGATCATTGGGATCCAGGCCGATTTCACGCAACCGTTCCTCAGTCACGGCAGAGCTGGCGTAAAAGCCCCAAAGCTGCGATGCCATGGCCGCAATTGTATCCTCGCTCAACCCCATGGCGCGGCCCACTTCGCGAATGGCGCGTTTGCCCCGATAATGGATCACCGTCGCACACAGGCCGGCGCGTTCGCGGCCATAGCGTTCATAGATCCACTGGATCACTTCCTCACGGCGTTCATGTTCAAAATCCACGTCAATATCAGGGGGCTCATCACGGGCCTCGCTGACAAACCGTTCAAACACCATCGTGCCCATTTCAGGACTGACCGAGGTCACGCCAAGGCAAAAGCACACCACCGAATTGGCCGCAGAGCCCCGCCCCTGACACAAGATATCGCGAGAGCGGGCAAAATGGACGATATCGCGCACCGTAAGGAAATAGGGTTCATACTTCAGCTTTTGGATCAGGGCGAGTTCATGTTCCAACATGGCGCGCACCTTTTGCGAGACCCCGGCCGGGTAGCGCCAGCGCAACCCTTCTTCGGCGAGACGGCGCAACCGCTCGGTCGGGGTCTCGCCCTCGGCCTCACTTGGGTAGTCATAGCGCAGCTCATCCAGAGAAAACGTCAGTGCCGCGGCCAGGTCGGCGGTGCGGTGGACCGCGTCCTCGAAGCCTTTGAACAGATGGAGCATTTCAGCAACAGAACGCAGGCGCTGTTCCCCATTGGCCAAAGCCGCCCGGCCAAGACGATCCACCCGGCGCCCCAGACGGACGGCTGATAAAACATCCGCCAACCGCCGCCGCCGCCCATGATGCATCCGTGGCGCGGCACTGGCCAATGTGGGCAAGCCCAACTGTGCGGCCACTTCGGTCAAAGCCGTGAACCGCGCCGGGTCCGCCCCATCATAATGCGGCGACATCATCAGATGCATCCGCCCGCCAAAGCGGCGCGTCAACCCGTCCATATGCGGCCCCCACCCGCCCGCGCCGCCGGGCATATCGGTCGCCTGTGGCACCAGGATCAGGTGGAGATCTTGTGCAAATTCCATCAGATCCGCCAGGTGGAGGGTACAGCTGCCTTTGCCTGCTCGGAGCCGTCCCACAGACAGAAGCCGGGTCAGGTTGCCCCAGCCCTTCCGGGTCTGCGGCAGGGCGATGACCGGCGGCGCGTCCACGCATTCCAACCGCGCCGCTGGGATCAGACGTGGGACATCGTAGATCGGGAAACTGTTGCGACTACGCGACAGATGCGCGGGACGAGGTGGGCCAATCGGCGTGTTCCCCTGATCCCAGGCCTGACGTTCCCGTACCCGGCGGGCAATATCACGCGCTTCGGCATGGGCCCGCACGATCCCCGCAACCGAGTTCACATCCGCAATCGCCAGCGCCGCAACCCCGATGGTCAGCGCACGGGTGATATACTCCTCCGGATGTGCGGCTCCGGTGAGAAAGGTGAAATTGGACAGGCAGGCGAATTCGGCAAACATGGACATGGTAGCGTCATGATATTCCCTTTTTGTTCCCATTACGAGTCCGCTGTGAACCAAGGGAATTACCGTGCAGAAACCAGATGCGCCAGGGTCGCGCCAGTCTCATAATAGGCACTGCGCAGCCCGGTGAAACCTTCGGAGTGGTCTGGTTGAACCTCTGTCGGCATGGTGGCTTTATCGCCTTTCAGCAATGCCTTAGCTGCACTGGTTCCAAACACCGTACCGGGACCGATTCCACGTCCCGAATAGCCAAACACCGCCAAAGCATCTGGACCAAATTCAACGGTCTTGGGAATATGGTCACCTGTCATCGCAATCTGACCACGCCAATGATGTTCAAACGGCAGATTCGCCAGTTCGGGAAAGATCTGCACCAGTTTGCGCGTGGCCCAGCGCGTATGGACAGCCCCCGCCGCGCCAGTGGCATTACCGATGCCACCAACGATCAGGCGACCGGATTGATCCATACGAAAGGACGACATCACAAGCGCCGTGTCCCAGCATCCTTCGCCGCCCGCCAGAATCCGTTCGCGCTGCGCGGGAGGAAGGGGCGCGGTGGCGAATTGGCTGTAGGACACAGGGACAAAAGCGGGGGTATAAGGGCTATTGATCCCGTCAAAATAGGCATTTGTCGCCAGTAAGATCGTTTTGGCCGCGACGCGGCCTTGCGCGGTTTGGACCTGCCAGCGTCCCTCATCCCGTGAAAGCTGTTTGACCGCGGATCCGGTGAAAATTTGCGCACCGGCCAGCTGAGCCGCGCGCGCCAGCCCGGTGCAATAGGATAGGGGTTGGACCGTTCCTGCGCGCGGATCAAAAAGCGCACCATGATAGAGGTCCGATCCCGTCCGTCGCGCGGTCTCTGCCGCGTCCAACAGCTGGAGCGGCGCGCCGAATTGATTGCCTTGGCGGTGTCGGCTTTCCAGATCACGCAGGCCGGAGGGCGCGTGGGCCAGGTGAAGCGTGCCGTTCCGGGTCGCTTCGCATGAGATATCGTGGCGCGCAATCAGATCGAACACCTGCGAGGGGGCATCGGAAAGGACATCAATCAAATGCCGGCCCGGACCGTCGCCAAGTGCGGCGATCACTGCGTCTGGGGGCAACCAAAGGCCTGCGTTGACCAGACCCACATTGCGACCCGAGCCGCCGTGACCGATGGTTTGAGCCTCAAGCAGTACGACAGAAGCACCTTGATTTGCGGCCTCAAGCGCGGCGGCGCATCCGGTAAAACCGCCGCCGATGACCACAAGGTCCGCCGTGATCTCAGCCGTCAAAGCAGTGCTGTGGCAAGCTTCACTGCACGTGGCCTGCCAGAGATTGTCGTTATGTTCAGAAACCATAGTAAAGCGATCCAGATATCGTCACCGACCAGTTAGACACAG
Source organism: uncultured Paracoccaceae bacterium (assembly GCA_947497985.1). Classification (GTDB taxonomy): domain Bacteria; phylum Pseudomonadota; class Alphaproteobacteria; order Rhodobacterales; family Rhodobacteraceae; genus Epibacterium. Next base: position 126,223 of record CANMIX010000001.1, read on the forward strand.
CGCGACGGGACTGAAAATACGTTTTCTGAATATCTGTCTATTTTCCCCTCTGGCCTAGGTGGACAGCCTGACGAAATGCTCATTTTCAAGCCAGAGGAAGGCTCGCATAGGTTTCGCAGCGAAACCTATGCCATTGTTTAATATGCTAAAAATTTACTAATCCGGCGTGCGAAGCATCTGCAACACCTACGCCACCGAGGAGGTCAGTGAGAGGAAGACATCTTCTAGATCTGCTTCTTCGGTTTTGACATCGCGGATCGAAATCCCAGCAGCGCGCACCGCTTCCAAGACCGCTTCGGCGGTGGTGGCCTGACTGCGGTAGCGCAGGACAACCGCGCCATCGCCGCGCAGCTCAGCCTCGATCCCATCACCCTGTGGCAGGGTCGCAACCGGAGCCGCAGGATGTACAACCATGGCACGCCCATCCAGACGCCCCAGCATATTGGCCGTAGTATCGCGCGCCACGACAGATCCCTGATTGATAATCGCAATCTCATCACACATTTCCTCGGCCTCTTCCAAGTAATGGGTGGTGAGGATAATGGTCATACCTTGGGCATTCAGCGCGCGGATATTGTCCCACAGCATCTGGCGCAGTTCGATATCGACGCCGGCCGTGGGTTCATCCAGCACCAGAATATTGGGGCGGTGCACCATAGCCTTGCCCAGCAAAAGGCGACGACGCATGCCACCGGACAGGGTGCGGGCATAGGCCTCGGCCTTGTCTTCCAAGCCGATCATGCGCAGAATCTCGTCGCTGCGACGCTCTGATTTGGGCACACCATACAGACCCGCCTGCACTTCCAACGCGCCGCGTGGGGTAAAGAAGGGATCCAGGTTCAGCTCTTGTGGCATAACGCCAATGGCGGCGCGGGATTGACGCGGGTTTGCGTCCTGATCAAAACCCCAGATCGACACCCGTCCGCTGGTTTTTAGAACCAGACCCGCCAAGATATTGATCAGAGTGGATTTCCCAGCACCGTTTGGCCCCAGAAGACCAAAGACAGAACCACGTGGAATGGACAGATCGATGCCCTTTAACGCGTGTTTCTCGGGCTGACCTTTGCGCCCTTTGTAGGTTTTCCGCACTGCTTCCAGACGGATTGCATCTTCGCTCATCCCAGCCCTTGCCCCCGGTTTTGCCTTGGCTCATAAATGCGCGTATATGAAAATCAAGAGGACCGCCAGCGATGAGCATCGAAGCGCCTGAAACCAAGATCGTAGATAGCTACCGCATCTCATGCGACGGCAGCGAAGGCGCATTGGGCCATCCGCGCGTCTACCTGCAAATCCCCACCGACGCGGGTTTTGTGGAATGCCCTTATTGCGACTGCAAATACATCCATAAGGATCACGCAGATCAGGCGGCCTAAGGCCCCGTAGATATGCAATTTGAAACGCGCCCCATTGGGCGCGTTTTTGTTTGAAGCCGCTATTTAGAGATCTGAATATCCTGCGATTGCGCCCGCGAAACGGCCCGGGAAATGCAGGCAAGCATCTCCCTTTGCTCTTGTTCGTCCTCTATAACATGTGGAAACAGATTGTGACCGGCCCAAAAGCGCAGCCTATCGCCATTGCTCAGACGTCCACGCCCCACGACGCGAAACGGGACCGTGTTTTGATGCATCCTGTGGACTTGGGAGCCAAAAATAGATTTGTAAAAGTCGACATGTTATTCAGTGCGTGCCTCAGTTAAGCCGCACAAAATTAATCAATCCGTGCGGTATCGTGTAACGGTACCATCTGATCCCCACATTTCAACGTTGGATTGTGGTTTTTGTCTTCCAGAAAATGCAACACATTCTCCCCGGTCCAGGCGCGGATCATCCGGCCTTTGCTGTCCTTGCCAACCCCGACCTGAGTGCCATCGTGGTTGTCGCGCTCGTCGTAGATCAAGTGAAAGCGGGATCCATCGGCACATTTAAGACGCGCACGCCCTTCGCCGCGGATGTCTGTGCCATCAATATTGCTCCAATGCCCCGAACATTGCACGCCTTCGCTGGTCTGGCCCAGAATAATGCCAACCCCGTCACCGCGTGCCTGCCCGTCAAAGAACACGCCTTTTTCGCCGATACAGGCCAGAACCCGCATACATGTTTTACCGACCGCTTTGGACGGCCCACAGGGAGGCTGCTTGGATTGCAGGTTCAACGCGGTTTTTTGGCTTTGCACAGACGGGACAGCATTTGCCTCCGAAAGGGCTGCGGTCCCCATAGAAACGTTTAGAAGTAAAAGAGCGACTGGAAGAACAAAGCGGAACATGTCAGTAAACATTCAAAGTAGCTTGGAGAAGAATGACATGAGCAATACTGAATTCGGCAAGGGCTGTCATCTGCATCTTATCGACGGTTCTGCATTCATTTTCAGGGCTTATCATGCGCTCCCCCCCTTGACACGGAAATCTGATGGGCTGCCGATTGGTGCGGTCTCTGGATTCTGCAACATGCTGCAGCGCTATGTCGAGAGCAACACGGGCCCAGACGCCCCGACGCACGTAGCTGTGATCTTTGACCATTCCGGAAAGAGCTTTCGCAACGAGATGTATGATCTTTATAAGGCGAACCGCCCTCCAGCGCCTGAAGATCTGCGTCCGCAATTCCCGCTGACCCGCGATGCCACCCGCGCCTTTAACATCGCCTGCAAGGAAGTCGAAGGGTTCGAGGCCGATGACATCATCGCCACGCTGGCCTGTCAGGCCCGTGACGCAGGTGGGCGCTGCACGATTATCAGTTCCGACAAAGACCTGATGCAATTGGTTGGCGACGGTGTGGAAATGCTGGATGCGATGAAGAACCGGCGCATTGACCGCGACGGGGTGCACGAGAAATTCGGCGTCGGTCCGGAGCGGGTTGTCGATGTTCAGGCCCTGGCTGGCGATAGCGTGGATAACGTGCCCGGCGCGCCTGGGATCGGGATCAAGACAGCGGCGTTGTTGATCAATGAGTTCGGCTCGCTCGAAGAGTTGCTGGACCGCGCCGAAGAGATCAAACAGCCCAAACGACGCCAGACCCTGATCGAAAAACGCGATCAAATCGAGATGTCCAAGAAATTGGTGCAGCTGGATTGCGACATGGATCTGGATTTCACCATTGCAGATCTGGAAGTAAAAGACCCCGAGCCGGAGGTTCTGCTGGCGTTCCTGGCAGAGATGGAATTCACCACCCTGACAAAACGCATGGCCAGCCAAATGGGTGCAGAGGCACCGGCGATCCCGGATGCGCCAGCGGCAGACAATACCGCAACAGCGGAGGCCGTGCCGTTTGACGCTGAAAAATACGAATGCGTGCGTGACAGCGCTGCGCTGCAAAACTGGATCGACCAGATCTATTCACGCGGCTGGGTTGCCGTGGACACCGAAACCACCGGCCTGGATGAAATGGTCGTGGACCTGGTGGGCATATCGCTGTCTGTCGAGGCGGGCAGCGCATGTTACATCCCGCTGACCCACAAGATCGGTGGCGACGATCTGTTTGGTGGCGAAGGACTGGCCGAGGGGCAGATGCCCTTGGACGAGGCGTTGGCGTTGTTGAAACCCGTGCTTGAGGATCCAGCGATCCTGAAAATCGGGCAGAACATGAAGTATGACGCCAAGATTTTCACCCGCTACGGGGTCACTGTGGCGCCGGTCGATGACACCATGTTGATGTCCTATGCGCTGCATGGCGGTGAGCACGGGCACGGCATGGATACACTGTCTGAACGTTATCTGGATCATACACCGATCCCGATCAAACCCCTGCTGGGCACGGGAAAATCAGCGATCACCTTTGACAAGGTCGCGATTGACGAGGCCACGGCCTATGCGGCCGAAGATGCCGATATCACCCTGCGCCTGTGGCAACAGTTCAAACCAAAACTGCACCAGCGTCAGGTCACAACGGTCTATGAAACGCTGGAACGCCCGCTGATTCCGGTGCTGGCGCAGATGGAGATGCATGGCATCAAGGTCGACCGCGAAACCTTGAGCCGGATGTCCAATTCCTTTGCCCAGAAAATGGCAGGGCTTGAGGCGGAAATTCACGAGCTGGCCGGTGAGACATTTAATGTGGGCTCTCCGGCGCAGCTGGGCGAGATCCTGTTTGACAAGATGGCGCTGCCGGGTGGCAAACGCGGCAAGAACGGCAAGTATTCCACCGGTGCGGATATCCTCGAGGATCTGGCCACGGAACATGACATGCCCGGTCGGGTGTTGGATTGGCGGCAACTGTCCAAGCTGAAATCGACCTACACGGATGCGCTGCAGGACCACATCAACCCGGACACCGGTCGCGTGCACACGTCGTATTTGCAGACCGGAGCCAACACTGGCCGGATGGCATCCAGTGATCCCAACCTGCAAAACATCCCCGTGCGCAGCGAAGAGGGGCGTCGCATCCGCGAGGCTTTTGTGGCGGAACCCGGCAACGTCTTGCTCTCGCTTGACTATTCGCAGATCGAATTGCGCATTCTGGCCCATGTGGCAGGAATTGATGCGCTGAAAGCAGCCTTTGACGCGGGTCAGGACATTCACGCCATGACCGCAAGCGAGATGTTTGACGTGCCACTGGATGAGATGACGCCAGACATTCGCCGCCAAGCCAAGGCGATCAACTTTGGTGTGATCTACGGCATTTCCGGTTTTGGTCTGGCGCGCAATCTGCGCATCCCGCGCAAAGAGGCGCAGGGCTTTATCGACCGCTACTTTGAACGCTTCCCGGGCATTCGCAAATATATGGACAACACGGTGGAATTTGCCAAGGAGCACGGCTATGTGCAGACCCTGTTTGGCCGCAAGATCCACACGCCCGAGATTGCCGCCAAAGGGCCAAAAGCCGGTTTTGCCAAACGAGCGGCGATCAATGCGCCGATCCAGGGCACAGCCGCCGATGTGATCCGCCGCGCCATGGTGCGCATGCCGAGTGCCATCGCGCATCTGCCCGCGCGGATGTTGTTGCAGGTCCATGATGAATTGCTGTTCGAAGTGCCCGAGGCGGAGGTGGAGGAAACCATTTCGGTCGCAAAAGAGGTTATGGAAACCGCTGCAGATCCGGCGGTGCATCTGGATGTGAAACTGGTTGTGGAGGCAGGACGCGGCCAGAATTGGGCCGAAGCCCACTAATTTTAGTCAGACGTTCCGCAGATACCCGTCACAAGGCAGGATCTCCCGCCTATTCCAGCTCGCTCCCTTGGGGAGCGCCCTTCACAGTTGGGCATAGCGCCGCGCTTTGCGCGGCGCGGTCTTTTTCCGCAACCATTCTTGGAAAATAACCAGACCTGCGCCCAGGCGCACCCGCGCCGGGCTCCGCCCGGCGCCATGCCCAACGGGTGAGGTACATTCGCCAGAATGTCCCGAGACGGGCGGGAGAGCCTGCGCTGCGCTTCAAGCTAATTGGATGTGTCAGGCGCTTTGGTCAATTTAGCCACCACGCGACGTACAAATGGGGCCACGACCAGCACAATCGTAAACGCAACCGGCCATGCAAAAGCCCATGCGCCCAGCCAAGCATTCACCGTTTCCACACCCAGTCCGACGTTTTTCACGCTTGCGACAAGCGACACGATACAAGACATGATGCCCGACAATAGGAAACCAAACAGGATCGGGGCGTAACGTGCAGGGATCATAGGAGCTCCGGTATTAGATAGGCCTCTTAGATAAACACCGTTGCTCTAAAAGCAATGGGTCGGCGGACCAGTGTTGTGGCGTCACTGGTCGCGCAACCATCCCAAGGAATCCTCGGTCCGAGGTGTCGAGGGCGTGTATTCGGCGCTCACCCATCCCTTATAACCACTGTCATCCATCGCGGCAAAAAGCTGCTGGAAATCAACCGGCCCTGTGCCCGGCTCACACCGTCCTGGGGCAGCGCCAAATTGCACATGCACCGCGTGACTGCCAAATTTCCCCCAGACGTCCGCAGCATCACCATGGATCATCTGCGCATGATAGGCGTCATATTGCAGACCGACATTGGCACGATCCACCTCTGACAGTACCTCAACCGCAAGCGGGTAGTCCGCCAGAAAATACCCAGGTTGGTCCGCACGGTTGAGCGGTTCAATGGTGAATTTCTGGTCTGGTGCTTGGTCTGCAGCGAATTGCAGATTTCGGATAAAACAAGCCCGAGCTTCAGGCCCTTCGCAATAGCCTGCCATAATATGGATCATCTTGGGGCGCAGAACATCCGCATAGCGCATCACCCGGCGGATATCGCGCTGGAACCGCTCTTCCATCTCAGGCATGGCGGCATACCCCGGACGCCCGCCGGTGTAATTGGGCGGGGGTGCATTGATCAGCAGCAGCTCTAGCCCATTGGCCAACAACGCACGCTGGGTTTCCTTGGCAGCGATTTCATAGGGGAACAAAACCTCAACCGCTTCAAATCCGGCATCGGCGGCAGCAGAGAAACGGTCTAGATAGGGCAGTTCGGTAAAGAGCATCGAGAGATTGACTGCAAAGCGTGGCATTGAGGTCCTGCGTATCTGTCCCAAAAGTCGGCCTAGGGTCTAGCCGCAGCCTAGGGCAGCGCCAAGCCAGCGCAAACCCTGCATTTGGCACAAATTTTCACAATGGCGGTAGGTCGCCGATGCAGCCCGGCTGCTGATTAGCGGCGCAAATCTGGCAGCCCAACGCCGGTGCTTTCGAAACCACCATCCGACGCGATCACCTGACCGGTGACATAACTGGCCTTGTCAGAACATAGGAAGCAGATGACGTCGCCGATTTCATCTTCGGTGCCGTAGCGGTTCAATGGGATGGCATCGTGATAGGCATCAATAATGGCTTGCGAATGCACCGCCATCGCCAATTTGGTGCGCACAGGCCCCGGGCAGACACAATTGGCGCGTATGCCATATTCCCCAAGCTCTGCCGCCTGTTGTTTGGTAAATTGGATCACCGCCGCCTTGGAGGTGCCATAGGCCAAACGCAATGTGCTGGCGCGCAAGCCCGAGATCGACGCGATATTGACGATGGCGCCTTTGGTTTCTTTGAGCGCGGGAATAACCGCCTGGCTGACCAGAAACACTCCGTCCAGATTGGTTTCCATCACCCGACGCCACATGGCAAAACTGTGCTCTTCGATGGGACCAAAATCGGCAACGCCTGCGTTATTGACCAATGCATCCACCCGGCCAAAAGCGCCAAGTATAGCGGCGACCATATCGGTCACCTGATCCGGGTTTGAGACATCATATTGGAACGCTTTCGCTCCCGTCAGCCCCTCACTGGCCGCTGTCAATTCGGCCCCGTCGCGATCAACCATGGCGACCTGCCAGCCTTGGTCGAGAAACAGTTTGGTTGTGGCCAGACCAATGCCACGTGCGGCTCCTGTTACGATTGCGACTTTCTGTGTCATGATCCGTCCTCCGTTTTGCGATCGACGTTGACCGCCGTGCACACGCTCCCCACGTGGTGGCGCAACTGTTGCAATATGAAGGGGTTATTTCAATCAACCACGCCGCAAAGTGCCGCAGCGGAAAAGAGGTCAGTCCAGCTCATCCGATGGAATGATCGGGAAGAATTCACCGCCAGACCACAGCCCAAACCAGCCGTCCTTGTGACTGCCAAGGTCAACGAGCCGGTAAAAGCTTTTGCGATCAATCAACGCCTCAAGATCCGCACGGATCAAGATATAGGGCGACGGCTCACCAGTTTTGGGATCACGTTCGACCCGGATCGGATGATCGCCACCGGCAACGGCCCTGTCGCCCACGTGAGTCGTAAAGGTGAGCGTCTGCGACTCATTTTCGCCGGATGTTTCGAAATCCACAGCCACAAATGGGGCGTCATCGACGGTGATGCCGACTTTTTCCACCGGTGTGACCAAAAAATATTTCCCCTCCTCGCGCTTCAAAATTGAGGAGAACAGCTTGACCAGTTCAAACCGCCCAATGGGCGTTCCAAGGTAGAACCAGGTCCCATCCCGTGCAATTCGCATGTCCAAATCGCCACAAAAGGGTGGATTCCATAGATGCACAGGCGGCAGGCTTTTGCCCGTGGAGGCTGCTTTTGCGGCGGCAGCCAGCCCATCTGCAGAGGGCGTCACAGCTTTTTGTCCACTCATTGCTTTTGCCATTTCTAAGAAGCGCGGTAGAGTGCCAGTGTATAGGCGGCGCAAAGGGAATGCTATGTCAGAACCCGACGAATTATTGACGGAAATCGAGACTTTGGAAGCAAAGTTGCGGGAGGCGCGGGCCTCGATCACGCGACGCTTCATTGGGCAGGAACGAGTCGTCGACCTGACGTTGGCAACACTGTTGTGTGGCGGGCATGGATTGTTGATCGGCCTGCCAGGCCTGGGCAAGACACGACTGGTTGAGACCGTGTCAACCGTGATGGGTTTGAACGGCAATCGCATCCAGTTCACCCCGGATTTGATGCCGGCCGATATTCTGGGGTCCGAAGTGTTGGACACCGATCCCGACGGCAGCCGCGCGTTTCGGTTTATTCAAGGCCCGATTTTCTGCCAGCTTCTGATGGCGGATGAGATCAACCGCGCCAGCCCACGGACCCAATCTGCTTTGCTGCAGGCGATGCAGGAACGTGAAGTCACTGTGGCCGGTGAAACCCGGTCGCTGGGCACGCCGTTTCATGTGTTGGCAACCCAGAACCCGATTGAACAAGAAGGCACCTATCCGTTGCCCGAGGCGCAATTGGACCGCTTCCTGTTCCAGATCAATGTGCCCTACCCGGATCGCAACACCGAACGCGATATTCTATTGGCGACCACGGGGATCGAAGACGCCGAAGCAACCGAAGTCTTCTCAGGCGAAGAGCTGATGGCCGCGCAGGTGCTGTTACGCCGGATGCCCGTGGGTGAATCGGTGGTGGAGCTGATCTTGGATCTGGTGCGTGCCTTCCGCCCCAATGAACCCGATGTGGCAGACAAAGTCCGCGATACGGTGTCCTGGGGTCCCGGACCACGCGCGGCGCAGGCCCTGATGTTGGCGGTGCGGGCGCGGGCAATGTTGCAGGGGCGTCTGGCCCCCAGCGCCGATGACGTGATCGACATGGCCTTGCCGGTCCTCAGCCACCGGATGCAGCTGACCTTTGCCGCCCGCGCGCGGGGTGACAGTTTGACCGATCTGATTGAAACCGTCGCCGCCGAATTGCTTGCCAAACCGCGTGCAGGTGCAGCCGCGTGAGCCTAGCCCCCATCCCGACAGGCGTTTTGCGCCAGCGTGCCGAAGAAGAAGCGAGCGCCTTGCCGCCGCTGTTGGTGCAGGCGGAACAGTTGGCCGGGTCGATCCTTTTGGGCGACCACGGGCGGCGGCGCTCGGGTGTGGGGGATGATTTCTGGCAATACCGCCCGCTGCAACAGGGTGACAGCCGCCGGATGATCGACCATCGGCGGTCTGCCAAAGGCGATCAGCAATTCGTGCGCGAGCGGGAATGGCAGATCGCCCAAACGGTGCATTTATGGTGTGACCTTGGCGCGTCTATGCGGTTTGGCTCGGATGACAATCAACCGCAAAAGATCGAGCGCGCCCGTGTTCTGGCCCTTGCGGCCGCCATTTTGATGATCCGCGCCGGCGAACGTGTGGGGCTGACCGGAGGCATGTTGCCACCCCGGCGTGGCAATGCGCAGATCCTACGGCTGACCGAAATGCTGAACCGCACCCATGAAGTTGACTATAGCCCACCAGAGCACCGTGCCATGGTGCCACATGCGCGGGCCCTGTTCATCTCGGACTTTTTGGGGCCGTTTGATGAGCTGCAACTCGCCTTGACCAAGGCCGCCGACCGCGGCGTACAAGGCGTTTTGTTGCAGGTGCTTGACCCGGTCGAAGAAGATTTCCCCTTTGTGGGACGCACCCGGTTTCACAGTGCATCGGGCGGGTTGGAACATGAAACGCTAAAAGCCTCGGCCTTGCGTGACCGCTACGTGGAACGGTTGGCGGAACGGCGTGATCTGTTGGATCGCCTGTGTCGCGATGCGGGCTGGCGCATGGGGGTACACCACACAGGTGAAAGTGCCCAAACCGGTCTGATGTGGATTTACCACGCCCTACAAAGGAGCCCGGCATGAGTGTGATTGCAGGCATTGGCTTTTCCGCGCCTTGGCTGTTGCTGGGCCTGCTGGTTTTGCCAGTTCTGTGGCTGTTGCTGCGCGCCGTGCCACCGGCGCCGATCAAACGGCTATTCCCGGCAGTCACCCTGTTGGTGGGGCTGCGCGATGACGACAGCCAGACGGATCGCACCCCGTGGTGGTTGCTGCTGCTGCGCATGCTGGCTGTGGCTGCGGTGATCATCGGTCTGGCAGGACCGGTTTTGAACCCACAAGAAAGGTCCAGCGGGTCTGGTCCTTTGTTGATGGTTCTGGATGCCAGCTGGGCCGGTGCCAGTCACTGGACCGCATTGGAACGTCAGTTAGAGACGGATTTGGCCGAAGCCGGTCGTGCCGGACGCCCTGTCGCTGTGTTGCGGTTGACACAGCCTGCGCCGTTGACCTTTCAGGCGGCGGATGTCTGGGCACAGCAATTGCCCGGCCTGCAACCCGAAGCCTGGGCTGCAAATGCCGATACAATTGCCCAAAGCCTGACCCATCTGAGCGCGGTGCCTGACGCCTTTGACACCCAATGGTACAGCGACGGTCTGGCGTTTGAGCAACAAACAGATGTGCTTGCCGCATTGGAAGATCGGGGCAACGTGACCGTTGTGGCCCCGCCCGCGCCTGTTGTTGGACTGCGTCCGCCGGTGTTCGACGATGGCGCGATTGAGCTGCGCGCCACCCGTGTTGAGACCAGTTCGGCTCAAACTCTGCCGGTTTTGGCCCAAGGCAAAGACCCCAGCGGCACATTGCGCACATTGGCCACCGCCACCATCGAGTTGGAGCCGGGTGCCACAGATGGAATGGCACGGCTTTCGTTGCCGTCAGAACTGCGCGGGCGGTTGCAGTGGTTTGCCCTGCAAGGGCGGCGGTCGGCCGGCGCCATAGCATTGAGTGATGATTCCCTGCGGCGGCGCGAAGTCGCCTTGATCGGTGCAACCAGCGGCAACGAGGGCCTCGCCCTGTTGTCGCCACTGCATTACCTGCGCAAAGCTCTGGTCGACACCACCGACCTGCTGGAGGGCAATCTGGGCGATCTGTTGCCCGCCAACCCGGATGTTGTTGTTCTGGCCGATGTCGCGCATTTGCCGCAAAGCCAGGAAACCGCCTTGATCGAATGGATCGAAGAGGGTGGATTGCTGTTGCGGTTTGCCGGGCCCCGACTGGCGGCCAGCGACACCGCCCGTGGTGATGTACACCCCTTGATGCCCGTACGCTTGCGGGCCGGTGGTCGCAGCCTTGGCGGCGCGATGAGCTGGGGCGCGCCCAAGACGTTGGCTCCCTTTTCCGAGAACTCTCCCTTTTACGGGCTGAACATCCCGGACGAGGTGTCGGTTGTCTCGCAGGTGGTGGCACAGCCGGATCCGGATCTGGCAGAGCGTGTGATCGCCGAACTGGGTGACGGCACCCCGCTGGTGACCCGCAAATCCCTTGGTCAGGGTCAAATTGTGCTGTTTCATGTGACCGCCAATGCAGAATGGAGCAGCCTGCCTTTGTCTGGCCTGTTTGTCGAAATGCTGGAACGGTTGGCGGTGTCCAGCGCAACCCGCAGCCCCGATGGCGCCGATCTGGAAGGCACCATCTGGAAACCGGTGCAGGTTCTGGACGGGTTTGGCCAGATCCAAGACGGCGGCACATTGCCCGGTGTTGCGGGGCCCGATTTGGTGACCGCAGCCTTGGGGCAGGACTTGCAACCTGGTGTCTATTCCAGCAACGGCCGCAGTCTGGCCCGCAATGTATTGAGCGCGGATCAGGTTCTGACGGCCCCCGTTTGGCCCGGTTCTGTGACTTTGCGCGGGTTCGAACACTCACAAGAGCGCGTTTTGGGTGGTCTGTTTCTGGCCGCTGCATTGATTGCCTTGGCACTGGACGCGCTGGCAACACTTGCCGTATCCGGCCTGCTCCGCATTGGGCGCGCCGCAGCGGTCATCTTGGCTGCAGCCGTAACATTTGCCGCTGATCCAGGTCAGGCACAGGAAACTGACAATCCAACCGCGCTCGCGTCAGAGGTGACATTGGGCTATGTCCTAACCGGAGACACGCAGCTGGATGCGCTTGCCCGCGATGGGCTGCGTGGGTTGAGCGAGGTGCTGTATTTCCGCACCTCAATAGAACCCGCAAACCCTGCAGGTGTCGACATCGAGGCCGATGAGCTGGCGTTTTATCCGTTGCTGTATTGGCCGATTTCAACCCGTCAGCCGCTGCCGTCGCCTGCGGCCTATGAAAAGCTGAACGCATACCTGCAATCGGGCGGGATGATCCTGTTTGATACCCGCGATGCGGATTTGTCCCGGGTGGGGGCCACCAGCGATAACGCGCGGTTCCTGCAACGTCTGGCGCGGCCCTTGGACATCCCTCCGCTGGAACCGGTGCCCGACGACCATGTTCTGACCCGTGCCTTTTACTTGCTGCAGGATTTCCCAGGGCGCCAACGCGGCGCGCCTGTCTGGGTCGAAGCTGCCCCTGCGGATGCGGAACAGGTCGAAGGCCTGCCGTTTCGCAATCTCAACGACGGGGTCAGCCCGGTTGTGATTGGCGGCAACGACTGGGCCTCGGCCTGGGCGGTTGATGACAATGGGCGCGCGCGCCTGCCGGTGGGGCGCGGATTTGCAGGCGAACGCCAACGGGAACTTGCCTACCGGTTTGGCGTCAACCTGATCATGCATGTGCTGACAGGAAACTATAAATCCGACCAGGTCCACGTGCCGGCCTTGCTGGATCGATTGGGGCAATAAGACCTGATATGAACCACGATATTCTATTTGATCCGCTGCTGCCCTGGCCCTTTATCTGGGTGCTGATTGGCGTAAGTGCGGCTGTCATGGTGGTCGCGGCCTGGAAACGACTGTCCGGCTGGGCCTTGCGTGGGTTGGCGGCGGCTATTCTGGCGGTTGCGCTTGCGGGCCCCGTGTCTCAGACCGAAGACCGCGCCCCGCTGGATGACATTGTGATTGTGGTCAGCGACCTGAGCGCAAGCCAGACATTGGACGACCGGGCACAGCAAAGCGCCGAGGCGCTGGACCATATCCGCGCAGAGGTCGCCAACCGGGCCAATACCGAATTACGTGAAGTGACGCTGGACGATGGTGCCGATGATGCGGGCACCGAATTGATGACGGCCATCAGCGAAGCACTGGCCAATGAACCAAGCGGCCGCGTTGCAGGTATTGTCGCCATTTCGGACGGGCAGGTGCACGATATGGAGGCCGCCCTTGACCTGCCTGCCCCGTTGCATTTGCTGCGCACCGGCCATGCAACCGATTGGGACCGCCGTCTGGTCGTTCAAAAAGCGCCCAGCTTTGCGATTATCGGTGAACCCGTCACCCTAACGCTACGGATCGAAGATCAAGGCGCAGCACCAGAAACCGGCGGTGTCGCGCAATTGGGCATTTCCATCGACGGCGCGGATCCGCAGCAATTTACCCTGCCGGTTGGGGTCGATTTTGAGCTTCCCTTGTCCCTGCCCCATGGCGGGCGCAATGTCATCCAGTTTACCGTGCCCACCGCCGAAGGCGAACTGACGGATCGCAACAATACAGCGCTGGTGCAGATCAACGGTGTGCGCGACCGGCTGCGGGTACTGCTGGTATCAGGTGAACCGCATCCGGGTGGGCGCACCTGGCGCAACCTGTTGAAATCCGACAGCGCCGTTGATCTGGTCCATTTCACCATCCTGCGCCCACCGGAAAAACAAGACGGCGTTCCGGTCGAAGAACTGTCCCTGATCGCCTTTCCCACGCGGGAGCTGTTTTTGGAGAAGATCGAGGATTTCGACCTGATTATCTTTGATCGTTACAAACGCCGCGGGATCCTGCCATCGGTCTATCTGGATAATGTCTCGGACTATGTGCGCAAAGGCGGCGCGGTTCTGGTGGCCGCAGGGCCCGATTTTGCCAGCGCCGACAGTATCTATCGCTCTCCCCTCTCGCAGATCCTGCCCGCGCAACCGACTGCGCGGGTGATCGAGGAACATTTCCGCCCAACCGTCTCGGATCTGGGAACACGCCATCCGGTCACCGCAGACCTGCAAGGCACCGAGACCTGGGGACGCTGGCTGCGGCAGATTGAATTGAACGCGCCTGAAGGCAATGTCCTGATGCGCGGCGTAGACGAACGACCGCTGTTGATCCTGAACCGTGTGGACGAAGGACGCGTGGCCTTGTTGGCCTCTGATCACGCATGGCTGTGGAGCCGCGGTTACGAAGGTGGCGGGCCACAGTTGGAGTTGCTGCGGCGGCTGGCTCATTGGATGATGAAAGAGCCCGACTTGGAAGAGGATATGTTATGGGCCGAAGCCAACGGGCAAACCATGCGGATCCTGCGACGCAGCCTGAATGGCGACGTTGGCAATGTTGAAATCACCGGTCCAGATGGCGCACAAACCGTCTTGCCCATGGAGGAAACAGCGCCCGGTCAATGGGAAACGCGGTTCGTCGGTCCTGAAATTGGATTGTATCGATTGCAGGAAGGCGATCAGGAGGCTGTAATTGGCTTGGGACCTGCTGCTCCGCGCGAATTTGAGGAAACCATCGCCACTGGTGGCGTTCTTGCGCCAGTCCTGAACACCTGGCAAGCCGGCGACATCGCAGTTGAAAACGGGTTGCCACGTCTGCGCGACGTGCGCGCCGGTCGCCCGGCGCATGGGCGTGGCTGGATTGGACTGACCCCACGCAACGCTTATGAAACGCTAGCCGTACGCCAAAATCCCTTGTTACCCGCGTGGTTGTTGTTGCTCATCAGTGGCTTACTGATTCTCGCAGCCTGGCTGCGTGAAGGGCGGCGCGGCTGACAAAGTGACGCGGCGTCACCAAAGAGCCGCATTCGCCCCGCCAACAGAAAAAACTTCGCGGCTTTTACCTGTCAAACGCCCGTCAATTTAACGCCATTGCAAGTATTTCCACCGTAACTGGTGACGTGTCAAAGCACGGTTTGGCTTTGCACTCATTGGTTTTTTCGCCATTTCGGCAAAGTTTTGGAGTACGGCAGGGATGAGCCTTGCAAATCGGTTGGCAGAAGAACGGCGCGCAAGACTGGCTGCCGAACGCTTGCTTGAATTGAAGCAGGCGGAATTGACTGCAGCCAACCGCAAGCTTGGGCGTCATGCTTTGGCGCTTACAAAACAGATCGGTGTCAGCCAAGCCGAAGTCAAAACCGTCCGCGTAGAGAATGAGAAGGTCAAAAGCGACCTGACCCAGGCACATGAAAAGGTGGTGCAAGCCGAACAACGGCTGTGGCATTCGATCCAGGCCTTTCAGGATGGGTTTGCTTTCTTTGACAGTGACAGCACTCTGATCGGGGCGAATACGGCCTATCTCAATATTTTTGACGGGCTTGAAGAAGTGGTGCCCGGCATTTCATACATCCGAATTCTGCAGCTTTTGACGGATGAAGGGCTGATCAACACTGGCGAAGTGCCGATGGATGATTGGCGCAAGATGATGACAGAGCGTTGGATGTCACCCACGCCCGAACCGGTGATTGTACGTCTGTGGGACGACCGCTATCTGAAGCTGCTTGACCAACGCGGCCACGGCGGCGACATGGTCAGCCTTGCGCTGGATATCACCACAACCGTTCAATACGAGGAAGAGCTGCGCACCGCGCGTGAACGTGCCGAAGCGGCCAACCGCGCCAAATCCGCCTTCCTGGCCAATATGAGCCATGAGATTCGAACACCCATGAACGGTGTTGTGGGCATGGCGGAATTGTTGAATGACACCAATCTGACCTCAGAACAGTCGCTTTACGCCAATACGATCAAGAACTCTGGCGAAGCGTTGTTGGTGATTATCAACGACGTTCTGGATTATTCCAAAATCGAAGCCGACAAGCTGGTTCTGCATCCTGAACCCTTCAACCTTGAACAAAGCATGCATGAGGTTGTCACCCTGTTGCAGCCATCTGCGCGCGACAAAGGGTTGTCGATGATGGTCGATTACGACCTGTTCCTGCCCTCAACCTATGTCAGCGATCCCGGTCGTGTGCGTCAGATTTTGACGAATTTGGTGGGCAATGCGGTCAAATTCACCAAAAGCGGTCACGTTGCACTGCGGGCGACCGGCGTGCCGACGCAGGACGACAACCATTGCGCCATCCATATAACCATCGAAGACACCGGCATCGGTATTCCCGAAGAAAAACAAGCGCATATCTTTGGTGAGTTCAATCAGGTCGAGGATGAGCGCAATCGCAAATTCGAAGGCACCGGCCTGGGTCTTGCAATCACCAAACGCCTGATCGAAATGATGGGCGGCGAAATCTGGGTTGAAAGCGAAGAAGGCAAAGGGTCCTGCTTTGGCTTCCGCCTGGTGTTGCCAATCAGCGAGCCCAAGACCGTTTCGGTACCGAAATTGCCAGAAAGTTTGCGGGTTGTTCTGGTTGTGGATGATCAAGACGCCAGCCGCGAGATCGTGGAAAAGCAACTGTTGCAACTGGGGATGACCATTGAACGGGCGACCACCCGTGAAGAAGCGTTGCAAAAAATGGAAAACCGCGTCGATCTGGTGATCTGTGACTGCGATATGGCCCAAACAGATGGCGTCGCTCTCGCCAAAGAGATCCGCGGCGGCGCAAACGGTGAAGTTCCGATCCTTGCGTTGAGCGCATCGCCAACCATCGTCGGGGATCCGGCTGTCCAGGGACTTGCCAATTCCATTCTCACCAAACCGGTACCGCGCCTCGAACTGTTCAAACAGCTCAGCGCGATCGGCAATGGGCAGCAACCACAAGTCCCCACCCCGGCGGCTCCCGAACAGAACGTCGCCGTGGAGGTCCAACCCGGCGAAGACTTGGCACACGCGGCCGTCTCTGGCGCGCCCAAGATGCGCATTCTCGCCGCTGAGGACAATAAGACCAACCAACTTGTATTCCGCAAGATGGTCAAAGAGCTGAACATCGACCTGAAATTCGCCAACAATGGTGTTGAAGCGGTCGAAGGCTATCAGGAATTCAAACCGGATTTGATTTTCATGGATATTTCCATGCCGATCATGGATGGCAAACAGGCCACCAGCGAAATCCGCCGGATTGAATCGACAACCGGAAAACACGTGCCAATCGTCGCCCTCACCGCCCACGCCATGACTGGCGACAGCGAGGGGATCTTGGCTGCGGGGCTCGATTTCTATCTGACCAAGCCACTGCGCAAGAACCTGATCCACGAACGGATCGAGGCCCATTGCCCAGAGGCCGTGCAACCATTGCGCAGTTAACCCTCGGCGCGCCGCAAGAAAACAGGTTTGTTCGGCTCTGAAAGATCAGCGTTGTAGCTATAACCACCCAGATCGAACGTCAGCAGACTTTCGGGATCTGACAGGCGGTTTTGAATGATGTAACGCGCCATCGCACCACGGGCACGTTTTGCGTAGAAACTGACGATCTTGGGCGTGCCTGCTTTGTCTTCCATAAAGGTCGGCGTCACCACTCGCAGGTTCAGCGCCTCCGAATCAACGGCCCCAAAATATTCCTGGCTGGCGCAATTGATCAACGTGTTACTGCCTGTCTCCGCAGCCTGCATGTTCAAGGCCTCGGAAATACGAGCGCCCCAGAACTCATAGAGGTTTTTGCCGTTTGGGTTCTTCAGGCGCGATCCCATCTCCAACCGATAGGGTTGAATACCATCCATCGGGCGCAAAATGCCGTAAAGCCCCGAGAGAATGCGGAAATGACGCTGGGCCCAATCGATTTCATCCGCCTCAAGCGACGTGGCGTCCAGACCCTGATAGGTGTCCCCCGCAAAGGCAAACATGGCCGCGCGCAGGTCCGAGCTTTCAGGCACCGGCGCAAAGCTGCGAAACCGATCATAGTTCAATTGAGCAAGGTTTTCGCTGATGTGCATCAGCTTTTGCAGATCCGCAACGCTGAGGCCACGTGCCACTTCTGCCAGTTCAATTGCTGCATCTTGCAGGGCTGGTTCGGTGACCTCACCTGCGCGTTCCGACCAGTCCAGCTTTTTCGCCGGTGATACCACAACCAACATATCGTCTTGTCCCCTTGATCCTGGATGCAGGTCTATCCCGCGCCGCGCAGGACGTCCAGAAACGCCGCAGCGAAACGTTGCGCGCGGCGCTCCCCCAGCAGCTTTTTCACGCCAAATTCATCATCTGGACGCAGTTGCGCAATCTTGGCCAGCATTGCCGCCGAACAGCTCAAGGGTTTGTCCAACCCCGTCTCACCCCGGGTCAATTTGGCCTGCACTTCCAGCAATGCGTCATAAACGTCACCACCGCCGGCACTGGCCAATTTGCGCCGGGCCGGGTGCATCTGTTCCGCCTCGCCCGTAATCACAGTCAGGAATGCATCGCCGTAGCGGTCCAGTTTTTTGGCTCCAACACCGCTGATCCGGGCCATTTCATCCAAGGATTGCGGACGTTTCTCGGCCATCTCGATCAGGGTGCGATCCGGGAAAATCACATAGGCCGGCACTTTCTGCGCCTCTGCCAACCCACGGCGCTTGGCCTTTAGGGCGGACATCAACGGTGCATCTTCCTCAGACACCAGTGTTTTCACTGCGGGACGGCGGCTGGCCTTGGCAATGGTGTCACGGCGCAGATCAATGCTGTCTTGCCCTTTCAGGATCGGCAGTGCCGCTTCGGTCATGCGCAATGCGCCGTGACGTTCGGGGTCGGGGCGCACCAGATCGTGCCCCATCATCTGGCGGAACACAGCCTGCCATTCGCGTTTTTTGTATTCCTGCCCACAGGCAAAGACCGACAGTTGATCGTGGCCCCGATCCCGGATCCGGTCGGTTTGCTGGCCAGTCAGGATGTCGATCAAATGGCCGCTGCCATAGGTCTCTTCGGTGCGCAGAATAGCCGAAAGCGCCTTGCGCACGGCGATGGTCCCATCAAAGACCTCCACCGGGGTGTCGCACAGATCACAATGGCCACAGGGCTCTGCTGCCTCGTCGAAATAGGCCAACAGGTTCTGGCGGCGGCATTTCAATGCCTCGGCCAGTCCAAGCAGCGCATTCAATCGCGCATGATCGGCGGAACGGCGTTCAGGTGGGGCAAGCCCTTCGTCGATTTGCGACCGACGCAGGCGAATGTCGTCTGATCCATAAAGCGTCAGCGTCTCAGCCGGGGCACCATCCCGCCCCGCGCGGCCGATTTCCTGATAATAGGACTCAATCGATTTGGGCAGGTCCGCATGGGCCACCCAGCGGATGTCAGGTTTGTCGATCCCCATGCCAAAGGCCACGGTGGCCACAACAATCAACCCGTCTTCACGGGCAAAACGGGTCTCAACGATGCGGCGATCTTCGGCCTCCATCCCACCGTGGTAATGACAGGCCACGTGACCCGCTTCACGCAAGGCGTGGGCCAGCCCTTCGGTCTTGGCGCGGGTGCCGCAATAGACGATGCCCGACTGCCCTTTGCGTGCCTCCGCAAAATCAAGGATCTGGCGGCGTGGGTTATCCTTGGCCGCAAAGGCGAGGTGGATATTGGGACGATCAAAGCCACGCAAAAAGCTGCGCGGCGCTTCGCCGTCAAACAGCTTTTGGACGATCTCATCGCGGGTTTCCTGATCTGCAGTCGCCGTAAAGGCCGCCAGCGGCACATCAAGCGCGCGGCGCAGCTCACCTATGCGCAGATAATCCGGGCGGAAATCATGGCCCCATTGGCTGACGCAATGGGCCTCGTCCACGGCAATCAGGCTGACCCCGATGCGACGCAACATGCCCATGGCCGATCCCGCCGCCAAGCGTTCCGGCGCCATATACAGAAGTTTCAACTGCCCTTGTTCGATTGCGTCCCAAACGGCTTCGGTCTCTTCTTCGGTATTGCCCGAGGTCAGAGCGCCCGCAGACACGCCCGCCTCTTGCAAGGCGCGCACCTGGTCGCGCATCAGAGCAATCAGCGGAGAGATAACAACGGTTATGCCGTCGCGCATCAATGCAGGCAGCTGGAAACACAGAGATTTACCGCCACCGGTTGGCATGATGGCAAGCACGTTTTCGCCCTCGGCCACAGCCTCTACAATTTCGCCCTGGCCCGGTCGAAAATCATCGAATCCAAAGATATCCCGCAAAAGCGGAGTAGCGCCTGTTGGGCCGGACATGCGGGCCTCTTGCTCTGTGAGTGCTGCTCGGGTTTGGGGCACAATCTCACAAGGCGAATCGGGCGGCAAGGGGCCGCCGCGATACTGGCCAAAGTTTTACGCAGAGCCGCTAGTAAAAGGCAGATATATTGTTCTGGAGAATAATGCGGCAGGCATAGACGGCGATCAAAACAACCAAAGGCGCCAGATCAACCCCGGACAGGTCTGGCATAAAACGCCGCACTCGTCCGTAGATCGGCTCCAGAATGCGGTTCAGCATGTACCAGATTTGACCAACAAGCTGTTGGTTAAGGTTCAAGACCTGGAAGTTGATCAACCAGCTCATGATCACATGGGCGATGATGAAGAACCAGACGATATCCAGGACCAGCATCAGGATTTGAAACAACGACTGCATGTCTTTTCCCTTTGTTGCAACGCGGTAATAGGTAGGCACGTCTGGCGGGATGCGCAAGGCCTGCGCAAGCTCGCGGTTGATGAGCGGTAAACTCATGGCATCACAGGCACAGGTTTCTGTCGGGGCATGCCGCATCCACGCTTCTTAGCCGCAGGGAATTGGCGACAGGGTTGCAAGCGGACTAGGCGGACCTCATAACTGGCTCAAAGCCAACCAAGGGGCGGTGTTATGGGTGAGATTTCCGCGCGCAAGCGCATTTGGGGTTGGTGGTTTTTTGACTGGGCCAGCCAGCCTTATCACACGCTGTTGGTCACCTTTGTCTTTAGCCCGTTTTTTGCCGCCGTTGCCGCAGATCATTTCGTAAACTTAGGTGCAGAAGGTGAAGCCGCCAAGGCGCAGGCTCAAACCTTGTGGTCGGTCTGTATGACAATAACCGGGCTGACGGTCGGGCTGTCTGCGCCTTTTGTGGGCGCTATGGCGGATGGGTCGGGACGCAAGCTGCCGTGGATCTTCGCATTCTCAGTATTGTATGTGATGGGCGCGACGGGGCTGTGGTTTATGGACCCTGCTGGCAGCAATCTCTACCTCATGTTGTTGAGCTTTGGGATCGGGTTCATTGGCGCGGAATTCGCGTCTGTTTTTGTCAATGCTCAGCTGCCGACATTGGGGACAAGATCTGACGTTGGCGCGATATCAGGATCTGGTTTTGCCTTTGGGTATTTGGGTGGGGTGATATCGCTTTTCGTCATGCTGCTGCTGTTTGTGGAACAAGCAAATGGAAAGACGCTGATTGGCCTGGATCCCCTTTTTGGGCTGGATGCAGCCGCCCGCGAAGGAACCCGTGCGGTAGGTCCGGTGGTCGCGATTTGGTTTGCAATCTTTATGCTGCCTTATGCCTTGTGGGTGCGTGACAAAGCTCAAGACGGGCCCCGTGTCGGCCCCCGTGACGCCGTGGGCAAGGTTGTTCGCTCGCTGCAAGCGTTGCGCCACCGCAAAAGTCTGGCGGCGTTTTTAGGTGGGTCGATGCTGTACCGGGACGGGTTGAACGGGCTTTATGCTTTTGGTGGTGTCTATGCGCGGCTGGTTCTGGAGTGGGAGATCACGCAGATCGGTATTTTCGGTATCGTCGCGGCAATTTCCGCCGCCGCCTTTAGTTGGGTTGGCGGGTTTGCGGATCGCCGTTTTGGGCCGAAACCGGTGATTACTCTGGCGATTTTGGTTCTTATGGCGGTTTGCACTGTGGTGGTTGGCATGTCCCGCGACCAGATCTTTGGCGTGGCCCTTGCCGAGGGATCACCCCTGCCTGACACCGTGTTTTTCATCTGTGGAATGTTGATTGGTGGGTTCGGTGGCATCCTGCAATCCGCCAGTCGCACCCTGATGGTCCGTCACACGGCACTGGAAAACGCAACTGAGAGCTTTGGCTTGTATGGGTTGTCAGGGCGCGCCACTGCATTTCTGGCACCGCTTTTGATCGGCATTGCCACAGCAATCAGCGAAAGCGCGCGATTGGGGATCACGCCAGTAATTGCACTCTTTGTCTTGGGGCTTCTTCTGCTACGGTGGGTCCGAGCAGAAGGAGATCAGGTTTGAAAACACTACTTGCCTCTTTAATCATTTTCGTCGGTTTGATCAGTCCTGCACTGGCGCAGACGCCTGCCAAACAGCTGTTTGGTGCCCAGGCAGACGGATCTGCACAACGACCGGACCCGTTGGGGTCCTATGCCAAAGGCTGTGTTGCCGGCGCGGTCGAGCTTCCTGAAACCGGACCAACCTGGCAAGCGATGCGCCTGTCGCGCAACCGCAATTGGGGTCATCCCGAGGCGGTGGATTTTGTCCAGGATCTGAGCCGGTTTGCCGCACGTCAACAGGGGTGGGATGGGTTATACATCGGCGACATCAGCCAGCCGCGTGGAGGGCCGATGCTGTCGGGTCACCGCAGCCATCAAATTGGTTTGGATATCGACATCTGGATGCGCCCGGCGGATCGGTTGAACCTGTCGCGCAACGCGCGCGAAAACATTTCTTCGATTTCGATGCGCCGTTCCAATGGGGCATTTGTGAACAGCAGCTGGAGCCGTCAGCACCATGAAATTCTGCGCGCTGCCGCCAAGGACAAACGGGTGGCGCGGATTTTTGTGTTTCCCGGAGCCAAAGTCCAAATGTGCAAGGATGCCAAAGGGGACCGTCGCTGGCTGCGAAAAATCAGACCTTGGTGGGGGCATCACTACCACTTCCATGTCCGACTGGCCTGCCCGCGCGGCGCGCGTGGCTGTGTGGATCAAGCCGCCCCACCAGCGGGCGATGGCTGCGCGGACGCCCAACGTTGGGTCAATGACATTCTGAATCCCCCCCCACCCAAACCAGTTGACCCCAACGCTCCAAAGCCTAAACCAAGGCGCGACTACACTCTTTCGGATCTTCCCCAACAATGCGCCGCCGTTTTGCAATCAAACTGATTATTCCCGTGCTGCTGGGTGCCAGCCTTGCGGTTGCAGCTTATGCAGCAGGGCGATCTGGAACCGGCATAGGCCCAGCGCGTTTCCTCAGCAGTTATGAATTAACCGCCAAGCCGGACTGGTTTGGCGGCTTTTCAGCGCTTGTCTTGGATAAAACTGGGGGACGTGTCGTGGTGCTGACGGATCGATCCCATCTGGTCGCAGGGCATGTCACACGCAGCGCAGGCAAAATCGACCGCGTGACCTTTGACACGCATGTCCATCTGCGCAACGCCGATGGACAGACCATGCGCCAAGATCGAGACTCGGTCGACAGTGAGGGGCTTGCAATTGGCAAAGACGGCGCGCTGTTTATCTCGTTTGAAGGCAAAGCGCGCGTATCGCGATACGCAAAAGCTGACGCTCAGGCCGAAGATCTGCCACGGATCAGCGCCTTTGCCACACTGAAAAAGAACAAAGCGTTGGAAGCTTTGGCCATCGATCCGCTCGGTCGACTGTATACTTTGCCGGAAAACAGCGCCGGCGATACCTTTCCGGTCTGGCGCTGGGATGGAGCGCGCTGGCAGACTCCGTTTCATGTGCAAAAACGAAATGGATACTTACCAGTCGGGCTGGACATTGGGCCAGATGGCCGGTTTTACCTGCTGGAGCGTAAATTCGCATTGATCGGGTTTCGCAGCCGTCTGAGGCGCTGGGATATTGACGGTGACGCATTGCAGTCTGAGACCGTTTTGCTGACCACGACGCTGCGCACCCATGACAATCTGGAAGGGTTGTCGGTCTGGCGCAGCACAGAAGGCGATTTGCGCGCAACGATGGTGTCGGATAACAATTTCATGCCGTTTCAACGCAGCGAATTGGTCGAATACCAATTGCCAGAGTGACACCGGCGCCCCGCGTACGGTGAGTTGATTTTACCCTACGGCTTCGGTACAGGCACGGATCGGCCATCATCCTCGATCAAGTTGCCGCAACCTTGTTAAAACGGACCCTGTTCATGTCTCGCACGTATCTGCCCGGTATCGCCGCCATGGCTGCCATTGTTGTCGCCTCTAATATTCTGGTTCAATTCCTGTTTGGGAATTGGCTTACATGGGGGGCATTCACCTATCCGCTGGCCTTTCTGGTGACAGACGTGATGAACCGTGTG
Organism: uncultured Paracoccaceae bacterium; assembly: GCA_947497985.1. Classification (GTDB taxonomy): domain Bacteria; phylum Pseudomonadota; class Alphaproteobacteria; order Rhodobacterales; family Rhodobacteraceae; genus Epibacterium. The sequence continues at coordinate 150,316 of CANMIX010000001.1, forward strand.
TACGGAGTCGCAGCCGCCCGCAAAGTGGTGCTGGCAGGGTTTGTGACCGGTGTGATTTGTTCCTTGATCGGCAGTCAGATCATGCTGGAATTTGGTCCAGCTGTGCCATTGCGCATCGCGGTTGCCTCGGGCATGGCGTTTTTGATCGCACAACTGACAGACGTGGCCGTGTTCAATCGGTTCAAAGCCGGTGTCTGGTGGCGCGCGCCGCTGGTTTCGACCCTCGTTGGCTCGGCCCTGGATACCGTGATCTTCTTTTCCATCGCCTTCTCGGCTTCCGTCACCTTGTTTGGTGCCGGTGCGGACGCTGCAATCAACTGGTCCTGGGAAGCCGTTCCGTTCATGGGCGGCGGGGCGCTTTTGCCGCTTTGGTTCTCGCTTGCCTTTGCCGATTGGTGCGTAAAGCTGACGCTCGCGCTGGTCGCACTTGTTCCTTTCCGCATCATCGTGGGGCGGATTACGGCACGTTCCACATGATTTTGTTTTGACATCTATCCATTCTGTGGCACGCTGAAGCTACGCGTAACATTCAGAAAGGAGGTGCTCTAGTGTCTATTGGGAACTTGGAGATCGGTGTCGGAACAGTTTGGGAGGCACAAAGCTAAGGCAGTCCTTAGTGGAGTAAAATTCTAAATTGGTGACCGCCTAACCGGCGCACCTCCGAATACTCAAGAAGGGCTGTTCGTTGCGCAATTTCGAACAGCCCTTTTGTTTTGCCCTTTGCCACAGCCGCTTGTTAACGGCATAAACCGGTCAAAGGACCCTGTTTATGCTGCATATCAACAATCAAATCACCATTCACGACTGGGAACTGACGGAGCAATTCATTCGTGCTTCGGGTCCTGGTGGGCAAAATGTAAACAAGGTTTCGACTGCGGTTGAGCTGCGATTTGAAGCTGAACGCTCTCCCTCTTTGCCACCTGCGGTCAAGAAGCGCCTGCGCCGTCTGGCTGGTCGGCGCTGGACCAAGGAAGGAGCCTTGATCCTGTTCTGCGATGAAACCCGTAGCCAGGCACGCAATCGCGACTTGGCCCGGGAACGTCTGACCGAATTGATCCAAAAAGCGCTGGTCGCACCCAAGCGGCGCATTGCGACCAAACCGACCCGCGGATCCGTTCAACGTCGCCTGACCAGTAAAAAACAACGTGGCGAGGTCAAAAACCTGCGTGGCAAGGTGCAAGACGACTAAACGTGATTTGCCCAAGGAGAGACGATGCAACCTGGACCCCGTAATCTGATCACCGATGTACCGCAGCTTTTGGTGGGCAATGCACAGGACAGAGTGTTGAAATCTGGCACGACGGTTGTCACCGCAGACAAACCCTTCACCGCTGCGGTCCATGTGATGGGCGGTGCACCGGGCACACGTGAAACAGACCTTTTGGAACCAGATAAATCCGTCTCACAAGTTGACGCGCTGGTTCTGTCAGGCGGCTCTGCCTTTGGTTTGGATGCCTGTTCCGGAGCGATGGATGGTCTACACAAGACGGGGCGCGGGTTTCGCCTGGGTCCCGCTGTGATCCCCATCGTGCCGGGGGCCATTCTGTTTGATCTCCTGAACGGTGGAGAAAAAGATTGGGACGCGAACCCCTATCGCGCGCTCGGTTTGCAGGCTTTTAAGAACGCATCAACGTCCTTTGACCTTGGCAGCTATGGCGCTGGCACCGGCGCCACAACTGCGACGCTAAAAGGAGGATTGGGCTCGGCCTCGCTGGTGCTGGATAACGGTGTCACCGTCGCCGCGCTGGTTGCCGCCAATCCGATGGGATCCGTGACCACGCCAGGCGAGCGGCATTTCTGGGCGGCCCCTTTTGAAATCGCAAACGAATTTGGCGGTTTGGGGCCTGACCCCGCGTCTGGCCTGGGCCGCGATCTGGACAGTCGCAAGTTGCAAGCGATGCGCAAGCTGATCGATGGGCCAGTGGGAGATCGCGCAAATACCACCATTGCGATTGTCGCCACAGACGCAGGGCTGAGCAAGGCCCAATGCAAACGGGTTGCAACGGCGGCACATGATGGGATCGCACGGGCAATTGTCCCGGCACACACACCGGTGGATGGGGATCTGGTTTTTGCGTTGTCGACCAGCGACGCAACGACAGAAGACGCCGCACTGGCTGACATCTGCCACGCCGCGGCTCTCTGTCTAAGTCGGGCAATCGGGCGCGGGATCTTTCACGCGACACCCGAGGACAATGATTTGTTGCCAACTTGGCGTTCAAGCGCCCAATCCGCCTAGGACAGATTGTCCCGATCCGGCTCCTGCGACACTTTCGCGACCATCGTCGCGTTGACTCTAGGGTGGCAGAAGATCTTAAAGAAAGCAGCCGGATTTACTGGAGCAAGCTGAAATGAAACGAATTTTGACAGTCGCAGGAATGATCATGCTAGCCGCCCCCGCCTTTGCAGCAGGGGACATTGATGCAGGCGAAAAGGGCTTTAAGAAGTGCAAAGCCTGCCACATGATCGTCTCCGACGCAGGTGAGACAATCGTAAAAGGTGGCAAGACCGGACCCAATCTTTACGGGATTGCAGGAAAAACCCTCGGGACCGCAGAGGGCTACAAATATGGCGCGTCTCTTGTTGCCGCTGGTGAAGCAGGTGCCGTTTGGGACGCCGAAAGCTTTGCAGCTTATACTGCGGATCCGACTGCTTTCCTGAAAGAAGCAACCGGAGATTCAAAGGCCAAATCGAAAATGTCCTTCCGCCTGAAAAAGGGCTCAGAAGACATCTACGCCTATCTTGAAAGCGTCGCCGCCGAGTAACCTCTACGGCCTTTTCTGTCCATTTTTACCGACAAAAACCTACCAAGCCTGAGCCGCGACCACTGGCCGCGGCTTTTCTTGTGCCAGAATGGATTTTCGCCTGTTACCCTATCTGTCTCATTCGGCCTGCTCGGCCTGTGCAAATTGTTCTGGATCTGACCCTCTCATGAGCCACGTCATCCCAGCTTGGGTAAATGGAAAATTGCAACCGGTGGAAAAGATCGCAGCCCACGAGCAGGGTCTGCGCCACAAGGCTGTCTCGGTGTTTGTCATACAGTCTGGCAGCATCCTGATGCAGCGCCGCGCAATGGCCAAATACCATACGCCAGGTCTATGGGCGAACAGCTGCTGCACCCATCCCAACTGGGGCGAAGAACCGGTAGCCTGCGCTATGCGCAGACTGCGCGAAGAACTGGGTATAGGGGGGCTTTACCCGGAGTTCCGCCACCGGCTGGAGTACCGCGCGGATGTTGGCAGCGGTATGATCGAACACGAAGAGGTCGACGTGTTTCTGGCCCATGTGCATCGCCCGATCCAGGTCAAAATCAACCCGGATGAGGTGATGGAAACCCGCTGGGTGGACTATCACGATCTACAAGCCGAAGTGGCCCGCCATCCCGAACGGTTCACGCCTTGGCTGAAAATCTATCTGGCGGATTATGCCAATGTGATCTTTGGCCCGGACCTGAAAATCTGAGCGCGCATCAGCAGCTAGGCGACCGCGATATTGTCGATCAAGCGCACCCCATCCAGCCACACGGCGGCCAAAAGGCGCGCTGGTTTGGTGGTGTCCGTCACGGGTTGGAGGGTTTCTGCACAGCGCAGGTCGAAATATTCGATCTCCCCGAAACCGGCGGCGGCCAACTGATCCAGCGAGGCTTGCTGCAAAACAGCCCAGTCCTGTCCCTGCTCTAGGTTCATAGCAGCCTCTGTCATCACCGCATACAATTTGGCAGCGCGCTCCATTGCATCCGCTGACAGGCGCATATTGCGCGATGACATGGCCAGACCGGAGGTTTCACGCACGGTGGGGCAGCCGATCACCTCAATTGGGATGTTCAGATCACGCGCCATGCGGCGCACCAACATCAGCTGTTGATAGTCTTTTTCGCCAAAGAAGGCCTGCTGCGCGCCGGTCATCAAAAAGAGCTTGGCAACAATTGTCGACACACCATCAAAATGGCCGGGACGAAAGGCGCCTTCCAATACGTCGCTGACACCGCTGACAGACACAGTGGTGGCATAGCCGTTGGGGTAGATTTCATCCGCTTCCGGCACAAAAACGGCGTCTACGTTATATGGCGCCAGCTTTTCCGCATCGCTTTGTTCCGTGCGTGGGTATTTGGCCAGATCTTCCGGGTTGTTGAATTGTTTCGGGTTCACAAAGATCGTGACGATGACCCGGTCACAGGCGGCTTTGGCGGCCTTGACCAGTGACAAGTGGCCATCGTGCAAGGCCCCCATGGTCGGCACCACGCCAACGGTTTCCCCAGCAAGGATCCATGTTTTGTGTTGCGCGCGCAAATCTGACAACGCGCGCACAATGGGCGCGCTCATGTCGCACTGCCTTTTTTCGCCGGTGCATGATCTGCAAAAACATGTTCCGGTGCAGGAAAGCTTCGGGCCCGCACTTCGGCTGCATATTCAGCGATTGCTGCCTCAGCCGCGTCACCAAGGTCGGCAAAGCGTTTCACGAATTTTGGTTTGAACGCCGTGAAGAAGCCCAGCATGTCGTCCACCACAAGGATCTGCCCGTCGCAGCCCGCAGATGCACCAATGCCAATGGTCGGGACCGAAATCTCGGCTGTTACGCGATCAGCAAGCGAGGCGGGCAATTTTTCCAGAACAACCGAAAACGCACCAGCCCTTTCAATAGCCTTAGCATCCGCAAGGATCAGATCTGCAGCGTCGTCGCGACCCTGAACCTTGTATCCACCAAGCGTGTTGACGGATTGGGGCGTCAGACCGATATGGGCCATCACCGGGATGCCGCGTTTTACGAGGAAACGGATCGTCTCCTCCATCTCAACGCCACCTTCTAATTTGACCGCCGCAGCGCCGGTTTCGGTCATCAGTCGGGCTGCATTGCGAAAGGCTTGTGCGGGACCTTCTTCGTACGATGCAAAAGGCATATCGATGACCATCATCGCACTGCTCAAACCACGGGCCACAGCCTGGCCATGCATGATCATCATCTCCATCGTGACCGACAACGTGGATGTCATGCCGTGCAACACCATCCCGACGCTGTCACCGACCAGAACGATGTCGCAATGCGCATCCATGAAGCGTGCCATTGGGGTGGTATAGGCCGTCAAGCTCACAAGGGGCTCTCCGCCTTTGCGCGCTCGAATGTCCTCTGCATTCGGAGCTGTTTTTCGGGCCGTCGCGCTCATTGGCGGTCCTCCAGATGGCTGCATTTGGCGTGACCTATCAATTTCGCGCGGGTTTTGCCAGTGGCCCTAACGTCGCGACCGCCGTAGCGCAGCGCGGTATATTTTCAAAAGTGAATTTGCGCCCACTCAAAAAAGGCGTTTATTTTCATGCTATTAATCGAATTCTGTGGATCACGCGTTCTGTTTCGCGCCATGCTGAACACAAACACCGTAGAAATACGCGGAGATTGATTTCACCGGGATTTCCAGATTTTCACAGCCCACGCGTTGCCCGAAGATGTGCGATACGTTCGGTGACTTCGGCGCATATGGGACCATCGCGCGGCGCGTCCTGTAGGGTTGTGAACCAATGTTCCGGCGGATTTCGTCCCAGGCGATGCCCGTCAAAACGTAAACTCCGCAAGACCTTTTGAGCAGGCTCTGGCAACAGGCTGGGGATCTGAAATCCGTTCAGAACGCCCCAAATCCCGGTCCAGAGGCGTGCGACGGACCAAGGATTATAGCCGCCGCCGCCCAGGACAAGCAAACGCGGTGCCTTGCCCACAAGGCTGCGTAAGACGTCCCAATGGGCGTTGTTGGACAAGGCCAGATGCGCCAATGGATCCTCAACCACGGCGTCCGCGCCGCATTGCAGGACGATCGCATCGGGTTCGAACTGTTCGATCAACGGCAAGATCAGTGCCTCGCGCGCCAAGGCCATTTCGCTGTCGTTGAACCCGCGTGGCACGGGCAAGTTGACGGCTGACCCGCCTGCGGTTTCCTCCAATCCTCCGGTGCGCGGCCAAAGGTTTTCCTCGTGGATGGAGATCATCAGCACATCCGGATCACCGCGAAACCCGACCTCGACCCCATCTGGATGATGAGCGTCAATGTCCAGATATACGATCCGACGCACCCCGTTATGGCGCAGCGACAGCATGCCCAGAACCGGATCGTTGAGGTAGCAAAACCCGTTCGCGCGGTCCGGCATGCCATGATGGGTACCGCCAGCGGGTGCATAGATTTGCCCGCCCTTTGCCAACAGCTCACCAGCCAGGATAGAGGCCCCGGCAGAGGTCGCTGGTCGGCGATACATCTCGGTAAAGACTGGGTTTGAATGGGTACCCAGGTGATGCCGGGCACGGATTTCGGGAGAAACGGTTTGCGACTTTTCCGCTTCGACCAGCGCGTCGACATAGTCGGGGTCATGCCATTGGCGCAATGCGGCCGGTTTTGCCCGTGGAGAACGGATGAACACGTCCGGTTCCAGCCAGCCCAAGGCGCGGGACAGATCCATCACGGATGAGACCCGCGGCACCCTGAGCGGATGCGACGTGCCATAACTGGAAAGGCGATAAATATCGTGGCCGATGAAATGCGGGCGTTGAAGCATAAAGCAGATCTATCGCGAAGTCCGGCAGATCCAAATGACAATTAAATTCAGGATTAAAGAATTTGATCCACGGTCATCGGATGCCAACAGAATCGGGCAAAATAGAAGAGACTGGCGACGCTAATGTACGATACATCACCGACCGCGCCGATGGTGACGCAGGATCAACCGCTTGACCTGCACCCTATCGCGCCAGAAGAGCAACCGCGATTTTTGCCGGTGTTTGCGCGGTATCTGATGGAGATTGCCCCTGCCGAGGACCAAGACGTGATCAAGAAGTCGCGCCGCGTTCTGAACAGGCAGGACCATTGCAGTTTCTGGCTACGCGCCGGGCAGTCTGACCTCGGGTTTGCAATTGTCCTGTTACTACCGGAAGGGCAGAAAGAACTGTCCGATTTCACCATATTTCCACAATTTCGAAGATCCGGGTTTGGCCGGGCCGCGGCTGTGCAGCTTCTGACCCGGTTTCCCGGCCAATGGCGGATGGGCGTTTCGCGAGCCTCTACAGATGCCGCAGCGTTTTGGGGCACGTGCCTAAGCTCCATGCCGCATGTCTCCAAAGTCAAAACCGGAGCGCCATTTACCGCCTGCCAAAGCAAAAGCTTCAATTTCTGGGTGACCGCCGCATGATCCGCGCTACTGTGCGGTAGAAACGGCGGTCAGACTATGACGTCGATGCTTTCCTGGTCGCCGACCTTAAACACCCGTTTGTAACGCGCGATCTCATCCGCCGGGCCCATGGCTTTTTCCGGGTTATCAGAGAGTTTGACCGTGGGTTTGCCATTGGCCGAAACCGCTTTGCACACCAATGAGAACGGCGCGAGACGATCATTGGGGACCAGATCGCGGAAGTCATTGGTCAACAAGGTGCCCCACCCAAAGGAAATCTGTACCCGACCGGCAAATCGCGCCTGAAGATCTTCCATTTTACCCACGTCCAATCCGTCGGAAAAGATCACGCGCTTGGTCGATGGATCCTCGCCCCGTGACTGCCACCATTGAATGGCGCTTTCTGCCCCTAGGGCCGGATCGCCGCTGTCGATACGAATACCGGTCCAGCCTGCCAGCCAATCGGGTGCGCGATCTAGGAAGCCTTGGGTTCCATATGTGTCCGGCAGCAAGATGCGTAGGTTTCCGTCGTGTTCCTCATGCCAATCTGACAAAACATCATAAGGGGCCTGGGCCAAGTCGGCGTCATTTTCCGCGAGCGCTGAATAGACCATGGGTAATTCATGAGCGTTGGTGCCGATCGCCTCAACCTCGCGCCGCATTGCGATCAAGCAGTTGGACGTGCCGGTAAAACGCGCTCCAAGCCCTTCGATCATGGCTTGGACGCACCAATCTTGCCACAGAAAACCGTGCCGTCGACGGGTGCCGAAATCGGCAATCGACAGATCCGGAACCTCGCGCAAGCGTTCGATTTTCTCCCACACGCGAGTCATTGCACGGGCATAGAGAACTTGCAGTTCAAACCGCCCCATCTCGTTTATGACGGCCCGTGATCGCAGCTCCATCAAAACGGCCAAAGCTGGGATTTCCCACAACATGACCTCATGCCATTTGCCTTCAAAAGTCAGCTCGTATTGATCGCCTTTGCGCTCCAGATGATAAGGCGGCAGGCGCAGGTTCTCGAACCACTCCATGAAATCGGACCGGAACATCTGGCGCTTGCCATAGAACATGTTGCCACGCAGCCAGGTGCTTTCGCCGCGGGACAAGGACAGCGAACGGATGTGATCCAATTGCTCTCGCAGTTCACCCTCGTCAATCAGTTTGGCCAAGGGGACATCCGTGGACCGGTTGATCAGAGAGAATTTGACATGGGTGTTTGGACGGTTGCGAAACACCGACTGACACATCAGCAGCTTATAGAAATCCGTGTCGATCAATGAGCGGACAATCGGGTCAATCTTCCACTTGTGATTGTATACGCGCGTCGCGATGTCCAACATGTCGCCTTACCTACTGTTTCGCTCCGTTCTTAGGCTAGCATCAGTAGCATCGTAAAGTGAATGTGCGGGAGTTTCGATGCGTCGTTGTGTGATCACGTCCTGCAAATTGGCCAAAAGCGCCTTGCGGCTTACGGGTTTGGACAGGAAGTCGTCCATGCCAGCTTCAAAACAAGCCGCACGATCTTCCTCAAACGCGTTTGCCGTCAGCGCCACAATATGAGGTTGCGGTATGTTCAATTCGCGAATGGCACGCGTGGCCTGCAAACCGTTCACATTTGGCATCGAAAGATCCATCAAAATGATTTCTGGCTCCAGCGCTTTGGCCATGTCGATCGCCTGCTCGCCGTCAACCGCAAAGCCGAGCTTGGCCCCGCTGTCCTTCAGAAACTTTTGGACCAACACGCGGTTCACCTGGTTGTCTTCGGCCACAAGGATCCGCACGTCTGTCAATGCGACTTGCGGGTTTGGTTCAATTCCCTCGGCAGGCACCTCTTCCTCACCCGCAGCCAAGACCAGTTTTGTTGTAAAACACGAGCCCTGCCCCGGTTCGGACGTCAAAGTGATCTCGCCGCCCATTGCGTGCGCCAGCCGTTGTGAGATGGTCAGGCCAAGCCCGGTGCCGCCGAACCGACGGGACGTTGCAGCATCTGCTTGAGAGAAGCGTTCAAAAATACGTTCTTGAACGTCAAGAGGCACGCCGATCCCGGTGTCTGTCACAGCAAAGGACAGATGAGCGGTGTCGTTTTCAACAACACTTTCCACATCAACGCGGACGCCCCCTTCACCGGTGAATTTGATCGCATTGCCCACGACATTCATGAGGATCTGGGTAATTCGGCGATCGTCGCCGCATAGATACCGCGGTACTTCCTCGGGAATATTAAGGGTCAGCGAAATACCCTTCTCCTCTGCCAGAGGCGGCAGAATAGCCATCCCCGTCTCGAAACACCTACGAACGTCAAAATTAATCGGAGTGAGTGTCACGTCGCGCGCTTCCATTTTGGAGAGATCCAAAATGTCATTGATCAGGGCCAACAAGGAGCGCGCAGAGCTATGAATGGTTTCCGCATAGTTGCGCTGGTCGTCATCCAGCCGCGTGTGTTCAAGCAGTTGCGTCATGCCAATAACGCCATTGAGCGGAGTGCGAATTTCGTGGCTCATGATCGCCAGAAATTCCGCCTTGGAGCGTGCCCCATCTTCTGCGGCTTTGCGCGCACATTCCAGCTCTGCTTCGTGCTCTTTTGCAGCCGTGATGTCGCGCTCGACGGAAATTACACTCTCCAGCTGTCCTTGGGCGTTCACCATTGGCACCTGGCTGACCTCTAGCCAGATCCGCTGCCCGTCTTTTCGTTGGCTCAACAACACAGCGCGCACCGTTTCCCCAGACAAAAGTTTCGCGTTCATTTCAGCAACCGCGGTCATATCCGTCTCAGGACAATTGAGAAGATTACCGGGCCGATGCCCAATTGCCTCTTGTGCCGAAAACCCCGTGACGCGGCTGAAACTCTCGTTCACCCAGGTTATATTAAACTCGTTGTCGACAATCATGACGCTGTCGTTGGCCGACTCTGCCACCAGGGCCAGGCGGCGTGCTTCGATCTGCTGCGCATGCATTTGCGTATATGCGTCTTGCAGTTCCCTTTGCTGGTTGACGAGTTTCAACTCTGTTTTACGTCGGCGTTCATGGCGTGCCATCATCAACCGCGCCTGCCAAATGGTCACGAGACCAAAGAGCACGAGCCCCCCGATTTCCAACGGATGGTCGCTTGTCCTCACGAGCACATCCGGTGGCCCGACAAGCATAATGCCCATCGCTACGGCAAAATTCACCATTGCACGCATTGCGATTGGGATTGGGTTCAGATGGAAAAACATCACATAGGCGACGCTGACCCCCATGAGCAGATACATTGCGAAGATCGGTTCCCAATGCACGTGATGGTCAACCAAGCTCACCGTGCAAAAATAGGCCAAAATGGCAACGGCGGTCGCATAACAAATGGAGTCGACCAATCCCAGGAGCAGGCTCATGCGTTTTACGCGGGCCTCATCCAACGCCTCGATCCGCGTGTTAAGAAGACGCTTCATATAGAACGTCTCAATCAGATCCCCTGCGACGATCAACGCAAAGCAAAACGGCGCAATCTCGATAGTTGTTTGATATATAAAAAACAAACACCATCCACTGGTAAAGAGTATGCGTGTTTTTAGATGGGTTACTTTGTGTCCGGCGTAACGTTGCAACAAGCCAAGAGCACTGTATCGTTTATCGTGTTTGGCGACCGGGCATGTTGCGTCTGTCATCTCTGGGATCTTCCTCAGTTTGCGACCACATTAGATAAAGATTGCATTTATGGTTCGTTACTTTTGATAACGCCCTTTCAGAACGAAACCCCTGCCGCTTGCATGTTGCGCATTGCCGCATCCAACGAGCCATCCAGATCAATCCCGCGACATGCGTTTAGATCAACTGTGACCGCATAGCCGAGTTCGGCAGCATCCAAGGCTGAATAGGCCACGCAGAAGTCCGTTGCGAGCCCCGCAAGCAACAGACGCGAAACCCCGCGTTCCTGCAGATATCCATGCAGGCCAGTTACGGTTTTCCGGTCATTCTCAAAAAACGCTGAATAGCTGTCGATCGCCGCGCGAAATCCTTTGCGCAGGATCAGATCACCATCCGTGCGCAAATCCCTGTGAAACGCCGCACCGTCCGTCCCTTGCATACAATGGTCAGGCCATAAAACCTGTGTTCCATAAGACAATTCAGTGGTTTCAAACGGTGCTTTTTCTGGATGGGCGCTGGCAAAAGACTGGTGCCCTGAAGGATGCCAATCCTGGGTCAAAATCACCGTATCATACTGTTCCATCAACGCATTGATCGGCGCAACCACGGCGTCTCCGTCCGGGACGGCCAATGCGCCGCCAGGGCAAAAGTCGTTTTGAACGTCTATAACTATTAGGGCTGCGGTCATTGTCTGCTTTCCCCTCGTCAGAGATTTATTGTGAAACATCGCAACGCTATTTGAATCTTCGCTGACCTGCTTGCGTCACGCAACCGTAAATCATGTAAGTAAGATATGTTATTTTCTGAGCACATTTGCGCCTGATACTGCGTTGCACACGTGTTTGTAGCGCTTGAAATACGCGTCAGAGCGATTTAATGGCGGGACATGTACACAATCGCTGCTCTCTACCACTTCACCCGTTTTGCGGACCCTGCCGACATCAAACCGGCGCTTTTGGACCTGTGCCTTACGCAGGACGTCAAGGGATCGCTCCTGTTGGCGCAGGAGGGTATCAACGGGACAATCGCCGGGCCGCGCGCTGGTATCGACGCCGTTTTGGCTCATATCAAAACACTGCCCGGATGTTCGAACCTTGAGTGGAAAGAAGCCACCAGCGATCACCCGCCCTTTGGCAAGATGAAGGTTCGGCTGAAAAAAGAGATCGTTACGATGGGGCAGCCGGATGTTGATCCCCTTGCGCGCGTTGGCAATTACATCGAACCTCAGGATTGGAACGATCTGATCCAGCAGGACGATGTTGTGGTGATTGATACCCGCAACGACTACGAAGTCGCGATTGGAACCTTTGAAGGCGCTGTGGACCCAAAAACTGTCAGCTTTGGTGATTTCCCGGCCTGGTGGGAAGAAAACCAAAACCAGTTTCACAACAAACGCGTGGCGATGTTCTGCACCGGTGGGATTCGTTGCGAAAAATCCACCAACTACTTGCTTGGTCAGGGCATCGAGGACGTCTACCACCTAAAAGGCGGCATCCTGCGGTATCTGGAAGAAGTACCTGCCGAAGAAAGCACCTGGCAGGGCGAGTGTTTCGTCTTTGACAACCGTGTTTCGGTTGGGCACGGACTAGAGGAAGGCCCGCATCTGTTGTGTCACGGATGTCGCCGACCAATCCTGCCTGAGGACATGGAACGCCCCGAATTCGAAATGGGCGTCTCCTGTCATCAGTGTGTGCATGACACCTCAGAACATGACAAAGCGCGCTTTCGGGAGCGGCAGAAACAGATCCGGCTTGCCCGTGAGCGCGGTGACAAAACCTACGCCGGCAATCCACTGTAGCGCCTGATACAGTTTGGAACGCAAAAGCCCGCAACCAGATGGTCGCGGGCTTTTTTTTGATCCTCATCGCAATGTCTCTTTTGCAAGGCTGCCCAGCGGCCAAACCGCAAAGCAGCGATCCATGAGATCAGAAATCGAGGTTTTCGACACTCAGCGCGTTTTTCTGAATGAATTCACGGCGTGGTTCAACCACATCACCCATCAGTTTGGTGAAGAGATCATCGGCTTCCACACTGTCGTCCACGCGCACTTGCAACAGGGTACGCGCATCCGGGTCCAAGGTGGTTTCCCACAGCTGATCCGGGTTCATTTCGCCGAGACCTTTGTAACGTTGCAGGCTCAGACCCTTTTCGCCTTCGTCCAAGATCGCTTTGAGCAGGCTCAGCGGGCCGTGGATGGCTTGGTTACGGTCTTTGCGCTGCAATACGGCGCTTGCGCCGTAGATCTCTTGCAAGCTGGCGGTGAAGCTACCGGTCTTGCGCGCTTCGCCGGAGCGCAGCAGCGGACCGTCCAATGTGCGGACTTCTTCGACGCCGCGTAGGATACGCGCCAGACGGATGCCATGATCCTGAGTGATCCGACCTTGCCAACCGCGTTCGTATTCCAGTGCGATTTGATCCAAACGAGCCGCAACCTTGTCGGCCACACCTTGCAAATCCGCATCAACAGCGCCGGGCACAAAGGCCCCCGCCACCGCTGCCTGTTCCAGAATGGAACGAGGGTAATGTGTTGGAAACGCGTCTAAAACCCGCTTCAACTGACGCGCTTCATCGACAACACGGGTCAGGTCAGCGCCAGCAATTTCGGCCCCGCTGCCCAATTTCAGCACGGCTCCTTCGACACCTTGGTTGATCAAGTAATCATCCAATGCATTCTGGTCCTTGAGGTAGACCTCGGACTTGCCACGCGCCACTTTGTACAGCGGTGGCTGCGCAATATAGAGGTAACCACCTTCGATCAGCTCCGGCATCTGGCGGTAGAAGAAGGTCAGCAACAGCGTGCGAATGTGGGCGCCGTCGACGTCCGCATCGGTCATAATGACGATCTTGTGGTAGCGCAGTTTTTCGATATTGAACTCGTCACGTCCGATCCCGGTGCCAAGCGCCATCACAAGGTTGCCGATCTCTTGCGAGCCGAGCATGCGATCAAAACGGGCGCGTTCCACATTCAGGATCTTACCGCGCAGCGGCAGGATCGCCTGTGTCTGGCGATCACGGCCGGTTTGTGCAGATCCACCAGCGGAGTCACCCTCCACCAAGAAGACTTCGGTTTTGGACGGGTCTTTTTCAGAGCAATCCTTCAACTTCCCGGCAAGGAAGTTCACATCCATCGCCGTTTTGCGGCGCGTCAATTCGCGGGCCTTGCGGGCAGCTTCACGGGCCAGTGCGGCCTCGATGATTTTGCCAACCACTTGTTTGGCGACATTGGGGTTTTCTTCGAACCACTCCGCCAGTTTTTCATTCAGCAGGCTTTCGACAACCGGGCGCACTTCGGATGAAACCAGCTTGTCTTTGGTCTGGCTAGAGAACTTGGGGTCCGGCACTTTGACAGAGAGAACGCAGGACAGGCCTTCACGCGCGTCATCCCCGGTAAAGGAGACTTTCTCCCGTTTGGCGATCCCGGTTGCTTGTGCATAGTTGTTGATGGTCCGGGTCAAGGCACCCCGGAAACCGGCAACGTGGGTGCCGCCGTCCTTTTGGGGGATGTTGTTGGTAAAAGGCAGCACCGTTTCGTGGTAGCTGTCGTTCCACCACATCGCGATTTCAACGCCAATGTCGTCTTTCTCACCCTTGATATAAATCGGGGCGTCCATCACAGGCGTTTTGGAGCGGTCGAGGTATTTGACGAACTCGTTCACGCCGCCTTCATAAAACAGAACCGTTTCCAAACGTTCGGCAGGGCGTTCATCCACCAGAATGATCCGCACGCCTGAGTTCAAAAAGGCAAGCTCGCGTAGGCGCTTTTCCAGGGTCTCAAACACATATTCCAGGTTCGAGAACGTGTCGGTGGACGCCAGGAACCGCACCTCGGTTCCGGTGCGATCACCGCAATCACCGACAACTTCCAGATGTTTCACGGTATCGCCGCGTTCAAAGCGCGCGATATGCTCTTTGCCGTTGCGCCACACACGCAATTCCAGCCAATCCGAAAGGGCGTTTACAACGGAAACACCCACGCCGTGCAGACCGCCCGAAACTTTGTAGGAATTGCTGTCAAATTTACCGCCAGCGTGCAGCTGGGTCATAATCACCTCAGCGGCAGAGACGCCTTCTTCGGGGTGAATATCAACCGGGATACCGCGACCGTTGTCTCCAACAGAAACACTGGAATCAGCGTGGATTTTAACAGTTACAGCGTCCGCGTGACCTGCCAGCGCTTCATCAATGCCGTTGTCGACAACCTCATACACCATGTGGTGCAGGCCGGAGCCGTCATCTGTGTCACCGATATACATGCCAGGCCGTTTGCGCACAGCCTCCAACCCCTTGAGAACTTTGATGGAATCAGCGCCATATTCTGCTGGGGTTTGCTCGTTTTCGGACATTCACAATTTCCTGCTTTAGCTTTCCGATTTTATACGAATTTCGAGCCTGAATGTCACGCGTGGCGGCTCGATTTTCTTGGCAAATTCAAGCTGTTTTCACCACGGCTCACGCCTGACGAACAACCGAATGACCATCTTCTTCCGCCACTTCAAAAACCTGCGCGCGTTTTTCGATCTCAGCAAAGAGTTCCGGCCCAGTTCCAGTCATCCAAGCTTGCACGCCAAGGGCGCAGATCTCGTCATAGAGCGCCGCGCGACGGCCAGCGTCCAAATGCGCGGCCACTTCATCCAAAAGCAGAATGGGCGGCCCACTTCCCTGCTCCATCAACGCGCGCGCATTGGCAAGAATGAGAGAGATCAAAAGCGCTTTCTGCTCACCGGTAGAGCAATCCTTGGCAGGCAGCGCCTTTGTGCGGTAGGTGCCCAACATGTCGGTCCGGTGCGGGCCTATCAGGGTACGACCGACCACAAGATCGCGAAATCGGCTCTCTTCTAAAGCGGCCTGAAAATCTGTGGCACTCAGGGGCATGTCGCCGTCAGATTGCATCAGCTCCAATTCGGCCGTCGGAAAGGCGGTCTGTGCGCTCTCTTGCGCCATATGCAGATAATCGACAGCGTTTAAGCGCGCTTGGTGAATGCGGTGTCCGGCCTCGGCCATTTGCTGTTCGACAACCCGATACCAAACTGGGTCACGCACCTCTTGCTTCAACAGCTTGTTCCGCTCACGCATGGCCTTTTCATAGGTCAGCGTGGCCTCGGCATGATCAGGGGCAAAACTTAGCGCCACACGGTCGAGAAAACGCCTGCGCCCTTCCGCGCTTTCGATCCACAGACGGTCCATCGCCGGTACCAGCCAGACAACCCGCGCAATCTCACCCAAGGCGATTTGATTGCTCGCCTTATTGTCGATCTTGACCTGACGGGCAGCGCCCGGCTCAGACCAGGTGTCTATCTCGTAAGATTGCGCACTGCTGCGCAAAACCCCGCTCAGTTTCCAGCCCAAAGCTTCGGGTTGTCGCGCCATATCCGCGGCACTGGCGCGTCGAATACCCCGACCAGGGGAAAACAACGAAACAGCCTCAAGCACGTTGGTCTTACCGGCGCCGTTATTGCCATAAAGCGCAACAGGGCGACCGTCCAAATGCATTTCCGCCCGCAAATGCGAGCGGAAATGAGACATTTTTAAAACGGTCAGCGCACGCACAGAACTGCGCTCCCTTTCATCTTTTCCAAAATACTTCCGCCAGAGGCAGTGCCGTCAGGCACTTTAAACGCGCATCGGCATCACGACGTAGACAGCGCTTTCGTCGCTGCCTTCGCGCATCAGCGTGGGGTCACCGGAAGAATTGAACATGAAAACCGCATTTTCGCGGTCAACCTGATTGGCGATCTCCAACAGGTACTTGGCGTTGAAGCCGATATCGAGATGTTCATCGCTGTAGGCAACTGCTAGCTCTTCCTCAGCCGCACCGCTGTCCGGTGCATTGACCGACAGAACCAGCTGATCTTCGCTCAGCTGCAGTTTAACCGCGCGAGACCGTTCTGAAGAAACAGTTGCCACACGGTCAACCGCCTTTGCGAACTCACTCGCGTCCACTTCCAGGCGACGTGTGTTACCAACTGGGATCACTCGGGTGTAGTCCGGGAAGGTGCCATCAATCACTTTGGACGTCAGGGTGATATTGGGCGTGGCAAAGCGAACCTTGGTTTCCGAAACAGAAACGGCAATGTCCATTTCATCGTCATCCAGCAGCTTGCGCAGCTCACCCACAGTTTTGCGCGGAACAATGACACCCGGCATGTCTTCGGCACCCGCAGGTACATCGGCATCAATACGGGCCAGACGGTGACCGTCGGTTGCAACGCAACGCAGAACGCGTCCACCGGTGCTCCCGTCTGAGACATGCATATAGACGCCATTCAGATAGTACCGCGTCTCTTCGGTCGAGATGGCGAATTTGGATTTATCAAACAGGCGGCGCAGAACTGCGGCGTTTGCGGCAAAGTTCGACTGATATTCGGACGTAGCCATAACCGGAAAATCTTCACGCGGCAAAGTTGCGAGCGAGAAGTTCGACCGTCCCGCTTCGACCGTCAGACGACCGGTGGCCGCATCAGCCGTCAGGGTGACCAACGCACCGTCGGGAAGCTTGCGTACGATTTCATGCAATGTGGTCGCAGCAACTGTCGTCGCGCCTGCGCGTTCAACCTGTGCCGTTGCCTTGTCCACCACTTCGATGTCCAAGTCCGTAGCACGGAATTGCACCGTGTCACCTTCGGCCTCGATCAGCACATTTGCAAGGATCGGAATGGTGTTGCGGCGTTCCACGACGGACTGCGCCTGGGCCACAGCCTTCAGAAGGGTGCCACGTTCGATACTGATCTTCATATCTATCATTCCTTTCGTCTGGCTTTACCAGCAGCCCGTCGCCAAGCCGGGAGGTCACGGTAACCTTTTGCGTCCCCAAGACAAGACTTTATTCGATTTCTCCGATTGTAGATCGCCAGCGTCAAGGGGCCAAAGACCGCTATTGTGCAGAAGCGCAGCATTCGTGGCTTTCCGGCTGTATTTACAACGTAAAAACGACCCTGAATTCGATCGGGGTCGTTTCAAAATCAAACAAGACGGGATCCGTTACGCTTCCAAGGAGCGGCGCAGCATTTCCACGTCTTCTGCGATCTGGCCGTCAACCTGTTTCAGCTCTTCGATACGCTTCACACCATGCATTACGGTGGTGTGGTCGCGACCACCAAAACGGCGCCCGATCTCTGGCAAAGACCGGCTGGTCAACTGCTTGCACAGATACATCGCGACCTGACGTGGACGCGCATAGGAGCGCAAGCGTTTGGGGCCGATAATATCGGACATGCGGATATTGTAGTATTCCGAAACCTTGCGTTGAATTTCCTCAACGGTGATTTTGCGTTCCGAAGCCCGCAGAACATCCGCCAGGCAGTCCTGCGTCAGTTCCATGTCAATCTCACGCCCAACCAGTGACGCAAAAGCAAACAGGCGAGTCAACGCGCCTTCCAAGACGCGGACATTGGTTGAGATCCGGTGCGCCAGAAACTCCAACACGCCATCCGCGATCTGGAGATCAGGGAAGGTTTGGCGGTGCTGTTGAACCTTGGTCTGCAGAATCCCCAGACGCAATTCGTAGTCAGTTGGGTGCAGATCGACCACAAGACCACACTGAAGACGGGATTTCACACGATCTTCCAGCTCTTTGATCTCACCAGGCGCGCGGTCCGCAGAGATAATGATCTGTTTGTTCTGGTCCACAAGCGCGTTGAACGTGTGAAAGAATTCTTCCTGCGTCGAATCTTTGCCCGCAATGAACTGCACGTCATCCACCATCAAGACGTCAACCGAGCGGAAAAGATGTTTGAAATCCATCATTTTACGTTCGCGCAGCGCCTGTACAAAGCGGTACATGAACTGCTCTGCCGATAGATACAGTACATTGAGTTCCGGATTGGAGCGTTTCAACTCCCATGCGATCGCGTGCATAAGGTGCGTTTTACCCAAGCCAACGCCGCCATAAAGGACGAGTGGGTTGAATGTCACGGGCCCCGCTTCACCCACACGACGCGCAGCGGCATGTGCCAGTTCATTGGGTTTACCCACTACAAAAGTGTCGAAGGTGAACCGCGGATCCAGCGGCGCGGCCTGCAACGCTTCCAAAGTGTCTTTGCCTGCTGAACGTGCTTCGGACACTGCCGGAGCATCGGCCGACTCTCGGCGCGCTACGGGCGCCGCAACATCCGTGTCCTCTTCGGAGCCTTGAATCACTTCGAAAAGTGGCTGCCCAGAAGGTGCCGCAGGGCGGTTTGGAGAATTTACCGCGACATTAAATGCCAAACGCTGAACATGTTCACCTGACATATTCAATTCGTGCAAAATCAAGTCAGAGAAATTCTGCCCGACATAGTTACCCATAAAATTAGTGGGCACATTAAAAACAGCGATTCCATCGTCCAGGTTCTGAAGCTCAAGTGGCTCGATCCAAGTCGTGAAATTATTTTGTCCGACTGTCTTTAACAATCTTTGTCTGACACTGCCCCATTTATCGTTCGTCATTATTCGCCTCTCGCGTCCCCACGTGCCGCGGCCTCTTTGGGCCTATCGTTTCGTCCCGTACCCATTATTGGGTTTTGAAAAGCAAAAGGATCCCTGTGCCGGAAAACTGACGTTTTCCTAGCCAGAGGATACGGTCCCTCTTACTTGTCTATTTTTTTAAGCAATGGGTGAACGTTATCACCCTGCAACGATTCACGAGCGGCGTACCCTCAAATGGCTTATAGCTATCTCTGACGGTCAAAAAGACAACAGAGACAACGCCTTAAACGGCTGTGAAACATATCACAGTCATCGACGTCATTTTCGGATCTCGGTGGAAACCACCTCGGCAGCAAGTCCCCCAGCGCATGAATCGCTGAATATTGGTAGCAATTTAGAGTAGGAGACAGCAACGAAACTATGATGTTGACTCATACTTTGGTCAGAAAGAATCTCTGCCCTTTGCGATAAGTTTTTGTCCTAATGGAAAAAAAAGAAGCGCCGCAAATCGCAGCGCTTCACAAATTTGTGGTACTTAAACAGCACCCTAGTTGAGTTGTATAAGAATCAACCCAGCGCTTTAACGCGCGCGGCAAGGCGAGACACCTTACGAGACGCTGTGTTCTTGTGATAAACGCCTTTGGTAACACCACGCATCAGTTCAGGCTGAGCTGCGCGCAGAGCAGTTGTTGCCGCTTCTTTGTCACCAGATTCGATTGCTTCTTCAACGTTACGCAGGAAAGTACGGATGCGAGAACGACGGGCTTTGTTTACCGCAAAGCGCTTTTCGTTTTGACGTGCGCGCTTTTTGGCCTGAGGCGAATTTGCCATGATGTGGACCTCTACAGGGTTTGTGTTCTTTGAAGGCGCAATGCCAACCAACCCCGGATCCGGTCACCGGTGTGATTCTAGCCTAGGCGGGCTGCACGCGCATGTATGACGGCGGTATGTACCCACACAGCGTGGGAATTGCAAGCCCCGTCCCCTAGAACGCAAAAGGTCAGCCGAAAAGCTGACCTTTTGTGAATGTTCTTATGCCACTTGGCACCGTTCTATCACTTATCTCGGAACTGAGCTTCACGTTTCTCAAGGAAGGCGCCCATTCCCTCTTTTTGATCTTCGGTGGCAAACAGGGAATGGAACAAGCGGCGCTCGTACAACAGCCCTTCCGCCAGCGGGACTTCAAAGCTGCGGTTCACCGCTTCTTTGGTGGCCATAACACTGAGCTGTGACTTTTCAGCGATTTTCTGAGCCGCCCCGGTGGCTTCGTCCATCAACTTTTTAGCCGCCACGACGCGTGAAACCAGACCAGAACGTTCGGCTTCATCGGCTTCCATGAAACGCCCGGTCAGGTTCATGTCCATGGCTTTGGATTTGCCGATAAACCGGGTCAGCCGTTGGCTGCCACCCATGCCAGGCATAACACCAAGGTTGATTTCGGGCTGACCAAATTTGGCCGTGTCCGACGCAATGATAAAATCGCACATCATCGCCAGTTCGCAGCCACCACCCAACGCATAGCCAGAAACCGCGGCAATGATTGGTTTGCGGATCGCAGCGATGCGATTGCTGACTTTGGCAAACAGATCTTCGCTGTAGACATCGACAAAGCTCTTGTCCGACATCTCTTTGATATCTGCCCCAGCAGCAAAGGCTTTCTCGGATCCGGTGACAACGATACAGCGCACTTTATCGCTTGCATCGGCTTCTTCCAATGCGGTCGCAAGTTCGGACAGCAATTCGGTATTGAGCGCGTTCAGCGCCTCCGGGCGGTTCAGTTTTATGAGGCAAACATGGTCCTGCACGTCGACGTTAATCGTCTCATATGCCATCGGGTTTTGCTTTCGATTGTTCCGTTTAGGATCGATTCCTTACCACGCGCGCAGCTCGGATCAAGCTATCTTTGGCATTGACTGCAATAGAAGGTCGAACGTCCAGATTGGGTAATTCGAGCGATTTCACCCTCACAATTTTGCCGTCTGCAGGGCTCCCCTTCCCTACCGTAAACATCGAAGCTGTGCTGAAAATATCCAAGTTCTCCATTGGCTTGGCGGAAATCCTTGAGCGAAGAACCGCCCGCTTTTATTGCATCTTGTAACACTTCGCGAATAACCGGAACGAGGCTTGCAACACGTGTTTGCGCTATCTCTCGTGCCTTACGTTTGGGCGAAATTCCGCAGCGAAACAGTGTCTCACAGACGTAAATATTGCCGAGACCCGCGATGATTCCCTGATCCAACAGCGCAGATTTCACCGGCGTGTTGCGTGTTTTCAGGGCCTCAACCAGGTAAGCTTCATCAAATGAATTGCCCAACGGTTCCGGCCCCAAGACCGCCAACAGCTTGTGATCTTCAAGCCCATCGGTTGGGATCAAATCCATCGCACCAAAGCGTCGCGGATCGTTGAACGTGACCCGCGCGCCATTGTCCATATCAAGCACCACATGGTCGTGTTTTTGATGTGCAGGATGGTCATGCACAAATTGGCCCAACGGATCACCGGACACTGTCATGCGTCCAGACATGCCCAGATGCACCAGTAAGGTCTCACCGCGATCCAGCTCTGCCAGGATGTATTTGGAGCGACGTCGAAGCGCCAATACACGCGCTCCCTGCAGACGTTCAGACATGTTGTCCGGGAAAGGCCAACGCAGATCCGGGCGGTTCACTTGTGCGCGTGAAATCACCGCACTTTCCATTGAAGGTGCCAATCCGCGCATCACGGTCTCGACCTCGGGCAGTTCAGGCATTACATCGCTCCTGCAACAGATGACGGTGGGCCGCATTGTGCCGCCCGAATTGCGCTCTATAACTGGGGCGAACCAAAGGAAACGGCAAGCCAAATGACCGAGACGCAGGACAACACCACCCATTTTGGATTTGAAACCGTGCCCGAGCATGAAAAGGCTGGGCGTGTGCAGGGGGTCTTTAACTCGGTCGCCTCAAAATACGACATTATGAATGACGTCATGAGCGTCGGCATTCACCGCGTTTGGAAAGACGCGATGATGGATTGGCTTGCGCCACGCCCTGGGCAAAAGCTGTTGGATGTGGCTGGCGGTACCGGCGATATCTCCTTCCGGTTCTTGAAACGGGCAGGTTACGGGCATTCAACCGTCTTGGATCTGACGCGGCCAATGCTGGAAGAAGGGCGCAAACGCGCCGAAGCCGAACGGATGGCGGACAGTCTGGATTGGGTCACAGGCGACGCGATGGCCTTGCCGTTTCAGGACAATACATTTGACGTCTACACCATCTCCTTTGGCATTCGGAACGTGACCCGGCCCTTGGAGGCGCTGAAAGAAGCCTATCGCGTGTTGAAACCCGGTGGCCGCTTGATGGTTTTGGAGTTCAGCCAGCTGCCGAATGAAGGGTTGCAAAAGCTTTACGACCTTTACTCCTTTAACGTGATCCCGCGCATGGGCAAGCTGATCGCCAACGACTACGACAGCTACCAATATCTGGTGGAATCAATCCGCAATTTCCCGGATCAAGACACATTCCTTGGCATGCTGCGTGAAGCAGGTTTTGAAAACGCGAAATACCGCAACTTGTCGTTGGGTATTGCTGCCCTGCACTCTGGCTGGAAGATCTGATCCATGCGTGGTCCCCACAATATTGTCCGCCTGATCCGCACGGGCGCCACGATGGTGCGCACCGGCGCCATGAATGCCGTTCTGGACGCGTTTGAAGCGCCACGTCCCGTCCGCATGGTCGCCTACGCCCTTGGCTGGCCGTTCCAGTGGATGGGATACAAAGGCGACGAAGAGATGCCCGCCGCGACGCGGGCGTTGACCGCACTTGGCCCCGCCTACATCAAGTTTGGGCAAGTTCTATCGACGCGGCCTGATGTTGTCGGCGAAGATCTGGCGCAACAACTGCGTGTTCTGCAAGACAAATTGCCCCCGTTCTCTCGCGAAGAAGCTATTCGACAAGTCGAACATGAACTGGGTCGCCCCATGTCCGAGGTCTTCTCGGAATTTAGCGAGCCCATCGCTGCAGCATCCATCGCTCAGGTCCACAAAGCGCGTTTGGTCGATAGCGGCCAAGACGTCGCGGTAAAAGTGCTGCGCCCAGGCATCGAACGTGCGTTCAACCGTGACGTCGACGCTTTCTACTTTGCCGCCCGCAT
Organism: uncultured Paracoccaceae bacterium; assembly: GCA_947497985.1. Classification (GTDB taxonomy): domain Bacteria; phylum Pseudomonadota; class Alphaproteobacteria; order Rhodobacterales; family Rhodobacteraceae; genus Epibacterium. Next base: position 173,619 of record CANMIX010000001.1, read on the forward strand.
CGCCGACATCTGCGCCCCGGGCGCGCGCCGCTTGCGGCCAATGGAAGTGATCAAACATTTTGACGGTGTGGTTCAAGGGGAGCTGGATCTGCGACTAGAGAGTGCCGCAGCCTCTGAATTCACAGCAAATACCATCAACGACGAAGGGTTCCAGCTGCCGCAAGTCCAATGGAATTACTCGTCACGACGGGTCATGACATTGGGCTGGGCTGACGGAACGGCTTTGGGCGACAATGCAGCCCTAGACGCGGCGGGTCATGATCGCCGCGTATTGGCGGAGCGTGTTTTGTCCCTGTTCCTGCGACATGCCCTGCGCGACGGATATTTCCATGCGGACATGCATCAGGGAAACCTGAAAGTCGCAGCCAATGGTGACATCATTGCCTATGACTTTGGCATTATGGGTCACATCGATGAATACACGCGTCGGGTCTATGCCGAGATCCTTTATGGCTTCATCAAACGGGATTACCGCCGTGTGGCGGAGGTCCATTTCGAAGCAGGTTATGTTCCGGCGGATCAAGACGTTGATGAATTTGCCCGCGCGCTGCGCGCCGTGGGCGAGCCGATCTTTGGTATGGATGCGGCACATATTTCGATGGGGCGTTTGCTGAACTATCTGTTCGAAGTGACCGAACGGTTTGGCATGGAAACCCGCACCGAACTGATCCTTCTGCAACGCACCATGGTTGTGGTTGAAGGCGTCGCCCGATCCCTGGACCCTCATATGAACATTTGGGAATCGGCGCACCCCGTTGTCGAGGACTACATCAAGTCTTCAATCGGCCCCAAAGCAGTAGCCTCGGATCTGGCGAAGACAGCCAAAGTTCTGGCGCGCTTTGGCCCTCGCCTGCCTGGGTTGGTCGAAAAAGCACTGATCGAACAATCCACCGGTTCCACCGCACGCAATTCGAAAAAATCAAACCGACTGCGCCCCGTGGCATTTGGTGTTGTGCTTGGCGTCGCGCTCTGCCTCATCGTAACGGCGATCATTTGACTTCTGTCGGTGTTGTCTAGAGAATTTCCAGTATGACGGAACACGACGACGATATTTTGCATCTTTTGCCCGCGCGCCTGAAAGAGGCGCGGCGCGCCCAAGGGTTATCCTTGGAAGCCGTGGCCAATCTGTCTGGCGTGAGCCGGTCCATGGTCAGTCAAATCGAACGTGGGGAATCGAGCCCTACCATTGCGACCCTGTGGAATTTGACCCGCGCACTGCAGGTGGATTTTGCAGGCCTCTTGGAAGCTGCAGACAAACAGGACCGGATTAACGTGTTGCGATCCGCTGACGTGCCCGTCATTCAAAACATGGGGCAAGGCTGCAAGATACAGATCTTGTCACCGCCAGAAGATGCGGGCGGGCATGAGGTTTACGACATTTCGCTCTCAAAAGGGGGCGCCTTGGTCAGCCAACCGCATTCGGTTGGCACGCGCGAACAGCTGACCGTCTTGCACGGTCAAATCCGGCTTGGGTCCGGCAATGTGGAAGAGACGCTTAGCACTGGCGATACTGCGCGATATGCAGCAGATGTTCCCCATACGATTTCCGCAATTGAGACCGACGCACGCGTCTTTCTGATCGTAAAGAATGGCTAATATCGGTCCCTAGTCCGTTGTAATCTTACGTCCATGCAATCCGTTATTGCGGACAATTTTCCGTCATTATAAATTTCCCCCTTTACGGACGCGCATCCAATATGACAGAATCCCTCATAGCAACGGAGTTCTGCCATGCCCCATGACTTCCTCACTCACCTCACCGAGACCCTCCAGCAGATTGAAAAGGACGGGCTGTACAAACGCGAGCGCATGATCACCTCTCCGCAGGGTGGAAACATCCGGGTCGGCGACCGCGCGGTGATTAACCTCTGCGCCAACAATTACCTTGGTCTGGCGGATCACCCGGATCTGATCGCAGCTGCTAAATCAGCGCTGGAGCCCAAAGGGTTCGGCATGGCGTCGGTGCGTTTCATCTGCGGCACGCAGGATATCCATCGCGAGCTGGAACAACAGCTCGCTGCGTTTTTGAAAAAGGACGATTCGATCCTTTTTGCGGCCTGTTTTGATGCCAACGGTGGCCTGTTCGAGCCGCTGTTGACCGCAGAAGACGCGATCATTTCGGACAGTTTGAACCATGCTTCGATCATTGACGGCATCCGCCTATGCAAGGCGCAACGCTATCGCTACACCAACAACGACATGGAGGATCTGGAAGCCAAGCTGAAGGACGCCCGTGCCAAAGGCGCGCGCCATATCATGATCGCAACCGACGGTGTGTTCTCCATGGACGGATACCTTGCGAACCTGCCAGAAATCCGAGCGCTGGCGGATCAATATGACGCCGTCGTTATGGTCGACGACTGCCACGCCACTGGCTTTATGGGCCCAAACGGCGCCGGAACACCGGATCACTTTGGGGTTGATATAGATATTCTAACAGGCACATTGGGCAAAGCTTTGGGCGGTGCCATCGGTGGTTATATCGCCGGGCCACAGCCAGTGATCGACCTGCTGCGCCAACGGGCACGTCCTTATTTGTTCTCTAACTCTTTGCCACCCGCAATTGTCGCTGCTGGGATCGAAGCCCTGCGCCTCGTCGAAGAGGGCGCAGACCTGAGGCAACAGCTTTTTGACAATACGCGCTTTTGGCGCGAGGGGCTCGAACAACTGGGCTTTGATCTACTGCCCGGTGAACACCCCATTGTCCCAGTGATGCTGGGCGAGGCGCAGCTGGCACAGGATATGGCCGCGAAACTGTTTGACGAGGGTGTCTATGTTTCCGGTTTCTTCTTCCCCGTGGTTCCGCGTGGCCAAGCCCGGATCCGCACCCAGATGAATGCAGCTCTGACACGGGCAGACCTTGAACGAGCTTTGGCGGCGTTTGAAACGGCCGGCAAGGCCTGCGGGGTGATCTGATGCGTGTGAACACGATGAAAGCATTGGAAAAGTCCAAACCCAAGGAAGGCCTGTGGATGGTGCAGGCTCCCGTTCCTGAAATTGGCCCGGATGAGGTGCTGATCAAAGTGAACAAGACCGGGATCTGCGGCACCGACATTCATATCTGGAATTGGGATGACTGGGCCGCGGCAACAGTGCCTGTCCCGATGATTACCGGCCATGAGTTCGCAGGCGAGATTGTTGAGATCGGCAAAGATGTTACCGGTTTGACCATTGGGCAGCGCTGCTCCGGCGAAGGACATTTGATCGAACATGACAGCCGTCAGTCGCGGGCTGGTAAATTCCACCTAGACCCCGGCACCCGGGGTATCGGCGTGAATGTTCAGGGGGCGTTTGCCCAGTATCTGCGGCTCCCGGCCTTTAACGTGGTGCCCCTGCCCGATGACATTCCAGATGAAATTGGTGCGATTCTGGATCCTCTCGGCAACGCCGTTCACACCGCGCTCAGCTTTGATTTATTGGGAGAGGATGTGTTGATCACCGGGGCCGGTCCCATCGGGATCATGGCGGCAGCTGTTGCTCGCCACGCTGGTGCGCGCAATGTGGTGATCACCGATATCAACCCGGATCGCCTTGCGTTGGCCGCCCATGTGGTACCAACCGTGCGGCCAGTGGACGTGCGCAACGAAGACCTGAATGATGTCATCCATCAGCTTGGCATGACCCAAGGGTTTGATGTGGGGCTGGAAATGTCGGGCAATCAGATCGCACTGGACCAGATGGTGGAGGCGCTTGTTATGGGTGGCAAAATCGCTCTGCTTGGCATTCCACCCGGAAAGTCTCCGGTCGATTGGTCGCGCATCGTGTTCAAAGCCATCACGATCAAAGGCGTCTATGGCCGTGAGATGTTTGAAACTTGGTACAAGATGATCGCGATGCTGCAAAACGGTCTGGATGTGAGCCGCGTGATCACCGACCGCTATGCCGTCGGTGACTTCGCAAAAGGGTTTGCCGCTATGAAATCAGGTAGGTCGGGAAAGGTGGTCCTGGACTGGACCACCTAGCGCTCAGCGTACCTTGATACGCCCGTCCTTGGTCAGCCAATTGACGTTGTCACCTTCAAACACCGCAACAGACAGCGGACGACCATATCCAGCTCCGCTGTCGAGGTTGATCCGGTTGCCGTAGTCCTGCGGAGCCTCAAGCGCGGTATGCCCGTGCACAATGGTCCAAGGGTGAGGATCGGAATAGCTGAGATAGGGTTCACGAATCCAAAGGAGATCGTTTTCTTCCTGATCTTCCAGCGCGACATTCGGGCGAATACCTGCGTGAACAAACAGATAGTTCCCGTGCTGGTAATAGGTTTTCAGGCTTTTGAGAAAAGCGATATGCTCAGCAGGGACCGCCTTTTGCGCCGCGGGATGCAGCACGCCGAGCGGCGTATCTGCAGCACCCTCGATGCCATAGGACGCCAGAGTTGTATCACCGCCCAACGGAGGGCTGACCCAAGTGTATTTCGCTTTCAAAAGCGGATCCAAGCGAGGCGTGTCTTCCATAAACCATTCAAACAAGCGGTCATGGTTGCCTTTGAGCGCGGTCCAATTGCGACCTGCATCGATGCCCGTTTTCAAGACTTCAATCACACCACGACTGTCAGGTCCCCGGTCAACGTAATCGCCTAGAAACACGATCTGCGCGTCAGGGCCGCCATCGGCCTCAATCCACGCAAGTGCCTCGTGCAACATCTGAATTTGGCCATGGACATCCCCCATCGCGTAAATCGTATCAGACATCACAAATTCCCTTCTCAAAAATCAAACGTTCGGTAACACACATACAAGGCATTGGTAACAGGACGCTATCAGCGATTACACCAAAAGCCCCTGTTGACCCTTAATTGAAAAAGACCACCCCCAAGGGTGGCCTTTGATTTAAGCAGTCTAAGAGAATGCTTTAGGCAACGTCAAAAGCCAACGGCTTCACCTGAGTGAACATGCCGGTTTCTTCCAGTTTACCACGTGCTTCTGCGGACACAGGACCATCAACGTAAAGCAGAGCAATCGCTTCTCCACCGACATCTGCACGACCTAATGTGAAGTTCGCGATGTTTACATCCATCGCACCCAGCGTACCGCCCAGGGTACCAATGATGCCTGGTACGTCTTTGTTGGTGGTGTACAGCATATTGGCGCCGACTTCGGCGTCGATGTTGATGCCTTTGATTTGGATGAAACGTGGCTTGCCATCCGAGAACACGGTGCCCGCAACCGAACGCTCACGCTTGGAGGTCACAACGGTCACTTTGATGTAGCCATCAAAAGAACCTGTTTTATCCTGGGTGGTGGTCGAAATCTGAACGCCACGCTCTTTTGCGATGACCGGCGCGGAAACCATGTTCACGTCCGGGTTTGCCTTTTTCAGGATGCCCGCAATGACCGAACAGTTCAGTGCTTCCAAGTTCATCTCGGACACCACACCATCGTAGCAGATGTTGATGGCTTCGATTGGCTCGTCGGTCATCTGACCGGCAAATGCACCAAGGTGGTCGGCCAATTTGATCCAAGGGCCCATAACTTTGGCTTCTTCGGCGGTCACAGATGGCATGTTCAGTGCGTTTTCAACGGCACCGGTCAACAGATAGTTGGACATCTGCTCGGCAACCTGCAGCGCCACGTTTTCTTGTGCCTCGGTGGTTGCCGCGCCCAAGTGCGGGGTGCAGACAACATTTGGCAGGTTGAACAGCGCGTTTTCTTTGGCGGGCTCTTCTTTGAACACGTCAAATGCCGCACCGGCAACATGACCAGATTTCAGCAGTTCCGCCAGCGCTTCTTCGTCTACCAGACCACCGCGGGCACAGTTGATGATGCGCACGCCTTTCTTGGTCTTGGCCAGGTTTTCAGCGGACAGGATGTTCTTGGTGCCTTCGGTAAAGGGCACGTGCAGGGTGATGAAGTCGGCGCGCGACAGCAACTCGTCCAGCTCGACCTTTTCGACCTGCATCTTTTCGGCCTTCTCTTCCGACAGGAAGGGGTCGAATGCGACGACTTTCATTTTCAAGCCACGGGCACGGTCACAAACGATGCCACCAATGTTGCCTGCGCCGATCACGCCAAGGGTCTTGTTGGTCAGCTCAACGCCCATGAATTTGGACTTTTCCCATTTACCAGCGTGGGTGGACTCGGACGCTTCCGGGATCTGGCGTGCAACAGCGAACATCATCGCAATCGCATGTTCGGCAGTGGTGATCATGTTGCCAAACGGTGTGTTCATGACGATCACACCTTTTTTCGAGGACGCTTCTTTGTCCACGTTATCGGTGCCGATACCTGCGCGACCGACAACTTTCAGGTTTGTCGCTGCCTCAAGGATGGTCGGGGTGACTTTGGTCGCGGAACGAATTGCCAGACCATCGTATTGGCCAATGATTTCAGCCAGTTTCTCTTTGTCTTTGCCCAGCTCGGGCATGAAATCCACGTCGATGCCACGATCACGGAAGATCTGGACGGCGGTTTCGGACAGTTTGTCGGATACGAGTACTTTGGGAGCCATGGTTTTGGGTCCTTTTTTAGAATTTCAAAGCCTGATCGACGTAAAGCCAAGGTGAAAGACCTTCTACGTCATCGATCGGAGATTTAGTCAGTGCCAGCGAAATCTCGAACTCCAGATCCGCAGACGAATTTGCTTTGTATTTAGCCCACGATTTAGCAGGCAAAAGGGCAGAGTTTACGATGGCTAGAGCGAGATGTTCTGCGTTCCAATCGTAGTCACGCAGTCCGATGGCAGCTTGATGCCCGTCATGATGCTCAAACAAGGAACACATAAACGCTTCGCCGCCTTCTTCGTTCGCAGTCCAGCCATTCGCTGTTGTGTAATCGAGGCCAACCTCAAAAAACGAACCCGCTTCACAGTTCAAAATCAGCTTGCCATATCGACGCCAATCTAACCGAAGGGTTGGTTTTGGTTCGGGGCTCACGTCAACGACGCGCCCCGTACCAGCTAGGTTTTCGCCCTTTGCCCAGAAACTGACTTCTGCAAATTCAGATGAAAAGGCGACCTCGATCACGTTATCAGCCTTGCGCTTCGATCTCGGCCTCAAAGGCCCAAGCGAGCCACGGCAACATCGCGTTCAGGTCGGCGGTTTCAACCGTACCACCACACCAGATCCGCAGACCGGCAGGTGCATCACGATAGGCGCCAACGTCCAGCGCGACATCTTCGGCTTCCAGACGTTTTGCAACGGCCTTGGCAAATGCTGCGCCGTCCTGAATGCGGTCATCCGTGAACTTGAGGCAGACAGACGTGTTCGAACGTGTTGCGTCATCCTCGGCCAGGTTCGCGATCCAATCATTTGCATCGCAGAAATCGAACACAGCCTGTGCGTTTGCATCCGCGCGGGCGATCAGACCTTTCAGACCACCAACAGAACGGGCCCAGTCCAGCGCAACCAGATAATCCTCAACCGCCAGCATAGAAGGCGTGTTGATGGTTGCACCGCTAAAGATACCGTCGATCAGCTTGCCACCTTTGGTCAGGCGGAAGATTTTTGGCAGCGGCCATGCAGGGGTATAGCTTTCCAGACGTGCAACAGCGCGCGGGCTCAGCACGATCATGCCGTGGGCCGCTTCGCCGCCCAGAACTTTCTGCCAGGAGAAAGTGGTCACATCCAGCTTATCCCAAGGCAGGTCCTGCGCAAATGCAGCGGAGGTCGCGTCACAGATGGTCAGACCTTCGCGGTCATCCGCGATCCAGTCGCCATTGGGAACACGCACGCCCGAGGTGGTGCCATTCCAAGTGAAGACAACATCGTTCTTGGGATCGATAGACGCCATGTCGACGATTTCGCCGTATTCGGCGGTTTTGACTTCGGCGTCGATCTTCAGCTGTTTGACAACATCGGTGACCCAGCCGGCGCCAAAGCTTTCCCAGGCGACCATCTCAACCTTGCGTTCGCCCAGCAGGTTCCACATGGCCATTTCAACTGCGCCGGTGTCGGACGCAGGAACGATGCCAATTTTATAATCGGCCGGAATGCCCAGAATCTCGCGTGTTTCTTCGATCGCGGCTTTCAGTTTGGCTTTGCCAACAGCTGCACGATGCGAACGGCCAAGAGGCGCGTCGGCGAGCTTAGACAGTTCAAAAACGGGGGGTTTGGCACAGGGGCCAGAAGAAAAACGCGGGTTAGCCGGCCGCGTTGCCGGTTGAGAAATAGCCATTGCTGCTACCCTTCCAGATAAGTGCCTCTCGTTGGGGAGAGGTGTCCCGTCGACCGGGATAGAGAAGGACGGTGATTGCAGCAACAGGTAAAATCGCCTAATTCCGGCCATTCTAAATCCAATTGCGACCAATAATTTCGCCTTTAGGAAACTTCGTAACAGCAAACTACCCTGTTCGATCCCTATGTAGGGGGCTGGTTCCGGCAATCTTGTCCCGGTATGAGTCGGGAAGAATCACCGCAAAGGACGCGCGCCTCATGTTTGTCACCACCCTGCTGTGCAACCCCTCTTCGCCCACCTTGGAACCGGCTCTGGCCGAGTCGCTTCGCAACGCTTGGGGCGGCAGTGACATCAACTGGCTGGCTGAGAATGTGGCATTGGAATTCACCCATCCGGAAAAGCCCGAAAACCAATGGGACGTTTGGGAAGATCTCCAGAAAATGGCCGTGGACCTTGTGGTGCAACCCCTTGAAGGTCGTAAGAAAAAAATGCTTCTGGCAGATATGGATTCGACCATGATCCAGCAGGAATGCATTGACGAGTTGGCTGATGAAGCAGGCGTTGGTGAGCGGGTCAAAGACATCACAGCCCGCGCCATGAATGGTGAGCTGGATTTCGACGGTGCCTTGCGTGAACGCGTCGGCCTGCTGAAAGGTCTGCCAGAGGGCGTCATTGCCGACGTCCTGAAAAACCGCATTACCTTTATGCCCGGTGGCAAAGAGCTGCTGGCGACCATGAAGGCAAACGGCGGCTACGCGGCGCTGGTATCAGGCGGTTTCACCGCATTTACGGCGCGCGTCGCGGCAGAGCTTGGCTTTGATGAGAACCGCGCGAATACACTTATCACTGCTGACGGCCATCTCACGGGTGAGGTCGGCATGCCGATTCTGGGTCGCCAGGCCAAGGTCGACGCGCTGGAAGATATCACAGCCCGCCTTGGCATCACCGACGCTGATGTGATTGCTGTTGGCGATGGTGCCAATGATTTGGGCATGTTGGGCCGCGCGGGTTCTGGCGTAGCGCTCCATGCAAAGCCCTCGGTCGCTGCGGAATGTGACATCCGCATCAATCACGGCGATCTCACGGCGCTTCTTTATCTCCAAGGCTACAGCCGCGACGAATTCGCCACCTAATGTTCGAGGTCAGTCTCGAAATCCTTGCGCTGTTGATGGTCGCAGGCTTTGTGGCCGGTTTTATCGACGCCATCGCAGGCGGAGGCGGATTGGTGACAGTTCCGACTCTGTTGCTGGTCGGCGCCGATCCAGTGACCGCATTGGCAACAAACAAGGTTCAGGGGCTCTTTGGTGCCGGAACTGCAGCCATGTCCTATGCCCGTGGTGGCCACGTAAACCTTCGAAAGCAAGCGGGGCCTGCGGCAATCGCATTTGCCGCTTCGATGTGTGGCGCGCTTTTGGTGTCGGTCCTGCCGACTGATACGATCCGATTGGTTCTGCCTATCGTTCTTGTTGGGATCGCTGTGTTTTTTGCGGTCAAAAAAGGCTTGGATGACCAAGATCGCCAACAACGTTTAACGCCTTTGATCTTTGGTGCATCTGTTGTGCCCTTATGTGGAGCCTACGACGGCTTGTTGGGACCGGGGGCAGGCAGTTTTTACATGCTCGGCTTTGTCAGCCTGGCCGGATACGGCGTGTTGAAAGCAACCGCGCATACCAAACTTTTGAACTTTGCCTCAAACCTTGGCGGATTGGCTGTGTTTGCGGTTGTGGCCACGCCGTGGTGGTTCACGGGCCTCGCGATGGCTGTCGCCCAAGTCGCCGGAGCCCAGTGCGGCGCTTTGCTCGCCCAAAAAATCGGGGCGCGACTTATCAAACCCCTGCTGGTCACAACGTCATTGATCCTTGCGGTCAAGTTGCTGTGGGAGATGATTTAACGCCTGTTTTCTGATAGGCTGAACGCATTCGCAGTGTGTGGTTTATCAGTAAAGGAGGCTTTGATGCCCCAGTTTATATTTGCGTATCACGGCGGCAAAACACCCGAGACGCCTGAAGAAGGTGAACGGGTGATGGCAGCGTGGAATGATTGGTTCGCCGAGATGGGGGAAATCGTAGACATCCCTGGCGCCCCGGTTGGCATGTCCAAAACCGTGAGCCAAGGCGGGGTTGCCGACAACGGCGGCAGCAATCCGGTCTCAGGCTATACGGTGATTTCTGTCGACACGATCGATGACGCGTGCCGCATGGCAGAAGGCTGCCCCATGGTCAAAGACGGCTCAGGCTCGGTTGAAATCGCTGAAATCCTGGAAATGTAAGCTTCTGGGTCTCAAAAGTTCAAAGCTGCGGCTGGACGTATCGAGCCGCAGTTTATTCCGCGCCAATTAACAATTGGAACATTCGTAAATTTTGTGACGGTCGGGTGAGTCGGATCCAGCACCCCGAGACTCACGAGAAGAGTCGCGATAGCGCATTCACTTGCGCGCGTGGATCCGTCAGTAATTTTCAACGCGACTCCAAGCTGTTGTTCAGGCAACATCGCAACAAAAACAGCCTCGGCCCCTGTCTTGATCGCGACCCGTCCGCCCATCGCGCGCATCAATTCGGTACAGGCACGCCCCTCGCCCGCGACTAGTTCCGGATGGGCGGTCATTGCCTGAACCAATGATGCAGCGGCCTGAGAGGCGCGATCATGTCGGTGGTGCGCAGATGCGAACCAGGCCATGGAACGTGCCAACCCTTTAAGGGACGTCGCAAAATTCGGGGCAGAGCATCCATCGATACCAAATCCGGGACTTGTGGCATCTGTCGCCTCTTCAAAGGCTGCCAGACAAGCCTGTTGAACGGGGTGATCAGGTTCCACATATTCTGTCCCTGCGCCGAGATGTTGTGCCAAGGTCAAGAAGCCTGCGTGTTTACCGGAGCAATTGTTGTGGATCTGACAGGGGTTTTGGTCTGTTTTGATCAGCTGATCGCGGGCTTCGCCATCTTTAGGCATATGGGCACCGCATCGGAAATCACCGTCATCTAACCCCAACTGGTCAAGCCATCTCCCAACTCGGTCGGTGTGAATTTTTGCACCATTGTGAGAGGCGCAAGCCAAGGCCAGATGTTCGCTGTTCAGCCCATATTTAGCCGCCGCGCCAGAGGTCAGCAATGGCAGGGCTTGCAGCATTTTGGCAGAGCTTCGAGGGTAGATGATTGTTTCCGGATCCCCCAAGCTGTGCACGATCTGACCAGAGGCATCGCAGACAACTGCATGGCCAAAATGAAGCGATTCACACAGATCTGCGCGCCATATTTCCACCAAAGGAACCGGGTTCGTCATTTTAGACCTCTTTTCTGCGCGATTTCCCGCCAAACTCCCTTTCAACCGTAGCACTTGATACGTTAATATGCTTCTGTAACGCAAGCGCGGGACAGGGGAAGAGACGGCGTGACAAAGCCGCAAAACCCCAGCGTAATTGAGGTAGAAGACAGTCTTTGGAGTCGGGACAAATGGCATCGAAACTCGTCCGCATCATCGCGGGACTGAGCGTGGCCTGCGTTGCCAGCATGGCCGTAGCACAACAAGCAACAACTGATAATCGCGTGGGCGCCAATGTAGATTGGAGCGTCTTTCAAGGTGATAGTCCCAAAGAGTGTTGGGGCGTTTCCGCACCTAAGGAGACCGTGAACACACGCGAAGGCCGCGTGGTCGCGGTACGTCGCAGTGAAATTCAACTGTTCGTCTTTTATCGCCCTGGGACGTCAACAGATGGCCAGGTCACCTTTACCGGCGGATACCCGTTTGCGCCCGGTTCCACGGTTTCGATGGAAATCGGTGACGAACAGTTCAATCTGATCACCGAAGGCGAATGGGCGTGGCCCACAACCGCAGGCGATGACACAAAAATCATCGCAGCGATGAAACGAGGCGCGAGCGCCATTCTCACTGCGCGCTCTGCGCGTGGTACACAGACCAAAGACACATTCTCATTGCTCGGGTTTACCGCTGCCGTTGATGACGCCGCGAAACGGTGCAACGGCTAAAAGCTGTAGGTTTTGATGTCTCGAACGGACCGCCCAAACGGGCGGTCTTTTTGTTTTGGACCATGTGCAAAACACAGCGCGCAACAAAGACTACATCTTTTGTTTGGAACTTGGGGTAATCTCCTATATAGAGCCGCCTTCCATCCCCAAGCAGTTCGAGTCCCAAGCCATGACCGCCAAAGCGCCGATCACGCAAGACGTACTGACCCTGCCCCGCAAAGACGCGGAAGGCGACAAGATCAACCTTGTCGGTCTGACCCGCGCCCGCATGCGTGAGGTGTTGATCGAAAACGGCACGCCTGAAAAGCAGGCCAAGATGCGCGTTGGGCAGATCTGGCAGTGGATCTACCAATGGGGAAAACGCGATTTTGCGGATATGACCAACCTCGCCAAGGGGTATCGGGCTGATCTGGCTGAGAAGTTTGAAATCCGCATCCCCGAAGTGGTGAGCAAACAAGTTTCGACGGATGGCACGCGCAAATACTTGGTCCGCATCAATGGCGGCCATGAAGTAGAGGTTGTCTACATCCCCGAGGACGATCGCGGCACGCTGTGTATCTCGTCGCAGGTGGGTTGTACGCTGACATGTTCTTTCTGCCACACCGGGACACAGAAACTGGTGCGCAACCTGACGCCTGCGGAAATCGTTGGCCAGGTTATGATGGCGCGCGATGATCTGGACGAATGGCCGGTCCCGGGCGCGCCCAAGGATGAGACCCGCCTGCTGTCGAACATCGTTCTGATGGGCATGGGTGAGCCGCTGTACAACTTTGAAAACGTACGCGACGCGATGAAAATTGCGATGGATCCTGAAGGGATCTCCTTGTCACGTCGCCGCATTACCCTGTCAACGTCCGGCGTTGTGCCAGAAATTGCGCGAACAGCCGAGGAAATCGGTTGTCTTTTGGCAATTTCTTTCCACGCAACCACAAATGATGTCCGCGACGTGCTGGTCCCGATCAACAAACGTTGGAACATTGATGAGCTGCTGCAATCGCTGGCGGATTATCCCAAAGTGTCCAATTCCGAACGGATCACCTTTGAATATGTCATGCTGGACGGCGTGAACGACACGGATGAGGACGCGCATCGTCTGGTTGATCACATCAAACGCTACAAAATTCCGGCCAAGATCAACCTGATCCCGTTCAACGAATGGCCCGGCGCGCCTTACAAGCGGTCCTCCAACAACCGTATCCGGGCCTTTGCCAATATTATCTATCAGGCGGGTTATGCCTCTCCGATCCGCAAAACACGCGGCGAAGACATTATGGCGGCGTGTGGCCAGTTGAAGTCAGCGACCGAACGCGCGCGTAAGTCACGCAAGCAGATCGAAGCCGAAGCTGGCATGAACAACGGCTAAACCCGTTGCCGATCTAGAGGTACCAAAAAGCCCGGCGCATAGGCCGGGCTTTTGCGTTTAACGTTCGCGACCGGGCAGGCTGTCGCGCGGCGGCGCGCTTTCCCATGCCTCAAAAATTTCCATCGCCTCTTGGGCGCTTTCGGCGAATTTGAACAGGTTGAGATCATCCGCTGAGATGGTGCCCGCATCCGACAGGGCCTCCCAATTGATGATCTTTTCCCAGAACTCGCGTCCAAACAGGATGAACGGAACACGCTCCATCCGGCCGGTTTGGATCAAGGTCAGGGTCTCGAACAGCTCATCCAATGTGCCAAAGCCGCCAGGGAACACGGTGATCGCACGCGCGCGCATCAGGAAATGCATTTTGCGAATCGCGAAGTAGTGGAAATTGAAGCTCAGCGAGGGTGTCACATACTCATTGGGCGCCTGCTCATGCGGTAAGACAATGCTGAGACCAATTGAGCTGCCCCCCGCATCAACTGCGCCACGATTGCCCGCCTCCATCACGCCGGGGCCACCGCCGGTAACGACAACGTTCTGTTTCCCGCCAGTCTCCATCGACTTTAACGTCATCAACCGGGCAAATTCACGGGCTTCGTCATAGAAATGGGACAGGTCCGCCAAAGTCTGGGTCCTGGCCTGCTCCTTATTTGCTGGCGCAGGAATGCGCGCGCCACCAAACATGACAATCGTGCTTTCGACGCCCTGTTCGTCCAACATCAACTGAGGTTTCAACAGTTCAAGCTGCAACCGAACTGGACGAAGCTCTTCGCGGCACAGGAACTCTTCGTCGGCAAAAGCCAGAGCATAAGCCGGAGAAGACGTCTGCGGCGTTAGCGGAACATGTTCGGCGCGGTCACGATCTGCGTGGGCATCAGGAAAACGACTGTGGCGTTCTTCGGTCATGGAAAAGGGACCTCGTCTAAAAAGTTAGACTTAGATCCTATCGACAGCGGTTGCATGAAACCACCCCCGCGCTCGTGCAAACCAATACGCGGCCAACATTAATTGCGCAAACGCCTGCAATTTCCTAGTCTGTCTCGGCCGTACAGCCCACCTGCCCCTTGGGCAAAGTCACAAAGCATTGGACGCATGACCGAAACCGTCGCCGATAAAATCTATAGCGCTCTGCGTGAACGCATTGTCATCGGCGACCTTCCGGCGGGAGAAAAGCTGCGGCAGGATCACATCGCGCGTGACTATGAGGCAAGCCATGTGCCGGTGCGCGAAGCCTTGTTACGTCTGGAATCACATGGTTTGGCAACATCTCTGCCACGCCGTGGTACACGTGTCAGCGCCGTGGATCCCAAAGAAATCCGCGAAGTGGTTGAAATGCGGGTCTCGTTGGAGGTTCTGGCCGCATCCCACGCCGTGCCACGGATCACCGATCTGGATCTTGACCACATCCGCGCATGTTTTGAGACCTGCGAACGGAGCGAGGATATGGTGCAATGGGACCGCGCAAATCGGCAATTTCACATGGCGCTGCTGTCCCCATGTGCGATGCCGCGTTTGCTGGCTTCGATTGCAGATCTGCAGCTTGCAGCGGCGCGGCATATGTTTGCTCATTGGAGCGGATCCTGGCGGGCCCGACCGGACCCGGATCATGCGGCCCTGGTAGAGGCTGTTACGCGGCGCGAAACCGGGAACACTTGTGACATTCTACGACGCCATCTACGGCGCGTGCGCTGATCAATCGCAGATTTCCCACGGATTCGGACGGATTGAGGCATGACCTTCCCTGCGTTTCCGGTTATGTATCGCCGACAATTTTTTTGATCCCGTGGAGAGCACCTATGTCCAACGCGCAGCTGGAAGCCGCAATCGAGGCCGCCTGGGAGGCCCGTGACACCATCACCCCCGCCACCACCGGCGAGACCCGTGAAGCCATCGAAGATACCCTGAATGCTTTGGACGGCGGCACATTGCGCGTTGCGGAAAAGCTCGACAATGGCGATTGGCATGTGAACCAATGGGCCAAAAAGGCAGTGCTGCTGGGCTTCCGCATCAAAGACATGGAAGAGCAATCCGGCGGCCCACAGGGTTCGGGCTGGTGGGACAAGGTCGACAGCAAATTCAAAGGCTGGGGCCAAAACCAGTGGAAAGCCGCAGGTTTCCGCGCGGTTCCAAACGCAGTTGTTCGCAAGTCCGCCTTTATCGCGCCCGGCGTTGTCCTGATGCCGTCCTTCGTAAACCTTGGCGCTTACGTCGACGAAGGCACAATGGTTGATACATGGGCCACCGTTGGCTCCTGTGCGCAGATCGGTAAAAACGTGCACCTGTCCGGTGGCGTTGGCATCGGCGGCGTTCTGGAACCCATGCAAGCTGGTCCGACCATCATCGAAGACAACTGCTTTATCGGTGCCCGCTCTGAAGTTGTTGAAGGCTGTATCGTTCGCGAAGGATCCGTTCTGGGCATGGGCGTCTTTATCGGCCAGTCGACCAAGATCGTCGACCGCGAAACCGGTGAAGTCATGTACGGCGAAGTTCCGCCCTACTCGGTTGTTGTTGCAGGCTCCATGCCTTCAAAGAACGGTGTGAATCTGTACTGCGCGGTGATCGTGAAACGCGTGGACGAGAAGACCCGTTCCAAAACAGGTATTAACGAGCTGTTGCGCGACTGATCCTGCATAGGCGCGGCAACGCGTCAGCTCACGAACAAGGGTGAGGGCTTCTTGCCTTCACCTTTTTATTTTGCCCATAGGACTCGCCACATCTGGGCGAGACCTGCATTTCCATTTGACCCGCCGGACAATTCCCGGCAAAGGCTTGCCCCATGACCGAGAAGAAGCCCGAAAAAAAGAAATCCCGCCAGCAAGTCTACACTTTGCTTGTCCAGATCGGACGCAAAGACGGGGACGGCCTGCCCGACAATGCAACCGGTGCAGCGCTTATGATCTATGCCTCAGGCGTAGACGAAGCCGAAGCCGTGCGGGAAACTGTGGCCATCCTCAAACAAGCGGATACGGCACCGCTTGACGTCACCGGATACGGCAACTTGGCCGAGCGAGAGGCCGAAGGGCATGAAATCAGTGACGAAGAACGCGATTTGATGGCGCGCGCGCTGGAAGAAAATGCTGTAATCGTCGCTCAGATGACACCGTTTTTCGACGACGGCACATCCGACACAGTTCACTAAACACTGCGTTAGCTCGGACGACCAAACCACTTTCTGTAGATCGCGTCATAGGTGCCGTCTTCGCGCATCTCCAAAAGGGCCCGGTTTACCTCTTCTTTCAGGGGCGATCCCTGCGGCAAAGCAATTCCGTAGCTTTCCTGCAAGAAGACTTGATCGATGGTGCGACCAATCCCGTGACCTTCGTGGCTGGTGTAATAATCCAAGACCGGCGCATCGAAGACCACAACGCGAATAGCGCCTTCTTCAAACGCCGCCAGCAGGTCCGGCAGGTCGCCAAAGGCGCGATAGTCCACTTCGCGTCGGTCCAAGAACCCTGCCGCGGTGGATCCCGATAACGTCCCGACCTGTTTACCATATAGGTCGTTGACCGAATTCACGTTTCCGCTGATGGCCTCGACGGTCATCACTGCTGTGATCTTGGCCACAAAGACGGATACAATAAACAGCGATGAAATCACCAGAAAGACGCCAAACACCCGACCAATCGGCGTGCGCGGAACGCGCTCCTCAAAACCGCCATTCACGACGAGGTTGAGAGCCCACCAGAATGATGGAAACCACGCCTCTTTTAACGGTCGGTCAAAATACGGCTGCGCCCGGCGTTCAACAGTCCACATCAACATGCCACCGCCCGCCAATAGCAAGAAAGCCACACCGATGGCAATGGCCAACTCCTTGGACAACAGCGCCCTGAACAGTGAGGGCTCTGTCATATCGTCAGCGGCGATCATGATCTTCAACCCGCTCTCAAAGATCGGGTGACTGAAATCCATTGTCAGCTCGCGCGATGCCGTGACCGATATATTGGCTGCGGCCATATCCGCCGTTCCGTCGACCACATCGATCAGCATTTGGGGGAAACTGTCCACACGCCTGAATTCGACATCTTGCCCAAGGCGTTCGGCCAGAGCCTCGACAAGGTTAACCGTAAATCCGTCGTCCCTGTCGTCTTCCATCATCGAAAATGGGGGGCGCGTCACAGTATTCACCGTCAACACCTGCCCCCAGGCTGTCCCCGCTAAATTGACGAGAACAAGAAACGTGATCGACCGCAGAAAGAACAAAGAATACCTCATGGGCAAGTTATCATTCGGCGAATGCTTAGGCTCGGATTAACGTTCAGGCAAGAATTTAAGCCATGTAAGCGTCAGTTAAGGTGCCATAGCTACACATCTGAACGTTTGTCCTTCATGCGACCTTACGTAAAGGGCGTGCTTTGCCGACCAGATACTTTATATCAAGCTGGTGTCGACGACAGCAGCGCCCCTTCAAAGCTTCGCAGAACAGGCCGAACAGCAAGGCCGTAACCGTTGCCGGTCGACGGGTCCAGCTCGGGAAAAATCGCGCAAATTTCTTCCAGCACCTTGGGGTCAAACAACGCATGTGTTTGTTCTCCGGGCAGGTAACTTTCACTTGGCACCCCTTCGGAGAAGACGATTTGGTGGTCGTCAAACATCATGTGCACATATGTCACCCACTCTCCGGGTTGGCGGGTTATGGATGTGTCATTCACCAGAGCCTGTGCTGGCACCAAGACTTCGTCTTCGCCAAACAAAAGAGCGGTTGAAGCATCGGATCGTAACACCCGATGCTGCGGCGACAGCCAGAGCTCACGTTTGTTTCCGATGGCGCCTTGCGAAATACGAATGGGCGCCATTTGTCCCTGCGCCGGAACAGTGCGTTGACCGATCCAGCGGATTGGCTGGTCGCCATTGTCACGTGTTCGCACCCAATCGCCAACGGCTAGAGTCTCAACCAGCCTCTCACCGCTGGGCGTGGCGATCCTGGTTCCGGCCACAAAGCATGGGATCGTACTGGCTTCAACAATTCCCACATCACTGTTGGTGCCATCGGACACCGTATAGGTAAAGGTGAAGTCCTCGGCGTCCCCATCGCCGACCAAAGTCAGCGTGCCATCTTCGTTCAGCTGCACGTCTTGACCAGTACCAAGAGTGATCACGTCGTTGACGGACACTTCTTGGCCGTTGATATGCGTGATGGTCAGCGTACCGTTGCTGCTGCTTTCATC
Source organism: uncultured Paracoccaceae bacterium (assembly GCA_947497985.1). Lineage (GTDB taxonomy): Bacteria > Pseudomonadota > Alphaproteobacteria > Rhodobacterales > Rhodobacteraceae > Epibacterium. The sequence continues at coordinate 192,244 of CANMIX010000001.1, forward strand.
GTTGGCCAGCACATCAACAGTCTTGCTCTCATCAGGTCGCACATGAACGATGTCTTGATTGGCGAGCAAGGAAGTCTGCGCGGAATCCGCAGCGATCAACAAACTACTGTCGAAAGAAGAATCCGCGACATCCGCAATCCCGATCCGGATCGAATTCACTTCGCCCGGATTGACGTCCACCTTGAGCGAGAGCGTGATGGTCAGGCCGTCCAGTTCAGTATTGAAAGCACTATCCGAATTATCCAGATAAAGGTTCTGGTTCGATCCGTCGTTAATGTTACCGGGATCCGTGTCGCCGGTCCCAAATCCCAGCTCGACGAATTCATCGTTCACCCATACGCCGACAAAATCCTGAAAGACTGAATCTTGGAATTCTGGATACTCTTCTGATGCAAAGACAAACTGCATCGTTAGCGTGTCACCGTCGGGAATGAAATCTACATCCAGATAAGACGCGTCAAAGGTTCGCGTGCCGGCAGCCGCGTTAAAATCGCTTTGGTCCGTTTCGCCATCCGTATTTGTCGACCGCGAATTCGATTGGTTCGCGTCGCCCGTGGAATTCGTATAATCTGCAGCACGGCCCGTGGAAAAGATAACACCCGTATCCGCAGGGGTTGCACCCGGCGCCAGAGCATCGCCACCAGAATAGATCGCTGAAGACAGCGCATCGCCCGTGTATGTCGCTGCTTCAACGGAAACGCCGTCTCCAAAGATCGTTTCGGCAAGCTGCTCTGCCGTAGCAGATGTGTTGTAGTTTAGTTCTGACGCTGCAACCATCTGTTCGCCTTTGTATGCCACTCGCCAATACGGCCGATTGAGTTTCAACAAGGCAAAAAGCGATCTGAGCCGCATACGGTTCAGACAGTCCGCGCAACACAGAGATACTGCGCTACGACGTTTCCTAAAATTGGGTGTTGGCCCGGTTTTCCCGGTTTTCCAACTGCTCTGTCGCCCTGCCTCGGGTCTAATTAACCATTAGTTAACCAAACTTAATTTGTGAGTCAGCCGCCTTCCTGAAACCTGTTGATTTGCGCTGTTTTTTGGCCACAGCTATACCAACGGCGCCATTTGCACCCCAAGCCGTTCCGGGGTAGCCACAACGTACCAAATTGCAGGAGGCTAACGTGCCCACCATCGACCCCGTCGAATTGACCGCTGATCTGATCCGATGCCAATCTGTGACCCCTATCGAAGGCGGAGCGCTGGTCTTGTTGGAACGCCTCCTAAGCGATGCAGGATTCGAATGCACACGTGCGGATCGCGGCGATACCAGCAACCTTTTTGCGCGCTGGGGCGCAAAGGGGCACGCAAAAACCTTTGGCTTTAACGGTCACACGGATGTTGTCCCGGTGGGCGACGCCGCGGCTTGGTCCGTGGACCCCTTTGGCGCAGAAGTGAAAGACGGTATTCTTTATGGCCGCGGGTCCACCGACATGAAATCAGGCGTTGCAGCCTTTGCTGCTGCTGCCATTGATTTTGTCACCAACACCCCTCCTGAAGGTGCAGTTGTCTTGACCATTACAGGTGATGAAGAAGGCGACGCAACAGACGGAACCACAGCATTGTTGGACTACATGGACACGGCCGACGAAAAGATGTCGGTTTGTTTAGTTGGGGAACCAACCTGCCCCAACCAGATGGGTGACATGATCAAAATCGGTAGACGCGGCTCGATGACAGCTTGGTTTACCGTTACTGGCGTTCAAGGTCACTCGGCCTACCCTCATCGCGCCAATAATCCGCTAAACGCTATGGTGCGCCTGATGGATCGGTTGGCAAGCCATCAATTGGACGCGGGCACCGAGCATTTCGACCCGTCCACTTTGGCCGTTGTCACCGTCGACACCGGCAATCCTGCAACCAATGTTATTCCAGCCCAATCGACGTCGGCCGTGAACATCCGGTTCAACGACACGCACACCGGCGCGTCTTTGTCCGACTGGTTGAAGAACGAAGCCAACAAAGTCTGCGAAGAATTTGGCGTTACCATCGACACCAAGATCAAGATCTCTGGCGAGAGTTTCATCACGCCTCCGGGTCCACTGTCGGCATTGGTCTCTGACGCAGTAGAAGCCGAAACCGGCGTACGCCCAGAGCTGTCGACCACGGGTGGCACGTCTGACGCGCGGTTTGTCAAAAACCACTGTCCGGTTGTTGAGTTTGGCCTTGTGGGAAAAACGATGCATCAGGTCGACGAACACGTTGAAATTGAACACATCAAACAACTGAAATCGATATATTCCAAGATTCTTGTGGACTACTTTGCATGACGATTTCGATTGGAGTTGTTTCCGACCCCAGCCCCTGTCTTGCGCTGCGAATGGAAGTCTTTGTCCACGAACAAGGCGTACCGGTTGAAGAAGAACTGGACACGCTGGATGGTCAGGCCGTGCATATTTTGGCGCGTAGTGGGACCACTCCGGTTGGGACAGCGCGCGTGATTGTTCAAGGTCACACTGCCAAGATCGGCAGGGTTTGCATTGTCAAATCGGCACGGGGCACGGGACTCGGCAAAGAATTGATGCAATTTGCCTTGAACCTCGTCGCCGACAGGGGCGACGTGAAGCGCGCCAAATTAGGTGCTCAAACTTACGCGATTGGCTTTTATGAAGGCTTGGGTTTTGAAGCCTTTGGCCCCATCTACGACGACGGTGGAATCCCCCACCGCGACATGGTGAAAGAACTCAAATGAACAAGACCCTGGTCGTCATGATCAAGGAGCCCCGCCCGGGCCGCGTAAAGACACGCTTGGGCCGAGACATCGGAATGGTCTCTTCCGCGTGGTGGTTTCGCCATCAATCGGCGGATCTGTTGCGTCGTATGCGGGACCCGCGCTGGCGTGTCGTTTTGGCAACTGCACCGGATACTGCTGTTTCCTCACGGGTTTGGCCTGCGGACCTGGATCGTATCCCGCAGGGTAACGGCGATCTGGGTCAGCGCATGACGCGGATGCTGAAAACGGCGGCGAACACCGGACCAGTTTGTTTGATTGGCGCCGATATTCCGGGCATCCAACGCGTTCACATTGCGCGGGCTTTTGGCGCGCTGGGGAACCATGACGCTGTGTTTGGCCCGGCCCCAGACGGTGGCTTTTGGCTGGTTGGCGCCAGACATCCCAAGCGACTGCCACACGGAGCTTTTGAAGGTGCCCGCTGGTCGAGCGTCTATGCGCTGTCTGACTCGCTGAACACGCTGCATGGGCAGCGCATTGCGTTGGTTGATACATTGGCCGATGTAGACACCGTGGAAGATCTGCGCGCAGTGCAAGGCTGACCGCACGTTTTTGGTCATGACCTTATCATCTGGCCGTGATAGGCCGGATGTATGAGCTCTATTCCCAGCAAGGCCGAGATCCTCGATTGGATCACCGCCCACCCGACCCAGACCTCCAAACGTGATATTGCCAAAGCCTTTGGCATCAAGGGATCCGACAGGATCGACCTGAAACGCGTGCTCAAAGAGCTGGAGGCGGAAGGCCATCTGGAAAAACGCAAGAAGACCTACCGCGACCCGGACCGTCTGCCGCCCGTTAGCGTGCTGGTGGTCAAAGCCCCCAACGAGGACGGCGATCTGTTTGCCCAGCCAATGGAATGGCACGGCGAAGGTGAAGAACCACGGGTTCTGGTCATTCCACGCGCGTCGGACCCGGCCCTTGGAAAAGGCGATCGCATTTTGGGTCGACTGACGCAGGTGAACGACGAAGATCATCACTATGAGGCGCGGCTGATCCGCAGAATTGGGACAAATCCCAAACGTGTTTTGGGCATCTTTCGCCAAAGTTCAGAAGGTGGTCGCATTGTTCCCATCGACAAGGCCAGCAGCCAAGAATGGGTTGTCGCCACCGATGCGGTTATGGGTGCGAAGGACGGTGAACTTGTCGAAGCAGAGCAATCCGGACCCAAAGGGCGGATGGGATTGCCGCGCGCACGTGTGGTCGAACGACTTGGCGATCCATCTGCGCCAAAATCCGTGTCGCTGATTGCCATCCACCAACATGGCATTCCCGATCATTTCCCGGACAAGGTGGTTGCCGAGGCTGATCAAGCCAAGCCTATGGGATTGAACGGTCGCCAAGACCTGCGCGACATCCCGCTGGTTACCATCGACCCACCCGACGCACGTGACCACGACGACGCCTGTTATGCCCACGCGGATGACGATCCGAAAAACCCCGGTGGGCATGTGATCTGGGTCGCAATTGCAGATGTTGCCGCCTATGTGAAACCTGGCTCGAACCTAGATCGCGAAGCCCGCAAACGTGGCAATTCCAGCTATTTTCCCGACCGTGTTGTTCCCATGTTGCCGGACCGCTTGTCCGGTGATCTCTGCTCCCTGCATGAAGGCGTGCCGCGCGCCTGTATTGCTGTGCGCATGCAGATCGACGTGGATGGCAATAAGATCGGCCATCGTTTTGTGCGGGGTCTGATGCGCTCTGCCGCCTCGCTCCATTATGCCGAAGTGCAAGAGGCTTTTGATGGGCAACCCAATGAAAAGACGGCGCCTTTCCTAGAAGACGTGATCAAGCCGATCTACGCCGCTTACGCAGCTTTGGTGAATGCACGCAAAGCCCGCCAGCCACTTGACCTCGACCTGCCGGAACGGAAAATCATCCTGGATGACGACGGTCAAGTCGCCTCGGTCGCCTTTCGGGACCGGTTGGATGCGCATAAACTGATCGAAGAATTCATGGTGCTGGCCAATGTTGCGGCCGCTGAAACCCTGATCAAGAAACGTTCGCCGCAGCTGTTCCGGGTGCATGAAGAACCGGCCGAAGAAAAACTGGAAGCGCTGCGGGAGACTGCAAAATCCGCAGGCTTTGCGCTGGCAAAGGGGCAGGTTTTGCAGACCCGGCACCTCAACGCGTTGCTGAATGCAGCCGCAGGGACCGATGATGCGGAGGTGATCAATATCTCCACGCTGCGTTCAATGCAGCAAGCCTATTACAACGCGGAAAACTTTGGCCACTTTGGTCTGGCGCTGCGCAATTACGCGCATTTCACCTCCCCCATTCGCCGATATGCAGATTTGATCGTGCACCGATCTCTGGTCTCAAGCCACGGCTGGGGTGACGATGGTCTGACGCCGGACGACATCGAACGCCTCGATGATACGGCGCAACATATCTCGGACACCGAACGCCGCTCAATGATCGCGGAGCGTGACACAACAGACCGCTATCTCGCATCTTATCTGTCGGAACGCGTAGGCAATGAATTCGTGGGCCGTATCAGTGGCGTTGCGCGCTTTGGTATTTTTGTCAAACTGGAAGAGACCGGGGCGGACGGCCTTGTCCCCGTGCGTACCATTGGACGCGAATTCTTCCATTTCGATGCCGAAGCCGGAACTCTTATGGGCGCCGATACCGGACTGATCCTGTCCGTCGGGCTGCGGGTCACGGTACGCCTGGCGCAAGCTGCACCGGTGACCGGCGGGTTGGAGCTGGAACTCCTAACGCTTGAAGACGCGGCGATGCCTAAGGGCGGAAGCGGCCGGCCTGGGCGCGGGCGCCGCAGCCCGGCAGGACGCGCACCAAAACGAAAAGCCGCAAAGGCAAAGATCAAAAACGACAAGACGAAACGGAAAGTTATCCGCAAACGAAAATGATCTTTCGTTAACGGGTCATAAAATCGAACACAGGCGAACGCGCGACTCATGGCCGACAATGGGTCTTTTGCAATGAGAAGTCTTTTTTGCATGTAAGACCCGCGTTAGGCTGAAGACGAGCAGATGTTTTTGAGGTGCTAAATGATCAAGTTGGTATCAACCACCGCAATTCTAGTCGCATTGGGCACATCCGGAATTGCGTCACCGGAAATTTCGTTGAGACCCTTGTCGCGACCGGTTTCCAGCGGCAATGTTGTGTTGTCCTCCGTTGAAACCGTTCGCCCGACGGCCCGTCCGGCAGTGAATTTGACCGAGACCGCCACTCCGGCGGCGGCCAACGCAGGATTTCAAAACTGGATCGGCGGCTTCCAGAGAAGGGCGCAAAGCCAGGGTATCAGCAAACGCACCCTGAACCGCGCCTTTAGCGGCATCAGTTACGACACCGAAGTCATCCGCAGAGATCGCAACCAATCGGAATTCACCAAGACCATTTGGGAATACCTCGACAGTGCGGCTTCGGACACGCGTATCAAGAACGGCAAAGCCGCATTGCGCGATCAGCGCCGAACCTTGGAACGCATCGAAGCACATTACGGCGTGCCAAAAGAAGTCGTGACCGCTGTTTGGGGGTTGGAAAGCGCATATGGCACCTACAAGGGCAACATGGATATCGTCCAATCTCTTGCCACGCTGGCCTATGATGGCCGCCGCGGAAAGTTCTTTGAGTCACAACTGATTGCCGCGCTCAAAATCCTTCAGGCAGGCGATGTCGCTCCGCGAAACATGACGGGCAGTTGGGCCGGTGCCATGGGCCACACGCAGTTTATCCCGACGTCCTATCTGGCCTATGCGGTTGATTTCACGGGTGATGGCAAACGTGACATCTGGTCAGATGACCCAACCGATGCGTTGGCTTCAACCGCCGCATATCTGGCGAAATTCGGCTGGGTCAAAGGGCAACCTTGGGGCGTCGAAGTCCAACTGCCGCGCAATTTCAACTTTTCGCTCGCGAGCCGTAAAATCAAAAAGTCGCCTGCCGACTGGTCGAAGCTCGGCGTCAAAGGCATCGATGGTCGAACCGTTCCCAATTATGGCAGCGCCTCTATCCTGTTGCCAGCTGGTGGCCAAGGCGCGGCGTTTATGATCTTCAAAAACTTCTCGGTTATCGAACGCTATAACGCAGCCGATGCCTATGTGATTGGTGTTGGGCACCTCTCAGACCGGTTAAAAGGCGCAGGCCCCATTCAGGCCGACTGGCCCCGTGGTGACCGCGCCTTGAGCTTCAAAGAACGCCAAGAAATGCAGCGACGGCTTACCCAGGCTGGGTACAGCACCCAAGGGGTCGACGGTAAAATTGGGCCCAATACAATCGCTGCCGTCCGCGCCTACCAAGCCTCACAAGGGCTTGTACAGGATGGGTATCCGTCTTTGAGTTTACTGAAACGTCTTAGATAACTAAAAAAGGCCCCTTCTTAAGGGGCCTTTTTTATTGGGTCTTCTGATACGTTTTGATTACTGCGGGCTCATACCGCGCAGGCGTTCAGATCGGCGGCGCAAAAGCTCAACCGTTGTCAAAAGCGCAATAGATATCAGCACCAGTATGGTCGCCACCGAAAGAATAGCAGGGCTGATCTGTTCGCGAATACCATTCCACATCTGACGTGGGATCGTTTGCTCATCCAAACCACCCACAAAGAGCACGACAACCACTTCGTCAAAAGACGTCACAAAGGCAAAGAGTGCTCCGGATACGACACCAGGTAGAATTAGCGGCATTTGCACCCGCATGAACGTGGTCACCGGATCGGCGCCAAGGCTAGCCGATGCACGCGTTAGGGAGTGATCAAAGCCAACCAAAGTGGCCGTAACCGTGATGATAACAAACGGAATGCCAAGGGTCGCATGCGCCAGAATGACGCCAAGATACGGAATACCCCAGTTCTGAATACCGATTGACGAGTAAAAGAAGAACAGGCCGGTTGCGACGATAATAATCGGAACGATCATCGGTGAAATCAGGATCGCCATGATGATCCGTCGCCCGGGCATTTCAGGACGGGACAGACCCAACGCCGCGATGGTTCCAAGGCAGGTTGCCAAAACGGTGGAAAACAACCCAACAATCACCGAATTTTTGGCCGCATTGATCCAGGCCGCGTTCGACCAGGTGTCCGTCCACCAGCTCCAACCGCGCGGAGCTTCGGGATCGGTCATGCCAAAGGTCAGCAGCAGGTCATACCAACGGGTGGAGAAACCTGTTGGGTCCAGTTTCAACATCTTCTCGGTAAAGGTGAAATAGGGCTCGGCGTTGAAGCTGAGCGGAATAACCACCAGAATCGGAGCGATCAAGAAAAGGAAGATCAGCGTACAGATCGTTAAGTAAGTGTAGTGCCAGATCCGCTCGAGGCGTGATGCATGTGTTGGAAGTGCCATGTCGTTACCCCAGCTTCAGATTGTCGATACCCACCAACCGGTCGTAGAGCCAGTAGAGCAGCAGAATACCACCTAGCAGCAGCGCAGCCAGAGCCGCAGCCAAAGACCAGTTGAGAGAATTTTGCATGTGGAATGCGATGAGGTTGGAGATCAGCTGACCATCCGCACCCCCAACGAGGGCGGGTGTGATGTAATACCCAACCGCTAGGATGAAGACCAACAATGCGCCCGCGCCGATACCAGGAACCGTTTGCGGGAAATAAACCCGGCGGAACGCTGTCCAGCTGGTTGCGCCAAGGGACCGTGCGGCCCGGACATACGATGGGTTGATTGGACGCATCACCGAATACAGCGGAAGAACCATGAACGGCAGCAAGATATGGGTCATGGCGATCAACGTGCCCGCCTGATTATACATCATTTCCAGCCGGTTATCGTCGGCTAGGATGCCAGTACTGACCAAAGCGTCATTCACCACACCCTGGCTCTGCAACAGAACCATCCAGCTTGTGGTACGCACCAGAAGAGACGTCCAGAACGGCAACAATACCAGGATCATCAACAGGTTTGACTTGGCCAGCGGAAGCGTCGCCAGCAAGTGGGCAATCGGATAGGCCAGAATAAACGTCATGAAGGTAATGACGATCGACAAGAACAGGGTCCGCTGGAACAGCTTTACATAGACCTGCCGGTTCTCATTCACCTGGGTCACATTGCCGTCTGCATCCTTTGTACGGTCCAGAGCAGCAAGGTAGAAATTCGCGGTATAAGACGAGCTTGCATCTCGCATCACGCGCCACAGATCGGGATCAAGCCAGTCTTCGTCGAGATCAACGATGGCCTCTTTATATGGTGCTTCCAAGCGCTGCGCGCGTCGGGCCGCCTTGGTGAACATTGAGCGCGAGCCGGATCGTTCATAGTTGATCCGCGTCCCGGCTTGGCCAGCTGCCTTCACCTCACGCAAGACAATCAAATCAGCCGCAAGGGCTGCAAATGCCGCCTCGTCCGGTTCCGTACCCAATTCGTTTTGGTCGAACCACTGCGACAGGTTTGTCATAATCGGCGTGCGCTGACCACTTGCGACATCTTCGTGCCAAGTAAAGCCTTCATTGTGCACCGAGCGGTGAAGCATTTGCCCAATAGGCATAACAAAGGTCAGAAGAATAAAAGCCAGAAGCGGCGCTACCAATAAGAAAGCGCGTCGGCGGGCATGTGATTGGGCACGCATAAGCGCTTGTTTCAACGGCTTTCCATCGGCCGTTGTCAGCTGTTCTGGCGTTGTGCCGACCATTGCAGCTGGTGAAAGAGTAGCATCACTCATTTGGGTTTACACCTTCTCCCCGGAAGTGGGCCGGGCCTTATCATGTGGCCCGGTCCCAAAAGCTTGCATGTCTCAGCGGTGCTGAGAGGCCAGATTAGTTAGCCAGCCAAGCGTTGAAGCGTTCGTTCAGCTCGGTGTCTTTGTCGACCCAGAATTCAAAGTCGTTGACCAGAGCGTTGGTCAGGTTGGCTTCTGCGGTTGGCATGTGAGGCGCCATTTCGGTGGTGCCGTCGGAGAAGAGGCCAACAAGGTCGCCAGAGGACTTACGCGCTGGACCGTATGAGATCCAAGATGCCTGATCCGCCAAACGCTGAGTGTCGGTCGAGAAGGCGATGAAATCCATTGCGGCTTCTTTGTTCGGTGCGCCTTTTGGGACAACAAACAAGTCAAAGTCCAGGATTTGACCATCCCAAACCACTTCCAGTGGCTGGCTCTCGGCGATGGCTGCGTTAAAGATACGACCATTGTAAGCTGTGGACATTACAACTTCGCCGTCGGCCAGCAGTTGTGGCGGTTGCGCGCCAGCTTCCCACCAGACGATGTCGTCTTTGATCGTGTCGAGAACCGCAAACGCGCGATCCACGCCTTCTTCGGTGTCGAGAACTTCATACACTTCGCTAGACGGAACGCCGTCAGCCATCAGAGCCATTTCCAAGGTCGCCTTGGCTGACTTGCGCAGGCCACGCTTGCCAGGGATCTTTGATGTGTCAAAGAAGTCGCCGATGGTGGTAGGTGCTGCGGAAACGTTTTCAGTGTTGTAAGCAAAAACAGTCGACCACACGATGTTTGCAACCGCACAATCCTGCAGTGCACCATCGATAAAGTCGTCTTCGGCCGGGGTGCCATCAGGCGCCGATGGCAGGATCGACAGGTCGATTTCTTCCAGTAGACCTTCGTCACACAGACGCACAGCGTCGGAGAATTCTACGTCCGCAACGTCGATCGAAACATTGCCTGCTTCTACCTGCGCTTTGATCGGAGTTGCCGGGTTGCCCGCGTCAACAGAGACGATCTTAATCCCAGTCTCTGCCGTGAACGGCTTGTGGTAGGCTTCTACCTGGCTCTTGGTGTAAGCGCCGCCCCAGGACATAACAGTAACTTCCTGAGCGAAGGCTGCGCCCGCTGCTGTGGTCAGCGCGGTCGCAAGAAGTGCAGTTTTGACTTTCATGTAGTAACTCCCAAGTGAAGCCCTGTTTATTGTTAGAGTTCAGCGGTGCGGGCATGGATCGCCGCTGATTATTAAAACTCGGCGTCAGGCGTCGAGCGCGTGACAATCTTCGGGCATCCAACCGATCTCGATCAGTTGCCCGGCTTGCAGGCGCACCTGGTCTGGCGCATTCCGCGTTTTGATGATGAACTCCTCATTTCCGGCCACCTTCAAACGGGTCCGGAAAATGTCGCCCATGTAAATGAACTCAAGAACTTCGGCTTTGATGGTGTGCGCACCCTCTTGCATCCGATCCTTGTTGTACTCGACACGCTCTGGACGGATCGAAACGCGTGCTCGCTCGCCAGTTTTATAGACATTCACCGGTTTGCAATGAATGACTTCACCGTCATCCAGCTGCACCAGCGCTTGATTGCCGTTGATCTCTTTGATCGTGCCTTCAAGCGTGTTGTTCTCACCGATGAACTGAGCCACGAAGCTGTTGACCGGCGCCTCATACAATTCGTTTGGTGGAGCCAACTGTTGAATGCGACCGTCGTTGAACACAGCGACACGGTCCGACATGGTCAGCGCTTCGGTTTGGTCATGCGTCACATAAACCGTTGTAATGCCGAGGTTGTGCGCCAGACGCGTGATCTCAAACTGCATCTTTTCGCGCAGCTGTTTGTCCAAAGCGCCAAGGGGTTCGTCCATCAAAACCAGTTCTGGTTCAAACACCAAGGCGCGCGCCAAGGCGATACGCTGTTGTTGGCCACCCGACAATTGCGACGGCCGACGACCGCCAAATGCACCCATCTCAACCATGTCCAGCGCGCGTTTAACCTTCTGTTCGCGTTCGGACTTGCCCATGCCGCGCACTTCCAAAGGAAAACTCAGGTTTTCTGCGATCGTCATGTGCGGAAACAGGGCGTAGTTCTGGAAAACCATGCCAATGCCGCGTTTGTGTGGGGGAATATTGTTGATCGACACACCATCAAGGCGGATGTCGCCATGGGTTGCAGTCTCAAAACCCGCCAACATCATCAGGCAGGTGGTCTTACCTGAACCTGACGGACCTAGCATGGTCAGAAATTCACCCTTAGGCAGAGTGAGGTTCAAGTCCTTGACGACCAAGTTTTCGCCGTCGTAGCTCTTTTGGACGCGTTCGAATTCCACGAACGCGTTGTTACGAGATGAATTCGCCAATTAAAGGCTCCCCGTTTTTATGTTTTTCGGCGACTGTCTGTCACTCTTTTCACCAACCATACATCTATGCCGAAATAGGGCAAGCGCATGTCCGTGAAAGAAGAGCACGGCAGATTTTACCGGTTTTGTTTTGCCGCCAAGGTAAAAGAGCTTTCCTCTGAGGAAAAGGACTTTTTGCGACACATCACGCCAATTTTGCGGCACGAAATTTCGCAACTTGTTCAAATTCCCTTACTCTTAGCATTTTTCAGGGAAGAATCGAATGACGCAAAAGCGCACCCGAAGGCGCGCTTTGGTATAATTTTGAGCAGAATGTGGCCGACGTCAGGCGCTTTGCAGCAATCCGTCTTCCTTTAGCCGCGCATAACATTCGTCCAAAGAAGTCCGAGCACGGGCAATCAAAAGATCAATTTCTTCCAACTTGATCACCAATGGCGGCGAAATAATCATCCGGTCGCCAACATGTCGCATGACGAGATTGTTGGCAAAACACCGCTCGCGACAGATGTATCCAACAGTACCCGCATCGGCTGCAAAAGCCGCACGCGTCTCTTTGTTCGGCGTCAATGCGATGGAGCCCATCATACCGACAATCTTGGCTTCTCCCACCAAGGGGTGATCAAGCAGGCTTTCCCACTGCTCCTTCAAATATGGGGCAGCCACATTTTGAACATGCCCAAGCACATCTTCTTCTTCGAGGATTCGCAGGTTTTCCAACGCAACCGCGGCAGCGACCGGATGACCCGAATAGGTGTAGCCGTGATTGAACTCACCCGTTGCTATTACCGATGCAACCTCATCGCTGACGATGGAGCCACCAATTGGTGAATAACCGGAGCTCAGTCCTTTTGCGATCGTCATGATGTCAGGGCGAATGTTTACGGTTTGCGAGCCAAACCACTCTCCCGTTCGGCCAAACCCGCAAATCACCTCATCGGCGATCAACAGAATTTCATATTTATCGCAGATCCGCTGAATCTCGGGCCAATAGCTGTCTGGGGGGACGATCACACCACCGGCCCCTTGAACCGGCTCCGCAATAAACGCAGCAACGCGATCTTCGCCGAGTTCCAGAATCGCCTTTTCCAACTCTTGAGCTTTGGCCAATCCAAACGCTTCCGGAGAGGTGTCGCCTCCTTCGGCCCACCAGTTCGGCTGGTTGATGTGATGGATGTCCGGGATCGGCATGCCACCCTGCTCGTGCATCGCGCTCATCCCGCCTAACGAACCAGAGGCAACCGTGGAACCATGGTAGGCGTTTTTGCGGCTAATGATGATGGATTTGGATGGCTTGCCCTTTAGCGCCCAATAATGACGCACCATGCGCAAGTTGGTGTCATTGGCCTCAGAGCCTGAACCCGCAAAGAACACGTTATTCAAATCACCTGGTGCGAGTTCCGCGATTTTTTGCGCCAATTCGATTGCCGGACGATGGGTCGTTTGAAAGAACGTGTTGTAATAAGGGAGCTCGCGCATCTGGCGCGCGGCAACATCGGCCAACTCATCACGGCCATAGCCGATATTGACACACCACAACCCTGCCATCGCGTCCAGGATTTGGTTCCCCTCGCTATCGGTCAAGGTCACGCCGTCAGCGCGGGTGATGACACGCGCGCCCTTTTGGGCCAATTCACCATTACAAGTAAAAGGATGCATGTGGTGCGCAGCGTCCAACGCTTGCAGCTCCTCGGTTGGCATGTGGTTTGTAATCGTAGACATGGAGCAACTCCCAATTCAAAGTTACGTCCAGAATATGATCAAATTACCCATTGTCAATCGAATCAATATTCCGCGACAGACCTTGCCGGATCTGTTCCATGCCCTGTTTAACGTCGCGCTCCATCGCCAAGGCCGCCAACTCACCATCCCGGCGGCGCATCGCCTCCAGGATATCTTTGTGGCGATCAGGAAAATTCCCGGCGTCCAATTGCCCACAAACAACCCGCATAGATGGTCCAAATCGCAGCCAGATACGTTCCGCAATATCTGTCAAAACGGGCGCGTTTGCGTGGCGGTATAGCTCTGCGTGAAATTGGTAGTTATGAACCAAGTAGTGATGGATGTCCTCGGCCGATAGCGCCTTGTCCAAGGCCGCATCGATCTCTGCCAATCGATCCACTTCGTCATCTGAAATGTTGCGAGCGGCACGGTTAGCCAACTCACATTCAATTGATTTCCTTATATAAACCATTTGATCTATGTCGTCAGGCGACAAAGAAGGGACAGAAACCCTTCGGTTGCCCTGGAAGACCAATGCGCCTTCAGAAATCATCCTGCGGATTGCTTCCCGAACGGGAGTCATTCCTACACCGAGTGTTTCCACCAACCCCTGAATTGTCACAGCCTGGCCTGGTGCCAGCTCTCCAAACAGCACTTTCTCACGCAAGCGTTGATAAACCACCTCATGGGTGGGGCGTTTCTCACTTGTTTCTGCTGTCTGCATGTCTTGCAAAACTGGGGCGGTCACTGTTCCGCGTCCTCCTATTTTTTTGGCAGAATGCACCAAGAAATGATCGCTGGAAACATAAAGATGTTGCGATCAGCTCTAAAACTTGATCAAATTATCACCAGCCGGACGAGGAAGCCGGTCTCAATTGGGAGTGTCAAATGACCACTAAACTATTCACACTGACGACCGTCGCCGCGCTGAGTGCCGCTGCAGTCACTGCCGAAGAAGTTCGAGTTTACAACTGGTCCGACTATATTGACGAGTCACTGTTGACCAAATTCGAAGAAGAGACCGGCATCAAACTCATCTATGACGTCTTCGACAGCAACGAAGTCCTAGAGACAAAGATGTTGGCCGGCGGCTCCGGTTACGATGTCGTTGTGCCAACTGGTTCGTTCCTGGCCCGCCAAATTCAGGCCGGCGCTTTTCAAAAGCTCGACCAGTCCAAGCTGACCAACGCGGAAAATATGTGGGACGCGATCGAAGCGCGGACTGCGCTGTACGATCCCGGCAACGAGTATTCCGTCAACTACATGTGGGGTACAACTGGTCTGGGCGTGAACACAGGCCAAGTGGCTGATGCGCTTGGCGCTGATGCACCCGTCGATTCCCTGTCGCTGGTATTTGATCCTGCCAATATGGAAAAACTCGCGGAATGCGGTGTCTATTTCCTGGACGCGCCTGACGAAATGATCCCGGCCGCTTTGAAATACATCGGCGAAGACCCCAACAGCATGGACGCTGACGTTGTTGCAAAAGCAGAAGCTGTTCTGACAACCGTGCGCCCTTACATCAAAAAATTCCACAGCTCGGAATACATCAACGCCCTCGCCAACGGGGAAATCTGCGTTGCATTCGGTTGGTCCGGCGACATTCTGCAAGCCCGTGACCGTGCAGCAGAAGCCGAAAACGGTGTCGAAATTGCCTATAACCCGCCAAAAGAGGGCGCGTTGATGTGGTTCGACCAAATGGCCATTCCAGTAGATGCACCTAATCCTGAAGCCGCGCATAAATTCCTGAACTTCATCATGGATGCGCATAACATGGCCGCAGCGTCCAACTACGTCTATTACGCCAATGGCAACAAGGCGAGCCAGGAGTTCTTGGTCGAGGACGTGATCGGGGACCCCGCGATTTACCCGAACGAAGAGACCGTGAAAAACCTTTATATCAAAGAGGCTTATCCGGCTAAAGTTCAGCGCATCGCAACGCGCCTTTGGACCAAAGTGAAGTCCGGCACCTAAGCCATTTTTTGATCTAAAAACGGTCAGGGCATACTCATGCCCTGACTTCTTATGACTGGTCAACTGCGTCTCAAAACTGGGCCGCTCCGGAACTCTGTCCACGATTTTCAAGAGGTTTAGCGTGTCCAATACTGTCTTTGCGCCGTGGGATGATCCATCCGAGCAGCCCCTGATTAAGTTCGAAAACGTCACCAAACGCTTTGGCAGCTTTATTGCCATCGACGATTTGACCGTCGAAATTTATGAACGAGAGTTCTTTGCGCTGCTTGGTCCATCGGGATGTGGCAAAACAACATTGATGCGGATGCTTGCCGGTTTCGAAACACCCAGCCAGGGCGTGATAGACCTTGCCGGCCAGAATATTGCTACCGTTCCGCCAAACCTGCGGTCCGTGAATATGATGTTCCAGTCCTACGCGCTGTTTCCACATCTGAGCATTTGGGACAATATTGCCTTTGGCTTGCGGCGCGAACGCATGCCCAAAGACCAGATCGACGAACGCGTTTCTGAAATGCTGCGCCTGACCCGTCTGGCAAAATTTGCCCGACGTAAACCCCATCAGATTTCAGGCGGACAACGCCAACGTGTTGCCTTGGCACGTTCTCTGGCGAAAGCGCCGAAACTGTTACTTCTGGACGAACCCCTTGGGGCGTTGGACAAAAAGCTACGCCAGGAAACCCAGTTTGAACTGATGGATATTCAGGAAAAAACCGGGACCACCTTTGTCATTGTGACCCACGACCAAGAAGAAGCGATGACAGTGGCCTCACGCGTGGCCGTAATGGACCACGGCAAAATCATTCAAATTGCCACGCCCGACAAGATCTATGAGGAACCAAATTCGGTCTATGTCGCCGACTTCATCGGAGACGTGAATATCATCACCGGGACTGCGACCCCAAGCGGAGATGACACCTATGCCATTCAATGGAGCGAAGACACGGCACCTTTGACAGCCAAATCCGCGATACCGTTTAGCACCGGTGACAACTGCCATGTTGCCATTCGTCCGGAAAAAGTCGCGATCAGCGCTGACAAGCCGAGTGAGGCCACCAACGCAGTGCAAGGCAAGATCTTGGACATCGCCTATCTGGGCAACAGTTCAACCTACCATGTAGAGCTGCCAAATGGCGCGGTGATCAAAGCGCAAACCGCAAACACCCGCCGTATTTCTCGCCGTGCTTTCACATGGGAAGACACTGTCTGGCTGTCCTGGACCGCCACGGCAGGCGTGCTATTGGCGAACTGATGCGCCGTTTCATTCTCATATTTGTACCATATGTTTGGTTGATCGCGCTTTTTCTGATCCCGTTTGCGATGGTTTTGAAAATTGCCCTGTCAGATATCGCGATCTCAATACCGCCCTACGTTCCACAATTTGACTGGGCCGAAGGAATACGTGCGTTCCTCGCGCAACTGGACCTAGAGAATTTCACCTGGCTCACCCAAGACGATCTGTACTGGAAAGCCTACCTCAGTTCATTGCGTATCGCTGTTATCGCGACCACGTTCACGTTGTTAATCGGATATCCAATTGCCTATGCGATGGCACGCGCGCCCACAGAATGGCGCCCGACGTTGATGATGTTGATCATCTTGCCGTTCTGGACCAGTTTTCTGATCCGCGTCTATGCTTGGATGGGGATCTTGTCGAACGAAGGCATCCTCAACCAGTTCCTTATGTGGACGGGACTAATTTCTGATCCTTTGGTGATCTTAAATACCAACACCGCAGTCTATATCGGCATCGTCTACACGTATCTCCCCTTTATGATCCTGCCCATCTATTCGGCGCTGGAGCGTTTGGATGCCTCATTGATTGAGGCGGCAGAAGACCTTGGCTGTTCCCGCTTTTCCGCATTCTGGTTGGTGACCATCCCCCTATCGAAAACAGGTATCATCGCAGGCAGCTTCCTGGTCTTCATCCCGACCCTTGGCGAATTTGTCATCCCTTCCTTGCTGGGCGGATCCGACACGTTAATGATTGGCAAGGTCCTTTGGGAGGAATTCTTCTCGAACCGAGATTGGCCAGTCGCATCAGCCGTTGCAGTTATCCTGCTCCTGCTGCTGGTGGTCCCCATCGTCTTGTTCCAGCGCAATCAGCAAAAGCAGCAGGAGGCCGAACAATGACCCGGATGAGCTGGTTTAACACGGTTTCCCTGACGCTTGGCTTTGCGTTCCTCTACATCCCGATCGTGATATTGGTGATCTACAGCTTCAACGAAAGCAAACTGGTCACCGTCTGGGCGGGGTTCTCAACCAAGTGGTACGGCGAGCTTTTGCGCAATGACGCGTTTCTCAATGCAGCCTGGGTCACGATAAAAGTCGCTGTCGCATCGTCTACCTTTGCCACTGTTCTTGGTACGATGGCCGCTTATGTCATGGTGCGGGGCGGGCGTTTCTTTGGACGGACTTTGTTTTCAGGAATGATCTACGCGCCGTTGGTCATGCCCGAGGTCATCACTGGACTTTCGTTGCTGCTCCTATTCATCGGAATTGGACTGGATCGCGGTGTACTTACGATCATTCTGGCCCATACGACTTTTTCCATGTGTTACGTGTCGGTCGTCGTATCTTCCCGATTGGTAACGTTTGACCGCTCTATCGAGGAAGCCGCGCTGGACTTGGGTTGCACCCCATCTGAGGCCTTTCGCCTCGTGACCCTTCCCATTATCGCACCGGCCGTGATTTCGGGCTGGTTGTTGGCCTTTACCTTGTCGTTGGACGATCTGGTGATTGCGTCGTTTACGTCTGGACCTGCGGCAACCACATTACCGATCAAGATTTTTTCCGCGGTGCGATTGGGTGTCAGCCCAGAGATCAACGCCCTGTCGACTATCATGATCGCGATTGTCGCAACCGGCGTCATAACAACATCGCTCATCAGCAAACGTCAGGTGATCCGACAACGGCGAGAGGAACAAGAGGCCGAAAGAAGCTAATGCGCCGGATCTATCCGGACTACGCCTACGGGGATGGGCCACGCAACAATTGCTGGTGGGATGAAACCGTCCCGGCCCCGATGTGGCCCACTTTTGAAGGCGCACACACTGCAGATGTTGCGATCATTGGCGGCGGATTTACCGGGGTTTCAACCGCGCTCCACTTGGCCGAAGCCGGTGTTGATGTGGCTCTTTTTGAAGCAGAAACACCTGGTTGGGGCGCGTCAGGTCGCAACGGGGGCTTCTGTTGCCTTGGTGGTACA
The DNA here is from genome assembly GCA_947497985.1 of uncultured Paracoccaceae bacterium. Classification (GTDB taxonomy): domain Bacteria; phylum Pseudomonadota; class Alphaproteobacteria; order Rhodobacterales; family Rhodobacteraceae; genus Epibacterium. The sequence continues at coordinate 210,853 of CANMIX010000001.1, forward strand.
AAGCTCAGCCACGCGGCAATGGCCCGTCGTCACGGAGACGCGGCAGCCCAGTGTTATGCCGACAGTGAAGCGCAAGCCGTGACCCTCGTTCGAAGTCTGATTAACCGCCACAATATTCAGGCTGACATACACTCCAACGGCGAAACCCTTTTGGCGCACTCCGCGCGCGCTATGTCAGACTTACGCAAGCAAGCACGTTTCGCAGCTGGCGACGTGTCTCTACATGAGCCAGAAGACTTGTCAGCGTTAGGATTGTCCGGGCCATTTTTCGGAGGGCTGACGACACCAATTGGGTTTGGGCTAAACCCGCGCAAGTTTCTGTTCGGCCTCTCCGCTGCCGCACAAAACACAGGTGCTCGCCTGTTTCAGCACAGCCCAGTACAAAGGATCAAAGAGGTCCCTCATGGCTTTGAGCTGCATACGCCCAACGGCCAGCTGCGGGTAAAACGCGTTGTTGTCGCGACCAATGGCTACTCCAGCGAAGATGTCCCCGATTGGCTGCGCGGACGATATGTGCCAAGCCAGTCCACCGTTCTGGTTACACGCCCCCTGACAGATGAAGAGCTGCAGGCGCAGGGTTGGACCAGCGATCAAATGGCATATGACACACGCCACCTGCTCCATTATTTTCGTTTGATGCCTGATCGCCGTTTCCTATTTGGCATGCGGGGTGGCTTAATGTCGTCCCCAACCGCGGAACGACGCATACGTCGACAGTTGCTACAGCATTTTCATCGTCTTTTTCCCGCGTGGAAATCCGTCTCGGTCACCAATATGTGGTCCGGCTTGGTCAGTATTGGAGCTGGTTTAACACCATTTATCGGAGCTGTGCCGTCCCACCCAAGAATGTTCGCTGGGTTAAATTATCACGGAAATGGCGTCGCGATGGGGACCTACGCTGGTCGTCTCTTGGCCGATCTGGCGCAAGATCGAACGCCAGACTTGCCCCATTCCCCTGTTGTGCAGCGTGCACCTCGGCTACCTATTGCACCGCTGAGGCGCGCTGTTTTGCCGATCGCTTATGGGTATTATGCTGTTAAAGACTTTAGCTTTTGAATTTCCAACCCCATTGCATGGTTATCCTTAGGATCGCCTCGTTGACTGCGCCAATGGCAATAGACTGCCATGCGCCAATGATACCACGGCCGAAGGTCCATATATCGCGCCACCCGTTTCTTTCCCGGATAAGCATCCAAGAATTCCATCTCCTCTTTGGCTGTCAGCACCTCTCCTCGGTACAAAAATTGCATAGCCGGCGAAAGAAATATCGCAAGATCCTCGGCGGGATCTCCAATTACTGGACATTGCCAGTCGATCAATTGCATGTGCTTTTCTGAAACCAAAATATTGCCCGGCACAGGGTCGCCGTGAAGAAGGGTCACGTCACAGGTTGGGTCAACAGATCCCGCAGGTTTCAGTGACTGCAACGCCTGTTGATCGGAACACCGCTGCAAGATGTTCAAGGACTGGCAAACCAATTCTGCGGATCCGTTCGGCCCCGAAACCAGATCTACCCGCACGGATTTCTCATGAACACGTGCCAAAAGCTCTGCCACTTTTGACGTGCCCGATTTCCATGAAACTCCATGAATGTGGTCGTAAAGAATCCAATGGAACCCTTGGGTCGTGCCAACCTCCCGAAGACGAGGCGCAAGATCTGTACCCGATAACTCTCTCAACACCGTGGCCTCACGGTCGGGATCGTTACAAAACAGCGGGTTCAACCCGTTGGGATCATACACTTTCAGTACAGAGCATCCCAATCGAAAAACACAATTCGACCGGCCGCCCTTTAACTGTTCCACGGCGCTAAGATCCAGTCCGCGTTCGGCCAGTTCCAGCCAAAAGTTCGATTGCAAATCCAAAGTGAGAAAAGTCAGGGCGCGCTCCAATCAACATGATAGAGTAAGCGCGCTCCCTTGAGACCGCCCTATACGGACGTATCACGCAACGCGGTTACCTCTGTCGAGTTGATCGCCGAACCGCCGTCCATGATCAAGACCACTTGGTTATTCAGCAGCTGCGTTTCACGAATTCGGCTATACACTTCTGCCGTAGCAGACGCGATCAATTCGTCGTTTTGATAGCTTTCCAGCGTGAAACCATAGTTCCCAACAGCGACTTGGTTTCCGTCTGCGTCGCGACCATCCCACTCGTAATCATCGGTAGATGTCGGCAAAGAGACACGGTTGATTTCATTTCCGCTCGAATCTCTGATGATCAGCCTTACGTCATCGGCGACGGAGCTTGGGTTGGGTGACACAACAACCGGATTCGCTCCGTCAAAATACCCGTCCACGGCTGCACGGCCATCCAATCCAACCCATTGCGTAACCGTTGAGAGCGACGACAGTGACAACAATTGTTCCTGCAGACCAGAGAGCAAGTCATTGGCTTGAACTTGTTGTTCCACCATCGAAAATTGCGCAAGTTGGGATGCATATTCAGTGGAGTCAATTGGCTCCAATGGGTCCTGATTCTGTGCCTGAGTCGTCAGCAAACGTAGGAATGTCTCAAAGTCGGACGTGATAACAGTCTCACCTGAGGTGCTGGCTGTTGGCGATGTGAACAGCGACGCGTTGGTTTCGCTGGAAGTTACAGGAGTGGTCATAGTTTAAACTCTCATATCCAACCCGGATCCACCCAGGCTCAAATTTTGTTTGGTTTGCACGTCTTCAGGGTCTTCTTCGCTCATGCCAGTAGAGACCTCAGAACCTTGCGGCTGATACCCTCCTGAACCATTCGATTGGCTTTGTGAGTCGTCACTTGAGAAAGAGAATGAAATGTTCTCGAATCCCATTTCGCGAAATTCTTTTTCCAATTCGCCAATATGGCGCCGCATCAAGTCTCCGGTTTCTGGACGTTCGACGTGAATCATGACACGGACACCGCCTTCGCTGGTGGCCAATTGCATTTTGACCTTACCGAGCTCCTTTGGGTTAAGCATAACGTCGACTTTGCGCTCACCCTTTGACGCAAAGGCTTCGCTCAACTGCGCTGCGATTCGCTGCACCACTTCATTTCCAGGTACTGAAAGCGGCTTAAACGTTGCCTCTGCAAGAGCTTGAGAAATGCCTACTGCCTCAGGTCCCAAGCGCGTTTCCACGTCCAATCTAGAGCCAGCAGTGTCGTTTTTCTGGGGCAGTCCAATTGAGGTCATCAACGCTGCTTGCGAGGCTGATGTAGGTGGCGAAGTTGAAAGCCCGAGCGATTCGGTTCCTCGCCCCCCTGTGGTCGCGTCGCCAAAAGTAGAGTCCTTTCTGCTACGATCAAAGGACTCAGCAGAAAGCATTTCCGTTTTCACTTGTGACGTCGCGAACTCGGTCGATGTAGTTTGTGGCGCTGCCCCGCTACCTGCAAGCTTTGATTTAACTGACATTGAAGGTGCTTCAACTCTCGAGTTTTTCTCAGGAGTTGGCCGCGACCCGGGTTTTGCTAGGCCTGACTGCAAGGTCATTTCAAAAGGTGACAACGGATTTCGAGCGTTCAAAGCCGATTCGGTACCAGCGATTTGGCTTGGCGTCTGCGCGTCAGAAACACCTTCCGCAGATACCGCCTTATGCTCAGCCTCCGATGGAACGATTCCCAGTCGCACTTTGTAGGCATGCGGCAACTCATCGACGGCAGCTCCACCGATCAAAGTCACTCTGCTGTTCTTGTCCACCAAACCCTGCGCACCGGTCTTATCAGTCAAAGGTTTATTTAGGTCGCCGTCACGCAATGCGTCTGTCTTGGCTGAAACGTCTTCTCGCCCATTTGGTGATGCTGGAAAAAGGCCGTTCTCATTCGTTGTGCTTTGAGCGCCCAATGGATTGGAGGCTTCGTGAAGAGCAGTACTTTTCGCCTGATTGGCTTGGCTACCCGAGGCGTCTTTTTCAAAATTGGTTGCTGTTGGTAGCTCCGTCGCCGCCTTGACGCCGCCTTCGCTTTCCGAAGACTCGATTGAAACCTCTTCCTGAACCTCGACTGAATCATCAGTATTGAGCAGTACATCTCCCCCAGAAGACCCCAATTTAGAGACCGTCGCATCTTCGGTATCTACAATTTTGCCGCCAAGGTTGGAAACATTGACGTCTTCTAGACTAGTTTCGGGTACCGTTTCCTGGACTACAGAGGAATCAGGACTTTCTGTTAGCTCATCGCCTAGGGTTTCTGACCGCTCCGCCGAGATTTCTTCGTTCCCCCCTGCTTCAGCAAAGACATCTGAGAAAGAATCATTCTGCGAGTTTTCTTTCTTTGACACTGCGGACTTCTGTCCAATGTCAGGGCTTTGGCCAATATTTACAGGGTTCATGATCGGGTTCCAGACATTCTATCTTGACAAACCCACGATACATTAAATCGGTTACCGCAATTTTAACTGCTCGTCTGCCATTCTGCGAAAAGTCAAAACAACTCTAACTTTTCGAATTTGAGGTCCAGAATGGATATCCATCAAAATTCCGCCCGGCCATCGGGCACAGGTACCCTGCGCTCACTGCCTAGTGCGGAAGATCCTGCTCGCAAAGCAGCAATGGATCTGGAAAGTACCTTCTTGGCCGAAATGTTAAAATCTGCCGGCTTGGGAAAAGCGCGCGACTCATTTGGAGGTGGCGCCGGTGAAGACCATTTCACAAGCTTTCTCGTAGAAGCGCAAGCAAAACAAATGACCAAAGCCGGCGGAATTGGTCTGGCAGAGTCTCTTTATCATGCTTTGAAGGATGCCCAAAATGACTGACCTATCCGCTCAAGAACAAATAGATGAATTGGACGACATTCTAGAACAAGAACGCGAAGCGCTGATTCTTGGGAACCTCTCCAAACTGCAATCGCTACTGGAACGCAAAGACGCCTTGATCGAAGGCCTCAATGCATTGGATGAGCTGGAACGCGAAGAGCTGGCAAATATTCACGATAAAGTGTCACGCAACCAAGCGCTCTTAGATAGCGCCATGCAGGGCATTCGTGCGGTCGCAACCCGCATGCAAGAGCTACGTCGTGTTCGTAGCGGCCTGGACGTATATGACAAAACGGGCCGTAAGAACAGTTTTTCCACGACCAGCAGTATGAAATTGGAAAAGCGCGCCTAATCCCAAGCAATTTAGGGAAAATTCTAAAAATCCAAATTTCGACTTTAGCACTCCATTAGCAACTAACGGTGCAAAGTCACCTTGCACCTCGAGACGGGGTGGCGCGAAAGCCAAGAGGCAATTCGCACAGTCAGAAAGACGTCAGAGAGCGCCCCATTTGGGGCAGGGATAAATCGAGGGAAAAAGAACCCTCGCACACAAGGATTAAATGCTATGACCAGCATTCTGACCAACAACGGCGCAATGGTTGCGCTGCAGACTCTGAGCACGATCAACAACGATCTGACCGACACTCAGAACGCCATCTCCACAGGCCGTGAAATCAACACCGCGAAAGACAACTCGGCAATCTGGTCCATCTCCAAAGTGATGGAAGCGGACGCGGCAAGCTTTGAAGCCGTTGAAGATTCTCTTGCGCTGGGTGCCTCGACTGTGGGTGTTGCCGTCGCGGCCGTTGAACAGATCACGGACATTCTGAACGATATCCGTGAAAAAGTCGTGCAAGCAACTGGTGAAAACGTTGACAACGATGCAATCGGAGATGAAATCACACAACTCACCAGCCAGATTACCCAGATTATCGACGCGGCTCAGTTCAATGGCGCGAACATCCTGAAATCCGACACTGTTGATGGTACCAACACTGACCTGACAGTTTTGTCCTCTGTGAACCGTCAGGCCGGTGGCTCTGGTATCACTGTTTCGAACATCACAGTTGGCGCACAGGATTTCACATCCTTCCTTGATCTGGCTGGTATTGATGTTTCGTCATCGTCTCTGGCTGAACAGACTTTGACTACAGTTGTAGAAGATCTGCTCGATACATTGACAGAATCCGGTGCTGAGCTCGGTGCGGCAGCTTCTCGTATCGACGGCCAGATGGAATTCATCAGCAAAGTAAAAGATGCGACCAAAGAGGGTATCGGCGCCTTGGTCGACACTGACATGGAAGAAGCGTCCGCACGATTGAAAGCGTTGCAAACTCAGCAGCAGCTGGGCGTTCAGGCTCTGTCAATTGCGAACTCTTCGCCTTCCACACTGCAGCAGCTGTTCCGTTAACTTGCAGCACGATCAGGGCGCTGAAAATCGCCCTGATCAACCAACCTCAGAGAATCTGATGTAATACGTTAGGAAAACACGTGAATGCCCAATTGAAGGCAAAAAATGCCTATGCCGCGGCCAATGCCCAAATCAATACGCCAAAAAGCTATGAGTACAAAATCATCGCACGCGTTACACGGGAAATCATTGAAGCTGCGCGAAAAGGTAAAGACGGGTTTCCTGCTTTGTTGGAAGCAGTGGAGCTAAACCGGAAACTTTGGCGCATTCTCGAGCAAGATCTTGTGAGCGACGACAATCATTTGCCCGCAAGCACAAAAGAAAACTTGGTTTATTTGGCTGAGTTCACTCGCCAATACACGCCAAAAATCATTCGCCGAGAAGCTGGAGTTCAGCCAATCTTGGAAGTCAACACAGCCATTTTGCGTGGCCTTCGTGGAGGAGCGACCTAAATTATGAGTGGATTGGTCCTAAAACTAGCCCCAAAAGAGCGCGTCTTGGTAAATGGCGCGGTCATTGAAAATGGGGATCGCCGTAGCCGCCTGTCAATTGTAACACCTGATGCTAATATTCTACGTTTGCGCGATGCCATCCATCCCGAGGACGCAAACACCCCAGTGCGCCGCGTTTGTTATGCTGCTCAACTTGTTTTGACGGGTGACGTTGACCCCGAAGAAGATCGGTTGGCTATGCTACGTCGAATTGAAGAATTAAGTCAGGTCTTTACTGATCCGGATAGTCGCAACTCCCTTTCAGAGGCGACAGATGCAATCCTGAATAACAACCACTACCGTTGCTTGAAGGCGCTGCGAACCCTTTTACCACGAGAAGAACGTCTACTGGCTATCCGGCCGTCATAAGATCAACAGGAATTTACATGCGGCACTCAGTAAAACAGTTCGGCAGGCCGGAACATCGCAACGTGCCCCCATTGTGGCCCGTCAAAAAAGGTTAGCACGGTTTAAGCGACGGTCTTTGGACCTGTCACAGACTTGTTGCGCTCTTTTGGCTTGGTGTTTTTCCACAAAGTAGAAACATCATGGAGTCGAGACGAACTCTAGAGTTACGCACCAAAGCAGTGCGCGTCGGGTTGACAAGCGGGCTGGCGCGTAATCAAAAAGCTTTCGATTTTGAGATCGGCTTCTCGACGCTGAGCCGCTGAATCCGGCAAGATCGGCGCCATCCCGAGAGGCCAACCGCCTAGCCTGATCTCCGACGCGATGTCGTAGAGCTGTGAACAAAGCTTCGCGTGCTCTGGAAGGGGAATGATGTTCTAAAACAGGCGAAAAGTGTTCATTGCGGAGCGAAGCAAGTGACACTTGCCTTCGACGAAGAACGCCGGCAGCACTGCTCAGCCGAAAAGGCAACGCCAATATCAAACGTGTTGTGCGGCAACTTCTTTGCAATCAGGAACTTTCTGAGGCGACTGATGGTGACCTGTGCCCCAAGTTTCCTCCAGCTTGGCGCGGCGTCCTTGGGGTTAAATCTTTGGCTGGTCAGCCCCACCAAGCTAAATCACCGAAGCATTTTCTGAATTGAGTATCTCATTTAGAGGTAAAAAAAATGGTCATGTGTGGACGGTTTGTTGATGAGCAGAGAGAGCAAATTTTTGAGCTTGGTACTCAGGCACAAACCTGATGAGATAGGTCTTCAGCTTGATAAGCATGGTTGGGCTCGTGTTGATGATCTGCTGCGCAGGCTGAAGAAAGCCAATCGAAAACTAAGCCGCGACGAACTCATTCGGCTAGTCGATAGCAATGACAAAAAACGCTTCACACTATCTGAGGATGGCCTGCGGATCAGAGCAGCTCAAGGTCATTCAATTGATGTGGACCTTGGCCTAGCGGCGCAGCGTCCACCAGACGAACTCTACCATGGCACGGCCAGTGCAAATTTAGATGCGGTTTTCTCAGACGGATTGAACCCTGGGCGTCGTCACCAAGTTCACCTCTCATTGGATCCTGACACGGCTGAACGCGTCGGCCAACGACACGGCAGGCCTGTTGTTTTACGTGTCTATGCGCAACGAATGTTCGAGGATGGGTTTCAGTTTTTTTGCGCAGACAACGGCGTTTGGCTCACTGACAATGTGCCTGCGGCCTACTTGGGGTTCGGAAAAACCGCATAGAAAATAGAGCAGAAATCAAATAGGCCGCTTGGAACATTTGTTTGTCTGAACAGTAGTAATGCACCTAGACCTGCGGCGGGTACAAGATCGGCGATCCGCAGAACCAATTGAGCTTCGCGCAAAAGCGACAAATTCTTGTCGAAAGATACAAAAATCGTGTCATCTTTCATTTGAAGGAGTGGTGAGCCGTGCAGGATTCGAACCTGCGACCCACTGATTAAAAGTCAGTTGCTCTACCAACTGAGCTAACGGCCCACTCTCTGTGTTTGGCATCTCTGCCGTGCGCTTCGTCTAAGTGTTTTCCATAAGGAGATCAACCACTTAATTTGCGCTGGGACCGTGTAACTTGGTAAGTCATACTGTCCCGATAGGCGGCGTATCTACGGATAACACCGAAAAGGGTCAACCCCTTTTTTTCAACTTTTTCGTCGAAGGCTGGATTCATTTAGAATGCACCGCTATATGCCGCTTATGACAAGCGTATCACAGCCCCAACTGCCATTTATGAAAATGCACGGCCTCGGCAATGACTTTGTCGTTGTCGACGCGCGCGCTGACAATTTCGAAATCACCCCAGCCATGGCGCGAGGCATCGGCCATCGTCGATTTGGAATAGGGTTTGACCAGCTGGCAGTAATCTCGGCCGGGGCCGGAGATGCGCATTTGACCTTCTTCAACTCCGACGGATCGACCTCTGGCGCGTGTGGCAATGCGACCCGCTGTATCGCGCGTTATTTGATGGACGATCTGGCCAAGGCGCATCTGCATCTCACAACAGAGCGTGGAGATCTGTTTGCGGTGGATGCAGGTAACGGACTGACCTCTGTGAACATGGGACCTCCGCAGCTCAGCTGGGACGAGGTTCCGCTCCTAGAAGCGATGGACACTTTGGAGTTGCCTATCGAAGGTGGTCCAACGGCGACGGGAATGGGCAATCCACACTGCACCTTCTTTGTGGAAGATGCTGATCGCATCCCGCTGGACGAATTTGGCCCCCGCTATGAATATCATCCGCTATATCCAGAACGCACCAATGTGCAAGTCGCACATCTGGTCGGTCAAGATCACATCCGTATGCGGGTCTGGGAGCGCGGTGTCGGGGTCACGCTGGCCTCGGGTTCATCATCCTGTGCAACCGCGGTTGCAGCGGCGCGACGGGGGCTAACAGGGCGCAAGGTGCAGATCGACCTAGATGGCGGCACCCTTTGGATTGATTGGCGCGAAGATGGCGTCTGGATGACCGGTGAGACGATGCACGTCAGCAATGGCTCATTCACCCAGCAATTTTTGGAAAGCCTGGTATGAGCGCGCCAAAATTCACTACACTTGGCTGCCGACTGAACGCCTACGAGACTGAGGCGATGAAAGAACTTAGCCAAGCGGCCGGGCTGGAAAACGCCGTGGTGGTGAACACCTGTGCGGTTACAGCCGAAGCTGTTCGTAAAGCGCGTCAAGAAATCCGCAAACTGCGCCGTGAAAACCCTGATTCGCGCATTATCGTCACCGGCTGTGCCGCGCAAACCGAGCCTGAGACGTTTGCTCGGATGGACGAGGTCGATCAAGTCATCGGCAATACTGAAAAAATGCAGCCCGAAACCTGGCAAAACATGTCAGCCGATTTCATCGGTGAGACGGAAAAGGTCCAGGTCGACGACATCATGTCGGTTACAGAAACCGCGGGTCACTTGATTGACGGTTTTGGCACCCGCTCGCGGGCTTATGTGCAGGTGCAAAACGGCTGCGACCACCGCTGCACCTTCTGCATCATCCCCTATGGTCGTGGCAATTCACGCTCGGTTCCGGCGGGGGTTGTGGTCGATCAAATCAAACGGCTGGTGGACAAAGGATACAACGAAGTTGTCCTCACAGGTGTTGACCTGACGTCCTGGGGTGCGGATCTGCCAGCAGAGCCGAAACTTGGCGATCTGGTCATGCGCATCCTAAAACTGGTTCCCGATTTGCCGCGCCTGCGGATTTCATCCATCGATTCAATTGAGGTGGACGAAAATCTAATGCAGGCAATCGCAACTGAGCCGCGTTTGATGCCGCATCTTCATCTGTCACTGCAGCATGGGGATGATCTGATTCTCAAACGTATGGCACGACGTCACCTGCGGGATGATGCCATTCGTTTCTGCGAGGAGGCGCGCAAACTGCGGCCCGGTATGACCTTTGGTGCCGATATCATTGCCGGATTTCCAACCGAATCTGATACGCATTTCGAAAACTCGCTGAAGCTTGTGACAGAATGTGATCTGACTTGGCTCCACGTGTTCCCTTATTCCAAACGCGATGGCACCCCTGCAGCAAAAATCCCAAGCCAAGTTGATGGGAAGATCATCAAACAGCGCGCCGCAAGGCTGCGTGAAATCGGCGATGCTCAGGTGCAACGGCATTTGGCGCAGCAGGTGGGGCAAACCCATAGTATCCTGATGGAAAACCCACATATGGGCCGCACAGAACAGTTCACCGAAGTCTCATTCGACTCCGCGCAGACAGAAGGCGCACTGTTGCAGGCCTCCATCATCGGTATCAACGGGAACCACCTGACAGCCTGACCACTTGGAGGGTTTAACTTGGCGTCCATTGTTTTCCTGCACGGCGCTTCCAGCAGCGGTAAGTCAACATTGGCTGCCGCTTTGCGTAAACGTGCAGAACGCCCCTTTTTACACCTCTCGATTGACCATTTGCGTGACAGTGGTGCGTGGGATCCATCAAGCTATCTGGATTGGCGTGCGGAACGTTCACAGTTCTTTGCGGGCTTTCACTCTGCGGTTGCCGCCTTTGCCGATGCGGGCAATGACACCATTCTGGAACATATCCTCGACACGGCGGGATGGCACGCAGAGCTGCAAAGCCTGTTCCAAGAACATGATGTATTGTTTGTGGGTCTGTTCACGGGTGTCGCAGAGCTTTGTGCACGTGAACAGGCGCGTGGGGATCGTGAGATTGGCAGCGCAGTAAAAGACCAGCGTTCGATCCATCAAAACATACAATATGACATTGAATTGGATGGCGCTGCATCTCCTGACGAAAACGCAGATCAGGTCTTGCAGCTTCTCGCATCGTCGAGACCACGTTCTGCCTTTTTTACGTAAGCAGAGCCAATTGCAGCCCATGGGTCAGACGAAAAAACCGTCCGCACGGGAAATGCGGACGGTTCTGATTTGTGAAAAGGCCAGCAGTATCAGCTGATCTTTTTGCCTTTGTGCGGTGCCCACAGACGCTTGTTGGTCAGATAGAGCAGCACGGACAGGACGGTCAGGAACAACACGCCAGCCAGGCCAGCCTGTTTACGGGCCATCATCTTGGGCTCTGCGGTCCACATCAGGAATGCAGATACATCCTCTGACAGGTGGTGCAGATCGTTTGAATGGCCGTCGATGAATTCAACCTGCTCATCCGACAGCGGTGGCGCCATCGAAATCCAGCCACCTGGGAAGGCGGTGTTTTCATAGAAGGTTGTGCCAGCTTCTTCTTTGGTCTCACCCGTGTAGCCGGTCAAAAGCGATGCGATGTATTCTGCGCCGCCCATGCCTTTTACAAGCTGGTTGATACCAAGGCCCGCAGGACCATGGAAACCCGCGCGTGCCTTGGCCATCAGGCTAAGGTCCGGCGCGCCCAGCGCGTCGTTGACCGGGAAGTTGTCGGTCGGTTTGGCCGCGCGATCCTCATCCAACTCCGGATCATAGACCGAGAAGTTGTCAGCCGCATAAGCGCGCACCTGATCTTCGGGAAGATGCGGACCACCTTCGTCTGACAGGGTGCGGATCGGAACCAGTTTCAGACCATGGCAGGCAGAGCAGACCTCGGTATAGATCTGCAGGCCGCGCTGCAGCTGATTTTGGTCATAAGAACCGAAGGGACCTTCAAACGAAAAGGCGAAGTCCTCGATGTGCTGATCCCCACCACCTGCTGCAAAAGATGCAGCAGGGACGAGTGCCAAAGCAAAGGCAGCACCGGTTACAAGTTTCTTGAACATTGGTAGCTGTCCTTCTTCTTACTCAGCAGGAGTAGCTTCGGACTTCTTGCCGTAATGGGCGTCGAAATCCTCTTCGATTGTTGCGGGCATTGCTTCGGGCTTCTCGATCACACCCAACAGCGGCAGGATGACAAAGAAATAGCCGAACCAATAGGCCGATGCGATCAGCGACAGCGACGCATAGGGTTCCTCAGCAGGCATCGCACCCAGCCACATCAGGGCAAAGAAGTCGATGATCAGCAGCAGGAACCACCATTTGAACTGCGGACGATACTTGCCGGAACGTACGCTGGAGGTATCCAGCCAAGGCGCCAGCGCCATTGCGATAATCGCACCGAACATCGCCAGAACACCAAAGAACTTGGCGTCCACGATGCCACCGGTGACGAAGGATGCGATTTGCACCACCCAGACTTCGCCGGTGAAGGCACGCAGGATCGCGTAGAACGGCAGGAAGTACCATTCCGGAACGATGTGTGCCGGTGTGACCAGCGGGTTCGCCTCGATGTAGTTATCGGGGTGACCCAGATAGTTCGGCATGAAGCCAACGATTGCCCAAAAGATAACCAGCACAACGGCCAGACCCAGGAAATCCTTGATCACAAAATATGGCCAGAACGGCAGCGTGTCTTTTTCTGCTTCTTCCTTGGAGCCTTTGCGCACATCAACACCGGTCGGGTTGTTGTTGCCTGTGGTGTGGAACGCCCAGATATGAACGATCACCAGACCGGCAATCACAAACGGCAGCAGGTAGTGCAGCGAGAAGAAGCGGTTCAGTGTCGCGTTGCCAACGGCTGGACCACCCAACAGCAATGTTTGGATCGGCTCACCCACAACAGGGATCGCACCAAACAGGCCGGTGATCACAGTCGCGCCCCAGAAGGACATCTGTCCCCAAGGTAGAACGTAACCCATAAAGGCCGTGCCCATCATCAACAGATAGATCAGCATGCCAACAATCCACGTGATTTCGCGTGGCGCCTTGTAAGAGCCGTAGAACAGACCACGGAAAATGTGGATGTAAACTGCGACAAAGAACAGCGATGCGCCGTTCATGTGAACATAACGGATCATATGACCGCCGTTCACATTACGCATGATGTGTTCAACGCTTGCAAACGCCATGTCGACGTGCGGCGTGTAATGCATCACCAAGATGATACCGGTGACGATTTGCAGCACCAGACAAAATGCCAATACGATGCCCCAGATCCACCACCAGTTCAGGTTCTTGGGGGTTGGGATCATGATGGTGTCGTAGATCAGGCCTACTACGGGAAGACGGCTGTGCAGCCACTTCTCAGCACCGGTCTTGGGTTCGTAGTGGTCGTGAGGAATTCCGGACATCAGGTTCTCCCTTAACCGATTTTAAGTGTCAGGCCGTTGTCCCAGCTTACAGGCGGGATCGGCAGGTTTTCAGGTGCGGGACCTTTGCGGATACGACCAGCAAGGTCATAGTGCGAACCGTGACATGGGCAGAACCACCCATCAAAATCACCAGCATCGCCCAAGGGAACACAACCCAAGTGAGTGCAAACACCCATTTGAACGATCCAAGCGCCCGGTGCTTCGCCTTCCGGTGAAGGCAGAACCCGGTTTGCGTCTTCCGCAGAGGCTGACGGGTCGGAAATATTCGCGTTGCGCGCAACTGGGTCAGGGAAGCTTCCTTCGGCTTCTTGGTCCTGCAGGCGTGCTTTTTCGATTTCTGCACCGGTACGGTGGCGGATAAAGACCGGTTTGCCGAGGAACATCACAGTCAACTGTGTACCCGGTTCAACGCCTGAAACGTCGACAAAAATCGACGACAAGGCCTGAACATCGGCGGATGGATTCATTTGATTGACCAACGGCCAGACGGCGGCACCGGCCGTAACGGCCCCAGCGCCTGCAGTGGCGTAGTAGAGGAAATCTCTCCGGGTTCCTTCGGTATCTTCTGCGTGGGACACGAGGCTTCTCCAATTCAAGCGCCCGCTTAGGGCAAACATGCGCGTACACCACCACTTAAGGCAGTGCCTCAGCGGGTGTCTAGCGGGGAGAAGTGCGTTCGTCTAGCGGTCAAAGCGGCGCAGGGCCTGCCAGTGTGGCGTTTCTTTCACATAGTTAACGCGATTTGCCAGGTTATTTGATGAGTCTTTTATGCCGCTTCAAGGCCTAATGCTTGTTTTTTTGCCATCTCACGCGGGTTTAGTGGCGATCATGCTATCGCGTTCCGAAAAATGTGCAAACCAGTCCGCTAGCTGGTCGTTTCCGTCGCGCCACGTCACCTCAGGATGGCGAAAATCAACGTAGTCCAGCGCACATGCCACCGATATCTGCCCGATATCCATGGGGCCTTTCAAATGGCTGACCCAACGCGTGTTCAAAGCTTCGCATCCACCTAGGACTTTGGCCGATTGCGCCTGCAACCAGTCGGCCCAGATCTGACCTTCGGGACGCAATCGCTTTTCGTAGGACATTAACACTGCGGAATCATTGATCCCATCCCCGGTTGCCTCAAGGATTTTGCTCTCCCAGCCGCGCGCATACAGCGAGGCCCCTGCCCGCTCGTTCAAGAATTCACAAATCACACGACTGTCGTACAATGTCGCGCCATCCGGGCGCTCCAAAGCTGGAATCTTGGACATTGGATTGGCCGGCTTCAAACCATCGGCAGGCGTTAATGGAGTTGTCACTACCGTCTCCAGCTCCACGTCGTTGAGCTGTCCGGTTTCGTGCAAAACAATCAGAACTTTACGTACAAAAGGCGAAGCGGTGGCGTGGAACAAGCGCATTTGGTGTCTCCTGATTCGTTCGCGCCAGCTTAGACCCCCAGCGCAAAACAACCACCGCCTGTTTCAATCGATCCCATTAGAGTGATCTGAAGCGCTCCCTTTTCGTTACCCCTTGCATTCTGAAAATCATCTTGGCAGTGTCGCGCTGTTCTCAGGGCGGGGTGAAATTCCCCACCGGCGGTATGCGGGCATGACCCGATAAGCCCGCGAGCGGCTTGGCCTTTGGTCAAGTGTCAGCAGATCTGGTGAAAGGCCAGAGCCGACGGTTAAAGTCCGGATGGAAGAGAACGTGCGGTCAGGTGGCGCCATCGGTGCGACCTGTCGTTCGTTATCGCCTTGGGTGACGTGTCAAACCAAAGGAGATACCGATGACACACACCCGATATGCATTTGTAAAAGCCAACTGGCATTCAGATATCGTCGACCAAGCGCTCAAAGGTTTTCTGGAAATAATCCCAGCAGATCAAGTAGATGTCTTTGATGTTCCCGGTGCGTTTGAAATGCCGTTGATTTCCCAGGATCTGGCCAAGACCGGCAAATACGCAGCCATCGCATGCGCTGCTTTTGTGGTTGATGGCGGCATCTATCGTCATGATTTCGTCGCGCAGGCGGTTGTTGACGGGTTGATGCGGGCCAGCCAGGACACCGGCGTTCCGGTCCTGTCAGTGTCCCTGACGCCACATCACTATCAGGAAACAGATCATCACAACGAAATCTACCGCGCGCATTTTGTGCAAAAGGGCCAAGAGGCCGCGCGCGCAGCATTGATGATCACGGAAACCCGTGCCCGCATGGCCGAAACGCCTGCGATTGCTGCTGAGTAAAGCACGCCTCGGAAATTGGCGGGGCGCACACCAGCGCCCCTTCCCTCTTGAGGCCACGCCGCCGCAAGGGTAAGCACATCGCGCAAAGGAGACCGCACCCCATGTCGATGAACAGCTTTGGCCACCTCTTCCGCGTCACCACCTGGGGTGAAAGCCACGGACCTGCCTTGGGTGCAACCGTTGACGGCTGCCCGCCGAATGTGCCGGTTACACCTGAAATGCTGCAGGTCTGGCTCGACAAACGTCGTCCTGGCCAAAACAAGAACACAACCCAGCGTCAGGAACCGGATGCGGTCAAAATCCTGTCGGGCGTGTTTGATGGCATGTCCACCGGAACGCCGATCCAGCTGATGATCGAAAACACCGACCAGCGTTCGCGCGACTATGGTGAGATATCGCAAACCTTCCGCCCCGGTCATGCGGACATCACCTATTTCCAGAAATACGGCAACCGCGACTATCGCGGCGGCGGTCGGTCTTCTGCTCGCGAAACCGCAGCACGCGTCGCTGCAGGCGGTGTTGCACGTGAAGCAATCAAAGCCTTGGCTCCCGGGTTAGAGATTAAGGGCTACATGACCCAGATGGGTGAGATGGAAATTGACCGCTCACGCTTTGACTGGGACGCGATTGAGAAAAACGATTTCTGGATCCCCGACGCGGCCGCTGTGCAGGACTGGGAAGACTATCTGCAGGGTCTGCGCAAGGCACATGATTCCGTTGGTGCCGTGATCGAAGTTGTCGCCAAAGGTGTCCCTGCGGGCATCGGCGCGCCTGTCTATGGCAAGCTCGACACTGATCTGGCCGCAGCAATGATGTCTATCAACGCCGTAAAAGCCGTGGAAATTGGCGAAGGTATGAATGCTGCGTGCCTGAAGGGCTCTGAAAACGCGGATGAGATCTTTTTGGGGAACGACGGTGAACCGGTCTATTCCTCCAATCACGCTGGCGGAATTTTGGGTGGAATTTCAACTGGGCAGGACGTGGTTGTGCGCTTTGCAGTCAAGCCCACGTCATCAATCCTGACCCCACGCCAATCCATTCGTAAAGACGGATCACCGGTCGAAGTTGTCACCAAAGGTCGCCACGACCCCTGCGTTGGTATCCGTGCGGTTCCGGTCGCCGAGGCCATGATGGCCTGTGTAATCCTCGATCACCTGCTGCTGCACCGTGGTCAGATTGGCGCGAACCAAGGTCGCATTGGCTAAGTCAAATCGCGTCGTAAAAACAATGTACCAATAAGCGGTGCGTCATTGTTATTTTACCCCATAGGCTGCACAGTCGGCCTATGGCTCAGGTCTCACAAAATACCTCAAACACATCGCTGACGCAGAATAAGCCAGGCCGCGGAATCCTTTATAAAACCGTTGCAATTGGCATGTTTACGGTGATGGCCGGCATCGTAAAGGAAACCGTGCAGACCGTCCCAACGGGTGAAGTTGTTTTCTTCCGCTCGTTTTCCGCCTTGCCCGTGATCGTTATCTGGCTTGCGCTTCGCGGAGAGCTTTCACAGGGGCTAAAAACCCGTAATCCGGGCCTTCATGCGTGGCGCGGGCTGGTCGGTAGCACTGCGATGGGGTTCAATTTTGTCGGTCTCGGGTTGCTGTCCCTGCCCGAAGCCACCGCTCTGAGCTATGCGACGCCCATTTTTACACTCGTTCTTGCTGCCCTGCTGTTGGGAGAACGCATCCGCTTCATACGGATCAGCGCTGTCGCCATCGGCCTGTTGGGCGTCTTGATAATGTTGTCGCCGCAACTGGGCGCTCAGCAATCAATGAAGGACACAGCGTTGATTGGCAGCCTATGCATCCTTGCATCCGCCGCTGCCCGCAGTTTTGTGCAGATCCATCTTCGCAAGATGGCGCAGGTGGAAGCCACAGCCGCTATTGTCTTCTACTTCTCCCTAACCGCATCGGCCCTGTCATTGTTCACCTTACCGTTTGGCTGGGTGATGCCGCCACCGCATACGCTTGGCCTGTTGATCGCTTGCGGAATCATCGGCGGTGTTGCGCAGATTCTGGTAACCGCGTCCTATCGCTTCGCGCCTGCATCGCTGCTGGCCCCTTATGACTATGCCTCGATGATTTTTGCGCTGGTGATTGGGTATCTGTGGTTTGACGAATGGCCCGCCCTTGTCGTTCTGGCAGGCGCCGGGTTGGTGATTTTTGCCAATGTGGTTGTGATCCTGCGGGAACGTCAGCTGGGCGTTAAACGAGGCAAGGCCAAGCCTTTGATCGATCCCAAAGGCGGGTGATCACCCATCACAAGAAAAAGGCGCGCAGTTTGCACCGTACGCCTTTTTACATCTCAAGTTCTGAAGATCTTAGGCGCGCACCAGCGCCTCGTAGTCTTCAGCAATCTCACGGGTCAACGCGCCGACCTCAAACGTGTAGGGGCCGATTTCGCCAACTGGCGTGACCTCGGCTGCAGTGCCAGTCAGCCAGCACTGTTCAAACTCTTCCATCTCTTCCGGCATGATATGACGCTCATGCACAGTGATGCCTTTGTCTTTAAGCATCTGCACCACAGTCTGGCGGGTAATACCGTTCAGGAAACAGTCCGGCAGCGGCGTATGGACTTCGCCGTCTTTGACAAAGAAGATATTTGCACCAGTCGCTTCGGCCACATAGCCGCGATAATCCATGAACAACGCATCCGAGCAACCTTTGGCCTCGGCCTTGTGCTTGGAGATCGTGCAGATCATGTACAGACCCGCCGCCTTGGCATGGACCGGGATGGTTTCCGGGCTTGGGCGTTTGTATTCTGCGATATCCAGCTTGGCGCCCTGCATCTTAGCATCGCCATAATATGCGCCCCAACCCCAGATCGCGACGGCCAAGTGTACCGGGTTTTTGGCCGATGCCACGCCCATGTCTTCGCCCGATCCGCGCCAGACCAAGGCCCGCACATACGCGTCCTCAAGGCCCGAAGCTTTCAGGGTTTCCTCTTTGGCTTTTTCGATTTCGTCGACGGTGTATTGCAGTGGAATATCCAACGCTTCAGCCGAAGCGATCAAACGTTCCGAGTGGGCACGGCTCTTGAAAATCTTACCGTTATAGGCGCGCTCGCCTTCAAACACGGAAGAGGCATAGTGCATCGCGTGGGTCAAAAGATGCACCTTTGCATCCCGCCAATCGATCAGCTCACCATCCATCCAGATCAGACCATCACGGTCATCATATGCTGTCATCCCGCACCCTCCCGAGGGTCATTGCTATTTCAATTATTGCGTCCGCAACATCACATTAAGACATATAGTTGCGCCAAATCTGCGATTCGATACATCTTCACCCTTGGAATGTCAACATCACTGACATAAGCTCCCGCAAACAAAAAGATGATGAGGCATACTATGTCAGATGGGCGGAGCGGCCAATTCAACAGCGGTGAAAGCCTGCTGTTTTTGACGGATGAACAATTGCGGCAAGGCATCGAGGCGATGTTCTTTGCCTATCAGGGCTTTACCGCCGATCCTGATCGCATCCTTGCAAAGCTGGCATATGGGCGTGCACATCACCGCGCCATCCACTTTATCAACCGCGCACCGGGAACAACGGTGAACAACCTTTTGTCCATCCTTGGCGTCACCAAACAATCGCTCAACCGGGTTCTACGCGCCCTGATCGAAGACGGGCTGGTCGAGAGCCGGGTTGGCACAGCCGACAAACGTGAACGTCATCTATTCTTGACCGAAGCAGGAAAAACCCTTGAAGCCGAACTGTCTAACGCGCAACGTGCGCGAATGCGTGCCGCCTATAAAGAAGCGGGACCAGAGGCGGTACAAGGGTTTAGAAAGGTGCTAGAAGCAATGATGGATGCCGATATGCGCCGTGCCTACACCAAACTTCGGGAAACGAGTTCATGAATTGCGATGCCCACCTGTTAATTGTGGATGACGACGAGCGGATCCGCGAGCTGCTCAAAAAATTTCTAATGCGGTCGGGTTTTCTGGTGACAGCAGCGCGGGACGCACAACATGCGCGTCGGGTCCTGTCGGGGTTGGATTTTGATCTAATTGTTCTGGACGTGATGATGCCCGGCGAAGACGGGATTTCCCTGACCAAAGCGCTGCGGGAAACCCATACCACGCCCATTCTGCTGCTGACCGCACAGGGCGAGACAGAGAACCGAATTGCTGGTTTGGAAGCGGGCGCGGATGACTATCTGGCGAAACCTTTCGAACCCAAAGAGCTGTTGCTGCGCATCAACGCCATTTTGCGTCGGATGCCCGAGGCCAAGCCCGAAGATACTGCCCCCAAAGTGCTGCACCTTGGAGACATCCGTTATGACATCGAACGTGGCGAGATGTGGCAAGGCCAGGACTTGGTGCGCTTGACCAGCACGGAAAGCCAGCTGATGAAGATCTTCTCGGCCCAACCGAACGAAGCGGTTACCCGTGCCAAACTCGTCGAAGACCTGGGCCGCGATCGTGGCCAGGCACAGGAACGCGCCGTTGATGTTCAAATCACGCGATTGCGTCGCAAGATCGAGCCCAACCCCAAGCAACCGCAATACCTGCAAACTGTGCGTGGTGCCGGGTATATGTTGGCGCCCGACTGACACCTGCAGGGACCCTGCGTTGACGATTTCGACAGTGGGAGCGACAGCCCCTTGATGCTGTTATCGTCAGACATTTACGGTGCTCACACAAACGTAGATGGAGTGTCGCTTTGACAACAGCATTGATCACCCATGCGGACTGCCTGTCGCATGTGACACCCGAGGGGCATCCAGAACGGGTGGCCCGGTTGGAACATGTCCTGCATGGTCTCGAAGGCAAGAATCTACGCCGTGTCACTGCGCCGATGGCCGCCGAAGACGACCTGTTGCGCATCCATCCAAAGTCCTACCTTGATGATCTACGCGATGACCTGCCGTTTGAAGGGTTAAAACAGATCGACGGTGATACATTCCTGTCACCCGGATCATTGAACGCGGCCTATCGCGCAGCCGGTGCAGCAGTGCGTGCGGTTGACCTTGTCCTAAGCGGAGAGGTCCAAAACGCCTTTGCTGCCATTCGCCCCCCTGGGCATCACGCCGAGACCGAAACCGCGATGGGGTTCTGCCTGTTCGGAAATGCCGCTCTGGCGGCAAAACACGCCTTGGATCACCACGGATTGAACCGCGTCGCGGTTGTCGATTTTGACGTACACCATGGCAACGGAACCCAAGACATCCTGTGGGACGAGGGGCGCGCACTGTTTGTAACATCTCAGCAGATGCCGCTGTGGCCCGGATCAGGACGTGAGGATGAGGACGGCAACCATGGACAGATCCTCAATATGCCACTGCCACCCGAATCCGGCAGTGCCGAGATGCGCACGGCCTTTCAAAACATCGCGTTCCCTCGCATTCGTGATTTCAAACCGGAGCTGATCATCATATCCGCTGGCTTTGACGCGCATCGCGACGATCCACTGGCAAACCTGAATTGGGCAACCGCGGATTTTGGGTGGCTAACGGCGGAACTCTGCAAAATTGCGCAGGAGGTCTGCGGTGGCCGTATCGTCTCGACTTTGGAAGGCGGATATGATCTGAACGCGCTGACCGCCGCAACGTCGGCGCATGTAGACGAATTGATAAAGGCAGGACCATGACCCAGACACCCGTCGAAGAGTTGAGCTTTGAACAGGCCATGCGTGAGCTGGAAACTGTTGTGGACCAGCTGGAACGCGGTGACGTGGCCTTGGACGCTTCGATCGCTCTTTATGAACGCGGCGCCGCGTTGAAAAAACGCTGCGAAGATGAGCTGAAGCGCGCCGAAGAAAAAGTTGCCGCCATCACGTTGGATGCCAACGGTGCCCCAACCGGCACACAGCCGCTGGATGCAGGCTAAGCAATGACGGCCCCTGCGGAATTTGGTGCGGCGCTTAAAAACGCACAGACGACAATCTCCGCTTTTGCGGAAACTCGTCTCAGCGGCGGTGACACGCTGCATGCAGCGATGCGTTACGCGATTGCGGGCGGCAAGATGCTGCGCGGGTTTCTGGTGTTGGAAAGCGCACGTTTGCACGGTGTTTCACAGGAAGCCGCCCTGAACGCGGCATTGGCCATAGAATGTGTGCATGCCTATTCCTTGGTGCATGACGACCTGCCCTGCATGGACGATGATGACCTGCGCCGTGGCCAGCCTACGGTTCACCGCAAATGGGACGAGGCCATGGCGGTTCTGGCCGGCGACAGCCTGCAAGGGTTTGCCTTTGAACTGCTGGCTGAACCCGTGGTTGGTGAACATGCACTGGACCTTGTCCGCAGCTTGGCAAAGGCCGCAGGCAAAGACGGCATGGTCTCAGGGCAAATGCTCGATATCGCCGCTGAGAGCGCCCAACAGCCGCTGGATCTCGACCAAATAACCCGTTTGCAGCAACGCAAAACGGGCTGCCTTATTGAATGGTCCGCCATGGCGGGCGCGGTCCTTGCAGGTGATAACACCGAGCCCTTGCAACGCTATGCTCGCGCGCTTGGCCTTGCGTTTCAAATCGCTGATGACATTTTGGATGTCGAAGGGGACATTGCCAAGGTCGGCAAGGCCCTGCGCAAGGACGCAAACGCGGGCAAAGCCACATTTGTTTCATTGCTTGGATTAGATGCGGCGAAATCTCGCGCTGATGATTTGGTGCAAGACGCCGCTGCGGCACTACATCCCTATGGTGGGGATGCAGAAACCTTGAAGCAAGCCGCGCATTTCGTTATTGCGCGCGATAGCTAACACGGACCCCCTGAGGAGCACTGCCTACCATGTCGGAACGGCCCAACACACCGCTCTTGGATCAAATCAACCGCCCGGCGGATTTGAAACAATTGAGCGATGCGCAGCTTGCTCAGGTTGCCCAGGAACTGCGCTCTGAAACGATTTCTGCCGTGTCTGAAACGGGTGGACATCTGGGGGCTGGTCTCGGTGTGGTTGAATTGACCGTCGCCTTGCACTCGGTGTTTGACACCCCCAAGGACAAAGTCATCTGGGACGTGTCCCATCAAAGCTATCCGCATAAAATCCTAACCGAGCGTCGCGACCGCATTCGCACATTGCGCATGAAGGACGGCCTGTCCGGTTTTACCAAACGCAGCGAAAGCCCCTATGACCCCTTTGGTGCGGCCCACAGTTCCACATCGATCTCAGCCGCCCTGGGATTTTCCGTCGCCCGTGATCTGGGTGGCGTGATCCCCGAAGGAAATGGTGATGCTATTGCTGTTATTGGCGATGGCTCGATGTCGGCGGGTATGGCATTTGAGGCGATGAATAACGCAGGCCATTTGGGCAAGCGAATGATCGTGATCCTGAATGACAATGAAATGTCGATTGCGCCCCCCGTTGGCGCCCTGTCGTCTTATCTGTCGCGCATCTATGCCGAAGAACCGTTCCACGATTTAAAAGCCGTGGCCAAGGGCGCGGTGTCTCTGCTGCCCGAACCTTTCCGCGAAGGGGCCAAACGCGCCAAAGACATGCTCAAAGGCATGGCGGTTGGTGGCACCATGTTTGAAGCGCTTGGCTTCTCATACCTCGGCCCGATTGACGGTCACGATATGGACCAACTGCTGCCCGTGCTGCGCACCGTTAAAGCCCGCGCGAACGGCCCCGTTTTGATCCATGTTCTGACCAAAAAAGGCAAAGGCTACGCACCAGCAGAGGCAGCCCGTGACAAGGGGCACGCCACCGCCAAATTCGACGTCGTGACCGGCAAACAGAAAAAAGCGCCATCTAACGCGCCGTCATACACGTCGGTCTTTGGTGACGCACTGGCGCAGCTGGCAGCCAAGGATGACAAGATCTGCGCCGTGACTGCCGCCATGCCAGATGGCACCGGGTTGAACCTGATGGCGGAACGCTACCCATCGCGCACCTTTGACGTCGGCATTGCCGAACAACACGGTGTGACCTTCAGCGCTGCGCTGGCGGCAGGCGGTATGAAACCCTTCTGCGCGATGTATTCGACCTTCCTGCAGCGTGGGTATGATCAGATCGTACATGACGTCGCCATCCAACGTCTGCCTGTCCGTTTCGCAATTGACCGCGCAGGTCTGGTCGGCGCCGATGGCGCCACACATGCAGGATCTTTTGACATCGCCTTTATGACCAACCTGCCGGGAATGGTGGTCATGGCCGCCGCCGATGAAGCAGAGCTGGTGCATATGGTCAAAACGGCTGCGGATTATGACGATGGTCCAATTGCCTTCCGTTACCCACGCGGTGAAGGGGTTGGGGTTGACCTACCCGAAGAACCACAGGTGCTTGAGATCGGCAAAGGGCGCATCGTTCAGAACGGCGCACGGATTGCCATCTTGTCCTTTGGGACCCGTTTGTCCGAAGTGCAAAAAGCGGCTGAGGCTTTGGCGGCAAAGGGTATCACCCCGACCATTGCAGATGCGCGTTTTGCCAAACCCTTGGACCGCGACATGATTTTGGATCTTGCGGCGAACCACGAAGCCATGATCACCGTCGAAGAAGGCGCTGTCGGTGGCTTTGGCTCACATGTGTCGCAGCTGTTGGCAGACGAAGGCGTGTTTGATGCGGGGTTCAAGTTCCGCTCCATGGTGCTGCCTGACACCTTCATTGATCAGGCCAGCCCCAAGGACATGTATGACGTCGCCGCCATGAACGCGGATCAGATTGAGGCCAAGGTGCTGGACGCGCTTGGCGTTGTCGATCTTGCCGCGCGGCGCGGTTAAAGCCCCCTACCCACGCAGAGGGCTTAAACGTTAGCTCGACATGATCGCTTTGACGTCCGGCAGGCCCAGCGCTTTGCCGCCCACGCCCCATTGGCCGTCTTTTACTTCTTCGATTACCACCCAAGTCACATCACGCAGTTTTTCACTGGTCACTTCGGTGACAGCATCGGTGATTTTGGCGATCAGTTCCTCGGATTGTGCAGTGTTCAGCTCGTCTTTGAATACTTTGACTTCGATAAGGGGCATATTTCTACCTGACTGTTGCTCTCGTTCAGCGTCGGCCAAGATCACTTCGGGAATCGAAGACGTAACCGACAAAACAACATTAAGCCGGTCGAAAGTCAGTGTAACCTGTAAATAGGTAGCATATAGGTTACGATAAAGTGATCCAAATAGCGGTTAATCCTCGAGGTCAACCAGCGCATCAAGACCGCTGCGATAGTCCGGATACATCAATTGTACACCCAGCTCAGATTTGATCCGGGCGTTACGCACACGCTTGTTCTCGGCATAAAAACTGCGTGCCATGGGCGACATGTCGGCCGTATCAAATTCAACAATCGGCGGCAGCGGACGTTTCAACAGTTCAGCGGCATAGCCAATGACATCCTGTGGCGGCGCCGGAACGTCATCACACACATTGTAAACGGCCCCAGGCGCGGGACGCGCGATTGATGCCGCCAAAACCAACGCGATATCTTCCACGTGAATCCGGGAAAAAACTTGGTTTGGTTTGATAATACGACGGGCTCGTCCTGATTTCACCTTGGAGAACGGTCCACGCCCCGGCCCGTAAATCCCGGCCAGGCGAAATACATGCACAGGCAGCCCGCTGGATTGCCACGCGCGTTCTGCAGCAACCCGCCAATGCCCGCGCTTGGTGCTTGGGGCAAGTTCAGTTTCCTCATCGACCCAAGCGCCACCGTGGTCGCCATATACAGCAGTTGTAGACAGGTAGCCGACCCAGTCGAGTTTCTGCGCGCCCAATTGATCAACCAAGCTTGGTAAAACCGGATCGCCACTGTCGGTGGGCGCTATGGAAGACAAGACATGCGTCACCCCGCCAAGCGGCAGCGCGGTTCCCGGCCATTTTACAGTTTGCAGACCATCGACGCAGTGACCTTCCCGGCTGGTGCCAAGAACACGCCACCCTTCAGGAACAAGCCGCTGCGCCAATGCGCGCGCCGAATACCCAAAGCCAAGACATAACAAAGTTTTATTCATGACCTATAGATGCGTTCACGCGTCCAACAAGGCAAGCGCCTAGCCGTGTTTTAGGGACGATCCAAGTGCCCAAGGTCTTGATCCGGGGCGATATGATCGCGCACCCGTGATTTCAGCTCTTTGACATCCGGAAAACCGCCATCGCGTTTGCGTTCCCACAGGACACTCTCACCAATGCGGATTTCATAAGTGCCACCGATGTCACTGGGCACCAATGTGACCCCGCCAAGCTGCGATTGAAACGTCGACAACAGCTCCTGTCCCATCCAGGATGCCCGCAGCAACCAATTGCAGCCGATGCAATAGGAAATCGTAACAATCGGTTGGTCTTGGGCGGTCATTCTAGGTCTCCTGCTTGCGTGATCATCAGTCTTTTGGACAGATCAGCGCCGATGACATCATCACGCACCATCAGGTTCCGACCGTACCCACATAAGAACCGGTCAATTCTGTCCGCATCTCATGTGTCGCTATCCATTCAAACACCATGCCCGCGATCGGCACTGGCCGCAAATCATTCTGGAACGCGGTTGCCGTTTGCATCAATCAATACGGTCCCGTCTTCTTTGGCCCACGGACCTTGGGGCCAATTGTCCAACAAATCCAAGACCGCCCCAGACGGGCGGCACAGTTTGACACCGTTTTTACAGGCAACAATCGGCCGATTGACCAAGACAGGATGTTCCATCATGTGGTCAAGCAGCACCTCATCAGGCACGCTTGGATCGAGCAAGCCCAGTTCCTTTGCCGGAGACTTGGTGGTGCGCAAGGCTTGTCGGGGCGTCAGACTGGCAGCTGCAAACAAAGCCAGCAGCTGTGGTCGCGTCCATCCAGTGTCAATGTACTCCACAACAGTCGGCTCATAACCGGCGTCTTTGATCAATTGCAGCGTGTTGCGCGACGTGCCACAGGCGGGGTTGTGGTGAATGACGATATCCATGGGACTTTCTTCCTATTTTTGCATGACCTTTTGATGAAACGGTACAAGTTACGCTTGAACTTGGTGGCGCAAACGGACGAACATACACCATGTCAGAGAACCTGTTCCCGAGTTGGCCCGACGTCGCCGCACAGCTGATCGAGGTGGCCGCAGGCCGCGCACCCGCCGATACCGTCATTCGCGGCGGACAATGGGTGAATGTGCACACCCGCGAAATCCTGCCCAATCATGACATAGCAATCAAATGTGGGCGCATCGCTTATGTCGGTTCCGACGCCTCCTATTGCTGTGGTCCCGATACCGAAGTGATCGAAGCCGAGGGTCGGTTTATGGTCCCCGGCTTGTGTGACGCCCATATGCACGTCGAAAGCGGGATGTTGACGCCGGCCGAATTCGCACGCGCTGTTATTCCGCATGGCACAACTACAATGTTCACCGACCCGCATGAGATCGCGAATGTTATGGGGCTCGAAGGTGTGCGGTTGATGCACGACGAGGCGTTGATGCAGCCCGTCAATATCTACACGCAAATGCCCAGCTGCGCCCCCTCGGCGCCCGGGTTAGAGACTACTGGGTTCGAGATAACCCCCGACGATGTGGCCGAAGCAATGGCCTGGCCAGGTATCATTGGTCTGGGGGAAATGATGAACTTTCCCGGCGTTGCCAATGCCGACCCAAAGATGCTGTCAGAAATCGCAGCCGCCCAGCGTGCCAATAAAACGGTTGGCGGACACTACGCCTCTCCTGACCTGGGCCCCAATTTCGCGGCATATGTTGCGGGTGGCCCAGCTGACGATCACGAAGGTACCAGCGAGGCGGACGCAATCGCGCGAACGCGCCAAGGTATGCGCGCCATGATGCGGCTTGGCTCTGCCTGGTATGACGTGGAGAGCCAAATTACCGCTGTTACCGAAAAAGGGCTGGATAGTCGTTCCTTCATCCTGTGCACCGATGACTGCCACTCGGGGACACTTGTAAACGACGGCCATATGAACCGTGTCGTGCGCCACGCTATTGCATGTGGCTGCGACCCGCTGGTCGCGTTGCAGATGGCCACCATTAACACGGCCACACACTTCGGCCTGGAGCGCGAGCTAGGCTCGCTCACACCCGGGCGAAGAGCCGATGTGATCCTTACATCTGATCTGATTGAACTGCCCATCGAGCTGGTGATAGCCCGAGGTCAGATCGTCGCGGAAACAGGCTCTATCAAGGTCAATTGCCCCCATTTGGATTGGCCTGACCACGCACGTGGAACGGTTCACTTAGGTCATGAATTGCAGGCGGGTGACTTTGAAATTCAGGCGCCAGACGGCGCAAACACTGTAACAGCCAATGTCATTGGTGTTGTTGAAAACCAAGCACCGACAAAAGCGCTGCAGGCCGAGCTTTCGGTGATTGATGGGCTTGTCGAAGGGGACGGTGACGTATGCCAAATCGCCTTGGTCGAACGTCATCGGGGCACAGGCGGCGTTACAAATGCTTTCGTCTCGGGTTTTGGCTACACGGGCAACATGGCAATGGCTTCCACAGTGGCCCATGACAGCCACCATATGATTGTCGTCGGTACAGACCGCGCGCAGATGGCCTTGGCGGCCAATCGTCTGGCGGAAGTCGGTGGCGGAATCACAATTTTCCGCGATGGGCTGGAGCTGGCTTTGGTTGAGCTACCGATTGCTGGATTGATGTCAGATCAACCCGCAGTCGAAGTCGCCGCCAAAGCGCAGAAGATGGTCGAGGCAATGGAAACCTGCGGATGCAGCCTCAACAACGCCTACATGCAGCATTCCCTGTTGGCATTGGTGGTCATCCCAGAGATCCGAATTTCCGATCTCGGCCTTGTAGATGTCACCCAATTCAAGAAAATTCCAGTAATTGAAGGTTCTAAATGACGTTCAAGTCACCCACTGCCCCGTCCCATGAAAAATTCACGGATGCCGAGGCCGCGGTTCAGCGTCTTGTGGATCTATACGAATGCGCAACAGATTTTCTGAGCACTGCTTTTGCCGATGTCATGCAAAACGGTCCCAAAGGCGATGTGCACTACCGTGCGTTCTATCCAGAGATCCGCTTTAACAATCCGTCCTTCACCCGCGTCGACAGTCGGTTGAGCTTTGGCCATGTCTCGGCGCCTGGAACCTATGCCAGCTCAATTACCCGCCCGGACTTGTTCAGAAATTATCTGGTCCAGCAAATCCAATTGTTGATAAAGAACCACGGGCAGCCGGTCGAAATCGGGTTTTCGGATACGCCAATTCCTGTGCATTTTGCAGTCGCAAATCGCGATGATATCACGGTCCCACAAGACGGCGCTGCAGGCTTTTCACTGCGGGACACGTTTGATGTCCCGGACCTTGCGACGACAAACGATGACATTGTGAACGGCACCTACACCGCGCCGGATGGCGTAGGACCGTTGGCCTTGTTCACCGCGCAACGGGTGGACTATTCGCTGGCACGCTTGTCACACTATACGGCGACGGACGCAGAGCATTTTCAAAATCACGTGCTGTTCACGAACTACCAGTTCTATGTTTCAGAATTCGAAGCCTACGCGCGCGAGATGTTGGCCGACCCAAAATCCGGTTACACAAGTTTTGTCAGTACCGGCAATCATGAGATTTCGGACGCAACGGCAGAGATTCCCGAAAGCGCCAAAATGCCTCAGATGCCGACGTATCACCTGAAACGCGCGGATGGTCACGGCATCACCTTGGTCAACATCGGTGTCGGCCCGTCCAATGCAAAGACGGCGACCGACCATATTGCCGTTCTACGCCCACATGCCTGGCTGATGGTGGGCCATTGCGCCGGTCTGCGGAACACACAAGCCCTTGGCGATTTTGTGTTGGCCCATGCCTATCTGCGCGAAGACCACGTCTTGGACGATGACTTACCGATCTGGACGCCAATCCCGGCATTGGCGGAAATCCAAGTGGCTCTGGAACAGGCGGTCGCAGATGTCACCCAGCTCGAAGGTTACGATCTGAAACGCGTGATGCGGACAGGTACTGTTGCGACAATCGACAACCGCAACTGGGAGTTGCGTGACCAATCTGGCCCTGTGCAACGTCTCAGCCAATCTCGGGCCGTCGCATTGGATATGGAAAGTGCCACCATCGCGGCCAATGGATATAGGTTCCGGGTTCCCTATGGGACGCTTTTGTGCGTGTCTGACAAACCATTGCATGGAGAGTTAAAGCTTCCGGGCATGGCATCGGATTTCTACAAAACACAGGTTTCACGCCATCTGCAAATTGGTATACGGGCCATGGAAGCGCTGCGGGGCATGCCGCTTGAAAGGTTGCACAGTCGAAAATTACGTTCTTTCGACGAAACCGCGTTTCTTTGACCCTGAAAAGCATCGAATTTCGACGAAAAATGGCCGAAACCCCTTTGTTTTGGGTGTCTATCCGTTGTGTTTGACCACAACATACCGGTAGTATTCTGCGATGAGGCCCTACAAATCGGGCAGTCGTAAGGAGAAAAAATAATGTCCAAACCGATGACCAAAACACAACTGGTTGCCGCGCTGGCCGACCAAATGGGCAGCGACAAGAAAACTGCAGGCACTGCGCTGGAAGCGGTCTGTGATCTCATCACACGCGAAGTATCCGGCGGTGGCGCTGTGACTTTGCCGGGTGTTGGCAAAATCTACTGCCGCGAGCGTCCGGAGCGTGAAGTGCGCAACCCGGCAACCGGTGAGAAATTCATGAAAGAGGCGGACAAGGTTGTGAAAATGACCATCGCCAAAGCTTTGAAAGACAGTGTGAACGGCGAAGCCTGATCACAAACCTGTCGCAATGGCATTCAAAGGGTCGCTCCGTGAGCGGCCCTTTTTCATTGCGAGCTATATTTTAATAGTCGAATATCTGCGCGATTGCGGCGCGGCGCATCGCAATGCCACACGACGGTGCATTTTTTCTTTGAAACTGCCCTGTGGCACACCATCTTCAGATCGAAGGTCACCGAACGAGAGACGCTATGACGGAATACACCAAAAACCCCGAAGCCATCGCGCAGCTGTCGGAAGAAGAATTCTATGTGACCCAGAACTCAGGCACGGAACGTCCTGGCACTGGCAAGCTTCTGTCCAACAAAGAACCGGGTATCTATGTTGATATCGTATCCGGAGAGCCGCTCTTTGCGTCGTCAGACAAATATGAATCCGGCTGCGGCTGGCCAAGTTTTACCAAGCCGATCGAGCCCGCTCATGTGCAAGAATTGAAAGACGTGAGCCATGGTATGATCCGCACCGAAGTACGCTCTACCCATGGCGACAGTCACCTCGGGCATGTTTTCCCGGATGGTCCCCAGGACCGAGGTGGGCTGCGGTATTGCATCAATTCGGCGTCGCTGCGGTTCGTGCATCTCAACGACATGGAAGCCGAAGGATACGGCGACTACATCAATCAAGTGGAGGTTTAAATGAACCATTCTGAACGAGCCGTTTTGGCAGGTGGTTGTTTCTGGGGCATGCAGGACTTGATCCGCAACCAACCCGGCGTAATCTCAACCCGCGTGGGGTATACTGGTGGGGACGTTCCCAACGCGACCTACAAAAACCACGGCACTCATGCTGAGGCGATTGAGATTCAATTCGACCCAAACAAGACCAGCTTTCGCGCCCTGCTTGAACTGTTCTTTCAAATTCACGATCCCACGACGGTTAATCGCCAAGGCAACGATGTTGGCATGAGCTATCGTTCCGCCATTTACTTTGTCGACGAGACGCAAAAGCAGATTGCGATCGATACAATCGCTGATGTTAACGCATCCGGGCTTTGGCCAGGAAAAGTGGTCACTGAAGTTGAGCCCGTCAGCGAGTTTTGGGAAGCCGAACCAGAACATCAGGATTATTTGCAGCGAATTCCCAATGGGTACACCTGCCATTTTCCGCGTCCTGATTGGGTTCTGCCCAAGCGCACAGCAGAGGCTGTCTAACACGGCGTAATGGGGGCTTTATCGGCCCCCAGCTATGCGGCAATGCGCGGGCGTCCTGTGGCCTCAACCGAGATTTCTGCCTCCACAAAGACTTTGCGGTTTTCCACCTGAGTTGAACGTACATCGCGTGACGTCTTTACAGTGACGTCCACAGCGCCTGCCCGCTCAATCGTCTGGCGCGCACGCTCCGATAGAGTTTTTTCAAGCAGGCACAATGCCTCCTCCACCGATCGAAAATCCTGCGGACCGCTGTCTAGGTGGACACGAAACAAGCCTTCGCTTGGAGCCGTGACATGTCCTTGAAGCCGTTCCGACAAGCGCCCCACAACAGCTCCGATTGCATTGGCCACTTCTGCATGCTTCGGGAGCAATACGGGCCGGTTCAAATGCTCGCCAACGGCTGGGTAGTACGTTGCGGCAGAGGCCCCTAACCCAACCACGTCAACATTGATCGACGCATCCAAGGCGATCAACCCGCGATGCCCGGCCAAGGCGCGTCGGACCAACGGGTGGTTGGCGACGTCCACCGCATCGGTTTTAAACCCGGGGTCTTCGCAAAAAACAGTCTCTAACAAGGTTGAGACGGTCTGTGATGTCACCTGATCCACGATCATCTGAGCAAGGTGTAGCGCGTCTCTAGCAAGGGGTTCCCCGGTACCAATACGCCGTTTTGCCAGAAGCATCAGCGCTTTCTCAGAAGCGGCCACATCCCAGCTTGCCTGCCGCCCCAGCACGTGGCTCGCGTCGGTTGGAGTAACTCCGGCGATCTGCACAAGTCCACGTTCCCACAACCGATTGAGCGCGCCATGCTCCATCCGTGTTTTCAACACAGCCGACAATGGCTCAACGCACCCTGTAAGACGATCCAGAAATGCCTGATCTCGTGTTGCCAAACCGGACGTTGGTGCGCCTTCTATCCGTCGCACAAAACGGCCATCCAATTCCGTGACAAGCGGTGCATTCAGTGCCGACTCCAATGCTCGGTGCACGGCGTCAGGTGCATCCATCGCCATCAATGAAACAGGCACAACACGTTTGGGGCCAAGCGTTACGCCCCCCGTCAGCCCGCTGGTGTTGACATGAACCTGACTATCGCCGCCCAAGCCCGTTGTCCGCATAGCGACGGCCTCGACCATCGTGCGGTGATGTCCGACCTGTGCACCCTGTGGATCCAGCGCCGGTTTACCGTCGCGGATCAGGGCTACGTCAGTTGTTGTCCCCCCAATGTCGCTCACAATGGCGTCGCGTGCTCCCGTGAGCCAACTGGCCCCAACAATAGACGCTGCAGGACCGCTGAGGATGGTTTCAATCGGGCGCTGGCGCGCCTCTGCACCACTCATGAGAGCCCCATCGCCGCGAACGACCATCATCGGGGCCTCAATCCCCAATCTGCGCAACGTGCCCTCAGCCCGGCCAATCAACGCGTCTATCATCCCTATCAGCCGCGCATTCAACACGGCCGTTACCGCACGTTTCGGGCCGTTTAGCTTTGCTGACAATTGATAGGAGCACGTCACCGGCTTTTGACAGCGCTGTCTGATACGTTCGGCCACCAATTGCTCATGACTTGGGTTGCGCGTGGAGAAGAGAGAGGCCACCGCAAAACCCGACACGTCAGCCGCCGTTGCCGCAAGGAACCTGTCAAGCTCTTCCAAATCCAGCGCGGCTGCCTCTGTGCCGCTATGCGTGTGGCCGCCAGCCACACAGACGACGGGGTCACCCGCAAGGGCGTCAGCCAGACCGTGCCTTTCTAAATCGCTATCAGTAAATCCAACATAGACCAGCGCAATTCTTCCACCTTGCCCTTCAACCAAGGCATTGGTGGCTAAAGTGGTCGACAGGGACGCAAGGCCAATATCAGCGGGCTTGGTGCCCGATTGGTTCAAAACGGCCTCAACAGCAGCACCTATTCCGATGGCCAGATCCTGTCTCGTCGTCAGCGCTTTGGCTGAAGCAACGACTTCAACCTCATCGCGAACCAGAACCACGTCGGTATAGGTTCCGCCTGTATCTACGCCTAACGCCAGCCCCATTGCTGCTTTCCTTTATCCGTGTGCCTCATGCAAATAGCAAAGCTGAGCGGCCTTTCTGGTCCAGAAACGTCAACTCAGCCGATCCACCGCCCATTTTGCGGCGTCAGACACCGAAAAATCAATGTCGTCGCACAGCGCCTGCGCAACACCGGCGAGTTCCGGGTTTCCACTGTTTCCAATGGCATAAAGCACATTGCGAACGAAACGGTCGCGCCCAATTCGTTTGATGGGCGACCCCGAAAAGAAACTCCGGAATTCCGCATCATCAAGACGCGCTAGTTCCGCCAATGGTGGCGCGCTCAGTTCGTCGCGCGCGGCATACCGTATGTCACTGGCAGCGACTGCAAATTTGTTCCAAGGACAAGCTGCAAGACAATCATCACATCCATAAATGCGGTTCCCCAAAAGCGGACGAAGGTCCGGGTCAATGGGGCCTTTGTGCTCGATGGTCAAATAGGAAATGCACCGTCTGGCATCCATCTGATAAGGGGCCGGAAAGGCGTCAGTCGGGCAAGCAGTCAGGCACGACCGACAGGAACCGCAACGATCCTCTTCCGGTCCGTCCATCGGTAAATCCAACGTCGTAAAAACAGAGCCTAAAAAGACCCAATTTCCGAATTCGCGACTAACCAGGTTGGTGTGTTTCCCTTGCCACCCAAGACCGGCGGCCTGTGCAAGAGGTTTTTCCGGGACTGGAGCAGTATCCACAAAGACTTTCACCTCGGTCTGCGCGCTCGTCTCGGCGATCAGCCAGCGTGCCAGTCGTTTCAGGCGTTTTTTAACAAGGTCATGGTAGTCTTTGTTGCGCGCGTAGACAGAAATTGCACCGTGATTTGTCCGGGCGACCGCCGCCATCGGATCCTCATCTGGCGTGTAGCTTTCTGCCAGCATGATGACCGATTTTGCTTCCGGCCAAAGCTTCGCCGGATCTCCACGCCAATGCTGCCGCTCCGCCATCCACCCCATTTGACCGTGAAACCCTTGCTCGACAAAAGCCGCTAGACGATCCGCAACTTCCGGAACATCCCACGGGCGACAGATCCGGCAAGAGACGAACCCTTCTGCGATGGCCTGTTGGACCAAGCGGGTCTTAAATTCTGCCAAGTCTGTCATCGCTTTGGGCGCACTCTCAATAGGTCTGGGGCGAAGCACTCAAGAAAACAGCGCTTTCCGCAACTCTATCAGAAATCGAGATCGGCGTAATGGACCGGCGGGCGAAATCCTGAAATCTGATCCGCCAGGATGGAACGAAATGCCGGGCGTGACTTAATCTTGGCGTACCAATCCTTCACGATCGCAGAGCGGTTCCAGTCCACATCTGAGATGTAGTCCAAAGACGACAAATGAGCCGCGGCAGCGAAATCCGCGAGCGTCATCTTGTCGCCAGCCAACCAACGCCTGTGGTCTAACAACCAAGCCATGTAATCCAGATGGTATTTGATCGCCTTGGCACCTGCTTTGACGTTTTTACTGTCGGGGTAGCCTTCGCCGGTGACCTTTTTATTGACCCGCTCATAAAGCAGTTTTGAAGTGACCTCGTTGTGGAACTTGTCGTCGAACCAGCCCACCAAACGCCGCACCTCAACCCGCGTGTCAGGATCGCTTGGCATCAGAGCGGGTTCAGGGCGCGTTTCTTCGATATATTCACAAATCGCTGCGCTTTCGGTCAGGATTTTACCATCCAGCCGTAGCACCGGAACTTTGGCAGCAGGGTTGCGCCGCAGAAAATCTGGATCTTGTTCCCAATAACGTTCTTCGATCAGTTCAACTTCGATCTTCTTTTCCGCCAAAGACAGGCGGACCTTGCGACAAAAAGGGGAGAGAGGAACGTGATAGAGGCGGGCCACCTAAGCAGACTCCAAAAATAAGATATGAGAACCCTTCCACAGATGCCCAAAACTGACGGAAGATTCAATCCTCGAAACACGCGGAACGGCCATCCGCGCGGATCGTGGCCGCACCATCAGCAATCCGCGCCGCTCGTTTAGAGAGCTGAGCCGTAGGTTTTGCAGCGGACCGTCCTTTTGGATTGGGCAATACCGCAGCAAGCAACGCAGCTTCGCGCGCTGATAGTTCATCCGGGCCTTTGCCAAAATATCGCCGAGCACCGGCCTCGACCCCAAAGACCCCTGTGTCGGTTTCAGCAACGTTTAGGTATACTTCAAGGATCCGGCGTTTGGTCCACACCGCTTCGACCATCGGGGTCAGCAACGTTTCCAGCGCTTTCCTGAACCAGCTGCGATGTTGCCACAAAAAGACATTCTTGACCACTTGCTGTGACAGGCTGGAGCCGCCGCGTTGACCACCGTCGTTCAATGCAGATTGAATAGCTTCGAGATCAAAACCCCAATGAAGACAATAGTTTGCATCTTCGGCTGCGACGACCGATCGGACAAGAACCGGGCTGATATGTTCGATGGGAACCCACTCTCGATCCACATCGCCAAGTCGGCGTTTTTCGGACCAGATCGTATGGGTGATGGGCGGGTTGACCACGGAGTACAGCAACACAAGAGATGAGACCGTGGCGATCCCAATTAAGAGGCAACGTAAAACCCAACGGCGCAGCCAAGCAATCGGTCGAAACCGTCCCTTGCCTGTTTTGCTCTTTGCAGAGTTTTTTGTGCTCTTTGCCCGACTTGCCATGTCTTCTCTATACGGCAGTCAGTCACGGAGCTCCAAGAGGAGATTCTGGATAAAAAATAACCCGCAGGTGTTCCGCCTGCGGGTCCAGTTGGGGATCAGTTAATTTCTATCACTCAGCCGGGATTACCTTGTCTTCAAGCGACAAAGGCTGCGGCAGTTTATTCAGCATTTCTTTCGGGCAAACCTGGAGGAAGTTGAATTTTTCATTGTCCCAGTTTTGCAATATTTCAGCGGCCTTACGGCTGCCGGTTTCCTTCAAATGCTGTTCGATCAGCGCCTTCAGCTCATCTTCCCAATGCGCCACGGTGACCTGGCACACGACCAGAGATTCCATGTTCATCATTGTTTCAGCTTCTGCTTCTGGATCATAAAGATACGCCATGCCGCCTGTCATACCTGCACCAAAGTTGGCACCGATCGAGCCGAGGATCACTGCGATCCCGCCGGTCATGTATTCACAACCGTTCGAACCACAGCCTTCGACAACCACTTTCGCACCAGAGTTCCGCACCCCGAAACGCTCACCTGCGCGACCCGCTGCAAACAGATAGCCGTCGGTTGCACCGTACAACACCGTATTTCCGACAATTGTGTTCTCACTAGCGGCCAATGGGCTCACTTGGGGCGGACGCACGGTGATTGTACCGCCAGACAGGCCTTTGCCGACATAGTCGTTGGCGTCGCCAGACACTTCCAGTTTCAGGCCCGGCGCCGCAAAGGCACCCAGTGATTGACCTGCAGAACCCTGCAATTTGACGGTCAGGTGATCAGGTTGCAGCGTGTTGCGCATGCCAAAGTTCTGAACGATATGGCTGGATGTCCGGGTACCAACGGTCCGGTGCGTGTTTTGAACCGCATAAGACAGTTGCATCTTTTCACCGTCTTTCAGGAAGCGCGCAGCGTCCTGAACGATCTCGGCATCCAGCGTGTCCGGAACGGCGTTGCGCTCCTTGTCACGGTTGTACACGATATCATGGGCACCATCGACGGTGATCAACATTGGATTGAGGTCCAAATCATCCAAATGCGCAGAGCCACGCGAAACCTGCGCCAGCAGATCCGCCCGACCGATCACATCGTCCAAGGAGCGTGCACCGATAGAGGCGAGGATTTCCCGCACTTCTTGTGCGTAGAAGGTGATGAGGTTCACCACTTTATCCGCGTTGCCTGTGAATTTGCCACGCAGCTCTTCGTCCTGCGTACAAACACCAACCGGGCAGGTGTTCGACTGGCACTGACGTACCATGATACAACCCATCGCAATCAAAGCAGCAGTGCCGATACCGTATTCCTCGGCGCCCATCATTGCGGCCATAACAATGTCGCGGCCTGTGCGCAGGCCACCATCGGTCCGCAATGTCACCCGGCTACGCAGGTTGTTCATCGCCAGAACCTGATGCGCTTCGGTCAGACCCATTTCCCATGGCAGACCACAGTATTTGATCGAGGTCGCAGGCGATGCACCGGTACCACCATTGTGGCCCGAGATCAGGATCACGTCGGCTTTTGCTTTGGCAACGCCCGCTGCAATGGTGCCAACGCCGGAAGACGCCACCAGTTTCACAGTCACCTTACAGCGCGGGTTGATCTGCTTGAGGTCATAGATCAGCTGCGCAAGGTCTTCGATCGAATAGATATCGTGGTGCGGCGGTGGCGAAATCAGTGTCACGCCTTTGGTGGAGTGACGCAGACGAGCAATCAGGTCAGTCACTTTCATACCGGGCAGTTGGCCACCTTCACCGGGTTTCGCACCCTGAGCAACTTTGATCTCCAGCTCTTCACACTGGTTCAGATATTCCGCGGTCACACCAAAACGACCCGAGGCCACCTGTTTGATTTTCGCCGACGGGTTGTCACCGTTGGGTTCAGGATGGAAGTGCGCCGGATCTTCGCCGCCCTCACCCGAATCCGACTTGGCGCCGATCCGGTTCATCGCAACGTTCAGGGTCTTGTGTGCCTCAGGCGACAGAGCACCCAACGACATGCCCGGAGTGACAAAACGCTTGCGGATCGAGGTGATGGATTCAACCTCTTCAATCGCAATCGGTTCACCCAGGGGTTTGATGTTCAACAGATCACGCAGGTGAATTGGCGGGTTCGACTGCATTTTGTTGGAATATTGCTTCCACAGCTCAAACGACGCGCGGTTACACGCCATCTGCATCATATGCATGCTGGTTGCTTCCCACGCGTGGGTTTCGCCAGATTTGCGCGATTTGTAGAAGCCACCAATTGGCAGCACACCGTCAACAGCGGCCCACCCTTTGG
Source organism: uncultured Paracoccaceae bacterium (assembly GCA_947497985.1). Classification (GTDB taxonomy): domain Bacteria; phylum Pseudomonadota; class Alphaproteobacteria; order Rhodobacterales; family Rhodobacteraceae; genus Epibacterium. Next base: position 249,405 of record CANMIX010000001.1, read on the forward strand.
CATAGATCTCTTCGGCTTTCTTCTGAATGCCGTGGATCCCGATACCCGAGATACGCGAGGTCATCCCGGGGAAATATTCCGCAACCATTGCGCGGCTCAGACCAACGGCTTCAAAGTTCAGACCACCGCGATAGGACGAGATGACCGAGATCCCCATCTTGGCCATGATCTTCAACAGACCTTGGTCAATGGCTTCGCGATACCGCGCAACGTTTTCGGTCAGGCTGCCATCCAGCAGGCCACGTTCGATACGGTCCGCCAGCGAGTCTTCGGCAAGATAGGCGTTCACAACGGTTGCGCCACAGCCGATCAGAACCGCAAAGTAATGCGGGTCGATACATTCTGCCGAACGGACGTTCAGCGAGCAGAAAGTCCGCAAGCCCTTGCGTGTCAGATGCGAGTGCACAGCCGAGGTCGCCAGGATCATCGGCATGGCAATCTTGCCGTTGCCGGAATGCTGATCGGTCAGAACGATATGGCCAGCACCAGAGCGCACGGCCTCTTCGGCTTCGGCGCGAATACGGGTCAGACCTGCATTCAACGCGCCTTGACCCTCTTCGAAGGTACAGTCAATTTCGACCAGTGGAGCATTGAACTGCTCGACCAGCTGGGTCCACTGCGCGTTGCCCACAAACGGGCTTTCGAGCACGATGATCTCAGTCTGAGAGCTGTCTTCGTCCAACACGTTTTTCAGGTTACCAAAACGAGTCTTGAGCGACATTACGCGGAATTCGCGCAAGGAGTCGATCGGTGGGTTGGTCACCTGGCTAAAGTTCTGGCGGAAGAAATGGCTCAGCGGGCGGTACATTTTTGACAGAACCGCAGACGGGGTATCATCCCCCATCGAGGCAAGGCTTTCCTTACCGTCTTCGGCCATTGGCGACAGGATCTGTTCCAGCTCTTCGATGGTGTAACCCGCAGCAACCTGACGGCGGCGCAGTTCTTCACCTTGGAACAGAGACTGTTCGGTCACTTCTGCCAGCGCCTGGTCGACGTCGTTGATTTTCTCAACCCATTCGCCAAACGGCAACGCCCGCGACAGCTTGTCTTTGATCTCTGTGTCGTGGAACAGCTTGCCCTTTTTCATGTCGACCGCCAGCATTTGGCCAGGACCAAGCGCGCCTTTTTCGACAACATTGGACTCGTCAATGGTCACCATGCCGGTTTCAGAACCCGCAATCACCAGACCATCACCGGTCACGACATAACGCATCGGACGCAGACCGTTGCGGTCCAGACCCGCGCAAACCCAACGACCATCGGTCATCGCCAGCGCGGCCGGGCCATCCCATGGCTCCATAACCGAGTTGCAGTAGGAATACATATCCCGCCACGCTTGCGGCAATTCCAACGCTTGTTTGGACCAGCTTTCGGGGACCAGCATGGTTTTGGCCATAGGCGCGGAGCGTCCTGCACGGACCAGAACTTCAAACACGGAATCCAGCGCTGCGGAATCTGACGAACCAGAAGCAACAATCGGTTTGATGTCTTCTGCGTGGTCACCAAAGGATGCAGAGGCCATACGGATCTCGTGGCTCTTCATCCAGTTCAGGTTGCCCTTGAGGGTGTTGATCTCACCGTTGTGCGCCAACATGCGGAACGGCTGCGCCAGCCACCACTGCGGGAAGGTGTTGGTGGAATAACGCTGGTGATACAGCGCAAATGCGGACTCAAAACGTTCGTCCATCAGGTCCGGGTAGAAAACCGCAACCTGTTCCGCCAGCATCATCCCTTTATAGATGATCGAACGGCAGGACAGCGACGCAATGTACAGCTCCCCGACCTGAGCGGCGGCAGCCGCTTTTTCAATCCGGCGACGAATGACATACAGCTCACGCTCAAAGGTTTCTTCGTCGACGCCTTTGGAGTTAGAGATCAGAATCTGCTCGATCTCAGGGCGGGTCGCATTGGCTTTGTCACCCAGGCAAGACACATCAACCGGCACATGGCGCCAGCCATAGATGTAATAGCCCATACGCAGAACTTCGCTTTCGACGATGGTCCGGCAGGTTTCCTGTGCGCCAAAATCGGTACGGGGCAGGAAGACCTGACCAACCGCGACCTGTTCACCTTTGCGCGGCTTGTGGCCGGTGCGTTCGATCTGGTCGTAAAAGAAAGCTTCCGGGATCTGAACGTGGATACCCGCGCCGTCACCGGTCATGCCATCGGCATCGACCGCACCCCGGTGCCAAATCGCCTTGAGCGCCTCAATACCTGCGGCAACCACTTTGCGGCTTTTCTTGCCGTCGATGGAAACAACAAGGCCAACACCACAGGAAGAATGCTCTTCTTCCTCGGAATAGAGACCATTTTCGGCCATCCACTTGCGCTTGGCTTCTTCGGCGCGGACCCAATCTGCATCATATTTGGTCATGTGTATTATCCTTTCTCAGGCGGCGGCGCCTCGCCCTTGCGGGGGCGCTCAAGCCGCTGTTGGAATTTTTTTGAGGTTACTCAGCTGCGACGGCGGAAGTGGCGTTGAACCGTTCAAGGATCGCATTGGCACAGTCGCGACCATCTTTGATCGCCCAGACCACCAGCGACGCACCGCGCACGATGTCACCTACTGCGTAAACGCCGTCCATCTCGGTCTCACCGGACTGGAACTCAGCCTTGACCGTACCCCAACGTGTTACCGGCAGCTCAGGCTGGCCCCACAAGGTCGGCAGATCTTCGGGTTCAAAGCCCAGCGCCTGAATGACCAGGTCGGCATCTTCGACGTAATCCGCACCTTCGATGACTTCTGGTGCTTGACGGCCAGAGGCGTCAGGTTGTCCCAAACGCATGCGTTGAACCATCACGCCGGACACTGTGCCGTCTTTGTCGGCAAACCCTTTGGGAGCAGACAGCCATTCAAAGATAACGCCTTCTTCTTCGGCATTTTGCACTTCGCGCTGCGAACCAGGCATGTTGGCCTTGTCACGACGATACAGACATTTCACCGAGGACGCGCCCTGACGGATCGAAGTACGTACGCAATCCATCGCGGTGTCACCGCCACCGATTACGACCACTTTCTTGCCCGCCGCGTTCAACGTGCCGTCTTCGAATTCCGCGATTGTATCGCCAAAGTTCGAGGCTTTGTTAGAAACGGTCAAGAAGTCCAACGCCTTGACGATACCCGTCGCGCCTGACCCCGGCATTGCCAGATCGCGAGACTTGTACACGCCGGTCGCGATGACAACTGCGTCATGCTTTGCGCGGATATCGTCGAATGAGATATCTTCGCCAATGTTGCAGTTCATCACAAAGGTCACACCGCCGTCTTCCAGCAGTTTATTGCGGCGCATCACCACGTCTTTTTCCAGCTTAAAGCCAGGAATACCGTAGGTCAGCAAACCACCAGCGCGGTCATAACGATCGTATACGGTGACCTGAACACCCGCTTTGCGCAGCATGTCGGCTGCTGCCAGACCACCTGGGCCTGCACCGATAATGCCAACGGATTCAGAACGTTCTGCCAAAGGTGCTGTCGGTTTTACCCAGCCTTTTTCCCAAGCCGTGTCGGTGATGTATTTCTCAACCGCGCCAATGGTCACAGTGCCATGGCCAGATTGTTCGATCACACAATTGCCTTCACACAGACGGTCCTGCGGGCAAATACGGCCGCAGATTTCGGGGAAGGTGTTTGTGGCCTGGCTGGTTACATACGCCTCTTCAAGGCGACCGGTCGCAGTCAGGCGAAGCCAATCTGGGATATTATTGTGCAACGGGCAATGCGACTGACAATAAGGTACACCGCACTGGCTGCAGCGGCTCGATTGTTCTTCGGCTTTTGCAGCGGCAAATTCCGCATAGATTTCGTCGAAATCTTCTTTACGTACGTCTGCGGTTCTCTTTTCGGGCATGTCGCGGTCGACTTGCACAAATTTGAGCATCGGTTGCTTGGCCACAGCTAAGAACTCCATTTTTGGCTAGCCCCTATACCGGGTGTATTTGAGCATAGCGGTTATTGGTAAACCATGCTGACCTAAATGGCCTGCCGTTTCTTTGGTCATACCCAGATTCCGGGGGATGTACAGAACTTTTAGGTCCGATTCGGAACTACTTGATGGACTTTCTTTTCATCACAATGACTTATAGACAGATTACACAGCACATACGAACTCAGTACCAACGGGACCCCTCATGTCATTGTTTCACCTCTTTATTGTTGCGATTATCCAGGGTCTTACCGAATTCCTGCCGATCTCTTCATCTGGACACCTGATTCTTCTACCGGAGCTCACTGGTTTGGACGACCAAGGGCAGCTGATCGATGTCGCCGTTCATGTCGGCACACTCTTTGCCGTTGTCCTCTATTTTTGGAGCGACGTACGCGGCGGGGTAATCGGGCTCGGCTCGCTCGCGCGTGGCAGAGTTGATACCCCCGGTGCCAAATTGGCACTTGGCCTGATCATCGCGACAATCCCGACGGTCCTCTTTGGAGCCTTCCTCCACTTCACCGGACTCAGCGATGCACTTCGGTCCATGACGGTCATCGGCTGGACCATGCTCGGTTTTGGCATTGTGCTCTATATCGCCGACCAATGGGGCCCCACACGCAAGGACATCGGAGACTGGGGTGTAAAAGACGCGATCATCCTGGGTTTGTGGCAGATGCTTGCCCTGATCCCCGGCACATCACGTTCTGGCATTACGATCACCGGCGCACGTCAGCTCGGCTACACCCGCGAAGAAGGAGCCAGGATCGCAATGCTGATGTCCATCCCGACCATCATGGCCTCAGGATTACTGCTAGGAGCAGAGATGGCCGTTGAAGCAAACGCGGCCGTTATGCGTGATGCCGCAATCGCCGCAGGCCTTGCCTTTGCCTCGGCGCTCTTGGCCCTTACCCTTATGATGCGCCTGCTGCGCAGTGTCAGTTTCACGCCATATGTGATTTACAGGGTCATTCTTGGCGTGGTCCTGCTGGTCATCGCCTATACCGCCTGAACCCCGAACAGCAAAAAGGCGCCGAACAGCGCCTTTTGAAGTTAGGTCAGGGTCGGAAAATTAGATATCGCCGCGCAAATTTTGTGCAGAACCAACCATTTCATCATATTGACCAGATGGGCGGAACTTCCACAGGTAAGTTGGCAGAACCGACGCCAGTGCAACGGGGCGAATACCAAGATCAGCGAAGCCTTTTGCATCTTCAGCCACCACGTTGTCGACCTTTAGGTTCTTCACCTGGTCCGCCGTCAGCATCTTGTTCTCGATCAACTGACAAGTCACTTTTTGAACCAGATCAAAGCCGAAGGCCATCAATCGAGCAGCAAAACTAGGAAGCGACACGATGATCGCGCGTCGGTGAATGACCCCCAACATTTGCTGCATCAAGGCACGGAAAGACTTCACCTCTGGACCACCAAGCTCATACGTGCCGGCCGCAGCCTGACCCAAAGCGCCGAAGACCGCCGCCTTGGCCACATCATCAGCGTAAACAGGCTGGAACTTGGTGGAACCGCCTGCGATCGGCAGAACGGGAGACAGGCGCGCCATTCCTGCAAACCGGTTGAAGAACTCGTCCTCGGTGCCAAAAACAACCGACGGACGCAGGATCACGGCATCTGTGCGATGTTTGAGCACACCGGCTTCGCCTTCGGCTTTCGTTCTCGCATAATCGCTTACACTCTCGGCATCCGCCCCAATGGCAGAGACATGCACAAAACGTGAAACGCCTTGCTCGGAAGAAATGCGTGCAACCCGTTCGGCACCATCGGCGTGGACCGCTTCAAACGTGTTCTTTCCAAGACCATTTAGCACGCCAACACAGTTCACAACCGCATCAGCACCTTCCATAACAGAAGCCACCGAAGCGTCATCGCGAATGTTGCACAGTACAGGTTCCACCTGACCGGGAACGCCATAAGGCTTCACAAACATTGCTTCGTTCGGACGACGTACTGCAACACGAACACGCCAGCCTTCTTTGGCCATGCGCCGTGCAATGTAACGGCCGACAAAGCCGGATCCGCCATAGATCGTGACCAGTTTGGACATCAGTTGGCTCCCAATTCTAGCTATGGGTCTGATTTATCGCTCTCAGACCTTTGGAACAAGGCGCAAAACGAAATTGAATGCAGCCAATTGAGGGCAAACTACATCATTTTACTGTTCGCCCCGCTCTATCGGAGTATTTTCCAAAACCGTCAAAATTCCGTTTGACCTCCCCAACGACACCTATTATACGCCCGCCTCACGACATCTGTGCCCAGATGGCGGAATTGGTAGACGCGCTAGCTTCAGGTGCTAGTGTCCGTATGGACGTGGAGGTTCGAGTCCTCTTCTGGGCACCATTTAGTCTGTTTCCAGAGTTTGATTCTTCATATTTGCCAAGGTCAGATCCTTGCCCCTGTGCGGTGTTGTCGTATTTTGAACGACTGACCATGGGAGCCTCTGGAACACTCATTCCGGATGACGTTATAGCTTAATTTAGTGATGATATGCCTCCAAGGACATCGCGACGAAGCAAAGCGCTCCAATAGAATGTCCATTCCGGCGTTTCGATACTCGTCCCGCGCGCCGGACCCAATTACCAAATCGAATTTTCCAGCTTTGGAAAACAGCGGGCACCTTAAGCTCATGCTTTGCACAAACGCCGCGAAGGCCGTCATCCGCACCCGGACAACCCGAACCCTTCATTTTCTAGCAAAGGTTGTAATTAGCTGAATCCGAAGATATCGTTAACGGCATCCATGCGATGTAAAAAGGAATCAGAAACCTCTCCATTACGCGGCTTTTAGATAGAAAATCGCTGACTAAACTTAGGTTAAGTTCAGTCGCAGGGCCGAAAAATGGAAAATCTGGCAGCTTATTTACCGTCAAAATTGGCTTCCAGGCTTCAGCATCCAACCTCCTTGTGGAAGGAGCCCTGTTGCCAATTCAGAAGTTTTGCATGTGAACCGCACATAGAACATGTGGAGCATTACGTACCGTACGAAGTTCAACTGTTACGTACCACGAGCCAAGAACTGCGACTTAGAAGCACACAACTTATTGGGACCATGACCTGAATATGGACAGCTCGTCTTCCTCAGATGAACAACACACCAGCGGCGATCTAGAGCCGGTTGGCCCTACCGACAAGGGCCCATTGCACGTTGTCGGCATTGCATCTTCCGCCGGCGGCCTTGAGGCTTTGTCGCTTTTGGTTCAGAATTTACCTACGCAAGCGCACGCGATTTATGTGGTCGCACAACACATGTCGCCGACACATAAGTCTGTCTTAACGTCTCTGATCTCGCGCGAAACAACCCTGCCGATTGTTGAACTGTCGGGTGTCATTGAGCCCGTGCCTGGCACCATCTATGTCACTCCTCCAAACTCAGATGTTGTCTATGTCGAAGGCAAATTAAAACTGTGCAGCCCTGGCGGACATACAGCGTCCCCGAAACCCTCGGCTGACCGCCTGTTCAAGTCGATCGCCGAAGCCTGCGGCGAAAACGGTGTAGCAATTGTTCTGTCAGGGACCGGAAGCGATGGCAGCTATGGTGTCCAATCCATCCGCGAAGCGGGCGGGATCACAATCGCGCAGGAACCAACATCTGCGAAATATGATGGCATGCCGGCCTCCGCCATCGAGACGGGCTGCACAGATCTGACCCTGATCCCGGAACAAATTGGTCAGCACTTCGAAAAGATCCTCGCCCATCCGCGCAACTTGGAACTGTTGCGACCGGCCATCGACCAGCCAAGCAAGCTAGGTGAACTGATCGGCATCCTTTTTGCACGCACCCATGTCGATTTTGCGAACTACAAAGAAAACATGCTGAATCGCCGCATTTCCCGGCGGTTGGCAGCATTAGGCATAGATGAATACGACCGCTATGTGGACTACTGCAGGTCCAACGTAGACGAAGTCGACGCGCTGCATCGTGACCTATTGATTTCGGTGACCCGTTTTTTCCGTGACCCCGATCAATTCAAAAAGCTCCATGAACAGATGCGCAGGCGGATTCATGACCGCCCCTCTGGTCAGATCCGCGTTTGGGTTGCGGGCTGTGCCACCGGAGAGGAAGCCTATTCTATCGCCATTATGATCGCTGAAATTCTCGGCGGTATTCAAGAGCTGACAAAAGCGAACGTACAAATTTTCGCGACAGACATCGATCAAAACGCAATAGATATCGCACGCCGAGGCGTCTATCCAATCTCGGCAGCGCAGGACATTCCAGACAAATACCTGTCTGAATATTTCACGGTCAAGGAGACCGAGCTGACGGTACGCCAAGAATTGCGTAACGTGACCTTGTTCTCCCGGCATAATATTTTCCAGGACCCCCCCTTTATCAATGTGGACCTGGTGACCATTCGCAACGTCTTGATTTACTTCAACCTTGCGCTGCAAGAACGGGTCTTGACCCGACTTCACTATTCAATGGCAGCTGGTGGTCTCCTGTTCTTGGGGACATCGGAAACCGTTGGTGAAATGGGCATCTACTTTGAAGCACGCCAAGGTGCAGAAAAAGTCTACAGCAAGCGACGCGGCGTCGCCGGGGAAGTCACAGCTACCCCCACCAGCGGCAATGCCAGTTACCTCAGGCCGCACCGACGCAGTCGTTCCCAAACCGAAGATGTGGTCGAGCTGGCAGCACATGCGAATTTGTCACTTGCCCGTTCCGTTGCACCGAATGGTTTGGTGTGTACGCGCAATGGAAACGTCGTAGAAGTTATCGGGGACATAAGCGCTTTCAGCGAAATTCGCGCCGGGATGCCCACATCCCTTAACGTGAAGATCTTGATGGAGCCGTTGAGGACCGAAGCCTCAAGCTTGATCGCAGTCGCCATACGGAATGAAGAACGGCGTGAAGGGCGGTGGCATGCAATTGTCTCCCCGGCCGGTAACCGCGTCCAGTTGCAAGCCTTTCCGTTTTTTCATCAATCCGGTGGCGAAGTGCACTGCCTTCTGGCGATCAATGTGAAGTTTGAAGAGGATAAAGACTTCCGGGTCGAAGAAATTTCCGATCAGAACCAACGGGCCTATGTGGAACGTATGGAGCTGGAAATTCGTTCGACCCAAGAAGCGTTGCAGCAAACAATCGAAGAGCTGCAGACCGCCAACGAAGAACTTCAATCCGCCAACGAAGAGCTGCAATCCACAAATGAAGAATTTCAAGCAACCAACGAAGAGCTTGAAACATCCAACGAAGAGCTTCAGTCCACAAACGAAGAACTGCTCACGGTCAACGAAGAGCTGCAGATCAGCTCTGCCGAACGCCAAGCACTTGCGTCTGAACTAGAGGCGACCCTGGTCTCCTCTCCATATGCCGTCGCGTTGGCGGATCAGGCTCTTATTGTGCGCCGGATGTCACGCGCCGCATTGGAACTGTTTGGCCTCAGCGAAATACCGCCTTCTGGCATACATTTCAGTCAATTCACTTTGCCTGATGGCTTCCCCGCCCTAGCCCCCATCGCAAATACAGTCCTGCGACTTCAAGAAACCCGTCGCGTACAAGTGCTCTCTAACGGCCGTTTCTTTACGCTAATTTTATCCCCTGTTTTGGATATCCACCAAAAGCTCATTGGGCTGTCCATAACAGTGACCCGCTTTGATCACGAACCACTGACCAATATCCTGGATATGGTCAGCACTGTGACGACGGTCGGGTACTGGACACACAGCCTTGATACCAGTGACAGCTATTTTTCCGACAAAATGTACCAAATCTTGGGTGCCAATTCGAGCGACCAGGATTTGTCTTGGAGCCAAGTCCTCGACCAAATCCATGAGGATGATCGCCCCTCAATGGAACGCCTGTTGGAAGAGGTCGTTGAAAACGGGACAACATCGGAGTTTCACGCTCGATACTTGGGTCACGATGGTCTGCACCGCACTCTCTGCGGGAAACTGATGTCGATCCAAGACTCCCACGGTGACTCAATACAACTTTTGGGGGTATGCTGGGATCAATTAAAACTGGAGCAAAATGAAATCCGACAACACGGAATGTCATGCATTCAAAATCATGCCAAGCTCGGTTTCTTCCTATTTGATGTGAATTCGAACTCAACGCTTTGGAACGATCCCATGTTTGACATCCTTGATCTAAAGCAGAATTCTTGCACGCCCTCGTTCGAAGCGATTTTGAGTGGTTTACATCCACAAGACCATGAAGGAATTCGGAAGAAATTTCAGATCGCCTTGATGGAGGGTAAAAGCTTCACCACAAATACCCTAACGGCCCCCCAAAGGACGAATGACAGTAGAATGGTTGAGTTATTTGTGGACGTTAAACGTTCAGGAAACGGTCAAATAACTCATATTTTTGGTAGCTTACGACAAATTGAAAAACGTAAGGAATAAATAATGGATGGGCTTTCGAAAAATTGCTATTTATGGGCCCAACTTCAGAATGAATCACTGTTTACCGCTAAAATTCGCGTAGATTACGAGTATCACGACGCTTATGACGAATCTACCAAACTCACAGCTCAATCTACGCTCTCGCACTCGAAATACCGACACAGAAACCGCGCTGGCGCAATTGCCGGAGGGTGCAGATGTGGATGAAGCGGTTTTAGGCACAGCGTTTCTTGTCTCGCCCTACGCGTCGTTTATTCTCGATTGGCAGGGTGTGATCCTTGTTTGTAATCGACGCGCAGAACGAAGCTATTGTCCGCCGAGCATACAAGACACGGACGATCTGCGAGGTGCAGCCTTTTCGGAACTGACCACCTTGGAAAGTGACGAAGTGTTACGACTACTGCGCAAAGGCGCTGCAGCCGGTCATGCGTCCATCCCCATGATGCCACGGGCTGCGGGAAAACAATCGGAAAAAGCGCCGTTCCGCATTTCGCTCTTGCGGTCGTCGACACGTGGTGAACGTCTGATCCTTTTGACGCAGGACCAACTGAAGCCGACGGCAGAAGCGCTTACCAAAATGAACCTGCGCCGCAGTGAGCTTCTGAAAGAAGTTCACAACCTCAAAGACGACAACCACCGCCTTCATGAAATTCTGCTCTCGATGGAAGCTTTTGCCCACGCTGCATCGCATGACCTTCGGACGCCAATAAACACGCTTTTGGGTTCGTTGCAGTTTTTTGGCGAGCGTTACAACGAAAACCTGCCTGATACGGCCCAGGATTTTTTGAAAGTGATGATGCGCGCGGCCCATCAAATGGAGAGTTTGACGGCAGAACTGCTGGATCATTCTGTCTCCACATCCGCGCAGATACAATTTCAAGAAGTTGAAATGTCTACCGCATTGGACGAAGCCTGCGTTGACGTACAGACCGAGTTGGAGGCCTGCAATGGCACCATTCGGATCACCGGAGGCAATCTTCTCATTCATGCAGATCCCGCGCTCTTGCGATTGGTTTTGACCAACATCCTTTCCAACGCCATCAAATTCCGCGCGCCATCACGTGCGTTGGAAGTGGACATTGAAATCCAAGGCAGTGGAAAACAGTATTGGTCCTTGTCGATCAAAGACAACGGCGTCGGGTTTGATCCGGCCGAATCCACGCGAATTTTCTTACCCTTTCATCGGGCAAATCACGACGTCGAAGGAACGGGAATCGGCCTATCCACCTGCGCGGAAATTTGTCGTCGTCACAACTGGATCTTTACTGCCGATTCGAAACCAGGTGATGGCGCGGTCTTCACTGTTACCTTTGGCATAAAGTAAAAACAGACCTGGATAATTCGAAAATTGGGAATTCGCTAAATAAACTAGCTTAGCTTTCATATTTCGAAGATATAGCCTCACCGACCAAGACGCAGCCAGTTAAACCTTCATAACAAGTTAAGATAACACTATATAAGCACTAGGAATATACTCTATTTCCTGCCACCCTACCTGAGTTGATTAGCTGCTGGTTGGGAAGAGGTAATGAGTATGAAGAATATTTTACTCTTGGAAGACGACACCGGTCTTCGCTTTACCTTCGCAATGGCTTTGAAAGACGCAGGGTACAACGTAACCACGGCGGCAGACTGTGACAGCGCGATGGACCTGTTGAGAGAAGGCGATGTTGAGGTTCTCGTACTGGATCTCAAAATTGGAGGTTTGATGTCGACGGGTGTTGCCGACTATGCCAGCGTCACTTTCCCCGAAATCCCAGTCCTTTACATTACTGGCAGTGGTCTATTTCCGAGTGGGGAACTTTTCCAAATGAGCAAAAATGCACGTTGGGTTTTGAGAAAACCCGTCAATTTGGTCGATTTGCTGAGCTTGGTTGATCATGTGACATCCGACAGAGGTATACGAGCGAACGCGTGATTTCTGGAAGACCATTGTCGCAACCATGAAGCAACACAATTAAAAGTTGAATTCGCATTGGTATGATCGTGACATCACGCGTCAGACGTCCTAGTCTTTTGGACTAAGTGACTCCCTGTGGCCTAATTCTGTGATGAAATGCAAACCTATTACCGCATTGATCGAAATTATCAAATTGTTGATGTTGGCGGAGCCTGGGATGATTTTGCGATCTCCAATGGGTCCGACGAATGTGTCTCGAAGTACGTGATAGGCGACAACTTACGAAGTCATATCACCGGTGACGTCGTTTGGATGTGGGTTGAAACTTTGGTCACAGGTGTATTGGTCAGTGGAAAAACCATCGAACGCGAATACAGATGCGATGCCCCACACGCACGGCGCTTGTTCAAGATGTCATGTGCTTTAGAGGCCGAAAATGTTATTTGCCTTACACATCAGCTCGTCTCGGAGGAAGAGATGAAGACAACTGTCTCTATTTCGACAGCAACATCTCTTTCAAATGCTACGCTTAGATGCAGCATTTGCAACTCTATCTACATCGACGAGGAATGGCTGGACCCTTTCACCTTGAACAAGGACCTCATTCTGCAGGCGACACATACGATGTGCCAAAATTGCCGCGAAGAAAATGTGGCCGCAATATCCGCTTAAGCTGAAAGACGAACGGTACCAATGACGTAGCTGGCACCGTTCTGACATTTTGATACCCGACCTCCAACGCAATCGGAGCTGATGATCGGGTCTTGGAAAGCTAAGTGTAGCTACGGACCAATGCGCCAGCGATCATACTCCAACCGTCAGCCACGACAAAGAAGGCAAGCTTGAAGGGTAGAGAAACAACCGCAGGTGGGACCATCATCATACCCATCGACATCAGAACGGCTGAAACAACCATGTCGATAATCATGAACGGTAAGAATATCAAAAACCCGATCTGAAAGGCACGAGAGATTTCGGATAGCAGGAAACTTGGTACTAGGACTGAAAAGGGAGCCTCTGCATCTGGATCAATCCCGGCCGTTCCGGGACGAAGATCGGCGATCGCATAAAACGTATCCGCATCGAGGCGCGCGGCCATAAAGACTTTGAACGGCTCCAGACTGCGCGTTAACGCTGGCCCCAAGTCCACTCTCTCTTCCAAAAGCGGGTTCACCCCAACGCGCCAAGCCTCTTGGAACACAGGTTCCATCACAAAATATGTCAAGAACAATGCTAGGCTGATAATCACCATATTGGGCGGCGCTTGCTGCAACCCGAGACCCTGACGCAATATCGACAGAACCGTTACCATAAATGGGAAACAGGTAATCATCATCAAAATGCCCGGTGCAATGCTGAGCACCGTGATCAAAATGATTAGCTGGATCGAGCGCGCTGAAATTGACTGCCCATCCGCCAAAGAAAGGCTCAGTTCTTGAGCCGCTGCGTGGTCGGGGAGAACCATAATGGCTACTCCCGCGAAAACCACGCGCAATAGTGCGTTTCGTGTCATCCCAGCCCGCTTTGCAAATCAGCAATTTCCGTCAGGCGCACAGCCAATTGTCCGGCCTGGTCTCCTTCGAGCTCTTCGAGCTGACCTCTGGCCACCAAGCGGTCACCAACATAGAGGTCCACGGGATCCTCAACACGTTTGTCTAAAGTGAGAATCGCGTTTTCGCCCAAGTTGACCAAATCACGGATCAAAGGTCGGGCTTTGCCGACGGACACCACAACTTCTACGGGGACCGACACAAAAGGGTTGCCAGCCTCAGCGGCTTTAAAATTCTGGTCAGCTGCGTCATCCATAAAGACTGTCCTCTTTGAAGTGGTATGTAAAAGCGTCAATTGAATCTTGAACCGATTCTAAGAGCGCTGAACTGTTGAGTTCCCGTTCTGCGGTTCCGACGCGCAAGTAAGCCTGCCCGGCTTCCAGCATCTCGTCTTCTTTTACCGATACAGAGACTGAGAAGTTTTCACCAAGCAGCGCCCGGACGGACGCGCCTTCTCCGGCGGCGACCACGATAACCATACCTTGATCGGATTGATCTTTGGCCATTTCCGTCAGCTGCTCAACGACGTGATGCCCAAAGGATGCCGCCATGGCGTCCGGCAAAACCGCACTTGTAAGAACTTTGAACATGGGGTCCAAAGATTCGATCAATTGGCTTTGAGCTTCAGTGTAGGTGAAATTCAAATCCTGCAATGACGTAGCCAAAGTGGCGGAGATATTTGTTACTTCCTGATCCTTGGCCGTAACTGCATCTTCCCAACCTGCACTGTAACCAGTCTCAAAGGACTCAGCCCGAGTTTCGTCCAAGAGTTCTTCGGAAACCGGAACCGCTGCCGGTTCCGCCCGAGTGTTGAAGCCAAAATCTTCTAGAAGATGTGCAATAGTCATTAGGCGCGCTCCTCTTTCTCTTCAAGCCAACCGCGTAGAATTTGGACTGTTTCTTCCTGGCGTTCGCCAATCATGGAGCGCAGACGATCCACTGGGTCGCCAGAGCCTCCACCGCCGGATCCCAGAACGGGCAATCCTCCACCAAGGCCGCCAAGTTCGCCCATGGCGTCGAACTCACCCATCTCCGAATCTTGGATTTCACCATCCAATGCAATGCCGGCACCAAGGTTCGGGTTGGCCATAAAGTTACCACCACCGCCAAGGGCGGGGAGCTCCGGCAAATCACCCATTGCATCTGCACCTGCCATATCGGGGCTAGTAAGTGCGGCGGTGTCACCTGACCCGTTGGAAGCCAGAATTGGTCGCACCACAAACAAACCAAGGACAAGGCTCACAATTGCAAGCGCCGCGATCTGGATAAGAGACATTGCGTCAATGTAAATATTGTCAAACAACGAAGAGCTCACTGCAGTGCCCTGCGGCTCGAACGTAGGCATCTCCATCGACTTCAGTGTGATGACATCACCGCGCTCAGCATCAAAACCAACTGCAGCAGAGATAAGTTCCTGTAGAGCTTCCAACTCTTCTGCCGGACGAGCCTGGAACACTGTTTCGCCTGCCGCGTTGGTATCTGTGACACCATTGACCAAGACGGCAACGGTCAACCGTTTGATCGCTCCGGGACCACGCACAATTTCCGTTTCGGTCTCAGAAATCTCGTAGTTGATCCGTTCCCGAGTTGCACTGGTGTTCGCGTTGGATCCTTCTCCAGAAGACGCATCTCCGTCAGGGATGTTCGACGCGACCGTCACTTCACCGGATTGGTTGGTCGCCGAATCGGCGCGTTCCTCAATATCGGTGCTAACAGCAACACGGCTTTCAGGATCAACGCGTTTTTGACGGATCGATTCGGTGTCGGTTATTGTTTCAACACTCACTTCGACAACCGCATTGCCTTTACCAACACGCGCCTCGACCAGTCGCATGACACGTTCTTTAACCGACTGTGATCTGTCGTCGTTCCCCGCGCCTGCCGCAGCTGCGGCTTCAGGTGACCCAATCAAGGTGCCGTTGGCGTCAATTACTGCGACATTATCAACAGCCAGCCCCGTAACTGCAGATGAGATCAGGAAACGAATCGCATTTGCCTGAGCTGGGGTAATGTTGCCCCCCATTGGCGTTATTGAGACTGAAGCAGTCGGTTCAATGGTTCGCTGAAATGGATTTGACCCGGTATTCGCAATATGAACCCTAGCCTGCGAAATATGAGGGCTTGAAACAATAGTGCGAGCAAGCTCGCCCTCTTTCGCACGCCAATAAGCCGCATCAAACATTTGAGAAGTGGTGCCAAAACCGCTGAGATTATCCAGCAATTCATATCCTTGACCACCATTTGCCGGCAGCCCATCACTTGCCAGCATCATTCGCAACTCGTCTCTGTTGCTCGACGGAACATAAATAGATCCGCCGCGCACTTCATATTCTACGCCACGCTGATCCAGCGCGTTTACTACTTCTCCTGCGGTCCCACTTTCGAGACCCGCATAAAGCAGTTGCATGGTTGGCCGACTCGCCATTTGCGACATCGCAAACACTGCAACAAACATAAAAACCGTGGCTCCCACGGCTATAAGTCGTTGGCGTGTCTCCAATCCTGCCCAGACATTCTTGATCTGCTGCACAATAACCTCCGTCATACCGGCATTCTGTCCGGCGTACCTCCTTTTCCCTGATCGGCCTTAACATTCGGTTAGTCCATGACGGGTTATGTAGGTGACACACGACGTTTTAGGGATAGCCATGACAGACGCTGTAGTTGATACAGAAGATGAAGTACCCGCCAAGAAGAGCAAACTGCCCTTGATTATCGGGGCGGTACTTGGACTTGCAGGTGCAGGCGGCGGATTTTTCGCCGCACAGTCAGGCCTTCTTCCCTTTGGCCAATCAGATGCCGGTTCAGAAGAATCGCATATGGCCAAAGAGGCGCCAGAAGGCGTGGACACAGGTGAGACCGCGGAAGAAATCGCCAATCTTGCCTTTATCGACATGGAACCGATTGTGATCTCTCTCCGAAAGGCGAGCGGTCTAAACCATTTGCGGTTCCGTGCTCAACTTGAAGTCAGCTTGGAACACCAGGCCGAAGTTGAAACAGTCCTCCCAAGGGTTGTCGATGTCCTCAACAGCTATCTCAGAGCTTTGGAGATAGAGGATCTGACGGATCCGATGGCGCTACCAAAGCTACGTTCGCAGATGCTGCGGCGGATCAATATTGCAACTGGCCAAGGCCGGGTGCGTGATTTGCTGATAATGGATTTCGTATTAAACTAGGAGGACAGGATGGACCTTATTGCAGATATCCTGCTAGCTGCAGGTGCGCTTGGCGCAGGATTTTATTGTTTTGTGCTTTCACGCCGTTTGAAAAAGTTCAACAATCTCGAGAAAGGCGTCGGTGGCGCTGTCGCAGTGTTGTCTTCGCAAGTCGATGACCTGAACAAATCACTTCAAGACGCCCAAACAATTTCCAACAATTCAAGCCAGAAACTGCAGCAACTAACCAGTCGCGCCGATGCTGTTGCTCAACGTTTGGAACTTATGATGGCGTCTATGCATGACCTCCCTGCGGAGCAAAATGCACCAATGACGACACAACAAACCGAAGAGACAGATGCACTGGCTGCAGCATATGAGGCAGAAACGCCTGTTGCTTCAACGCCTCAACCGACCCCTGAGCCAGAGCCAGAGGAAGTAAAACCCTCCGGTTTGATGTTCGTACGTCACAACCGAAGTCATAGTCAGGTGGCATAATGGCAAAGTCGATTAAGTCAAAAACCAGGTCAGGCGCTCTTTTTGCTCTGGCAGTTCTGCTATTGGGATCTGCCGTCTTGCGCGTCGGCCTTGAAGCCGGCCCCGCGATTGCTCGGGAAGTCGCCGGGATGGCCAAGGACGAGCATATCGATGAGGCGCATGGCGCCATGGCAAAGTCGCAAATGCCGTCTTCGGCCGAAATGGAAGCGATGCTGAAGGCTTTCAAACAACGAGAAGAGATGTTGGCGAAACGCGAGACTGAGATCCAAGATCGCATGAAAGCTCTTGAAATCGCTGATCGAGCTATCGAACAGAAGTTGGTAGCGCTGGAGCAAGCAGAAGAGAAATTGCGTGAGACGGTTGCGTTGGCGGATGGAGCAACCGAAGAAGACGTGGATCGACTGACTTCGGTTTATGAACAGATGAAGCCCAAAGAATCGGCTGCATTGTTCGAAGAAATGGACCCAACTTTTGCCGCCGGTTTCCTAGCTCGGATGAGACCTGAAGCAGCAGCTGGAATCATGGCCGGTCTCACCCCGGAAGCTGCCTATACCATTAGCGTTGTACTCGCAGGTCGCAACGGTTCCGTACCCAAGGAATAATTTGGGCGCTGACGCTCAACCTTTGTTAAGGCGACTCAGGTTACCCTCTTTGAACATGCGAATTATTGGAGTGGACCTATGATCGGCATTGTAGGTATTGCCACCATCTTTGTGATGGTGTTCGGGGGATACCTCGCGGCGGGCGGTAAGATGGGAATTATCATCAAAGCGCTCCCATTTGAAATGATGATGATCGGCGGGGCCGCTGTTGGCGCCTTTCTGATCAGCAATGACATGGGCGGCGTTAAACACACCGTCGCAGACATTGGCAAAGTATTCAAAGGCCCCAAATGGAAACATGACGATTACCGGGATCTATTGTGCCTGCTGTTTGCGCTGATCCGCATCCAAAAGGCCAACCCGGTAGAGGTCGAACAACATATTGAAGATCCAGAGAATTCCTCGATCTTCAACAAATACCCCAAGATCCTGGCGGACAAAGAAGCGGTCAACCTGATCTCTGACACCATGCGTTCAGCATCGATGAACTATGATGATCCGCATCAGGTGGAAGAAGTGCTTGAAAAACGGATCGAAGCAAACATGCACCACGCACTGCATTCCAGTCACGCGCTCCAAGCGGTTGCCGATGGTTTGCCTGCTCTTGGAATTGTTGCGGCGGTTTTGGGTGTTATTAAAACCATGGCCTCCATCGACCAACCACCAGAAGTTCTGGGGAAGATGATCGGTGGCGCGCTTGTGGGTACCTTCCTTGGGGTTTTCTTGGCTTACGGCTTCTTTGGTCCCTTTGCGGGCAAGGTGAAATCCGTGGTCGAAGAAGACGGTCATTTCTACCAGCTCATCCGTGAAGTTCTGGTGGCCAACCTGCACAACCACGCAGCAGCCATCTGTATTGAAGTCGGGCGTCAGAACACGCCTTCCCATTTCCGGCCCGGGTTCTCTGAGCTGGAAGAAGCCTTGAAATCGGTGAAACAGGACGCAGCATGAATTGGCGCGCTCTTACAATTGCATTTTGTCTTTCAGCGGCTTCAACCGCTCAAGCCGAAACAATTGTGGCCCGGTCTGGCGAGCATGACGGCTTTTCCCGCCTTGTCATGCGTCTGCCGGACGGAGCCGACTGGTCACTTACCCAGAACGGGAACAGTGGCACCCTGAACATTGACGCACCAGACGTCGTATATGACACGTCACAGGTTTTCGGACTAATTCCGCGGACGCGTCTGAAGTCTCTCAGGCAAACTGGACCGGGACAGCCTTTGCGTTTGGAAATGGCATGTGATTGCCAATTACAATCTCATGTAATGAGCAATGGCTACCTCGTGATCGATGTTCGGGGAACCGCGAATTCGTCAACTCAGACTGCTCAAGCGACTGGCTCATATACGCCCAGCTCGACTGTTTTACCTCTTCTCCCCGCAACGCCACCTTCGGCAGGATATCGTTTTACTCTTTCCGACGCCGATATCAGCTCGTCGCGTTTCACTACGAATTTGAAGTCGGCGTTGGAAACTGAGAATACTCTCATTCGCCCTAAAGCCGAGCCACTAGAAGTTGTAGATGTTGTTTCAGAGCCCGAACAATCACTCGATCTTCCTGTCGTCGCAAATGAAGTCGAGGCAGAGAGTTCCGTACCGTCGACCTTAGCTACGCAAAATGGGTTGATTTCTGATTCGGACCTGTTGGACATGGAAGAAGCAGCTCGAACGGCTGCCGTAAACGAGTCCGAGCGTCGTCTTTTACAACAGATCGGCCGAGCAACCAATCAAGGTCTGCTGGATTTGGTCGTAACTGAAGTCGAGAACAGCAATGGTCAATCTATTGTTGACCCGCTTGGCACAAACGACCGTCCTTTGAATCCCTTAGACCACCTTTCGGTCACGACGGCTATTGACCGGGAAACTGGTCTATTTGTGCGTCAGCCGGACGAAACAACGGATCACTTATGCTACGCTGACATGGAAGTCGCTGTTCACAAATGGGGCACCGATAAACCATTCTCCGTTCAAATTTCCGAACTGCGAAACAAACTGGTTATGGAGTTCGACGAGTTCAATGAAGAAAAGATTCTCGATTTAGCAAAAACATATCTGTTCTTCGGTTTTGGTGTTGAAGCGCGTTCAACCCTTTCTTTGCTGCAGGATGGACCAGGAACTCCGGGCAACCTTGCTGTTCTTCAAGCTATAGCCGACATTTTAGATGGTAAACCAATGCCAATCAACAATGCCTTCGCTGGCCAACAAGCTTGCGAAGGTCATTCGGCATTCTGGTCTGCTTTGGCGGATGGCGAAATAAAACGGGACGCAAACACAGATGCGATCCAACAAGCCTATGCGATGTTACCAGCTCATTTACGCGTACATCTTGGCCCCAAAATTTCGACGCTTTTTTCGAAACTTGGTGAAAAACACATGGCAGAAGCCACATTGCGTTCCGTTGAAAGAGCAGGTGTAGACGACGTCCCGGAGATCAACCTTGCGGAAGCTGCTTTAGCTGAACTTGACGGCGACACTGATACCGTAGTTGAAGAATTAGCCGAAGAAGTTGCCGAACGGTCCGAGAATACACCTAAAGCCCTGATCGACTTGATTAACCTTCACTACGAAGAACGCCGCGCGTTATCTCCAGATGTCCCGGAGCTGGTCGGATCGTATGAATTGGAGAACAGGGATACAGATCTAGGTCCTGAATTGCGTCTAGCAGAAGTAGTTTCCCTCGCGCTTGAAGGGCGCTTTGAAGAGGCTTTTGGTGAATTAGAACGGCTGGAGAAACAAGACGGCCCAGTGGCAAAAGCAAAAGCGTTTGAGCCTTTGATGACGCTTCTGACTGAACGTGCCAGCGATGTTAGCTTCCTTCACTACGGACTAACTTTCAGCGAAGAAGCGACGCAAGCTGAAGCCGCTCCGGTGGTAGACCTGATGGCACGCCGCATGTTGGATTTAGGCTTTGCAAACCATGCACGCACTTTGCTGCAAAAGGATGCGCTGAAAGAACCAACCCGTGAACGCCGGTTGATGTTGGCTGAGGCTGCCGTCTCGCTGAGTGAGCCAGAGAAAGCTCTCGCGGCTCTCGAAGGGCTGGACAGTTCTATGGCCAACACATTGCGCGCGCGCGCATTTTGGCTGGACGGAAACTTTAATCAAGCCAGCGAAGTGCTGCTGGAAGAAGATCAAACAGACGAAGCGGCAAGGGGCTTCTGGTTGTCAGAAAACTATCAAGCAATAAGTGGGATCGACGGTGCCGCCGAGGCTGGTTATGGCGCGGTTGCGTCTGTGACGACCGAAATCGGAAGGGTGGCAGCAGATCCGGACGGGCTTCCACCACTAGCAGAAGCACGCGCTTTGATGGAAACAAGTCAGGGCACTCGAGACCACATTCAAGAGTTGCTGTCACGAGTGGGTTCAACCCCAACTCAATAACTTGCGCTTGGCGAACTACGGATAACCCGGCCGTCGTTAAACCGACGGCCGGGTTATCAATTGTAACGGTTTGTAAATTTTCAAAATCTATTCTGAGCCTAGGGTGAAACCTGAATTGGAATGGGCAGAATGCCGTTATATAAGACTCTTTTCTTGAGGGTAAATCTTTACCGTCGGCTTCGCCCTGCGACGCAAGCGTTCATCTGCTTGGTCGCCATGGCGTCAACGGCGTCCGCGCGTGAGCAGGCGTCCTCTATCGCGAGCCTTTGTGATTTGGCGGCGCAACAAGCCGCACAAGATCAAGGCATCCCCATAGATGTCATGCGCACCATAACACGAACGGAGACTGGGCGCGGCGGCAAAAATGGTCTTCAACCCTGGCCGTGGACCGTGAATATGGAAGGTGCCGGTAAATGGTTCGACACCGAGAATGAAGCACGCCAATATGCCATTGCTCATTTCGACCGTGGCGCGCGTAGTTTTGATGTGGGTTGCTTTCAAATAAACTACCGTTGGCACGGGCATGCCTTTGAGTCGATCGACCAAATGTTCAACCCGGTCGTAAACGCCCAATATGCCGCGCGTTTCTTGAATGAACTCTATGAAGAGTTCGGTAACTGGTCGCAAGCGGCAGGTGCATACCACTCACGCACACCTAAATATGCAAAAAAATATGCCGCTAGGTTTGATCGAATTCGCACGAACCTCGGACCGGTCACAGCCATTGCATCGCTTCCCCGATCACAGCGGCAAAAAGCGGTTTTCGGAGCTCCGCTGCCGCTCACAGCCGTACACAATCCCGGTCCCTTGGTGGCCCAGGGAGCAGTACGAATGGGGTCGCTTGTACCCATCGATGGCGCGGCTTCTCGCGCTCTGATCCCCTTAAACTAAAGAGAGCTAATCCGTGCCTAAATTGAGTATACAGCAGGTTTTCAGCCCAACGGTTTTGCTTGCGATCGCACTGATGGCGATCATTGTCATGATGATTTTGCCAGTTCCCGCGTGGGTTTTGGACGTCGGGCTGGCAACTTCTTTTGCGCTGGCGATTTTGATTTTCACGATCACTTTGTTCATCGAGCGACCGCTAGACTTTTCGTCCTTTCCGACGATCCTCTTGGCGTCATTGATGCTACGCTTGTCGCTCAATGTCTCGTCGACAAAACTTATCATTGGCCAGGGTCATACCGGTACAGATGCTGCAGGCAACGTCATTCAAGGCTTTGCCCAGTTTGTAATGGGTGGCAACGTATTCCTTGGGTTGGTAATTTTCGGTGTTTTGCTCATCGTGAACTTTATGGTGATCACCAAAGGTGCGGCACGTATGGCAGAAGTCGGAGCGCGCTTTGCTCTTGACGGGATGCCCGGCAAACAATTGGCGATTGACGCAGACATGAGTGCCGGCGCAATCGATCATGCAACCGCAAAAGAGCGCCGTGAGCTGGAACAAAAGGAAACCACATTCTTTGGTTCGCTCGACGGTGCTTCCAAGTTTGTAAAAGGCGATGCTGTCGCAGGCTTATTGATTACCATTTTGAACCTGCTAGTCGGATTGATCATGGGCCTGTTGGTCCACGATATGCAGCTGTCTGATGCATTCGAAACCTATACCATTCTGACCGTGGGCGACGGGCTCGTATCTCAAATTCCATCTGTGATTATCTCCATCGCGGCAGCGCTTTTGCTTGCCCGTGGGGGCGCCACGGGAACAACAGATAACGCACTGTTGGCTCAGTTTGCCGGTCACCCCGGCGCATTGGCGACAGTTGCTGTCTTGATGGCTCTGTTTGCCCTTGTACCCGGTCTTCCCTTCGTTCCGTTTATGATGGGCGCAGCAGGTTTGGGATATGCAGCCTATCACATTCAACAAAAAGCGATGGCAGAGGAAGAAGCCGCCGTTGATGAACAGATCGAAGAAACCGCGAAACCATCAGAAGCACGTCCGTTGGGGGACATTCTTGATCTGGATGACCTACACTTAGAGTTTGCACCCGATTTGGTGAGTATGGTTCTAGATGCTGGGACCGGCCTAGATGCCAGAATTGCCAACATGCGTACACATGTTGCCACGTCATTTGGCTTAATCCTGCCAGAAATCCGGCTCAGCGATCAGGCAGAACTCGAACCGGGCACCTATATGATTAAGGTCCATGGCGTCGAACAAGCGCGTGGTGTGTTGCGCCCTGATATGGTGTTAGCACTTATGCCGGATCAGCATGATTCCTTGCCGCCAGGACCTGATGTCACCGAACCGGTTTATGGCGCTCCCGCAAGATGGGTGTCCAGCAAGCACGGAGAACAAGCGAATATGATGGGTGCTACGGTTGTTGCACCGGCCGAAATTCTTGCCACCCATCTTTTAGAGATTATTAAGCTCAACTTCCCACGGTTGTTAACCCTCAAGTCCTTGCGTCGCCTTCTCAATGAGATGACAGAACTGACCGATGGGTTCCGTGCAGAAGCGAACCGAAAGCTGCTGGATGAACTCGTACCAGATAAAGTGCCAATCGACTCTCTGCATTCCGTACTGCGCCTCTTGCTAGAAGAACGTGTATCGATCCGAAATATGCCCCTCATTTTGGAGGCAATCGCCGAGGCGCGCGTACATACCACTTTGCCAGAAAACATCTGCGAGCATGTGCGTCAGCGACTGGGTTTCCAGCTGGTGGCGGAAATGAAACGCGGCGACGGAACGATTCCATTGGTCCAATTGGCGCCCGAATGGGAAGAAATTTTTGCGACTTACCAAGTGGATGCGCAAGGGTCGGGTCTGGATATTGCGCTGCCGCCGGATCAATTCAACAAACTCGCGGACGGGCTGAATGACCGGTTGGTTCAAACCACTGAACAGGGGATCACAGCGGCGGTTGTGACATCGACGCGGCGTCGCAGGTATCTAAAGACTATTCTAAAATCCCGTGGCGTCACGAATCCGGTGCTTTCCTTTGAAGAGATCGGGTTGGAAGCTCAACCGTCATTGGTTGGCCTCGTCTCGGCATGACGTTTGAATTTCTACCGCCCGAACTGGTCGCCCTTTTGGGAGCAGGGTTCTGGCACGCGGCTATTGTTTTTTTAAGACTGGGAGCAATGGTCGCAACTCTGCCGGGCGTAGGAGAAGAGTTTGTTCCCAAGAATGTTAAACTTGTCGTCGCAATCGTCTTCACCTTGGTCGTTGCGCCATCAATACCCATACAACCGACCCCGAACAGCGTTTTGCTCTATGGCGGTCTGGCGGCAAGCGAAGCGATTATTGGGCTGGCGCTGGGTTTCAGCGTCAGATTATTCATCCTTACGCTCCAAACAGCCGGTTCCATCGCCGCCCAAAGTACGTCGCTGTCTCAAGCATTCGGCGGCCTTGGGGCAGAACCGATGCCTGCAATTGGTAGTTTTTTGGTTTTTGCCGGAACAGCCTTCGCCGTAATGATGGGGCTACACATAAAAGTCGCAGAGTTTATGATCCAATCCTATCAGCTCTTTCCCGTGGGTAAGTTTCCCCCAGCAGCCGAGATCACACCCTGGATAATTACAAGGGTCTCGCAAAGTTTCTCAATGTCCTTCGCACTAGCGGCACCCTTTGTAATCACTTCGGTCATCTATAATTTCACACTGGGCTTCATCAGTCGGGCGATGCCGCAATTGATGGTCGCGATCGTAGGTGCGCCCGTCATCACCTTTGGCGGCATGTTCATTCTAATGGTCGCGAGTCCCATGATCCTAATGCATTGGGCAGAAGTCTTTTTTGGCTTTTTTGACGACCCGACAGGAGGCGCTCGATGAGTGGGCAGGACGACGATTCAGAAAAGTCATTCGACCCGACGCCAGAGAAACTCAAAAAAGCGCGTGAGAATGGGGACGTCGCAAAATCGACGGATCTGTCAGTTGCCGCCGCATATCTGGGTTTAGTCGTTGCCTTCTTTGGGACCGGTCTGAGCCCGGTACAAAATCTTGGGTCAACGATGATGATGTTCTTCGACCAGCCTGACAGGTTGGTCGAACTTTACTTCGAGGGCTCAAGTTCGTCTCCTGTAAGTTCCTTAATCACATCAGTTCTTCTGGCTGTCTTACCATGGTTTGCAGTGCCCGCGTGCTTGGTCCTCTTGTCAATTTTAGGCCAAAAAGCACTTGTTGTTGCTCCAAGTAAATTGAAACCAAAACTTTCCAGAATTTCGGTGATTTCAAATGCAAAAAATAAGTTTGGGCGTTCAGGTTTTTTTGAATTTTTCAAAAGCTTCGTCAAATTACTGATCTATTCCATCGGGCTAGGATATTTCCTGACGTCACACATGCCCGAAATGATTGCATCAGCCGCAACCGGACCATTTTCCGTCATGATGCTGTTGGCCAGTTTGATGATGAGCTGCTTGATCATTGCGACACTGATCGCCACGGGTATCGGCATTCTGGACGCATCGTTCCAACATGCTGAATTTAAAAGAAAAAACATGATGTCGCGCAAAGAAGTGACCGACGAGCAAAAGAATTCAGAAGGCGATCCACATTTCAAAGGTAAACGTCGCCAGCGTGGGCAGGAAATTGCGCTTAGCCAGATGATTGGCGTGGTCCCTGACGCGGATGTGGTGATCGTCAATCCAACGCATTTCGCGGTTGCGTTACAGTGGTCCCGCGAACAGGGGTCTGCGCCGACCTGTATCGCCAAGGGCGTGGATGAAATAGCCGCTGCTATCCGTGAAGTGGCACAAGAACACGGCGTGCCAATTCACAGTGACCCACCTACCGCGCGGGCAATATACGCAACGGTCGAAATCGATCAGGAAATCCAGGAAGAGCACTACGCGCCGGTAGCCGCCGCTATTCGATTTGCCGAAGCCATGCGTGAAAAAGCGAAAGGTCGCGTGTGATGAAAGACAAAATGCTGAAACAGATGCAAAGCGTGACCGAAGCTCAGTATCTGCAGGAACATGCACGAATAAAACCGATTTTGGACGTCGAGGCTGCCATCAGGGGGAAACTGGCCCAACTTGACCGGCAAGTTAAGGACGCTAGAGATCAGGCCAACGGCGACCTCACTATGAAGTCAGTCGGGGCTGATCTCTTATGGCAAGGATGGCACGACCGAACGCGTCGCCAACTCAACATCGAACTCGCGCAGGCCACCGCAAAGAAATTAATGGCCATGGATCGCTTGCGCAAATCTTTTGGTCGAAAACATGCGGTCCAAACCATGGCCGTTGAGGCAGCCGCTCAGAAAAAAGCCGACAAAGCCCAACATCTATATGCGCAGCTCATGAAGCTCTGAAGATCATCGTCAAACTATTGGCTCCAACGCTATAATGCTTGCCACCAACAGCTCTGTCGCTCCCCTACACGATACCTAGCCCTGCGCGCCATCGCGACAGGCGCAGCAGGTAGAATCGTTAATGGCGTTAGCAAGATTTTTGGATAAATAGTTTACCGCCCGGCTCGACGTAAGATCAGCCCCAGGCGTGAAAAGCTGTCCGCTGCTGCGCCGACTTCTTCTTTTCCAAAAAACGAATCTAATTCTGGCCAAATTCTGACGGCTTGATCCAACACCAAGTCATTCCCTTCAGAATAAAGGCCGGCTCGGATCATGACCTCAGATTGCTCGTAGGACCCCAGATACTTGCGAACTTGCAAGATCTGCTCATTCTCCTCTGCGCTTGCAGCTGCAGGCAAACTCCGTGAGACCGACCTGGAGACATCAATTGCCGGGAAACGTCCTCGTTCCGCAATCTCGCGGTTCAACACGACATGCCCGTCTAGAACCCCGCGTAGAATATCCGCTATCGGTTCATCCATATCCGATCCGGCGACTAGGACACTGAAAACGGCCGTGATATCACCCTGCGCACCCTCGCCTGGCCCCGAACGTTCGCACAGACCTGTAATAAGCGGCGTCACCGAAGGCGGGTAACCTCGTAACGAGGGGGCCTCTCCGGAGGCCGCGGAAATCTCACGGTGTGCTTCCGCGAAACGTGTAACCGAGTCGGCCAGGAAAAGAACATGTTTGCCTTGATCTCGAAAGTGTTCTGCTACGCTCATTGCCGCCCAAGCGCAGCGACGACGCACCAATGCAGACTGGTCAGAAGTCGCAGCGACAACGACGGCGCGGCTCATGCCTTCTTCACCAAGTACATCTTTGACGAAGTGATTTACTTCCCGGCCACGTTCGCCAACCAACGCCATGACGACAACGTCAGCATCCATGTTCTGGGCGAGTTTGGCCAACAAAGTAGACTTACCCACGCCTGACCCTGCAAACAGACCTACCCGCTGGCCTTTTACCACCGGCAAGAGGGTGTTCATCACGGCATAACCGCTGGAAAGTCTTTCGCCCAACCCACGACGCGCGGCAGCCTGTGGCGGAGCTTGCATCAAATCTCGAGCATTTTCGCCGCGCAACATCGGACGCCCATCCAATGGTTGGCCAAACGGGTCGATGACGCGTCCGATCCATTTGTCATCTGGCGCAAAAATTGGAGTGGGGTGCAGCAGAACTGGATCACCGATTCGAATCCGATCGGGTGCCGTGTCCGGCAACATAAAGATCTCTTCCCCGTCGATCTTCATGATCTCTCCCATGAGCTCATCTCCGGGACCTCTGCGCAGTTCAGCTCTGTCACCTATACGAGCTAAGTGTGCGAGATTGTTTATTTTTATCACCCCGTCAGAGACCCCTCCCACACGCCCAACAGCCGTGGTCAGTTTTTTGGACGCAAGTTCTTCAGTCAGTGCTTTCAGCGCTGGGATCATTTTCGGGTTCTCCAAAGTACCTCTGAAAACAATTTCTAAAGGAATCGGGGTTAAGCCTTGATTGAAATTTATCGAGGGAGAAGCCCCCGTGTTCACAGAATTGAACGTCTTTAAGATTGCACACTCTATGGCGACCCATGCTGGGACTCGCCAGGCCTTGGTTTCGCAGAATATTGCGAACGCCAATACGCCTGATTACCTCTCCAAAGATATCAGACCCTTTAAAGAGGTCTATGCACGTCGCGGCACCTTGTCCGGCGATATGGTCTCGACTCGTGCTTCACACCTTAACGGCCAAGGCGGAAGTGGCGTCGAATGGGCGATTACGTCCGACGACACCGGCGCTGGTCCGAACGGGAACAATGTTTCAGTCGAAGACGAGATTCTCAAAGGGGTCGAAGTGAAACGCCAGCATGATCGTGCGCTGGCCATCTACCGGTCTTCCATGAACGTGCTGCGTGCCAGCATTCGAACCAATTCATAGGTAGGTGAACAATGAGTGATTTTGCAAACTCCCTGTCTGTTTCCTCCAGCGGTCTAAAAGCCCAGGCCAATCGTCTGCGCCATGTCTCCGAAAATATTTCGAACGCAGACACCCCTGGATACCGCAGAAAATCAGTCCCATTTGAAGCCGTACGCAACATCGAAACGAATGTTGAACAGGTACGTGTCGGACGGGTTATTCTGGACCGAAGTGACCTCCAAAAGATCTATGATCCAACACACCCCATGTCAGATGAAAGTGGTCACTACGATGGGTCAAACGTGGATTTGATGATCGAAATTGCCGACGCGCGAGAAGCGCAACGCAGTTACGAAGCCAACCTCAAAATGTTCGATCAAACTCGCAATATGTCCTCCGCACTTATGGACCTTCTACGCAACTAAATTTCATCAAGGAGATCCAGAATGGATATTCGCTCACTTTCAGCCACCAGTGGCTATGCCGCTGCCCGTCCTGCAACTCAAGCCGACCCCAACCACCCAGGCGGCGGCATTCAAGACAAGTTGCAAACTAGCTTCCAAGATTTTGCTAGCACTCTGCAGACCTCGGAACAGGTGTCAGTGCAGGCCATGACAGGTAACGCCGACCCGCACGTTTTGGTGCAAGCCCTCGCGCAAACGGAATTGGCCGTGGAAACTGCCGTGACTGTCCGTAACAAAGTTGTCGATGCATATAACGAAATCATGCGGATGCCGGTCTAAGCCCATGATGGATGAAGGGTTATTTTTCGACACCTTGCGCCAGGCAATTTGGACAGCAGTGACTATGTCCACCCCGGTTTTGGCGGTGGCCTTACTTGTGGGTCTCCTTATCGGCCTATTTCAAGCACTGACATCCGTCCAAGAAATGACCCTGACCTTCGTACCGAAATTGGTGGCGATCCTCGTGGTGTTCTGGGCCACGATGGGCTTCATGACCCAATCGCTTGTTACGTTCTTTGATGGGCACCTCGTGCCGCTGATTACAGGAGGATAGTGATGGACTCTACGAGCTTCACAACCTTGTCCCGCCAAACAGGCCTGGTACGCGAAATGCGCGTCGTAGCCAATAACATCGCGAACTCCGCGACAACTGGCTATCGCCAAGAAGGTCTGATCTTCTCGGAATACGTTGCCTCCTCTCGCGGTGCAGAGTCTGTTTCGATGTCGCGTGCGAACATCCGAAACACCTCCATGGAGCAAGGCGCTTTGACACAAACCGGCGGTACGCTTGACCTCGCTATTGAGGGAGACTCGTACTTTATGGTCGAAACGCCGCTTGGAGAACGCCTGACCCGCTCCGGCGCTTTCTCCAGCAATGCTGCCGGCGATCTTGTGACCGCCGACGGGCTTCGTGTCCTCGATGCAGGGCGTGCGCCGGTATTTATTCCAGCCGATGCAAAGTCTATCAGCTTCGGTCAAGATGGGACGCTTAGCGCCGATGGGCGACCGTTGGGACAGATCGGATTGTTTAAACCGTCCGAAGGCAGCCAAATGGTGCGCGAAGACGGCGTAATGTTCCGCATTGAAGGCGAAATTGAAGAGAGTTTGGACGGTCGCGTGCATCAGGGTTTCCTGGAAAGCTCCAACGTGAACGCCATCGACCAAATCACCCGAATGATTGAAATCCAACGCGCCTATGAAATGGGTCAGAGTTTCCTAGAGACGGAAGACCAGCGCGTGCGGGATGCAATCGAAAAACTTTCAAGTCGTTCATAGGAGTAGGACAATGCGAGCTCTAAAAATCGCCGCCACCGGGATGAGTGCACAGCAGCTGCGGGTTGAAACCATCTCCAACAACCTGTCGAATATGAATACGACTGCTTACAACGCACGTCGCGCCGAGTTTGCCGATTTGCACTACCAGCAGGTTTCGCGTGCAGGCACCGTCAATGCGTCTGACGGAACAGTGCTGCCAACCGGTGTTCAAGTTGGCTTGGGTGTTCGCCCCGCGGCCGTATCGATCCATCTTGAACAAGGGGCTTTAACCAATACCAACAACGATCTGGACATAGCGATCGATGGTAACGGATTTCTTGAGGTGACCCTACCGTCTGGTCAGTCTGCCTATACGCGGGATGGTTCTCTTAAGCGTGACGCCGAAGGTCTGATCGTGACGTCAGACGGTTTCCCAGTCTCACCTGAAATCGCGATTCCAGACGACGCCGAAAGCATTTCGATCAATCCAGAAGGTGAAGTCTATGCATATTTCAGCGATGCTGCAGAAGGTCAGTTGCTAGGACAATTCAGCGTAGCAAGCTTCACCAATGCTAAAGGGCTGGAAGCTATCGGCAGCAACCTGTTTATCGAAACCGAAGCGTCAGGAGCAGCCAACGTATCAACAGCTGGCGAGGACGGGCTAGGCACCATGCGCCAAGGGTATCTGGAAAGTAGTTCCGTTGATGCGGTGCGTGAGATCACTGAACTGATCGCAGCACAACGCGGCTACGAGATGAACGCCAAAGTAATTTCTGCAGTCGACCAGATGATGAGCGCGACAACGCAGGTGCGCTGATGAAATTCTTCCTCGCCTTCTTGATATCTATTCTCGCACAAGCCGCCATGGCTGAGATTTTGGTTCCAGTACGCAATATTCGGCCCAAAGAGATCATCGCCCCAAGCGACTTAATGGTCAAAAAAGTAGACGTTCCAGGTGCCATGTCGGCCATCGATTCTTTGGTTGGTCAAGAAGCTCGGGTCGCTCTCTATGTTGGTCGTCCAATACGCCTTGGCGATGTTGGCCCTCCAGCGATAATCGAACGTAACGACTTGGTAACTTTGATTTTTCGCAATGGGCTCTTGACGATCGCAACCGAGGGCCGAGCTCTTGGGCGTGGGGCGGAAGGCGAGGCAATTCGCGTTATGAACCTTTCATCACGCACTACAGTATCAGGCCGAGTGCGCGCCGATGGGTCAATAGAGGTACACTAATGAAAACCATGTCCGCAATTTCCAAATTAGCGCTGGTCGGTGTTTTCCTGACTGGAGCTTGTGCTCGGATTGATCACCTTGGTAAACCACCATCCTTTACCCCGGCGAACGAAACGCCGGAACACGTCGCCATGCTTTGGGAAGGTCTTCCACAAGAAAACCGCCCACAACGGGCCGTGGACCATGCGTCGTTATGGAGCGGCGAGCGACAGTCTCTATTGGGGGACCGACGCGCAGTGAAACGTGGTGACATCCTTACAGTCGTGATTGAGATTGATGAAGAAGCAGAGATCTCCAATGATACACAGCGCTCTCGTAACGGGTCCGAAAGCTTGGGTGTCCCGCAGCTGTTGGGCATCCCGCAACGCTTGGATCCCGAACTGCCGGACGGTGCAAGTCTTGCCGATGCAGTCAATTTGAACTCCAACTCTTCGTCCGGTGGATCAGGATCCGTGAGCCGAAGCGAAAAGCTTGAGCTGCGTGTGGCAGCCACAATCGTGGACGTTCTGCCAAACGGTGTACTGGCAATTAACGGTTCGCAAGAATTGCGGGTGAACTTCGAAATCCGCGAATTGCTGGTGTCCGGATATGTGCGCCCGGAAGACATCAGTCGCCAAAACGAAATCACCTATGACAAAATCGCCTCAGCCCGCGTCTCATATGGCGGCCGTGGCCAAATCACAGATGTACAACAACCGCGTTATGGCCAGCAGCTGCTGGACGTCGTGCTCCCGTTCTAAGGAAACGAAATGATTGCAAAACTTCTCCCCGTCATTTTGCTGGCTGTTGGAACTGCGGGCGGTATCGGCGCTGGCCTCATGATGAAACCCGCGCCGGAAGAGCACGCTGAGATGGATGAAAATTCCGAAGAGGCGATGCACAAAGAGGAAGAAATGGAGAAAGAGGCCAAAGAAATGGCCAAAATGGATCCAGAAGCCGAACCGCAGTATGAATACATTAAAATCCAGAACCAATTCGTGGTTCCTGTGGTTGAACATGAAGCGCTGGCTTCTTTGGTTGTGGTCTCTTTGTCGCTTGAGACCGATATCGGAATGAACGAAATGGTCCATGCATACGAACCAAAGCTGCGCGACGTATTTCTGCAGGTACTTTTTGATCATGCAAACATGGGAGGCTTTCGCGGCGCCTTCACGCGTTCCGACGTTCTTGCGACATTGCGCACGGCCCTGCGGGAAGCTGCACAAAAACAGTTAGGAGCAGGAATCAACGACGTCCTTATCGTGGAAATTTCCCGTCAGGATGTGTGATAGCCTGCCGACAAAGCGGACGTTCGGGATCTGGAAACCCCGCTTGGGGACCATTGCCTGGAAAGAAAGTTTAATCTTCGGGGAAGGTGTTGGGTCGCTACCATCGTGATGCAACCCGAAAACAGTCAAGGCCGAACCTAGAGCCGGGGTCTTCTGGAAAGCTATGAAACTAGCGCTCGCAATGAGCCCCTGGCGGCATTTTAGGCTAAACACACCAGTAGTTTGTGCCGCTCCCTTCGGGTAAAAAATGCCTGCCGAAGCGCTTAAAATTCCAGAAGGCACGGCAGTCTTCAGCCTATTCCCAAGGCGCAAAATCGCTCTGACTACCGGCTCTGTTGAGTTCGGCATGAGAATTACCTATGTCGTTCTGGATTGTATCGATTGTTACCGGCGAGGACGGATTCAGTGGCGAATTTCCTGTACAAATGCGACCTGCCGGATGATCTCGACCTCGGCCACGTGGTTGCAATTGATTGCGAAACGATGGGCCTTAATCCGCTTCGTGATCGCCTATGCGTGGTTCAGTTGTCCGGAGGCGACGGAAACGCTCATATCGTTCAAGTGGAAAAGGGTCAGCGCGAGGCCGCAAATGTCGCCCGCATTTTGGCCAACCAAGATGTGCTCAAACTCTTTCACTTTGGCCGTTTCGACATCGCCGCTTTGTATCACGCCTTCGGTGTTCTCGCGGCCCCTGTGTATTGCACAAAGATCGCAAGCCGACTGGTTCGAACCTACACGGATCGGCATGGCCTTAAGAATCTTACCCAAGAACTTTTGGGAATCGACATTTCAAAACAACAACAGATGAGCAATTGGGGAGCCGAAACGCTCACCCAGGCGCAGCTTGACTACGCTGCATCGGACGTTTTGTATCTACATAGGCTAAAAGACGCTTTGGACCTGCGCTTGGAACGTGAAGAACGCAGTGATCTGGCAAAATCTTGCTTTCAATTCTTGCCAACGCGGGCAAAACTCGATTTGGCAGGCTGGCCTGATACTGATATTTTTGCGCACTCCTAAAGAATTGTGAGCCCCCATGGACCGCCACACACGGATGATCGCGCTGCTCAAGGTCATCTTTCCAATGACTGCACTAGTACTCTTGTCGACCGTGTTCCTCGTCTCACGTGGTAGCGAGCAAGATGCAGTCATTCCTTTTGCACAAAAAGAAATCGAAGAAAGGATGCGCGGACAGCAAGTCACGCGCCCCTTCTTTGCAGGTAGCACGCCGAATGGCGACGAAATTTTGGTGAGCGCAGACAAAGCGCGTGTTGAAGGTGCAGATACGGGCCCCTCGACTCAAGCATTCTCGGGCATCATGCGCCTCGCCGGTGGCGGCCATATCTCACTCAAATCTGAAACCGGATCTCTCAGTTCCGATATGGAAACCGCTCGTTTTCGCCAACAGGTCATTGTGGAAACTGATGATGGCCTGAGGGTTGAAACTGAGCTGCTGGACGCACACTTGAATGAAATTGCCGCAGAAGCTCCTGATACAGTGGAAGCGACAAGCGCTCTTGGTCACTTAATCGCAGGTTCGATGCATATAAAAACGGAATCGCAAGGCCGTGAGGTTCATATACTGTTCAACAAGGGCGTAAAATTGGTATACGAGCCTCAGACTTCAGAAAGATAACCCAATATGTTCCTGCGTCATTTTTTCATCGCCATGATGGCCCTCGCTCTGCCAACACTTGCCGCGGCGCAGGGAGCAATTGCATTTGGCTCCGCAAAAACCGATCCGAGCGCACCGGTTGAGGTTTCGGCCGAAAACCTTGAAGTCAACCAAACCGACGGTTCGGCACGCTTTACGGGCGACGTCGTTATTATCCAAGGGGTCATGCGGTTGTCGGCGGACATCGTGCATGTGACCTACAAGACCGGGGACGACCAGCAAAAAACCGGGATTGAAAGCCTGAATGCCTCAGGTGACGTCATTTTGGTGAACGGGCCGGATGCTGCCGAGGCTGACAACGCAGAATACAAAATCGATTCCGGAACGATCGTTATGACCGGAAACGTCTTGTTGACTCAAAAAGATACGGTTCTGACCTCAAATAGAATGGTTGTAAATCTAACCAGTGGCACGGCGCAATTGGCGGGCCGTGTAAAAACAATTTTGAATCCGAACGGAAACTGATGGCACGCCCTGAATTGACTGTGACCCAAGGCTCCTCCGGGCTGCGCATTGAAAAGCTACGAAAGTCTTATCGCAACCGGCTGGTCATTCGCGATGTGACCCTGTCGCTTGATCGCGGCGAAGTTGTTGCGCTGTTGGGCCCAAACGGTTCGGGCAAGACCACCACGTTCTATTCCATTGCTGGTCTCGTCTTTCCGGAAGGCGGCGCTGTGTCGATTGACGGTCAGAACGTAACGTCACTGCCAATGTACCGTCGGGCCCGTTTGGGTATTGGCTACCTACCACAGGAAATGTCGATCTTTCGCGGACTTTCCGTTGAAGACAACATCTTGGCCGTTCTCGATATTTCGGAAAAACACGCTCACAAGAGACGTGAACGCCTTGAGGAACTCTTGTCGGATTTTTCGATCGAGCATCTACGCCGAGCACCTGCACTGGCATTGTCCGGTGGTGAACGTCGCCGAGTTGAGATCGCCCGCTGCCTCGCCGCCAATCCAAGTTATCTCTTGCTAGATGAACCTTTTGCCGGTGTGGATCCGATCAGTGTTGGTGATATTCGCCATCTTGTTGCCGATCTCAAAAAACGTGGGATTGGTGTTTTGATTACCGATCATAACGTACGGGAAACGTTGGAAATTGTGGATCGCGCTTACATCTTACACGATGGGCAGGTTTTGATGTCTGGCAGCCCGGAAGAAGTTGTCGAGAATGAAAACGTCCGCCGCGTTTACTTGGGCGACAGTTTTCGCATCTCCTAACCGCAAAGACTTCGGCAAATCGACGCAACTATCCGTAAGATCTCCGCTTAGGTCTTGGCAATTTTAGGTTTGCCATTGACTCTCCTGCGCCTTTGTCATCGAATTGTTTCATGGCACAGATGCAATCCTTTGCAGCAAATCAGACAGCCTTGTTCCCAAGGCACTGTCGCCTGCAATCCGCTATCTGGTCGTACACACCAATCTAAAGTTCGGTTTAAGTCTCTGGTCGTTCACGCGACCGGGCCGTTCTGACGAGCAATGAGCAAGGAGATCCCATGCGTTACAAAATCAGCGGAAAACAGATCGACATCGGCGAAGCTCTGCAATTTCACGTGCAGTCTGAGTTAGGTGAAGTTGTTGCCAAATATGCTGAGCGACCTACGGACGCAACAGTGGTGTTTTCACGTTCTGCGCATGAACACGTGTGCGAGGCCACTGTGCATCTATCCACCGGACTAACCGCACAGGCCAAGGCGCATGCCACTGAAATTTATGCCGCTTTTGATCAATGCAATGAGAAGATGGAAAAGCAGCTCCGCCGCTATAAGCGCCGTCTTAAAGACCATCATCGCGAAAGAAGCGAGCCAGTTGAACTTTCAGGAGCCTCGTCATATATCTTAGCTTCGGAATCGGCTGAGCATGAAGCTGAACCAGAGTCTTTGCAGCCCATTATCGTTGCAGAGATGGAGACAAAGATTCAGTCTTTGTCTGTTGGTGAAGCGGTGATGCAGATGGAGCTTGCAGGATCGCCTGTTTTAATTTTCCGGAATGAGAACAAAGACGGTCTAAACGTTGTGTACCGCCGCGAAGACGGCAATATCGGCTGGATCGACCCGTAACAACGGCTAAACGGGCCGAATTAGGCACCTGAGCGGAGCAAGCCAAATGCAAATTTCCAAGATCCTCAAACAAGAGGCAGTGCGGTCTATTGGCTCTGCCTCAAGCAAGAAGCGTTTGTTTCAGGAAGTCGCGGAAGTCGCGCAGACAAACTATGGCCTATCTGCTGATAAAACGGTCGAGGCATTGCTGGAACGTGAGAGCCTCGGCCCAACCGGTGTTGGACATGGCGTTGCCTTGCCGCACGCGCGTTTAGATGGCCTGACTGATGTGGTTGGCGTCTTTATGCTTTTGGAGAAGCCGCTCGATTTTGGAGCTGTGGATCGCCAGCCCGTCGACATCGTTTTTGCGCTTTTTGCACCTGAAAGCGCCGGTGTTGATCACCTTAAGGCGCTTGCTTTGGTGTCGCGTACGCTGCGTGAACAGAACTATTGCACCAAGCTACGCTCGAACCCCGACGCCAACACGCTTTACACGATTTTGACCGAAAACCAATCAGCCCAGGTCGCTTAATCCTGAGCTTTAAGGCTTATTGGACAACGCGCGCCAAGGCTCAAAACCAAAGAGCATGTAATCGCGCCGGTAAATCATCTGCGCCCGCTCTTCTAACTCCGCGTCATAGATATCGGCAAGTTGCCATTTCCCAAGGTCAGCAGCCCGGTGAAATGCCCGTGCCTCAGGGCGACCGAGCTTTTGTGCAAGGAACGCAAGATCGGTCTCAAGCTCGTGCTCTCGCAAAACCAGATCCGGGGCACAGAATTCTTCAAAACCGGACAATATGGTTGATTGGCTGACCCAACGGGCGTCGACACGCAACACCGACTGACCGTTCAAGTTCTGCTTTAGAAACTCCAGAAACCCTTGAAAAGCAACGCGATGTTGCGCGTGGTCCGTGACACTGCTTTCCGGAAGTTCGACTTTGAAATGGCTTTTGAGGAGCGACCGCAGTTTCTTTGAGAATTGAGATTGCCCAGTTAACGCCACGTCGCAAAACGCCTTATGCGCCCGTGCAAGCGGATGCCGCAAGACAGTGAAGCTGCGATGGCCGGGATTTGCATTCATCCATTGCCGCAGTTGTTTCTGTCCGTCCAAGTTCTGGAGCGCATCCACTGTGCTGTCATCAAGATCCGCTTGCCACTGACGGACTTCATCCTCGGGACCGCCAGTGATCGGCATGAACAGCAACGGAGTTTGCGGTGCTGCCACGTAACTGCGGACATTTGGCCCACGGCGTGGTTCAAAATTAGGTGTGCGAGACAAGTTGAACGTGTCGATCGTGGTCAGACTTTCCGCCATTTCCGTAGGATTAGACACTTTTGAAACGGCCGGTTCAGGATTCTGCCGCTTCAACTTTTCATCTAGCCCCGGAAGGCGTTCATCAAATCCAAGCCACTGTAAAAGACCGTTTAGCACGTCCACATTCTGCAGGTCTTCGTAAGCAATGTAGAACGGGGTTTGACCGCGTTTTTGCAGTCCCTGCATCAAAGTAAGCTGAAAATTCTGTAGATCAGCCAAATGCGCGCCAAACTCGGCTGCATCAAATACAACCTGCGCATCCTTGCGCTTTTTGACATTTGTCAGCTTCCACTGCCCGGTCTCTTTCGCGATCTTCAGCGAGATATAGCTGTCGAGCAGGTTACGGGTCAGAACAATTTTGGCGCAACGCGGATCGTCCAATATCGGTTCCAGAACTCTGGGGTCATGATCGTGGAAAAAGCGAAAACCGCCAAAGCCATCGTAATCTCTGACGGCGTCTAGCAACTGCATCGGATCGCTGTCACGCTGCGCCTGCGTCAGACCCAATACATCCGATTGGTTCGGGTAGCCGATAAAATGCGGATTAAACGCTTCGCCGAAACTTGTGAAAGCTTCCGCATTGCTCAGGTTACTTTCCAAAAAATTAGAGCCTGTGCGCATCTCAGCGAAGATAACAAAGTAATCAAAGGAAGCCTGCATTTTCAACGCACCAGATAGGGTTTACGCGGCAGTGATGGTGCCGTTCTTTGAATAGGTTCCAGTGGGAAGTCCCCCATCAAGTAAGGATGCATTCCCTGATTCTTGAGACTTTGGAGAAATTGACCAAACCCCGTCAGATCCGCCATTTGCGGTGCATCGGCCAAGTGACGGTGATTTCCTTTGGTGATCTCGTCCACTACGGTTTGCAAATGTTCCATAGGCGATTCAATAAATTCCGCCATCGTCCAGATCCGCACGCGCGCCTTTACCCATTGATCACGCAGGATTTTCAGCTGTTCCGCCTCTATCTGCTGCAAACGCGCGGCTTCCCGGCGCAATTCGTCAAAACCCTTACCGGATTTGAACAAATCAACGGCCCATGCGCCAGAAATTACCGATATTTGCGCGTTGGTGTCACGCGCCATCAGTTCAACAGCACCTTGC
This sequence comes from uncultured Paracoccaceae bacterium, assembly GCA_947497985.1. GTDB lineage: Bacteria > Pseudomonadota > Alphaproteobacteria > Rhodobacterales > Rhodobacteraceae > Epibacterium. The sequence goes on from CANMIX010000001.1 coordinate 288,321, forward strand.
GAGTCATTGGGGCCAAATTGAAAACATTGCCGCTCTCCCCGCGTGTTCCACACTAGGTTGGTCAAAAAACGTTCTGGATCATAGTCCCGCTGCGCAGCACTGTTGCAAAGTGCTCCATTATACGAGGTCTGGCCATCCACGAACTCCACCTTTTCGGGTGAGAAAAGATGCCCGTGAACACGGGTCTGTGTTGTTTTCGAAAGCCAGTCCTCGAAATCGACAAACAGCTCACTAAACCCCTGCAAAACCGAATACTCGCCAGAAGTGATCCCGTTTTCACGACCATGTCTGGGAAGTCGACTTTGCATATAAAGCCCCGGACGTCCGCGCATACGCCGTTCAACAGCTTTGGAGAAGATGCGGTCAATTTTGCGTGGATTGGGTTCTGTTCGGCTGGAGGCACCATCCGTCGGCGTCAGAAAGGAATGATACAAACGATCCGCATGCAACCAGATCTTGCGCGCCACAAAACAGTCAGAGCGGCGTAACAGGTGCAGGTGATCATCGTAAAAGATATGCGGTTTACCCTGATAATCGAACTTGGACAGAGTCAGCGAACGGCTTTCGATTTTTGCTGAATGCAGTCGAACCAAAGTCTGAAAATAGCTTTCGTCCGGAATCCAAACACGTTTGAAATACTGATCATAGGTTGGTCGGTCTGGATCATCGAGAATTGCAGCCAAAGTTTTGCGCGTCAGACACCACCACTGACTGCCCATATGCGGCACCAATCCATCCGGGACTTTTCTTTTCAGCTTGAGGTTTCGTTGGAGGGCAACATAACCATCAAACAAGCCGCGATATTTCTTCCACGAAAAGGGAAACCGAAGGGTGAAACGCTCATAACTCAACCCGCCGACGATCCACGGCACATCCGCCGTTGTCGCGCTTTCAATAAAATCAGTATCAGATCTGTCCGTCAGATAGGCGACCAATTCACTGACGGGTCGCAGTGGCAAACAGGATCCCGAGGTAAGATACACATGCTCAACGTCTGGATGCGTTTTTAGCATCTGACTTGCTGCGGCTTGAGAGCCCGCAACAATTCCCCATGTGCCCCATTCACACCGGTGGCGTTTCGAAAAACTAACCAGAGGGTGAGATTTGAGCGCCTCTGAGAACTCATGATATTCGGACTTGGCGACCTTGGCATCCACGTGGATAACGACTGGACATCCGGCTTTGGCCCAGTGGCGTGCGACCTGTGCCGCGCGCCACAAGGCCGTATGCACCATCATGACAATGCCGACGGTACTCATGCCCAGTTCCCTTTGGACATCAACCCCAGGATTTCCAACTGGCGCCAGTTAATGTATTTCTCACTCCACTTACACCACAGCTCCGGGTTCGCCTTTAGGCTATCGATGTAGGCTTGGTATTCCACAGAAGCGTCAAAATGCTCGACGCGGGACATCTCCTCGGCGGCTTTTTCGGAAAATGTATGCAGAAACTTTGTGTGTAGTAAAACGCCGCTGGCCTTCTCGCCACCGTCCGTTTCGTAGACTCGGTTCAAACCGCGCGGCAACAACATATGTGTTGAACTGACATAGGCATAGCGGCGGTCCCATTTGACTAGTGGGATTTTGTTGAGCGCAGGAGCTTTCTTTGGCTTACCTTGGAAAAAGACACGCGACCGAACCCCACCCTGGATCCATAGATTTCCGTAAGTCGAATTGTGCTTTACGGTGTAATTTCCGCTATCAAACCAGTTCGAAATTTCCAGCGGATCCTGGCCAGCACGATAAGGCACTGCATCCAATGCGCCTTTTGGGTATACGTCCAACAGCATGGCCGAAAAACTTCTGATGGAGGATTCATCCAACCAGTCGGTCAAGGCGCGCAATGGTCGGGTATCGCAGAACGGATAGACAAAAAGCTCATCCGGATCGGCAACCAAAACCCAATGGCCATGCGCGTATCGGCGTTTGATATGGTTCATCCAATCCACGCCAAACGACGCCCGTTTGTAACTGGCCTGCGTATGCCACAGGGACACATCCTTCATTCCCTGCAAATAGGCGTGTGTGTCGTCACTGGAGTCATTATCCACGAACAGGAAATGATTTACGCCCAGGTTGCGGTAATATTGCAGAAAATACGGCAGCCGGACTTGTTCATTCCGCATCGTCGACACCAGCAGAATATCACCCGGTTTGATGCGTTTTGTGTTATCTTGAACCGACGTAAGCTCACGGGATTTACGCATAGCTCGAACAATCCGGCGTTTACGCCGCAATCGCATGCGATAAGAATCCCAAAAGCCCAATGATCTGTCCACTTTTACAAAACGGGCACCTACACCAAAACGCAATTCAGTGCGGCCAAGATCCCTATTTTGGCCAATATGTCATGGCTAAACCATGGGATTCAATGCATTTAGAAAGCGTTACAAATTGTTGGAATTTGTCTGTTGTAAATCATCGTCCCATTGGATCTTGGACATCATGCCCAAGTCGACCAATTGATGTTGATCGTTCAACTGGCAGGACCCAGCGTACCACATGTCAGGTGCAGTCATGATCGCTTCGTAATAGCGATCAAAATCGGGCGGGTTGTTGAAATGCTGTTGGCGCATCTTCTCTACTTCCGATTTGGAAACAATCTCGGGCAGAAACTTTGTATGAAGCAGTACTCCGCGGGGCAGTTGGCCTGATGGTCCTGCATACAGCCCATTCAACATTCTTGGCAAAATTGAATGAGTTGAGTTTACATAGACAAAGGACTTGTCCCATTTCACCAAAGGGATCTTGTTCAAAGTTGGCGACCGCTCAGGCTGGTCCGCAAAGAACACCCGCTCGCGCGCGCCACCTTGCAGCCATACGTTTCCCAAAGGGGTTTGACGCACGGCGCGGTAGGGCGATGGATCAAACCAGTTGACCACCTCACATGGGTTCTGGCCTTCTGAATAGGTGTAATCCGCCAGCGAACCTTTAGGGTAAAGATCCAGCATCATAGCGCCAAACCCACGCTGTCCGCGTTGATCGAGCCAGGTTGTTAGATCGGGCAACCCATGGTGGTCGTCGCCGTCGAAGACCAACAGCTCATCAGCGTCCACAGTCAAACACCACCTATCGTGGCAATATTTGCGCTGCAGCCAGGTTACCCAATCGAGACCAAATCGAGAGGCGCGATAGCTATGTCTCGTGTGCCAAAGCGAAACGTCATCTTGCTCGCGCAAGTAAGCGTCACTGCCGTCGGTACTGTCATTATCAATCACACAGAAATGCGACACGCCAAGGCGCCGATAGTGTTCAAGAAAATAGGGAAGCCGCGTCCGTTCGTTGCGCAAAACGATAAACACAACAACGTCACTGGGCTGGAACTTGACGTTAGGTACTTTGAGAGGTCTGAGCTGACGACGGGCTCGAAACGCACGCCACAATAAACGCTTTCGCTTTAGTCGCAATTGATATGCCGCGCGCCATGAGACACGCGGCATAGACAGGTCGTCAGAGACCTTAGCGCCCATTTATTTCTCGTAATTGCCGCTTTGATGCCAACGCCAAGCATCTGCGATCATCTCATTCAACGTCGAGCGGGACGGCTCCCACCCCAAGTCTTTGATCGCACGAGTGGACCCGGATACCAGTTTGGTACAGTCACCAGCGCGACGTTCGCCAATATTGTGCGGCACTTCCAGATTGGTAACACTGCGCGAATGCTCGATGACTTCCATGACCGAAAAGCCGGATCCGGTTCCCAGATTAAACACCTGGCTGCCTTTTCCGTCTTCCAACCATTTTAGCCCGAGAACATGCGCATCGACCAAGTCGCACACGTGGACATAGTCACGAATGCAGGTGCCATCGGGTGTGTCGTAATCTGTCCCAAACACGGTCAAGGCATCGCGCTCACCTTTGATCGCCTGGATCATCAGGGGAATAAGATGGGTTTCCGGCTGGTGGAATTCACCAACCTCGGCCTCGGGATCGGCGCCGGCGACGTTGAAGTAACGGAAGATCACCGACCGCAGACCATAGGCCGCTTCAAAGTCGGTCAGGATGTCTTCAACAGCACGTTTGCTGGCCCCATAGGCATTCAACGGCTGTTGCGCCGTGTTTTCATCCAGCACCACATTGTCGTGCTCACCATAGGTGGCACATGTGGACGAGAACACAAAATCCATGCAGCCAGCAGCAACGGCCGCTTCGATCAGGTTCAGCGATCCGCCAACATTGTTCGCCCAATACTTGCCAGGCTGAGACATCGCCTCACCCACTTGGCTGAGGGCTGCAAAATGCATGACTGCGATGGGTTTATGTTTGGCAAAGACCTCATCCAAACGGGCACGATCCGTCAGATCGCCCTGTTCGAACGGGCCGAACTTTACCGCGTCCTGCCAACCCGTCACCAGATTGTCATAGGTCACCGGCGTATAACCCGCCGCTTTTAACGCTTTACAGGCGTGCGAGCCGATATAGCCCGCACCCCCAGTCACAAGAACAGTTTTCAAACCGTTTATCCTTCGTCAAAGTTTACCAGGTGGTCCCGCTGCAGTTATTGTGCAGCCTTGTCCATCTGAGCAACTTCTTGGATGTACCCCATCAACTCTTCACGCAGCTCTTCGCGCGCCAATGCAAACGCAACAGTCGCTTGCAGGAACCCAGCCTTTGACCCACAGTCGAAACGTTGACCGCGGAAACGATAACCATACACCGGAACATCATTCGCAATGTCATCCGCAATCGCGTCGGTCAGCTGGATCTCACCGCCAGTACCCTGCTTTTTCTTGTTCAGGTTTTTCATAACGGTCGGTGACAGCACGTAACGACCGATCACAGCCAGATTAGACGGGGCATCTTCCATCTTGGGCTTTTCGACCATGCCGTTTGCTTCAACAACCGAACCCATGTCGTTCTTCACGTCCAGAACACCATATGCAGACGCTTTTTCCGGTGCGACTTCCATGGCTGCAACCATGTTTCCGCCAGTCTCTTCGTAGGCTTCAATCATTTGCTGCAGGCAGGGCGTTTCGGCCGCAATAACGTCATCGGGAAGAATAACCGCAAAAGGCTCGTTGGCGATCAGGCGACGTGCACACCATACGGCGTGTCCCAGGCCCAGCGCTTGGTGCTGGCGGATGTAGGCGATCGCGCCCGAGTCCATATTTGTGTGCTTCAATGTTTCCAGAAGCTCAGTCTTACCCTTCTTGCGCAGCTCCTGCTCAAGGATAGGCGAATGATCGAAGTAGTCTTCGAGGGCACCTTTGCCGCGCGAGGTCACAAAGATAAACTCTTTGATGCCGGCAGCACGCGCCTCATCGATTGCGTATTGGACCAAGGGGCGGTCCACCAGGGTCATGATTTCTTTTGGAACAGATTTGGTTGCAGGCAGGAACCGAGTACCAAGTCCAGCAACGGGGAAAATAGCTTTTGTAACTTTTTTACGCATAACTCGCTCTCTCTTTTCACACAATGACCGTAATCGCGCCTTAGGACGAGTGGTCAGATATTCACTTTTAGCTACCTGGGAAGCAGTTCTTGCTTCTTGGAGGAGGAGTATCAGGCAGCCGTTCGTCCTTCTTTACTGATACTATAACCGCCGCTGTCGTGTACCTATCCTTGTGGATATCGGATAAATTTATAGGAAAAATATATCCGATCCTGATACATTAACGGTCAAGTCGGCATACTCTTTAGACTTCATGTACAACAGTTCCATGTAGCGCTCTCATTCTGACGTTAAAAAATGGAAACATTCAAAGAACATTGTATGTGTAGCGCCTTACGATTCTTACTCAAACCCCAAGGCGCCATCTAAATTTCTTACGCGGATTTCAATTCCACACCGGGAGCGTATGCAATGAAGAAGGGGTTTGCATAACCTTCTTTGCCATAGGTCAGCGGCTCATGATTGTCGAAACGCACGACTTTGCCGCCGGCACCCAACAAAACAGCGTGGCCAGCCGCAGTGTCCCATTCCATGGTGCGACCTACACGCGGATAGATATCCGCTTCGCCGGTCGCGACCAGACAGAACTTCAACGATGAACCAGCACTCTTGCTGTCTTTGACGTTGTATTTGCCAATATAATCGTCGGTCGCCTGATCACGGTGGGACTTGGACGCAACGACCATCAACGCGGCATTGTCGCTTTCAGCCACATTGATTGCCTTGGTCTCGCCCAGCGTTTCAGGATCAAAGGCACCTGTTTCTTCAACGGTCGAGCCGTCAGCCAGAGTGAAGAACATGCGGTCACGGGCGGGTGCATAGACGACCCCGCGCGTTGGGACGCCCTTTTCCACCAGGGCAATGTTTACGGTAAAATCACCACGGCGGTTGATGAATTCTTTGGTCCCGTCCAGAGGGTCGACGATCAAGAATGTCTCGCCGCGTTCTTTATGGGATGCAGACTGCTCTTCGGTGACCAGCATCATGTCTGGGAACGCAGCGCGCAATCCGTCAGAGATCAGGGCGTCTGCTGCCTCATCGGCGGCCGTAACAGGGCTATCATCGGATTTAACTTTTACGTCAAAATCATCGGAGTTGTAGATTTCCATGATTTTGGCACCGGCTTCGATCGCCAGTTTACGGATAACCGGGATCAGTTCGTCGTAAGTCACACTATTTCTCCGAATAACGAGATAAAATTGAAAACATTCTCTCCACCCCTTATGGTGCCCGTACAACGGAACAGCAAGAATTCCGTGTCACCTTAGGCAGCAATCAGCGCAATTGGTTCCAATGTTTCAGCATAATACGCCCCGCACTCCTGCATTTTTTGCCTTCCTCGAAATGAGTGAGGTGATTTTTCATGCAATCGTGCGCAGCGTAAGATCCAAGCACAACAACGCCCTGATGGCCCTTGGCCTCACGATCTTTCAGGCGGTTATGTTTGTTGCGATCTTTTTTGCCATGTTCGAAATCTTAGGTGTCAAAGGAGCGGCGATCCGCGGCGACTTTTTGATCTATGTGATGACCGGTGTCTTTCTGTTTCTCACCCATACCAAAGCCGTCAGCGCAGTTGCCGGTGCAGAAGGGCCGAGCAGCCCGATGATGCAGCACGCGCCGATGAACACCATCGTGGCAATTGTATCTGCGGCTCTTGGGTCTCTTTATCTACAGACGCTGGCGCTGGTGATTATCCTCTTTGGCTACCATGTGGCCTTCACCCCTGTGGTGATCGAAGATCCAGTCTCGGCCTATGGAATGATGCTGATCGCCTGGTTTTCAGGTGCCTGCATCGGACTTGTCTTTCTGATAATGAAACCCTGGGCGCCTTCGGTCGTTGGTATTTTGTCTACCATTTACCAACGCGCAAATATGATCGCCTCTGGCAAGATGTTCCTGGCGAACACCCTGCCGACGTCCATGTTGGTGATGTTCGACTGGAACCCGCTGTTTCACTGTATCGACCAAGTGCGCGGATACACGTTCAAGAACTACAACCCGCATTTCAGCAATTGGGAATATGCGCTGACGGTCGCTCTGGTCTTATTGGTGATCGGGATGATGGGCGAATTTTACACCCGTCGCAAAGTCTCCCTCAGCTGGAGCGCGCGACGCTAAACTCAGGTCACGACACGCAGCGTCAGGTTGATACGCCCGCCTTTGGGCAGCAGGCGTGATGATTTGAAACGTATGCGGTCCACGCCGTGATAAGCCAGACGTGCCTCTCCCCCCATGACCACAACATCGCCTGAGTTGAGCCAGATTGATTCTGTTTTTCCCCCGCGCGTTGGGTTCCCGATCCGAAACAAAGCATCATCGCCCAGACTGATCGACAGGACCGGAAAGGAAAAGTCTGCCTCATCCTTATCCTGGTGCATCCCCATACGCGCAGTTTCGCCGTAATAGTTCACCAAACAACATTCCGGCTGACGTTCCGGCGTCACGAGCGTCTCCCAAAGTGTGAGTATCGGTGCGGGGATATCTGGCCAGATTTGTCCCTTGGGGTGAGTCTCGGCATATCGATATCCGGACGCGTCCGAAAACCAGCCAAACTTTCCTGCAGAGGTCATGCGCACCGACATCTGACCTCCGGAGGGAACCTGTGGCGAAAAAAGAGGCGCAGCCTTTAACACCGGGCGTAACGCTTCCACAATTTCCTGCTGTTTGCCCTGCGAAAGGCAATTTTTGTGGATTTCAAATCCTCGAACACGCAGCAAAGGCATCAGTCTTATTCCATTATTAACCATATCCCTTGCAAAAACCGTGCAGAACGGCGACATGCGGCGTGCTGAGGCGGTTGCAGGGACGAATTGTGCTCCTTATATACGCTTCGACGCGGCATGGTTTAAACCAAACGCGCCGTGATCGGGGTCAGGATGCCACAATGGGTTCAGGCCTCGGGTAATCGCCTTGAAGGAAAAAAGGGATCGAAGATGAGCAAAGTTATCGGGATCGACCTGGGTACAACGAACTCTTGCGTAGCCATCATGGACGGCTCGCAGCCCCGCGTTATTGAAAACGCCGAGGGCGCACGTACCACCCCGTCGATCGTAGCATTTACAGACGAAGAGCGTCTGGTTGGCCAGCCTGCAAAACGCCAGGCCGTGACAAACCCAGACAACACAATTTTTGGTGTGAAGCGCCTGATTGGCCGTCGCGCAGATGATGCGAACCTGGCCAAGGATAAAAAGCACCTGCCGTTCGCTGTTGTAAACGGTGGCAGCGGCGACGCATGGGTTGAAGCCAAGGGTGAGAAATACTCCCCTTCGCAAATCTCTGCCTTCATCCTGGGCAAGATGAAAGAGACCGCTGAAAGCTATCTGGGTGAAGACGTCACCCAAGCGGTTATCACCGTGCCGGCCTACTTCAACGACGCGCAGCGTCAGGCGACCAAAGATGCGGGCAAGATCGCGGGCCTCGAGGTTCTGCGTATCATCAACGAGCCGACCGCGGCTGCGTTGGCCTATGGCCTGGACAAAGAGAACACCCAAACCATCGCGGTTTATGACCTTGGTGGTGGTACTTTCGATGTGACCATCCTGGAAATCGACGATGGTCTGTTCGAAGTAAAATCGACCAACGGCGACACCTTCCTGGGTGGTGAAGACTTTGACATGCGCATCGTCTCCTACCTGTCGGATGAGTTCAAAAAAGCCAACGGCGTCGACCTGTCCAAAGACAAGATGGCTCTGCAGCGCCTGAAAGAAGCCGCTGAAAAAGCCAAGATCGAACTGTCTTCGGCCAGCCAGACCGAGATCAACCAACCGTTCATCTCGATGGATCCGTCTTCCGGCCAGCCGCTGCACATGGTTATGAAACTGACCCGTGCGAAGCTGGAAAGCCTGGTTGCAGACCTGATCAAGAACTCGATGAAGCCTTGCGCCGCCGCGTTGAAAGACGCCGGCCTGTCCGCATCTGACATCGACGAAGTTGTTCTGGTTGGCGGTATGACCCGTATGCCAAAGGTCATCGACGAAGTGACCAAGTTCTTTGGCAAAGAGCCCCACAAAGGTGTGAACCCGGACGAAGTTGTGGCCATGGGTGCTGCAATTCAGGCGGGCGTTCTGCAAGGCGACGTAAAAGACGTTGTTCTTCTTGACGTTACACCGCTGTCGCTGGGCATCGAAACTTTGGGCGGCGTCTTCACCCGTCTGATCGACCGTAACACCACCATCCCGACGAAAAAGTCTCAGGTCTTCTCAACTGCTGAAGACAACCAGAACGCCGTAACCATCCGCGTGTTCCAGGGTGAGCGCGAAATGGCCATGGACAACAAGATCCTCGGTCAGTTCAACCTCGAAGACATTCCGCCTGCCCCACGTGGCATGCCGCAAATCGAGGTGACTTTCGACATTGACGCAAACGGCATCGTGTCCGTTGGCGCAAAAGACAAGGCCACCAACAAAGAGCAGCAGATCACCATTCAGGCGTCTGGCGGTCTGTCCGATGATGACATCGACAAGATGGTCAAGGATGCGGAAGACAACGCGGAAGCAGATAAAGAGCGCCGCGAACTGATCGAAGCCAAGAACCAGGCCGAAAGCCTCGTGCACTCCACCGAGAAATCGGTTGAAGAACACGGCGACAAAGTGGACCCATCCACCGTCGAAGCGATCGAACTGGCTGTTGCTGCGCTGAAAGACGATCTGGAAAACGAGAAATCAACCGCCGAGAAGATCAAGGCCGGTATCCAGAACGTCACCGAAGTTGCAATGCGTCTGGGTGAAGCGATCTATAAAGCACAGCAAGAAGACGCTGGCGAAGAAGCACCTGCTGCTGCAGACGAATCTGCTGGTCCAGGCGCCGACGATATCGTTGACGCAGAATTCGAAGACCTGGACGACGATAAGCGCTAATCCTCTTGGTTTTGTCCAAGACGGGCCGGTCCGCACCCCGGATCGGCCCGCTTTCGTTGAGGCAGAAGGAACAGACCGATGTCAAAACGTGACTATTACGAAACTCTCGGAGTGGCCAAAGGCGCCAACGCCGATGAGATCAAGAAGGGTTTTCGCAAGAAAGCCAAAGAACTACACCCGGATCGCAACACCGATAACCCGGACGCCGAGTCGCTGTTCAAAGAGGTCAACGAGGCCTACGAAGTTCTGAAGGACGCCGACAAAAAAGCGGCTTATGACCGCTATGGGCACGCGGCCTTTGAAAACGGCATGGGAAGCGCAGGCGGCCAACGCGGTGGGCCTGGCTTTGGTGGCGGTGGCGATTTCTCTTCAGCCTTCTCAGATGTGTTTGACGACCTGTTCGGCGACTTCATGGGCGGTGCCCGTGGTGGCGGTGGCGGGCGCCAACGTGCTTCACGTGGCGCTGACTTGCGGTACAATCTCCGGGTCACGCTGGAAGATGCCTTTGCAGGAATCCAAAAAACCATCAAGGTCCCAACTGCGGTCGGCTGTACCTCCTGCGATGGAATCGGTTCCGAAGGTGGCGCAGAACCCACCACATGCCCAACATGTTCCGGCATGGGCAAGGTACGCGCGCAACAGGGTTTCTTTACCGTAGAACGCAGCTGTCCAACCTGTTCTGGTCTTGGTCAGATCATCAAGAACCCGTGTAAGACATGCCATGGGCACGGCCGTATCGAAAAAGACCGCTCGCTGTCGGTCAACATTCCGGCAGGTGTGGAAACTGGTACACGCATTCGTCTTGCAGGCGAGGGTGAGGCCGGTTTGCGCGGTGGCCCTCCGGGTGATCTCTATATCTTTGTCGAAGTCGCTGCACATGATCTGTTTGAACGTGAAGCGGACAATCTCTATTGCCGTGTTCCGGTCTCCATGTCCAAGGCGGCACTAGGTGGCGCAATTGAGGTTCCCACGATCGATGGCGGCCGTGGTCGCGTTCAGATCCCAGAGGGCAGTCAATCTGGTCGCCAAATGCGCCTGCGTGGCAAGGGCATGCCTGCCCTGCGCGGTGGTGGCGTTGGCGATATGTTCATCGAACTCGCGGTTGAGACACCCGTCAATCTGACGCCACGACAAAAAGAGCTTCTGCGCGAATTCGAAGATATCTCGCAGGAAAACAATAATCCCGAAAGCGGTAGCTTCTTCTCCTCGGTCAAGAGCTTCTGGGACGGGATGAAAGGCTAATGAAAACGCTCCCTTCGGGGGGCGTTTTTTTTGATGGTCGTAAATAAGACATCAAACCCGAGCCGGGCTATAAGTTCTTAATCTTCTGTAAAGACCTGCGGCCAAATCATGTCAGCATGAAAACGCCGGGTAGCTTTCAGGATGCAGCACTTCCCCTCTTTTCTGAGGGCGGCTCAACTGTCGCGAAAATATCAAAGAAACAACCGTCTTATATCCGGGATCACCGCGCCCGTCTGCGATCGCGTTTCATGGAAGGGGGGGCTCAGGCTGTCCCAGATTACGAACTGCTGGAACTGATCTTGTTTCGGTCGATTCCGCGCAAAGACGTCAAACCATTGGCACGGCGCTTGCTGGATCATTTTGGCGACATCAACCGCGTCATCACGGCAAAACCTGAACGACTCGTCGAAATCGAAGACGTCGGGGATGCCGTTGTCACTGATTTCAAGATCCTAGAAGCCGCCGCACAGCGCTTAGCGAGAGCGCGTATTTTACAGCGACAGGTTATTTCCAGCTGGGATGCGCTGTTGGACTACTGCCACACCAGCATGGCACATCTTGAGACGGAGCAGTTTCGGGTGCTGTACCTTGACCGCAAAAACGTTCTGATTGCGGACGAAGCCCAGGCTGACGGCACAGTGGATCATGTGCCTGTGTACCCGCGGGAAGTGGCCAAACGTGCGCTCGAACACAACGCCAGCGCCATTATCCTGGTCCACAATCACCCATCCGGTGACCCCACGCCCTCCGACGCCGACATCGCCATGACCGAGCAGATCTCCAACGCGTTGACGCCGTTAAGCATCGTGGTTCACGACCACCTTATTATTGGGAAGTCCCGCGAACTCAGCTTTCGGGCGCAGGGGTATCTTTAGCGCTCAGCGTACCCAGACTTCTACGCGACGGTTCACTTTGCGTCCCCAATCGCTGTCATCACAGGCCATTGGCATCGCTTCACCAAAAGCTTCGACAGATACATCAACCAAAGACAGGTTTGCGGTTTCACTGGTTTCGGTAATTGCGTCCCAAACCGCCGTTGCCCGCTTCAAAGCGATGTCACGGTTTGCCGCGGCCGGGCCTTCCCCATCTGAGAAGCCGACAAACATCAGTTTTCGTCCATCATAGACGCCAGACTCCAGATCTCGGGCGAGCTGCTCAATGTTGCCACGTGACTGTGCATCGGGGCGTGCAGATCCCGTTTCAAACCGAAACGTCGTCGTTAGACGGTCCATTCCGTCAACCTTGTCGACCAATCGTGCCAATTCGCTTAACCCGACTTCTGCCCCGGCGGAAGCAATTGCATTTGCCAAACGGTTTCCCTGTCGGTTAAGCCCGATCCGCTCGGGGGCTTGGTCGACAAATCCGGCTCGACGAATGACAATTTGTGCTGCCGGACCGCGTACATAGGACAGGAACTCACGTCCGATCTTGGGCAATCGGCGCGCCGGAAGGTACAAAAACAACGGAGCTGTGATGGGGTAATCTTCTGTTTTGATCGCTTGGCGACCGACTTGCAGCCCAAACCCGCAGTCACCGCCAAGACGGAGTGCACGTGCGGCACCAATCTGGGAATACAGCCCCAGCCCCAAGGCAAACGGATCAATAGCGACATAGCGCGCCAAAGCGTCCAAGCGTTCGTGTTGCTGCGCTTGTGCCGGGAGGCCCGAGGTTAAACCGAACTCATCCTCAATAAGTTGCGCGATCCCAAAGCCATCCAACGGCACGTGGGTCGAAATTGGCGCATCCGGCCCATTCAATGCAGACCAGTTATCAATATCGCCGCGCAGAACAGCGATCAAACTTGGAAGATCAATATTTTGCACTGGATTGTCTGGCGCAACGATCGGAACCAACGCATCAAGCGCCAGAACGCGACTTCGAGCAGGTTGAGTAAGGTCTCCAAGGCCACGGGCCTGGGCGAGCGATAACTCCTCCTCACGTACTTCGCGTTGCGCCATGACGATATCGGCTGCATCGTCCAACAAGTCCGCAAACCCTTGGTCTGTATCGCTTACCGCAAAAACAAATCTGGCGGCTGTTCCACCTCCAGCCTTGCGCAAGAGATACTCAAAATCCTGCCCAGCCAATTTGTTGCGGTGTGTCTGATACCCATTGCGCAGCGCGTAGCCTTCGATCAATGCCGGCAGCAAAATTTCCGCCATTGCTGCAGAACCAGACAACGTTATCTCGGCCACGAAATCGGACAGGCTGGGGCATCCCGGCCCCTCGCAGCTGACACCAGAGCCGTCAACTGTCAGTTCACCGAACTTGGTATCAACGCGATAAAACTCACCATCAAACCCCAAGAGGTTTCCGGTGATTTCAACGGCTCCATCAGGAGAAGACAACGTTACATCTTGTGCTGCGACGGGTTGCAGGCCGCACAATAGGAGAAGTGCAGCGACAACCACCGCACGAAAATTAACCATGAGAAGCCCTGATAAATCGCGTTTTAATTCGCGGCGATTGTCAGGTTTTCGACCAGATTATTCAACACCAGAAAGTCCCCAATGGCGTCACATGTAGGCATGTTAAGCACAAGATCGCGACCACGCAGCGCCCCATGCCGCAAATCGAGCGTTTGAGCCTCTACTGTTTGGCTGCAATTGAGCTCAGAGACCTCCGCCTCTACAGTGAGCTCAACGCGTCCGTTCACATCACCTGCATCTCGTGGAAAGCTGTAAACCTCCGCCAAGAGCGGTGAAATCGCATCAGCATCCCCTAGGCGATACACAGTCCCAACGCCACCGTCGGCTGCACCGGTCCAGACATGCCCCTCTTCACCATAGTTCGCGCCGAATTCACGCGCGTGAAGTTCAAATCCACCTTGCCCACTCCACTGCAGAACCACTCGGTCAAAATTGGCCACTTCAGGCACGGTCAGTGAAACGGTATTGTGGTAACCGCTTTCTGTTTCGGCGATGAACACGCTGTTTTCGTTCAACGCGGGCAACAGAACCTCCGCCTGCCCTGCGCCATCGACATTAGTCGCAAAAAGCATGCCATTATGGTGGATCGTCACGACCGTATAAGGTGTACATGCCGTCTCGACGGACAGATTAACCATCGCATCAGAAAGCAAAACAGCGTCAAGAGCTAGCCCACATTCCGAAACCGGAGACCGGTCAAAATTCGCCGCGGTGGGCGTGGTTTGATGTGCAGCGGTCAGCGTTATGTTTTCCAACACCAAGGGAACGTCGGGATCCTCGGGCAAAACCGCCGTTTGGGAAATTTGAGATTCAGGTACAGTTGTCGCAACAGAATGCGCGGGACCTGAAACCAGGTTTTTTGGGACGTTGGACAAAAGTTGGGGCTGCATCGCCAAGCCGATTGCAATGGCGCCGCAAAAGGTCGCCCCTGTGAGCATTAAAACACGCGGATTTACCATTCTGGCCTCCCGGACTCTTAAGATTAAGGAAGCATGACTAAAAAAGGTGGCCAACTCGTGACCACCTTTCGGCAAAATAATGCGATTTTTAGACGAATGTTGCCGTTTTTAGGTCAATCGCCCGTGGCAATGTTTGAACTTTTTGCCCGATCCACAGGGACATTTATCGTTGCGCGAAGGGTTTCCCCAAGTGGAGGGATCGTCTTCGACAAAGCCTTCCAAAGGCTCTTCCACCAGCTCAACCGGCTCTGCTGCTTGTGGCTGCAGTGCCGCCTGACGCGCCGCCATTTCCATCAACATCTGGCGCTGTTCGTCCTCAGAAATTGGACGCACATGGCTGATCTGTTTGGTGACGTCCTCGCGCAAGCTGTCCAACATGTTTTCAAACAGCTGGAAGCTCTCGTTTTTGTATTCGTTCAATGGGTCACGTTGCGCATAGCCACGGAACCCAACAACTGAGCGCAAATGTTCCAGCGTCAGAAGATGTTCGCGCCATTTCGCATCAATGGTTTGCAACAACACCTGCTTTTCGATGTTGCGCATGCCTTCATCGCCAAAGGCCTCGATTTTTTCGGCCATTTTGGCCTCGGAAGCTTCCAAGAGGCGTTCGCGGATCTGTTCGTCATCCACCCCTTCTTCGGCGGCCCAATCAGCGACAGGCACCTCAAGTCCAAGGTTCTCTTTCACCGCGTTTTGCAGGCCTTCAGTGTCCCATTGGTCCGCGTAGGTCTTGGGCGGCATGTAGGTGTCCAGAAGGTCGTCCACAACCTCGTCGCGCATATCGTTCACGACATCCGACAGGTTTTCCGCCGCCATGATTTCGCGGCGTTGGTTAAAGATAACCTTCCGCTGGTCGTTCATCACATCGTCGAACTTGAGAACGTTCTTACGCATGTCAAAGTTACGGCCTTCAACTTTGGCCTGTGCACGTTCCAGCGACTTGTTGACCCAAGGGTGAACAATCGCTTCGCCCTCTTTCATACCAAGCGTCGACAGCATTTTGTCCAAGCGTTCAGAGCCAAAGATCCGCATCAGATCGTCTTCGAGGCTGAGGTAAAAACGGGTAAGCCCCGGATCACCCTGGCGGCCCGAACGGCCCCGCAGCTGGTTATCGATACGTCGGCTTTCGTGGCGCTCTGATGCCAGAACACACAAACCGCCCGCTTCAAGAACCTTGGTCTTTTCCTCGGCGTGCTTGGCTTCCTCGGACGCGCGCAGCTCGGCAGGATCTGCATCCGGGTTGGCTTCCAGCGCTTCCATAACCTTAATCTCGACGTTACCGCCCAGCTGAATGTCAGTCCCACGGCCAGCCATATTGGTCGCAATGGTCACGGCGCCCAGACGGCCAGCATCACCAACAATCTGCGCTTCCTGCTCGTGGTGGCGGGCGTTCAGAACGTTATGTTCGATGCCTTCCTTCTCGAGCATATGGCTCAGCAATTCGGATTTCTCGATCGATGTGGTGCCCAACAGTACCGGCTGACCTTTTTCATGCGCCTCTTTGGCGTCATCGATCATGGCCTGATATTTCTCTACCCCGGTACGATAGACTTGGTCATCTTCGTCTTTCCGAGCGATGGGTTTGTTGGTTGGAACCTCAACCACGCCAAGACCATAGATCTCCATAAACTCGTCCGCTTCGGTCATCGCGGTCCCGGTCATACCGGACAGCGTGTCATAAAGGCGAAAATAGTTCTGGAAGGTGACAGAGGCCAGCGTGGTGTTCTCAGGCTGGATTGTCGCAGCTTCCTTGGCTTCCAATGCCTGATGCAGACCTTCGGACAGACGACGACCCGGCATCATACGACCGGTAAATTCGTCAATCAGGATCACTTCGCCATCGCGAACGATGTATTCTTTGTCCCGTTGGAACAGCTTATGCGCCCGCAAAGCCTGGTTCACGTGGTGAACAATCGAAGTGCTCTCTGGATCGTAAAGCGAGGCGTCAGCCTCCAACAATCCGCGTTGCTGCAGGATTTGCTCCAGCGCTTCATTGCCCTCTTCGGTGAAGGTCACACCGCGGGTCTTCTCGTCGATCTCAAAATGATCCTCATTCAGCTCGGGGATCAGCTGGTCGATTGCTGTATAAAGTTCCGAGCGATCCTCGGCAGGACCCGAGATAATGAGCGGTGTCCGCGCTTCGTCGATCAGGATCGAGTCGACCTCGTCCACAATCGCAAAGTTGTGGAACTTCTGGAAAACCTGATCGAGGCTCGGTTTCATGTTATCGCGCAGATAATCAAAACCCAGCTCGTTGTTGGTGGCGTATGTCACGTCCGAGGCATAGGCTGCCTGTTTCTCTGGATCGGGCTGTCCCGACCAGATCACGCCAGTGGTCATGCCAAGCGCGGCAAAGACCTTGCCCATCCACTCGCTGTCACGTTTGGCCAGATATTCGTTCACGGTCACAACGTGAACGCCTTTGCCGGTCAGCGCGTTCAAATATGCCGGGAAGGTCGCAACGAGGGTTTTACCCTCACCGGTTTTCATTTCCGAGATATTGCCTTGGTGCAGGAAGACACCGCCCATCAGCTGCGTATCAAAGGCACGCAAGCCCAATGCACGTCTTGCCCCCTCACGCACGTTGGCGAAGGCTTCTGGCAAAATACTATCAAGGCTTTCGCCATCAAGCGCGCGTTTGCGCAGCTCGTCTGTCTTTTCAATCAGGCCTTGGTCGCTGAGCTTCTCAAACTCGGGTTCCAGCGCATTGATCTTGGCAATCAGCGGCCGCGTCGCCTTGACTTTCCGATCGTTCGGCGTGCCGAAGACCTTTTTGGCGAGAGTTCCGATACCCAGCATGTGTTCTCCAACGTGTCTGTCATTGGTCGTGTGAAAGCCGGACTTGCCCGCCCTGCTCACAACCCATAGATAAAGGTGGATTAGACGGTCCTGCCATCGGCCCTATGGCGATGTAAGGGTCAGGTATTTGAGTGTCAACGCCACGGCCCGTGGTCCGAACAGAATAGGAAGATTTCCATGCGTAAAGGTCTCACTTTTCTGCCAGCTTTCGCTCTGGCAGCCGCATTAGCATTGCCGGGCGTTGCGACAGCTGCACCACACGCTAATTCGGTGGTTGCATCGGTAAACGGCGAAGACATCACCGTTGGCCACATGGTCATTGCCCACGAAGCACTGCCGGAACAGTACAAACAACTGCCTGCGGACGTGCTGTACAAGGCGATTCTGGATCAATTGATCCAACAAACAGTGCTAAAACAACAGCTGCATGATGAAGTCCCAACCCGTGTCCAGCTGACGATCGACAACGAGCTGCGCACGCTTATGGCGCAAGAAGTTGTGGAGTACGTTATGGAGCAAGCTGCGACCGAAGAAAAAATTCGCGCGGCCTATGATGACACCTATTCTACAGGCGATGGCGGGGACGAGTTCAACGCCTCTCACATTCTCGTGGAAACCGAAGCCGAAGCGCTGGAAATCAAAAGCGAGCTCGATGCAGGCGCGGATTTCGCAACACTCGCCAAGGCTCGTTCCACGGGCCCATCCGGTCCCAACGGCGGTCAATTGGGTTGGTTTGGTCTAGGTCAAATGGTGCCTGAGTTCGAAACGGCCGTTCTGACATTGAAAAATGGCGGTGTATCTGAGCCTGTTCAGACCCAATTTGGGTGGCACGTGATCCTTTTGACGGAGCGTCGCAAAGCTGAAGCGCCCGAATTCGAAGTGGTCCGCGAGCAGCTTGCCAATACACTGCGCCAAATGGCCGTTGAAGCCCACGTCGACACCCTGACGACCCAGGCAGAAATCACCCGTCCTGAGATCGAGGACTTCACACCTGAAATCATCAAAGACCTTAGCCTGGTAGGAAACTAAAAGCATGGCCGGTTCGCTTCCAGTGTCGCCATTGGCACCAGAAAAATTCCCTGACCTTCCCGTTATCGCAGGCGTAACCTTTGCAAGCGCGGCGGCCGGGGTGAAATACCAAGGGCGCGATGACGTGATGCTTGCTGTTTTGCAGCCAGGAAGCTCGGTCGCTGGGGTGTTCACCAAATCCAAGACCCGCGCCGCACCGGTTCTGGACTGTCAGGCCAAACTTGGCGGTTCCAGTTCGGATGGCGCCGCCGTTCTAGTTAATTCGGGAAATGCGAATGCCTTTACCGGCCAATTCGGCCAGGCCTCCGTCAAGGAGATTACCTCCGCCGTTTCCGAGATCCTTGGCGTTCCCGAAGCACGCGTTTTCACAGCTTCGACCGGTGTGATCGGCGAACCTCTGCCGCATGACCGGATCACGGCCAAGATAGAGGAACTGAGCGGCGCGTTATCAGGCGCGGGTATCGAAGCCGCCGCCAATGCAATCATGACGACCGACACTTTTGCCAAGGGTGCGGGCGCTCAAGTCGTGATTGACGGCAAAGAGATCCAGATCGCCGGCATCGCCAAAGGTTCCGGCATGATCGCGCCGGACATGGCGACAATGCTGGTCTACATCTTCACGGATGCCGCTTATGACCAATCCGCTCTGCAAGGATTGCTGTCAGGTCTGAACGAGACAAGCTTTAATGCAATCACAGTCGACAGCGATACCTCAACTTCGGACAGCTTGTTGCTTTGTGCGACAGGCGCGTCCGGCGTTGATGCGACTGGAAACGCTGACTTTGCCGCCGCACTCAAAACGGTCATGCTTGACCTGGCCCATCAAGTTGTGCGCGATGGTGAGGGGGCAACAAAGTTCATAGAAATTCAAATTGCCGGTGCCGTTTCCGACAGTGAAGCCAAGACCCACGGATTGGCGATTGCAAATTCACCCTTGGTGAAGACCGCGATTGCCGGCGAAGACCCCAATTGGGGACGTGTTGTCATGGCAATTGGCAAGTCCGGAGCCGAAGCTGACCGCGATCTGTTGTCGATTTCTTTCGGAGGCGTTTTAGTCGCGGAAAAAGGCTGGGTCTCCGAGGGCTATCGCGAGGAACTCGGGGCGGCTGAAATGAAAAAACAAGAGATCGTACTGAGCGTTAATCTGGGCCTTGGCTCTGGCGCTGCCACCGTTTGGACCTGCGATTTGACGCATCAATACATTTCAATCAACGCGGACTACAGATCATGAAGACAGTCCTTGTTTCGGCGGTTGCCTTGATTGACCCGGACGGGCGTATCCTTTTGGCGCAACGTCCCGAGGGGAAGTCGATGGCTGGTATGTGGGAGTTTCCCGGTGGCAAAATCGAACCCGGCGAAACGCCCGAGGCAGCATTGGTGCGGGAGTTGCAGGAAGAGCTTGGGATCAACACTTGGAAATCCTGCCTCGCTCCCCTGACTTTTGCCAGCCACAGCTATGATGACTTTCACCTGTTGATGCCGCTGTTTGCCTGCCGAAAATGGGACGGCATTCCGCAAGGTAAAGAAGGTCAAACGCTCAAGTGGGTGATTCCCCAGGACCTGCGAAACTACGACATGCCACCGGCGGATATTCCGCTGATTCCTATACTTCGGGATTGGCTATAGGTTTTTGTTTCGAGATTCTGGAAAAGAGTAGGTTTTTAAAGTGACTTTTTCTTGATCAGAAACAACTTTGACTAGCTTAGTTTGTGAACTTTTTGTTAAGATCTATACCAAAGGATGACACTGCAATGTCATGCTTCTCGATTTTGGATCTTAACGGGAGGGCGTTTCATGATCCGGACTATCACTATGGGTACTTATGTCTCTGTTCAGGGTGTATTTTTGCACTCTCTGCCTAACGGAAAAATTGCTGTAAAAGTGGGCAAGAAGGTTTACGAAGGCAAGCCAGTTTAACTGGCGATACGAACTACCACTCACACGGAATACAGAAGGCGGCCATTGGTCGCCTTCTTTTTTTGCCCATTTTGTTGTCGCAACCACGAGTATACCGACAAAAAAACCCGGCCACTGGCCGGGTTTCAATTTCACATTCGCAACAGCGATTAGTCGAGCGTACGTGTAACTTCTTCTCGCTCGAAGATCTCAATTACGTCATTGGCGCGGATGTCATCATAGTTCTCAAACGCCATACCGCATTCCTGACCAGACTGAACCTCGGCAACTTCGTCTTTGAAACGCTTCAGCGTTTTCAGCGTGCCTTCGTGGATCACAACATTGTCGCGCAGCAGACGTACACCGGCGGAGCGGCGCGCCACACCTTCGGTAACCAGACAGCCCGCAACCTTACCAACGTTGGACACCTTAAAGACATCCTTGATGGTCGCATAACCAATGAAGTTCTCTTTGATTTCTGCAGACAACAGACCAGAGGCCGCCGCTTTTACATCATCAACGAGGTCATAGATCACCGAGTAATAGCGGATCTCGACGCCTTTTTGGTTCGCAGTATTCCGGGCAGAGGTATTGGCACGGACGTTAAAACCCATAACCGGTGCACCGGATGCTTCAGCAAGACCAATGTCGGTTTCCGTGATCGCGCCCACACCGGAGTGCAGAACACGTACGCGGACTTCATCGTTGCCGATTTTTTCCATCGCCTGAACGATTGCCTCAGCAGAACCTTGAACGTCGGCTTTCACCAGGATCGGAAGCTCAGAGACGTTTTCGTCATCTTTCGCCTTCTGCATCAGCTGTTCCAGCGTTGTCGCTGCGCCAGCTGCGGCACGTTTATCCTTGGCGGCGTTTGCGCGATACTCAGCGATTTCGCGCGCCTGTGCTTCGGTCTCGGTCACGTTCAGAACGTCACCAGCTTCAGGCGTACCGTTCAGACCCAGAACCTCAACAGGAACAGACGGTCCAGCTTCTTTGACACGTTCGCCTTTGTCGTTAATCAGCGCACGGACCTTACCGTATTGCTCACCTACAACAAAGATATCCCCTTGGCGCAGCGTACCTTTTTGGACCAGAACGGTTGCAACAGGACCACGACCAACATCAAGCTGCGCTTCGATCACGGCACCTTGGGCAGCGCGATCGGGGTTGGCTTTCAGTTCCAGGATTTCGGACTGCAGCGCGATCGCTTCCAGCAGTTCATCCAAACCTTGGCCAGTGTGTGCGGAAACTTCGACGTCTTGCACTTCACCCGACATGGCTTCCACGATCACTTCGTGTTGCAGAAGCTCTGCGCGCACCTTGTTCGCATCAGCTGCCGGCTTGTCGATTTTGTTGATCGCAACAATCATCGGCACTTCGGCGGCCTTGGCGTGGGCAATCGCTTCAACGGTTTGCGGCATCACCGAATCGTCGGCGGCAACAACCAGAACCACGATGTCAGTGACTTGAGCACCACGAGACCGCATCGACGTAAAGGCCGCGTGACCCGGCGTATCAAGGAACGACAGCGTGGTGCCGCCTTCGGTTTTGACCTGATACGCGCCAATGTGCTGCGTAATGCCGCCGGCTTCGCCGGAAACAACTTTGGCGTCACGGATTGCGTCCAGAAGCGAAGTTTTACCGTGGTCAACGTGGCCCATGATGGTGATCACAGGTGGACGTGACTGCAGCGCGTCTTCGTTTTCTTCGATGTCCTGAATGACGTCTTCAACGTCAGCATCGGAAACGCGTACGACTTTGTGGCCGAATTCTTCGATGATCAATTCAGCTGTGTCTGCGTCAATCGTTTGGTTTTGTGTGACCATCATACCCATGTTCATGAGCGACTTCACAACATCACCAACGCGTTCGGCCATACGGTTCGCCAGCTCAGAGACGACAATCGCCTCGGGCAGCTGAACATCGCGGACGACCTTTTCGCGCTCAACCGTACCCATGGCTTTTTGACGGGCACGTTCTTGCTTACGACGCATGGAAGCCACGGAACGCTGACGCCCACCGGCACCGCCGGTCGCTTGGCTCAGTGTCAGCTTACCGGAACGGCGACCTTCGTCACGGTTCTTGTTGCGTCCACGTTCTTCGCGCTCGCGGTCAGATTTCCGCGGCGTCGCAGCACCGGCCGGCTTGGACGCAGGTCCAGGGCGGGCAGCTGCTGCTGCGGGTTCTGCTTTTTTCTTTTCGGCTGCTGCTGTCGCCTGGGCAGCGGCACGCTTTTGCGCCTCGGCTGCTTCGGCGCGCTTGCGCTCTTCGTCTTCGGCCTTTTGACGCGCACGTTCTTCAGCTTCACGCTGCTCGCGCTCTTTGGCTTCCTGTTCCGCACGGCGGCGCTCACGCTCTTCAGCGCGTGCTTTCTCCGCAGCGGCGCGTTCGGCAGCTTCTTCAACTTCGCGTGCTTTGGCAGCTTGCAGAGCTTTCAGACGGCGCGCCATTTCTGCATCAGAAATGCCTGCGGGGCGACGCGATGCATCACCCGAGCCGCCGACTCCGCCACCTGACTTTCCGGCGCCCGGCTTGGGAACCACAACGCGCTTGCGTTTGGTTTCCACCACGACATTTTTGGTCCGCCCGTGGCTGAAACTCTGTTTCACGTTCCCAGGACGGGAACCACGCAAACCCAATGTCTTTTTGCCGTCATTATCGCTCATAAAGCTCTTTATCCTTCCGTGCGGCCGTTGCCGCCCTTCAATTCGCGCAAACCTTGCAGTCGTTGCGCTTCCTCTACAACACGTTTGCTGAGTCCACCAGAGGCGAGGGCCGCATGTATGACAGTTTCGCGTCCAAATGCCATCCCGAGCTCATTCGCAGTCATGCAACCGACGAATTTTCCCTTATAGGGTGTGCTCAGTTTGGACTTTCCGCGCGCGGACCCATCAGACGCTTGCAATAGGATCCTTGCTTCTTCTTTGATCAGCCAGTCTTTGACCTTTTCGTAACCCGCAATGGCTTGACCAGATTTACGGGCAAGGCTGATCAGATCTACCAACCGTCGAGCGATCTGCGTTTCAACCTCAGCTACGAGGTCGCCGCGCATCTTTACCTGAGACTTGAAGCCACGTGCAAAGAGTTTCTTTTTGATCGCCTCTTCCAGAGCAGCGCGTTCGGACGCGACATAGACACCACGCCCCGGAAGTTTTCCCATCACATCCGGGAAAACTTCGTCATCGGGACTAAGAACAAAGCGGATCAACCCGTGCTTGGGTTGAATCTCTCCCGTGGCTAAGCATTTACGCTCAGCCCCGTCGCTTCGATCAGTTGTGGCACCAGCACGGCCCATTCACACTCTCCTAAAACCTGAAATCAGGCTTCGCCGTCTTCGGCTTCTGTTTCTTCAACTTCTTCTTGAGCAGCTTCCAGCTCAGCTGGATCAACCCAGCCCAACATGACGCGTGCGGTCATGACCAGATCCTGCGCATCCTCGAGGCTGACACCGTGGCTTTCCAAGATACCGTCGTCCTTGACGCGCTGACCGTCGACCGTGGTCCAACCACCCGCCAATTCCCAGTCGGCACAGGTTGCGAAATCTTCCAGCGACTTCACATCGTCCTTGGCCAAGGCTTCCACCATCTGGGGTGTCAGGCCGTCAAATTCAATAAGGCTGTCTTCGACACCCAAAGCACGGGCCGCATCCAGCGCGGCTTTTGCCTGCGCTTCAAGGTAATCGCGTGCACGGGCTTGCAACTCTTGTGCTGTGCCTTCGTCAACACCATCGATGACCAGAAGCTCGTCCAATTCGACATAGGCAACTTCTTCGAGGTTGGTGAACCCTTCAGAAACCAGCAGCTGTGCGAAGAATTCGTCCAGATCCAACGTGGCCATGAACAGGCCGGTGCGGGCTTCGAATTCTTTCTGACGGCGCGCCGATTCTTCGGCTTCGGTCATGATGTCGATGTCCAGGCTGGTCAACTGCGAAGCCAGGCGCACGTTTTGACCACGACGACCAATCGCCAAGCTCAGCTGCTCTTCAGGAACAACAACTTCGATCTTGCCGGCTTCTTCGTCCAGAACAACTTTGGACACTTCAGCAGGTTGCAGCGCGTTCACCAGGAAGGTCGGCTGATCTTCGTTCCACGGGATGATGTCGATCTTTTCACCCTGCAGCTCGTTTACAACCGCTTGAACGCGGGAGCCACGCATACCAACACAGGCGCCGACTGGATCGATTGAGTTATCAAACGACAAAACAGCGATTTTTGCACGGGAACCGGGGTCACGGGCAACGGCTTTAATCTCGATCACGCCGTCATAGATTTCCGGCACTTCCATCTTGAACAATTCCGCCATGAATTCGGGCGCAGTCCGCGACAGGAAGATCTGTGGACCGCGCTGTTCGCGACGCACATCTTTGATAAAGCAGCGAATACGGTCATTCGGGCGATAGGCTTCGCGGCCGATTTTCTCGTTACGGCGCAGGATGGCTTCGCCGGCACCCACATCCACGATCACGTTGCCATATTCTTCGCGCTTCACCAGACCATTGATGATGGTGCCTGCGCGGTCTTTGAATTCATTATACTGACGGTCACGTTCGGCTTCGCGTACCTTTTGCAGGATAACCTGTTTGGCAGATTGCGCCGCGATACGGCCCATTTCCACTGGCGGAATTTCTTCCACATAGGTCGCGCCGATCTCAGGCTCGGACATGTATTGCTTGGCCTGCTCGACCGTCATTTCCGACTGATAGTTTTCCAGCTCGTCCGCATCCACAACGGTCCGCACACGCGTGAATGTGGCGCGACCCGTTTTACGGTCGATGGAAACACGGATATCCATCTCAGAGCCGTAACGGCTCTTCGCAGCCCGCGCGAGGCTCTCTTCCATGGCTTCGACCACCAGACCTGGGTCGATCATTTTTTCACGTGCCACGGCCTCAGCGGTTTGCAACAGCTCCAGCTGGTTTGCAGAGGTAATCGCCATTACTTCGTCTCCTCTTCGGACCCTTCTTCGGTCTCTATCTCGTCGAATGCGTCTTCGTTCACTACACCGGCCGCCTTACGCTGGCGCAACATTTCGCTAATCAGATCATCAGTCAGAACCAGTTTGGCATCGCTCAACCAATCGAAATCCAATCCAATTGTAACCGTCTCACCGTGTTCCTGAATATTGATCAGGACCTCATTTTCTTCGATCCCAGCCAGTTCACCCTTAAAACGACGGCGACCATCGATAAGTTCGGTGGTTTCAATCTTCGCCTCATAGCCTTCGAACATGTCAAAGTCCTTGAGGCGCGTCAGAGGCCGGTCAATCCCGGGGCTGGACACTTCAAGCGCGTAAGCGTCAAGAATGGGATCTTCGACATCCAAGGTTGCGCTGATTGCGTTGGAAATTTGCGCGCAATCGTCAACTTCGATGCCTCCATCCGGCTTGTCAGCCATAATTTGCAATGTCGTGGTTTTACCAGACATCAGGCGAATGCGCACAAGCTCATAGCCCAGGTCCTCGATCACCGGAGAGATGATCTCAGCCAGACGCCGGTCAATGGCAGCTTTGGCGATCAGGTCGTTGGTCATATGCGTTCCAAACACAAAAAAACGGGCGCGCGGCCCGTTAAACTTACCCGGTGGAGCTTCGAACCAAGTCCGACGCGCCGCTGTTGGAGAGGTGTATATGCGGTTGCCCCTGAGTCTGCAAGGAAAACATCAATCCACGTCAATTCCGTAGCTAAGTCGCTGGTATTGAACCCTATTCATATCAGAATGTGACTAGATCTTCCACCAACGTTCAAGCAAGCGCGCATCATCCAAGGCGGAAACCTTACCAACCTGACGGGGCACCCCGACCGTGTGATGGGCAACGATTTGCATATCTTCGACAGAAGGATGAAACGTCAAATCCCGGCGATCCCGCAGGATTTGCTGGACTGGGAAGGCCGCGACATCCACGAATCCGTCCCGTAAGGCTTCCGCTCGGACGGCAGGATCCGGGATCACAGCGACCTCAACGGTATCGAGCCACCCGGCAAGATGTTCTTTGTAATGTTTTGTCACGCGCTCAGCTCTGAAATCGCGGCCGTCGTTAGCACGCGTTATCGCATAGCACCCGCTCCCGGACCGTTGGCCAAGTGTTTCGAAAATCACACCACGCTGCGTGATCACGCAACCCGACCCGGACAACACATAAGGCAAATGCGGGTTTGGTGTCGTAAGCTCAATGACGATACGATTTGGACCTGCAGCGTGAATCAAACCCACCTGAGACATCACATGTGCCAGACTGTCGATGACATCGCTGACAGCCACTGGCGCACCGGATTGGAAGCGCGCGTCGCTGCGCAGGTCGAATTCCCACCGCACCGCGCGCGGATCACTGCGCCACCCCGAGGCCAGCTCACCACGAAGCACACCGTCAGGTCCTATTTCCACCAGCGTATCATGCCCCGCACGCAGCGCGAGGTTGCGCATCAAGTCGGGGTCACGTGGAATGGCCAATCGCAGCAGGCCGCCGCGCTGCGGGGCACCATGAACGGACGTTCCAGTCGCGGCCAAAAGCGCGGCTGCTGCACCAGATGTAAACAGGGCGCGGCGGTCCATTCGGTTCATTCTTGCTGTTCCTCAGCGATACTATCCATAGCCCGAACCAATTCCTGACTGATTCCCGGCTCAGAAAGAGCATGACCGGCGTTGCGCACCATCACAAGATCCGCATTGGGCCAAAGTTCGCTTAGGCGCCATGCGGATTGTGGTGGGCAAATCATGTCATAGCGTCCTTGAATGATCTTGCCCGGCAGATGCGAAATGCGGCCCATGTTGGCCAGAATCTGCCCGTCAAAATCAAGGAACCCGTTGTTGATAAAATAGTGGTTTTCCAATCGCGCGAATGCGCGCGCGTATTCACTGGGCGGGTCGCCAGAAACACCGTTAGAGGCAATCGACGCCAAGGCGTTTTCCCAGGCGGACCAGGCGCGCCCAAACCTTATTTCTTCGTTCCGGTTCCCGGAGAATAACCGCTTGTGGTAGGCTTTGATCAGATCGCCACGTTCGTTTTCCGGAACAAGGCTGATGAACCGTGACCAGGTCTCGGGCCAGAAACGCCCAGCGCCGCCGTTGTAAAACCAATCCAGTTCGGACTGGGTCATCAAGAAAACACCGCGCAGCACAATATGGGTCACCCGTTCCGGATGCGATTGCGCATAGATCAGGGCAAGTGTCGCCCCCCAGCTACCGCCAAACAAAACCCATTGTTCGATCCCCAAAGTGCGCCGGATCTCTTCCATATCCGCTACAAGGTGCCAGGTCGTGTTTGCTTCGCAGGAGGCATAGGGGCGCGAACGCCCACATCCGCGCTGATCAAACAGAATCACACGATAGACTTGCGGGTCAAAATATCTGCGCATCGCGGGGCTACTGCCACCGCCCGGGCCGCCATGGCAGACAACAACAGGAATCCCGTCTGGATTGCCCGATTGCTCAAAATATACGCGGTGTCCTTGGCCAACATCGATGATCCGCTGATCAAAAGGTTCGATCGGCGGGTAAAGAAATTGCACTGCGCGCTTTTGGTCAGGGTATTTGTCCATTACAGGCCTATATAACGTCTACTAGGTAAAAGAACATACGGAGACAGGAATGCAAGCGCCTCACACGACAGTAGATCCGTCTGAGATCGCAAAATTTGAGGCCATGGCAGCCGAATGGTGGGATCCGAATGGGAAGTTTAAGCCTCTTCATATGCTTAACCCCTGCCGGTTGGACTATATCACCGGCCAGATCGCCGCTGAATTTGGTCGCAATCTGAATGATCCCTCCCCTTTGAAAGGGCTTCGTGTTCTGGATATCGGCTGTGGCGGCGGATTGTTGAGCGAACCGATTGCCCGATTGGGCGCCGAGGTGGTTGGCGCGGATGCTGCGGAAAAGAACCTTCCGGTTGCGCGCCTTCATGCCGAACAGTCTGGGCTCGACATCAACTATCGCCACACCACCGCCGAAGCCATGGCAGAAGCCGGTGAGCAGTTTGACGTTGTCATGAATATGGAAGTGGTCGAGCACGTCGCAGATCCGCTGAGCTATCTGACCGCAATTCAACGTCTACTGCGTCCGGGTGGTCTTCAGATTTGCTCGACCATCAACAGAAACCCAAAGAGCTTTGCGATGGCCATTGTCGGCGCTGAAGTCATCATGCGTTGGTTGCCACGCGGCACACATGAATGGTCGAAATTCATCACACCGGATGAGCTTTTTGATTTGCTCTCCCAATCCGGAATGACGCCGGTAGACCGAAAAGGGTTCGTTTTCAATCCGATTTTATGGAGCTGGAGCCTGTCTGAACGCGATCTTAGCGTGAATTACGCGACGGCAAGCACAAAGCCTGGAGTGTAACTTAATTGCATTAAAGCAATGCGTTACACCTAAATTGAATTGAATATCTATCCTTTGGGATAGGCCATAGCCCATTTGCGCCATTTTCAATGATGTTAGGAATGGTTAGGTTTTATATCAGGATTTAGAGATCCGAAACCACCACTCGCAAAGCGATCTTGTGCTCTTGATGGGAGAGCATAAGATCGCGGCGAAGCGATATCACCTCATTAAACAACGGCGATGCATCCAGCAAAGACGCTTTTCAATAAGCGCCTGTCCCTTGTTCAAGTCGCCGCATCCAGTTTGGCACGCAATTCCCGCAGGATCGGAAGAGTTGCCCGTACACGCTCGTCCCCCAATTCATTCACCACTTCGGAAATAATTGGGACAATACCGGCCAAAGCGGAATCGCGTGCTTGTCTGCCAGCGGGACTGATGGCCACAAACTTGCGACGCGCATCATCCCAATCTGGCCTGATATGGACATAGCCCGCGATTTCCAGCTTGTTCAGCGTGTTGGTCATCGCGCCGCGTGTCACGTGAAACAATTTAGCCAATTGCGCCGGAGTTCGTTCCAACCCAACACCCGCAAGGTGGTTGAGCACCGAAAAATGTGACAGCTCCATCCCTTTTGGCAGCGCCCGGCTTAACCGCGCACGCGCCAATTGATCTGCCATGAGAATTTCACTGAACAGCGCAACCGCCAGCGGTGTGGTTTCTTCCATTAGGGTCCGTCGAACTCTCTGTCATGGGTCAGGGATGGCACACGTCTGCGTGCTTCTTCTACTCTTTCCATCTCGAGATCAACGAAACTCACGCCTGGATCAACGCCTGCGTCCAATAATATCTCCCCCCAAGGTGCCACAACCAATGAATGGCCAAAGGTTTTGCGGCCCGGCCCCCGAGAGACGACATGGTGACCCGTCTGTGCCGGAGCCAGAACAAAACACCCTGTTTCAATAGCGCGCGCCTGCAACAACGCATGCCAATGTGCGGCACCTGTTACCGGAGAAAACGCGGCTGGGACCGTCAGAATCTGCGCACCAGCTTGCGCTAATTTTCGATAGAGATAAGGAAAGCGTACGTCGTAGCAAATCGTCATGCCAATCCGTGCAAACCCAGCATCGGCCACAACCGCGCTTTGCCCCGGACGATAGCCATCAGATTCGCGGTAGCGTTCCTCAGCTGAGACATCCACATCGAACATATGAATTTTGTCATAGGTCGCGGCAATCTCACCCTGTGGCGAAATCAAGAACTGCCGATTGGCAAACCGCCCGTCTGGGTCGCTGGTTTTCAAGGCCAGTGAACCGATGGTTAGCCAAACCCCATGACGTTTTGCCGCCTCACACAGTACAGGCAACGATGTGTCCTGCTCTTGTGTGTGCAAAACTGCTTTTTGGTGGGTTCGACTGCCGGAAATGCAATTTGTCACTTCCGGCGTCAGTACATATTGCGCACCACCGGCCGCTGCGTCACCAATCATCTCAAGAACAGTCCGCAGGTTTTCCTCCGGCTGGTCCGTCGATGAGATCTGAAGCAGAGCCGCGCGCATTAATCTGGCCCTTATGCAGCCAACATTGGATCAAGCTTGCCGTCACGCTCCAACGCGTAAAGGTCATCGCAACCGCCAACATGTGTCTCACCAATAAAGATCTGGGGGACAGTGCGGCCGCCATTGGCACGTTTGATCATTTCTTGTTTACGCTTGGGGCTGGTCAGCACGTTAACTTCGGAAAACTTGACGCCCTTTTCTTTCAGAAGGCGCTTTGCCTGGTGGCAGTAACCGCACAATGGCGATGTGTAGATTTCGACGGCTTTCATTCGTGGCTCCAAAATTGGTTTGGTCTATCTTTACCGACCAACTTGGGATGCCGCCAAGGCAAATTCCAGATTGAAAGTGCCCTGATCACCGTTGCGTGACACGCGCGAGCACTGAAACACGCACATCAGACGCACCGGCCCGCATGCAAGCTTCTGTACATGCGGCCAAAGTTGCACCAGAAGTCATCACATCATCGATCAAAACGACAACGCGTCCGCGCATCAACTCCATGTGCCGAGGGTGCGGTGCAATCGCATTGTGCAGCGTTCGAAACCGTTGTTCTTTGGACTTATGGTCCAGCGCGGGGGTGATTTTGGTGCGTTTCAGCAGATCCGGCCAATAGTCCAAACGCCCATGTTCTGCAAAAGCCTCGGCCAAAAGCGCCGATTGATTATACTTCCGGCGCAGCATACGCGTCCAATGGAGCGGAACGGGTGTTACAATTGGATTGTCACGCAAAAGCGGCGCAGAGGCGCGCAGCATCCACCCCGCAGCCATACGGGCAACATCGGTCCGATCCCCGTATTTCAGCCCCATCACCAGATCTTTGGCCTTGCCCTCGTACTCAAGCGCAGCGCGGCCCTGGCTCCAAGGGCGTGAATGAGACAGACAGCTGTCACATTCCAGACGGAACCCGTCGCTTTCTCCAGGCAATGCACATCCGCAGCCTTCGCAAACTGTGCCAGAAATGAAATTCATTTCTTTCCAGCAGGTTCCACACAGCCCAAAGTCGCTTTCGACCATGGCGTCACAGCACGAACACTGTGGCGGGTAGACCAGCGAAACAGCTGTTTGAATCTGGGCGTGCAACATTCTAAACATTCCTCATGAGTGAAACATCGCAAAACCAGCCAAATCTGTTTGACCGCCAAGCTTTGGATGCCCATCGCGCCCGGACAAAACCTGATGCTATGTTCCTGCATCAACTTGCCCGTAACGAGATTGAGGATCGGCTAACGATGGTTAACAGGACCTTTACAAATCCTGCGATCGTTAGTGATTTCGACAAATTTTGGGAAAATTTTAGTCCAAACGCCATAATCGTCCCGGATGCGGACGTCTTGGACCTGCAACCGGGCGCTCATGACCTTGTGATCCACGCCATGTCGTTGCATTGGGCAAATGATCCAGTTGGGCAGCTGATCCAATGTCGCCGTGCCTTGAAAGAGGATGGGTTTTTACTGGTCACGCTGCTTGGCGGGCACACGTTGCAAGAATTGCGTGCCGCCCTTGCCGAAGCTGAAACACGCGTTATGGGTGGCCTGTCGCCGCGCATATCCCCAATGGCCGAGGTACGCGATCTTGGCGGATTGCTGCAGCGCGCGGGTTTCGCGCTGCCGGTGGCCGATGTGGTGCCGTTGACTGCCGAGTACCGCGACGTCTGGCATCTGTGCCGCGATTTGCGCCACATGGGAGAGGCAAACGCCCTCACCCAACGGCTGCGTCGCCCAACGCCACGCCGCCTGTTTGAGCAAGCCGATCAGGTGTATCGCACACATTTCGCAAATGAGGCCGGTCGTCTGCCCGCCACATTCGAGGTTGTGTGCCTGACCGGCTGGTCCCCGTCGGATACCCAACAGCAGCCATTGCGGCCGGGCTCTGCAAAGATGCGGTTGGCAGATGCTTTGAAAGTGCCCGAAGAGCCGCTGGACAAAGATTAAATTACCCTATCGCTGCGCCAATGTGATCCAATTGGTTTTTTGGACAGTATGGTCTTAATTACGAGCAACACAAATCGGCCGCACAGGACTTTTATAATGCTGGACAAAACTGAGACCGCCACCTGCCCCGCCCACGCGCCGGCAGACCACCCCAAGATCAAGGCGGAAAAGGTCGGCATCCTCTTGGCAAATCTCGGCACGCCGGATGACTATAGCTATTGGCCGATGCGGCGTTATCTTGGCGAATTCCTATCCGACAAACGGGTGATCGATTACCCGACATGGAAATGGCAGCCATTGTTGCAGCTGATCATTCTGACCAAACGCCCATTTTCGTCAGGCGCAGCCTATAAATCGATCTGGAACCACGACAAGGGCGAAAGCCCCCTGATGACGATCACAAAAGACCAGACTGCAAAAATGGCAGCGGCTATGCAGGACCGTTATGGCGATCAGGTCATGGTCGATTTCTGCATGCGCTACGGCAACCCGTCGACCAAGTCGAAGGTCCGCCAGATGGTCGAGGCTGGCTGCCAAAAGATCCTCTTTGTACCCCTTTATCCGCAATATGCAGGGGCAACATCCGGTACAGCCAACGACGAATTCTTTCGCGCCCTGATGGAAGAGAAATGGCAACCTGCCGCCCGCACAATCGAGCCATATTTCGACCAGCCTGCCTATATCGATGCTCTGGCGCGTTCCGTTGAAGAGTCTTATGCCAAAGCGGAAAAGCGCCCTGACATTTTGGTGGTGTCCTACCACGGCATGCCAAAACGTTATTTAATGGAGGGCGATCCCTACCATTGCCAATGTCAGAAAACCACGCGTCTGCTCAAAGAACGACTGGGTTGGGATGACACCCAGATCACAACTACATTCCAATCGGTCTTTGGACCCGAAGAATGGTTGCGTCCTTATACGGTGGAACACGTGGCCGAACTTGCACGGCAAGGCAAAAAGAACATTGCTGTCATCGCCCCAGCTTTTTCGGCCGATTGCATCGAAACGTTGGAAGAGATCAATGAAGAGATCTTTGAAAGTTTTGAACACGCCGGCGGCGAAGACTTTTTGTACATCCCCTGCCTCAACGATGATGATGATCACATCGCGGCTTTGGGCGGTGTTATTCAGGACAACCTCAAAGGTTGGCTGGACTAGTCACACCCAACCTTCGGACAGTCGGGTACAAACAGATAGGCAAATAAAAAAGGCGGTGGGAAAACCACCGCCTTTTTTGAATGTATTGTGCCGAACTTAGTTCGATGCAACAGCAGCGCCAACCAGAACCAGCAGCAGCAGCGGCAGCAGAATGCCTGAGGACGAACCTTCAGCAGCTTCTACAATAACAGGTGCTTCAACGATTGGTTCAGCCAGACCGCCGGCAAAGGCGGCGCCAGCAGCTACGGTCAGAGCGGCAGCAAGAACGAGTTTCTTCATGTTAACCTCCAGTAAATGCGCACAGGAATAGCGCGCGCAGCCAAGACTTACTTCGTGATTTTTTCTAATCACCCCAGTCACGAAAATGCAAACACTTGTTGCACTTAGGGTTCCCAGCCTAAAGCTTATGTCGTCAAATTAGCAACACTTGCGTGCCAACTTTTGCCAGTGAGAACAGCTCAGCGATGTGCTCGTTGTACAGGCCAATACACCCATTGGAGGATTTACGGCCAATTTTGCGAGTATCGTGCGTGCCGTGGATACGATAATATTTCCAGCTCAGGTACAAAGCGTGTGTTCCCAAGGGGTTATCCGGTCCCGGAGGAATAAACGCCGGCCATTCCGGGTTGCGTTTACGCATGTTCGGGGTCGGCGCCCAGCTTGGACCATTAACCTTGCGAATGACCTGTGTTCGCCCTCGGCGGGTAAGATCGTCGGATAATGGCACCGAAGAGGGGAATAATTTGTAAGTTTCCCCATTCTCAGACCAGTAGTGAAGCGCTCGGCTATCAATATCGACAAGAATCGCTCCGCGATTGAGATTGTCGAAATAAGGTTGCCATTCCTTGGCCCGAAACGCGGAAATATTTCGCGCTACTGGGGCCTCAGGCTCTGGCGGCGGACGCAGCGGGTCAAACCCAGTTTCTGCAGCAGGATCCGTTTGTTGCGCCAAAGCGGGTGTCGCTGCAAACGCCGCTACGGACGTCAGGAAACGGCGACGGTTCAAGTTCTCGAAGATAGACTTGGTCATATGATCTCTGCCTACAAAAGGTCGTAACGAAGTGTTGACCATATAATATGGCGCGAATGCCTCAGTCGCAAATCAAACAAAACTGTTACAGGCATTATACCGCCAGCCTATTTGCGCATCCGCCACAGGAGGGGTAAAGGCAATATGTGCAGATTATCCAAGGTGCAACATGTCCCGAATTCTTTCGATCTTTGCGTTGTGTTTCTCACTGATCGCCGCTGCCTGTACAACGTCCGCCCCACTGGAAGGTGAGAGCAGTGGCGTTTACCGCATTCGAAACGCAGACAAGGTTCAGTTCCGTATGCTGGACTCCGTCAACGCCCTCAGAGAAGCGGCGGGCCAGCCCCCCCTACAGCTCAATGCGCAGCTGAACGCTGCTGCTGCGACCCATTCCCGGGACATGTCGGTGCAAAACCGTCCATGGCATTTCGGCTCTGACGGATCTTCGCCGCTGGATCGCGTAGCCCGTACCGGGTATACAGGCACGCTGGTGGGTGAGGCGATCTCGGAAACTTACGAAAGCGAAGTCCAAACGCTGACCGCTTGGATGGAAGATCCAACCACCCGTTCAGTTGTTCTTGACCCGACCGCAACCAACATGGGGTTCTTTTGGTTCCAGGAACCAAATGGAAAACTGTGGTGGACGTTGGTGATGGGCACTTAAACATCAAGAGCGCGCGACCCAATGCGCGCGCTTCCTGACCATCCTTAAGCGTTCAAGAAAATCGGAATGCCATTTTTGACCATGGCATAGATTTCTTCCATTTCGTCATTGTTGACGGCAATACAGCCAGCAGTCCAATCACTGGCGCGTTCTGCGCGCTTACGATCCCGTAGAATATTGGGCTGTCCGTGAATGAAAATCTCACCGCCAGGGCTTTTTCCGAGCGCGCGCGCTTTGGCGATATCATTTGCATTTGGATATGAAATCCCCAGAGACAAATGAAATGCGCTGTTTGGGTTACGGCGATCGATCCAGTACTGGCCTTCGGGCGTTTTGCCGTCCCCCTCGATACGTTTATGTCCGCGGGGCGCAAAGCCAAGGTCGACTTTGTATTTGCGTAAAATGTCGTCGTTATTCAGCAAATACATATGGCGCGCGCCTTTGTTGACAACAACTGACGTCACCCGTGGGCCATAATAATTTTGAAACTTTCCGCTCTGATCCGAGCATGCGGCCAAAGCAAGGCCTGCTGCTGCGCTCGCTGCAAATGCGCGTCTGTCCATCATACTGCTCTTTTTTTGCCTCATGCTGCCAATACCGAATATTGGCTGCTTTCCCAAATCACTTCTTCGAGTCTTGGTCCGAGATTGTGGCAAGATGTTGCTCTATCCGTTCCAACCGGGTCAAGACATCGTCACGGTAAGCATCGGTAATTTGCGTCTCTTCTTCACCATGTGCGTCCTGCATAGAATTCACAATCAGGCCTACCAGAAGGTTAACGACAGCAAAGGTTGTCACCATGATGAACGGCACAAAGAACATCCAGGCATAGGTGTAGACCTCCATGACGGGTCGTACGATGCCCATTGACCAGCTTTCCAATGTCATGATCTGGAACAGCGAATAGGCAGACCGCCCGAGGTTGCCGAACCACTCTGGGAATTGCTGGGCAAACAGTTTTGTGGCGATAACAGAGCCAATGTAGAAGATGATCGCCATCAACAAAAACACCGAAGCCATGCCAGGCAGCGCGTTGATGAACCCTTCGACAACCCGGCGCAGGCGTGGTGCGACCGAAATCACGCGTAACACCCGCAGAATGCGCAATGCACGCAGCACCGACAGGCCCTGCGCACCTGGAACCAAGGCAATACCGACAATCACAAAGTCAAAGATGCTCCAACCGTTTAGGAAAAACTTCAACCTGCGTACAATCAATTTGGCCAGGATTTCAGCTACAAAAATGATAAGACAAATGTTGTCCAGCAAGCCAATGATACTGCCAAAACGGCTCATGATTGCGGAGGATGTTTCCATTCCCAAAGTCACGGCGTTGATCAAAATGACCGTGGTAATGAAGCGACCGAATGCGGCGCTATCGAGGATGTTGGACAGGCGTTGAAGGGGCATGGATTTCGAGTTCCCAGTCAATGTCAGTTATCAAAGGTAAAAGAAGCCGCCAATTCGGCATGCGGCGACCATCGGAACTGATCTACCACTTGCACCCAATTGATCCGATACCCTGCATCCACCAACACCCGCGCGTCGCGGGCAAATGTGACCGGATTGCAAGAGACATAGGCAATCACAGGCGTTTTGGCCTGTGCGATTTCGGCGGTTTGCGCTTCTGCTCCCGCGCGAGGGGGGTCGATAACCACCGCATCATAGGCCGCACCAAAGGGGGCCAATTCATCTGGCATCATTGGACGGCGGAACAGGTCGCGCACCTCTGACGTCACTTTGTGAAGCCCTTGGGCCTTGCGCCAACCCGCGTCGAGCGCGTCGATCATTGTGCCTTCACCCTCGACCGCGTGCACGTCGGCTTGTTCTGCCAAAGGCAACGAAAACGTCCCGCAACCGGCAAACAGATCCATGATCCGTTTGGACCCTTTGGTGATTTCCAACACCGCGTTGAGCAGTGCGGTTTCGCCGTCTTTGGTCGCCTGCAAAAACGAACCCGGTGGCGGGCAAACCTGCGCTTTACCAAAAACCTGGGTCGGCGGCTGTTCCATCGCGATCAACTCGTCTTCCCAGGTCAGACGCGCAACCTCGTATTTTCCAAGCAATTGCGCCAAACCGATGCGCAGATCTGCATCCAATGGCTTTCCATTTCGTACGGATACGTCCAACCCAGCATTCGCGGTTGTCACCGTGACGGCCAATGGAGTTTTGCGGCTGGCACCCAAAATAGCTAAGTCGCGGCACAGGGGCAGTGCCGCCATCAAAGCGGGCTCCAGCAAGTTACAGTCAGGAATTTCGGTGATCACATCAGACGCAGTGCCATGAAACCCAACAAGCGCGCCCTTTTTGGTACGGCGTGCCGCAAAAGTCGCACGGCGGCGTGAGCGGTCTGGCGAGGTATAGATTGGGCGAAACTCTGCATCAATTCCTTGCGCGGCCAAGGCGTTGCGCACAAATTCCTGCTTCCATTCGGCTACAAACGCTGGTGACGCATGTTGCAAACTGCATCCGCCGCAGGCCTTGTAGTGGCGACAGGGGGCCTGAACCCGGTTCGCGCTTGGTTCCTCGATCCGGATCTCAGTCAGCGTTTGGCCTGCCACAATACCGCTTACCGTCTCTCCAGGGAGACAGCGGCTGGCAAAAATCGGGCCATCGGCCACACCATCACCCTGGTGGCCGAGCCGGTTAATCGTCGTCGTGGTTCTATCTGTGCCTGTCATAAACGCGGTGATAGCGAACCCACAGACAACGCAAAAGCCTTATTCGGCGGCTTCCGCATTATCTGCACCGATGAAACCCCCGGATTGGCGCGCCCAGAACTGCGCATAGCGTCCGCCCAGTGCTAACAATTCATCGTGTGTGCCCGTTTCAACAATGCGACCTGCGTCCAGAACAATGATCCGATCCATCTCGCTAAGCGTGGAAAGCCGGTGCGCGATTGCCAACACTGTTTTGCCTTCCATAACCCGGCTTAATGCGGATTGGATTGCAGCCTCGACTTCGGAATCCAAGGCTGATGTCGCTTCGTCCAGCACCAAAATGGGGGCGTCTTTGAGGATCGCACGGGCCAGGGCGATACGTTGCCGTTGTCCACCTGACAATTTCACACCCCGGTCGCCAAGATGCGCATCATATCCGGTGCGCCCCTGTCCGTCTTTTAGATCTTGGATAAACTCATGCGCCTCAGCCTTTTCGGCGGCAGCAATCATCTCTGCTTCGCTGGCATCCGGTCGGCCATACAGAATGTTCTCCCGCGCCGAGCGATTGAACATCGCTGTTTCCTGCGTGACCATGCCGATGTGGCGACGCAGTGAATCCTGGGTAACGCCGGATATGTCCTGGCCATCAATCAACACACGGCCGACCTCGGTGTCATACAGACGCAAGAGCAGCGAGACCAACGTGGACTTACCAGCCCCAGACGCTCCCACAATGCCGAGCTTTTCCGCTGGACTAATCACCAACTCTAAGTCTTTCACGCCGCCAACATCCCGACCATAGGCAAAACTCGCGCCGTCAAAGGTGATCTCACTTTTGGTGACCTGCAACTCAGCGGCGGAATTGTCCGGGATGCGGTTTTGCACCGCAAGTGTGGTCATCCCGTTTTCAATTTCGCCAACATTGGAATAAATCGCCATCAAGGTGAAACTAACCCAACCGGTCATCTGCGCAATGCGGATCGAGACCGCGCCAGCGGCGACAATATTGCCCTCTGTTGCGATCCCCACATGCCACAGATACAACGTCGCGCCGATCAGCAAGACGGGCAACACACCGGCCAACGCCATCAGGCTGAACCGGAACCCGGCCGACATGTAGCCAAACTCCAGGGCTTTCTCCCGAAACACCGCCATCGCGTCCAAAGCGCTGTGTTCTTCATGAGATGCATGCGCAAAAAGTTTCACGGTGCGGATATTGGTCAAGGTGTCCACAACTTGTCCGGAAACCGTCGCGCGCGCCCCAGCCCGTGCGGCAGATCGTTTGCGAATACGTGGCATAAACCAACGGATCAGCGCGAAATACACAACCAACCAAACCAAGAACAGAACGGTAATGCGCATATCAACCGTCCCCAACAAGAGCATTGCACCGGCAAGTGAGGCCAAGGCAAAGGCCACAACGTTGATCATCTCGGTCGTGACGGAGGTTACCGCATTAGCGGTTTGCATCTGCTTCTGCGCAATTCGACCTGCAAAATCATCGTCAAAGTAGCCAACAGACTGCCCCAAGGTCCAACGGTTGAGACGCGACAAAACCAGCGGATTGATATTTGGCGCAACAATGATGGAGTTGGACGCAGAAGACAGGCCAAACAATATCGGCCGCAGGATCAAGAAGAACCCCAATGCCGCAGCCAATGCCGCAAAATTGGCAGCCGTAAAGAACCCCTCAGGTCCACTTGCGATGGCCCGGTCAATCACCATCCCCAGAATGAACGCAGTGCCTGCCTCCATTGCGCCCGCAAGCACAGAGAACAACGTCGCAACGCCCAGCGCCAGCCAAGACCCAGACAAGCACCACAGCATAAACTTGCCCAGCTTTTGCGGCGGCGGTCCCTCAGCAGGTTTAAAGGGGTTCAAAAGATTGTCGAATATCATTCAGCGGCCTCGAGATTCAGGAAACCGCCTGATTGTCGGCTCCAGAATTGTGCATATAGGCCTTCGCACTGCAAAAGTTCAGAGTGCGAGCCCTCTTCTACGATTTTTCCATCATCCAGAACGAGAATTCGATCCATTTGAGCAATGGTGGACAGACGGTGGGCAATTGCAATGACGGTCTTGCCCTCCATCATTCCATACAAAGTTTTCTGGATTGACGCTTCGACCTCGGAATCCAGGGCCGACGTCGCCTCATCCAACACAAGGATTGGCGCATCTTTCAGTATCACACGAGCCAATGACACACGCTGGCGCTGACCGCCGGATAATTTCACGCCCCGTTCGCCGACATGGGCATCGTATCCTTTTCGCCCCTGTGGATCCTGCAGATCCGCGATAAATTCGTCGGCTTCCGCCTGTCGCGCGGCTTCCAGCATATCCGCTTCAGTAGCTTCAGGCCGGCCATACAAAATGTTGTCGCGCACAGAGCGGTGCAACAGCGACGAGTCCTGCTGAACCATGCCGATGTTGCAGCGCAGACTGTCTTGGGTCACGTCACAAATGCTCTGACCGTCGATCTTTATCTGGCCGTCTTCGGCCTCATAAAACCGAAGGAGCAGTTTGACCAAGGTTGATTTACCCGCGCCCGATCTGCCAACCAGACCAATTTTCTCACCCGGTTTGATCGACAGAGAGACACGATCCAGCCCGCCTTGCCCGCGTCCATAGTGGTGGCTGAGCTCGGAAATCTCGATACGGCCTTCAACCAGTTCAAGCGGTCTTGCATCTGGTTTATCCACTAGGTCGATGGGTTGGGAAATTGTCTCCATACCTTCGGCGACCACGCCCAATTGGCGGAAAAACGTGGTCAGCGCCCACATGATCCAGCCCGTCATCGCATTCAGTCGCAATGTCAAAGCCGTCGCAGCCGCCACAACCCCCGTGGTTGCGCCGCCATTCAACCAAAGCGCAAGACCCCAGCCGACCACGCCAACAATCAGCAGCCCGTTCAAAAAGACCAGCACCGCATCCATGGTGGTATAGATCCGCATCTCAGCCTGAATGGTCGCTCGAGTCGCCTCGATTGCTTCTTTTGCGTAGTCCAATTCACGGTCATGATGGGCAAACATTTTCACCGAATGGATATTGGCATAGCTGTCCACGACCCGCCCCGTCACTGTGGAACGGGCATCTGAGGCAGCCTGACTTGCAGGACCCACCCGTTTCATCGTCCACCGCATAAGCGCCGCATACAAAACCAACCACGCGGCCAACGGCACCAACAGACGCACATCCGCAGACCACAACATGATCGCTGCCCCAATGATGTAGGCCGTGGCAAAGGTGATCGCGTCGAAAGCTTGAAAAACAACCTCACCCGCGGCAGGTGGCGTCTGCATGATCCGGTTGGCGATACGGCCTGCGAAATCATTTTCGAACCAGCCAACGGATTGACGCAGAACATGTTTATGCGCGCGCCAGCGAATAATGGTGCCAAAGTTTGGGATAACTGCATTGTTCAACAACAAGACGTCGAACAATTGCAGGATCGGTCGCAGCACCAGGATGAAGGCCCCTACAAGCAATAGCTCGGTTCCATATTTGTCCCACACATCCACCGGGTCGCCGATCAAAATATCGACCACGCGCCCCATGTAAAAGATCAAACCAATCTCTATTGCTGCCACAACGATTGACATAAACGCCGTGAGCCAAAACAATTTTCGAAACGGAACCGCATAATAGCGAAAGAACGCGCCCAACGTCTGGGGAGGATGTTCCGTCTCATCATAGGCACCGTAAGGGTGCACCAGGTTTTCAAAAAAGCGAAACATAACCAGCTCCAGAATTTCCACGGCACAGGAATGGGGTCAGCCTAACGCGCCCGTTTAACAATACGACGGCACGCATGGGTCGGTTCAGAAATAGTAGAAAGAGCCTGCCAGGTCACCAAAAGGCGCCAAATCGGTACAATTTCGAGTTATTTGAGAGTGGAAAGCAAAGCGTCACGATCCATCTGAAAGGCGCTACCAATCCACGTGGCTTCAAGCTGTTTCAACACGGCGCCCAAGGCTGGTCCTGTGAACTGCGGCATCAAATCACTTGCCCGAATTGGAAAGGTAGCCGTCGAACCTGTAACCAAGGCGTCCTTCAAATCAGCTGGAAAAGGCGTCTCAAGCAATGCTGCACGTAACACACATGCGGCTTGGGCATCATGAAGCCCATGGCGGTACGAAAGCTCCGCCGCTCCCTGGGTACCCGTGGCCACGTCACGCAACACTGTCAGTCGTTTCTCTTGCGCCTTGCTCAGCCGTAAGCGACCGGAAAACACAGTCGGATCACCCAACGCGCAGAGGCGTAGGATGTTATCACACCGCTCGGCGGGGAAAGGAACGGCGCCCTCAAAGTGAACAACCGGAGCCAAAGCGCGATCGTCTGAACCTGGAAAAAGCGTCATCAAAACGCGGGTTTGACGCATCGCGGCAACAGCCGGTGCCGGATCACAAGCGCTGAGAAGTTTGAGCAGTTCATGGGTCACACGCTCACGCGATAGCTTCGTTAACCCATCTAGATTGTCAGCAATCGCCGCCAAAGCATCTGGGTCCATTCCCCCATTTGGATCGCCGTACCAGGCATGAAACCGGAAATATCGCAGCGTGCGCAGATAGTCTTCTTGAATGCGATGGTCGGCCCTACCTATAAATCGGAACTTGCGAGCCTGTAGATCTACCAGCCCATCAAGCGGGTCAAAAAGTTCGCCCGTGGGATCCGCATAAATCGCATTCATCGTAAAATCGCGACGACGGGCATCGTCTTCTATGGTCTGCGCAAAGGCTACAACAGCACGACGGCCGTCGGTGGCCACGTCCTTGCGAAAGGTCGTCACCTCAAAAGGCACATTTTCGACCACCAATGTTACGGTGCCATGATCGATCCCTGTTGGGATGGCCTTGATCCCGGCTTTGTTGGCCAGTTCCAAAACAGTGCATGGATGTGCATCGGTTGAGATATCAAGGTCGGATACTGGCGCGCCCAACAACGCATTGCGCACGCAGCCTCCGACGAAGTAGACTTGCGCGCCGTCGGCCTGTAATGCGGCGCACACCCGTTGGGTTGT
Source organism: uncultured Paracoccaceae bacterium (assembly GCA_947497985.1). Taxonomy (GTDB): domain Bacteria; phylum Pseudomonadota; class Alphaproteobacteria; order Rhodobacterales; family Rhodobacteraceae; genus Epibacterium. Next base: position 331,252 of record CANMIX010000001.1, read on the forward strand.
ATCTGCCGCTAGCCAATCCTGCTCGATCCGCATTGTCAAACCATCCGACTGGCCAACGCATGCAACATGCGGGCAGAGGCACCCCAAATGTAATAGGGGCCATAGGGAATGGTGTAGTAATAGCGCCTTTGCCCACGCCAACGACGCCCTTGAACCACAAAATTCTTGGTGTTCAAAACATGTTCCAAGGGCACGGAAAACACTTCGGCGACTTCGCCAGGTTCGGGAACAGGCTGAAACGGTTGCTCTACCATGGCGACAACCGGGGTTACGTGAAAGCTCGTGACCGTCTCATGTGGCGCGAGGCTGCCCAACACGCGAACGGAACGAGGCGACAGACCGATTTCCTCATCCGCCTCACGCAAAGCTGCTGCAATGACGCCGTCGTCGCTTTCGTCAACCTTCCCCCCGGGAAAAGCAATCTGACCCGGATGATGTTTTAAGGCAGAGGACCGTTTTGTCAGAATAATCCGTGGCCCGGATGCGGCCATGACAATTGGCATCAAGACGCCCGCAGGGCGTAATTTGCGGTTTGGTGGCAGCTCTACATCAGGGTTGAGGTCAAAATCTGACGAGCCTTCACCGGCTCGCCCCAATGCCTCTTCAACCTGTTGGATCAACTCATGCACCTGCGTTTTTGTCCGCATCAAAACCCAACGTCTTGGGGTCCATGTCGTAGTGCGAGCTGCAGAACTGACAATCCGCCGTCACGCGGCCGGCTTCGTTGGTCATTTTTTCGAGGTCTCGCGCGGAATAGATCGACAAGCTTTGGCGCACGCGATCTTCCGAGCAGGTACAGCCAAATTTAACCATCTGCGCGTCAAATACCCGTGGTTGCTCTTCATGAAACAGGCGCAACAACAAATCATTTGGCGCAACCGAAGGACCAACCAACTCGAATTCCTCAACAGTATCGAGAAGGATGTTCACGCGGTTCCAGTTCTCTTCCTCATCGTCCGCAACCAAATCAGTCGATGACAGAACTTCGCCCGATCCTTCTTGGTTCGCCACAAATGGGGACGCTTTTGGCATGTGTTGCAACATGACCCCGCCTGCACGCCAATGGGCTTCAACGCCCGGTTCCGACGACAGTCCAAATTCCAGCTTAAATGTAGTGGGCAGCTGTTCGGACTGTGCAAAATAGGATTCTGCGCAAGCCGCAAGGGAACCACCTGCCAATGGCGTGATACCCTGATAGGGTTTCATACCTTCGCCCTGGTCGATCATAATGGCGAAATAACCATCACCAACCTGATCAAATGGCTCGCCGTCTGTCAGCCTGTCTGCATCAAAACTCGCATAGGCCCGAATTCGCGCGGGTTCACCCTCGTTTTCGGGCGCATAGTAATCCGTTGCAATCATGCGAACCGGACCTTTTGATTGGACCTGCAACGAAAGCTTCCACTGCAGCTTTACCGTCTGCCCGATCAAGGCCGTCAGCAGCGCCATCTCTGCCACAAGCGCTTCGACTTTTTCGGGATAATCATGTTGTTTCAGAATACCGTCCAAAACACCGTCAAGACGCGCCACACGGCCGCGCATGTCAGGTACATCAAGTTGGAAAGGCAGGACTGTATCGTCCCATGCGATTTTTGAGGCGAGGGTCATGGGGTTTCCTTAGACGCCGGAGTTTGGCATATCGAGCCTATATAGGTTTACCACCCCAAGTGTGAAGAGGGCAGTCCCATGATCCGCCGTTTTGGAGAATCCCCAAAAGCGGGAATTCGTTACCGTGCGCGCCCAGGCGCCTATGCGATCTTACCCTATAACGGGCGTCTATTGCTTACTGTCCAGCGCGCGCTGGACCCTGATCTTCAATTGCCGGGTGGTGGGATTGAACGGGGTGAAGCGCCAATTCCTGCACTTCATCGCGAAGTATATGAGGAAACCGGTTGGTTGATATCGGCTCCGCGCAAACTGGGCGTCTTCAGGCGTTTTGTCTTTATGCCAGAGTACGACTTATGGGCAGAAAAAATCTGCCATATTTACAAAGCGCACCCGGTTCGCCGCATTGGACCACCGTTGGAACCAGGACACGAAGCCATTTGGATGGACCCGCAAGAAGCCGCTTTTTCGCTCGGAAACGCCGGCGATCGCCATTTTGTATCAACACTGCTCGGCTAACTTAGTAACTACGTGCCGTTGTATTCAAACAAGGTCGCGGAAACATCGTCTTCCATTCCGAACTCTTTCGACATGACTTGGGTCAGGTTCCAATACATCTCATCCAAGAATTCCTGACCAGATTGACCGCTATCGCACTTTCGCACCAAATCGATCAATCCTTCGTCGTCAAGCATCTCGCCGCTTTCTAGGCGAGCTTCGGTGAAACCATCCGAGTACAAGAGAAGCCGATCACCTTTTTCCAAGACGACTTCTTCGCGCGAATAAGCAATGTCTGGAACAAGGCCAACCGGAACGCCACCTTGGCCAATGAATTCCATACTGCCGTCTTTTCGGATCAGAAGTGGATGAGGATGTCCAGCTTGCACCATTTTCAAAAGCCCACTGCGCAAATCGACGGTGCAGTAGGCCATGGTGAAGTATTCTTCGATTCCAGTATCCGCGATCAAACGTGCATTCAGAATGCTTGCCACTTCTTCTGGCGACTTCAGCGCAAAATATCGGTTAAACCTCTGTTCCATCGCGACGTTCTGATCAAAATGGGTCGACGACAGGTAACCGCCCAAACGCGCCGTCATCATGGCGGAGGTGATACCATGCCCAGACACGTCAATGGAATAAAATCCGAGACGGTTCACACCCGGTGAGAACATACCAACCAAATCGCCGCCGATGTGGCCACATGGTTTCAGGAGCAGGCTGACATCCGAAGATCCAAATGTGCCGTGGAGTTCAGGAACCAAAGATTCTTGAATTTTGCGCGCCTGCATCAAGTCTTTGTCGATTGCATCGTATACACGTTGGAGTTCATCCAAAGTTTCAGAAACAATTCTATTCTTTTCTGATAGTTCGCGTTGCATCCGCAAAATACGTTCACCCGCAGAAATACGCGCGCGCAATTCATCGGAGCTTACAGGTTTTGTCAGAAAATCATCCGCGCCGGAATGCAGTCCTTCGGCAACTTCATTTTTTTCGCTTTTTGAAGTTAGAAGAATAAAATAGCTATAATCGTCGGAATTTAATTTCCGCAGGTTGCGGCAAAATTCCAATCCGTTCATTCCAGGCATCATCCAATCGCTCAAGATCAGATCAGGCGCTTCTTCCTGGCAAATCTCCATCGCTGACGCGCCGCTGTCCGCTTCGACAACGTCGAAACCCCATTTTTTCAAGGAGGCTACGAGTATTCGTCGTTGCAGTCGGCTATCGTCTACGACCAGGACGCGCCGGATCGACCCAGTCATCTCAACCGGCTCCGCTTCGTCGTTATTAAGGTCTGGCAGCACCGAGGGCACCTCTTAAAAAGGGATAATTCTGATGTTCTCACTTGGCACTATCCTGGGAGACCTTTAACAGTCCATGAAATCTAAAAATTGATCAAAGATCGCACTTTCACTGTAATTTTACCGATGTCAAATTACCACCGTCCTGAATTCGGATGATATAGAACGGGAAACCGACATGATTGACTGGTCTAAAGCAATGGAACTGCGCGAGGAAATCGGCGCAGATGACTTTGAAGAAGTCGTAGAAATCTTTTTGGAAGAAGTCGAGGGCGTTCTTGATAAGTTGCGCACCGGCGACAAAAGCCAACTGGAACAGGACTTGCACTTTTTGAAAGGCTCGGCGCTGAATTTGGGCTTCCGCCAGTTTTCAACCCTCTGTCAGGAAGGCGAAAGCGCGTCTTCTCGAGGGGACAGTGCCAGTGTAGATTTGGGAATTATTCTAAAGCTTTACGACGAATCCAAAGCCGTATTTCTGCAAGAACTTCCCTCTCACTGCTAAGGCCACCGGCCTGAACCCTCAGATCAGAAACTGCGCTAATGTCTCGTCATTGGTGATGTCTGTGAATGCCATACCGCTGCTGTCGAGACGGTCAAAAATGTGGCGGAAATTCTCGGGCTTTTTGGTTTCGATCCCGATTAGAACGGTTCCAAAATTCCGAGCAGATTTTTTCAAATATTCAAATCTTGCAATATCATCTTCGGGGCCCAGAATGTTCAGAAACTCCTTCAATGCACCCGGACGCTGAGGAAGACGAAGCAGCAAATATTTTTTGATTCCCGAGTATCGTTGCGCGCGTTCTTTGACCTCAGGCAGGCGTTCGAAGTCAAAATTTCCACCGGATGTTACACAAACAATCGTTTTGCCACGAATCCAGCTTAGCACGTCGCCGAGCGCCTCAACGGCAAGTGCCCCCGCAGGTTCCAACACAATTCCTTCGACGTTCAGCATTTCGATGATCGTTGTGCAGATACGATCTTCGGGCAATGCCAGCACGTCCGGCGCAGGTGTTTTTTGCAAAAGGGCGAAAGGCTTTTCCCCGATTTTCCCAACCGCGGCGCCGTCAACAAAAGTATCGACGCTGTCCAACGCCACCGGACGTCCCGCCGCCAACGCCGCTTTCAAACATGCGCCGCCCAAGGGTTCGACGAACAGGCAGTGCACGCTATCGCCGAACCAAGTTGCGACCCCTGATGACATGCCCCCGCCGCCAACCGGTAAGATAACGTGATCAGGTGTGCGCCCAAGTTGGTCCTCGATTTCAACTGCGATGGAGGCTTGGCCTTCGATCACATCGTCGTCGTCAAACGGAGACAGAAAGTGCCCGCCCTGACGAGCGCACCAAGCTTGTGCCGCCGCGAGCGTGTCATCGAAATAGTCACCGGTCAGATGGATCTCAATCTGGGATCCTCCAAACATGCGTGTTTTCTGGATTTTCTGCTGCGGCGTGGTCACCGGCATGAAGATCACACCACGCTTGCCCAGCTGCTTACACATAAAGGCAACGCCCTGCGCATGATTGCCGGCTGAAGCGCAAACAAACAGATCTTGGTCCGGTTGTTTGCGCATCGCATTCAGTGCGCCGCGGATCTTGTAGGATCGAACCGGGCTGAGATCCTCTCGCTTGAGGTAGATGTCTGCCCCAAACCGTTCAGATAACATGACGTTTCGTTGGAGTGGCGTCGCGGGAAACACGTCTCGCATGGCTTGGGTTGCAGTGCGGGCTTTGGTCTGGAAATCAGTCATGCACCCTAGGTGGCGTATGCCTGCCCCTGTGACAAGGGGCAGACGTGAGGCAATTTGCAAGACCGCGTTAGATTTCACGACCTTCGACATAAACGCCATAAATTGTCGTCGCGATGCTGATCTGCAGAAAAAACAAGAAGACCGTCAACAAGACACTCAGCCAAACAAACACGTTTTCTGGAAGAATCAACCCTCCGCCGCTTTGAAAAAAGCTAAAAACCGCAAGGATCAGCGACAAGCAGAATAAAACACCCGAGCCGGGTTTAGTCGCTGCCCATGCGGCACCAAATCCGTTCCCGTCCGCGCCCAAGGCAATACCAGGCAGCACGGGCGTTAATCGGTAGACCACCCACGGCGTCACGATTGAAATTACTAAATTAACCACCAGTCCAACAGACGTACCCAACGAAACGCCGTTCATACCGAGAATCCAAACAAGCGATAATGTGGGGATCAGAACTAAAACTAAGATGCCCAAATAGGCAAAGAAGTACTTAAATATGCTCGCGATCTCGACCTTGTTAATCCAATCAACCGGCGTCTCAAGCAGCACGAAACGGTGCCATGTGACAACAGGCCAAATCAGAACCAAATTTATCAGGATTATGAACAGTAAAATCATCAGGATGAGCCCGATCACCGCGCCAAAGTTACCAAGGTAAAGCTGAAACAGCTTGTCCCCTTGGATTTGCACAACGATCGCGATCACCAATACGATGGTGAGCAAAAAGGGCACTGTGAAAATCTTGAAAATGGTGCTGGCGTTGCGGGCCAACATTGTCAATGAATGGATCAAGATCCGCCAGGCTATCGTAAAAATTGCCATAATATGTCTTTCGGTATTGTTTAGGTTGAATATCGTTAACGATTTACCCCAACTCGATTTGACTGCAACCCCTGAAATCCTTGCCCTTGGTTCGAAAAAGCGGTAGGGCGCTTTCGTTCTGATCAAAAGGAAAACCCATGTCCGCGCCCAAGAAAGTTGTGCTGGCCTACTCTGGCGGCCTTGATACATCGATCATCCTGAAATGGTTGCAAACCGAGTACGGCTGCGAGGTTGTCACCTTTACGGCTGACCTTGGTCAGGGCGAGGAGCTGGAACCAGCCCGCAAAAAGGCTGAACTGCTGGGTATCAAGCCCGAAAATATCTTTATCGAAGACATCCGCGAAGAGTTCGTACGTGACTTTGTCTTCCCTATGTTCCGCGCCAATGCGGTTTACGAAGGTCTGTATCTGTTGGGCACATCCATTGCGCGCCCGCTGATCTCCAAACGTCTGGTTGAGATCGCGGCAGAAACTGGTGCTGATGCTGTATCCCACGGTGCAACCGGTAAGGGCAACGACCAGGTTCGTTTCGAACTGTCTGCCTATGCTCTGAACCCCGACATCAAGGTGATCGCACCTTGGCGTGAATGGGATCTGTCCTCGCGCACCAAGCTGTTGGAATTTGCTGAAGCAAACCAAATTCCAATCGCCAAAGACAAACGCGGCGAAGCGCCATTCTCAGTCGATGCGAACCTGTTGCACACCTCGTCCGAAGGTAAAGTTCTGGAAGATCCCGCCGATATGGCACCGGATTATGTGTTCCAGCGCACAGTGAAGCCGGAAGATGCGCCAGATGAGCCCGAGTTCATCGAAGTGACCTTTGAAAAGGGCGACGCAGTTGCGATCAATGGCGAAGCCATGTCACCGGCGACTATTCTGACCGCGCTGAACGAATATGGTCGTAAGCACGGCATCGGTCGTCTGGATTTCGTTGAAAACCGCTTTGTCGGCATGAAATCCCGCGGTATCTATGAGACACCCGGTGGCGAAATCCTGCTGGAAGCGCATAAAGGCATCGAGCAGATCACCCTGGATTCCGGTGCAGGCCATCTGAAAGATTCAATCATGCCCCGCTATGCTGAGCTGATCTACAACGGTTTCTGGTACAGCCCCGAGCGTGAAATGCTGCAGGCCCTGATCGACAAGAGCCAAGAGCACGTCACTGGTACCGTTCGCCTGAAGCTTTACAAAGGCTCTGCGAAAACCGTTGGTCGCTGGTCTGATCACAGCTTGTATTCCGAGGCACATGTGACCTTTGAAGAAGACGCAGGTGCATATGACCAGACAGACGCGGATGGCTTCATTCAGTTAAACGCATTGCGCCTGAAACTTTTGGCAGCACGCAACAAACGCCTGAAGTAATCGCGTCTAAGTTAAATCAGTCAAAGCCCGGCAGCACGTCGGGCTTTTTCTTTCAGGACTGCACGAAACACCGGCAAAATTTCACCTGTGCGTGACATCGCGCCGCTGTGAGTTGCCGTCGCCCCCTGCTGCTGCACATTTAGGCAAAGTAAACAGGAGGCCCTGATGACCGCATTTGAAAACTTCAAACTCGCTACTTTGGCAATTGCCGTTGCAATCGGCTCTGTGATGGGGACAAGCAAGCTGCACGCGGCGCAACCCGAAACGCTCACGGTTGCCGGCGGGTGTTTCTGGTGTGTGGAAAGCGATTTCGAAAGCGTGCCCGGTGTTCTGGGGGCTGTCTCTGGATTCACTGGCGGCAAGGCATCAAACCCGAACTACAAACAAGTCACCGCCGGCGGCACTGGTCATTATGAGGCAGTGCAAATCACCTTTGATCCCGACCGGGTCAATCGCGCCACGCTATTGGACATGTTTTTCCGTTCTGTCGATCCAACGGACGCCGGCGGTCAGTTCTGTGATCGCGGCGACAGCTATCGCACAGCTGTATTTGTCGGATCGGGCGCCGAAAAGTCGGTCGCGACTACAGCAAAATCCAAGGCGCAGTCGGAGCTGGGGCAAACCATTGTAACCCCGATCCTGGATGAGAGCACGTTTTACCCAGCAGATGCCTATCACCAAGATTACTACAAAGGCAGTAAACTGGTGATCACCCGTTTTGGCCCCAAGCGTCAGTCAGAAGCCTACAAACGCTATCGTGCCGCCTGCGGACGCGACGCTCGTGTGAAACAATTGTGGGGCGATGCGGCACCCTTTGCCGATCTTCACTAAACCCAAAGGGGCCGACAGGCCCCTTTTTCACGCCAGGTCTGCTGATGTGACCTCTGCCATGGTTGGAATCACATCCGCCGTTCCACGTCGTGTAACCATGACGGCGGCGGCGCGGCTCGCAGTCTCCATCGCAGTGCGCATTGTCTGTCCTGCCTCCAAAGCCGCCAGAACATAACCTGTAAATGTGTCGCCGGCACCGGTGGTATCCACAACCTCCACATCAAACGCCCGGGACGTGGTGATTTCACCCGATGTTCCATCAATATGGCGCGCGCCATCGCCGCCGAGGGTGACAATCACATCCTTAATCCCCAGCTCTTCGGGACGTTGCCCCGTTTCGTCAAAAAGCTGATCCGCTTCGATCTGGTTCAGGATAAGAAAATCAAGATATGGCAACACGGAGGCCACAGATGCGGCATCAAATGGAGCAGCCGCATAACAGACGCGCAGTCCCTTTTGGGCCGCGATCTGGCAGGCCTCAACCTGCATATTCGTCTCATTCTGGGTGACAAAAACATCGCCGGCCTGCGCGCCAGAAAGCGCATTTTCGACCTGTTCAAAAGTCAGTGCACGGTTCGCTCCGGGAAACAGAACAATCTGGTTTTCCCCGGCCTCATCGCTGTCTTTATTGTCCACGACATAAATCACTGCATGGCCCGTTGGCTGCTCTACAGGAACGACCTCGGTCACATCGACGCCAAAATCGGACAGTTTCTGAACGATTTCTGCCCCATCATGACCCGCGGCCCCGATGTGATGGACTGTCGCGCCGGCCCTAGCCGCCGCAACAGACATGTTTGCACCTTTACCACCCAGAAAACGCTCAAACTCACCGGCGGCCAATGTCTCCCCCGGCGTCGGAAAACGCGACAAGCTGTAGACAAGATCGAGGTTGATCGAACCGAGATTCCAGATGGCCATTGGCGACTACCCCACGTTGCTGGCGGCCAGGATCGCCATGTTCAAAACATCATTGGCGGTCGATGTGGTCGAACAGATCTGAATGGGCTTGTTCACGCCAGACAGGATGGGACCGATCACGGTCGCCCCGCCCATTTCCTGCATCAACTTGACCGAGATCGACGCCGAGTGACGGGCTGGCACGATCAGGATGTTTGCGGGGCCGGTCAAACGTTGGAAGGGATAGGCCTCCTGTGCGCGACTGTTGAGCGCGACATCAACCGTCATCTCGCCTTCGTATTCGAAGTCCACACCACGTTTGTCCAAAACAGCTGGCGCCAAATGCATTTTTTCGGCGCGTTCAGACACCGGATAGCCAAAGGTTGAGAAGCTGACAAAGGCAACGCGTGGTTCAAGGCCCATGTGGCGCGCAACACCGGCAGCCCGTTCAGCAATATTGGCCAGATCTTCTTCGTTTGGCCATTCATGCACCAACGTATCCCCGATCAAGACGATGCGCCCCTTGTGTAGCAAGGCCGTCACGCCGGCAGAACCCCGGTTTTCATCTGAATCAAACACATGGTTGATACGATCCAGAATATAGGCCGATTTACGGGTTGCGCCGGTCACCAGACCATCCCCGTGACCATGCGCCAGCATCAGAGCTGAAAACACGTGACGATCACGGCCGGCAAGACGATGAATGTCCTTCTGGTCAAAGCCTTTGCGCTGCAAGCGGCTGTACAGGAACTCTTTATACGTCTCAAAATGCGGTGAGTTGGCGGCGTTGATAACCTCCAATTCGCGCACGGCATCGCCCATGCCCGCCGCTTCAAGTTTGTCTTTGACCTCTTCCGAACGGCCGACGACCAGCGCTTTACCAAAGCCAGAGCGTTGATAGTTCACGGCGGCGCGCAACACCCGTGGATCGTCCCCCTCAGCAAAGATCATCCGCGATTGTGCGGAACGCGCCCGCGCGTTCAGGCTGCGCAGGATGGATGCGGTGGGATCCATGCGGCTTTTGAGGCTCAGCTCATAGGCATCCATATCGACAATTGGACGGCGCGACACACCGGTTTCAATACCCGCGCGTGCAACGGCCGGCGGGATGCGATGGATCAGGCGCGGATCAAACGGGGTTGGGATGATGTAATCACGTCCAAAGGTCAGTGACTTTCCGTAAGCCAGCGCAACCTCGTCCGGCACATCTTCGCGCGCCAAAGCAGCAAGGGCGTGGGCGCAGGCGATCTTCATCTCATCATTGATGGCACGGGCATGAATATCGAGCGCCCCGCGGAACAGGTACGGGAAGCCCAACACGTTGTTCACCTGGTTCGGATAATCTGAACGCCCAGTCGCCACGATTGCGTCAACGCGCACTTCATGGGCCTCTTCCGGGGTGATTTCCGGATCTGGGTTGGCCATGGCAAAAATGACCGGATTATCGGCCATGGATTTGACCATATCTTGGGTCACGGCCCCTTTGACGGACACGCCAAGGAAAACATCCGCGCCGTTCATCGCCTCTTCCAGCGTGCGCAGATCGGTGGTCACCGCATGGGCCGATTTCCATTGGTTCATACCTTCGGTACGACCTTGGTAGATCACGCCTTTGGTGTCGCAAACGACGCAGTTTTCGTGACGCGCGCCCATAGCTTTCAGCAGTTCGATACAGGCAATGCCCGCCGCACCAGCGCCGTTCAGGACGATTTTGACGTCCTCGATTTTCTTACCGGACAGATGCAACGCATTCAGCAGGCCAGCCGCACAGATAACGGCGGTGCCGTGCTGGTCGTCGTGGAAAACCGGGATGTCCATCTCATCTTTGAGCTTTTGCTCAATGATGAAACACTCGGGCGCTTTGATGTCTTCGAGGTTGATGCCGCCAAACGTTGGCCCCATCAATTTGACCGCGTTGATGAACTCATCCGGGTTTTCGGTGTCCAATTCAATGTCGATTGAATTCACATCAGCGAAGCGTTTGAAGAGAACGGATTTCCCTTCCATCACCGGTTTCGATCCCAAGGCGCCAAGGTTACCGAGCCCCAAAACAGCGGTCCCGTTAGAGATCACCGCAACCAGATTGCCCTTGTTGGTGTAATCATACGCCAGTTCGGGATTTTCGGCGATGTCTTCACATGGAACCGCGACGCCTGGACTATAGGCCAATGACAAGTCGCGTTGCGTCGTCATCGGTACGGTGGCCTGCACTTCCCACTTGCCAGGTGTTGGCTCAAGGTGAAAGGCGAGCGCTTCTTCGCGCGTAATCTTGGCTTTGGGCATCGTGCGGCGTTCCTCTTCTTTTCCCAAATGGGTTTAGTGAAACAGAACCTCAGCCACAACGTACGTTACCGGTAACATCCAGCATTTCTGCATTTGAACTATTGGACACAATCCCGCCGCATTTCCAACACCCCGGTGCTGCAAATCAAAATTAGTTCTTAACGCGTTGATTAACCAGTTAATGCGTGGCCACCCCGTGGGCGCGTCCACTGGTCGAGCTAGAACGGCTCTCACTATCCGGAAATGGTCCAAAACAAGGACCGCGATACCAAAGCTTCCGAATTGGAGAGATATGAACCGTGATCAGTTTTCAAACAAATACCGGCGCATTGACCGCGCTGCAGATGTTGGGTGGGGTAAGCCAAGATCTGGCGACAACCCAAACGCAAATATCCACCGGGCAAGAGGTCAACGGCCCACAGGATAACGCCGCGCTCTGGGCACTTTCTGAAATGCAGAAAGCCGACTTAAGCACTTATGATGCCCTGTCGGATACCCTAGCACTGGGTGAGGCGACGCTTAGTGTGGCCTCTGTAGGTGCCGAGTTTGTTTCAGATACTTTGATTGAAATGAAACAACTCGCAATTCTAGGAGCAACAGGCGGAGCAGATTTTTCCAAAATAGAGGCTCAGCTATCGCAAAAGACGGATCAAATAAATTCAATTATCTCCAGCTCTCAATTTAATGGCGTTAACTTGTTGAAGTCCGACATAAATGGCGCTGGCGAAACGACATTATCAATCTCATCCGCACAGAGCCAAACCGGAAGCGGCCCGGCGTCCCTGAGCAGCATTGACGTCGAGAGTTTGGACCTGGAGGGCAGTTCAAGCTTTGATATCAATGGGCGCACCACGGTCACCGATGTTTCTAGCGCGCAGACAGCGATCGGCGAGATTGAAGGCTTTTTGCAATACGCAGTGGACGGCGCTGCACGATTGGGCGCTGCAGCCTCCCGGATTGGAGGACAACAAGAGTTCCTGTCGAAACAAGCTGATGCCACCAAAGAAGGCCTGAGCGCATTGATCGACACAAACATCGAAGAAGCTGCCGTCAAATTGAAAGCCTTTCAAGTGCAACAACAGCTCAGTTACAATTCCCTCTCAATCGCCAATGCGGCGCCCCAATCACTGCTGGGACTTTACTAAGCAAGCGGTAACGACACACATACGGGTTTCCCTTGGACACCACGCATTGTAGATCTCGGAGAACGAAACTCCGGGGGACACTCGTATGACTGTGACGCCAATGATGGCTCAATATCTCGACATCAAGGCGCAATACCCTGACGCTCTGCTCTTCTATCGCATGGGCGACTTTTACGAGATGTTCTTTGAAGACGCTGTCAACGCTGCAGAGGCCTTGGACATTGCCCTGACCAAACGCGGGAAGCACGACGGTAAGGACATTCCTATGTGCGGCGTGCCAGTTCACGCTGCAGAAGGCTATCTGCTGTCCCTCATCCGCAAAGGGTTTCGTGTTGCTGTCGGAGAACAGCTCGAAAGCCCAGCCGAAGCCAAGAAACGCGGCTACAAAGCCGTTGTGAAACGCGACGTTGTGCGGCTGGTGACACCCGGCACATTGACCGAAGATTCCTTGCTGGAAGCACGTCGCCACAATTTTCTAGTGTCCTATACCGAGTTACGTGATGCGGCGGCATTGGCGTGGGCCGATATCTCCACCGGTGCGTTTCACGTGATGCCCATAGCGCGCGTGCGCCTGTCGCCAGAGCTTGCACGCCTTGCCCCATCGGAACTGATTGTTGCAGATGGGCCGGTATATGATCACTGTTTACCTCTGACCGACGAATACAAAATCCCCCTCACCCCATTGGGCAAAGCGAGTTTTGACAGCACAGCGGCAGAAAAACGCCTGTGCAACTTGTTCAATGTTGGGGCCCTGGACGGGTTTGGCACGTTCTCGCGGGCCGAAGTCTCAGCGATGGGTGCGTTGATCGACTATTTGGAGATCACACAGAAAGGCAAGCTGCCACTGATGCAGCCGCCGGTTCAAGAAGCCGAGGACCGCGTGGTGCAAATCGATGCCTCAACGCGGCGAAACCTGGAACTCACGCGCTCGCTGTCCGGTGGACGCGCGGGATCGCTCTTATCGGTGGTGGACCGGACAGTAACACCCGGAGGCGCGCGCCTTCTGGAACAACGTCTTTCCAGCCCCTCTCGTAATCTGGACATCATCAATGCCCGGCTCGCAGCGCTAGATTTCACCATTGATCAGCCGAGCCTTTGTAAGGATCTCCGGGACGCTTTACGCAAAACACCTGATCTGGATAGGGCTCTATCACGCCTCGCATTGGACCGCGGTGGCCCACGCGACCTAGCCGCCATTCGCAACGGTTTGACCCAAGCCGAGGACATTGCCGGGTTTTGTGCATCCCTAGAGCTGCCACCACTTGTTGCACATGCACGTGAAGCGTTGTTGGGTTTTGATGATTTGCTCGCATTGTTGGATGCGGCGCTGGTGGCAGAGCCTCCTCTGATGGCACGTGATGGTGGCTTCATTGCACCAGGCTATGATCCGGATTTAGACGAGGCACGCACACTGCGCGATGAAGGTCGCAGTGTCATTGCCGCGCTGCAACAAAAGTATGCGGAACACACTGGTATCAACGCGCTCAAGATCAAGCATAACAATGTGTTGGGGTACTTCATCGAAACCACCGCAACCCATGCAGATAAAATGCTGTCTGCACCTCTGTCAGAAACCTATATCCACCGTCAAACAACGGCCAACCAAGTTCGGTTCACAACAGTCGAGCTGTCGGAGATCGAAACACGCATTTTGAACGCCGGAAACCTAGCTTTAGAGAGTGAAAAACGTCTCTATTCAATGCTTTCCGGTGCAATTTTGGACAAGGCGGCGCTTTTGAATCAAGCAGCCCGTGGGCTTGCCGAATTCGACCTGGTCACTGCTTTGGCGGATCTGGCCCGTTCGGAAAATTGGTCACGTCCAACAGTCGACACAAGCCGTGCCTTCGATATTGTTGGAGGACGCCACCCGGTTGTAGAGCACGCACTGCGCCAACAAAGCGGAGATCCTTTTGTCGCAAATGACTGTGATCTATCGGCGGAAGACTCAGCTTCGGTCTGGCTGCTAACAGGTCCGAACATGGCGGGTAAGTCGACGTTCTTGCGCCAGAACGCCTTGATCGCGCTTTTGGCGCAAATGGGAAGTTATGTGCCTGCCGAGCGCGCGCATATCGGTCTGGTAAGCCAATTGTTCAGCCGCGTTGGTGCCTCTGATGATCTGGCTCGCGGCCGCTCCACGTTTATGGTTGAGATGGTGGAAACCGCTGCGATCCTAAACCAGGCCGACGCACGCGCATTGGTGATACTCGATGAAATCGGGCGTGGAACGGCGACTTATGACGGTCTGTCCATCGCCTGGGCGACTCTGGAGCATCTGCATGAGGTCAACCGATCTCGCGCTCTGTTTGCAACGCACTACCATGAGCTAACCCAACTCGCGTCCAAGCTACGTGGCGTCGAAAATGCCACCGTCTCGGTCAAAGAGTGGGAAGGTGAGGTCATCTTTCTTCACGAAGTGCGAAAAGGTGCGGCTGATCGGTCTTACGGTGTCCAGGTGGCGCAACTCGCAGGGCTTCCCACGTCAGTCGTTGAACGAGCAAGGGATGTCTTGGACATGTTGGAAAAGAGCAGCCGCGAGGGTGGTGGCACTTCGATCCAAATTGACGACCTTCCCCTATTTGCCGCAGCGCCTGCGCCGCAACCTAGTCCGGTTAAAGCCCCCTCACCCACCGACGAGATGTTAAGCGATATCAATCCGGATGACCTTTCCCCACGGGAAGCGTTGGAAGTGCTCTACAAGCTTAAAGACGCGTCAAAGAGATAAATTGAAAAACGGCGGGATCACTCCCGCCGCCATTTCATCTTTTTCAAAATACGTTCGCCGAAGGTATCGCACCAAAGGTGCGAATTACGCCGGTGTTGACGACACGCCAACCTGCGCCGGGCGCAACAAACGGTCATGCAGCATGAAACCTTCAGCCGAAACCTGAATGATGTCTCCAGCCTTGGTTCCTGGAACCGGAGCTTCAAACATCGCTTCGTGAACCTGCGGATCAAACTTATCGCCAACCTCAGGCGACACGATGCGAATGCCGTGCTTGCCGAATACATCCAGCAGCGCGCGCATAGTCAATTCGACACCTTCAATCAAAGCAGCTGAAACTTCTTTCTGCTCTTCAGTCGCCGATTCAACTGCGCGTTTCATGTTGTCAAATATCGGCAACAGATCGCGGGACAGTTTTGAACCGCCATATTGTTCGGCCTCTCGGCGCGCCTTGTCGCCGCGCTTACGTGCATTCTCTGCATCAGCCAGGGCACGCATAAAGCGGTCCTTGTATTCATCGCGCTCTGCGCGCAACGAATCCAGCTCTAGTGCTTCGTCATCGATCTCTTCGATTTCATTTGCCAGCTCTTCCGCTTCGGCTGCGTCAATGTCATCCAGAAAGTCGTCGTTCTTCGGCTCTGCCATGTTTCACCTCTAACTCCGGTCGGACAAAATTTTGCCGACCAGTTGTGCCGTGTAATCCACGATGGGCACAATTCGTCCGTAGTTCAGGCGCGTCGGGCCGATGACCCCCACCGCGCCGATGATCTTTCGATCCGCGTTCATATAGGGAGAGACCACCAAAGAGGAACCCGAAAGTGAAAAAAGTTTGTTCTCAGAACCGATAAAAATGCGCACGCCGTCGCCTTCTTCGGTCAGTTGTAGAAAATCGGCGATGTCACGCTTGCGTTCAAGGTCATCAAACAGGCTGCGCATCCGTTCGAACTCATCTTCGGCGCCGCCTTCCGCCAAAAGATTCGACCGCCCCCGCACAATCAAACGCTCATTATCAGCGCCCGCTCCGTCCCATTGTGCCAGACCACTTTCGATCAGGGCCCGGGCCAATACGTCGATCTCTTGTTTGCGGTTGTCGATCTGTCCCTGAATGTCGCGACGAATATCGCTGAGCGTGCGCCCCTCGATCAGCGAATTCAGAAAATTCGCAGCTTCCCGCATCGAGCTGGGCGTTTGTCCAGCCGGCGGGGTAAACAGGCGATTTTCCACGTGACCATCAGAAAAGACCAAAACCACCAATGCCCGGTCCGGTGCTAGGGAGACAAATTCGATATGGCGGATTTCGGCTTCGTGTTTTGGCGTCAATACAAGCGACGCACCCTGTGTCACACCGGATAACGCAGACCCTACTCGGTCCAGCATTGTGTCCACATCAGATGAGTTACGTGACAGGGTGGCATCGATCTTTTCGCGGTCTTCCGATCCCAGATCGCCGACTTCCAGCAGCCCATCAACAAACATCCGTAGTCCGCGCTGGGTGGGAATACGGCCGGCTGAAACATGCGGGCTGTCCAGTAGCCCTAGATATTCCAGATCTTGCATGACATTACGGACGGTCGCCGCGCTGATCTTTTCGCTCAGCGTGCGCGTCAACGTGCGACTGCCAACGGGTTCACCGCTGTCGATATAAGCCTCAACCACCGTGCGAAAAACCTCGCGAGATCGGTCGTTAAGATCTGAAAGAATATTTTGCTCTTTGCTCATACAGACAGTTTGGCCAATAACGTCGTAAATCTCAAAACCAAATAAGCATATTGCACCGGCTTGTCATCTCCTTCGCCGATCAAAAGACCAATCTACCTTGCATATCCTAGGGTGCGAAGGCTATCCCAACACCAACAGATAAAGGATAACCTATGCGACCCTCTGGACGACAGCTTGACGAAATGCGCCCCATCACGATTGAGACGGGTTTTACCAAACACGCCGAGGGCTCTTGCCTTATCAAGGTTGGTGACACCCATGTCCTGTGCACCGCCACGATCGACGAACGTGTGCCCCCCTTTATCAAAGGATCCGGCCTAGGCTGGGTCACCGCCGAATACGGCATGCTGCCCCGCGCAACCAACACCCGGATGCGGCGCGAAGCCGCCAGCGGCAAACAAGGCGGACGCACCGTTGAAATCCAACGCTTGATCGGTCGTGCCCTGCGCGCCGGCGTGGATCGGGTTGCCTTGGGTGAACGTCAGATCACCATCGACTGTGATGTGTTGCAGGCCGACGGCGGCACGCGTTGCGCATCGATCACCGGTGGCTGGGTTGCCCTGCGTCTGGCTGTAAACAAGTTGATGAAAGCCGGCGACGTTTCCATCGATCCGCTGGTCGATCCAGTTGCAGCCGTTTCTTGTGGTATCTACGCGGGTCAGTCTGTGCTGGATCTAGACTACCCAGAAGACTCTGAAGCCGGTGTAGACGGGAATTTCATCATGACCGGAACTGGCAAATTGATCGAAGTTCAAATGTCTGCCGAAGGCTCTTTGTTCTCACGTGAGCAGATGAACCAGCTGATGGATCTGGCCGCGAAAGGCACAGCCGAGCTGGCAGAACTGCAAAAGGCAGCCTGCGCATGACCCGTAAGTTTGAGGGCAACCAGCTTTTGGTTGCCACCCACAACAAAGGCAAGCTGACCGAGATCACCGAAATCCTTGCCCCCTTTGGGGTAAAGGTTACCGGCGCGGCCGAGATGGACTTGCCCGAACCGGAAGAAACCGAAGATACATTTGTCGGCAACGCCCGGATCAAGGCCCATGCTGCGTCGCAGGCAACTGGCCTCCCTGCCCTATCAGATGACAGCGGGATTACAATCGACGCGCTGGACGGCGCGCCCGGTGTCTATACCGCGGATTGGGCCGAGACTGGGAATGGTCGCGATTTCATGATGGCGATGACCCGCGCCAACGACGAGATCAACGCCAAGGGGCCAGATGCACCGCGCACCGCGCAGTTCCGCTGCACATTGGTCATCGCATGGCCCGATGGGCACGACGAAGTGTTCGAAGGTGTGATGCCGGGATCTTTGACCTGGCCGATCCGGGGTGCGGATGGTTTTGGCTATGATCCCATGTTCATTCCAGACGGCCTCGATGTAACCTGCGCCGAGATGCCCAAAGCGGAAAAGAACAAGATCAGCCATCGCGGTCGTGCGGTTGCCCAGTTTGTTCAGGGCTGCTTCGGTGGATGATTGGCGCAACGGGGGCTTTGGCCTTTATGTACATTGGCCCTTTTGCCAGGCCAAATGCCCCTATTGCGATTTCAACAGCCACGTTACCCAAAACATCGACCAACGCAGCTGGTTGACAGCTTACGAACAAGAGCTGGACCAAAACGCCCTTGGCACCAATGGTCGGGTCTTGAATTCAATCTTCTTTGGTGGCGGCACGCCCAGCTTGATGCAGCCGGAGATTGTTGCCGGCGTTATTGAAAAAGCCCGCACGATCTGGCCCTTTGCAAATGACATTGAGATCACCCTAGAAGCCAACCCCGGCTCGGTCGAAGCGGGTCGTTTTGCCGGCTATCGCGATGGCGGTGTGAACCGTATTTCCATGGGCGTGCAAGCTATGAATGATGAGGACCTGCGTCGGTTGGGTCGCATCCATTCCGTGGCCGAGGCACGCGCTGCATTTGACATCGCCCGCACGTGTTTTGATCGGGTCAGCTTTGATTTGATCTATGCCCGACAGGGTCAGACGCTTGATCTGTGGCAGGCTGAACTGCGCGAAGCGCTATCGATGGCGATCGACCACCTCTCGCTGTATCAATTGACAATCGAAGACGGAACCGCTTTTGGCGATCGCTACGCTTTGGGCAAGCTGCGCAATCTTCCAACAGACGACAATGCCGCAGATATGTACCAAGCCACGCAAGAGATCTGCGGCGCGTTTGGTTTCCCGGGGTATGAGATTTCCAACCACGCGCGCCCCGGCGCGGAATCCAAGCACAATCAGATTTACTGGCGCTATGGCGATTATGTAGGCATTGGACCTGGTGCCCATGGGCGTGTCTCAACCAACAACCAACGTCGCGCAACCGAAAGCTATCGCGCGCCTGCACAATGGCTGCAGGCTGTGCGCGACGGTTCCGGATACAGCACAATGGAAGATCTATCCGCTGATGATGCCGCAACTGAATTTCTGATGATGGGTCTGCGCCTTAGCGAAGGCGTCGATGTGGCGCGGTATAAAAACATAAGCGGCCACGAACTGCCCCAAGATCGCATGGATCATCTTGCAGAGATCGGAATGGTGACTATGTCTGCTGGACGGCTGTCGGCAACCAACCAAGGACGCGCCGTTTTGAATGCGGTGCTTCGCGAATTGTTAGTGGATTGATATGCGATATTTCTTTGCCGGCTTAGGGATCTTATGTGTTGCGCTGGCGATGATCGGCGTCGTTCTGCCCTTGCTGCCCACCGTCCCGTTCCTTTTGCTAGCTACATTTTTCTTTGCCAGATCTTCCAGCCGGCTGCATGGCTGGCTCCTGTCCCATAATACATTTGGTCCAATGATCATGGACTGGAACGAAAACGGCGCCATTCGCCCCGGCGCAAAAAAGGCGGCCACCGTGTCAGTCGCCGCCGTCTTTATGATTTCGCTGATTGCCGGGCTGGCCACTCATATTCTTCTGATACAAGCGGCCACGCTGAGCGCAGTCATGCTATTTATCTGGACCCGCCCTAACGGCTGAGCATATTGCAAAGGTCGTCCAGCTGATCCAAATCCGCATATGAGATGGTAATCGATCCCGCCTCGCCGCCTGGTTTGTGATCGATGGAAACCTTCATCCGCAGCGCAGCTGACAAATCGTCCTCCAACGCACGGGTGTCAGCGTCTTTTTCCTCGGACATTTTTGGCTTACGCGGTGCCACGGGCTTATCGCCGCTTGCGGCCTTTTTGACCAAGGCTTCGGTGGCGCGAACAGACAATCCACCCTTCACAATTTTCTTAGCAAGATCCGATGCATTGTCAGTGGTGATCAAAGCACGCGCGTGGCCTGCAGACAGTTGACGTTCATGGACCAACATCTGCACGTCATCAGGCAAATGCAGCAAACGAACAAGGTTCGCAATATAGCTGCGACTTTTGCCCAACGCATCCGCCATCTTTTCTTGGGTATGGCCGAACTTTTCCATCAACTGCTTATAGCTCAGCGCCTCTTCCATCGCGTTGAGGTCTGCACGTTGAATATTTTCAATGATGGCGACTTCCATCATCTCCAAGTCAGAATAGTCCCGGATCAACACCGGCACTTCATGCAGCTGCGCAGCCTGCGCCGCGCGCCAGCGCCGTTCGCCAGCTACGATTTCATACCCATCACCACGTGGACGGACGATCAAAGGCTGCAAAACACCCTTTTCCTTGATCGATGCCGTCAGGTCGTCCAAATCCTCTTGCAGGAACTGGCGACGAGGCTGGTCAGGGTTTGCACGAATTTTTTCAATAGGAACGAGAATTTCTGCGTTCCGGGGAGCCTGTGTTTCGGTGCTCACAGGTTCTGGATTTACGTCTGCCATTAATGCCGATAATCCGCGACCCAGGCCGCGGGGTTTTCCTTTTTCTTTTGCCATTCTTGTGCCTCCGCCTCGCTTACGCCGCTACATTTTGATGTTTACCCAATATCTCCTCTGCTAAGGCACGGTAAGCTTTAGCACCAAGGGAATTGGTATCGTAGTTCAGAACCGGCAAAGCATAGGATGGCGCTTCGCTAACCCGAACGTTTCGCGGGATTTTTGTTTCAAAAACCAGATCGCCTAGATTGTCACGTGCGTCTTGTTCGACCTGCAGGGATAAATTATTGCGGCGATCAAACATCGTCAGGACCACACCTTCAATGCGCAAACTCGAATTTGCAGATTGGCGAACGTCCCGAATTGTCATCATCAACTGCGACACACCTTCCAAGGCAAAAAATTCACTTTGAAGCGGGATCAATACAGAATGTGCCGCCACCATGGCATTCACGGTCAACAGGTTGAGTGAAGGCGGACAGTCGATCAAGACATAATCCCAATCATATTCATCCATCGCGGTTTGTCGAAGCGCATCATGTAAAAGAAATGACCGCTTTTCATTGGTGAACAACTCAATATCCGCCGAACTCAAATCCACAGTCGAAGGGATAATGCACAAGTCCTCAAAATCGGTCTCGCGTATTACATCAGAGAGAGGAGCCTCTTCGACCAATAGATCGTATGAAGTCTGTTCCCGCTCTTCTAACTCAATTCCAAGCCCAGTCGACGCATTACCTTGTGGATCTAGGTCAACAACCAGCACACGCATACCGCATTCGACCATCGCTGCGGCCAAATTTATCGTTGTTGTTGTCTTACCCACTCCACCTTTTTGATTGGCTACCGCGATTATCCGAGGCCCCATTGGGCGGCTGAGATCAGACACGTACGATTCCCCTGATTTTCAAGATGAATGCATTAGGTTCAGTGAGACTTTTAACCGGATCCATATCGAAGTGCCATTCGCCTTTGGATTTATCCACTTCTTTTTTCCAGTTCTCCCCTTTTGGGAAAAGAGCGACCCCGTTATGGGCGAGATGTTGCTCAGCGAATTGCATCAGATCCGATAGCTCCGCCAAGGCACGTGCCGAAAGTACATCCGCGTTTTGCGGTTCGACCTGTTCGATACGTTTACTAATCACGTTCAGCGCTATATCGCACTCACGAGCTGCGTTTCGCAGGAACGCGCATTTTCGCTGATCGCTCTCAATCAATGTGAACTGAGTTTCCGGGCTTTCCTCTGCAGCAACTATCGCGGCCACAACTCCAGGAAATCCTCCGCCAGAGCCAATATCTAGCCAAGTTTTACAGCCAGCAGGCGCTGTTTTAAACACCTGCACGGAGTCAACGATGTGTCGAACCCACAAATCTTCCAGGCTGCGTCGCGAAACGAGGTTTATTTTCGGATTCCACTTGATAAGAACCTTCGAGAAGACTTCCAGCCGATCCATTGTTTCACGTGAAACACTCATACCTAGCAGGTCACGAGATTCACTCATGCTGACTTTTCCCTAACGGCCGACGACTTCCGCAAGTGCGCAAGCAACAATGCCAACGCGGCCGGCGTCATACCTTCGATGCGCGCCGCTTGCGACAGATTCTGTGGTCGCGCCCTATTCAATTTAAGCTTTAGTTCGTTCGAAAGTCCCTCAAGCAAGTCATAAGAGAAGTCCCGCGGAATCAGATAGCTCTCATCCCGTTTCATTGCCGAGACTTCCTTTTCCTGACGCGTGATGTAATTCGCGTACAACGCATCACGCTCAATCTGCAGACGTGTCTGGGCATTCGTTCCAGCCAAATCTTCCATTAACGGAACGACGTCTTCAAAAGACACTTCCGGAAATGCCAACACATCCAATCCTGAGCGACGTTTTCCGTCCTGGTTTACCTTAATACCCGCGGCTGCGACTTGTTTTGGCGTGAAGAAGCTCGTGTCCAGAATCTCCCGTGCAGTAGAGATTCTTTCCATCTTTTTTGCAAAATCTGCGGAACGCAGATCACCAACACATCCAATTTCCTGTCCCATCGGTGTCAGCCGTTGGTCAGCATTGTCCGCACGCAATGACAAACGAAACTCCGCTCGAGATGTGAACATACGATAAGGTTCTGCAACGCCATTGGTCGTAAGATCGTCAATCATGACACCGATGTAGCTGTTCGACCGGAGGAAGTGGACGGGATCCTTTTCCAAACTCGCGCGCGCTGCATTAACGCCGGCAACAAGACCCTGTGCAGCAGCCTCTTCATACCCGGTTGTCCCGTTAATCTGGCCCGCCAGATAAAGCCCAGGAATATCCTTAACCTGCAACTCCAAGTTTAAGGCGCGTGGATCCACATAATCATATTCAATTGCATAGCCAGGTTGCAGGATTACCGCGTCCTCTAATCCATATATTGAATGGACATAGTCGTCTTGCACATCTTGCGGGAGGCTTGTTGATATCCCGTTAGGATACACCGTGTGGTCCTCCACCCCTTCCGGCTCAAGGAAAATTTGATGGGATTCCTTATCGGCAAAACGAACGACTTTATCTTCAATCGACGGACAATAACGCGGTCCAACACCTTCTATGTGCCCGCCATACATGGCCGACCGGTCAAGATTACTGCGAATGATATCGTGTGTTTTTTCATTCGTGTGGGTAATCCCACAAGACACCTGCTTGGCATGGACCTTGGTGGTCATGAAGGAAAAGAAGGTCGGGTCTTCGTCACCTGGCTGATCTGCCAAAAGATCCCATTTAATGGTCCGTCCATCCAGTCGCGGAGGCGTTCCAGTTTTCAGGCGCCCAAGAGGTAAGTCAAACGCCGACAGTTGTTCCGCTAACTTAATGGAAGGCTTATCTCCCATCCGCCCGCCCGGTCGCGACACATCGCCAATATGAATGACGCCTCTCAGGAACGTTCCAGAGGTCAACACGACTGCGTCTGAAGAAATCTCAGATCCATCGGAAAGCTCAACACCGCACACGCGTTGGCCGTCCATCAGGAAGCCAACCACTTCGCCTTCGACTATGTCGAGGTTCTGTTGAGCTTCTGTCAGTTTCAACATCTCTGTTCGGTAAATCGCGCGATCGGATTGCGCCCGAGGACCTTGGACCGCCGGACCTTTTCGACGATTAAGAAGTCGAAATTGGATACCTGCCAGATCAGCGACCTGCCCCATAACGCCATCAAGAGCATCAATTTCGCGAACAAGATGGCCCTTTCCCAACCCGCCAATTGCCGGATTGCACGACATAACGCCGATCCCAGATCGCTTGAGCGTCACAAGAGCAGTTTGCGCGCCGCTCCGGGCAGCTGCGTGCGCCGCCTCAGTGCCGGCGTGGCCGCCGCCAACAACGATTACGTCATAGCTCGAATGTTTCACGTGAAACACCTCTTACTTACCAAGACAAAAACTTGAGAAGATTTCATCCAAAAGATTCTCTACGCCGATACGGCCCACCAGAGCTTCCAGATGCCGAATTGCGGATCGCATCTCTTCCGCCGCTATATCATAAAATTCAGGCCCGGAGTCCAGAATTCCGTCAGCACTTACCAGTCGATCCATCGCAGAATTCATCGCCACCTGATGTCGTTGCCGTGTCGCGATACCAGCGTTTTTTGATCTTTGGGAGAGAACAACAGAAATTCGTTTAACCAAATCATCCAAGCCGGCACCACTTTGTCCCGAAATCGCACCAGTCTCGTCATCCCGAAGATCAGCCTTAGGCAGCAGGCGAATATCATCCGGCTGCATTTCTACGTCCAAAACCTCGTCCAACTCAGCGATAAATACCCGTAGGTCCGCATCCATGGCCCGCTGTTTGGCCCGTTGGATTCCGATGCCTTCAACATGGTCGTCAGTGTCACGCAAGCCGGCAGTATCCAAAAGCGTGACCGGCAAGCCTACTAGGTCCATCCGGACTTCAATAACGTCCCGCGTTGTACCTGCGAATTCCGATGTAATTGCGGCCTCACGGCCGGCAAGTGCATTCAACAAGGTCGACTTCCCAACGTTCGGCGCGCCGATAATTGCAACCTCAAACCCTTGTCGAATACGTTCAGCAATTTTTACACCCGATGTCTCGCGTCGCAAATCAGAAACCACGCCGGCCAGCAAGGTCTTAACTTCTGGCGTCACATCAACCGGGACCTCTTCGTCAGCAAAATCGATCGTAACCTCGATCAAAGACGCTGCGCGGATCAGGTCGGCACGCCAACGTTCCGCCAAGTGCCCCAACCCTCCGGAAAGGATGACATGCGCCTGCTTTCTTTGCGCCTCCGTCTCTGCATCGATCAGGTCAGCAAGCCCTTCCACCTGCGTTAGATCCATGCGCCCGTTTTCCAACGCACGTCGGGTAAATTCGCCGGCTTCGGCCAGGCGGATTCCATCAATGCTGCCCAACGCGTTCATGACTGAGGAGATCACAGCGGTGCTACCATGAGTATGTAATTCAACCACATCCTCGCCGGTAAAACTGTTTGGTCCGGAAAACGTCAACACCAGAGCGTCATCCAGTGCATCACCATCGCCGTCTCGCACTCGACGCAACGTCCTACCACTCTCTGGAAGAGACCCACATAACTGCGTGCCGGCCGCGAAAGCAGAAGGGCCAGAGATACGGATAACCGCAACCCCGGCCTTTCCCTGGGCGGAGGCCAGAGCAAAGATCGTATCCATCTGTCGGCCTCTCCTGTCGCCGGCGTGGTTTTAGGTGTTCATCGAGTCGAAGAAATCACCGTTCGATTTTGTCTGTTTGAGTTTCCCAAGTAGGAACTCAATTGCGTCCGTGGTCCCCATGGGGTTCAAAATCCGGCGCAGGACAAAGGTTTTAGCAAGGTCACCCTTGTCGACCAACAGCTCTTCTTTCCGCGTACCTGATTTGAGAATATCGATAGCCGGGAACACACGCTTGTCTGCAATCTTACGATCCAGAACGATTTCAGAGTTACCGGTGCCTTTAAATTCTTCGAAGATAACTTCATCCATCCGCGAGCCAGTATCGATCAGAGCGGTCGCGATGATGGTCAAAGAACCACCTTCTTCGATGTTACGGGCCGCACCAAAGAAACGTTTTGGACGTTGCAAGGCATTTGCATCCACACCACCGGTCAAAACTTTACCCGACGATGGCACCACAGTGTTGAACGCTCTACCAAGTCTAGTGATCGAATCGAGCAAGATTACTACATCTCGCTTGTGTTCAACCAGGCGCTTGGCCTTTTCGATTACCATTTCAGACACTGCAACGTGACGTGTTGCCGGCTCATCAAAGGTCGAAGAAACAACTTCGCCTTTCACCGAGCGCTGCATGTCGGTTACTTCTTCTGGGCGTTCATCGATGAGCAAAACAATCAGATAACATTCTGGATGGTTCTGTTCGATCGAATGCGCGATATTTTGCAACAGAACGGTTTTACCGGTTCGTGGCGGCGCAACGATCAACGAACGCTGACCTTTACCAATTGGCGCGACTAGGTCGATGACACGAGCGGAGCGATCTTTGACAGTAGGATCTTCAATCTCCATCTTCAGACGTTCATCCGGATAGAGCGGCGTCAGGTTGTCGAAAGCGATTTTGTGGCGCGCTTTTTCAGGCTCCTCAAAGTTGATCTTGGTGACATTGGTCAGCGCAAAATAGCGTTCGTTTTCCAATGGTGCCTTGATCTGGCCTTCAACGGTATCGCCGGTCCGCAGCGAATATTGGCGGATCATGTCCGGGGAGACATAAATGTCATCAGGGCCTGGTAGATAGTTCGCTTCAGGTGACCGCAGGAAACCAAACCCGTCCTGCATAACCTCAAGAACACCATCACCGCCGATGTCCCAACCCTCGTCTGCGCGCTCACGCAGAATCTGGAACATCATCTCGCCTTTGCGCATGGTCGAGGCGTTTTCGATCTCCAGCTCTTCGGCCATCGACAGAAGGTCTTTGGGGCTTTTTGCCTTGAGATCAGACAGATTAAGAGCTTGCACGGTCATTAATACACGGCCTCTTTGCCCATGCGATATGGGGCGTTCATGTGAAGACATAGGAAAATACGGAATCCCGGACGGGCCCGCGTTGGCCTTTACATAGGCGCTGGCCGGCGATGTGTCAAATACACCGTTAGAATTTGAAGATAACAGAGACCACGATCACAAACATCAGAGCAGTCGGAACTTCGTTCATCATTCGGTACTGCCGTCCCGTTAGGCTATTCTTCTCAGCTTTGAAGTCACGATAGCGATACAACAACCAATGATGAAACCATGTCATCGCAATGACGCTTACGCCCTTCGTATAAGGCCACACAGAGCCCCAATCGATAATACCGGGGGTGAACACCATAAATAGCCCTGCAGCCCATGTAACGACGCTCGCTGGGCGCATGATCACTTTCAGAAGCTTCTCTTCCATAACCAGGAACACAGGTTTGCATTCTTGAACCTTCTCAGCTTGCTCGGTGTGATACACAAACAAACGTGGAAGATAGAACAATCCTGCCATCCAGCTGATCACAGCCATGATGTGAAGAGACTTGGCGTATGGGTACAGGGTGAACATCAGATCAGTCAGATCCATGTGCTGGGCCTCTCGTATCGGACCCCCCTTAAATAAATAAGTATATTTAAGAAGGATGATGTTTTTGTAGGGTGGGTCGATTTCCGTGGATAATCGAGTCCCACACTGGTTATCCCCACATGGGATAAAATGACAGCGTGACAGAATGTCTAAATGTGAATCCTTTCTTAACGCCATGAAAACAAGGGTGTTAGGATTTTGTTCACCAATATTAATCTGGGGATAATATTGGGAGGAATCGCCGGCAACCTACATATCCACTGAAATTGAGTTATCCTCATCCACGAGGGGCGAATCTGCCGGCGAAAGCGTGAGATTTTGGACTTTACTCACCACTTGCGGCACGCTGGGAATTCCATACAAACCATTCTAAATTCATCTCGGCTTTGCTCTTGGGGTTTTCCACATGTTTGCCCACATCATTCTTGCTTCTGGTTCTGAAATCAGGGCCCAACTGCTGCGCAATGCCGGTCTGGAGCCGGTGATCGTGCGACCGCGTGTTGACGAAGACAGTATAAAGAGGGGGCTCTTGGCAGAAGGTGCGCCGCCCCGCGATGTCGCGGATGCTTTGGCTGAGGCTAAGGCGCGCAAGGTCAGTGGTAAACACCCCGACGGGCTGGTTTTGGGATGTGATCAGGTTTTGGACTTTGACGGCAAAATCCTGTCCAAACCCGCCTCACCCGAGGAAGCACTGCAGCAGCTGACATTGATGCGTGGCAAACGCCATACATTGTTGTCTGCCGCCGTGATCTATCGCGCAGGCGAGCCGATCTGGCGCCACGTCGGTCAGGTGCGGATGTATATGCGGATGAGTTCTGATGCCTATTTGCAAGGCTATGTCGATCGCAATTGGGATAGTATTCGCCATGCGGTGGGAGCCTATAAGTTGGAGGAAGAAGGCGTGCGGCTCTTTACCAACGTCGAGGGCAGCTACTTTAATGTCTTGGGTTTGCCGCTGATCGAACTTATCAACTACCTTGGACTGCAGGGAGTGATCGAACAATGAGTGTTGCAAAAGTACCTTTGGCTGGCGTGATCGGTAGCCCGATTGCGCATTCCAAATCTCCGCTCCTGCATGGACACTGGCTCAAGACATACGGAATTGAAGGTCACTACGTCCATCTCCATGTCGAATCCGCGGATTTGGAGTCTGTTATCCGCATGATGCCCAAGATGGGGTTTGTTGGGGCAAATGTGACCCTCCCCCATAAAGAGGCAGTGTTTGAAATCGCCGACCAAATAACGGATCGCGCGACGCTGATCGGCGCTGCGAACACATTGACCTTCCGTCCCGACGGCAAGATCCTGGCCGACAATACAGACGGTTATGGTTTCATTGCCAACCTTAAGGAGGGCGCGCCGGATTGGGATCCTAAATCTGGCCCGGCTGTGGTTCTTGGGGCTGGCGGTGCCAG
Organism: uncultured Paracoccaceae bacterium; assembly: GCA_947497985.1. Classification (GTDB taxonomy): domain Bacteria; phylum Pseudomonadota; class Alphaproteobacteria; order Rhodobacterales; family Rhodobacteraceae; genus Epibacterium. The sequence goes on from CANMIX010000001.1 coordinate 359,958, forward strand.
TCGCGCGGTTATCGCAGCCCTGATCGAAGCCGGCGTCGACGATATTATCCTGACCAACCGAACCCGAGATCGGGCTGAACAGATGCGGAGCGATTTTGGCCAGAAAATCCGCGTGGTCGATTGGATCAAAGCACCCAATGTCTTGGAAGAGGGTAAGTTGGTGGTGAACACCACGTCCTTGGGGATGACCGGTAAATCGCGCCTGCGTATTCCGCTGGATGGGCTGCGCCCGGATGCGGTTGTCACGGACCTTGTTTACACGCCTCTAAAGACTGAGCTGCTGGAACATGCTGAAAGCATTGGTTGTACGGCGGTGGACGGGTTGGGCATGTTGCTGCACCAAGCTGTACCAGGTTTTGAACGTTGGTTTGGCACAACGCCAGAGGTGACCGACGAATGCCGCGCCGCAATTCTGGGATGAGTTTTCACCTCGGCCTCACCGGGTCCATTGGCATGGGCAAAAGCACAACTGCGTCTATCTTTGCTGACCATGGTTGTGCTGTTTGGAACGCCGACGATGCGGTTCATCGGTTATATGAAAAAGGGGGGGCTGCGGTCGACCCGCTGCAAAAACTGTTCCCTGATGCAATCCAGGCCGGCGCAGTTGATCGTGCGATTTTGCGCAATGTGATCGCTGCTGACCCAATTGCGCTGACCCAAATCGAAGCGATTGTGCACCCTTTGGTGCAGGCCGACCGGGCAGCATTTAGACGCGCGGCACAAGCTGAAGTCTTGGTCTTTGATGTGCCGCTGTTGTTTGAAACGGGAACTGAGACAGAAATGGATGCGGTTGCCTGTGTTTTTGTGGACGCGGATGAACAACGCCGCCGGGTGTTAGCGCGCGGGACCATGGATAGGGCACAATATGAACAGATCTTGTCCAAGCAGATGCCAATTGCAGACAAACTTGCACGTGCAGACTACAAAATAGAGACTGACACAATGGATCATGCGGTGGCGCAGGTGCGCGCCGTCTTGGCTGAAATCCAAAAAGGACCGAACAATGCGTGAGATCGTGCTGGACACTGAAACCACGGGTTTTGACCCTGAATCCGGAGATCGGATCGTGGAAATCGGTGCGGTTGAATTGTTCAACCATATGCCAACCGGCGAGACATTTCACGTCTACATCAATCCCGAACGTTCCATGCCGGCCGAGGCATTTGGAGTACACGGAATTGGTCCTGACCTTCTGGAGCCGCCGCAGCCTGCCGGTCCGGGACAAGTCATCCTGCGGGATAAACCAGTCTTTGCAAAGGTCGGCCAACAATTTCTCGACTTTGTTCGCGATTCCAAAATGGTCATTCACAACGCCAGCTTTGATATGAAGTTCCTGAATGCTGAGCTGCGTTGGATGGGTCTGCGTCAGCTGCCGATGGATCAGGCAACAGATACACTAGCCATGGCGCGTCGAAAATTCCCAGGCTCGCCGGCGACGCTGGATGCGCTGTGCCGTCGTTTTGGCATCGATAACTCAAATCGAAACCTGCACGGGGCGCTTCTCGATTCCGAAATTTTGGCGGATGTCTATCTGGAGCTTATTGGCGGGCGGCAGCCTGACTTCGCGCTGGCATCAAGTGCGCAACAAAAGGGACCCGCTCAAATTGATGACGATTGGCGCCCGACTGCGCGCGCAACCCCCCTGCCCTCACGACTGACGGCTGCGGAAAAAGACGCGCATGACGCTTTTGTCGAGAAGATGGGCGATGAGGCTTTGTGGAAGACTTTAAATTAAAAACGCCGCCAGAATTCTGACGGCGTTTTCAAATTCAGAAATGTCCTGGCTTACTTAAGCTTGGCCAACCGGTGCTTGTGCTTCAGAGGAAGCCTGACGACGTGCCAGTTCGTTGCGGTAAATTGCAACAAAGTCGATGTTGTCCAGGTTCAACGGCGGGAAGCCACCGTCGCGGGTTACATCAGAAACGATGCGACGCAGGAATGGGAACAACATGCGTGGGCATTCGATCAGCAGGAACGGGTGCAATTGATCCTCTGGAATGCCGGAGATGTTGAAGATACCAACGTATTCCAGTTCCAGAACGAACAGCGTGCCTTCGCCGCCCTTGTTCTTGGATTCAACAGTCAGTTTGGTGATGACTTCATACTGGTCTTCAACGGAACGTTTTTTTGCGTCCAGTGCAACCTGCACGTTCACATCGGGTTGAACCTCACCGGCAACACCCTTTTGCGCCATGACGTTTTCAAACGACAGGTCGCGGATGAACTGGCCCAAAATCTTCATTTGGACCTGCGGTTGCTGAGGGGCTTCTGCAGCGCCATTTTCAGCCATGGGTAGTCTCCTAGAAATACGATCGGCACGTGCTTAGCAGCTTGCCCTCGCTATCACAACGGCTTGGGCTGTTTGTCATTCATTCGTTACTGGGACCGCGAACCCACTTAGACGGCTCACTGGGTTTGCGCTCAGGATCTACCTCGTGAAAATCACCATCGATGGTGTCACCGTCTGCGCCACCTTGGGGGTGAAACCCGTGAGGTTTATGGAACCCCTGCGGACCTTGTCCCATATGAAACTGTGCCACCGTGATCTTGGTCCGAAGGTAGTTGAATACTGCTATGCGAACGCGTGGTATTAGCAGAGCAAAGCCAACAGCGTCGGTAAAAAAGCCTGGTGTTAGCAACAGCGCACCTGCAAAAAGGATCATTGCTCCGTGGGCCAGCGGCTCGGTCGGATCCGACAAACGCTTAAATGAGTTGCGCAATTGTCCCATGGCCAGCTGTCCTTGGTTACGTACCAACCAGGTGCCCAGAACAGCGGTTACCACCACAATCAATAGGGTCGGAAACAAGCCAATGGCCCCGCCAACCTGAATAAATAGGGCGATTTCGATGATCGGCACTAGGACAAAGGCCAAAAAGAGATACATCACGCTTTCCTTGTATCGTACTTGGGATGGTAGACTTGCCTCCCACGGTCACCTACATAGGATCAGAACCGCAAGGTTTCAAACAAAGCACGAACGCCCCGCATGAGGTTTAGATGGACAATCCGGTGATTAATCTTCTGATTCTGGCAGGAATTGCCATTTTTCTTATCCTGCGTTTAAAGAGTGTACTGGGCACACGCGACGGATTTGAGAAACCGCGCGCACCGTCTCAGTCGACACGACGCATGCCGCAAGACCTTGAAGTTATTGAAGGCGGCCCCGACAACGACATAACCGATCATGTCGACGCGGACAGCCCGCAGGCACGTGCCTTGGCGGCAATGAAGCGTATTGAACCCGGCTTCAGCGTTAGCGAATTTGTCCAAGGTGGTCGCGGCGCTTATGAAATGATCCTGATGGGATTTGAAAACGGTGATCTGGCCGATATACAACCCTTCCTTGCAGAAGAATTGTACGACAGCTTTGTGGACGCCGTTGCAGCACGCGAAGATCAAGGCCTAACGATCGAGGCGAGCTTTATCGGTGTTCGCGAAACCGTTCTGGTCAACGCGACATTTGATGAAGGATCTTCTTTGGCGGAAATCACCATACGTTTTGTAGGTGAATTGACCTCTGTTGTTCGTGATGGCGAAGGTTCGGTTGTTGAGGGCGACGCCAAGACTGTCAAAAAGCAAAAAGACACTTGGGTCTTTGCCCGGACAATGGGTGCAGATGATCCGAATTGGCAGTTGGTTGCAACAGACGCATGATCTCGGCGCTCCGAAAAGCATTGGGCCTTTCGGCGCTTTGCGGCGTTGCTCTTAGCGCCACCGGAGCCTTATCCGAGACGACCGTTCAGTTGATGGATTTTACCCAGCTAGACGGTTGGGCCGAAGATGACCATGAACGCGCGTTCGAAGCATTCCTGGAAACTTGTCCTGACCTGGATGATCCCGACTGGAATACACTGTGTGCTGTCGCACAGTCGCAAACCGCGGGATCAGCACGGGCATTTTTTGAATTATTCTTTCGCCCAGTCATGGTCGAAGATGGCAAAAACGCATTGTTTACCGGGTATTTCGAACCAGAATTGAACGGTTCGAAATACAAGACGGACCGTTTTCGGTATCCTATTTACCGCCAGCCACCGGAATCGCGGCAAACCAATCTTTGGTATCCGCGTCGTGAAATTTTAACCAGTGGGGTCATGGACGGCCGTGGCCTCGAAATTGCATGGGTTGATGATCCGGTAGAATTGTTTTTCCTGCAGATTCAAGGATCTGGCCGTATACGTCTGCAAAATGGATCCGTCATTCGTGTGGGATATGGCGGCGCGAACGGACATGAATACCGTTCTATTGGGCAGGAGCTTGTGCGACGTGGAGTTTACCAGCCTCATCAAGTGAGCGCACAGGTGATCAAGAATTGGGTCCGTCGAAACCCGTCTGCAGGTCGGGAGCTTTTGTTTCACAATCCATCATATGTGTTCTTTCGCGAGGTGAACCAAGTGCGCGCCTCCAAAGGGCCGCTTGGAGCGATGAACCGGTCGGTGACACCCCTGCGCAGTATCGCGGTGGACCCTGCTTATACGCCCCTAGGGGCACCGGTTTGGGTGGAAAAAGACGGTGAGAACAAGATGCGTCGCCTGATGATCGCCCAGGACACTGGGTCGGCTATCAAAGGCGCGCAACGTGCCGACATCTTCTTTGGCACCGGAGATGCAGCAGGCCAGGCTGCCGGCAAATTGCGCGATCCCGGCCGCATGTACATCCTGTTACCAATTCAGCGCGCCTATGCGCTTTTGCCGGAAGATCTTTGATGACACGGCGCAAACTAACCGAAGAGGAAATCGACCTTTGGAAAAAGGTCGTGCAGCAAGCAGAGCGGCTCCATCCCGAAGCAAAACAGACTGCGCACCCCACGACATTGCCTAAACCGAAACCAAAGAAACCCGTTCCGTTTCGCGCGGAACCGTTTGAAATTGGTGCCAAAGCCAAACACGGTACAAAAAGCCACAACCTGAAACCGGCCATCGCCACGTCCCTCGCCAATCGCGGGGTGCAGATGGATGAGAAATCCTATCGCCGTATGAAACGGGGAAAGTTGAAGCCAGAGGGCAAACTGGATCTGCACGGAATGCGGATTGACACCGCCCACCCGTCTTTGACGCGGTTCATTCTTTCGGCGCAGGCATCCGGTAAACGTTTGGTTCTGGTGATCACGGGCAAAGGCAAGGATCGTGACGAACCGGGTCCAATGCCGGTTCCACGCGGGGTGCTGCGTCACAAGGTGCCACAGTGGCTGTCCCTGCCCCCATTGGCCCAGGCCGTTCTACAGGTCACCCCTGCGCATTTGTCCCACGGTGGCGACGGTGCCTATTACGTTTACCTGCGTCGCACCCGGTAACATCATTGCGGAGCCTCTACAGCCGTTTCGTTCAGTTCGACACGAACCGCACCACCCAGTCGGCTGATATCACCGGGTAGCAGCTGCGTAAGCTCAACACGTCGGCGTTCCTGCGCGTCTGCCTGAACTCTTAACCGTCGAAGAAGAGTGATCAGTGTTGGCGAATTTGCTGCTGGAAAGTGGTTCAGATCGCGGCTGCGCTTCAGGTTCGACGTGTCGATGACCTGAACTGGCAAACCGGCAAGTTGTTCAAGCGAACTGATGTTGCCCAACCGGGCTCGTGTGTTTGTACCGCGGATGCGCTGCGAAATACCCAAGGCTCTGTCGCGGCTGTTGGCAAAAATCACAAAAGGTTGCGGAATGGATTGAAACCGCGCCAGCTGGCTTTTGAACAGATCCACATCCAGATCAGGTGACATTAGGATCACGCCTGACAGGTTGCGCCTCGACCACCCGGGCGAGCTGATCTCAATTTGGCGCAGGGCTTCCATCGTCAGCTGGGACCCAAGCGAATGTGCAACGATGATTACCGGTAGTCCGGTTGCATTATGTGTTGCACGCAGCAGCTTTTCCAAGCCATCGCGAGCTACCAGCGCGCTGTCCTCGTCATAGGCGTAGCCAAGCGGTGCGCCCTTACTGGGCCAAGAGTAAAAGATAGTAGCGCCGGGGATTTCGATGTCATGTTTCAACTGAGCGGTGCGAAACGCCGCCTCGGCATGGGTGTTGTTGAAACCATGGACAAAAACGGTCACTTCGCGCTGATAGGCCGGGATTTCGTTCAAGACGTTTTTGATGCGCCGGCGAAAGCTGGCTTCGTCATGATCTGTCTGCGCTGAAATTACAAAATCGGTTCTGGGATCGGGATCTGCGCCCCCAAGGCTGAGCGTACCCTTGTCCCGTACCGGTGGGACAGAGATATCCATTTCCAGCAAGCTGACAGTAGCAGACCGTTCAAAGCCAAACCCGCTGCCATGGCTTTTCCGGCTAGTCGCGCCAAAAATTGTCTCTTGATGACCTATTTGAATTGCCGAAGGCACAATGGGCGCGGCACCCCGGTCATGCGCACAGGACGCCAGGACCGAAATACAAAGACACAACACAACAGAGGCGATTTTTGACATGCGTCTCACCTGAAATACAACAATGGCGGCAGGCTACCTGCCCAACCGCCAATGTCCAGTGTCTTACCATGTTGACCAGCTGTCAGAGCACGTATCGGCTGAGATCGCTGGATTTTCCAAGCTCCGCCAGATTGTCGCCGACGAATTTTGCATTGATCACCACCGCATCGCCACCCCGGTCCGGCGCGTTGAACGACAGTTCCTCGAACACACGTTCCATCACCGTATAAAGTCGACGCGCACCAATGTTTTCGACGCTTTGATTGACCTCGGCGGCCATCTTGGCCAGGGCCGCGATACCGTCTTCGCTGAACGAGACGTCTACGTTTTCGGTGTTCATCAAGGCCGTATATTGTCGGGTCAATGCGTTGTCGGTCTCAGTCAGAATACGCACAAAGTCCGCCTCGGTCAGGGCCCGTAAATTCACCCGGATCGGCAAACGTCCTTGAAGCTCTGGCAGCAAATCGGACGGTTTGGCAATGTGGAACGCGCCCGAGGCGATGAACAGAATATGGTCGGTCTTAACCGGGCCATGTTTGGTGCTGACGGTGGTGCCTTCGATCAGGGGCAGCAGGTCGCGTTGGACCCCTTCCCGGCTGACATCGCCACCGCGCGCATCGGATCTGGCGCAGACTTTGTCGATCTCGTCCAGAAAGACGATGCCGTTCTGTTCCACGGTTTCAAGCGCGGTGCGGGTGACGGTTTCATCATCCAACAGCTTGTCGGCCTCTTCCTCAATCAGCACGTCGTAGCTTTCGGAGACTGTCAGTTTCTTGCGAACGGTGCGCCCGCCCATTGCTTTGCCGAACAAGTCACCAAGGTTCATCATCCCGGCGCCGGCACTTGGCTGACCAGGAATTTCAAACATGCCGCCCATTGGGTTTGAGGTATCCGCCACTTCCAGCTCGATAACGGTATCGTCCAGTTCTCCGGAGATCAGCTTTTTGCGGAACATGTTCAATGTCGCCTCACGCGCCCCTTCGCCGGCAATCGCCGCCAATACGCGATCTTCGGCAGATTTGCGCGCCTTGGCGCGGACATCTTCACGCATGAATTCGCGGGTTTGCAGGATCGCCGCATCGACCAGATCGCGAATGATCTGTTCCACGTCACGGCCAACATATCCTACTTCGGTGAACTTGGTCGCTTCGACCTTGATGAACGGCGCGCGGGCAAGTTTTGCCAGCCGGCGCGAAATCTCGGTTTTACCAACGCCGGTGGGGCCGATCATCAGAATGTTCTTTGGATAGACTTCGTCGCGAATGTCGTCTGGCAGCTGTTTGCGGCGCCAGCGATTGCGCAATGCAACAGCGACGGCCCGTTTGGCCTCGTTCTGGCCAATGATGAACCGGTCCAGTTCGGATACGATTTCACGTGGGGTAAGGTCTGTCATGATTTACCTTGGTCAGTGTGAAGGCGGCAGCCGGTGAACCGGAAGAACGCCAGATACAAGTGAAAGAAGGGTTGCCCGGATCTTGGTCCAGAAGGCGCCCAGGAACACTAGGAAAATACCCAGGATCAAAATCGTCATCGCGGCCCCTTCCCCTTCGAAAACGGTTGCGGCCAAAGTCACGATATAGCCGATCGCCGCGATCAAGAAGGATCGCCGGTCGATAATGATCGCGACAAAGGCGAACAGCAGGAGGATGCACAACAGCAAGAGGTTCGACATAGACGTGTCGTTTTCCAACAGGGAAAGAGCGATAGTATTGACCAAAGCAGGTGCGGCAACAACATGCAGCCAGAAACCCTGGGCGGATCGGCGCGTAACCCTATGTGGATCGCTCAAATCAAACCACATTGCGACGCAGAAAACGGCCACTCCTACAAAGAGCGTGATCCAGGCAAAGGGTCCGTTTGCTGACAACAGAAACAATTCAGTGAACTCAGCAGGAACGCCGGCTTGGATTCCGCCCGTCAATATCGCTAGGCTGAACACGCCAAATGCGATCAGAGCCATTGCAAACGGAACCTTGAAGCGTAGCCAGAAAACAAAAATGGCGAGCGTCGACAAGGCCAGTGGCAAGACGAGGCTACTGTAGTCGTTTTGCGCCACCATAAACGGCGCGGCCAGCCATGCATTTAGACCTGCGCCCGAGTTGGCAGCAAAGAGCACGGCAAGCGCGATTGCGGGAGCGACCATGCGCCGCTTGCGAATGAAGTATTCGGAAAGGCCCCACAAAATCACCGCGGCAAAGATCGCCGAAAGGATAACACGTCCAGAAATTCCACCGACCGGGCTAATCAACCCTATGCTGTTCACCCCGATCCAGCCAGAGGTCAGGATAACCAGACCGATCACAATGAAGATTTCATTGAACCCTTTGAACAACTCAAACGGTTCATCGCCTTCGGCCAGATCCTTGCGGGCTCCGTTGCGGGTATCGGCAAGCGCTTTGAGCGATGCCGCCTGTGCTTCGCTGATCAAGCCTGAGCCAACAGCAGCACGGAGATCATCGGGTCCGATCATTTTCCGATACTTTCAACCGTCAGGTTTCCATTGGTGTAAACACAGATATCTGCGGCGATGGCCATCGCTGACCGCGCGACGTCTTCGGCGGATTTGTCGCTATCCATCATTGCGCGTGCAGCGGCCAGGGCAAAGTTACCGCCTGATCCAATCGCCGCTACATTGTGTTCTGGCTCCAAAACATCGCCGGCACCGGTGATAACCAACAGGTCTTTGCCGTCGGTGACAATCAACATCGCTTCCAGTTTCTGCAGGTATTTGTCGGTACGCCAGTCCTTAGCTAATTCCACACTGGCCCGTGCCAGCTGTCCAGGTGTGGCCTCCAGTTTGACCTCGAGGCGTTCCAACAATGTAAAAGCATCCGCTGTAGACCCGGCAAAGCCAGCCACAACGTCATAGCCACCCGGTGACAATCGGCGCACTTTGCGCGCGCTGCCTTTAATGACGGTTTGTCCTAGCGAAACCTGCCCATCGCCGGCGATGACAACCTCACCAGCTTTCTTGACACCAATGATGGTTGTTCCGTGCCAGCCTGGAAATTGCGTGTCTGCCATCTGTTCCTCCGCTTTTCTTGACCTCTATATGGATTCACATGGGCTTGGGCACAAGGGAGGCCGGATTTATCGCGACCTTGATGCGCGCAGGTTCCGAGACTGCGCTGAAGTTAACAAACTGATCATTTGCTATGCGCTGAGTGCAAATCCGGCCTGAATAATGGGCAATTGTGAGACTCACCCAGCACTCCTACATAAGGCTCACAACCGACAAGGGGTCGGCTGTTTCATTTAAGGATCTGCGCAATGGCAACCACTGCAAACACACACGCGCCGCTCGGAGCAGTCTCTATTCTCCGTGTAGTCGACACCGTTTATTCCGCGAAAAAAGCAATCTCGCGCTGGAACGACAAGCGCCTGACTCGCAAAGAACTGTCCCGCCTGTCAGCGACACAACTCGATGATATCGGGCTGACACGTTACGACGTCGAACACAAATTCTAACGGCCGAAACACCGTTACAGACATCCAGCCGCCGTTTTCGGCGGCTTTTTGTTTGCCAATTTTCGGCAAGTTGTTGGTTCCAAATATTTTTCACATAAAAAAAGGGCGCTCGCAATGGCGCCCTTTTTCTATTTGGTGATCCGGTTCAGGATCAGATGGATTCGTCGATCCAGCTTTGCAGCGCAGCTTTGGGGGCCGCACCAGCGCGGTTGGAAACCACTTGGCCGTCTTTGAAGATGAACAGCGCAGGGATACCGCGAACACCCATCGCAGCCGCAGCATTTGGGTTGCTGTCGACATCGACTTTGGCAACTTTCAGCTTGTCGCCATATTCTGCAGCCAGCTCTTCGAGAGCGGGGCCGATTTGTTTACATGGACCGCACCATTCGGCCCAAAAATCTACAACAACGGGTACGTCCGAGTTCTTGACCTCTGCGTCGAAGGTCTCGTCGGTTACGGCAACGGTGGACATGAGACTGTCTCCTGAGTGTTTGGCAACTGGAGTCGGAACCTAGGTAGCGCTTAACCGATCGTCAAGGTTCCAGACGCTGGAAGAATGCACGTGACACAAGTTCGTGTGGCAAATCCATGTAGCGCGCGGTGAGCGTCCAGACGATTGCGGTTTCAATTTTACGATCCGGGTAGATCTGCGACAGCGCCAGTGCATAGGCGCCCATTTGCCGTAAAATCCCAACGGGGCAGGTGTCAGCGGTTTTGGGCACAACGGCGTTGGACTTGAAATCGACTGCGATCACCTGGTCCTGGGTGATAATCAACCGGTCGATCACACCATGCAGGCGCTGACCGTCCAGGGTTGCGGAAATTGGCACCTCGGCCAAGGTTTCAGGCGAAAAAACCGTCCGTAGGTTGTCGGCGGTCAAAACCTGCACAGCTTCGGCGTAAATCTCGCCCTCAGCCTTTGGCTCAAGGCCAAGGCGTTCTGATATCTCTGGCCAATCGGCTTGCGAATGCTTGGGAAGATGTTCCAGCAACAGATGTAATTTTGTCCCACGTGCCTTGGCGGCGTCTTCGTCAAGGCCCTGTTCACCACTTAAGGCCTTGGCACCACCAAGATCAGAGGGGCTGAGCGTTGGGGCAGGGGCGATGTATTCTGGGGCAGGGCGCGTGAAGGTCTCGGGCAGCTGTGTCTCTTCCTGCACAGGGTGCACGACATCAACAAAATCAAGGCCATCCCAATCGCCATGGGTCAATCGCAGGCCTTGCTCTTCACCTTCGCGGGGTACTGCACCACGGGCGAGCGCGGCTTGTTCGACCATTTGATACCAGCTGTCGCCCTCGGACGACAGTTCGCCTGCTGTGGCGACGATTAGCCATTTCTCTGCCCGTGTCAGCGCCACATACAACAGACGCAGCCGTTCATTGTTGAGCTTTTCCAACGTCCGCTCGCGCGCTGTCAGCATCGCGGTCGGCATCTGTTCTTTGGGCAATTTCCAAAGGGGCGTGCTATCGGCCAGCATGATCTCTTCATCGCGCGGGGCGCGGCGTTTGGCGGTATCTGGCAGAATGACAATCGGTGCTTCCAGCCCTTTGGAGCCATGCACCGACATCACCCGGATCATATTGCCGGCCGCACCCATCTGGCGTTTTATCTCCAGATCATCGGCTTGCATCCAAACCAGAAACCCCGTGAGACTTGGGATTTCGGTGCGCTCATAGGCCAATGCTTGCGACAACAGCGCGTTGATACCATCCTCCGCCTCAGCACCCAGCCGACCCAACAGACGACGACGCCCGTCATGGCGGGTTAGAATACGCTCGATCAGATCAAAGGGGCGAAGGAAATCGGTATTGTCGCGCAGGTCGTTGAGGATAGCCATCGTGTCGGGATACTCAGCCGCGCGTTCACGCAGTGCGCTCCACAAATAGGGAGAGCTACGCCGGTGGGCGAGGTCAAACAGCGCCTGTTCTGACCACCCAAACAGCGGAGATTTCAGCGCTGCTGCCAACGATAGCGAATCCTCGGGTGTGGCAAGAAAAGACAACAGGGCCGCGATATCCTTGACTGCCAATTCCGCGCCAACTTTTAGACGATCCGCGCCAGCAATCGGCAATCGCGCTGCTTTGCACGCGCGGATGATTTCCGAAAACAGTTCCGACCGACGTTGAACTAGGATCAAAAAATCCCCAGGCTGAACCGGGCGACGTTGGAATGTACCACGTTCAGGACCATCTGTTGGGATGGTTTCACCCGTATCAATCATATGTTTGATCTCGCGCGCGATTTTATCGGCAAGGATCACGGTGTGGTGGCGTTTGCCCGGACGATCGACCGGGTCAGTCCAATGTCGGTCGTCTTCGTCATCGACCTTTTCAATCGCAGGCCAGACGTCGACACGACCCGGAAGATCCGATTTGAACGCCCGGTGCAGTGCGTCCTTATGAAAGCCGGCGCCAGGGCTGTCTTTGAAAATTTCATCAACCAGGCCAAGAATGGCAGCAGAAGATCGAAAGGAATATTCAAGCGACGTCGTTTGAAGCTGTGACCCGACTTCAGACAACCGGTTGCCGAATTCAGCCTGCATGCGAAGGAACGCATCCGGGTCGGCGCCTTGGAAGGAATAGATCGACTGTTTCATGTCGCCGACGACAAAAATGGTCCGTTCGATCTGTGAACGGGCCCCTTCGCCGGCCGTGAATTCCTGTGTTAACTTCTCCACCACGTCCCATTGCACCGGACTGGTGTCTTGGGCCTCGTCCACCAAAATATGGTCAATCCCGCCGTCCAGCCGATACAAAATCCACGCCGCAACGTTTGGATCATTCAGCAATTGCCGTGCTTTTAAGACCAGATCGTCAAAATCAAGCCATCCGCGCAGCTGTTTTTGGTGCTCATATTCAGGCAAAAATACCGATGCAAACCGATGCAACAGCGCCGATTTTTCAACCGCGTACAAAGCAAGGCGTTTTGCGCGTGCCTCTTCGACCCGTGCCATGAAGGGCTCGATCTTGGTCATCAGGTCCGGGTTTTCGGTGCGCAACTTCTTGGTGGGAAAACTACCGATTTTGGCCGTGAAAGGCTCTTTTGCGCCGGAACCTGTCAGAAAAACCGACTCTAATATGGGTAAATCAGACAGGGACGGATCGGTGATAGCGGCAAGTTTTGCCGTTGCTTTCTTATCGTTTGCACCGCCTGAACCCAGCACTTCACGTAAACGGGTCAGCAGAACGGCTTCATCACCCAGAAATACCCGTGATTTCAGATCAAGACTGTCAAAATCTTCGGGCAGATCGAACAGCGCGCAAAGGGCCGCCCGGTCATGTGTCTCTTTGAAATGTTCCCGACGTTGTGCAACGGCGCTTGTAAGGGTCGAGAAATCGCTGTCAGAGACATGCGTCGCAAGTGCGTCCATCAGCGCCGGATCGGCCTCGGCTATTTTTTCGGCAATATCGGCCTGCAACAGCGCGATGGAGCGTTCTTCCATCTCGGTGAATTGTGGGCTGACTTCCGCTTCGAGTGGAAAGCGGCGCAACAGAGCAGAGCAGAAGGAGTGGATGGTTTGGATTTTCAAACCACCCGGTGTTTCAATTGCGCGGGCAAATAGTGTTCGGGCTTGGGCCAGCTCGCTCTCTTGATCTTCCAATTCCACGCCAAGATCCAACAATGCGTTGAGCAATGCTGGATCGGGCAACATCGCCCATTCGCCCAGGCGCTGAAACAGCCGGTTTTGCATCTCGCTTGCGGCTGCTTTGGTATAGGTCAGGCAGAGGATGTGTTGTGGCTGCACCCCTTTCAGCAACAGGCGGGCAACCCGGTCTGTCAGAACCTTGGTCTTTCCCGAGCCGGCATTGGCAGAAAGCCAAGTTGATGCATCTGGTCGTGCCGCACGAAACTGTGCCTCGGACGCGGCGTTTCGGGTATTCATGTCAGATCCTCCGACGTGGGATCGGTGCTGCGATCCCATTCGCCAAACCGAGCAAGGTGGTCGTAGTCGCCGATCAAATCGTCCTTATGCACCATGCTGCGGCTCGAATACCCCTGATTAGGCTCGAAATAGGTTGAAATCAGGGCCTTCAATTCCTCCCAAACCTGGGCGGGTGGATCATTGTCCAAGGGAGCTGCGACTTCCTTTAGCGTTGATCCTAGCCCCAAGAACGTGGCGCTCTGGACTTCGCCAAAACCTAGATCTGAAAACCCACCTTGCTCGACAAGCGCGGCCTCGATCAAAAGCTGTTTCTCGAATTTCTTCTGCTGCGAGACAGTAGGGGGCGTCCCGGTTTTATAGTCATAGAGGTGCAAGAACCCACGTTCGTCTGCGTCAATTCGGTCCGCCCGACAGGTGAGCGTAAAATCGAGCGGGTCCAATCGGGCCTGCCCCAAAGCTTCGAACGATATGGGTTTGGCGCGTTGCTGTCGTTGGCGTTCGCCGTCGACGAAGTCACGTGCAATGCGCCTGATACGGGATTGCCAAAGGCTGCGTGCCACGGGCCAGGGGACGTCTTGTGCCAACTCATGTGAAGTGGTTTCAAGCAGATTTTCAGTCGTCAGCGCAGTTGGGTCGTTCAAGGTTTCCTTGATGAAAATCTCAAACACCCGGTGCAAAACGATGCCCCGCAACAAGGCATCCGGTTCCTGAACCAAACTGTTCAGCGGTTTCAGCCGCAGCACGTGTTTGGCATAGATCGCATATGGGTCGCGGATCAGTCGGGGGATTTCGGTCACCGAAAGCTTGCGTGGGCGTGCCGTCACCGGCGGACGCGGCGAGGGGCGAATAGCGGATGCGATCGGTGTCGGTTTTTCCAACGCGCGCGCCCAATCGAGCCACACCTGACCACGCGCGCGCATCTGCGCCAGGTGTTCTGGTCCGTTCTGGTCGGGCAGGCCGGACAAAAGATTGGTAATCCGATTGACCCATCGGGAGGGTACGGTGTCTGCTTCATCTGTGCGGTGCGCTCGTGTCAGCCAAACTTCACGGCCCGCAATGGCTTGTTGAAAATCATGAGCCGCCAAACCGATCCGACGTTCGGGTAACAATAGCCCCGCTTGGCTGCGCATCTGGCGGTTTAACCATGGGTCCGGGCTGGCTGATTCAGGCCAGCTCCCTTCGTTCAGGCCGCCCAAGATCACCAAATCGGCCCCCTGAACGCGAGCCTCCAATGTTCCCCAAATCATAATGGAGCCATAGGGCGCATCTCGGTCACGGACCTCACCCTGCGACAGCAACGCCCCCAAAAGATCGGCAAAATCATGCGCTGACAGCATGCCCGCATGATGTGCTTCGGTCTCAAGGTTCTCGATTACTGCCAGTGCTTCGCGGCCGGCTTTCTGCTCCCACAAACCGCCGCTGCCAGCGGCCTGACTGCCGCATGCAATCATTTCCGCCAATTCGCGCAGGCGCTCCAACCAATGCGCCAAGGTCAAATCGTCTCTTACTTCGATCGCGGCGAAGCAGTGACACAGCCAATCCAGCCAACCCGCGGTCAGCTCGCGGTCTGTCGCGAAGGCTTCAAAGCTCATCCTGTCCGGGAACGGCGGCCCGTTGCGGCGGATATGCAATTCAAGGTCGCGTGTATGTAGCAGATGTAATCCGCGCTCCGCACCGCTATGCGTGAGGGGATGTTTGAGCAGGGTCAGCAGCTTGTCAGACGTGAGCCGTTTGGAGAATAACGCCGCCACATGCCGCAGAAACCGACCGGGGGGTGACAGTTGCAATGGCAGGCCAGCGGAGTCGTCGGGCAGAATATCCCAGCGATCCAGGGCAGATGACACCTGTCGGGTGAGCATCCGGTCAGGGGTGATCAGCGCGGCTGTTTGCCCATCTTCGGCGGCTTTTCGCAACCGCAGTGCAATGGCCAATGCTTCGGCGCGGGGGCTGTCGGCTTCCAGCAGGGTCAAGTCGCGCGTCGCAGTGTCGAGGTCTTGCAACATTGGCCCTTCGCGCATCCAGGCGTCGGTCACCGGGGCAGGGCGCAGTGCCAAAGACACCATCCGATTGCGCGCTGTCGTTATGGGTGTCTCGTCAGACCAAGGCTGAACATTTTCGGCACGTATATCGAGATCGCGCAGAAGTTTATGAAACCGGTATTGAGGGTGATCCTCTGAGGACAAAGGATTGTCCAACTCGGACCAGACACTCGCGGGTTGGTCAAAATCGAAACCCGGCAAGATCACGGCACCTTGTGGAAGACGGGCAATGGCTTCCATCAACATCAAGGTTGTTCCACGTGAACCGGTCGAGCCGGCGAGGATCACGGGATGCTGTGGCGGGTGGACTTCCCAAGACGCGATCAATTCTGTCACAAGCAACCGTTGTCGGGCTTCCTTGTCCAAGAGGCCATCGTGCTGGTCGACCAATTGATCGGCAATGCCAATAAAGCTTTGTGCGCGCGCCCAATGTCCCGATTGATCCGACACGTCCAAATCGCGGATGACGTCGGTCGAGACACCCTCACCCTGCATTTCATCGATCAAGGTCGCAAGGCTGTCAGACAGATCATAAAGCGATGCGCGCGATGCCAGATCGGGCTGCGCGTCCAAAAGCTTGCTGACCAATTGCGTGAGCTCTAGGCGCCGTCGCAAAGGCGGAACCGCTGGGGGCAGGGGGACAGCAGCCGTCAAGTCGCCCAACATTGCCAATTGCGGCAACAAAACCGCAGGACCCGCATCAAAAAGCTGGCGGACCCGGCGCGCCATGCGGGTGGTATTCAAAATTACCTGCGCTTTGGCCAAGGAGTCCGGTGGTAGACCCTGACAATGCGCCAACAAACCTTCGACCAAGGCCTTTGGAAAGTCCACACCGCAAGGCACCGCAAATACGCGTGGCTGAGAGCTTGGCTTAAACATCAGATGCAATCAGATTTTCTGCTAGTGGGATACATTCGGCGCGCCCGACATCACACCATTTTCCGGGATATTCGGTGCAATAGAGCCTGTTTTCAGCATTCATGCGATCCCAAACCACATTGAGCGAAAACACCTGTTCCTGGATGTCGTGCAGCAGTTCGGTTTTGATGATCTGCACCCCGCCATAGACCATGTTGCCGCCACGCGATGGACGACCCTCAGGTGAAAGGGTGAAATCACCATTGCCCAGGCGGCCCACAGTCCGTTCCAAAGGAATGCACAACAAGAGCGCGTCCATTTGTGATGGGTTCCAGACGTTTGTCACGACGTCAAATGGGTTGGGTCCCTTCCAAATCACGTCCGGGTTAAGGGTGAGGACCGGTTTGCTCCCCAAAAGCGGAAGCGCCTGACGGAGGCCGCCGCCTGTATCCAGAACATCCGGGTCTTCGTGGCTGATTTTCACCCCTTGGGGCACAACATGCGCGCTGATCTGCTCCCCAAGGTAATGGGTATTGGCGACAATTGGATGTGCATCGACGGCCTTGGCCAAGTCCAAAGCATGATCAATCAATGGCCGGCCAGCGACCTCGATCATTGGCTTGGGTCGATCCGCCGTCAATGGCCCCATACGGGTGCCAAAACCCGCCGCAAAGATCATGACCGGATACACGGCGTCGCTCATGCTTTTAGCTTTCTTAGATTTTCCGGACTGGGGGTGGGAACCGTGTCACGCAGGACAGTTTCCATGTCGCTCAGTTCCGGCCGTTGCAATCCGCGTTCGATATAGGCCCAGACCCGAGGGATAAAGTCGACATAGTGGGGCTTGCCCATTCGTGTGGCCAGACGTGCGAAGACACCAACGATACGTAGGTTCCGCTGTAGGCTAAGCGCCCAGTAGGCGGCGGTAAACGCCGCAGCGTCGACAGAAGTTTTTGCAATATAGTGGTCCATCATCGCGGTTTCGATATCTTGGGACACGTCACGCCGCGCGTCTTGCAACATCGAGACAAGATCATATGCGGGGTGACCTGCAGCGGCGTCTTGGTAGTCCAGCATCCCAACACGCGCGACCCCTTCGCGATCCGGCAACCACAAGAGGTTTTCCGCATGATAGTCGCGCTCGATCAGGACAGATGGGGCGCCTACATGTCGGTTCAACAGATCCTCAAGTGCGGCGTTAAAACGTGTCTGATCCGCGTGCACAACCTCTCCTGCAAGGGTTCGGGTGTAGGACGAAAACAGCGGTTCGCAAACCTCAACCATTCTTTGCGGGCTATAATCGGGCAAATCAGCTGGAAGTGGGCATTGATGCAGGGCGATCAACGCGTCCGTTGCCCCGCGGTACAGGTCTTCTTCGCGGTCAGGCGCACGTTCCAGAACTTCTTTGAACCGATCATCACCCAAATCTTCAAGTAGGAGAAAGCCGTTGGGCACATCACGCGCCAAAATCTCAGGGGCGCTGAACCCCTGCGCGCGCAGATGCTCACCAATGCGAATGAATGGGCGCACATCTTCACCGCGTTCGGGGGCCGCATCCATAAGAATTGCCGTGGCGTCCTCCAACGTAAGCCGGTCGTAACGACGATTGGAGGCATCACCGGTCATCGAGACAACGGACGCTGGCGACCATTCTGTGGTGTCGAGGAAACGGCGTTTTAAAACGGCGCGATCAGTCATGTGAAATTTCTTCCAGTAGTGGCGACCATTTTGGGTCGCTCCATTCGAATGTGATTGTGCGCGCGTCTTCTGCAATGCCGTGAAGCGCAATCTTCAACCGCAAGGCATGATCTGGGGCAACATCTTCCAGCTTCTCTGGCCATTCGACCAAGGTGATTTCACTGTCGAAAGCCTCCACCAGGCCCAATTCAAACACTTCGTCCAAGGACGACAGACGGTAAAGGTCACTGTGCCAGATCTCACAGCTTGGTCCGTCATAGGTTTGCACCAATGTGAAGGTTGGCGAAGGAATGTCTTCGGGCTGCGGCAAAAGGCTTTGAATAAGGCTGCGTGCAAAATGGCTTTTGCCGGCGCCGATTATGCCTTCCAGCAATAAACAATCGCCAGCACCCACATGCGCGGCGATTTTGCGAGCCAAGTTGCCCATGTCGTCGGGGCTTTGAATGTCTTTAGAAACGGAAAAAGCGGTCATGGCG
The DNA here is from genome assembly GCA_947497985.1 of uncultured Paracoccaceae bacterium. GTDB lineage: Bacteria > Pseudomonadota > Alphaproteobacteria > Rhodobacterales > Rhodobacteraceae > Epibacterium. The sequence continues at coordinate 378,793 of CANMIX010000001.1, forward strand.
CTAAAATGGCCATGTCCGCTTCTCGCTGCAAGCGCGTTCCGTCACTCGTGCGCGTTGGAAGACAAAAACCGTTGTTGCACAGGGGGCAATGCGGTTGGCTCAGATGCGTGGAACCTTACAAGCGTGGTGCCATTTGATAGGGCTGTCACCCTACAAGTTAAACTCTCGCCTGATCGTAAACTCACGGTGCACCACCAGGGGTCACGGCTTTCAGTGCCTAGCACAAAGTCACGCACAGCACCCCATGCCGAAGTGGCCGCGGTGAAATCCTGCCAGATCTTGCAAGCGTCAATGATCGAAACTTTGGCAAAACTCGCTTCGGGATCTACATTCCACAGCGCGTGATACGATTCATTCGAAAATGACATTGTGCCGTCTTTGTTAAACACGGCGATGGCTTCATCCATTTGATCCATAATGGACTGTCCGACTTCCAGCTCAGTCCGGAACTGACGGGTAAGCGTGATTTCGGCTGTGATGTCTTCAAACAGGAAGGCGATTGCACCATCTGGATGTGGGCGACCAGATACCGAATAGACCGATCCAGACGGCATAGACCATGTTTCCTGATACCGGCCTTCTGCGGCGGCTTCCAAAAGGTCAGCCATTTGGTGTCGCCAGCTGGAGTAGCTTTTGGGCTCGGGCATCATCCGTTGATCGCGCAGACGGTCAAAGAATGTCATCATATCCGGACGAGAGCTGAGAAAGTTTGCTGGCAGGGCCGTCAGGTCAATGAGAACTGGGTTAAACAATACCAATTGTTGATTGCGGTCAAAAATTGCCAGACCGATGGACAATTGAGCAAAGGTTTTTGCCAATGTTTGCACGAAATTACGCTGTGCAACCTCGGCATCGACCACGGCGTTTACATCAACCGCGTGACACAACCAGCCGGCCTCGGTCTCGGTTGTGGACAGATTGTACCACAGCTTCTTTTCGCTTTCGGGCAGGGTAATCGAAATCCGTTCCGGGCGGCCGCTGGCCTTGGGTTCATCAAGGTCCGTGAACATTGGCTTTGAAAAATCAGCGTTGCGACCCCGGATTTTACGGCTGAGGTCATCATAGGCCAAATTGGTCCAGGTAACGTCGCCTTCCTCGGATTGGAGCCACACAGGGTAAGGCGCTTGGTGAACAGCTGCGCGCAGAGTTGTGAGCTCCTGGTCGAGAGATTTATTTTGTTCTTCGAGCGTACTACGGCGCAATTGAACGCGGGTAACGCCGTCTATCCATTCACAATGCGCCTCGCGACTGTCAGCGCCTGCCGTGCCAGAGAGAACCAGAGGACCCACGTCTTTTAGAAAGGTTGGAGACTGTGGGAGACCCGGATAGCTGCGAGAGAGTTGGTCGCGTAAGTTCGACCAGCTGAACTCCTCAGCGTTTTCGCCAATGAATTTGCTTGCGCCTGACGACCAGCCAATCAAGGCATTGTTGTCAAATAAGAAAACTGCGTCAGTTCGCCCATCACCTACCAGGAGGTCATGTTCCATACGTTTCGCATAGGTACCCGGTGATAACCACCAGACCGCAATTGTAGCAGTTGCAGCACAAAGCGCGAAGAGCGCCAGCCATTCAACCGAAACGATGTCTTGCATGTGTATGCCTCGAATTGTTCACCTTTCTTATATCGTTCTTCATAATGGTTAAATGAAGTTTAACTGGTTGACTAAAAGTGAATACATCAAATTTCGATCAGTTTGTTTTTTCCGATCGGCAGTGATGCACCGCCCCACTCTGAATCGACTTTGTTGCGGGGCCATTTGACCTGTACAATCGCGCCGCGGGCCAGGGCGGGGTCGAGAAAATTCTGGTAAGGGTCATTGCCATTCGCAAATTTCAGATCCGCGCCTGTGCGTTCCAGGAGCGTTTTGGCGATGAACAGTCCCAGCCCCATTCCCTCGTATCCTGGACGTTCCTTTCGTTCGCTTTCCTGACGTCTGCGGCGCACAAATGGATCCCCGATCCGTCCCAGCAAATGTGGAGGGTAACCTTGCCCGTCGTCGCTGATCATCACGGTTATGGTGGTATCGTCCCAACTCGCATCGATCCAAACATTGGCTGCGGCAAAGTCTACGCCGTTTTGGACCAAGTTTCGCAGGCCATGGATGATCTCTGGCTTGCGCAGGATCTTGGGGTGCAAAAGATCGGCACCCTCAACGGGTTCGGCGTCAATGTGGAGTGTCTTGCCGCGATTGGAATGGGGTTCCACAGCTTCGTTGATGACGGTGGACAAGGGGGCCTGGCGCATATGTAAATCCGATTTCCCAGCACGTCCCATGCTGCGCAGGATATCGCGACAACGGTCCGCCTGGTCGCGGATCAGCTCAGCGTCTTCGCGCAAATCCGGCTGATCCGCCAATTCATCCACCAATTCGGCGCTGGCCAATTTGATCGTCGCCAATGGTGTGCCAAGCTCATGCGCAGCCGCGGCGACAACACCGCCCAGATCGGTCAGTTTTTGCTCACGAGACAGTGCCATATGGGTGGCTGCAAGCGCATCAGACATGGAGCGAATTTCGGAGCTGATCCGATAGGAATAGGCCCCGATAAACAGAATCGCGATGACGATCGCCGCCCAGTTGCCAAAGATAAAAATGCCAGGCATCTGCATTTCAGCGCCGGTCTCGGTCAAGATGGGACGGTAGATTTCCGACATAACCGTCACCAACAGGATTGCGATTATGCCAACAATTATCGCCGAACGAAGACGCATCATCGCAGCTGAGATTGTTACGGGTCCAAGGACCAGTAAGGCAAATGGGTTGTTCAAGCCGCCGGTCAGGTACAACAGAATCCCGAGTTGGAGCAGATCGAACAGGATCATCAGCAGGTTTTCAAATTCAGAAAGCCGTTTGTTCTCGGGAAAAGCAAAGGTCGCGATCAGATTGCTCAGCACCGAGATGCAGACAGTGATGTAGGTCAGCTCAATATGAAACTTGAGGTCAAAGATCCATTGCGCGGCAAACAACGCTGTGATTTGGCCAAAGATTGCAACCCATCTGAGGATGATCAACGTCCGCAGGCGAATCCAGTGGCTGCGCTCCTGTCCGCGCATCAGACCGATGTTTGTATCAGACATGTGACCAAGTGCTCCGCTTGAAACTGTTGTAAATACTGATAGGTCTCACGAGGGAAACGTTCAATCGACCCGTGCCGTTTATTGAAAGAGGGTTCTATGACTCGTATTTTTGCCGTTTTAGCCGCAACTGTAGCGGTTGGTGGGCTAGGGACTGCTTGGTTGGTCACACAAAAGCAGACAACTGAGCTGTTTGAAAACTGTCGCGCCAGTGCGGTTGCCGGAGGCGCCGGAGCGATCGGTGGAGCGTTTGAATTGTTGAACGCCCAAGGGGAAACCGTCACCGATGCTGATGTGATCACCGAACCCACTTTGGTCTACTTTGGCTACACATACTGCCCGGATGTCTGCCCTTTGGATGTAGCGCGCAATGCTGAGGCGGTGGATCTTTTGGCGGATGGAGGGATCTCTACAACGCCGGTCTTCATCTCGATTGATCCCGAACGGGATACGCCCGAAGTGGTTGGCGATTTTGCTTATAATCTGCACGAGAAAATGATTGGTCTGACAGGCTCGCCAGAGCAGGTTAAAGCCGCCAGCAGAGCCTATAAAACGTTCTACCAAAAACAGGATGGCGATCCTGAGTATTACTTGGTGAACCACTCGACCTATACCTATTTGGTGTTGCCAGAACATGGCTTTGTGGAATTCTTCAAACGGGACGAGCCGGCGGCGGACATGGCCGAACGTGTGAGTTGCTTCGTCGAAAGCGCGTAAAGGCCGCGTTGGGTTTGACCTTTGAAAGAACTACGTAATATCCTGGTCAGCAACCGTGACTGACCGGTTGGGAGAAATGAGCATATGGCCGAGACTGACCCAGAACTGATTGGGCCCGATAAATCGCTGTTGTTGGTTGACGACGATGAGCCGTTTCTGCGGCGACTGGCCAAGGCCATGGAAAAGCGTGGATTTGAAGTGGAGACCGCAGGGTCCGTCGCGGCGGGCTCTGCCATTGCGACAGCGCGTCCGCCGGCTTTTGCTGTTGTTGACCTGCGATTGGAAGACGGCAATGGTTTGGATGTCGTCGAAGTTCTGCGTGAAAAACGTCCCGATAGCCGCGTTGTTGTTTTGACCGGATACGGCGCAATTGCCACTGCCGTAGCCGCGGTCAAGATTGGCGCGACGGATTACTTGTCCAAGCCCGCAGATGCGTCAGACATTATGAACGCGCTGCTGGCAAGCGATGACGAACTGCCGCCGCCGCCAGAAAACCCAATGAGCGCAGATCGCGTGCGCTGGGAACATATTCAACGTGTCTATGAGCTGTGTGATCGTAACGTTTCTGAAACCGCGCGGCGTTTGAATATGCACCGCCGGACTCTGCAGCGGATTCTGGCCAAACGCAGCCCCCGGTAAAGGTTTCCATGGTTACGAGTGACGCATTGCAAGAACCCTCTCCTGAAGGGGGATGGTCTGAGGCGATGATCACAGTCGCACAGGCGCATGTTGTTCCGCCAACAATAAGTGCTTTGGTTCAGCCGGCCGGTGTTTTGTATCGTGATGGCACCTATTGCCCTCAAGGGGCTTTGTGGCGCCGATACCGTCCGATTACCACGCAACCGAACATGCCAAACCCAGTTGGTCCAATGCTTGAGGGACGGTGGCTCTGGGGCGGTGTTCTATGGGCGCATTTCGGACATTTCCTGGTCGAAAGCGCTGCTCGCCTTTGGGCGCTGGCGGATTTGCATCGTCCTGTGGATGGCGTTCTCTTCATTCCCAAACGCCCAGATCCGGATGTTGCCATTCGCGGTTTTCAATCGGACTTTATCCGCTGTTTTTCGCCTGAACTCCCGATCAAGCTGGCGACTTCTGCCATGCAGGTTGAAGAACTGGTCGTACCAGGGCAGGGCTTTGGACTGGGTTCGATCGTGTCCGGAACGCCAAAATTCCGCAACGCAATTCATGCGCGTTTTGCACGAGATATCAAACCCGATGGACCGGATCGGATTTACCTGTCGCGCTCCAAGCTTGGCTTAAACAAAGGCGGGCTCCTGGGCGAAGAGGAGCTGGAAGACCGCCTGCGTGCGGAAGGATATGAAATTTTTCATCCGCAAGACCACAGTTTGGATGTGCAGCTGGCCCGTTACAAAGCTGCGCGGCAAATCGTTGCGGCTGACGGGTCCGCGCTTCATCTCTACGCTATGGTCGGTCGGCCGGACCAACAGGTTGCCATGATTCTGCGCCGCGATTCTGGTGCAAACTTGCAATTGGTGAAGAACGTTCAGTCGTTCTGCAAATGCGATCCTTTGGTGATCAATGCGCTGCGTACGGAATGGCTCCCAATCAACAAGCAAAGATCCAGTCGCGAAAGCCATGGGGAACTGGACCATCAGGTGATTGGCGCTGAATTGGCGCGGGAAGGTTTCATCAGCAAGGATGCAAGTTGGCAGCCCATCATGGGACGCAGGCGCCGTATCATGTTGCGTGAAAAGGGGATTCGCGAGGATGAAAACTACGTTGAATCGCCCAAGTTCAAGCAGCAGCGCATTCGTGAGGTGCGACGCCAGCGTCGCGCGGAACGCGCTGCACAGGACCTTCAGCCTTAAAGAGCGGCCAACAGCTCTTCATGTCTTTTGACAAAATCAGCACGCACTTCGACCGGAGGGCGAAGATCAATTTTTAAATTTGCAATGATATCAGGGTTCGGTCGACCAAAGAATTTATTGGCCTCCTTCTCGGAAAAACCGGCGATTTGAACGGCTTCCATCCAGGCGCTGACTTTGTCCGCGCGTTTGATTTGCGACTTGATCGTCTTTGGCAGAACGGCCGGCAGGCCGAACCGGATATGAATGGCGGCCGTCAAACGTTCATCAAGCGCGCCATACCCCGGACCAACCGCTGCCTTGACCGGCGAAATCATGTCACCGATCACATATTCTGGTGCGTCGTGCAGCAGGGCCGCCAGTTGCCATTTCACCGGTGCCTTGGGGCACAGGCGCGCGTAGATCTGCTCCACCAACAAGGAATGCTCTGCAACCGAATAGGCAAAATCGCCCTGAGTTTGACCGTTCCACCGGGCAACAAAAGCCAACCCATGGGCGATGTCTTCAATTTCAATATCAACCGGGGTGGGGTCCAAAAGGTCCAATCGGCGCCCAGACAGCATTCTTTGCCAGGCTCGCGGAGCTTTCGCCATTTGCAGTTTCCTCTTCAATAACGCGTTGAAATGCAACGTTTTTTTAATTCTAGGACGCTGCGTTCCACAGGATGGTGACCTCAGCGTGATTGAAATATACGCTCAAAATACACATAATACATAGTAAGGGAGGAGCCCTGTGACCTCTCACCCAGGCCCTCTCTAGAGACTGACTTCTAGCGAAAGGAGCTTGCTATGTTCAAGCGTTTGTTAAGTGTGTGTATGATCTTTGGGATGGCCGCGACTGCCCCGCCTGCCGCTGCTGGAACCTGTACAGAACGATCCAAACTTATTGAGAGATTGTCTGAAAAATATGCCGAAAATCTAACGGCGGGGGGGATACGCAGTGGACGAAAAGGAAACGCCCTTTTCGAGATTTGGTCCTCAGAAGAGACCGGAACCTTCACCCTTCTTGTTACTTATCCAAATGGTGTAAGCTGCGTTGTGGCGGCCGGTACCGATTTTTTTGATACGTTACCTGCAAAAATGCCACTTGGAACTCCTGGCTGACCTGATCTGACGCTTACTCAGGGCATGTTCGTTGCTTGTAAACCATTCGGGTGTTAGGGCCTGCATAGCAAACCCTCTAACCAGAATGGAGCTGACTATGGCCGGGGACTATATCGTCAAGGACATCGCGCTGGCAGAATTTGGCCGCAAAGAACTCAATATCGCGGAAACCGAAATGCCGGGCCTGATGTCGTTGCGCGAAGAATATGGCGACAGTAAACCGCTGAAAGGCGCGCGCATCGTCGGCTCGCTTCACATGACAATCCAAACCGCTGTTTTGATCGAAACACTGGTCGATCTGGGTGCGGATGTGCGCTGGGCGTCATGCAACATCTTCTCAACCCAGGACCACGCTGCTGCGGCGATCGCGGCTGCCAATGTTCCTGTATTTGCGATCAAAGGTCAGTCACTGGAAGAGCATTGGGACTACCTCGACAAATCCTTCATGTTCGAAGACGGTCCGAACCTGATCCTCGACGACGGTGGCGACGCAACGCTTTACGTTCTTCTTGGCGCACGCGCCGAAGCAGGTGAGGACATCATTCCGGTGCCCGAATCCGAAGAAGAGACAGTGATCAAAGCGCAGATCAAAAAGCGGATGGAGCAGAGCCCAGGTTGGTTCACCAAGACCCGCGATGCGATCATGGGCGTGTCTGAGGAAACCACCACGGGTGTGCACCGCCTGTACGAACTGCAGAAAAACGGCCAGCTGCCGTTCCCTGCGATCAACGTGAACGATTCTGTCACCAAGTCGAAGTTCGACAACAAATATGGCTGTAAAGAATCGCTGGTTGACGGCATTCGCCGCGCAACCGACACCATGATGGCCGGCAAGGTTGCTGTTGTCTGTGGTTACGGCGACGTGGGCAAAGGTTCTGCTGCGTCACTGGCGGGTGCTGGTGCACGTGTAAAAGTCACCGAGGCTGATCCGATCTGCGCCCTGCAGGCTGCGATGGATGGTTTCGAAGTGGTTCTGCTGGAAGAAGCGCTGGACGCCGACGTGTTCATCACCACCACTGGCAACAAAGACATTCTACGCATCGAACACATGCGTGAAATGAAAGACATGGCGATTGTCGGCAACATCGGCCACTTTGACAATGAGATCCAGGTTGCGGCTCTGAAGAACCACAAATGGACCAACATCAAAGAACAGGTCGACATGATCGAGATGCCGTCTGGCAACCGTTTGATCCTGCTTTCTGAGGGCCGTCTGCTGAACCTTGGCAACGCAACCGGTCACCCATCCTTTGTGATGTCTGCGTCGTTTACCAACCAGGTTCTGGCTCAGATTGAGCTGTTCCAGCGTGGCGACAATTACAAAAACGAAGTCTACATCTTGCCCAAGCACTTGGATGAGAAAGTGGCTGCCCTGCATCTGGGTCGCGTTGGTGCCAAACTGACCAAACTGACGCCAGAGCAAGCGGCCTATATCGGTGTAACACCCGAAGGTCCGTTCAAGCCTGAGCATTACCGCTACTAAACAAACCCCGTTTTGTTTCACCGCCGTCCGTCGTTTTCGCCGGGCGGCGGTTTTGTTTTGTGTGGTCAATTTTGCAACCAACATGACCAGTAAATTTGCCTGACCAAAAGAACGCTCAGTCCCCTTGCGATGGCTTGGGGGAAATAAGGGTAAATCTTTTCCTTTGTTGTTGAAAAATTTGCGCCTAGTGTTTGCCCATAACCATTTGTAGGCACCGATTAATAGGTTGGGAGAATGATATGGGTAAGAGAGACGATCTGATTGCACAGTATGCAGATGATCTGAAAAACAAGTGCGGTATGGAACCAGACATGGACCTGCTGACCAAAGTGACAATTGGATGCGGTCCAGCGATCTATAACGCCGATGCCTCCACCGTTGCTTCCAGCCAAGAGAGCGAGCTGGAAACCGTCAAGACCAATTTCCTGGTTAAAAAATTGGGGCTGGCAGATGGTCCGGAATTGATGGATGCGATCAATTCTGTGGTCGAGACTTATGGTAAGTCCGAACGCAACAAATATCGCGCGGTTGTCTATTACATGCTGACCAAGCATTTTGGCAAAGAAGCTGTGTACAGCTAAGTTGCACAAAAACTCTGGTCGCCTGGGTCTTTGGACTGTCTAAGGCGACCGGATACAAACTCAGATAATCATCTGAATTTGACACATATTATCCACGCTAATGCTTTGCGGAATCACGGCGTGTGAGGGTATGAATAAGTACAGCCAGGATGGCAGGACAAAGATTTCATACGCGTGTGGTGGATACGGAACACGCGGGGTGGAAGGGAAGGTTCTGTTCGTCCCGGAACCTTCCCTTTTTTATTTGATCGAAGCGTCTAGGTAATGGCTGATATGATCCGTTGATCAAAACAGCGCTAGAACCAAACCGATCGCGCCGCAGGCCAGCGTGGCATAACCGCCATCAATCAGGGTCAGCGCCTTGGGTCGCATCGCATACATATTGTTGAGTGCGATCCAAGGAGAGATGAAGAACATTCCTACACCGATACCACCAAGCAAGCCTGCGCCGATGCTGTCGATCCCGGAAAGGGAAAAGATGTGTCGCATCATGCCAGCAACAACCAATTGAATTACAAAACTGATCGCAAAGATGGCAGGTGACATGCCCCCTTTGGGCTTTCCATCGGCGTCAACTTCAACACCAGATGCTTTGATCCAAGGGTTGGACAAGACACCGTACCAGACGGCGCCCAAAACAAATCCAACAGCAGCAGCTATAAATACGCTTAACAGTTCCAAATCAATGTCTCCTCGTTAACTATGGGCGCAAGGCGACGGGTCACGCAGGGTCCGTTTGACCCAAGGCGCAGACTTCGGCCCATTCTTCTGGTGTGACGGGCTGAACAGATAGGCGTGAATTCTTCACAAGGATCATTTCTGCCAACGGTTCATGATGTTTGATTTGATCTAGCGTGACCGGCGTCGCAAAGCTACGAACCGCTTTGATGTCAACGCATTCCCATCGGGGATCGTTTGCCTTGCTGTCGGGATGAACCTCGGCACAAACCTCTACGATCCCGACCACAGATTTCTCTTTCTGAGAATGATAGAAAAACCCGAGATCGCCCAACTTCATCTCGCGCATAAAGTTGCGGGCCTGATAGTTGCGTACGCCGTCCCACTCCTCACCTTCGTCTCCTTTGGCAATCTGGTCATCCCAGCTCCAGGTCGAAGGTTCGGATTTGAACAGCCAGTAACGCATCAGCCGATGACCTTTTTCCAAGTGATCAGATCGACAGCTTCAAACAAATCCGCCTTGGCATAGGGGTCGCTGTCGGCCCAGGCTTGTGCCGCCGCCATATCCGCAACATCAAGAATGATAAGGGAGCCAACCATGGCTCCATCCTGATCCAACAATGGGCCGGCCTGGGCAACAACACCGGTTTCTTTGATATACGCCAAATGTGCGTCACGGTTATCCAAACGCACCTGAAGATTTCCAGGTTTGTCGCGGGCAATCAATGCAACGAGCATTTTATTCCTCTTTTAATGGTCTTGTAAGTAATTGCGCCGCTGCGTCTGCAATCGTCAAGCTTTGATCCAACAAAGCCACCACGGTTTGGGTGATTGGCATATCAATCCCCAAAGATTTTGCCTTTTCCAACGCGGCGCGAGCCGTGGCGGCGCCTTCGACGGTGACAGAGGGGTCAAATGATTCTCCCCGCCCCAAAGACAGCCCGAGGCTGAAATTACGAGACAACGCAGAGCTACAGGTCAGCGTCAAATCGCCAAACCCAGACAGTCCTGATAGGGTCTCGGGGCGCGCACCAACGGTCAGCGCCATCCGCTGCATTTCTGCGAAACCCCGTGTCATCAACGCCGCGCGTGCGCTTTCGCCGAGGCCCGCGCCGATGACCGCACCGCACGCAATGGCAAAGACGTTCTTTAACGCACCTCCCAATTCCGCGCCAACCGTGTCGGTGGTCCGATACAGTCGCAGATTGGCGGTGGTCAGGGCTGTTTGCAGTGTGCCGCTGGTTTCAGAATGCGCGCAGGCGAGGGTGAGGGCAGTTGGCAGGCCACGTGCGATGTCGGCGGCAAAACTGGGGCCGGTCAAAAGGGCAGGGACTGCGGTTGGCGCTGCTTCAGACATGACGCCGATTGGACCCAACCCAGATGTCAGTTCGACACCTTTGCAGCAGGCAACCAGTGTTTTACCCGAAAACAGATCGGGGGTTTCTTCCAAAAACACCCGCAGTCGCTGCATTGGGACGGCAAGCAGCAAAATGTCGCTCTCACAGGCGGCAGTCTTATCGGCGGTAATTGCAACGCCTTTGGGGATGTGTACATCGGGCAGACGTTTTTGGTTGATCCGGGTGCGGGCCATATCGGCGACGTGATTGCGATCGCGGGACCACAAGGTGACAGCGCGGGAGCCGCTTAGGCTGATGGCAAGCGCGGTGCCAAACGCGCCGGCGCCCAGAACCGAAACGCTCATGCTTTGGCTCCTTTTTTACCGCTGCCGATCAATGCGGGGCTGGTTTGGTCCAATGGCCAGCGCGGACGTGCGGACAATGACATGTCGTCGCGTGCGCCCGCTTTGAACCGTTCCATGCCGGCATAGGCGATCATCGCGGCATTATCAGTGCACAGGCTCAAAGGGGGTGCCACGAATTGAGTTTTGAATTCGGCACACAGCGCCTGCAGGCCTGCGCGGATCGCGGTATTTGCGGCCACACCGCCGGCAACGGCGATGGTTGGATAGGCAGGTGCTTCGTTCATATAGAGTTCAAGCGCGCGTTTGGTTTTGGCTACAACCACATCGACAATAGCATCTTGAAATCCTGCACATAGGTCGGCGCGGTCTTGATGTGACAACCCACCTTTTTCCGCGACGATCTGGTCGCGCATCCGCATCAATGCGGTCTTGAGGCCGGAAAAGGACATGTTGCAATCTGCGCGATCCTTGAGAGGACGTGGAAAACGGAAGCGTTTTGGATCACCGTTTTCAGCCTCGGCCTGAACAGCAGGCCCGCCGGGCTGTGGCAGGCCCAAAAGACGTGCGGTTTTGTCAAAAGCTTCACCGGGCGCGTCATCAATGGTGCCGCCCAAGCGCGTGAAATCTTCTGGACCGCGGGCAATCAGGAACTGGCAATGCCCGCCGGAGACAAGCAACATCAGATAGGGGTAAGGGACCTGATCCGTCAAACGCGGCGTCAGCGCATGTCCGGCCAAATGGTTCACACCGATCAGGGGCAGACCGGTTGCGGCCACAATACCCTTGGCACACATCACGCCTGAAATCACACCGCCAATCAGTCCGGGGCCGGCGGTGACTGCAACCGCATCCAGTTCGGCAAAGGTTGTGGAGGAAGCAGCCATTGCGTCTTGCACACAGTGGTCCAGTTTTTCCGCATGGGCGCGGGCGGCAATTTCTGGCACCACTCCGCCAAAGGCGCTGTGCAATTCGGTCTGTCCGAACACAACTGAGGACAAGATTTCCACTCGCCCGTCCTGTGTTTCACGTAAAACAGCGGCGGCCGTGTCGTCACAGCTGCTTTCGATCCCCAGAACAGTCAGTGTTTCAGTCATCGCCCTACCATTGCATCCATTTGTGCAGGGGGCTACCACCTTAGGCGCGTTCAAACAATCCCGGGGGAAGCGCGTGGTTTGCCTGTTGATGACCCGATCAGTTGCTGCATCCATGCAGTTTTGGAACGATCTTCCCGCAAACTTGCGCGCGGATCTACAGCTTGTCGTCTCTCCGTTGCTTGAGATCGTTCCAATGGCGTTTGCAGCTGAAATGGCTAAATACAGGTCTGTAATTTTTTCCTCTGCAAACGCGGTGATTGAAGCTTCCAAACAACCGGTGCGGGCGGACGCATTTTGCGTGGGTACACAAACTACCGAGATTGCAATGCTACATGGCTGGCGCGCCGAATGCGCCGGGCAAACCGCTGCGCAATTGGTTCAAACTCTTACGCGCAAGGACGGGTTAACCGGACCACTGGCCCATATACACGGTCAGCACACGCGCGGCGACATTGCCGGTCGGCTGAATAGCAACGGCATAAGATGCGATCACTATGTCGTCTATGATCAGGTCCTCAAGCCATTGAGTGCAGAAGCGAAGACCAGCCTCTCAAACGATAAACGACACATTGTGCCGCTTTTTTCCCCGCGCACTGCGCAGCAATTTGCTTATGAATGTGGCACAGCAGAAAACATCTTTTTTATTGCGATGAGCGAAGCTGTTGCGGAACCGTTGAAGTCTTTGGACTATATGGAGTTGCAAATATCTCGGGCACCTGATGCTGCATCTATGGCGGAACTGGTTCGCAATGCCGCAGATCGCTTAGCATAGCTTGAGACAGGCGGATGTGCGCAGTAGTGTCGCGCAGACGTTCAACCAAAAGATTTTGAGATTCGAAGGGAAATCGGCGTGGCAGACAAAAAAAACCCGGAGGACGTGGCGGAGCCGACGCCAGGGGTGGGAGACGCTGAAATCAACGCAACCGAAGGTTCGCAAGTTGATGATGTTGTAGATACTTCAGTGGTTGACAACGACGACACGCCGGAGAGCCTGTCTTCCGAGACCGAGACCGAGACCGAGACCGAGACCGAGACCGAGACCGAGACCGAGACCGAGACCGAGACCGAGACCGAG
>CANMIX010000002.1 GCA_947497985.1 uncultured Paracoccaceae bacterium
GGTCGCTTGTTGGCCATGTGTTTCCTCCGTTTTACTAAACATAGCGGAGGACCACTTCAGTGGGGGAAGGCCAGGTTTTGCGCCGCGCGTTAATTGCAGGAGCTCAACAGCTCAGGTGCTTACATCGCGTGAAGTATAAGTCTTGGCTGGACAAAATGCGTTTTCTAGCTGGATAAATCTAAATTCAAGCTGGACAGCACAACAGGAGGATAATGGCTGGGATGGTAGGATTCGAACCTACGGTACACTGTACCAAAAACAGTTGCCTTACCACTTGGCTACATCCCAGCGCTTGTGAGGGGCGTTCTAATGCTTGTTCCGAGGGGGTGCAAGAGGTTTTTTGTAAAAAATGTGAAATCCGTTCCAACCAAGCGAGGGTTGGGAAAATCTATATAATTCATTAACTTGACGTTTTTTCGGGTCATAACGTCGACCTGAAAAGCCAGCCCGTTGAGGCTGGCTTTGGAATTCTGATGTTGTGGATTTGACGTCAGAAATCTTGCCAAGGATTGCCCGCATTGACGGCAACCGGCTCAGGCTGTGCGGGTGGAACTTCTTCATCCCAGCTCATGTCGTCATCACCATGTGCAGATGGTGCTGCGACGGGTCCGCTGGTGTGGTTCATAGTGAACGGCGAAACATTTCCCTGACCGATGTTGAAATGGGCAACCAATTCACCGAGTTTCCCGGCATCGGAATTTAGCAAATGCCCAGCGGATGTGGCCTCTTGCACCATGGCGGCGTTTTGTTGTGTGACCTGGTCCAGCTGGGTCATGCCGGTGTTGATCTCTGCAAGGCCAGTGGACTGTTCAGCGGCCCCTTCGGCGATCCCGGAAATCAGGGTTGAGATATTGCTGACCCGTTGCACGATTTGTTCCAGCGCCTCGCCAGCTTTGCCAACCAAATCAACGCCGCGTTCCACCTGTTGGGAACTGTCAGAGATCAACTTTTTGATTTCCATAGCTGCGTCTGATGAGCGTTGTGCAAGGCCGCGCACCTCTGATGCCACAACTGCAAATCCGCGACCTGCTTCGCCGGCACGTGCAGCTTCTACGCCTGCGTTCAAGGCAAGAAGATTGGTTTGGAAGGCGATGTCGTCAATCACGCTGATGATCTGGGAGATATGGCTGGAACTGCGTTCGATCTCGGTCATAGCTGCAACGGCGTTCTGAACCACTTCGCCGCTGTCTTCGGCCTGCGCGCGGGCTTCTTTTACGGTGGCCTCAACGCTTCGAGCCCCATCCGCAGCGGAACGTACGCTGGCGGTCATCTCTTCCAGCGCTGCGGCGGTTTCTTCCAAAGTCGCAGCCTGGCTTTCTGTGCGTTGCGACAGCTCGTCAGAGGATTGGTTGATTTCCTGCGCCCCGTTGCGAATGCTGCTTGAAACATCGACGACCTGCGAAATTGTGTTTTGCAGCTGGTCTACAGTCTTGTTGAAGTCGACACGTAGCTGTTCGTATTCTTCCGGGAAGTTTTCGTCAATTTTCGAATTCAGATCGCCTGTCGACAGGGCCGCCAAATTGCTGCGCAACCCGTCTACGACCTTGTTGCGAAGAGCCTCGGCGGATTTTTGTTCAACCTCCAAAGCGTGCTGCGCCTGCAACTTGTTGCGGAAAACTTCGAGTGTGCGGGCCATCGCACCAACTTCACTTGCGCTTTCGGTGCCCGGAACTGGTGAGCTGTCATCGCCACTGGCGAGACCTTGCATACGGGAATTCAAAGCTGCCATAGGCACTGTGATGCTGCGGGTCATGAAAAAGCCGAACGTACCAAGGATCAAGAGGCCGATCACCAGAGTAACCATTGCCGCATTACGCTGTACAGCAGCTGCCGCTTCGATGTCTTCGATATAAGTCCCAGTGCCGACCACCCAGTCCCACGGCTCAAAATTAATGACATAGCCCAGTTTTGGTTCGATCACGTCGGTATCGGGGCGTGGGAAATAATAGGTCAGATCACCGGAACCTTGTGTGGCACCAATGCGAACCAGTTCCTTGACGATGTAAGTGCCGCGCCTGTCGACGATATCAGACTTGTCAGTGCCAAAAAAATCGGGACGGACACCGTGCGCCATGTTGATATGTTTATGGTCGTAAGCAAAGAAGTATCCGGATGTACCATACCGCAACTTGTCAAGCTCGTGGCGACCACGTTCTTTCGCTTCCGAGGACGTTAATTCATTGGCTTGAACCTTGTTCTCAAGGTCTTGCAATGTGCTGATTGCGGTCTCAACCAACAGGTGCAGCTCTTTTTTGCGCATGTCATACGCGTTGTTCAAAGAGCGAGAGAGCGTCGTATATGTCAGCGCAAGGGCCATGACCATCGCGATGGCGACGATGGCGTATATACGAGCGTGCAGTTTGTGGAAGACTCTTAGCATTTAGTGGAATTCCCTTCGAATGGGTCGCTTTGAAACGGGGCCATAAAAATAACTGGTTCTCCATCAACTACCGGTGAAGAAGTTAATCCTGCGCAAATGGGGAAACCGAAATCTATTGAGGGCGTCAGGCGCGAAGAGAGTGTTAGTCCATTGTTTTTGATTGATTAATGTGGGTTGGGCAACGTACTGAATCCACATTGAATTACAATTTTACATATCTCTCTTGGATGATCGTAAAAACGTGATCACTGTAGGCTTTACGCAAAACTGGGCGACTGTCGAAACGTACCGCGTTTCACGGAGCATTTGCGTATTTTTTCCGCAAGCAGCTGCACCTAGCCGAATCATAACTGGCCGATTAAGTGGGGGACCTTTTCATAGTGCCTCGACCAGCCCCGGTGTGGTCTTGCGGCCCGACATCGCGGCCAATCGCGTGCGCGGTGAACGTTAAGTACAACGCAGCATCAGAAGAACCGCTTCGTCAGTTGGGCTTTCACGGAGCGCCACCCGCTTCCGCTTTTGCCGAACTTACGATTTCACAAAGTAAAATAGCCCCGGCCTATATGTAATGGCCGGGGCTGCCGAGATGACCACTTTAAGAAAAGTGACTTAAAAATCTTCCCAGCTACTTCCGTGTGCCACTTTCTTTCTTGGGGTTTGTTCAAACTCAGAGAAGGTGGCGGACGGCAGGTTTGTTTCTAGGTCAGGAGCCGCGAGTTTGTTGATGTCACGTGCTGACAGCGGATCGCCGATTTTGAAATAGTTGACGAGGTCGACGAGTTTTCCTGAGTCATTGTTCAATAGATGACCGGCCGCAGTGGCTTGCTCGACCATTGCCGCATTTTTCTGGGTCACTTGGTCAAGCTGGCTCATACCAGTGTTGATCTCGTCTAGGCTGGTCGATTGTTCCGCTGACCCTTCTGCTATGCCTGAAATCAAAGTCGAGATGTGGCCGACACGATCCACGATTTGTTCCAGGGCTTCTCCAGCACGTCCCACCAGTTCCACGCCGCGTGCGACGTGTTGTGAGCTACCAGAAATCAACGTTTTGATCTCCATCGCCGCATCCGAAGAGCGTTGCGCCAATCCACGCACCTCTGAGGCCACGACGGCAAAGCCTCGTCCTGCTTCTCCGGCCCGAGCAGCCTCGACCCCTGCATTTAACGCCAGAAGGTTGGTTTGGAAGGCAATATCGTCGATCACATTGATGATTTGGGAGATATGGTTGGAACTTTGTTCGATCTCGGTCATGGCCGACACTGCGTTTCGCACCACTTTACCACTCTCCTCGGCTTGCTGACGCGCGTCGGTCACGGTGATCTCGACATTGCGCGCGCCGTCTGCGGCAGATCGAACGCTGGATGTAATCTCTTCTAGCGCGGCGGCGGTTTCTTCAAGAGTTGCAGCCTGGCTTTCGGTGCGATGAGACAAATCATCAGAGGCCTGACTGATTTCAACCGCGCCATTGCTGATGGATGAAGCAGATTCAATGACCTGCGAAATGGTGTTTTGCAACGTGTCGATCGTGGTGTTGAAATCACTACGCAACTTCTCATACTGGTCGGGGAAACTATCTGTGATTTTGATATCCAAGTTGCCTTGCGACATCTGTGATAGCTTTCCGCTGAGCATCTGTACTACGCCGGAAATCTCTTCGGTTTGTCTGTTTTGCGCTCGTTCCATTTCCTTTTGTCGTTGCAACCCTTTTTGAAAGACTTGCACTGACAGGGCCATGCGTCCCAATTCGCTGCGGTTGGCTAGGGACGGGATTTGCGATGTCAGATCGCCGTCGGCCAAGGTGTTCATCCGATCTCGTAGCTGTTGCAGCGGTCGGATCATGCTGCGGCTGATACCTGTGGAGGTCGCCAACAAGACAAGCAGAGAGGCCGCGAGGCAGACGGATGCCAGAACTTGGGTATCATAAATGCTCTCTTCGACGTCGTCGATGTACATGCCGGTGGCAATCAGCATGTCCCATGGCTCAAACAGCAGCGCGTGACCCAGCTTGGTTTCAACTTGCTGCGTTCCGGGATTCACAAAAGAATACTCCACACGGGAGCGGCCCTGTTCATCCAAGCCGTCGATGAAGGACTTAAAGAAGTACTGACCCGACGAGTCCTGCACAGAAAGTTTGTTCTGCCCAATCCAGTCCGGTCTATGGGGGTGGGCAAGAATGACACCGTCTGTGGACAAGGCGAAGTAATAGCCGCTGTCATCTGCGCCAAAGCGCGCCTGTTCGAGAATTTTACGACCCTCGGCGATCCCTTCTTCACGGGTGATCGTACCGGCTTCTACACGTTCATTGATGGTTTCCAGATAACTGGAACCCAATTCCGTTAGGTGGTCCAATTCGTAGTCCCGAAACTCGTAGACCTGATCGGCAGAACGGTGGACAAGAAAAAATGTCAGGCAGGCCGACAGCAGCACCGCCAGGACAACAAGTGCATATAGTCGAGTGGAAAATCGGTAGAGAAGTTCAGGCATTGGTTTCACGAGCCTTTTGTGGAGATTTCCTACCAGAAACCAAGAAAAACCTAACGCTTGGTATCCACATCAGAATGTTTGGCTGAAGATCCGATATGCACTGAGTGCATAGCTTTAAAAATGTGCAGAGCTTTCAAGCTTGGAAGATTGGTGAGCAGAGATCCGAGTTTGGTTCTCGAG
The DNA here is from genome assembly GCA_947497985.1 of uncultured Paracoccaceae bacterium. GTDB lineage: Bacteria > Pseudomonadota > Alphaproteobacteria > Rhodobacterales > Rhodobacteraceae > Epibacterium. The sequence continues at coordinate 5,045 of CANMIX010000002.1, forward strand.
CAAGTAAAACATGTATTTGAAATATATGAATTTTTGCGACCTGAAACATCGTTGCAAAAATGAAAAGAGCCCGGAATGCTCCGGGCTCTCTCTTACTTAGCAAGCTAAACGGCTACGGCGCTTAGCCGATAATTGCGTTCAACGTTGCACTTGGGCGCATAACTTCTGCTTTCTTCTCAACCGATGGGCGGAAGTAGCCACCGATGTCGGCTGCTCCGCCTTGGGCGGCTGCCAGCTCCGAGAGGATCGCTTCTTCTTTGCCGGTCAGTGCTTCGGCGATCGGGGCAAAGTGGGCCGCCAGATCTGCGTCGTCGGACTGTGCCGCCAGCGCTTCTGCCCAGTAGCGTGCAAACCAATAGTGGCTGTCGCGGTTGTCAGGCTGGCCAACTTTGCGGCTTGGGGATTTGTTGTTGTCCAGGATGCCTTGGGTCGCAACTTCGGCTGCGGTGCCCAGAACGCCTGCTTTGGCGTTGCCTTTGACGTCCGCCAAGAAGTTCAGGCTTTCACCCAGGGCACAGAATTCACCCATCGAGTCCCAACGCAGGTGGTTTTCTTCAACCAGCTGCTGCACGTGCTTCGGCGCCGAACCACCCGCACCGGTTTCGAACAGACCGCCGCCCTGCATCAGTTTTACGATCGACAACATCTTGGCCGAGGTGCCCAGTTCCAGGATTGGGAACAGGTCGGTCAGATAGTCACGCAGAACGTTGCCGGTGATGGCGATGCTGTCGTCACCTGCGGTGATGGTTTTCAGCGACTGTGCGGTTGCTTCACGCGGTGCCAGGATCTGGAATAGATCCGCTTTGCCAGCGGCTTCCAGAGCAGGGGTGACGTATTTGATCAGCTCTGCATCGTGGGCGCGGTTTGCGTCCAGCCAGAAGATCGCCTCGGAACCGGTCAGGCGCTGACGGTCCAGAGCCAGCTCGATCCAGTTCTCGATCGGGGCTTTCTTCACGGTGCAAGAGCGCCAGATGTCGCCTGTTTCAACCGTGTGGCTGTGCAGCGTGTCACCATTGGCCAGAACGATGCGGATCTCACCAGCGGCGGGCGCTTCGAACGTGGTCGGGTGGGAGCCGTATTCCTCGGCCTTCTGAGCCATCAGGCCAACGTTTGCGACAGAACCCGCAGTGGTCACGTCCAGCGCGCCATTGGCTTTGAAGAAGTTGATGGTCTCGTCATAGACGGTCGCATAGCAACGATCAGGGATCACACAGTTGGTGTCGCCCTTGTCGCCTTTTTCGTCCCAGCCTTTGCCGCCAGCGCGGATCACGGCCGGCATGGACGCGTCGATGATCACATCGGACGGCACGTGCAGGTTGGTGATGCCTTTGTCGCTGTCGACCATATACATGGACGGACGGTCTGCGGCGATGGCTTCGATCGCTGTTACGATGTCGGCGTTGTCTTTTACGCGGTCCAGCAGGTCACCCATGCCAGAGTTCGGGTTCACACCCAGCGCGTCCAGTTCTGCGCCGAACTTTTCAAACACAGGCGCCAGCCACGCTTTGACGGCATAGCCAAAGATGATCGGGTCAGAGACCTTCATCATGGTGGCTTTCATGTGCAGCGAGAACATGGTGCCGTCTGCTTTTGTGTCTTCAATCGCCTCCGCCAGGAAGGCAGACAGCGCTTTGACAGACATGAAAGTCGCATCCGCAACGGTGCCTTCGGCCAGCGGGTAAGCGTCTTTCAGAACGGTGACTGCGCCATCTGCGGCCACAAACTCGATCTTCGCGTCACCCGCTTGTGCTGCGGTGATGGTTGCGGATTTCTCGTTTGCGTAGAAATCATTGCCAGGCATCGAAGACACTTTGGTCTTGCTGTCGGCAGTCCAGGCACCCATCGAATGGGGGTTGCTCTGGGCATAGTTCTTAACCGCTTTGGCCGAACGACGGTCCGAGTTGCCTTCGCGCAGAACCGGGTTCACAGCGGAACCTTTGATGGCATCAAAACGCGCGCGGATCTCTTTTTCGGCGTCCGAGGCAGGCTCTTCCGGGTAGCTCGGGATGTCGTAGCCTTGCGCCTGCAGTTCGGTCACAGCTGCAACCAGCTGCGGAACAGAGGCCGAGATGTTGGGCAGTTTGATGACGTTTGCGTCAGCGGTTTTCACCAGCTCACCCAATGCGGCCAGATCATCAGATTGGCGCTGTGCGTCGGTCAGCTTCTCGGGGAAGGTCGCGATGATTCGACCTGCCAGCGAAATGTCTTTGGTTCCAACGGTCACACCAGCTGCTGCCGCAAATTTACGGATGATCGGCAAGAAGGATGCAGACGCCAGCTCAGGTGCTTCGTCTACAATGGTATACAAAATATCGGGGTTAGATGTGTCTGCCATGTTCCATACCCTTTCAGCGATAACGGAGGCGGTTGGACGGGGCGCAGGCAAAACCCGCGCTGTGGACGGTGTTCGCCGCCCGAATTGCAGGGTAAAATACCCGAATTCACGGCGGCTCTCATGGCCCCCATGTAAATCACACGCGCCTGAGGTGCAATTCTTAGCTGCATCTTTCTGCCGGTCACAGTGACGCGCTTGCGTCATTGGCTCTCAAATTTAGCGTTCATAAGGGCTCATTTCGCAATACTACAAGGGTGCAGCGTGCAAGGGCGTCAATTCTGCGGCAAATTCGAATAGATTTTTACGCCTTTTGGGCAGGCTCTTCATACATCGTCGGCAATCTGTGGCCTCGTATTACCCGCGTCGTCTGTGTAGCATGAGATCAGTGTTGATTTTACGGGTTCGATTTTACAGAGCACCAGCGGCGACAGACGGGGCATACCCGGGCCAATGCCGCCGATGCGGGTGGAGAGTGTATGATGACGGATGACACAGGGGCAAACCGGGACGGGCGTCTGCTGATTTATGCTCCCGTGCCACTCTATCGTTTTGATGGTGTGCTTTACGTTGAGCGTCAGGCCATCAATGGATTGCGTCTTTGGGCAAGCCATTTTGCCGAAGTGGTGTCCATGATGCCTGTGCAAGACGCGCCGCCACCTGTTGGTTGGCTGCCCGCCGATGACTTCAAAGCGGTGTTGAAACATGTACGACTTGAGCCACTGCCGACGGCTTATCGTCCAGATCAATTCCTGCGCAGCTATCGCGCGACACGCAGGCGGATTGGCGCCCTGATCCAACAGGCGGAATACCTCAGTTTTGCAATCGGTGGCCTGTTCGGCGATTGGGGTGCAGTGGCCGGATTTGAAGCGCGACGTCAGAAACGTCGTTTTGCCGTTTGGACGGACCGCGTAGAATCTGAGGTCGTGCGCCAAGACATGAAGGACCCAAGCCGTCGTCGACGCTGGCGCGCGCGGTTGACCTATCGCCCAATGAAACTGTTGGAGCACAAAGTAGTGTCGATGGCCGCATTGGGTCTGTTTCACGGCAAGGACACGTTTGACGCCTACAGCCCTTACAGCTCAAACCCCCATCTGGTTCATGACATCCACATCCGGGCAGAGGACCATATTCCCGGCGACCAGCTGTTGCGCAAGATCAATGATGCGGGATCCGGACCACTGCGCATTGTCTATGCGGGACGCGCGGATGCCATGAAGGGGCCGTTGGATTGGATCGCGGTTCTGGAACGTCTCAAGGTCATGGGAATTGAGTTTCGCGCCACGTGGCTTGGTGCGGGGGATGAGCTGGAACAGATGCGCACACGTGTGACCCGTGCCGGTCTTTCGGATCAGGTGTTCTTGCCGGGTTTTGTCACCGAACACGATCAGGTGCTCGAAGAGCTGCGGCGCGCGCATGTGTTTATGTTCTGCCATAAAACGCCGGAAAGCCCGCGCTGTCTGATCGAAGCGCTCAGCAATGGAACCCCAATTGTTGGCTACGACAGCTCTTATGCGCAGGATCTGATTTCAGCCAATTCGGGTGGTGTTTTGGTGCCCGTCAATGACGTCGAAAAGCTGACAGATGAAATTGCAGCTCTTGCCCAAGACCGCACCAAAACCGCGCAGCTGATCGGTCATGCCCGCGCCGATGGGGAGCCGTTTACGGATGAAAACGTCTTTGAGCATCGTTCCCATCTGATCAAGGATCAACTGCGTCCAGGCGCGCCGGGGGCCAACCGTTTGCGCGCCCGCTGGGGAGAGAGCGTGACAGGTTAACCGCGCAACCGCCGTGCGGCTGCGTTTGACGGATCGCGAATTCTATGCGAGGTTCCGCGTCAACTGAACAACTTGTATGGTACGCATCAGCCCATCCGATATCCTGCCGCATTTCCGTGCCATCGCCGGTATTTGGGGGGTGCTGGCGATGCAGCAGTTGCGCCGACAGGGGGTTCAGACCACGCCCAAGGGGACTTGGGCGTATGTACTGTGACCCTTTGTCGAGCGAAAGATACAACATGAACCGCTTCTCTCTTAATGGTAAAAAAGCTCTCGTCACCGGGGCCAACACCGGTATTGGTCAGGCAATCGCCATCGCCTTGGCTGCTGCCGGGGCGCATGTGGTTTGTGCTGGGCGGCGCAGCTGCGGTGAAACTGTCGACCAGATCACCAAGGCGGGTGGCACAGCCGAAGATCTTAAACTGGATTTTGCCGATCCGATGGCCGCCAAACAAGTCTTCCCAGGCGCCGGGTTTGACGTTCTGATCAACAATGCAGGTATCATTCGCCGCGATGATGCGGTTGATTTCGGCGAAGACGATTGGGATGCGGTGATGGACGTCAATGCCAAGGCGCTGTTCTTTACATGTCAGGCGTTTGCACGCGAGGTCATGGCCCAAAACCGCAGCGGCAAGATCGTGAACATTGCATCGCTTCTGTCCTTCCAAGGCGGCATTCGCGTCCCATCATACACGGCCTCGAAACATGCGGTTTCTGGCCTGACGAAATTGCTGGCCAATGAATGGGCGGCCAAGGGCGTCAATGTAAATGCAATTGCGCCGGGTTATATTTCTACCAATAACACCGAGGCGCTGCGTAACGACGCAGACCGCAACAAAGCCATCCTGGACCGTATCCCAGCAGGACGCTGGGGAGAGGCGCAAGACATTGCAGACACAGCGGTTTTCTTGGCGGCTCCGGCGTCAGATTACATTCATGGTGCCATCTTGAATGTCGACGGTGGCTGGCTCGCGCGTTGATCGCGGGCGTGGTGTTAATCGTCGTCTTGGAAAATCGGACACTCGGTAAAGACGCCGCCTTGAAACAGGTTCACCGGCAAGCGCGGGTCGGGGTTCGGGCAGGCGGCCTCGATCTTGGCGGCGAACACTTCTGAATTGTCCTGTGGCATCCAGCCCAAGTCTGCGGCCTTGGAATTGTCCCAAAACGTCCGGTCATTCGCCGACGCCCCATAGACGATCGGACAGCCCAAGGTTTCAACACCAAAGGCAGTCCGGGCAAAGCTGATGAAGTCCCGGTGCGACAACCACGTGGCCAGCATCCGATGGTCTTGTGGTTCCTCCAGGCAAGAACCGATGCGCAGAATGGCCGTTTCCTGGCCGAATTTTTCAAAATAGAACCGCGCCAATGCCTCGCCAAAGGTCTTGGTGACCCCATAAAGGCTGTCTGGCCGCGGCAAAACCGAAGCATCGACGGTTTCGCTTTGTTTGTAGTATCCGACGACATGGTTGGAGGAGGCAAACAGGATACGCGGCATGCCATTGGCCCGCGCCGCCTCATATAGGTTGTAAAGGCCAAGGATATTGGCCTGCATCAGGGTCGAAAAGGGCCCCTCAACCGAAAAACCGCCTAGATGGATCACAGCCTCGCAGCCTTCCATAGCATGGTTGAGTGCCGCCAAATCGCCAAGATCAGCCGCGCGGCTTTCTTCATGCGCCGCCAGATCCGTGATCTCTTCGGGCGCGGATAAGATTACCTTTTCGGCCAATTCCGCGATCAAAGGGCGCAGGGCCGTGGCCATGCCACCAGATGCGCCTGTAAGCAAAAGTTGTTTCATATCTAAGCCCTTTGACTGCAAATCCTACGACGTGGTTGCCACGCGACATCACCGGGACCCGTGGTTCAGGGCCTTTGACGGGATGCATCGCCGTTTATAAATCAGTTTGGGATAAGTGTCGTCAATTCATATGATAACTTTTGATTGTGCCCAGGCCTAGTGCGACGCCACAGTGAGAGACCGGGCGGGCAGTTGGGGCAGCGCCAAGGCCAGTTCACGCAACCACATCATAATGCGCGCCGTGTCATTGCCTTCGCACAACATCATCAATTCCAGCTCAGCCCGTTCAACCCCGCCGCGACGCAGGCTGGACAGTGCGGTGAGAAGGCGGCGTTCATGTTCCGTCAAAATATCAGCACAATTAGAGCATGCGGGATTGTTGAACATGAAACAGGAGCGCCGCGATTGGCGCACCGCGTCCAAAACCCGTGCAACCAGCGACGCAATGACGGGGCCATTGCAATAATCAAAATGCTCTTCGGCCGTTGCAAAAGCCTTCATCCAGGTCTGGCTGAGCGGGTTGCTGAACGTGTTGAAGTAATACCGTGCAATCTGGATGCAGGTGATTTCATCCTTATCCGCACCGGATTGAGCGATGCGCTGTTCTTTGTCCGAGGGCGTGCGGGTGCAGGCCTCGGGAAAGCTGACAGTGGGGCGCTGACCGGTTTTGCGACCGTGGGGTCCTGATTGTGGTTGAAATTTCTTGTGGTGTTTCACGGCCCGACCTTTCGTCTGGATGCTTACGATCCTGTCACTACCGGGCTGATGGGGCTGGGTTTCAATTTCTTACTAAAACACTCTGAAATTAGCAAGGGGCGTATTCCATACTTTTCCAAGGTGCCAGAGCGTGGCGTGCGTGGTTGGTTTTGAAGTCGCGTAAATATAAGCCATGACGAGGCTTTTTCGCGACGTTCAGTTCAAAAGTTCTCGGCCCCTTACATCTCGACGCTTGCATGAACCGGATCGGCTGTGCAATCGCAGGGATATCGAATGAGTGGAATGTGCGGCTAGGACCTTAAAGATGGCTTTTATACAGATAGATACGCGCAGATTTGCCCGACACGAAATGCGGAGCGCAAAATGATTGGTGTCGCCATAGATGCAGATTTAGACATCCTTGATTTTCTCGGAGAGGCCTTGGCCACCCATTCACCAAACCTGTCGGTGCTGCGAGAGGATGAGGTGACAGATCCGCAAACCGTTGAATTCGCACTGACCTTTCGCCCGGCGGATGATGCATTTACCCGGTACACTGGGCTAAAGGCTGTCGTCTCGGTTGCGGCTGGTGTGGACGCAATCCTGTCTTGCCCGTCCCTGCCAAAAGATGTGGCCGTTCTGCGGGTGGAGGATGACGACCAAGCCTTGCAGATGGCAGGCTTTGCGGCATTTCATGTTCTGTGGCACCACCGTCGCATGGATCTGCATTTGGAAGACCAGATGAATGAGGTCTGGAACCGCCCTCAATCTGGACGCTCGCCTGCCGAGCGTCGGGTTGGCGTTATGGGGTTTGGTCTGATGGGCCGTGCAGTTGCCAAGTCGATTGCAGCGCTCGGCTATCCAACCGCCAGCCTATCACGCAGCATGCCCGAACCTTCAGAGCCCGGTATCGAGCACTTTATCGATGCGGACCGGGATGCGTTTCTGGCCCGCAGCGATATCTTGATTAATGTGCTGCCGTTGACGCAAGCGACACGTGGCGTGATGAATGCTGATCTGCTTGCGGCCTTGCCCCAAGGCGCCTGTGTGGTGAATTTGGGTCGCGGTGAACATCTGGACGACGCTGCATTGTTGGCTGCCTTAGAAAGCGGTCAAATCACGGGTGCGTCGCTGGATGCGTTTGAGAATGAGCCATTGGCAGAAGGGCACCCTTTTTGGTCGCACCCTCGTATTTTGGTGACGCCGCACACCGCGAGCGCCCCCGAGCCAACGGGTGTTGTCCTGTCCATCAAAGACGGGTTGCGCCGGCTGGCGGATGGGGACGTCGGTGATGATCGTTTGGCGCGAGGATATTGAAAACACGTAACCTCAGCGTAGGCCCGGTGCGCTGACGCAAGAGTGCGCGCACCGGGTAATAAACAAGCGCGGCTTATGCTTTTGCAAGACGGCTGCTGTACATGTCGCGCAGGATGTTTTTCTGCACTTTTCCCATCGTGTTGCGGGGCAATGCATCCATAAGGACCAGCGCGCGTGGATGTTTGAACCGTGCCAGTGAACCTTGAACCGCGGACATAATGGCATCCAGATCTGGTGTCGCGCCTGCCTCGGGAATGATCACGCCAAGAACGGTTTCACCGAAATCTGGATGGGGCACGCCGATTACCGCAGTTTCCAGAACACCGGGCTGTTCGTCCAGCACCAGCTCAACCTCTTTGGGGTAGATGTTGTAACCGCCCGAGATGATCAGGTCCTTGTTACGCCCCACAATCTGGACATAACCATCGGCGTCGATTTTACCCAAGTCCCCGGTGATAAAGAACCCATCCGCCCGCAGCTCATCCGCGGTCTTTTCCGGCATCTGCCAATAGCCTTTGAAAACATTGGGACCGCGGACCTCGATCTGGCCGATTTCTCCTTGTGGCAGTTCAGATCCAGTATCCGGATTGGTGATCTTCAGCTCCACTCCGGGCAGAGGGAAGCCCACAGTGCCCGCCCGCCGCTCCCCGTCATAGGGGTTGGAGGTGTTCATATTGGTTTCGGTCATGCCATAGCGTTCCAAAATCCGATGGCCTGTGCGCTCCTCGAACTTCACATGGGTTTCCGCCAGCAAAGGCGCAGAACCTGACACGAACAAACGCATGTGCTGCGTCAGGTCGCGGGTAAAGCGGGCATCGTTCAACAGGCGGGTGTAAAAGGTCGGCACACCCATCATGCTTGTGGCACGCGGCAGACTATCGATGATCTGGTCCTGATCGAACTTCGGCAGGAATATCATGCTTCCACCGGCCGCCAGTACCACATTGGTCGCCACAAACAGACCATGGGTGTGAAAGATCGGCAGCGCATGAAGCAGCACGTCTTGATCGGTGAAACGCCATTCCTGAACGAGGGTTTCCGCATTGGACAGCAGGTTATCCTGCGTCAGCATCGCCCCTTTGGAGCGACCCGTGGTGCCCGACGTATAAAGAAACGCAGCCAAATCGTCGCCGCTGCGATCCACGGTGGCAAATACGTCGGACATGCCGCAGGCCTGATCGACCAAGCTGCCGGTCCCATCCGCATTCAGCGTTTCTAGCCGGGCACCAAATGCTGCAACCACCGGGTCAAGCGCGACTTTCTTGGAGGTGTCGCACAGAACCAACGCAGCTTGGCTGTTGTCGATGAAATAGCTCAGCTCATCCACAGTATAGGCGGTGTTGAGCGGCAGGAAAATCAACCCGGCTTGTGCACAGGCCGCATAAACGGCCAAGGCTTCGGGGGATTTTTCCACTTGCACCGCCACCCGGTCACCGGGTTTTAATCCGTTTTGGACAAGCACATGTGCAAATTGCGCGGCCATGGACAAAAATGCCTGATGGCTCAGGACCTTGCCACCGTCGAGATGAAGAAACGCGGTCTCTTTTCCGGCGTGGCAGCCCAATAGGGTGTCGTAGAGCGGATTGGGCATGGGAGGTTACCTTTCTTGGGGGGCTTCGCCGTGTACAGCAGCGGCCAGCGTCTGGACCTCTGTTGTTGCAACCACATTTCGCGTGGTGGCAAAGTCTTCGTGGTTTTGCGACACGGTCGCCAGATCATAGAGATAATTTACCATAGTGCCTGCGGATTGAACGCGCCCTTTTTCCGAGGTGTCAGCGTCGGCATGGACCGCATGAATAATGGCTCCGTTGCCAAGATGGAAGCGGGCCACAGGATCAAAGGGCAAATCGCCGCGTGACTTTGCATGGATAAGGTAATGCGCTGCCAGGGATTTGATCCGATCGGCGTGTTCGGGGCTCCAATCGATCTGCTGCTGAAACAGCCATTTTGTCAGGCCTGGAATGGGCGACAGGGTCACAAAGGTCTGCAATCCATCCAGTTCGGCAGCCAGATCTGCCGCCACCTGTTTGATCAGGGAATTGCCAAAGGAGATGCTTGCCAGACCGGCCTGACAGTTGGAGATCGAGTAAAACACCGCTGTATCCGCGTCTTGCGCGGGCAGGGGCGCGCGGTCTTGGGCCAGCAATCCTTGGATCGAACCGGGCGTCCCTTTGGTCAGGGCAACTTCGACAAAGATCAGCGGCTCATCCGGCATTGTGGGGTGGAAAAAGGCAAAGCAGCGGCGGTCGCTTGGCTCCAACCGCCTGCGCAGATCTTCCCAGCTTTCGATGGCATGCACGGCCTCATAGGCGATGATCTTCTCCAAAATATGAGCGGGGCTTTCCCAGGAAATTGGCCGCAGCACCAGAAATCCACGGTTGAACCACGAGGCAAAGAGATGGCGAAAATCCAGATCAAGCGCGGCAAGTTCGGGATCCTTGCCGCCCAGCCGTAGCAGATCGGCCCGCATCCGCACCAAAGCTTGGGTGGCACCGGGCAGGCGGTTCATGCGGCGGATCAATTCTTGCCGTTTTGGTTCCGCCGCTGCGGCAAAAGCACGGTAGCTGACCTTGGACGGCGCGCGCTCATACTCTTCCAGCGTCGAGCGGACGGCCTCTGGGTCAATATTCATTGCAGTGGCGATAAAACGGAAAAACACCACCTTATCGTCGTCTGACATTCCATCGAACCGGGCCAGGATCTCTTCGGCCAGGGCCAGCCCCGATGTTTCACTGGCTGAGCCGACCAATGCCTCGGCCAGTTGGTTCAGGCTGCGACTGTCATCGGCCATCGCGGATTGTCCCCGGCGATGCCGACGTTCAAAGACGGTGGACAGGAGGTCGGCAAACAAGGTCATAGCGTTGCACCTCCCATCAGGGCATTTGGCAGCCAGGTCGCAAGGTCTGGAAACAGGCAAAGCAGGACAATGGCCAGGATCATGCAGGCGACAAAGGGCAGGGAGCCGGTCAGAATTGTCTTGAGCGAGATATCCGGCGCGATCCCGTTGATTACATAAAGGTTCAGACCAACCGGCGGCGAAATCAGACCAATCTCCATGTTGATGGTCAGCACCACCGCAAACCAGATAGGGTCAAAACCAGCCGTGGTGATGATGGGCAACAAGATGGGCGCGGCCATCAGGATCACGGCCACAGGTGGCAGGAAAAATCCCGCGATCAGCAGAAAGACGTTCACGGCCCCCATCAAGACCCAGCGGTTGACTTCCAGCGTTCCAATCCACTCGGCAATCGATTGGGTGATGAACAGTGACGACAGCATGTATGAAAACACACCCGCAGCGGCGATGATGAACAGGATCATCACGCTTTCCTTGGTGCTGTCGCGCAGGACCGTCCAGATCGCACGCGGGTGCCACAGCTTATAGATGATCACCGCGATCAACAGACATAACAAAGCGCCAACGGCCGCCGTCTCAGACGGGGTCGCGATGCCGCCGTACATGGCATAAAGCACGCCGAGGATGATCGCGAGGAAGGGAAGGACCCTTGGCAGGATCTCAAACCTTTGTTTCCACGTATAGGTGCCGGATCCCAGCTGTTTGGCATTGCCCGATGCCCAGGTGGAATAGAGCGACCAGACCATAAACAGACCAACCAACAACACGCCCGGGATCACCCCGGCCAAGAATAGTCGCCCGATCGAGGTTTCGGTGGCGATGCCATAGACGATCATGGTGACGGAGGGTGGGATCAGGATGCCCAATGTGCCCCCTGCGGCAATGGATCCTGCGGCAACCCCGTCGGGATAACCGCGTTTGCGCATCTCGGGGATGCCCATTTTGCCGATCGCGGCGCAAGTTGCTGGTGATGATCCGGACATGGCTGCAAACAAGGCGCAGGCGCCGAGGTTTGATACCACCAATCCGCCGGGCATGCGGCCAAGCCAACGTTCCAGCGCCTCATACAAGTCAGCGCCCGCACGGGTCGAAGCGATGGAGGCGCCCATGATGATAAACATCGGGATCGACAGCAGTGCAAAGTTATCAAGCTTGCCAAACAGGATTTCAGGCATCAGCTCAAGCGAGCGAGGCCCGTCAAAGACAATCAGGAACCCGGCGGACACAATCAACAGACCAATGGCGACCGAGACACCAGAGAATAACACAAGGATGGTGGTAATCGCCACGATCCCACCAAGCAGGAGCGGATCCATCAGCTGTCCTCCAATCCGTAAGGTTTATCAATGCCGAAGATCACCGCCACCAGATCGGCGATCAACTGTAGCAACAACAAACCAAATCCAATTGGGATCGATAGATAGGGGATCCACAGGCGCACCCCCCACACGGTGTCAGATCGCCAGCCACGCTCCCAGGCAAAATGCCAATAGTCATAGCCGTACACCAGCATCACCGTGATGATCGCAATGGACAGGGTGGATGTCAGTATCGACATGTAGAACCGGGCACGCGGTGCCAGTGACAGCGGGATCAGGTCAACGTTCACATGTCCACGCAGACGTTGCACATAGGGCAGTCCGATCAATGTGGCGGCCACCATCAGGTAAATCACCGCCTCAGTTTGCCAAATGGTGGAGCCGTTCAGCACAAAGCGGATGATGATCATTTGGCAGGTGATGCCCACGGCGGCCACAATCATAGCGGCAGAGCACCACCCGGCCAGAGTGGATAGAGCGGCAACTGCGGTGAGGAAGGGATTGTTCCCGGTTTGTGAAGCAACGGCAGAGCTGTGGCTCGCCATAGGCGCCTCCTGTCGTCAAAGGTGGTATTGGAGTGTTCGTGATGGGCTGGGGCAACCCAGTGGTTGCCCCACCAAAGTCATTCAACGGCCAGTGCGAGATCGAGCAGCGCTTGTCCGTCATCCACTTCTTCGACGAATTTCTTGTAGGACGTGTCCATCGCCAATGCGCGCCAAGCCTCGAAATCCTCGGCTGACATTTCTGCCAGTTCCACACCCGCTTTGGCAAAGACTTCGGCAGAGGCTGCGTCCTGTTTTTTCGCTTCGGCAAGATAATGCGCCTCTGCCTTCTCAGCGGCGGCCAACAGCGCGGCTTGTTGCTCTGGGCTTAGCCCCTCGAATGTGGATTTGTTCATCAGCAATGGTTGATACATGAACCACAGTGCGACATCGCCTGCCGGGGTATAGCAGCTGACTTGTTCGTAAATCCGATATGAGACAAACGAAGAAGACGATGTATTGGCAGCCTGCAAAACCCCGGTCTGCATCGCATTGTAAATCTCGGACGAGGCCATCGAGGCAATTGAAGCTCCGGCACCTGCCAGCATCTGTTCAAAGGATTTGCCAGCAGCGCGGGTTTGCAACCCCTCTACGTCATCCGGGGATGTGATGCATTTGTCCTTGCCTGCAAATCCACCAGCCAGATAGCCGTGCACCAGCACCATGACATCATCCTGCGCCATCTTTGCTTCCAACGCCTCCATGAAGGGGGACGTGGACAAACGCGCCGCGTGGTCGTGGTTTTTCACCAAGCCCGGCATCAAAGTCAGGTTATACGCCGGCTGTTGCCCGCCCGCATAGCTGAGCGGTAGGACCGTCATATCCAGCTGGCCGCGGCTCAGTGGTTTATATTGTTCGCGCGGCTTGAACAGGGATTTGGAGCCAAAAATCTTGATCTCCAGATCCACATCTGCTGCGGCGACTTCATCGGCAACGATTTGTGCCACTTGATGGCGAATATCCTTGTTGGACCATTGATGGGACAGGCGCAGTTCCGTTGCCTGAGCAGCAGCACCCATCGCAACAAGAGACACGGCCGCAAGGGCCGTTTTGAACGTCAGTTTCATTGTTCTCCTCCCAAAGAATTATAATGGCCCTCCTCAAGGCCGGGTTTAGGTTAGGCTGAGAATGTTTTTTAGGTCAATAATTTTGTATACAAGGCTGACGTTGTTGAATTTGAGCGTTGGGTGAGATATTATTGGATTATGACTAAACGGCGCGCGGATAACATTGCAGAACAGCTGGAAGAGCTGATATTTGACGGAACTTTTTCCGACGGAGACCGGCTGGATGAAGTCCGCCTATCCGAACAGTTTGGCGTCTCCAGAACGCCACTTCGTGAGGCATTGCAACGGCTTGCCTTGTCCGGGCTGGTTGAGTTGATCCCGCGTCGCGGCGCGTTTGTACGCCAACCCGGCCCAATCGAGCTGATGGAGATGTTCGAAGTAATGGCCGAGATGGAAGCTGTCTGCGGACGCCTTGCAGCGTTGCGGATTTCAGATCAGGCTTTGGAGGATCTTCGGGATGCAAACACCAAATGTCATGACGCAGTCGATGGTTCAAACCCTGATGCCTACTACCATGAGAACGAGCGGTTCCACAGAATCATCTATGAGGAGTCGGGTAACAGTTTCCTCGCACAGGAGGCCTATAAGCTGCACAAGCGCCTAAAGCCTTTTCGGCGTCAGCAACTGCGATTTCGGGGGCGTTTGCAACAGTCGATGGGGGAGCATGAAGCCATCTTGCAAGCCCTGTCAGATGGGTGTCAGGATGCTGCCGCCAATGCATTGCGCGATCATGTGGCGGTGCAGGGGGAGAAGTTCCAGCGCCTGATGGCGACCCTAAAAGCCGCTGCTGAATAACCTACTGTTCGGCGTATTTTATCATTTCTGAAATGATATCAATACCCGGTTCAATCCGTCCGACCGGGATAGAGGAATAGGCCAGTCTGAAGTGTTGTCTATTCGCCTTGTTCGGCGCAAAGAATGCGTGCCCCGGTTCGATCAAAACGCTTTCTTTGCGCAACGCATAGGCAAGCTGCTGTGCGTCTACACCCTCGGGCATCTGCAGCCAAAACGATGATCCTCCAAATTCGCCACGTTTCTGAGGCAGCAGATTATGGGTCCGGAGGGTTTCCTCCATCACAGCGCGCCGCTTGCTGAAACTGCGGGCCTGGCGTGCCAGCTGTGCATCAAAATGCCCAAGCGACAAGAAATAGGCGACGGTGCGCTGCACATGGCTAGGCGGGTGGCGCAACACCGCGCTGCGCAGGGCGCGTGCCTCGTCGATGACCTCTTGCGGAGCAACCATATACCCCAGCCGCAACCCCGGAAAAACGGATTTGGAAAAGGAGCCCACGTAGATCACCGCGCCCGTCTGATCCAGCGATTTGAGCGCAGGCGACGGAGATTTCAGGAAGGACAGTTCAAATTCATAGTCGTCTTCGACAATGATAAAATCATCCTGCGCCGCCTGGTCCAGCAAGGCATGACGCCGGTCAATCGGCATGGTGACATTCGTCGGGCAATGGTGGCTGGGGGTGGTAAATACGACATCTGTGTCCGGCGGGATCAGATCGGGCGGCAGGCCGTCTTCATCCACGTCAATGGCTTCGACCGCACACCCCTTGGGGCCCAGGATCTGGCGCAGACCTGGATAGCCGGGGTTCTCAATTACGGCTTTGCGGCGTTTGTTGAGCAGCATCTCAACAATCAGCCACAGCGCATTCTGTGACCCCATCGTGATCAGGATCTCTTCGGGGCGGGCCGCAATGCCGCGGCGGGGCAGGATCTGACGCAGAATGAACTCCACCAACATCGGATCATCGCGCTGATAGTGGTCGGTGGCCAAAGTATCAAAGTCGCGTCGCCCCACCGCGCGCAAGGCGCATGCCCGCCAATTGCGATGATCAAAAAGATCTGCGTCTGACTGCCCGTAAATAAACGGGTAGCGATAGTCGCGCCAATTGGGGGGGCGGGAAATCTCAAAATGGGCCGAAAACTTCTGGTTAAACTTACGCCCCCATTGCACCTGTTCCTGAACCGGGCTGGCCAGATGATCAAAGGTAGGGCGTTTGGGTGCGGTATCCGCGACGTAAAACCCGGAGCGGCCGCGCGACACCAGGTATTCATTCGCAACCAGCTCATTATAGGCCAAGGTGACCGTGATTCGAGCCACATTCAAATGATCCGCCAATCGCCGTGTGGACGGCATCCGCTCCCCAACTGCACAGCGACCCGAAACAATCGCTTCGGAGACAACCTGCTGAATTTTCTGCTGTAAAGTGGCCTCACCCTTTGCGGGCAAAAGAAAAATTTCGGGAGGTATGGCCATATGGATCTACTCTACAACTCTATTGGATCCATCGCTATGGCGCGGAATTTGCACTCGCAAGAGATCTGGCGCAAATCTTTGTTCTTAAGTCGACTTTTTGAAAAGGTGACCTTATGAACGATGAGATTTTGACCAGAAGATGAGCGACAATAAGTCCAAACGCTGCGAAAAAGTAGATCCAACTTGCCTCCGCTGTTGTCGAATTTGGACATAAAATTCCTAGTAAGCGACATACCAGCCGATCTGGTGTGAAACACATAAGAGCCGATCACAGGTTCAGCATGCAGGTCTACAGCCTGCGGGTCCAGACAAGGAGAACGAAATGAAAGCACTCACAAAGCTATTGGCGGGCGTCGCCATTCTCACCAGCGCCACCTCTGCGTCCTCGGAGGAGTTGACTGTTGGTTATTTTCTGGAATGGCCGATGCCGTTTTTGGCAGCGAAGGCGGATGGTGTTTATGACGAAGCGCTTGGTGTTGACGTAAATTGGGTTGCGTTTGAGACGGGGACAGCGATGTCTGCGGCGATGGCGTCTGGTGACGTTCAGATCTCTGTGAGCCAGGGTGTGCCTCCGTTTGTGGTTGCGGCCTCTTCCGGTCAGCCTCTGCAAGTTCTGGATGTGGCTGTGAGCTACTCTGAGAACGACAACTGCGTTGTGGCGACGACGCTTGAGATCGACAAAGAAAGCGCCGATGAGCTGGCGAGCAAAAAGGTTGCGGTTCCTCTGGGCACAGCGGCGCATTACGGCTTCCTGAAGCAGATGGAGCATTTCGGCGTCGACCTGGCCTCGCTGGAAATCGTTGACATGGCACCGACCGATGGCGCGGCGGCTCTGGCACAGGGTTCTGTTGATTTCGCCTGCGGCTGGGGCGGTGGTCTGGCGCGCATGAAAGAGCACGGCAACATCCTGTTGACCGGTGCCGAGAAAGAAGAGCTGGGCATTCTGGTGTTTGACGTCACCTCTGCGCCGACCGATTTTGTTGTTGAGAACGAAGAGCTTGTGGCCAAGTTCCTGGCGGTCACAGCAGAAGCAAACGCAGCCTGGAATGCAGACCAGTCGGCCGAGATGCTGACCAAGATCGCGGTTGAATCCGGCATGGACGAAGAGGCGGCTTTGGCGTCGCTGTCGACCTTCTCTTTCCCCTCCGTCGAAGATCAGCTGTCTGACGCCTGGTTGGGCGGCGCGGCTGCGACCTTTATGAAGGGTGTGGCGGACGTCTTTGTTGAAAGCGGCTCGATCCAATCCTCGCTGGACAGCTATGAAGACGCGGTGACCACCGCACCGCTGGCTGCGATCAAGTAAGCCACGCGCACTTTGGTCTGCGCCGCGTTTGAGGTGGCGCAGACCCGCGACCTCTCCCTCCCTCCTCCACATACGCACACCATAGGAGACCCACCCATGGGCGCCCTACAGATTAATGATGTATCCATGCGTTTTGAATTGCCGGACGGAAGCCACGTCCAGGCCCTGCAGAACGTGTCGCTGGATCTCAAAGAAGGGGAACTCTTGTCAGTTCTCGGACCGTCAGGCTGCGGTAAATCCACCCTGCTGAATATCGTGGCCGGTTTCCTGGCCCCCACCGATGGTGTTGTCACCCTGTCGGGCAATACGGTGACAGGCCCCAATGCGGAACGCGGCATGGTGTTCCAGAAGGGGGCGCTGTTTGAATGGATGAGCGTGCGCCAGAATGTGGAATTCGGCCCGCGCATGAAGAACATGGGCGAGGCGGACCGCAATACGATTGTGGAAAACCTGCTGGACACTGTGGGTCTGCGCGATTTCAAGGACAAGGCGGTTTATGAGCTTTCGGGCGGCATGCAGCAGCGGGTGGCGCTGGCGCGTTGCTTGGCCAATGACCCCGACGTGATCTTGATGGATGAACCCCTGGGCGCGCTGGACGCGCTGACGCGGGAGAAGATGCAAGGTCTGGTGCTGGATCTGTGGAAGAAAACCGGCAAGACCATCATCTTGATCACCCACTCGGTGGATGAGGCGCTGTTGCTGGGCGAACGCCTGCTGGTGATGGCCCCGCGCCCCGGTCGGATCTTCAAGGAATACCGTCTGCCCTTTGCCGACAAGGCCGTTGGTGCGGATCTGCGCGTGGTCAAGGAAGACCCGCAGTTTGGCGACACCAAGAAAGAGATCCTCCAGATGATCTGGGAGATGGAAGAAGAAATTATGGGCGCGGGAGACGCATAAGATGTCAGGCATTGGCGGTATATTGATCTATTTCGGTCTGCTGATCGGGACGTTTTTCGTGGTGCGGATGGTGCGCTCGTTCATGAGCAAGACCACCGATTTCACCTCGCTCAAGACGGTGACGTTTGGCGATGAAAGCGCGGTGACCTCGGACCGGGCGGCCTCGGTTATTTCGGTGATTGTGGTGTTTCTGGTCTGGGGGGCGTTTACCGGCTCCAAACTGGTGCCGATCCACATGCCGGGCCCCTTTAAAGGGGAGACCAGCTTTACCTATGTGGCGCAAAACCCGGCGGGTGAGACGGCGACAGGCACGGTGCAGGTCCTGGTGCATGAGGCCGGAGAGGACGTGGAGACCCCGGATGCGGGCACCTCTGCAGGCTTTGCCCAAAACGATGCGGCCACGGTTGCGGCCTGGCGCTCGGTCCTGATCCGCGCCCATCGCAATGACGGCGACGATGTGGTTGTGACATCGGTCGAAGGTCAGGCGATTGTACCTGGCGACACGGTTTCGGTCCCCAATGGTGAGGTCACGATGACCGCCAAAGGCTCGCTGAACTTCTCACCAAAATCCGGCTGGCAGATGGAGCCGATCTGGCTGCCATCCCCCGAGGCCGTTGCCGAACGGTTCTGGGTGATCGCCACCGAGGGCTACCAGAACGTGTCGCTGTTTGAACATGTGGGCTGGTCGCTCTACCGGGTGTTTGTGGGCTTCCTCTTGGGCTCGCTCGTGGGCATTCCGCTGGGCTATGCGATGGGTCTTTCGGGCTGGGCACGCGGCTGGTTTGACCCGATCGTGGAGTTCATGCGTCCGGTGCCACCGCTGGCGCTGATCCCGCTGGTCATCATTTGGTTCGGTATCGGCGAAGTGGGCAAGATCGTTCTGCTGTTCCTTGCGGCGCTGTGGGTGATGATCATTGCGGCGCGCGCGGGCGTGTCGGGGGTCAATATCACCAAGGTGCAGGCGGCCTATTCGCTGGGGGCCAGCAAATGGCAGGTGCTGCGCTATGTGATCCTGCCGAACTCGCTGCCCGAGATCTTTACCGGTGCACGGGTTGCCATGGGCGTCTGCTGGGGCACGGTTGTTGCGGCGGAACTGGTGGCGGCCGAAAAAGGCGCCGGCAAAATGATCGTCGCGGCGTCGAAATTCCAGGCCACCGACATCGTCATCATGGGCATCGTCATGATCGGCCTCATCGGATTTGGCATCGACATCCTGATGCGCAAATCCGAAGCCTTCCTCGTCCCATGGAAAGGCAAGTCCTAAGCCCACAAACGGACCTTAAAACCAAAACGGCCGCTAAATAAGCGGCCGTTTCGCGTTCTAAGGAGAGTGAAGGTTAAATTCACTCGGCTATGCGCGCTTGCGCATTTCCGGATGGTCATTCGTTGCAGAATGGCGAACGACGATGGATTGCGAAAAACGCTGCGTGATTTCTGCCATGGCAGAGATTGCGATCAACGGGGCCTGTCGCAAGGATGGCACAAGGCCGATTGGACCGTTGAGCCGGTCCAGCTCGGCTTCAGCGATACCCATCATACGCAGGGTTTCGACCCGGGTCGCATGGGTGCGCACACTGCCAAGGCTACCAATGAACCGCGCAGGTGTTTTGAGCGCGGCTGACAACAGTGCGGGTTCCCAATCATGGTCATGAAACAAGGTCAAGAATCCGCTGTGCGCATCCAACTCCAGCTCTGGTGCGCTGCCGGGTGTGGTCAGATTTGTTACAGAAATCGCAGGCAAATCTGACAGATCCGCAAGGTCCTGTTCATCTGGCGACATCAGGGTAATTTCAAACCCTGCAGTATGCGCCGCGCGCGCAGTGGCGCGAAACACGGCGCCGCGTCCGGCCAGACCAAGACGCGGTTTCGGAAAATAATCAAAGGCAATTGGTGCCCCATCAGCGCGTTTAAAACACAAGCTGGCAACACGACGGGCAGATAGGTCTGCGTAAGCTGCTTGGATGGCTGTTGCGTCTGGATTGGGGTCGACGCTCACCTCAAGCGCGCCGCCGCAGGGCAATTTGAGATCGAAATTGGCAGAGCCATGACCATAGCGCAGCACGGTCTGTTCACCAGTTTCAAGCGCAGTCATGGCCTGAAACTGGATATCGCGATCGATACAGCCGTTGGACATATAACCAGACATCGCCCCGCTCGGCGCGACAACCGCAAGGGAGCCAAGTTCCCGCGCAGCGCCGCCTTGAATATCAACCGAGGCGATGAGGGCGCAGGGGGTGCCTGCGCCCATGAGCGCGGACGCTCGGGCCAGAACATCGACAGGATGTTCTGTATATTCAATTGCCTCAAGCAACTTGTTTCTCAGCCACAACGGTTGCGAAGGACTTGAAGAACTTTGCAGCCAGTTTTTTGGCCGTGCTTTGGATCAGACGGCTGCCGAGCTGGGCAAGTTTGCCGCCGATTTCGGCCTTGGCGTCATACTTCAGGATGGTTTCATCACCATCTGCTGTCAGAGTGACATCTGCGCCGCCTTTGGCGTGGCCGGCTGCGCCGCCATTGCCCGAACCGGTTAGGGAAAACGCATCAGGTGCGCCAGATTTATCCAGTTCAACATTGCCGCCGAACTTGGCTTTGACGGGGCCGACTTTCAGCACAACTTTGGCTTCGAGCTCCGTGTCAGAGTGTTGCAGCAGCTCTTCACAACCGGGGATACATTGTTTGAGAATTTCCGGGTCATTCAATGCGGCATACACCACGTCTTTTGGGGCGGCGATACGGATTTCGTCTGCGAGTTCCATAGGGTTTCCTTTCTTAACAGCAGGGGAATTTGATGGTGGCCAGCGTTTCGGCTTGCTCTGGTGTCAGGGCAAAATGTCTCTTGAGCCGTCTAAACAAGCTCTTCATTGGGATCTCCTCCTTCGTGTTGGACGTAGGCGTCCGGCGTGTCGATGTCGGTGTAAAACCCAGACGCGGGCAGGGTGACCCGGTGCACAAGGTCCGGGTTTGCCTGGATAAAACGTTTGCATCCGGGGCGGGCCCGGTCCTCCAGCAAACGCGGCCGCAACGACGCCGGTACGACAATGGGATTGCCACGCAACTCACCGTTGACCGGGATGGTGATCCGATCAGGTGCGGCTGTGTGACGGATGAGCAAAGTGGCGATATCCACTTCGGTCAGAAACGGTTGATCACCAAGGCCGATCAACGTGTTCTGAGCCTGACTGGGCAAGTGCAACCCCGCCGCAACCGAGGTGAACTGCCCCTGCTCGAACGCGGGGTTGAAATGGAATGTGACATCCAGATCCGCAAGCGCGGCTTGAACCGCGTCGCTCTCGTGTCCCGTGACCACAGTCACATTGGGACCGATGGCACGGATATAGGTTTGTACCACATGGCGCACCATCGGCATGCCGCGCCAGTCAAGCAGCAGCTTGTTCTGATCCCCCATCCGCCGCGACAGACCGGCTGCCAATATGATCGCATCTGTCTTAGCCATCTGCGACATCCGCCTGATTTTTGGACTTGCCGATGGTCTGGCGGTGCAACTGGATCAATTGTGCAAAAATCGACAGGGCGATTTCTTCGGGTGTAACCGCGCCAATTTTTACACCGGCAGGGGCGGTGATGCGGCTGATCTGCTCAGAACTGTGGCCCGCTTTTTGCAGTTTCTCCGACAGGACGGCGAATTTTTTGCTACTGCCCACAAATGCGATGTGATCGACCTCTGCAGCCATTGCAGCAGTCAGTGCGGCCAAGTCACCTTGCCCCTGTGTGGCAATGACGATGGCGCGGGTGCGGGGCTGTGGGGTCGGGTCAATGTCGTCGCGGGTTACAGCCCAGCTCATCACGGGCGCCAATGTGGCCAATGCTTCGGCCACGGGTGAGGCGCCCATGATCACCACTTCGGGCGCGGGCAGGCAGGGTTCGATAAAGATGTCGATTGTCCCGCGCGATGGGCAGCCGTTGCGCGCATAGGTTACGCCCTCTGCCTCGGCCCCCGGGGTAAGGCCTTTTTTGGTGATCTCTTCCTCGGGCGTGACCGAAATCAGCTGGGGTGTGCCGGTTTCAAGGGCGGTCAAGGCCGCGCGTTTGACCGCGCCGCGGGTGCAACCGCCGCCAAGAAAACCGCCAACAATTGCGCCTTCGCTGTCAATCAACGCCTTGGCACCGGGTTTTGCGGCCGTGGTTCCAGCGGTACGGATGATGGTGGCATAGGCAAAGGGCTGCTGCCCCGATTGCAGGCGCGCGGCCGTGTCGGCCAGATCAACGGACAGGAGGTCAGCAGGTATCATAGGCGGGCGAGCTCCGATTCAAGGGCGGCAAGATCATTCAGCGTATTGGCGGCTTGGAACAGATCCAGATGGGTCAGGGCAGCGGCCATTCCGGCGGCGATGGGTTGGTAGTCTTTCCAGCCCTTCAACGGGTTCAGCCAGATGATGCGGCAACCACGTTTGCGTAATTTGGCAAGGGCGGCGGCGACCTCGGCCGGGGCCGAAGTGTCATAGCCATCGGACAGGATCAGCACCACGCTGCGCCCGTCTACAAAACGACGCGCATAGGTGTCGGCAAATTGACCCAGCGAGGCGCCGATTTTCGACCCGCCTCCAAAGCCATCAGCCATCAAGGACATGCGGCCCACGGCGCGGATCGGATCCTTGTCCCGTAATGCGTCGGTGATCCGCACCAATCGCGTGTGAAAAATATATGCGTCCGAGGTCGGGTCGCAGCGCATCAACCCGCTGAGAAATGCGAGAAAAACCTGCGCGTAAACGCTCATCGAGCCGGAAACATCACATAGGGCGACCAACTTGCGATCCCGGTCAGGCCGTTTTTTGCGAAACAAGGTGAGCGGTTCACCACCCGTGGCAAGGCTGCGGCGGATGGTTTTGCGGAAATGCAACCGATCGCCGCGACGTGCGGCAATACGACGACGCGAGCGGCGGTCACGCAGAGCGGCACCCAGTCGGCGGGCAACCTCTTCGGCTTGGGCAATGTCTTCGGGGCGAACCAGATCGCGCAGGTCGCGGCGCGCCAGATTTCGCATTTCGGTGGCGACTAACTTGCCTTCACCGTCCATATCCGCTTCGCCGTCACCACCAGCCGGGGCTGTGGTTTGGCCCGCGCCGCCCGCAGTATCGGCACCATCACCATCGCGCGAGGAATGCACGTCCTGTTGGGTCTTGGGCTGGATCTTTGGAGTTATTTTCTGACGGACACGGCCTTTATCCATCCAGAATGCATCAAATAGCGCGTCAAATTGCTGGGCTTCGTCCTTGGTCCCGGCACAGACGCATTTCAGCGCGGCACGGGCCAGTTCAGGCTCGGCTGCGGGCACATGGGTGAGGGCCTCCAGTGCCAATTCAGTCTCCCGAACGCCGAGGCGGAGCCCATTGTCGCGCAAGTGGGCAATAAACCCAGACATGCGCGCCAATGGGCCCGGATCGCGGCCAGCGAATTTGGTTACCCGGCTCATGCGGCTTTACCTGCGATGCGCTGGCTGACCTCAGTCGTGATTTGCGCGCGATCGTTTTGGGTTTTCAGCAATGTCGCCAACGTGTTGTGCAAAACAGCCGGATCATCGGTCAGATCAGCCACGCCAAGCCCCATCAGCGCAGCGGCAAAGTCCAGCGTTTCGGCAATGCCGGGTGTCTTCTCCAGGTCTTCTTTGCGCAAGGTTTGCACAAACGAGATGATCTGGCTGGCCAGTCTTTCCTCGATTTCGGCACAGCGCGCCATAAGGATCGCCAGCTCGGTCTGATGATCGGGGTAATCGAGATAAGCAAACAAACAGCGACGGCGCAGCGCGTCCGACAGGTCGCGGGTGCCATTTGACGTCAGGATCACGATGGGTTTGCTGGTGGCCTCAATGGTGCCAAGCTCTGGCACGGTAATCTGAAATTCGGCCAGCATTTCCAGCAGGAAAGCTTCGAATTCTTCGTCGGCGCGGTCGATTTCGTCGATCAACAAAACCGGAGGTGCATCCTGCGTAATCGCCTGCAGCAGCGGGCGTTCCAGCAGATATTCCCGAGAGAAAATGCGCGCCTCGACCGCTGCGCCGGTTTCACCGCTTTCGGAGGCGGCACGAATGGCCAGAAGTTGACGTTGGTAGTTCCATTCATAAATCGCCTGGGCCGCGTCGAGCCCTTCATAACATTGCAGGCGGATCAGTTTGGTGTTTTGCGACGCCGCCAATGTGCGGGCCACCTCGGTCTTGCCGACACCTGCCGCGCCTTCCAACAGCAAAGGGCGGCCCAGCGACAAAGCCAGTTGCAAGGCAACGGCCAGATCGTCTGAGGCAACATAATTCTGTTCTGCCAAGGCAGTTTGCAGGTCGGTCATAGTCATGTTGAGATCTCCGGTCGGACGGGGGTGGGGACCCCCGCCCGTGTTGGAATTAGCCGTGCAGGCCCAGATCATTGGCGGTTTTCCAGATCCGCCAGTGGTCATGTGGCATGTGCGTATGGCGCAGGCCAAAGGCCTTGAACGCGTCATTCACAGCATTCGAGAAGCAAGGCACACCGCCAACGTGGGGGCTTTCGCCCACGCCCTTGGCACCAATTGGGTGGTGCGGGCTTGGGGTAACCGTGAAATCGGTCTCGTAGTTTGGAACTTCCCAAGCTGTGGGCAAGAAAAAGTCCATCAAAGTACCGGTTTTCACGTTGCCCAGGCTGTCATAGGCGATCTCTTGTCCCAGGGCGACAGCCAGCGCTTCGGTCAGGCCGCCATGGATCTGGCCATCGATGATCATCGGGTTGATCCGGGTGCCACAGTCATCCAGCGCATAGAAGCGGCGAATGTCGGTCACACCTGTATCCACGTCGATATCCATCACACAGACATAGGCGCCAAACGGGTAGGTCATGTTGGGCGGATCATAGTAGCTGACCGCTTCAAGACCGGGTTCAACACCTGGAATGGCCTGGTTATAGGCCGCATAGGCGATCTCTTTCATCGTCTTGAACTTCTCAGGCGCACCTTTAACGACAAAACGATCTACGTCGAATTCGACGTCATCATCGTGCACTTCGAGAAGGTAAGCCGCGATCATCTGCGCCTTGGCGCGGATCTTACGTCCTGCCAATGCAGTGGCCGCACCGGCAACCGGAGTTGACCGCGATCCGTAAGTGCCCAGACCATAAGGCGCGGTATCGGTGTCGCCTTCTTCAATCGTGATCGAGTCCGCCGGCAGGCCGATTTCGGTCGCCAAGATCTGTGCAAAGGTGGTCGCGTGGCCCTGACCTTGGGAAATAGTGCCCAGACGTGCGATGGCCGATCCTGTGGGGTGGATACGGATTTCGCAGCTGTCGAACATGCCCATGCCAAGGATGTCGCAGTTTTTGACGGGGCCGGCGCCTACGATCTCGGTAAAGAACGTCAAGCCAACACCCATCAGCTTGCGGGTTTTACCTGCTTTGAAGTCTTCGACACGTTGAGCCTGTTCTGCGCGCAGACCTTCATAGTCGACGGCTTTCAGCGCCTTCTCCCACGCAGTGTGGTAATCGCCGCTATCATATTCCCACCCAAGGGCTGCCTGATAGGGGAACTGCTCTTTTTTGATGAAATTCTTCATCCGCAATTCAGCCGGGTCCATGTTCAGCTCAATCGCGAGAACTTCGATCATGCGCTCGATGAAATAGACCGCTTCGGTCACCCGGAAAGAACAGCGATAGGACACGCCGCCCGGCGCCTTGTTGGTGTAGACACCGTCAACGCCCAGATAGGCAACGGGGATATCATACGAGCCGGTACAGATGTTCATAAAGCCGGCCGGGAATTTGCTCGGATCCGCACAGGCATCAAACGCGCCGTGGTCAGCGGTTACATGGCAGTGCAGGCCGGTGATCTTGCCGTCTTTGGTGGCTGAGATCTTACCCTTCATCCAGTAATCCCGCGCAAAGGCGGTGGACATCAGGTTTTCCATCCGGTCTTCGACCCATTTCACCGGCTTGCCGGTAACAATGGAGGCCACGATCGAGCAGACATAGCCCGGGTAGACGCCAACTTTATTGCCAAAACCACCACCGATGTCGGGAGAGACAACGCGAATGTTGTGTTCTTCGATACCCGACAACAGGGAGGCCACGGTCCGCACCACATGCGGTGCCTGGAAGGTGCCCCAAAGGGTCAGCTTGCCGTTGACCTTGTCCATCGACGCAACCGAGCCGCAGGTCTCCAGCGGGCAAGGGTGGGTGCGGTGATAATACATGGTCTCTTCGGCCACGACTTCCGCATCATCCATCACTTCGTTGGTCGCAGGCTCATCGCCCATTTCCCATTTGAAGATATGGTTGTGATGCCCGCGTGGGCCGTGGGCGCCGTCAACGGCCGTGCCGTTTTCATCAACCGTATCTTCACGCAGAACCACATCGGATTTCAGCGCCTCGAACGGGTCGGTGATCACCGGCAGCTCTTCGTATTCAACCTCAACCAGCTCGACCGCGTCAGCCGCGATATAGCGGTCTTTGGCAACAACAAAGGCAACTTCTTGGCCTTGGAACAACACTTTGCCGTCGGCCAGAACCATCTGTTTGTCGCCCGCCAATGTGGGCATCCAAGTGAGGTTCAGGGGTTTGAGATCCTCGGCTGTCAGAACCGCGGCCACACCGTCCAGGGCCATAGCCGCATCGATGTTGATCGATTTGATCCGAGCATGCGCATAGGGAGAGCGCACAAAGTCGGCAAACATCATCCCGTCTAGTTTGATGTCATCGACATAGTTGCCTTTGCCTTGGGTAAAGCGGGCGTCTTCGACACGTTTACGTTTACAGCCCATGCCACCCAGGGCATCGACGCGTTCTTCGCGCGTTACGTCGTCTTTCATTCTGCCGCCTCCTTGGCTGCGTTCATCTCACTCGCGGCGGCGAGGATGGATTTCACAATGTTCTGATACCCGGTGCAGCGGCAGATATTGCCTGCCATGCCAAAACGGACCTCTTCTTCGGTCGGGTTGGGGTTTTCTTCCAGAAGCTTGGTCGCGCGGGTGATCATACCCGGAGTGCAGAAGCCGCACTGAAGACCGTGATGTTCCTTGAACGCGTTTTGCAGCACGTGCAGATTGTCGGGATCCCCGATCCCTTCGATGGTGGTGACATCCGCGCCATTGGCTTGCGCCACAAACATGGTGCAGGATTTCACCGATTTTCCGTCGATCGTAACCGTGCAAGCCCCGCAATGGGTGGTTTCGCAACCGATGTGCGGACCCGTGATGTCCAGACGTTCGCGCAGGGTATGGATCAACAATTCACGTGGTTCGGCCAGGAATTCCTGTTCTTCGCCGTTCACGGTCATTTTGATGTGCATTTTATCAGCCATGGTGACCTCCGGGTTTATGCGCGCGACCAGGCACGTGCGATGGCACGGCGCAGGATCACAGCAGCTGCATGGCGTTTGAATTCGATGGGTCCGCGGTTGTCCTCGGTGGGATCAATGTCGCCCAGCATGGCAGCAACGGCGGCCTCGACGGCGGCCTCGTCCACACTGGTGCCGATCAGAGCCTCGCCCGCCTCTTCTGAATAGATCGGCGTATCGCTCAGGTTGGTCATCGCGATAGAGGCCGTCGCACACACACCGTTTTCTTTGGTGATTTGTACGGCTGCGGCAGCTGTCGCATAGTCGCCGATTTTACGCTTTTGCTTCTCGTAAGCGTATCCGCCTTCGGGCGCCGGGAAGGATACGGCGACAAGCACCTCATCATCTTCACGGTCGGTCATATAGGCCGCTTCGTAGAATTCGCGTGCTGCAACGTCACGATCACCGTCCGGGCCAACCAGATGGAAGGTCGCATCCAGGCATTGCATCAAACCCGGCATGTCATTGCCCGGATCGCCATTGGCGACATTGCCGCCGACGGTGCCCATATAACGCACCTGCGGATCCGCGATCTGCAATGCCGCTTCGCGCATGATCGGTGCCGCAGCCAACAGGGCCGCGTCGTCAATCATTGTGGCTTGTGTGGTCATGGTCCCAAGACGAACCGTACCGTTTTCGATGGTGATCCCCGTGAGGCCTGCAACATCCTGCAGGTCAATCAGATGGGGAACTTCTGCCATACGCAGTTTCATCATGGGGATCAGGCTATGGCCGCCTGCCAGAACGCGCGCGTCGTCCCCATGTTCTTCGAGCACGGCCAAAACGCCTGCCATGTCCTTTGGACGATAGTATTCAAAGGCAGCTGGAATCATTGCCTTTCCTCCCTGAGCAATTTCTCTCGCTGGGAAGAAGGCTGCACACCTACGTATGCATTGGCTGCTTAAAACACTTTATTGAGGCCTATTTTGCACGAGTTGCGTCGCTATTTGCACGAAATGCGCCGGGCTAACCAAATGCGAGTTGCGCGTCTTTTAGATGAGAGCGGCTGACAGGGACATCCGGCAGGCCGCTGGCTTCAAAACTGCAGCGCCCTTTGTCTTTGGTGCGTTCGAACCGGGTGACCTTGTCCGGGTTCACAACGTAGCTTCGGTGAATCTTAATAAATCCAACTGCTGTGAGACGCTTGGTAGCCTCGGTTATTGGCATCACGCAAAAGAAACGTTCTTGGTCGGTGTAGACTTGGGTGTAATGCCCATCTGCGCGAACAAATGCGATCTCATCCGCAGGGATCAGGATCTTGCGGCCGTCCTGTTCACAGTGAATGCGCAGGATCTCCCCTTGTGGGACGATCGCGGGCTTCATTGGCGAAGGCGTTGGTTGGTGGGCGCTTGGATCCAAATCAACTGGCGGCGTTAAAGGTGAGGCCGCAACCTGTTCAGGCATCAAGAAGGTCGATCCCACCCATAAGAACGCCCCAAGCAACACAAAGCTGGAAAGGATTACCCCAATCGCCATGGTTTCATTGCTGATCAGCGGGCCGAATTCATGGGTGCCAGGCACCGCCACAAAATTGGTGCTGGCCATCGCAAGGAAATGCACCCCTCCAACTGCAACGCCAAAACATAATGTTCCGATCATGATGTTACGGGTCGAACGCACACTATAGGCAACGCCAAAGGCGACGATGCACAGACCGATGGCCAAGACCGACGAAGAGATCACGCCAAACGTGGTATAGACCGGTCTGCACAGCTGCATGCCGGCCATGCCGACATAATGCATTGCCAGAATTCCCGCCCCAACCAAAGCGCCGGCCGCAACAATGGTCGTTTTGGTGCGAACTGTGAAGTGAAGCATCAACAGTGCCAGCGCAACAATCAGGATTGCAATTAGAGCGGACACCAATGTTATTGCGGCATCATAGAAATACAGGATCGGCATATGCAGACCCAGCATGGCAACAAAATGCATCGACCAAATGCCACCACCCAGTGCAATCGCTGCCATGGCCACGGACAGTTTCCGTTGCGCCACAGATTGCAGTGACAGGTCCTTGGTCAGGGTCAACCCCGTGGCGCCCGCAACAAGCGCCACAAAAAACGAGACCGCCACCAGACCAACGTTATGTCCGTACTCTATAAATTCCATGGAGCGTAACATGCATGACGCCCCAATGTGATGCAATTAACAGATTGCGTTATATCAAGCTCTTCGCGCTTGACAGCAGCCCACAATTGGAACCCGCGATTGCGGAACCGGTCTCGGGGTGAACACCCCCACCTTAGCCATAGAATTTCTTGCGCGACATTTTCCCAATGCCGGGGTTCATGCTGTTGGTGGGGTCGATCTGTTTGTAAAACGCGGCAAGGCCGGGCTTGGCGGGATAAAGATGTCCCACATTATGTTCGGCCGGGTATTCCGCACCTCGTTTGTCCAGAATCTCCAGCATTGCCGCCTTCAAGGCCTTTGGATCGCAGCCCTTTTTGACGATGTAATCCTGATGCAGCACGTGGCACATGAAATGCCCGTAATAAAGACGGCTCACCAGTTGGCTGGCGATCTCGGTCGGCAGTTCCTCGAACCAATCCTGATCATTGCGGCGCAAGGCAATATCAAGGGCAATGATATCTTCGACGTCATTCTTATGAACCGCCATGTAACGCACGGCAGCACCTGCTGCGGCAAACCGGTGCAATGCGGCCATCTTGGCCTCGCGATCGTTACATTCAAAGAAATCAAGCGCACCATCCGCCTTCATTTCGCCCAGCAATGCTCGCGCTTCGTCAACGCCACCGTCGCGCATTTTGAGGATCAGGTGATGGGGATAAAGGGCACGATAGGTGCGCATATTCTTGGGCAGGACATCTGGCCACAGCTTCATGGCAAGCTGCATGAAACGATCTGTGAAATTGCCAAGCCCCGGAATGTTGGCCAATCGGGCATCCACAGCGCCTTTGATAGAAAAGAACAAGGGCAATTTATCTGTGCCCAGCTTGTCGATCATCACCATCGTGTCCTTGCCGTAGACGTCCGAGATGTCAAAAATCTCGGAATGCATATATTCGGCGCTGATTGGCAGGGTTTGAAAGCTGGACAGGATTTTACGGCGCAGATCGGTCAGCGCGCCAGTGGTCTGCGCCCCAATGTAAAACGTCCGCTCCGTCGTGTTTTTTTCGTGGGTATCAAGGCGCACAGCAAACACGGCAAGCTTTCCTGCACAACCGGCGGCCTCATATAGGCGGCGGGTGTCGGCATTGAACCGGGCAGGGGTGTCCGCATCAATCTGGCGCACACGGCGGGCGTAATCGGTATCGGATGCTTTGCGATTGCCGTTTTCAATATCAGCCGGAGAATAGCCACCGTTTTGCAAAGTGGTCAGGATTTCCGCCGGTGTCTTGCCCAGATTGATGCCGAGGTGGTTCACCAGCTCCAACGCTCCGTCCTCGGCAATCTGCGCATAAAGGGACAGTTCGGTATAGGCCGGGCCACGTTCCACCAACGACCCACCCGAACTGTTGCAAACCCCGCCAACAACCGATGCGCCAATGCAAGAGCTGCCGATCACCGAATGCGGTTGCCGGTTCAACGGCTCCAGCAGTTTCTCCAGCGCAAACAGGGTGGATCCGGGAAAGCTGATGACCTGTTTCCCCTCGTTGATCAGCTGCAACTGATCCATCCGGCGGGTATTGATCAAAACCACATCGCGATCATAGGTGCCTTTTGGCGTGGAGCCTTCCGTCAGACCTGTGTTGGCGGCTTGCATGATCAGAATTTTGTCGGCCTCAACACACGCCTCCAACACGTGCCACTGCTCTAACAGCGTCGCGGGTTGAACCACCGCCAAAGCGTCCCCTTCGCCCGAACGAAATCCTTTGCGGAACCGTTGTGTCGCACGCGCACTGGTCATAACGTGACGTTTGCCGACAATCTTGCGCAGACGATTGATAAGATCCTGATCGGTCATGAGGTCTGTTCCTTAGCGAAAACGGAGATTTTCGGAGCTCAGTTGATCCAGCGCGGTGACGCCCATCAACTTCATGCCGCGTTCAATTTCGGACTGCATCAACCCCAGCGCACGTTCGACGCCGGGTTGTCCCGCAGCCGCCAGCGGATAAAGGTAGAACCGTCCACCGCCGACTGCCTTGGCGCCCAATGACAGCGCCTTCAACACATGGGTGCCACGTTGGATGCCACTGTCCATAATCACGTCAATCTCATCGCCGACGGCATCGACAATCTCTTTCAACTGATCAAAAGGCGCACGTGAGCCGTCCAGCTGTCGCCCCCCGTGGTTTGACAGAACAATACCCGTGCAGCCGATCTCAACCGCGCGACGGGCATCGGCCGCAGTCATCACCCCCTTGAGGCAGAATTGACCATCCCAATCCTGGACCATCTCGGCCACGTCATCCCAATTCATCGACGGATCCAGCATCTCAGAGAAATACCCCCCGATTGAGCTGGCCCCCCCGCCCATATCGACAAATTCATCCAGTTGCGGCAGGGCGAATTTCTCATGGGTGACATAGTTGATGCCCCACTGCGGTTTCAGCGCGAATTGCAACATGCCTGCCAGGGTCAGCCGGAAGGGGATGGAAAATCCGGTGCGCAGATCACGCTCACGATTTCCGCCGGTGATGCTGTCCACGGTCAACATCATCACTTCAACGCCCGCGTCCTTGGCCCGTTGCATCATCGCTTTGTTCAGGCCGCGATCCTTGTGGAAGTAAAACTGATAGACCTGCGGGTTCTTATGTTTCTGACGCAATTCCTCCAGGCTGACGGTGCCCAACGAAGACACACCAAACATGGTGCCAAATTTTTCGGCTGCCGCCGCCACGGCACGCTCACCTTGATGGTGGAACAGTCGTTGCAATGCGGTGGGAGAGCAATAGATTGGCATCTCAAGCCGTTGGCCCATGACCGTTACCGACATATCCACCGCATTCACCCCTTGCAGGACCGAGGGCAGCAGGTCGCAACTGTCAAACGACGCGGTGTTTTGGCGATATGTCACCTCATCATCGGCGGCACCGTCGATATAGTTGAAAATCGGTCCGGGCAAACGCCGACGCGCCAATTCGCGAAAGTCCTGAAAGTTATGGCACTGATTGAGCCGCATGGCTGCTCTCCCGAGTTTTGGGCGACGAAAGGATTGGGTGGTAAATAATATTAACCACTGAATTTCGTCAATCACTTTGATGACCACTGTGGCTGTGCAACGCAGTCAAATAGGTTGAAGTCAATATTGAGAAGCCGTTTCAAAGATGGCAATTAGGCAATATTCTCATCCTCTTACGTCTCCAATTCCAACTCTCAGAGGTGCTTGTTATTGTAGGTCAAAGTGGTAAACTGTCTAGACCTCTGCGATTGACCTGCACCATGACCCAAGGCTCCGTATCATGACATCTTCCAGCCCATTTGAACCTATTGGCCATGATTCCATTGCCGAATCCGTGGTGGATCAGATCGAATCGATGATTGTGAACGGGATCTTGAAGGAGGGCTACAAACTACCCTCGGAACGGGAACTGGCCGAGGTTATGGGCGTGTCCCGACCCAAATTGCGCGAAGCCATAAAGCAGTTGGAACGGGATGGCCTGGTCACCGTGTGCCATGGCGAGGGCACATTTATCGCCAAGCTGACAGGGCGGGCGATGTCACCGGCGTTTCTGGCGCTTTATGCCCGTCACGGCGAAGCGTTTTACGACTACCTTGAATACCGTCGCGAGCAGGAAGGCTTTGCCGCCAGCCTTGCAGCCCAACGTGCAACCCAATCAGATCATGAGCGGTTGCGCGACATTATCCGGGACATGCAGGAAGCTTGGGAACAGAATGACAACGATGCCGCACAGGAGGCGGATATCAGGCTGCATACAGCGATCGTGGATGCCAGCCAGAACACAACGCTGATCCATATGATGGCCTCGGTCTATGATCTGACCCGCGAGGGGGTATTCTACAATCGCAGGTTCCTGCGCACGATGGATGGGACAGGCAAAGCGCTGCTGGAACAACATATCGCTTTGGTCGATGCGATTACCGCGGGCGACGCCACGGCGGCAAAAACCGCGGCGCTTGCCCATATGGATTTTGTTGAAAGCAGCTTCCGAAAAGGGCAAGAGCAAGTCATCCGCGAAGCACGCGCCGCCAAACGGCGCCAGTTGGCGTGACACAAAGGTGCGTTTGATCTAGGCGGGATGCACCCAGTATTGGAGCAAACGTCTCATGTCCCGGTCAAACACTGCAAAAGATCTGAGCCTGAAATCGATGGAGTTGTTTCAGATCTGCGCTGAAAAAGGCTCATTGCAGGCCGTGGCGCAGGAAACCGGGCTAACGGTCAGTACGGTGTCGCATCACCTGCGCAATCTGGAAATCCATCTGGGGGTGGAACTGTTCAACCACGCCCGCCGCCCGATGGTGCTAACGCCCAAGGGACGCAACTTTCTGCGCAATATCGAAGGGGCCTTGTTGACCATCCGCAAGGCCAAGGCAGAGGCCTCATCCGGTGATCCAACAGATGCCAGCCATCTGCGGATTGGCACGATTGAAGATTTTGAAAGCGACATCATCCCCGAACTTGCGGTGTTTCTCTCCGGTTGCATGCCGGCTTGTGATTTTCTGTATCACACGGATTCCAGCTATGACGTGATTGAGATGCTGCGCAATCGGCAGTTGGAGTTGGGGATCACGGCCACCACCGGCGACAAGCTGGGTGACCTGCACGAGCGCCCCCTGCTCAACGATCCCTTTGTGGTGGTGTTGCCAAAAGGCTGCCCGCATGCGCTGGCGGATGTGGTGAAAAACCGGACGCCGCTGCCGTTTCTTCGCTTCTCCAGCAATCTGGTAATCGGACGATTGATCGAGGCCCAGCTGCGTCGGCTGAGCGTTTCAACCACCCGGAATTTTGAATGCAGCAACAATCAGACCCTGATGGCTATGGTTGCAGCAAACGCGGGGTGGACGATTACCACGCCTCTGATGTTTTCACGGGCCAATCGATTTCAAGCCGGTCTAGACATGCACCGGTTTCCGGACAAAAGCTTTGCCCGCACGCTGACGGTGGTGAACACGCCTGATTGTTCTCAATCGGTTGTGGACTTGGTGGACAACAAATTGCGCAGCCTGATCTGGCATCAGATTATTGCTCCCAGCCATCAAGCCACACCCTGGTTGGCAGAGAGCTTTAAGCTGATCGGCTAAAGATTCGCAGTCAAAGCTCGCCACAGGTGTGACCACCGTGGCAACATTTTTAAACAGTGCAAAAAAGCATACCTTATTTCGATTCTATCGAAATTATGTTTTGATTTTTCCCAACAAGACACGAAATGATTGCTCAGGATCTTTGGCGGACGCAAAGGTGACGTCAAACGCATCAGAGGTCCCGCATCATGAAATCTCGTACAAAAGTAGTCGTCATCGGCGGCGGCATTGCAGGTTGTTCCACCCTGTATCACCTGACCCAAGAAGGTTGGACCGACGTTGTTCTGGTTGAGCGCAATGAGCTGACCAGCGGCACCACCTGGCACTCTGCGGCGCAGGTCACTAATTTTGGTGGCAACCAGACCATGGTGGGCCTGAAGACCCACTCCATCAACCTTTACAAAAAGCTGTCGGAGGACCCGGCATATCCGATCAACTATCACCATGCGGATGGCGGCATCCGTCTGGCCAACACCGAAGAGCAAATGCAGGGCTATCGCCACTTTGCCTCGATGGCGCGCGGTATGGGTGTTTATTTCGAAATTATCGATGCCGAGGAATGTGCACGCCGTCACCCGCTGATTTCCACCACCAACCTGTTGGGCGGCCTGTGGGATCCGCTGGATGGCGACATCGACCCGGCGCAGCTGTGTCAGGCGTTGGCATATCACGCGCGTCAGGCCGGCGCTGAGGTCTATCGCGAAACCCCCGTGACGGCGCTGACCCAGCACAAGGATGACACCTGGACCGTTCACACCGAAAAAGGCGACATCGATTGTGATATCGTCGTCAACGCCTGCGGGTATCGCGTGAACGAAGTGGGTAAGATGATGGGTGTGCACCACCCTGTTGCCTCGATGGAGCACCAATACTTCCTGACCGAAGACATCCTCGCGATTGTGGAATCCGACAAACGTATGCCGCTGCTGCGCTGCCCGATTTCGGACTACTATTCCCGCCAAGAGAAAAATGGCCTGCTGGTCGGCTTCTATGAACAGGAATGTAAGACCTGGGGCATGGACGGGATTGATCCGAATTTTGTGAACGCGCTGTGTCCGGATGATCTAGACCGTGTCATGGACGTTCTGGCCGGCGCATTCGAACGCATGCCTGCGTTGGAAGAGACGGGCATCCGCTCCATCGTGAACGGACCGATCACATATACCATCGACGGTGCGCCCTTGGTTGGTCCAATCCCCGGCAAGCGCAACGCGTTCTGCATCATCGGCCTGCGTGCCGGTCTGGGCGAAGGCGGCGGCCACGGCTGGTTGCTTGCACAACAGATCGTGCACGGCGAAGCCTGCTATGACACATGGTGCATTGATCCGCGCCGCTTCACCGGCCATGCCAATGTCGAAGTGACCGCGCTGAAAGCGATCGAAGACTATCAGAACGAATTCCGGTTCCACTTCCCGCACGAACACCGCCCCGCCGCGCGTCCGGCCAAAACCACGCCGATCACCCCGGTGCTGGCAGCCGAAGGTGCAGAGTTCACCGTCGTCAACGGCTGGGAACGCGTCGACTACATCAAGCCGGGCCCCGATTTCCACCCCTCGCTCAGCTTCAACTTTGATGAAGCATTTGATCTGATCGGCGCAGAGGTCAAAAACGTGCAGGAAAACGTCGGCCTGTGTGAGGTCAACGGCTTCAACCGGTTTGAAATCACGGGTGCAGACCGTCACAGCTTCCTTGATCGCATGATCTGCGGCAATGTCACGAAACGTGACGGGCGCGTGGGTCTGGGGTATTTGCTGAATGATCACGGCATGGTCAAAGGCGAAGCGACAATCGCAAACATCCCCGCATCCGACCGAGGCGAGGCCCGTGTCTGGTACGGCTCGGCCGCGGCAGCGGAATTCCACGACATGGATTGGCTGCAAACCCACATTGGCGCAGGCGAAGACGTTCAGATCAAGAGCCTGACCAACGATCAAACCATTCTGGTTCTGGCCGGCCCCAATGCACGCAAAGTCTTGTCGGCTGTATCGCGGGGTGACTGGTCCAAAGAGGCCTTCCCATGGCTATCGGTACGCGAATGCTTCATCGGGTTTGCACCTGCAACCGTTCTAGGCGTCTCCTTCTCCGGCGAGCTGGCCTATGAAATCCACGTCCCGAACCAATCGCTTTATGCGGCCTATCTGGCGTTGCGTGAGGCGGGCGAAGCGTTTGGCATGAAGCTTTTTGGCGCGCGAGCAGTGGACTCAATGCGGATGGAGAAGGGCTTTATGCACTGGAAAGCCGACCTGCTGACCGAATTTGACCCCTTTGAAACGTCGTTGGATCGTTTTGTTAAACTCGACAAATCAGTGGATTTCATCGGTAAAGAGGCGCTGATGAAACGTCAGGTCGAAGGGCTGCGCCAGAAACTCACTTGTTTCAGCATCAACACCAAGACAGCGCCGGCGCACCCCGGGGCGTCGCTGATGAAGGACGGCAAAGTTGTGGGCACCGTGACATCCGGCGACTGGGGGTATCGCTGCGATATGAACATCGCCTATGCCTTTGTGAACCCTGATCTGACCAACGTTGGCAGCACAGTTCAACTGGACCTTTGTGGCGAAATGGTCACCGCAACCGTGATCGCGTTCTCACCTTACGACCCGTCTTACGCACTGATGCGCGGGTAGGCGACAGGTGGAACGGGTTCATATACGCATTCTGGTTCAAGACGGGTTTGTCCCTACTGAACTGGCACTTCTTCAGGACACGCTGCGCATTGCCAACCGCATTGGCCGCGACGTCCAATTCAAAGTCGAACTTTGCTCAACCGAGCAGGGTGGCATGGTCAAAGGGATCGGCGGCATGTTCATCGAAGCAAACCCTTTGCCTGCCGAGAATGTGGTGAACCCGGACTTCCTGATTGTGCTTGGCGGGAAGGGGGTACGGGCAAGCCTGCCGCACCTGCTTCCCGTATTGCGCCGGTTTGAACGGATGGGTCAGAATATGATCCTGATGTCCGACATGGCGTCTGAATGGCAACGGCTTTATCCGCATGTCAACGACATCACGGTCCATTGGGAAGATCAGCAGGCGCGCGCCACCGCGGATGGAGTACCAAGTGGTACGTTGCCACTGTATTCTCGTGTTGGACGTGTCACCACGGCGGCCGGCATGGCCTCCACTGTGGACGTGATCCTTTGTCTGGTGGTGGCACCCTATTCGGCGCATCTGGCCCGCGCGGTTAGCAATGTCTTGTTGGTCGACAAAATCCGCAATGGTCAGGATGAGCAGCCGCGCAGCGA
Organism: uncultured Paracoccaceae bacterium; assembly: GCA_947497985.1. GTDB lineage: Bacteria > Pseudomonadota > Alphaproteobacteria > Rhodobacterales > Rhodobacteraceae > Epibacterium. Next base: position 42,926 of record CANMIX010000002.1, read on the forward strand.
AAACGATGTGATCGCTCTGCGGGTTGTAAAGCTGGAAAAAGCCATTTCCGCGATGGAAAGCAATATCGAGGATCCGCTGTCGATGACCGAACTGGCCGCAACCACAGGGATCTCAATCCGTCAATTCGAACGCCGGTTCAAAGAGTACCTGGGGCAGACACCCGGCGCCTTCTACCGCTCGTTACGCCTGCGCCGGGCGCGCAAACTGGTAGAGCAGACCGACATGCCAATTTCCGAAATCTCAGTGGCCTGCGGGTTTGGCTCGTCTTCCAATTTCTCTAAACATTTTGCACGGGAATTTGGTGTGTCGCCAACCCGTCACCAAATTCGCTTTGCGCCGATGGCGGTGATGGCCCGAACGATCCCATCCCGACGGGTTGTGCAATAAGCGGGTCCGTTTCCTAGTTGAGACGAAAACAGGGCGCGAGGTTTGATCTCGCGCCCTGTTTCTATGATTTGATGCGCAGTGGCGCGACTCAAGGGATCGCACCACGCCGAAATCAGGATTTCGGCAGCAGGCCTTCGGCCAGGTTCTGATAGCTAACCGGGCGCACAAAGCGACGGATCGCCAAAGTACCCACGGAGGTTGCACCAAAGTTGGTCGAGGCCGGGTAGGGGCCACCGTGAACCATTGCATCACAAACTTCGACACCGGTTGGGAAACCATTGGCCAGGATACGGCCTGCTTTGCGTTCCAGGATTGGCATCAGCGCTTGTGCCGCTTCCAGATCGCCATCATCCATTTGCAAGGTGCAGGTCAGCTGACCTTCGAGGTTCAGCGCAAGCGTCTTCATCTCATCCAGGTCAGCAACCCGAACAATCACACCCAATGGGCCAAAGACTTCTTCGCCAAGGCTTTCATCCGCCAACCATTCTGCACCAGTGGTGACAAACAGGCTGGGCGTTGCGCTGCGAGGCGCATCAGCATCGGACGTCAGCAAGGTTTTGGCGCCATCCAGGGATTTGATGTGCTCGCGGCCCTGAACATAAGCGTTGGCAATACCGTCAGTCAGCATTGTTTGTGCCGCAGAGGCTTTCAGCGCTTCGGCAGCTGTCTGTTCAAAGACATCCGCGTTTTCGCCGTCCAGCACAACCACTACGCCAGGGTTCGTACAGAACTGGCCTGCACCCATGGTCAGCGACGCCGCCCAACCAGTAGCAATATCCGCGGCACGCGCATTCATTGCTTCCGGCATCATGAACATTGGGTTCACGGAACCCAGCTCACCAAAGAACGGGATCGGCTCGGGGCGTTGGGCGCACAGGTCGAACAATGCACGGCCACCGCGCAAAGATCCGGTGAAACCAACGGCCTTGATTAGTGGATGTTGAACCAGAGCCTGGCCAACATCCAACCCGCCACCCTGGACTAGGGAGAATACGCCAGGGTGCAGATCTAATTTCTTGAGTGCAGCATCAATCGCTGCGGCAACCAGCTCAGAGGTGCCGGGGTGTGCGTGGTGACCACGGACCACAACGGGGCAACCAGCGGCCAATGCTGCGGCGGTGTCACCACCCGCAGTAGAGAACGCGAGCGGGAAGTTGGACGCGCCAAAGACCGCAACCGGGCCAATGGGACGCTGTACCATGCGGATTTCCGGGCGCGGCATTGGCGCGCGATCGGGCAGGGCTGCATCGTGGCGTTCGTCCAGATAGTCGCCTTCTAGGATATGGCTTGCGAACAGTTTCAGCTGGCCAGTGGTCCGACCCAGCTCACCTTGCAGGCGGGCTGTAGGAAGGCCAGTTTCCTGGCTGCCGATCGCGACGATGTCGTCGGTCAGCTTGACCAGTTCTTCGGCAATGGTGTTCAGCAGGTCCGCGCGGGATTGGCGCGTGCTGTAACCAAATGTCCAAAAGGCATCTTCGGCCGCGCTACAAGCGCGCGCGACCAAATCTGTTGTACCTGCAGAGAAGGAATGTGCCTCTCCGTGGGCGGGATCCGACGCGAAACGTTCAGACGTTTCGACCCATTCGCCAGCGATCAAATGTTTGCCGCTTAGTTCCATTTATATCACCTTTTCAATAGGTTTATGCAGTCGGATGAATACCCGCCGCGCAGTCAATTACGAGAACAGCATGCCGCCGTTGATGTCTACGTTTGCACCGGTAACAAAGGCGCCTTCGTCGGATGCCAGGAACGCAACCAATTTACCAACGTCTTCAGACGTACCTTCACGCTTCAGCGGAGTGACGTTTGCAACATGCGCACGTACTTCCGGCTTGGTGAAGATGTTGTGGAAATCGGTGTCGATCATGCCTGGGCAAACTGCGTTTACACGTGTTTTGGGACCCAACTCTTTGGCCAGACCACGTGTCAGGGTCATGATTGCACCTTTGGATGCACCGTATGCACCGGCACCTGGGCCACCGCCATCACGGCCAGCTTGCGATGCCAGACCTACGATGGACGAGCCTTCGTTGAAGTGAGGCAGGCATTCGCGAACCATCAGAACGTAGGATGTAACGTTCAGATCCATAACACCGTTCCAGTGTTCCAGAGTCATTTCGCTCATTGGAACGCGTGCGATGATGCCGCCAGTGTTGTGAACCAGGATGTCGATGCTACCGAATGCTTCAACAGTTTTCGCAACCAGAGCTTTTGCGTCGTCTTCTTTGGTCAGATCGCCTTTGAGTGCGAAAGCTTTGCCGCCCAGTGCTTCGATGTCAGCAACAGCTTTGTCCGCACCTTCAGAGCTTTGGAAGTAGTTGATCGCAACGTTTGCGCCGCGTTTCGCCAGTTCCATAACGCAGCCCAGGCCGATGTCACGTCCGCCACCGGTTACGATCGCTGTTTTTCCTTTAAGGTCCATGCCTCTAGTCTCCATTCATATGTATTTGTCGGGGTTGCAGGGGGCTCGTTCTCACAGGCAACTCTCCACAACCCGGATCCTCATGAAGCACACAGCGTTGAGGCATCCAGCGCTTCATCAATTATGCCATTTGGTTAAGGGATACGTGTCGGTTTGGCAATACAAATTATTACAACTTTCACGCTGCGTGGGCTGTCCTCGCCTGACACCTAGGGACCTTAAACAATTGCAAACAAAGCGAATAAATTAAGGCTATCGCCGTTAGAATTCGATTTCAACTTTGTATGTTACCTCAATCGGAACCTCATCCAAGCGCAAGTCACAGTTTTCAAATTGTTACAAATATCGCGCGGAATTTTTTGCACATTGAAAACCCTTCCCAACGCCATGAAACCGAGGAAACCAGCGATGATTTAATCGCTGGGATCACGGACGCACAACCGAGAATCTTATCCTTGGAAGACCCGGCGACGTGCGTTTTCGACGTGGGAACGCATTGCAGCCCGCGCGCCGTTTTGATCGCGTTTCTCCAGAGCGTCCAAAATAGCATAGTGCTCTTTCTGGACCATCTCCAAGCGCTCATTCGACTTGGTCAATGATAGGTTCCGCGTCAGATTTAGACCCGTCATGATGTTGGGCTTCATCGATGTTCTTGCCGTTGTGAAGTACTGGTTTCCCGAAGCCGCACAAATGGCCTGGTGAAAGTCCTCATCGGCATCAACACCCAATTCGCCGTCGCGAATACACCGATCGAGCTCCGCCAAGATAGCTCGCATCTGTTTTAGGTCATCTACTGAACACCGTTCCGCAGCCAAAAAGGCAGCTTCACCTTCGATCGCAGCTCGGAATTCAAACGTACGTTGAATATCTGCAATCGAACCAACTGCTGCAAACTCGAACACAGCGGTTTCTGGTCGCCGTTGCACAAATGAACCGGACCCCTGACGTGAGACGACAACGCCGTCTGCACGCAATTGTTTCAGGGCTCGGCGTAGAACCGGGCGAGAGACTTCCAGTTGATCGCTCAGGGCGTGTTCGGTTGGCAACTTAGCGCCAACCTGAATTTGCCCGCTGGAAATCATCGCGAGAATCTTCTCGTAAGCGTGATCTGCAAGCGTGCGATCCTTGCCCGAACCGGCGGACAAAGGACCGCGTAGTTTGCGGGTTGTCACCGGTTGTTCTGTTCTCGCCATGCTTTAAACTTCTCTTTCGTCTCGGGGTCGGTCGGTGGGTACAGACCAAATGTTGAGGCCCCTTCCTGTACCATCTCCAAAACGAAATCCTCAAAGACAGTCATCTCTTCGGTTTCCGCTACCACTTCTTCGACCAAGTGAACAGGGATGCAGACAACGCCTTCGTTGTCGCCAACCATGATGTCACCTGGGAATACCGAAATGCCGCCGCATGCAATCGGATCGTTGATTGCGACCGCGTGGTGTTTGGTCAGGTTTGTTGGTGCGCTTGGGCGTGTATGATAGGCTGGAATGTCCATTTGCGCAATTTCTGGCGTATCACGGAAGCCACCATCGGTCACGATACCTTGGCAACCCAATTTCGCAAGGCGCGTGACAAGGATGCTACCGGCAGATGCCGCAGTGGAATCTTCACGCGAGTCGATTACGAAAATCGCACCGGGAGGACATTCTTCAACACCTTTACGTTGCGGGTTTTCACGATCCGCAAAGGATTCCAGACCGTCCAAATCCTCACGCGCTGGGATGTAGCGCAGTGTGTAGGCCGGACCGACCATGTTTGGACCCGGATTGATGCGCTGTGGACCCTGAATATACACGTTGCGGAACCCACGTTTAAACAAAGACGTCGTGAGAGTCGCAGTGCTGACATTCTTCAGTTTTTCAAGAGCTTCGGGCGAGATAGTAGACATGATCGGAACCTTCCAAATAGTCTTTATGTATTGGCTCGGTAACTTGGCTTAGGGCTTAAGCTGCGTCCGGCGGAGACCGCCAGACGCGAGACCTAAATTTCGTTAGTCGAGGATGGAGGGGAGGAACAAGGATACTGATGGTACGTATGTAATCAGGATCAACGCGGCCAAGATGCTGACGTAGAAGGGCCAGATCGTCTTGAGCGTTTCCTCAATTTTTATTCGCCCAACAGCGCAGCCGACAAAGAGGCAGGTTCCTACCGGCGGGGTACAAAGTCCCAGTCCCAGGTTAACCAGCAGCATGATGCCGAATTGAGTTGGGTCCATACCCAGATCTTTTACGATCGGCAGGAAGATAGGTGTACAGATCAGGATCAGAGCAGCCATGTCCATGATCATACCGAGGACGAGCAACATGATGTTGATCATCAACAGAACCATGACCTTCTCTTCGGAGATCCCGAGGATGAATTCGCTCAGCTTATCAGGAACTTGGTACAGGGCCAGCAGGTAAGCAAAGGAGCTCGCAAAACCGATCAGAACCATAACCATCGCTGTGGTGCGCACTGCGGAAACAACGGAGGTCTTGAAGCCTTCCCAGTCCAATGTGCGGTAGACAAAGAATGTCAGCAGCAGAGCGTAGATCGCACCAAAAGCACCAGATTCTGTAACAGTAAAGATACCAGACAGAACGCCGCCCACGATGATGATTGCAGTCACCAAGCCAGGGATCGCTTGCATGGAGGCAACACCGACAGCTTTCCAACCAGGGAAAGGCTCGGCGGGGTAATTACGCTTGATCGCGATGACATAGGCCGCAATCGCCAAGCACAAACACATCAACATGCCCGGGAGAATACCCGCCAGGAACAGTTTGGAGATCGAGATGCCGCCGCCGGCTGCAACAGCAAAAATAATCATGTTGTGGCTGGGCGGAATAACGATGCCAGCAATGGATGACGTCACGGTCACGTTAACGGCGTAATCCGAATGATAGCCACGCTCTTTCATGACCGGGATCAGGATCGAACCCAAAGCCGAGATGTCAGCAACCGCAGAACCGGAGATGCCACCAAACAGCATGCTGGAGAAGATGTTAACCGACGCCAGGCCGCCACGGATGTGACCCACCAGAGCAGATGCGAATTTCACCAGGCGCATCGCGATGCCACCGTGCAGCATCAATTCGCCTGCAAAAACGAAGAATGGAATTGCCAGCAGCGAGAAGACCGAAATACCGGAAACCGACCGCTGGAAAGTGAGGAGCAGGGGGAAGCCTTCATACCAGAAGGCGGAAGCCGCAGCGATACCCATCGCAAAGGCAACTGGCAGGCCGATTACGACACCGACGCCAAAAATCCCAAGTAGTATTGCCAAGCCCATAGTTAGAAGCCGCCTTTTTCAACATAAGTTTCGCGTTGCACCAGGCACACCAAACGGAAGATGGCGCGCATACCGGCGAAGATGAAAACCAACCCGCCGCACAGTGCAGCTGACAGGGAGCGGAAGCTTTCGGGGATGTTCAGCATTGGCAACAGGGTGTCCCAGCCGAATTGAACCAGCTCGATGCTGGCGGTCAGCATGATGAAGCCGAAAACAGCGAGAACGATGTCGATGATCAGTTTCAGGACGTCACTGACTTTGGTTCCGAGCATGTCCCTGAACAGGGTTACGCCAAGGTGTGTGTTTTCGTGAATACCAACTGCCGCGCCCAAGTAGGCAATGTAGCAGATCAGCAGTAGGGCAAGTTGTTCAACCCAGGTTGGTGTGGCATTCAAAACGTAACGACCAAAAACGAGCCAACCGAATGTCGCAACAAGCGTGACAAGAGCAAGAGATGCAAGAAGCATGCAAAGAAAGCTGAGGCGGTCTAATACGCGCTCTGAGCTGACTTTCCATCGGGGGGCGTTTTCCATCAATCAGTGTCTCCAGAGTTAAAAATTGCGCGCCAGGCACCCGCCTGGCGCGCAACTTGATTAAGTGCGGCTAGATTTACTTAGCGTCGCGGAACAGGTTAACCAGATCGGTCATTTCCGGGTTCGCCGCGAGGTATGCGTCGTAAACAGGAACCATTGCGTTTTGGAACGGTGCTTTGTCAGCAATTTCGTTCACTTCAACACCACCAGCGCGGATAACTTCCATCGAAGCTGCTTCACGCTCGCCCCACAGCTTACGCTGCAGATCGGTTGAGTTTTTACCCGCTGTTTTGACGATTTCTTGCTGCTCAGGTGTCAGGCCGTCAAAGGTCTTTTTGCTCATGCACAGGCATTCAGGAATGATCAGGTGCTGAGACAGTGAGTAGTACTGTGCAACTTCAAAGTGGCTTGTGGATTCGTAGGACGGTGGGTTGTTTTCCGCACCATCTACAACACCGGTCTTGATCGACTGGTACACTTCAGCAAAGGCCATTGGCGTGGCGTTGCCGCCCATTGCTTCAACCATGCCAACGAACAGGTCGTTGTTCATGACGCGTACTTTCAGGCCTTGAACATCTTCAGGCGTGTTGATCGGCTTGATCGAGTTGTAGAAAGAACGTGCGCCAGCGTCATAGTAACCCAGAGCAACGATGCCTTTTTCTTCCAGAGCTGCGTTCAGAGCGGCACCAGGTGCACCGTCCATCAGCTCATACATCTGTGGTACGCTCTTGAAGATGAATGGCAGCGATACAACGTTAGTTGCTGGAACAGACTGACCCATTGGGCCGAGGCTGAATACACCGAAATCCATGATGCCAAGGCGCAGCTGCTCAATCGCGTCAGGCTGTGAACCCAGAACACCAGCGTGGAAAACTTTACCTTCGATCTCGCCGCCGGTCTTCTCAGCAACTTCCGCCATGAACGCTTCCATGCCGTGCGAAACAGGGTAGTCCTCGACGTGAATGTTCCAACCGCGCCAATCTTTTGCTTGTGCGGCCATAGGCACAGCTGCCAAGGTCGCTGCAACTGCGAACGCACCAGTGCTGATGATTTTGCTAAACTTCATAGTCGTCTCCTCCTCAGGACTTTCATTGCCAAATTCTTTCCACGAGTTACAAATCTTTACAAGTTTATTTTTGAAATCTTCGCAGCTTCACGGCCCAAAATCGCTGTTTTCTTCCCTATATTTGGGGCGATTTGGGGGCGAAAAATTCTAAATTTATAAGAAAAAACATTCCGTTAACCTGCATTAAGGGAAAATTAACGTTTTTCGATGTGTCGGCTGAAATTCGGCGTGATTTGCAAGGTGAAACCGTTCTTTCAGGCAACTTTTCTCATCGAATCACTGAAATAAGGCGTGAAATTTGTAAAAGAGGTGAATAAGTGACCACCATGTTGGCGTGTTGATCGCCTCTGCAGTAGAAGTGTTGTACGATTTGTAAAAAGTTGTTTTGCTCCAGAACCCCGTAAAATCCTAGAAAGGTTCATGAAATATGACCGACTCAACCACATCACAGTCCACAAAATTGCCAGCCGGCGCAGCGTTCCCTACATTTGAGGTTCCGAAATTTGGCGGTGGAAGCGTTAAGGTCGGCGGCGAAAGCGACCGCTGGACTCTGTTGATCGTCTATCGCGGCAAACATTGTGGCCGCTGCAAGAACTACCTCAACAAGTTGGAAAAGACCTACGGCGATTGGGAGAAGGCAGGTTTTGATGTGGCCTGTATTTCCGCCGACCCCATCGAGAAAGTATCAGATGACATCGAAAAGTTCGGCTGGACCTTCGACATCGGATATGATTTGCAAGAGCCCGAAATGCGCGCCATGGGCCTTTATGTAAGCGACCCGCTGTCGACACAAGAGACCGATCGCCGTTTTGCGGAGCCCGGCATCTTCTGTTTGCGCCCAGACGGAACCGCGCAGATCGTCGCCATTTCTAATGGCCCGGCGGCCCGTCCAGACCTGGACGAACTTCTCGATGGCATGATCTTTACCATCGAAAATGACCGCCCGGTGCGCGGCGACGCCTGACCTTATGCCTATTGGCATGACCTAACTATCCTTTGGACCACCCTCATGGTGGTCCAATTTCCATGTGGAGGCCTTATGGCGAAAGTTACCCCAGAGACACTGCGATCCCGGAAGTGGTTTGCAAACCCGGAAAACCCCGAGATGACAGCGCTCTATCTGGAGCGGTATTTGAACTATGGCCTGACGCGTGAGGAGCTCCAATCTGGTAAGCCGATCATCGCCATCGCACAGACCGGGAGCGACCTGAGCCCGTGCAACCGCCATCACCTGGAACTCACCAAACGGGTGCGTGACGGGATCATCGCAGCCGGCGGCACCGCAATCGAAGTGCCTGTGCACCCTATCCAAGAGACCGGCAAACGCCCAACCGCAATGCTGGACCGCAACCTAGCTTATCTTTCACTGGTTGAGACATTGTTTGGCTACCCGCTGGACGGCGTGGTGCTTAACATCGGCTGTGACAAAACCACCCCGGCTTTGTTGATGGCCGCGGCTACAGTTGGGATTCCCGCGTTAGCGCTATCTGTTGGGCCGATGCTGAATGGCTGGCACGACGGAAAACGCGCAGGCTCTGGCACTGTGATCTGGAAAGCCCGCGAAATGCTGGCCGCTGGCGAAATCGACGACAAAGGCTTTATGGAGCTTGCGGCGTCTTCGGCACCGTCGGTGGGCTATTGCAACACCATGGGCACCGCCTCCACCATGAACTCCCTCGCCGAAGCCCTGGGCATGCAGCTGCCGGGCTCCGCCGCCATTCCAGCTCCTTATCGCGAACGGGGCCAGATCAGCTATGAGGCGGGCAAACGTGTTGTTGATATGGTCTGGGACGATCTGCGCCCAGCAAAGGTGATGACCCGCGAAGCGTTTGAAAACGCAATTGTAATCAACTCGGCCATTGGCGGTTCAACCAATGCGCCGATCCATTTGAATGCCATCGCACGTCATCTGGGCGTACCGCTGGACAATGATGATTGGCAGACTATCGGTCACAACATCCCACTGCTGGTCAACCTGCAACCGGCTGGCGAATATCTGGGGGAAGACTACCACCAGGCTGGCGGTGTACCCGCTGTTGTCGGCGAACTTCTCGCGGCCGGCCTGCTGCCACATCCAAACGCGCTCTGCGTCAATGGACGCAGCATGGGCGAAAACTATCGTTCGGTGCGCAGCACCAACCAAGACGTCATCCGCCCGGCCAGCAACCCACTGTTGGCATCCGCAGGCTTCATCAACCTCAAAGGCAACGTCTTTGACAGCGCCTTGATGAAAACCAGCGTGATCGGCGACGACTTCCGCGCCCGTTACCTATCCAACCCCGATGACCTAAATGCTTTTGAAGGACGTGCGGTGGTTTTTGACGGCCCCGAAGACTATCATAAACGCATCGATGATCCCGCTGAGGCGATTGACGAAAACTCGATCCTTGTCATGCGCGGCGCCGGTCCCAAAGGCTATCCGGGTGGTGCAGAAGTTGTGAATATGCGTGCCCCGTCCTATCTGTTGAAACAGGGGATCGACAGCCTGCCTTGCATGGGCGATGGCCGTCAATCCGGCACATCCGGGTCACCTTCGATCCTCAATGCGGCACCCGAAGCGGCTGATGGCGGTGGCTTGGCCCTGCTGCGCAGCGGCGATCGCATGCGCATCGATTTGAATGAATGCACAGTTCATATGTTGGTGGAACAGTCCGAACTGGACCAACGCCGCACCGAACTGGACGCAAACGGCGGCTACCCCGCCCCCGAGAGCCAGTCCCCCTGGCAGCAATACTTCCGCGAGAAGGTAGAGCCTTTTGATAAGGGTATGACCTTGCGCGACGCAGACAACTATCGCGACATTGCCGGCAAGTCCTTGCCGCGCGACAACCACTAGGAGCCTCCACGAAATGGCACAAGAAATTCGCAAGATTGCCTGTATTGGCGAAGTTATGATCGAGCTCGTCAGCCATGGCGACACCGCTGATCTTAACGTTGCTGGCGATACTTATAATACGGCCGTCTACCTGGCCCGGCTGCTTCGTGAGTCAAATGCAGAGGTGACCTACCTCACGGCTTTGGGGGTCGATGACTTTTCAGACCGCATTCTGGATCAGATGAAGGCCCAGGACATTGGCACCGGCTATATCGAACGGCGCACCAACAAGGTGCCCGGTCTTTATGCGATCAAAACCGACGATATGGGCGAACGCAGCTTCACCTATTGGCGGTCTGACAGCGCCGCACGCACGCTGTTTTCAGAACCCTGCGACATCTCTTTTGACAGTCTCTTGGACTTTGATCTGATCCTGCTTTCGGCGATCACCGTGGCAATCCTACCGGATTCGGTCCGGCAGTCACTGATTGCAGCGCTGGACAAATACCGCGCCAATGGCGGGTTGGTTGTGTATGACAGCAACCACCGTCCGCATTTGTGGGAAGATTCCGAGACCGCGATTCGCGTCAACACCGAGATCTGGAAGCGCTGCGACATCGGCCTGCCTTCCGTTGACGACGAAATGGCGCTTTATGGGGACGCGTCCCATTACGAAGTGCTGGAACGTCTGGCGTCCTTTGGCGTTGTTCATGGTGCGTTGAAACGTGGTGAAGAGGGACCAATCGCCCTGTCTCAGGAAAAATGTGACGTTGAATTCACCCCGGTCACAACCGTGATCGACAGCACCGCCGCAGGCGACAGCTTCAACGCTGGTTTCCTGGCCGCAATGGTCAAAGGCCAGTCCGAGGCCGAGGCGCTAATGTCCGGACACGACATGGCCGCCGAAGTGATCCAACATCGCGGCGCCATCATCCCGATTGAGCTGCAAAAGAAGTGGTAAGCTCTGATTGAGCCAGAACTTCAAAACAACACAGGCCGTTTCTCATTGAGCTACGGCCTGTGTTGTTGATAATTGGCATTATGTTAAATGCAACGGTGTGCCGTCATACAGTGCCGCCCAAACTGCCTTCCAGCTGGACCAACTCCTGACCACCGGCCATCAGATCCTGCAGCTCTTCTGGAGTGATTTCACCGCGTTGTGCAGTGCCCAAGGTTTTGCCGCGGTTCAGCACGGTGAAACGATCGCCCACCGCCATCGCGTGGCGGACGTTGTGGGTGATAAAGACAACCGCGATGCCCTGTTTGCGCACCTTGTCGATGGTGGCTAGAACATTTGCGGTTTGCCGCACACCCAAGGCCGAGGTTGGCTCATCCAAGATCAGAACCTTGGCGCCGAAATAGACCGCGCGAGCAATTGCCACCGTCTGACGCTCACCACCGGACAATGTGCCCACCGCCTGATCCGGCCCCCGTAGGTTGATACCCATTTTGCGCATCTCATCCATGGTGACCGTATTGGCGTGATCATGGTCGAACAGTTTCAACGGGCCCACGCTTTTGACCGGCTCATTGCCCATAAAGAAATTGCGGCTGACAGACATCAACGGGATCATCGCCAGATGCTGGTGCACGGTGGCAATCCCGGCTGAGATCGCATCGCGCGGATCGGCAAAGTGCATTTCCTTGCCTTCGAACAGGATCTCACCATGGGTGGGTTTATGCACGCCCGACATAGTTTTGATAAAGGTGGACTTCCCGGCGCCGTTGTCGCCCAACAGGCAGTGGCATTCGCCGGGGAACACATCAACCGAGACACCGGCCAACGCGATTACGCTGCCAAAATGTTTCTCGATGTTCTGCATCTTGATGATCGGAGTTTTATCGCTGCTCATGATCAACGCTCCCCTGTGATGATGCGACGGATGTAGGTGTTCAGGATCACAGCGCCCAGAAGGATGATGCCGAGGAACACGCGGAACAGTGAGCTTTCGACGCCGGCAAAGAACAGACCCTGCTGCACGACACCAAAGATCAGCGCCCCAAGGGCTGCGCCCAGAACCGAGCCATAACCACCAGTCAAAAGCGCGCCGCCGATGACCACGGCGATGATCGCCTCAAATTCCTTCAACAGACCACGGTCTGCACCGGCCGAGCCAAATTCCATCACCTGACAGACCGCGAAAACGGTTGCACAGAAGGCGGTGAACATGAACATCAGGACTTTTACCTTGTTCACGGGCACGCCCGAGTTGCGCGCTGCTTCGGCGTCGCCACCGGCCGCAAAGATCCAATTGCCGAATTTGGTTTTGGTCAACAGGATATGGCCAAAAATGATCAGGACGATGGCCCAGATGATCAACATCGGGATGCCGTCCACCACAGGCTGGCCCTGACGGCTGCCACGGGTGAAGGTTGCGATCAGGCCTGCGTCGCCCATCCATTGGAACAGACCGCCCAAGATCTTGCCGCCAAAGATTGGGGCCAGCCAGTCACCTTCGGCCACGTCTTTGATGCCACCAATGATGGTCTTACGTTCGATAACCTGCGGCAAAAAGATGGTGAAGCCACGCAGGATGAACAGGAAGGCAAGCGTCACAATAAAGCTGGGAAGACCGGTTCGGATCACGATGAAACCGTTGACGGCGCCGATTGCGGTGCACAGGACAAAGGTCACAATGATGGCCATCCAGACGGGCCAACCCAGCGTGACCGCAAAGATCGCGATCATCATGCCGGCGAAACCGATCATGGACCCGACCGACAGGTCAAACTCGCCTGCGATCATCAGCAGACATGCGCCCACCGCGATGATCATGAATTGGGCCGAAACAACCGACCAGTTCATGGCGCCCTGGGCGCTGAACATGCCGCTGTCAAAAGCGAACAAAAGGAAAAAGGTGAATACCGCAATAGTGCCGACGATGCCGCCGAGTTCGGGGCGGATCAGCGCTTTGCGCAGGGCCGAGATCTCTTTGATACGTTCATCGGCTACGGGGGTGGATTGAGCAGCTTCGCTCATGACAGCGCCCTTTCGCAATACTTGCAATGTGCCAAGATGGGGATGGGATCGGGCGTCCGAAGTATGACGGACGCCCTTAAGTTTCGGAATTAACGGTATTCGCCCGCGAATTCTTCGATTTTGGTCAGACCGTCAGCAGTTACAAAACCGGGACCGGAGTTGATGTTGTTGCCGGGAAGAACGCCGTAACGGTGGTAGTTGGTCATCACAACAACCGGCAGGTAGGCCTGCAGGAAGGGTTGTTGGTCGATGCCCCATTCAATCGTGCCGTCCTTGATCCCTTTGACGATTTCGCCGCCCAGATCGAAGGTGCCGAAATAGATGTCACCCGCCATGCCGTTCTCTTCCAGCGCCAGCAGGGTGGGGTCAGCGGAAACCGGACCCAGTGTCAGAACCGCATCTGTGTCTGGGTTGGCAGACAGATAGGCCAACACGCGGTTTTTGATTTCAGACGGGTCTTGGCCCGCGTCGATCATCTGGGTGCCAAGGTCGATACCAAGACCGTCAGCAAAGCCCTGGCAACGCTCGGACGACGATGGCTGGACGATATAGTGGTTCACGCAGAGGAACGAACCAATGCCGTCACCCTTGGCGCGCAGACCAGCGGCGTAACCGGCGTCATATTCGGGCTGGCCCACATACATCAGTGCACCCAATTCGCGGGCAATGTCGGGAGAGCCGGTGTTCATGATGATCACGTCCACACCGCTATCGATTGCAGATTGGATCGGACCGCTCAGGATGTCGGGATCAGCCAGGGTGGTGATGATACCATTGGGGCCGGATGCGGCGGCCTGTTCGATGATACGCGCCATATCCGCAAGGTCGCCGGTGGGCGGGTTACGGTATTCAACTTCTACGTTCATCTGCTCACCCGCAAGGGCGATGCCGTTTTTGATGGTGTTCCACCAGCTGTCGCTGTCAGGCGCGTGGCTGACAAGAATATATTTCTCACCTTCGGCCACTGCGGTTGTTGCTGCGGCCATTGGAACCGCTGCTACGGATGCCATGGCAAGTGTCTTTACAAATGAAATCATACTTTCCTCCCGTGTCGCGCCGCCTCCGTGCGGCGTTTGAGGCAAATGTGCCTCGACGACTCGAGATAAACACATCTCAAATCGTTTTGCAACCGGTTGCAAAACCTCCGCGAACGATTCATGCTGAAAGAAATTGAAATCCGCGATAAATCTTTCTTACTGAATTTCGGGAATAGGCACATGGTTGTAACGCTTAAAGAGGTCGCCGAACGGGCGGGAGTCTCACGTTCTGCCGTATCGCGGACGTTTACGGATGGGGCGTCCGTATCTGACAAGATGCGGCGCAAAGTCGAAAAAGCGGCGCGCGATTTGGGATACAGCCCCAACGCATTGGCGTCATCGCTGACCACCGGGCGGACCAAATTGATTGGTCTGGTGTCCAATAACTTTCACAACCCGATTTTCCTGCAAGTTTTCGACCAGTTCACCAAGGGCCTGCAAGAACGTGACCTGCGCCCATTGCTGGTAAACCTGTCCAGCGAAACCAATCCCGAGGCCTCCGTTAGGATGCTGCGCCAATACAGTGTTGATGGGGTTGTTGTGGCCTCCTCCACCTTGCCGCCCTTGTTTGCCAAAGCGTTTCGTGAGGCGGATATTCCAGTGGTGCATTCCTTTGGTCGGTCCTCATCAGCGCCCGAAGTACATGTGGTTGGCATCGACAATGTGGAATGCGGACGGATGGCCGCACGCGAGCTGGTGCGACGTGGGTACAAGCGCGTGGGTTTTATGGGCGGGCCTGAGGCGGCGACATCCACACAGGATCGCTTCACCGGGTTTATGTCTGAGATGGCAGCTCATAAGGAAATCCAGACCAGCTATAGCTTTGCGCAGGCCTATTCATATCAGGCGGGCCGGCGCGAGATGCTGCGCCTGCTGAAAACCACCCCGGCCGAGGCCTATTTCTGCGGCGATGACGTCCTGTCGATCGGGGCCCTGTCCGCGATTGATGACAGCGCCTATAGCTGCCCACAAGACATTGGAATCATTGGGCTGAACGATATGGAAATGGCCCAATGGGAAAGCATCAACCTGACCACGATCCATCAGCCGATCCGGGAGATTATCAATTCGTCGATTGAGCTGATGGTGGCGATGCTGGATACGCCCAACCGCTATCCGGAGGCGCGAATTTTTCCCTGTTCGGTGATTGAACGGGGCACGTTGCGCCCCGCTCCTTAAGCGTTTTGGCCTGTAAGTTTAGCGGTACATTGGCGGACGTGCGTCCACCCAGGCCCCATCTTGTTTGGCAGAGCTGACCGCGCTGTGCACGGCGGCCATAGAGCGCACGCCGGCGGCTGCATCAGGCAGGCCATTGCGCGCTTCACCCTGAATGGCATCCGCCAGATCGCAATAAATATTGGCCACGGCCAGCGGGAACCCTTCGGGGTGGGCAATGGACACACGGCTGAGGCGTTGCGCGTCTTCGTGCAGGCCGCTTTCGCCTTTTTCAATGATCTGAGTGCGTCCGCCAACTGGGGTATAAATCAGCTGGTTTGGCTGCTCAGACGTCCATTTAAAACCACCGGTTTCGCCAAAGATCTGGATTTCAAACCCATGTTGGCGACCAATCGCAACAGAAGAAGTCCATAGACGCCCAACTGTGCCACCGCTCATGCGAAAATTCACCATTGCATCGTCTTCCAGCTCGCGGCTGGCGATGGTGGAGGCAAAATCGGCAGACAGGGTTTCAACCTCATCATTGCAGATAAAGCTGGCCATATGCAGCGCGTGAATGCCGCAATCGGCAAACTGGCCCGACACACCCGCCATCGCCGGGTCATAGCGCCAGCGCACACGGGGGTTATCCGCGTCCGTCGCATCGCCGTGGTGGCCATGGCTGAAGTTGGTGACAACTAGCCGCACTTTGCCGATCTCACCTGCGGCGACCATTGCACGGGCCTGACGCACCATTGGGTAGGCCGAATAGCAATAGTTTACCGCGCAGATTTTCCCTGTCTTTTCAGAGACACGCACGATTTCTTCGCCTTCTTCGACGGTCATGGTCATGGGCTTTTCGCACAGAACATTGAACCCCGCTTCGAGGAAAGATTTGGTGATCTCAAAGTGGGTGGAGTTCGGCGTTGCAACCGTTACCAAATCGACGCGGTCAGCACGATCTTTTTCGCCTGCCAGCATCTCGGTCCAGTCGCCATAGGCGCGATCGGAAGCAACACCCAAACGTTGGGCATATTCGCGCCCGGCTTCGGGACGGTGGTCCAATGCGCCCGCGGCCAGTTCAAAGCGCCCATCCGCAAGCGCGCCGAGACGGTGTGCCGGTCCGATTTGGCTGCCTTCGCCGCCGCCAATCATTCCCCATTTTAACTTGGTCATGGCCGTGTTCCTCAGTTAAATCCGATGGATTCCAAAAATTCGCGGTTTTTGCGGGCGTCACCGACGGGATCGGGATCCAGCAGCGGATCGCAGTCTTGTTCAACGGTGCACCAACCGGTGAAACCCGCGTCCAACAACACCTGACGGACGGCCTGGAAATCCACGTCGCCGTCACCTAGATTGCAGAAAATACCCTGACCGCAGGCATCGTAGAAACCGGTGCGGTTTGCGATGACCTCGGCTTTGACGGCTGGGGCGATATCTTTGAAATGCATATAGGAAATACGATCCACATTGCGTTTCATAAAGGCAACCGGATCAAATCCCGCATAGGAATGGTGGCCGGTGTCAAAACAGATCTTGAGGATCTTTTCGTCGACTTCATTGAGCAAACGGTCCAGCTCGGGCTCAAAATCCATGAAGCCAGCCGCATGGGCGTGAATGCCAACGGTCAGCCCGTATTCTTCGGTGCCGATACGTGCGGTTTCGGCGATGCGGTCGCGGTATGCGGTCCACTCGGCCTTGTCCATCTGCTCGGCCTCAGACGCACGCCCCGCAGTAGGTGCGCGACGGGGAGAGATCGAGTCGATCAACACCATATGTTCCGCGCCGTGCGCCTTGAGCGCGCGGGCGGTGCGATGGGTGGCGTCCAGCACCTCATCAAAGGCGGCGGGATCGTGATAGGGGCGAAAAACCACGCCGCCGATCAATTCCAGATCATGTTCTGCCAGCGCATCCGCCAGTTCGGCCGGATCTTCGGGCATATAGCCAACAGGGCCAAGTTCGATGCCCTTATAGCCAGCAGTGGCGCAATCCTTCAGGACGCTTTTCCACGTGGGGTTACGGTCATCGTCTGCAAATTCAACACCCCAGGAACAGGGCGCATTTCCGATTCTGATTGTCATCTTTTCTCTCCGATGCTCAGAAACTGTTGAGATCTTTCCAGCTGCCGTCTGCGTTTGAGGCATGGGCAGCGGTGACGACACGATTGACATCGTGGCCGTCGCGGAATGTGGGCCAGACCGGTTCGCCGGTCTCGATCGCGCGCAAAAAGTCGCGCGCTTCGATAATGATTTGATCCTGATAGCCGGTGCCATGGCCGGGACCCTGACAGAAGGCCGCGTAATTGGGGTGCGCCGGACCAGTCAATATTTTGGTAAAGCCGCGCGTGGCTTCGGGTTCATCCATCCGATAGAGCCACAGCGCGTTCTGATCTTCTTGATCAAAGCGAATTGCGCCTTTTGTGCCTGTGATTTCATAGGCATAGCCCATTTTGCGCCCGGTCGCGACACGAGAGAAGAACATATGCCCCATCGCGCCGTTTTCAAACCGGCACATCATCTGCGCCTGATCATCATTGGTCACCTCACCGCCGGGGCGAGTTTTGTGAACGGTTTCAA
This sequence comes from uncultured Paracoccaceae bacterium, assembly GCA_947497985.1. Lineage (GTDB taxonomy): Bacteria > Pseudomonadota > Alphaproteobacteria > Rhodobacterales > Rhodobacteraceae > Epibacterium. The sequence goes on from CANMIX010000002.1 coordinate 61,166, forward strand.
CCTGGGCCGAAAGTTTGGCGATCGGGCCCATCAGGGCAAGGGCGGCATTGATCATATGCGGGGCCAGATCGCCCATGGTGCCATTGGCCATGCCTGTGGTGCGCCATGTGGCGGGTTCCTGCGGGTCGGCATAAAAATCTTCGGTGTGTTCACCACGAAACCAAGTCACGTCACCGATCACGTCATCAGCGATCAGCTGACAGGCGAATTGGCTGGCAGGGGTGCGGATATAGTTGAAACCAACCATGTTGGGCGCACCTGATGCATCGGCGGCCGCGACCATTGCGGCGCTGTCGTCCAATGACGCGCCCAAGGGTTTTTCGCAGAACACCGGTTTTTTAAGGGCAAAGGCGGCCTCGGCGATCTCGCGGTGGGTTTCTTGTGGGGTTGCAATTACCAGCGCTTCGACCTTGGGGTCATTGACCAATACACGCCAATCATCGGTGGCGCGTTGAAATCCATAGGCTGCGCGATAGCGTTCGGCGCTAACCATCGTGGAGGCAGCAACCATTTCCAAACGCGGCCTGAGCGCCGGATTGAATACGGGTCCCACGGCAGCCATTGCAGCCGCGTGGGCCTTGCCCATGTAGCCTCCGCCAAGGATGCCGATCCCAATTTCCGTCATGCTTGCGCCCTTTCTTCAAAAATATATTTTGCAACCGGTTGCAAAACTAGTATCTTGAGAATCAAATCCGCGCAAGCTGCATTCGCTGCTGCGACAAAATTTCCGGAAGGGTCGCTTGAGATATGACGTCACCACAGGACACCATACGCCTGACTACTGCGCAGGCTATAATTCGTTGGCTTACCAACCAGTTCATCGAAATTGATGGGGAGGAAATGCGCCTGTGTGGCGGCGGTTTTGGCATCTTTGGCCATGGCAACGTGACCTGTCTCGGAGAGGCATTGAACACGGTGCATGAGGAGCTGCCACTATACCGTGGGCAGAACGAGCAAAGCATGGGATTCGCGGCAGCTGGTTACGCCAAACAATGGCTGCGCCGTCGGTTTATGTTCTGCACTGCCAGTGCGGGCCCGGGTACATCCAATCTGGTCACCGCGGCAGGTCTGGCGCACGCCAACCGTTTGCCGATGCTGCTGTTGTGTGGCGACACCTTTATTACCCGCCTGCCAGACCCTGTTTTGCAGCAGATGGAGAATTTCAACGATCCCACCTTTGGCGTGAATGACGCGTTTAAGCCAGTGGTGCGGTATTGGGATCGTATTTGTCACCCGGCGCAGATCATTCAATCGCTGCCTGCGGCCATTGCCACCATGTTGGATCCGGCCGATTGTGGTCCGGCGTTTTTGGGCCTGCCGCAAGACGTGCAGGGCTGGACCTATGATTATCCAGTCAAGTTTTTTGAAAAACATGTCCACCGCATTCGTCGCCAATCCCCAGATCAGGCAGAAATCGCAGATGCGATTGCAGCACTGGCCGCAGCGGAACGTCCGATGATCATTGCCGGTGGCGGTGTGCAATATTCCGGAGCGGTGGCTGAGCTGACCGCATTTGCGGAGGCGCATCAGATCCCGGTGGTCGAAACCATCGCCGGGCGGGCCAATATGGTTGCAACCCATTCGCTGAATATCGGCCCTGTTGGCGTCACCGGGTCAGACAGTGCCAATGCCATTGCCGAAAAAGCCGATGTTATTCTGGCGGTTGGAACCCGGTTGCAAGATTTCACCACCGGTTCCTGGACCGCATTTGCGCCGGATGCGCGCATTATTGGGGTAAACGCGGCCCGTCACGATGCAGCGAAACATATGTCGCTGACGGTTGTGGGCGATGCAAAACTGACGTTGAACGCTTTGGCCGCCGCGTTGAAGTATAAGACCCCGGCCGATTGGGTGGCGTTTGCGCGAAGTGAGCGCACGAAATGGGACAGCTATGTTGAGGGCAATGTCGCCCATGGTGATCGACCCAATTCATACGCGCAGGCGATCGGAGTGGTGAATGATCTGTGTGATCCCCGCGACCGTGTTGTCGCCGCCGCCGGTGGCCTGCCGGCCGAGGTGACCGCCAACTGGCGCACCAAAGATATCGGCACCGTTGATGTTGAATTCGGCTTCTCCTGCATGGGGTACGAACTGGCCGGCGCATGGGGCGCCCGCATCGCGCAGGCCGAACAAGAACCGGATCAAGACACCATAACCTTCTGCGGGGATGGGTCTTATATGATGTTGAATTCAGACATTTATTCCTCGGTTCTGAGTCAGAAGAAAATGATCGTTATGTTGATGGATAATGGTGGTTTTGCGGTGATCAACAAACTGCAGAACAACACCGGCAACGACAGTTTCAACAATCTGCTGGCCGACTGCCCCACAATCCCCGCGCCTTTTGGCGTCGATTTTGTGGCTCATGCGGCGTCAATGGGGGCCACGGCGGAAAAAGTCGCGAACCCGGCCGAGCTGGGCGAAGCCTTCATGCGCGCCAAGGCCAGCGACAAGACCTATGTGATTGTCATGGACGTGGACCCCTATGAGGGGTGGACCACCGAAGGGCACACGTGGTGGGAAGTTGGCACGCCGCATATCACCGAAAGCGACAAGGTCCGTGCCGCGCACATCGATTGGGAATCCTCCCGCAACAAGCAGCGGAAGGGCGTATAATGTCTGCATTGATTGACGGCGTCAAAGGCAACCACTTTGCGGTGTTTGGTCGGGCGGGCATGGATATGTTCGCCGACCCCATCGGAACCAAGAGCGAAGATGCCACCCAGTTTCGCGCTGATCTTGGTGGATCATCAGCCAATATCTGTGCGGGCCTGGTTAAATTGGGCAGCCAAGCTGCACTTGTCACAACCGTATCGGATGATGCGGTGGGTCGGTTCTGCATCAATCGATTGCGCGACTATGGCGTCGACACGTCCTATGTGCGGGCCATTGGCGGCGAATATCGCACCTCGCTCGCGGTTTATGAAAGCTGCATCGAGGATTTCCAAAACGTCATCTATCGCAACGGTGCGGCTGATTTTCAGGTGACCGAGGCAGATATGGATGCGGTGCGCTACAGCGATTTCACCGCGCTGATCACCGCTGGCACCGTCTTTGCCGCCGAACCGTCGCGCGGTGCAACGTTTCGGGCGTTTGAACACGCGCGGGCGGCGGGCTTGCCGGTGATTTTTGATATTGATTACCGCCCGTACAGCTGGCCGTCTCCCGAAGTTGCAGCCGATGTGCTGTCACGCGCGGGCGACGAAAGCGATCTGATCGTTGGCAATGACGAAGAGTTCGGCTTCATGGCCGGTGGCATTGAGAAAGGCCTTGATAAGGCCCGTGAACTGGCCGCGAGCGGTAAGATGGTGATTTACAAAATGGGCCATGAAGGCGCGATCACCCTGGTCGATGGCCAGGAAATCCGCACCGGTATCTACCCTGTCACAGCCGTGAAGCCCAATGGAGCAGGCGATAGCTTTATGGCGGGGCTTTTGGCCTCGATTGCGGCGGGTCACGACCTGCGGGATGCGGTGCTGCGCGGCTCGGCCTGTGCGTCGATTGTCGTATCCAGCGCAGGCTGCGCCGGGGCGATGCCCACAACTGCCGGGCTTGAGGAATTTCTGTCCTCTCATGCCGGCCCGACTGATACTTAATAAGGAACCTCCAAATGCATATCCCCCCCTTTGATAATAAGAATAAACCGATCGTGGATGCAGAGCATGACTTGGTTCCGCTGAACTATTTCAACATCGTCAAACTGACCAAAGGCGAAATCTTTGAATACGCCGTACCTGGCTATGAGACCTGTATCGTGCCGGCCACCGGCACCGTGGATGTTGAAGTAGACGGTGTGAAATACGCGGATCTGGGCCTGCGCCGCGAAGATGTATGGGACGCGGAACCCGAAGGTGTTTACGTGCCTGTCGGGGCCAAGGTCCGCATCACCTGTAAGACCGACGCGACCGAGACATTTATCGCGGGTGCCAAATTTGACAAGGTTCTGGAACCGTTTGACGTGCGTGCGGCGGATATCGACATGGTGCAATACGGGTCAGACGACACCAAAACCCACCGCAAGATCAAACACATCCTTGGCACCAAATATCATGACAAGGTCGGCCGTCTGCTGGTGTCTGAGCTGTTCACAGTCGGCGAAGGCGGCTGGTCCGGCTTCCCAAGCCACAAACACGATACAGATCGTCCCGGTGATGACGGTGACATGATCGAAACCCGCCATGATGAGACCTATAACTTTCGGTTCAAGCCCAACTATGGCTCGGGCGTGCAGATGCTGCAGCGTGAAGACAACAAACCGGGTGAGGCTTATCATATCATGGATGGGTCCACGATCATGCTGGACAAAGGATATCATCCTTGTGCGGTTCTACCGGGCTATCAGATGTATTACTTCACCATTCTGGGCGGCCTCAGCCAACGCAGCCTGAAACAGTATTTCCAACCCACGCATGAGGAACAGCTGCACACCATCCCAGGCATCATGGATATGGTGGCCAAGTTCAAATGACCCTTGTAACGTTAAAAGATGTTCTGCAGCCGGCACTTGCCAACGGTCACGCGGTAGCCGGGTTGGTGACGCTGGGTTGGGAAGATATGCGCGCCTATGTAGCCGCGGCCGAAGCCGAGAACTGCCCGGTGATCCTGCAGGCTGGCCCGTCGTGTCGCGAACATACGCCGCTGCCGATTTTGGGCAAAATGTTCCGCCACCTGGCCGAAGGCGCTTCGGTTCCGGTGGTGGCTCATTTGGACCACGGATATTCAGCCGAGGATTGCCGGATTGCCATCGACAGCGGCTTCACCTCTGTCATGTTTGATGGCTCGCGCACGCCGTTGCAGCAAAACATTGATGACACGGGCGACATTGTGGAAATGGCACATGCGGCGGGTGTGTCCTGCGAAGGGGAGATCGGCTTTGTCGGCTATTCCGGCGGTGAAAACTCTGCCGGAACAGACCCTGAGGAAGCGGCAAAATTCGCCCGTGACACCGGTGTGGACGCCATGGCGATCTCGGTCGGGAACGTGCATTTGCAACAGGACAAGGAAGGCGGGCTGGACGAACCCCGCATCCGTGCCATCGAGGCGGTCACCGAGGTTCCATTGGTGATCCACGGCGGTTCCGGCGTACCGCTGGAGCAGCGAACCCGATTGGCACGCGGCTCAAAGATCTGCAAATTCAACATCGGAACCGAGCTGCGCATGGCTTTTGGCACCGCGTTGCGAGAGGCGGTGAACAGCGATCCAGATCGGTTTGATCGGGTCAGCATCCTAAAGGAAACGCATGACCCGGTGGTCGCTGCTGCGCGGCGTGTGCTTCAGGGGTTTCGTTAGAGCATTAAAATCAAAGCTTGTGGAAGGTCACATCTGCAATGTGGCGTTCCACATGCCGGGCGACGCCCCGAAGTTATCACTTGCTCATACAGGAAAAGGGATCCGAAGGCGTATTCAGACGTACATGGCGCATAAAAGCGAGGGCAATACGTGGTACAGGTTGTTGTGACGACACTGCAAAATGCACTTTATACGCAATTGGCGAGTTGAAGCGAACAAACGCCATCTCATCTGATCGATAGTGGTAAAGAGGAAATGGGTTGATCACCGCAATGCCCATCCCTTCTCTAGCAAGATCTGCCGCTGCATATGAAGTTGACACTTCTGCCACAACATGCGGTTTTGCCTGTTCCTGATTCAACAACCGGTCTAACTGTCCTCGTCGCACATGTCGCCGGGTAAGCGCGATCAAATTCTGCCCGTCAAGATCCGCCGGGCTGATCTCACTCCGCGTGGCAAAGGGATGGTCCAGGCTCATAGCGCAGACCGCGCTGACGGATCTGTAGGAGATCAGTTTTACCCCTGCCCGAGATGCATCCACGCCGCAAATCGCCAAGTCAAATCGCCCGTCCAAAATTCCGGTGACCGCATCATCATTCGTGCTGACTTCAAAACTGACGTAGTAATGCGGGTTGATCTGCAAAAACCGGTTTATGTGGGACACGAGAAACCGCTGGGCAAAAGACGGCGGAGCAATCAGACGCAGTGTTTCCGACACAGGTTCTGACGGTCCATCAATTAAATCTAACGCATCAAACAGGGAATCCAGGCGCCGGTTTAGAACCAGCGCTTCCTGAGTGGGTTGCAGGCGTCCGGCAATTCGCTCAAAAAATATGCGCCCCTGACGGGTTTCCAACGATGCAATCGAACGCGAGATGGCTGATTGTGACACCCCCAGCTGCGCCGCCGCAGCTGTGGCCGTTCCCGCCTGAATCAAGGCGCGAAACGCCTCATACTCAGCTATAGAGTGTCCCATTCGTCCTGTGCGCGCGCCAGCCATCCTGCAAAACCGTTATGGATCAATGAGTTTAACTCATGCACATTTTATTGATCTATGCACGCTGAGTCGCAACCATCGTGATACTTTCACAAAGGTAATCTCATGGTTGAGGCGATCCCTGCCGTTTTTGACGGCCATAATGATGTGCTCTTACGTCTTTATTCTGAAGGCGGCCGAGCAGCACTGGATAGTTTTCGTACAGGCCGCGACGGCGCAATCGATCTGCCCAAGGCGAGACAAGGCGGGTTCGGAGGTGGGTTCTTTGCGGTCTACGTGCCCTCCCCCATTGATCTGGATGAAAAATTAAAGGCAACGGCCTCTGACAGCTACGATCTACCCCTGCCGGACCCAATCGACTGGGAAGTCGCGATCAGTGTTGTGCTTCATCAAAGCGCCCTTCTGACCGAATTGGACCGACGTGGTGATCTAAAAATCGTGCGCAATGTCGCCGATATTCACGCAGCCTGGTCACAAAACAAACTGGCTGCGGTCTTTCATATCGAAGGTGCCGAAGGCATTGATGAAGATTTGCATGCCTTAGACCTGCTTCATGCCGCTGGATTACGCTCACTAGGGCCCGTCTGGAGCCGCAATAACATCTTTGGTGAAGGGGTGCCGTTTCGCTTTCCGTCGACCGGAGATATTGGGGCCGGCCTCAGCGATCATGGCAAACGATTGATCCGGCGCTGCAATCAACTCAAAATCATGGTAGACTTGTCCCATCTCAACGAAGCCGGGTTCTGGGACGTTGCGCGTATATCGGACGCGCCGCTTGTTGCGACCCATTCAAACGCGCATGCGGTTTCCCCGCACTCTAGAAACCTGACAGACAAGCAATTGGCCGCAATTGCCGAAAGTGACGGCATCGTCGGACTGAATTTCGCTGTGTGTTTTCTGCGGGCAGACGGGCAAAACAGGGCCGATACGTCGCTGGATCAGATGTTGCAACATTTGGATCATCTGATTTCTGTGGTTGGCGAGGATCGCGTTGGCTTGGGGTCTGATTACGACGGGGCCACAGTACCCCAAGACGTCACATCAGTGACGGACTTGCCCAATTTGCGACAGGCGATGGTCGCTCACGGATATGATGCAGAGCTGATCGAAAAGCTCTGCCACAAGAATTGGCTGCGCGTGTTGGCCAAAACCTGGGGAGGCTGACGCAAGATCAGCCCCACGGTTTCCCACTTTGGATCACTATAAATCAGGAGAGGTACTATGATGATTTTCAAATCCCTATTGGCGGGTGCCGCCATCGGACTTGCCATTAGCACGTCGCCTATGGCCATTGCCGCAACACCAGACAATGTTTTGGTTGTTGCCATGCGCATTGATGACATCACGACCTTGGATCCCGCCGAGAGTTTTGAATTCGCGGGCGGAGATGTGTCGCGCAATGTCTATATGAAATTGGTGAATTTCGATCCAACTGACTTGGACGCCGGTTACAAACCTGAGATTGCCGAAAGCTGGACGGTGTCCGATGATGGCACCACAATTACCTTCAAAATCAAAGAGGGATTAAGCTTTCACTCTGGAAATCCAGTCACCGCCGAAGACGTGGAATTCTCTCTGCAACGTGCTGTTTTGTTGAACAAAACGCCATCTTTTATTCTAACGCAATTTGGGTTTAGCGCCGAAAACGTTGCGCAAACCATTAAGGCAGACGGGGACACCGTTACGATCACCACCGATCAGCCCTATGCGACGTCCTTTGTATTGAACTGCCTGACCGCAACCATCGGGGGCATCGTTGATAAAAAGACCGTTCTTGCACATGAAGTAGACGGCGACATGGGCAACGAATGGCTCAAGACAAATTCCGCAGGTTCCGGCGCCTATTCTGTGCAAGCTTGGAACCCAAGCGACAGCGTCGTCATGACCGCCAATCCCGACTACTATCGCGGCACGCCAGAGATGACCCGCGTTATCATCAAACACGTCCAAGAAAGCGCATCACAACGCCTGCAGCTGGAACGAGGCGACATCGATGTGGCCCGCAACCTGAACCCAGAAGATGTCGCGGGCATTTCCTCGGTTGAAGGTGTTAAGGTCGTCGACGAGTTGAAGGGGCGCCTGATGTATCTGTCCCTAAACCAGCAACATCCGGTTCTGTCCAAACCAAAAGTGCGCGAAGCCTTTAAATATCTGGTCGACTATGAAGGAATGACCCAATCGTTCCTCAAAGGTCAGTACACGGTTCATCAGAATTTCCTGCCGCAGACCTATCTGGGGGCTTCATCTGAAAATCCTTTTGCACTGAACTTGGAGAAAGCCAAGGCCCTGCTGGAAGAAGCCGGAGTTGACGGGCTTGAACTGACTGTTGGCGTGCGTGAGGCGCAGGAACGGTTGGAAATCGCCCAGAGTTTCCAGAACAATGCCGCCGCAGCGGGTATCAAGGTGAACCTGACAGTTGGAACCGGCAAACAGATCCTTGGCCAATATCGTGCGCGTGAACTAGACGTATACCTTGGTGCATGGGGCCCTGATTATCCGGATCCACATACCAACGCAGGCACGTTTGCCTTTAACCCCGACAATTCCAAAGAGGCCAATGCCACCGGTCTTCTCGCCTGGCGCAATGGTTGGGACACGGCCGGTCTGACCGAAAAAACCGCCGCCGCCGTGGTCGAGAATGATCGTGCTGTTCGCGCGAAACTCTATGACGAGATCCAGGCAGAGTTCCGCGAAACCTCGCCGTTTATTGTCATGGCCCAGCAGATTGAACAAAACGCCATGAACGAAAAAGTCATGAATTTCTCTGGCGGGCAGGCAATCACCTCTGCGTCTTATTGGCAAGTGACCAAATAATATGGTCTCCGTGACATCGCAGCCAGAAGAGGGGCGCAAATCTGCGCCCTTCCCAGCCTGGCTCCGCAAATTTCTGACCACATGTGGCTCAATCGCGGCGACCATGCTTGGGCTGCTTCTGGTGACCTTTGTCATTGGTCGGGTGATGCCAATCGATCCGGTTTTGGCCATCGTTGGAGAACGCGCAAGCCAGGAAAGCTATGACGCAGTCTATCACCAACTTGGTCTCGACAAGCCATTGATGGTCCAATTTTTCTACTACTTATGGGATGTCTTGCACGGCGATTTTGGCAACAGCCTGCTGACGGCCCGGCCAGTCTCTCAGGACATCGCCCGTGTGTTTCCAGCGACCATGGAACTGGCCACTTTGGGCGTGGTAATCGGTATGTTCTTGGGCATTCCTATGGGCGTTTTATCTGCCGTACATCGTGGTACATGGATCGACCAAACAATCCGGGTGCTCACGCTTGTAGGCTATTCGATGCCGATCTTCTGGCTTGGCATGATGGGATTATTGTTGTTTTACGGTATCCTAGGATGGGTTGGCGGTCCGGGACGCCTGGACATCTTCTTCGAAGGGCTGGTCCCTTCGGTCACCGGAATGGTTCTGGTGGATGCCCTGTTAGCCGGCGATATGGACGTCTTTTGGAACGGGTTTTCCCACCTCATCTTACCGGCCTCTCTGCTAGGATACTATTCATTGGCCTATATCAGCAGAATGACGCGGTCCTTCATGTTGGAACAACTCAGCGCCGAGTACATTACAACCGCTCGCGTCAAAGGCCTGTCGGAACGTCAGGTGATATGGGGGCACGCTTTCAAGAACATTCGGGTGCAATTGGTAACCGTGGTTGCCTTGTCTTACGCCAACCTTTTGGAAGGCTCCGTCTTAACCGAGATCATCTTTAGCTGGCCCGGTATCGGCAGCTACATCACAACTGCACTGCTGAGCGCGGATATGAATGCAGTTCTGGGAGGGACTGTTGTTGTCGGCCTGATTTTTATCTGCCTCAATATCCTGTCGGACCTTCTGTACAAGATCTTTGATCCGAGGGCGAAATGAGCGAGCAAACCTTAAAACAATGGCTGCTGTCGGACGCCCCGACCTCGCGCATGCAGGCTCGGGTTGCCGGGCTGTACCAAGGGTGGCTGCGCCTGACCAGCAATTGGATGACCCTGACGGGGCTTATCATCCTGACCGCGCTTGTGCTGGTCGCAGTCTGTGCTCCCTTGTTGGCGCCACATGACCCCTTTGAACAAGATCTGCTGAACCGGCTAAAACCCATCGGCTATGACGATCACTACCTTGGCACCGACAGTTTGGGCCGCGATATCCTATCCCGGTTAATCTACGGCAGCCGGATCACGCTGTACATCGTCGCCCTGGTGACGTTGATTGCGCCGGTGGTGGGTCTGCTGGTTGGTACGGTTGCGGGCTATCTTGGTGGATGGACCGACCAGATTTTGATGCGCACGACCGACGTTTTTCTGGCCTTTCCCCGCCTTGTCCTTGCCTTGGCCTTTGTTGCCGCATTGGGGCCGGGCATCGAAAACGCAGTGCTGGCGATTTCACTAACGGCTTGGCCACCCTATGCACGCATGGCCCGTGCCGAGACTCTGACCATACGATCGTCGGATTTCATTGCCGCAATCCGTCTGCAAGGCGCAGGGCCGCTGCGCATTATCACCAGGCACATCTGGCCCTTGTGCATTTCATCGCTCATTGTACGTGTCACACTTGATATGGCCGGAATTATCCTGGCCGCGGCGGGGCTTGGTTTCCTTGGACTTGGCGCACAACCGCCCAGTCCGGAATGGGGCGCGATGATCTCAGAAGGGCGGCGGTTTATCTTAGATCACTGGTGGGTTGCGACCATCCCCGGTCTCGCCATTTTCACGGTATCTCTGGCTTTCAATCTCCTCGGCGATGGCCTGCGCGACGTTCTGGATCCCAAAGACGGAGGTCACGGATGACACTTCTCACAGTCAACGACCTTTGGGTCAGGTTTCCAACGCGGCAAGGCGTTTTCGACGCCGTACGCGGGATTTCGTTTGAACTTGGTCAGGAACGCTTGGGCATAGTCGGCGAAAGCGGGTCCGGGAAATCCATGACCGGCCGTTCCATCCTCCAGTTGATCCGCAAACCCGGCGTGGTCCAAGCGGCTGAGATTTCCTTTCAAGGGCGCAATCTAATGGAACTGTCAGAACGCGACATGCGTTCAGTGCGGGGGAATGAAATCTCGATGGTCATGCAAGACCCCAAATTCTCATTGAACCCAGTGATGACCATTGGGGCGCAACTGATGGAAGCCTACCTTCAGCACAATCGCGACAGCCGCCAAAATGCACGCAACAAATGTATCGAAATGCTTGAAGCGGTTTCGCTGCGAGACCCGGAACGCGTGATGGACGCTTATCCCCATGAAATGTCCGGCGGTATGGGGCAACGTATTATGATCGCAATGATGTTGATCCCGGATCCCAAAATTCTGATCGCGGATGAGCCCACCTCGGCCTTGGATGTCTCGGTCCAGCGTCAGGTTCTCTCAATTATGGACCGGCTCGTCAGGGATCGCGGGATGGGTTTGATCTTTATCTCGCATGATCTCAATCTTGTCGCCGAATTCTGTGACCGAGTGTTGATCATGTATGCCGGCCGTATCGTAGAAAGCTGCCCGGCGTCCAAGTTACGCGAAGCCAAACACCCCTATACACGGGGGCTGTTAAACGCCCTGCCCCGCCTGGATAACCCGCGGACCCACCTTGAGGTGTTGCAACGCCAGGATGACTGGACTCACGCCGCATTGGAAGAAACACAATGACAGCCATCAATGTTCAAAACCTCGACGTCTGGTTCGGCTCGGTTTCTGCGGTGCGCTCGGTGTCGTTCTCAGTCGCACAGGGGCAAAGCGTTGGTTTGGTTGGCGAAAGCGGGTCCGGCAAATCCACCATTCTGCGCGCCATGACCGGTCTGGCTCCGGACTGGTCGGGTACAATCCAGATTTTGGGTCAAAATCTTACCGGGTCAACTCGCACTCGCGGCTTCTTTAAGAAGGTGCAAATGGTGTTCCAAGATCCCTACGCCTCGCTCCACCCTCGTCATTCCGTAGACCAAGTGTTGGCCGAGGCGCTGCATCTGCAAGGCATGGATGCGATCAACAAACGCACTGAAAAACTGTTAAATGACGTCGGCCTTGATCCACGGTTTCGTTTTAGGTATCCGCACCAATTGTCCGGCGGACAGCGGCAACGAGTGGCGATCGCACGCGCCCTCGCCGGAGAGCCTGAGGTGCTGTTGTTGGACGAACCCACCTCTGCCTTAGATGTTTCGGTCCAGGCAGAGATCTTGAACCTATTGACCGACCTGCGCGCGGCGCGCGGCCTGACTTACATCATGGTCAGCCATGATTTACCGGTCGTCGCCCACATGTGTGACACGCTCGCAGTCATGCAAAACGGGTCTATTGTGGAGATGATGACAGCGCAGGCGTTGCGCGCGCATAAAGCGGTCGAGCCCTACACACGCGAATTGCTTGCTGCTTCAACTTAAAACCAGTGCCGCATTTGGGCCGTCGTTGCACTCACACGATAACGGGCCCAACGGTCAACAGAAGATTGGCAAATCGGCGTGTCTCGCCGGTCGCGATAACCAACAACGTATCAGGTGATTTCACAGCTGCATAGAAATCTGCGCGCTGAACAAAAGACATCGGAGTTTCTTCCGGCAGAATGTCAACGTAGCTTTGGTGGATTGTATTGTCGAAATCGTCAGGCCACGCCATCATTGTTGCCTGTTCCACAGAAATCATCTTGGCCACACCGCTCAACACAGTCGTGCTTGGGATCATATTGGGTGCAAAATTCAGGTAGACGATCTCGGCTGAGGGGTTGGCATTGGTTACAAAGGAATAATTGGCGTCTGCAATCAGAATCTGTGCCTTGTGTCCAGCCTTAGCCAAAGTCGCCAAAAGCTGCGGGTGGATGATATCTGTCTTTAGCATAATCTGCGCTCTCCGGACTTTGTTCACCACTGCTATATGCCAAGCGAAGCAACGATACGAGCAAGCTTTTTCCACTTGTCCCGCATCCAGGCGGTTGCTGTGGTTGCCTGTGGTCACGAGTTGAGAAGCGGCGAAAAATCGTTAGTGAATGTCACGAGGCGCAATAGCGACGGATTTGATGATGGCAAAGCAATCCGTGCCCGGGGCAAGGTTCAACCGTTGGACGCTACGCTGTGTCACCCGTGCCAGAAATCGCCCGGCTTGGCTTTGCAGTGCGACCATGGCTCCGGGACCATCGCCCTTGTGTATCTGAGTCACGACTCCTGGCACAATGTTGAGCGCTGAAATCTCCTCAGGCAGTTTACGTGCAAGTATGACGTCATGCGCGGCGATACGAACGCTTACGCTTGTTCCGACCGCATGCGGCGTATGTGGAACAAACAGTGGTTGCCCCCCTGCCGAAAGCTCGGTCAATCCATCGGAATGTTGCCTCACCACAACGACGTCAAGCACCGACCCGGCGCCTCGAGGCCCCATAGGCAAGATCGCAGGATCACCAAACACCGACGCCGGATCACCTTGTTGCAGAACCCGCCCCCCAGAGAGGGTGACCACTGTTGATGCCAAGCGTGACACCTCCGAACTGGAATGGCTCACATACAACATCGGTGTGCTAATCTCGTCCCTAAGGCGTTCAAAATATGGCAGTATCTCCGCTTTGCGTGCTTGGTCCAAAGCTGCCAGTGGCTCGTCTGCAATGATCAAATCCGGCTTACTCAACAGCGCGCGCCCAATGGCCACGCGCTGCTTTTCGCCCCCCGACAGATGCGCAGGACGACGCTCCAGCAGGGATTGCAATCCCAACAATGCAACGACGTGAGTAAATTCTTCTGGGTTGCTCCGCACCTTGGCAAACCACCGACCATACAACAAGTTCTTGCGCACGGTCAGATGGGGCAAGAGCCGCGCATCTTGAAAAACATACCCAATCCGACGGCGGTGTGGCGGCACCCAAATATCATGCTGCCGATCAGACAGCACGCGGTCCCCCAAAACAACACGTCCGTCTTGCGGACGTAAGAGCCCCGCAACCAAATTGGCAATTGTCGACTTTCCAGACCCGGAAGGTCCGAACAAAACCGTTATCCCGTTAGAGGCGGCAAAATCTACATTCAGTTCAAATTCTGTAAATCGATGGCGCGCTTGTACCTCCAGCATCAGAGACCCTCCAAACGCTTATGCGCCCGCCGCGCCAAGGCTTCCGACAGGAACAATGCCGCCAAGGCGATACTGACCGAAATCACCACTAACCGCGCAGCTGCATCTTCCTGACCGGGAACTTGCAACAACGCATAGATAGCCGAAGGTATCGTTTGCGTCTGACCGGGAATATTGGCGGCAAAGGTGATCGTTGCACCGAACTCCCCCAAAGCTTTGGCAAAGGACAGGATTGTTCCGGTCAAAAGCCCGGGGATCATCAGTGGGACGGTAACGGTCGCGAAAACCCAAATCGGCGAGGCCCCCAACGTCGCAGCCGCCTGCTCTAGCCTGATGTCTATCGCCTCCAAGGACAAGCGCAACGCCCGCACCATCAGCGGAAAGGCCATGACCCCCGCAGCCACTGCGGCCCCGGTCCAGCGAAAGGCTAAAACGATACCGATGTCTTGAAGCCATCCACCGATGAAACCTTGCGTGCCAAACAACAACAGCAGCATATAGCCGGTTACAACAGGCGGCAGGATCAGCGGCAAATGCGCCAAACCGTTCAAAATGGTTTTTCCGGGAAACTCCCATCGAACCAAGGCATAAGCCGTCAGGAAGGCCATAGGCGTGATCGCCAATGTCGCCCAGAACGCCACCTTGGCAGAAATAAGCACCGCCTGCCATTCCATCGGGCTAAGCCAGTTCTGCATCACGCACCTTAGGGTTTAACCGGGCCAAAGCCGAATTGCTCCAACCGCGACTTAGTGGCATCGGATTGTAAGAAAACTATAAAATCCAACGTAGCCTTCGTTGGAGATTGCCCAACTGCGGCGGCGGGGTATTCGATTCGTGGGTGGCTTTCCGGTGGAAAAAGGCCAACCAAGAATACATCGGGCTGACTTTCCGCATCCGTTTCGTAAACCACAGCCAACCGGGTTTCCCCCAAATGCACCAACGTGAGCGCCGCGCGCACATTGTCCATTTGAACCACCCGATCCCGCAGGTCACCCCATAGGCCCAAATACTCCAGCGCAACCTTGCCATATTGTCCCGCCGGCACCGCAGCAACCAGCCCCATGGCAACCCTGTCAGCGGCCTCCAGACTTGATAGTACCGTTTCAACCTCCCTGGATTTATCCTCAGGAAATGAAGAAACCAAAGCCAGTCTGTTCCCCGCAAGTGGAAAGCGATTTGCGCTATCGACCCGGCCGACGGCTTCCAGATGATCCATCCACTGTTGATTGGCCGACACAAAGACATCAACCGGCGCACCCAGTTCAATCTGTCGGGCCAGAAGCGCAGAGCCTGCAAAATTTACTTGGGCGCTATGCCCCGTTTCCGCCTCGAAATCTTGCACCAGCGTATCAAACACAGGTTTTAGGCTCGCAGCGGCAAAAACGGTAACCGGGTCAGCAGAAACCGGAACCGCAGAACCAACGAAAAGAGCGGCGCAAATACCACGAAATTGTCGCCCTGCAGAAAGTGACAAGGATTTTCGCAGCGAATTGCGATTACTCAAGTGTTTGCGACGGTTCAAAAGTTTCACCCGAACTGGGTGCGGTATTCGAAGGCGCAAGTCAATAACAAGAAAAGCCGCACCTCATTTGGCGCGGCCCTTGTTCATGTGTAAAAGTTAAGCGATCAGAATAGCATAACGTCGCCAGTGCCCGCCGCCGGTTTGGCCGCCGGTGCAGGCGTTGGCCGCGAAACTGTGCGTTCGATGTTTTCCAGTGTTTGATCGTTTTGAACCCGGGTTTGCTGTGCAGCTCCGGTGACCGGGTGAAAACGGACACGGCGCGCTGACGTGCCACCAACGCTGGACGACACACATGGAATACCCTCGTCTCGCAAGAACCCTTGAATGAAGGATGCATTCTTGGAGCCGATGTCGGACAAGTTGACTGACATTTTTGCACCACCAAAAACTTTGGCTTGCAGATTGCGGCGGTCGGCGCCCTGTTTCATGACACCGTTGATCAAAAGCTCCATCGCATGCACACCATATCGGGCACTCGCAGGTCCGCCATTAGATTGCGCCAAGAGGAAGTGGTTCATACCACCCACACCCTTCTTTTCATCGAAAATACAGGCTGCAATACAAGAGCCCAAAACCGTCGACAGAACCACATTTGGGTCTGTTGTCAGCTGGAACTCCCCCTGGAGTACCGTTACAATTTTCTTATTTACAAAAACAGTGCTCACGGCAGGTTCCTTCCCAAAAAATCTTTATGTCTTGCAGGCTTGCAGCAACGCATTTGCCATGCGCGACAATGAAACTTGTTTCTGTGCGCCGCCGTTTTCCCATGCCACGCGCGGCATGCCGTAAACGACAGAGCTTTGTTCATCCTGTGCGAATGTCGTCGCACCCGCTTTGCGCAGTTCCAAAAGGCCCTTGGCACCGTCCTGGCCCATGCCTGTCAGAATCGTTGCCACAACATCGCGCGCAAACGGCACGGCAGATGTGAACAACGCATCGACAGAAGGCATATGCCCAGAGATCGGGGGACCATCTTTCAATCGCGTCCGTAACGGTTTGCGCTGCGACATGCCAAAATGGCGGGTTTGACCCGCTGCAACATAGACATGTCCCACCTCGATAGGGCGATTGTCATCAACTGCGACCACTTTCGCTGGGCAAATCCGATCCAACAGAGAAACCAGACCTTGCCCAAAATTCTTACCGGTGTGTTGGACGATCAGTGTCGGCGGACAACTGGTTGGAAAACCCACCAGAACATTACGCAGCGCTTCGACACCGCCCGTCGAAGACCCGATCAAAATCATTTTGTTTGATCTTGGGGCAGCTGGCGCCGAGGGTGCGGCCGCTCGCGTTCCGGGTTGATTGCGACGTGGCGCATTGACCATCATGTCATAGTACTGAATGAACTGACGTGGGCTATCGGATTTGGTCAATTCAAAAATGCCGGCCCCGACGTTCAACAGCGGCGATGCACGCCGCGCGGGATCCGCATTCAAGTCGTCCATGACCGACACCCAACGCACATCCAGAGCATTAAACAGCGCCAGCATCATCTCAAATTCCGGGAGTTTGGTAAAACCATCCTCCACAAACGCGAATTTGGGTTGCCCGGCCTCTGCCTGATTATAGGCCATCATCAGATTGTTGGCCAAGAGCACCTGCATGCCAGCATAGGCCGACTGAAGATTACTTTGCAGCGATCGTGCGAAGTTTTTGTCAGTTGTAATGATTAAAACGCAAGAAGACGGCAATTCAGCACCTTTAATTTTATGCGGCACGGGTGCCGTGTTTAGTCAATTTGGTCTGGCGAGGTAAATCTCTCTGCCGGAGTGTTCCAAGAAGGAAATTGGCTTGAAAAGCTTTCGGAAGGGTTTCTCCGACAGATATTTTGACGCTCTGATGATTAAATAAACTAAAGAAACCATCCAATTCGCGTAAAAGGTAGCCAAATTAACGATCTTGGTAACGATTGAACGCGTCGGAGCAACGAAAAATACCCGGATACCAAAACACGAATCTTATACGTATCTTTTATATAGAGCCCAACACGTCTCTCTGGCCGTATAATAAGACTGTATCGAATTCACCGAACGCACAGCCGGTCGGAATTTAAATAAAATTCGACCCATCCCAAAACACCGGTTTGATAAAAAAATGACCGCAACTTGGGCACGGCGGCAATCAAATATTAAGGCCCACGCCCTACCAATATTGCATCGAAAGTCAAATCTGTCGCCAAACAACGGGGGTGCGAATCGCTGGACATGTCGATGGAAGCACAAAAATTCTCATTGGATTTGCCAAATCCATTTGCCGAGCTTGAACCGCTTATCAATTTTCTTCGCGGTGCTCAGGCACAAGCAGTTGAGATCGACTGCAGCAACGTAAAAGTCATGCCCTCGCGTGGCCTGCAATTGCTGCTGAGCGCTGAACAACAATGGCGTTCTGAGGGGCTTGGTTTTGCCGTTAAAAATATCGGTGAAACATGCCGCAAATCCCTGACACTCTTGGGCCTGGAGCCCACACGATTTGAAGACGAGGAAACAGCATGAAGACCAAAGTTCTGGCAATCGACGATTCCCGCACAATCCGGAATCTGCTTGCAGCCGCCCTGGAAGAGGCCGGCTTCGAATATCACAGCGCCGTTGATGGCCGCGAGGGTGTCGACATGTATCCCAATGTTGCTCCGGATGTCGTGATCACCGATATCAACATGCCGAACCTTGATGGTTTTGGTGTGATTGAAGAACTGCGCGGCACAGGCATCAATTCTAAAGTGCCAATTCTGGTTTTGACCACCGAAAGTGCGCCTGAATTGAAAGCCCGCGCGCGAGATGCCGGTGCAACCGGTTGGATCACCAAACCTTTCGACGACCAGTCACTGATCTTCGCTCTGAAGCGCGTGACGGGAGCAGCTGCATAAGATGTCGGGGTCCATTCAAGATACATTCTTTGAGGAGTGTGAAGACCTCCTTGAAGCAATGGACGAGGGTCTAACAGCCGTCGAAGGTGGCGAGCATGACCAAGAAGTAGTCAACGCGGTCTTCCGCGCTGTTCACTCCATCAAGGGCGGCGCAGGGGCGTTCGGCCTGGATGAACTGGTGGGGTTTGCCCATAAATTCGAGACTGTTTTTGATGAGTTGCGCAGTGGTAAGCTGGAATTCGATGCGGCTCTGATCCAGCTTTTGCTGCGGTCCAGCGACCATCTGGCAGATCTAGTTGCGACGGCTCGAGACGGCGGGACAACCGACGAGGCACATCACAATGTGCTTATCGATGCGCTGCAAAAATACATTCCTGAAGAAGAGGAAGACCTAACCTTTGAGCCAATGGGCCTGGGTGGCGGCATGGGAGGCGGTTTTGCACCCGCACCGATCGTCGAGGACAAGGAGCGGGACTATCAAATCCGTTTCCAGCCACTCAAGGAAATGTACGGCACCGGCAACGAGCCATACTTCCTGTTCCAAGCTTTGTCCGACCTCGGCGAAGTCGACATCAAACTGAATGATGCCGAACTGCCTGGGTTCGATACCATCGATGTTGATGAAAGCTACCTGTCTTGGGAAATTTCCCTGAAATCGGCAGAGTCGCAATCGTCTATCGAAGCTGTTTTCGAATTCGTTGAAGGACTGTGTGAATTGTCAATTTCTTCAGACGGCGATGCCGATGACGAGGCAAATGCACTCGCAGCGCTGAATGCCGCTTTCGGGACGGATGGTGATGACGCAGCGCCCGCCAGTGAGGCTCCTGCCGCCCCTTTTGAGGCACCGGTCCCCGCACCAGAAGCTGAGGTTTCGGTGAAACCTGAAGAGAAAGCTTCTTCTCCCAAGGCCGAGACCGCCAAGACGGAACAGCGAGGCCCAAAGCCTACACTCCGTGTCGATCTTGAGCGGGTGGACCGGTTGATTAACGCCGTGGGAGAACTCATCATTAACCACTCCATGCTCGCGCAGCAGATTGCGAATTTGGATGCGGGTGATGTACGTGACGTCGAGACCGAACTTGAAGGTTTCAAAAACCTGGCGCGCGATATCCAAGAGGGCGTCATGTCCATTCGCGCACAACCGGTTAAGCCTTTGTTCCAACGCATGGCGCGGATCGTTCGCGAAGCTTCCTCTGCCACAGGCAAAACCGCCAAGCTGGTGACCGAAGGAGAAGCGACAGAAGTCGATAAGACCGTAATCGAACGCCTGTCAGATCCCCTTACTCACATTCTGCGAAATGCGGTCGATCACGGCATCGAGAAACCTGAAGATCGCGAGGCCGCGGGCAAGGAAAAAGCTGGTGAAATTCGCCTGACTGCGTCGCATCGGTCTGGCAGCGTCTGCATCGAGATCAGAGATGACGGGGCCGGTGTTAATCGCCCACGGGTCAAACAGATCGCGATTGAAAAAGGGCTAATTCCTGAAAATGCCGAACTGACGGATTCTGAAATCGACAACCTGCTGTTTATGCCAGGCTTTTCGACCGCCAAGGAGGTATCAAACCTCTCAGGTCGTGGCGTCGGCATGGATGTTGTGAAGAACGCCGTGACAGGCCTTGGTGGTCGGATCAATATCTCTTCCACACCGGGCAAGGGGTCAACCTTTACTATTATTTTGCCGCTTACGTTGGCAGTGATGGATGGAATGGTTGTCTCAGTTGCCGATCAAACCATGGTTGTGCCGATCACTTCTATCGTCGAAACGATGCGCGGTAGCGACGAAATGATCAACAACTTGGGCGCCGATGGCACCTTGTTATCAATCCGTGGAAATTTCGTACCGATCTGTGATGTTGCCGGCGCCTTAGGCCTACGCGGTGCATCCGATCAACAACCTGGTGTCTACCTACTTGTGGAAACCGAAACCGGCCAACGTAGCGCCCTAGCTGTCGACGACATCTTCGACCAACGACAGGTTGTTATCAAAAGCCTCGACGGCGTCTGTGGGAATATCCCGGGCGTGGCTGCGGCAACTATCTTGGGCGATGGTAAAATCGCCATGATCCTAGATCCAGAAAGCATCATTGCGGCCTCGCCTGCGGCAGCCGCCTTTGACACCGAGCGGAGAATGAGCAATGCCATCGCAAGCTGAAGCAAAACAGTCTGACCACGAGGTCAAACATACCCAGTACAGTGAGTTCGTCAGCTTTGCGGTCACTGGCCAGGCATTTTGCCTGAAAATCACCCAGATTCGTGAAATTCGACGTTGGTCGCCGGTTACAATCCTGCCACACGCGCCGTCAGACGTTCTGGGTGTAATGAACCTACGCGGTGCAGTGATCCCGATTTACGACCTGTCTGCGCGTTTCGGCCTGCAGCAGACCGAAGCAACAGAACGCAACGTTGTCATTGTTGTCGCGGTTCACGGCAAACAAGTTGGCCTATTGGCTGAATCCGTTTCTGAGATCATCTCGATCAATCCGGAAGAGATCCAGGACACACCGCAAGTCGATAGCCGCAACACCATGGAGTACATTCAAGGAATCATTTCCCACAATGATACTATGGTTCGGATCATCAACTTGGACGCTGTAATTTCTGCCCCGGAACAGGTGATGCTTTGACAATAGCGAGCCCCATTGATCCCAAAGGTCAGGATTTTTCCATGACCGATGCCGACTTTGAGGTTGTCTCTCAGTATGCGCACAAGCATTTTGGGCTGGCGATGTCGAGCAGCAAAAAGCCGCTGGTGTCATCTCGGCTCGCCCGTCGTCTGCGACACCTCAAGATCGACAAGTTCAAAGACTACAT
This sequence comes from uncultured Paracoccaceae bacterium, assembly GCA_947497985.1. GTDB lineage: Bacteria > Pseudomonadota > Alphaproteobacteria > Rhodobacterales > Rhodobacteraceae > Epibacterium. The sequence continues at coordinate 82,684 of CANMIX010000002.1, forward strand.
CGCAAAGCTTGAAGGCCCAAATGCCGACAGCGAAAAGAATGAACTCTTGTCTTTGCTGACGACCAATGTGACGCACTTCTTTCGCGAACCACATCATTTTGAGACGCTTCGTGACGATCATCTTCCGTCGGTGATCGAACAAGCGCGTCGTGGTGGTCGCCTTCGCATCTGGTCTGCGGCCTGTTCCACGGGCCAAGAGCCTTATTCAATTGCGATGCTTTTGAAATCGGTTTGCCCAGATATCGATCGTCTGGATGCAAAAATATTGGGAACGGATATTGATCCAGTCGTTGTGCAAAAAGCGCAAGCCGCCAAATATCCGTTGGATGAGTTAGCGCAAATTCCACGCGAATTTAAGCCAAAAGATCTATCAGGCGATACGATGCCGTCCAGCATTACGTCGCTTGTTACATTTGGCACGCTGAATCTCATCCAACCCTTTCCGTTTAAGGGAAAGTTCGACGCAATTTTTTGCAGGAACGTGGCGATTTATTTCGACACGCCCACTCAGCAAAAAGTTTGGAGCGCTTTCCAGCGGGTTTTAAATCCGGGCGGATTTCTCTTTATTGGTCATTCCGAACGCATATCGGGGCCCGCATCCGCCCATTTTAAGACTGCCGGAATTACAACTTATATCAACACGCCAGCCGGTGGGAATTCTTAAGCACCCGGCAAAGCGAGCAAATGAGGGAATAACATGAGCTTGAAAGATCAGTTGAGAGTGATGGTTGTTGATGACATGTCCACCAGCCGTGGCATTCTAACCCAATGTCTGGATGACTTGGGTATCAGCAACTATATGGTCGAAAACAATGGTCAGTCGGCCTATCAAAAGTTAACGGCGACGCCAGTCCACCTTGTTCTTTCTGACTACAACATGCCCGGTATGGATGGTTTGGGTCTTCTAAAGGCACTACGCGAACATCGTGTAACGCAACGCGTAGGTTTCATTTTGGTCACCGGCAAACCGACACCAGAAGTCATCGAAGTCGGCAAGCGTTTTGGTTTGAACAACATCATTCGAAAACCCTTCACGGTTGCAACAATGAAGCAGTCCATCGAACAAGTTGTGGGTCGTCTGTAAAGATGAGTGGCCCAGAGAACGCTATAAACGATCTCTGTGCTGTCTCAGCACGCGAGATGCGCCAGCTACAGGAAAAGGTGCAGGTGCTCGAAGATGTTGTCTTGACGGTCTTTGAACGCGGCACCAAACCTAACAGCCAGGAAATTCGCGCGCTGCAAGATTTCGACCTTGTGTCTCAAACCTTGGCTGGCATGTCGAGTTTCTTTGAAACGCTGCGCGAACACAATGTAGAAACCGGTTCGGCAGACATCAACCTTGCCAGCGCGGGAGTGACTTTGGAAAAGTTACGCATGCGCTTACGCGATCATGGCGATCCGGCGGACGTATAAAGTCTTTGACGCCGCTCCTGAGACGGGGCGGCGTTTTACATTTTGCCTATCGTTGTCTTGCATATTGCGAAGTTCCAGTTGTTCATAGTCAGTATTCAACCAGCATCATGTTGGTATCGGGTCAATTTCGCAGTATAGTTCCGATGCGTTATGTTCCGTAGGTGGGTCAATGGTTTCCAAGTTTCTTCGCGTGTTGTGTAGTTTAGTCGTGGTTTCGCTGACCTCCGGTCAAGCCGCTTGGGCGGCATCTGATCGAATTGCGTTGGTGATGGGGATGGCGCGTTACCAATCCTTGCCGGGTTTGGACAATACCGCAAACGACGCGCGCGCCATGGCGGACACGTTGGAGACCATCGGTTTTGACGTTACACTGGCAGTCGACGCGAGCGGCGCAGAAATTACCCAACTGTTGGACGACTTTGCCTTTCGTTCCGAAGTAGCAGACCTTGCGCTGGTCTATTTTGCTGGTCACGGCATCGAGGTTCAGGGCGAGAATTTTCTGATCCCTGTTGATGCGCAAGTGCAAAGCAATCGCGATGTCCAACGTCAATCGATTTCATTGAAGCAGCTGCTGGCCGCAGTCGACCGTGCGCGCAAGATGCGGATTGTGATCCTTGACAGTTGCCGTGACAATCCGTTGGGCGATGGTATCGATCCAGTTCAATCAACTGTCGCGCAGCTCGCATCGGAACAGACCGCGCGCGGCGGCGGTGGTGGCCTCGCCGCAGCTGATCCAGATCGCGGCACATTGGTGGCTTTTGCTGCTAAGGACGGGCAAGTCGCGCTTGATGGTTCTGGTGAAAACAGCCCCTTTGCTTTGGCTTTAATCGACAAAATGGTTGAACCGGGATTAGAAATCAGCCTGATGTTCCGACAGGTACGCGACAGTGTTTTGCGTCAAACAGGTAACTTGCAAGAACCCCACACCTATGGGTCACTAACTGGGATCCCCTTCTATTTGGCAGGTGCCGCCGAAGGCCAGCCGCAGTTGTCAAACAAGGCGACTGAGGCATGGGCTGCAATCCGCCCCGATCAGGAAGAGCAGCTTCTCGCCCTTGCTGACCTTGGCGACACGCGTTCCATGTTGGGTTTGGCCTATATGCGGTTGAACCCCAATGAGGGGCAATTTGACCCTATCGCCGCCGTCTCATTTTTGCAGCGTGCCGCCGATGCCGGTTCTCCCGAAGCACAGTTCGAATTGGCAAAACTATATGAACGCGGGACGGGCGTCGAACCCGACGCCGAGAAGGCACTCGCACTCTATCGTGCCGCGGCAGATCAGAATTTTGCTGACGCAATCAACGACTTGGGCTTTCTTCATTACCAAGGCGGCCTGGGATTGCCGGCCGACTCGCAAAAGGCCTTGCGGTTTTTCGAACGCGCTGCAGATCTGCGCCATCCACAGGCGCAGTTTAACTTTGCAGCGCTCATCGACGATGGGTTGATCCCAAGCAAAGGGCCAGAGGAGTCAGCCTTCTACCTCTATGCGGCTTTGCGGTCCGGCAGTGCGGATGTCCTTAATCTGTTGAGCGAACGCCCCAATATGTTCACCCCAGAAACACGGCGTGCGCTGCAAATGAAACTGCGGGAAAAAGCGTTCTATTCAGGTGCCATTGACGGTGATTTTGGTCCCGGAACCCAACGCGGCATTCGTCGCGCTTACGGGATTGAGGAATAGGATCACAATTTGCCTTCTGAAATCCAGGCGTCCAACTGACGGCGGCTGATCTCAAAATGCATACTGTCTTCGCGGCGAAAACCTGCACCCCAGACCCAACCTTCGTCAAAGAAGAAATCTGCCATAATGGTGAGCCCAAGCTGGGTTTTGCCATCCGTAAAATTGTCCAGCTGGCCGTCAATATTCAGGTCCACGGCCAAGCCGTAACTATGTGTCGACAAAGCGTTCTGCGTCCCCCGGATACGGCGCACACACAGCGCACCCGCCGTGTTGATCCGGCGATACAGATCTGGGTCAGCCTTGCGGATGTTCTCAAAAACGACCGTCAGGCTTTCGATCGCTGGCCGCAACATGCTGACACGAATGGGGCCGACCTGCTCTGTGACCAGTTTTTCTTTTAGATCCGGGTTCGTCATGGGTTGGCATTCGTCGCTTAAATTCTCGCGTGGTCGACCAAGGCGTTCGGTCAGATAACGCCCGCCAGTGACGCGCAGGCCGCGATTTACGTTCAAGCGATCTGCGATTAAGACCACCTGGGCGTAATCCAGATCGGCCCCTTCGGTCTGTTCCCAAATTTGTTGTTCCGCGTCTTCATCCGCAACGAATGGCACAGTCGGCGCTGTCCCACCTGCAGGCAGCCGGGATAATTCATCCTCGACCTTTTGGGTTCGGACTTGCAGATCTTCGATTTGCTGACGCAATAGCTCTATTTCAATCCGCGCCCCAGAATCGATTGAGGCGCCCTGCCCCCCGTCCTGGGTCGAAAACCAAGACAATGCGAACCAAATAACCGGGGCTAGAACGATCCCGATTGCCAAAATGATGGCAGGCAATAACTTCATAACAGCCTCAAATACTCATACCTGTGTTCAGTTTGCGCGAAGTGGACGTCGCCCGTAAAGAGAGATGTGAAAATGTGAAACGCATTCTGTGCGACACCCATTGGCAGGTCACGGGGTGTGGTATACTATTATTGTCGATTGTATGTTAATGAGGGAGGGTCGGGTCGTGCGACGTCTCAGCCAAGTTTCAAAAGCCTCTGTTTTTCTTCTGTGTTTTAGCGTCCTACCCGGTCACGCCCAACAAGCCGCAGGCGAAGAATTGAGCGTCGAAGAGATCACCGAAGCCTTTCGCAAGCAAAAGACACGCGGTTTGGTAATTGTGCCAAATACCAACGTCAGCGGCGCTGCAAATGAAGCGGTCCAAGGCACCACTGCCGTTGCCGCTGCAACCGAGGATTACACCCCCGTCGAACGTGAGACGCAGATCAACGTGCAGATCTCATTTGATTTCGACAGCGCCGCATTGCGCTCGGATCAGGCGCCAAAGCTCGACAATATGTGCACCTCGATGAAACTAATGGACGGAACCGTGTTTCAGATCATCGGCCACACCGACAGCTCTGGCTCTGCGGCCTATAACGAACGTCTGTCATTGTTGCGCGCACAGGAAGTCCGCCGCCACCTGATCAGCACCTGCGGGATTGCCGACGATATGCTCAAAGCGATCGGTCTGGGGGAAACAGCGCCCTATGACAGCAGCGACCCGCGCGCCGACGTAAACCGTCGCGTTGAATTCCAGGCGCTCGGTTAAACCCCGGTCTCTGCTGATCCTTTTGCACAAACGACGAGGCCGCGATGTTGGAGTCCATGCCCGGTGACCTGTTTCAACCGGGTGACCTTCTGAACAATACTTATCGGATTGAAGGGCTATTGGGTCGCGGAGGCACCTCTGACGTCTACAAAGCCCGGTCCGAGATTTCCGGTAACCTTGTCGCGGTCAAAGTGCTGAAACGTGAACACGCCGCCAATGAGGATTTTCATGTCCTCATGGCGCGTGAAGAAAACATCCGTGAAATCCGCCACGCAGCCGTGGTGCGCTATTCCGAAAACCACCGCACCCCGGACGGACATATTTATCTGTTGATGGATTTTGTCGACGGTCCCGCGCTGGACAAAAAGCTGCGACAGGGCCCGATGGAGATGGAGGATCTAATGATCATCTGTCGCCGCGTCGCCCAAGGTCTAGAAGCCGCCCATCTGCGAAACATCGTGCACCGCGATCTGAGCCCGGACAATATCATCCTGCGCGACGGCAACCCAGCCGAAGCCGTGATTATCGATTTCGGAATTGCCAAGGATACAAATCCGGGTGCCCAAACCATTGTTGGCAATGAATTTGCCGGAAAATACTCTTACGCAGCCCCGGAACAGCTGAGCGGTCAGACCGATGCGCGTTCTGACATCTACTCGCTCGGCGCGTTGATCTTGGCGAATTTCCGGGGCGCGGCACCGAAACTCGGCAACAACCCGATGGAAGTTGTCGAGAACAAGCAGAGCCCGTTGGACACGGACGCAGTTCCGGAGCCACTGAAAACTCTGATCGAACGCATGTGCGCGCCCAATCCAGATGATCGGTTCCAATCCGCGGCTGAGGTGGTGCAATTCATTGACAACCCCACCGCCGATCCCGAACCAGACCTCCTTGAAGAAGCGACAATTATAGTCCCGCAATCCGCGACCAAAACCACACCAAAACCAGATACTGAGCCACAGCCAAAATCACGTGCGCCACTGGTGGCGATCATTGCTGTTGCGGTGTTCGGCGGTGGGGCTGCTGCGTTCTTTTCCGGTGCGCTGGACGGTGTCTTGGGGCCAAAACTGCCTGATGCGGATCCCTTTGCACTCGTCGTCGAGAAAATTGATGGAACGATCTCCGCCAGCGGCTTTGTCCCAGACAATCGGATCCTGACCACCCTGTCGGAACAATCTGGCCAAGCTGATTTGACGATCGCAAACGGTGATATCGCCGACAGCTGGAGTGTCGATCTTGAAACTGTTCTGGCTGCGGTCTCTCCTTTTCCGGCCTGGAAGCTGAGCCTGTCTGGAAATTCCGGCACGCTCACGGCCTCCACAACGGATGCAACACAAGCCGCTATGTTGGAACAGGCCTTTGGTGGCCGTCTTCCAGGTGCCCTTGACGGCCCGGTTGAAGTGGCGTTTGAACTGCCAGTTTTACCAGCACAGGCTGTGTCCGACATTCTGAAAGACCATGCCGATTGCGGCCCTCTCACGGTGAACGCGCCGCTGTCCACGGCAGGTTATTCACCCGATGAAAGCTTGCAGATCAAAGGACCGGTGGCGGATACAGCCACCCGCGTCACCCTGTTTGATGCATTGCGCGCGCAGGCAGATGACCGGCAGATAATTCTGGACGTGGAAGTCTTGAACGCCGCCCTTTGTGTTGTTGAACAACATCTGCCCAAAGCGCCGGTCGGCCCTGTTGATGTGACCTTTTCCGTCGGCGGTGAAGGCACGCCAAACCCATCGGGGCGCTTTTATGTGGGCGAAAACCCGGTGATTGATGTGGTTTTGCCCAGCAATCTGACGGATGGATTTTTGACAGTGTCGATCCTGGATGTTTCGGGCAATGTCTTTCACCTGTTACCCAATATAAACCGACCCGAAAATGCGGTGGAAAATCTGCGGGACGGCCGCTCTGGTGAGGTCCCGGTCAGGGTTGCTTTTGATCTGCAGGAAGCTGCGGCAAACGGTGGGATTGCTTTTCAGGTGGACGATAGCTCGCTCGGGAAAAGCAAAATTCTGGTGCTCCATTCCAACGCACCGCTGTTTGAAGGTCTGCGCCCAACCACCGAAAGCGCAACCGGCTTTGCCGAAGCGTTGAAAGAAAGCTCAGATGCGGATGTTGGCCGGATCACATCCCTCAACACGCAGATGCTGGTCACCGCCAATCCCTAAAGCACGTCCACCACAATGATCGATATATTGTCGGCTCCGCCTCCCGTTAGCGCGACTTGCATCAGTTGATCGCCAACGGTTTCAAGGCTGGCACCGCTCAATACATCCTGCAACATTGCCTCGGTGGTGTATTTGGTCAGCCCATCTGAACAGATCAGGAAACGGTCACCAGACTGGGTTTCGCCTCGGATCTTGTCAATCTCGACCACGTCACCAACCCCGACCGCGCGGGTAATGGCGTTGGATTGCGGGTGTTGGTCGGCCTCGTCCCAGGTCATCTGCCCCGCCAAAACATAGGCCGCAACGGCTGAATGATCAGTGGTGAGCATCTCAACCTGTCCATCACGCAGCCGATAAATCCGACTGTCGCCCGCCCAAAGCGCCACGAAATGACCGGGCACCATCAGCAACGCAGCGACCGTTGCGCCAATCGTACCGCCTCCCCTGCGCTCTGCCTCTTGAATGATTGCGGCATGCGCCGCTTGAATGGCGTCGCGCAGGGCATGCATGCGTGCGGTGGGGTCCAAGCCGACCGCGATTGTGGCGACGCTGTCTGCAATCAATCGGCTTGCGAAATCACCTGCGTCATGGCCGCCCATTCCATCTGCAACCAGCCAAATGTCGTGATCCGGCAGGGCAAGAACCGCATCTTCATTCACTTTGCGCACCAAGCCCGTATGGGTCTGAGCAGTATAGCGAAAATCACGTTGGTTGGTCATAACGGTGGCGCCTCCCTCCAAATGGGAGCATGCATGTCAAACAAGGCCATGGCCATGGGCCCCCGTGGCAATCCCGGACAGGCAAGCATACGTGGCACCCCGTCCAAAACCGCACTCCAAATCGCGGCTTCGGGCATTGTTTTTGCCATCAGTTGACCCGCTAGGATCCGCGCCAGACTGTCCCCCGCCGCAATCCCGGTCACCACAATGTTTCCCCCGCTACCCCGCACAGGCGGCACATCCGGCAAAGCCAGAGGGGGGATGCGGGACAGGCCTTCTCCCAATCGTTCCAATGTCGTGTCGTCTTCTAGCGCCATCAACGCCAGGTCTTCCAGCTTTTCGAAAAGCGGGTTTGCGCCCAGATGATCGGCCGAGGCAGGTCCGGCGGTGGAGACCGCCTGGACCAACGTCAAAGGAAACCGACGCCCAACCCGATCCACCGATGGCATCAAAACGCCCACAAGCTTGTCAGCGCCCGCGATATCACGCGGCAGTGTGAACCGCCAAATCGGAGCGGACATGTAATGCGCGTCAAAACCAGTGCCATAGACGGACTGCGCCTCGGACAGGGTCTCTTGCAACCAGGCGTCCCAAACCCGCACAAAACCGTTGGGTGGCGACAAGCGAAAGAAATCACCGACCGCGGGAATTTTGCCGTATGCTCCGAAACCTCGCACCATTACATCGACTTGGGGCAGCTGAATTTCGCCATGGCCGGCAGGGCGAATGGATTGACCACGGACCCGGATTGCAGCTCAAACAAGGCAAGCCGTCCACCAACGCGGAAATTCACCCGGCGGCGGTCTGACACATTGGTGCGGCGCACTTCGGCGGCGTCCAACAGCCTGAACCAAGCCCAAGGTCCATCTCGCGACAGAGTGCTTTCGGCGTCACGTTTATCCGGCAACAGAGAAATCCGCGCCAGACCAACCGAACCCGGCCAGGTCACTGCGACCGGCGTGGGCTGACCATCCTTATGGGCATAGCTCACTTTGGCGCCGTCGATTTCAAGCGCAACTTCCTTGGCCTTGGGATCCAGTGCCTTGGGCGTGATCTGGAACTGCACCTTGGGCGCGGCAGCCCCGGCAAAAAACGCATCGCGAATTTCGGCGGCGTATTGCATCTGTTGCAGGACTGCAGGGCTGATGCCTAGATCCACATCGTTAACCCGTTTCCACGTCCACGGGCGGCTACGGGTATCGATATGTTTGAGCAGGTTGTCGTCAACAAAGGCATCGATCAGCCCGCCCGGCGCAAACAGTTTGGAGAAATCCGCCATCGCCACATCGGCCCGTGCACGCCGGTTGAACGGGTAACGATTGTCCAATGCCTTCTCACAAAACGGCAGTACATTGGCCTGCCAGCTCGCATTGATCGAGGCGCGCGTGCCCTCAGATGTGATCCCTGATGACCCCACGGTGATCTGCTTGGCCCAGCGTTGCAACGGCCCATCCACCCGGGCGGCGGCCTGTTGGAACTGCAACAAGGCCTGCCCACCTTCGCCAGATGTGATGCCACTGAACGACATCTTGTTCAGCTCTTGATAGACCAACTGCAGCGACCCCATCAGATCATCCAATTGGGAGGGCTGTTGTTCAGGTCGAGCCACCAGATCGTGCAGCCACTGGAAACGATCCTCGACATATTGGCCCGGCGTCTGTGGCGGATCACCGGGTGCGTTTTGCGCTGAATCCACCAATGCTTCCAATAGGATCTGCGCCTCTACACTCAGGACCGAACGCGCCTCGATTGCGGCTACGCTGGACACACCATCATTGATCGCACCGGAATCCAGCAACGAACGGTCTTCGGTCAACCGGGTTTCGTTTGAAACCGCCGTCAGGATATTCTTGATCGGTGACGTCGGACCGGACAGCACGTTGGTGACTTCAACTGCGTGGCTTAGGGACTCCAATGGGATGATGTCGATATCGCCTAGGATCTGGTCATAGCGTGTCACGAAGTCATTGTAATAAAGGTCCAACACATCGCGGCTGAGCGCGATCAGAACAGCTTGGCTCTGGCTGTCTTCGGCGGCTTTGCCCAGAACCCAGCTTTCGCGTTGTACCCGTTTGGCGACGCTAACCGCTTCGGGCAGAAAGACATTGTTGAACCCATCATAGGTGAAAATGCCCTCGATCCCATTGTTCAGCGCCTTGCCAGAACTGCGCACCAGCGCGCGTTTGACGGAAGGGCCGCCAATCTCGGTCAGACGCCATTTCGGCAGGCTCGTCGCTTTGGTGGAATTGATGATCCCTGTATAAACCCGCTGGGCCAATGGCATTTCCGACAGGATGTCCTGCGCCTGTTGAATCAAGGGACCGTTCAACGCAACCTCTTGCATCGGTTGGTCCAACAACGCTTCAAGATGGGCCATCAGATCATCGCGCAGGGTGATCCGCGCCGCACCGGGGTATTGCACCAGCTCCCAATCGATCCGCAGCCATTCCTTAACCAGGTCCGGATTCATCGGTCCTTGAAGACCCAGCATCAGATAAATTTTGAGCGCTTCATACAGAACGTCTGGATTGTTCACATTGGCCGAGATCTGCTCTTCCAGACGGACCAAAAGACGTGGAAGCAGGCGTTGGTTCAAGGCGGCGCGATAGGTCTGCGCGGCTTGCGTCCCAATGACATCGCCCTGATACAGGCCATAGGTCATCGCGCGCGCCGGTTTTGGTGTTGCCACAACTGGATTGCCGGGCATGTCGCGCAAAATGTTTAGCGCATCTACCACCGGCACCAGATCCGTGTCGCCAATCGGGCTTGGTGGCAGAGTTGCAGCGGCAGCCTGGAACGCATCCAGCTGTTCGCCTACGTTTTCGGTAAATTCAGCGTTCTTCAGGTAGGAATTCACCCACAACCCGCCCGTCAGCAGCGAGACAAGTACAGTTGCGGTAATCGCAGCACGACGTGTCCAGCGATAGCGGCGCTCCACGCGGTCATCCGCAGAGACCAAGCCCGCCTCGGGGAACATGACCCCCTCAAACAGACGTGTCAGGAAATACGAGCGGCCCGACCCGCTGCCGGTGCCAATCGCTTGGCGCCCAATGCCAAAAGTCTGCGCCATACCCAGCATCAGACGGTCAATCGGCGTGCCTTCCTGCGTGCCGGACGTGAAATAAATCCCACGCAGCATCTGACGGCGTTCGAATTTGTTGTCCTGGAACACTTCGTTCAAAAAATCACGCGCGACGCCACGCATCGAGGCCACCTGCGCCGGGAAACCGGCCACCAATGCACGGCGCTGGGGATCGGTCTCCACCTGCATCTTTTCCAATAGCTGCGCGTTCAACTGCCCCAAAAGACCAGCGAACTCTTCGTCAAACCGTGCAATGGGGCCAGTGTCTGATTTGCCCTTGGGCAGATCAAGCGTAAAACCCCAGACCTGTTCACGGTCTTCTTTGCCCAGAATGTCAAAATACTCCTGAAAACCGGCAATCAGATCGGCCTTGGTGAAGAGGACATAGACCGGGAAGCGCACGCCCAGTTCTTCGCGCAACTCAGACAAACGTCGACGGATGGCCTGTGCATGGGACTTCTGGGTAATCTCGTCCTGCAACGACAGATCCGACAGTGAAATCGCAATCATCGCGCCATTGATCGGCTGGCGTTTGCGGTATTTCTTGAGCAGACCAAGGAAACCAACCCAGGCCGCATTATCACCTTCGGCGTCGCTGTCTTGGGTCGTATACCGTCCTGCAGTGTCGATCAGAACCGCGTTATTGGTGAACCACCAATCGCAGTTTCGGGTGCCGCCAATACCGCCAACCGCGGCCTTGCCCATCTTGTCCGCCAATGGAAACTGCAGGCCGGAATTGACAATCGCTGTGGTCTTACCGGCGCCGGGAGGGCCAATAATCACATACCACGGCAGTTCTTTTAGATGGCGGCGACCGTTTTTGGATTTGCGCAGCTCGGACATCGCTGTTTTGAATTTCCCGCGCAGCTCTACCAGCTCTTCGGCCCATTCATCATCGTCTTGGGTGTCCACCGCCTCAACGATCTCTTCGGTCATTGCCGTGTCGCGTTTGCGGCGCACCAAGAATACCGTCAGCAGGATCGCAAGGATCAGGAACCACACCACGCCAATCGCGACAACACGTGCGATCATCCCGTCAAAGGGACGCCAGTCATCGCTGCCAATAAAGGGCGCAAAAAACCAGATACAGCAGGACAGAACAACCGCCAGCAAGATCATCACGGTGTAGATCGAGCGGAAGAAAGGAATGATAAAACGCCTTAGCATTATTCGGCCTCCTGGATCAGCAGAACTTCAATGCGTCGGTTGCGTGCGCGTCCGGCTTTGGTGCCATTGTCGGCAATTGGCTCTTTGTCGGCGCGCCCTTCGGCTGACAAACGTGCCGGGTCATCGATTACTTTGGCCATGCCCGACATCACCGATTTTGCGCGCGCCAGCGACAGCGCCATATTGGAGGGGAAGCGGGATGATCGAATTGGGATATTGTCCGAATGCCCCACCACAATCAGCCGTCCATTTTCATCGTTCAGAGATCGCGCAACCCGGTCCACCGGGTCAACAAACCCGCGCTGCAACTGATCTGAACCCGACCCAAACATGCCCGATCCAACCAAACGGATGATCAGCGTATTGCCGGATTGGAAAACTTCCACAACGCCATCGGCAATCTCGGCCTCTAGGAAGCCCGAGACCTTGGCCACTTGTTCTTCAATCGACGGGGTTGGTGGCGGCGGTGGAGGCGGCGGCGCGCGCCGTTCCAAAACCGCAACCGGTCCGCTTTCGACAACCGAAAGCTGGCCGACAACATTTTCAGTATCCCGCGACAAAGCCCAGCTTAGGCCCGCGAATTGCAAGGCCAAGACCGTGCCCAAGACAGCCAGCGTCAACCAGACCAGTCGCCAAGCAGACAGGGCTTTGAACGGTTTATCCAACCCTTTCCATCTGGGGGACAAATCCCGCTCCACATTGCCACGCTGGCCACGGATGATCCGAGCCAGACCGGCACGGATCTGCAGGTGCTTTTCACTTCCACCCTGCTCAACACGCAGGCGGCCCTCAAACCCAAGCGACATGCACATATAAAGGAATTCCAACATGTCGATATTGGTGGCCGGTTCCTTTTCCAGCCGCGCCAACAGATCATAAAACCGATCCCCACCAACCGTTTCCCGGTGAAACGTGCCAACCATCGACTGCAAACCCCAGGACGATTGCCCGCCCCACGGCGTGTTCAGCACCACATCATCCAACGTCGCACAAAGCGCATAGCGCGCGACCTTCACGTTTTGTGCGGTTATTCCGGCCTTCAGCGCGCGGTTCTCAAAGGCGCGCACCTCGGCCACCACGCTTTGGCGCAGTTTATCCGGGTCCATGTGTTGCGCGCGATTGCGGATCCGGCTGATCAGCGCAAAAAGCGAGGTCGCACAGGCCGTCAGCTGGTTCATCCCCGTCAGCGCCACTTGGGTCGCTTTGGGCGCGGCAGCTTTGGGCGCAGCCGGAGCCGCAGGTTGCGGCAGTCCAAAAGCGTCCAATTCGGGCGTATCTGCAACAGGCTCCGGTGCCACAGCAGGTGTTGGCGCAGGCGCCGCAGCGGCAGCAGGACGCCGCCCCCCTGGATTGGGTTTGATCACCGTCTTGTCGGTGTCGCCCGGTTCTGCAAATGGATCGTCAAAATCAGCCATGCTGCTTCCCGTTTACCCGTTCCGAATTGCCCAAAGCTCCATCTTGAGCCCCGGGTATTGCCCAGACACATGGACGGCGATCCCGCCCGAGGTTGTCATTTTGCCCCAATAGGCATTGTCCGCATCCAGCTCGAAATAGACCACGCCCGCATGATAAGGGATCTGGCGTGGCGCCACCGGCAAAGGCCTGAGCGTGATGCCCGGCAGGGCCGAATTCACCAGTTGCCGGATTTCCTCGACGGGTCCGATCTTGGTCTGGCCCGCAAAGTGGCGGCGCACGTCTTCGGCGGGAATATCTGCATCCACTGCCAGCACAAAGCCCGCGTTGCCGATCAACTTGCGATCTGCAATCACCCCGACAGAGATCCCGTATTTGCGCGGCTCCAGCTTGATCGGGATGGCGCTCTGCTCCAAAACGGCGCTCAGATATTGGCGCAACGTTCGCACAACCGGCGCAAAACAACTGGTCAGATCCGCATGAGTATAAGCTGGCAAAACCGGCGCTTGTTTGTCGGCGGCCATGAATGTCGACAATTCGCCCGCCAACATACCGCAAGCGGCAAACAGATCCTCGGGGTGCAGGTTTTCAACCTGTGCCATATGCCGCACCAACGGCAAGGAACGGTTGACCACGGTCAGCAACATAAAGTCTGAGATATCGGCAACACCACGGGCACCGCCAGCCTCGGCCAGTCGCCCAGCCAATGCTTCCATCCGGTGCCCCAACAACCCTTCCAGCTCGCGCAGGAACCCGGACAGGGCCGGTGCGGCGCGAATGTCCAGACAGGATGGGATAAACGCCTGATCCAGGATGATTTCCTGATCGGCGCGCACTTCGATGATACGGGCGATTGGAATGGCCAGAAGATCCGCAAGGTCATCCACCTCCAACGCAAATTGCAACCGCAGTTTGCCCACGTCAATCTCAACCGGTTTCATCTCGGATGAGGTGACATCGGTCACCTCTTGCGTTGCCGGGCGCAGGCGGCTGGCAGACCGTTCGGTACCGCTCAGGTCGACCTCAACGGCGCCCTGGCGGCGTTGCGGCACCGTCAGGTAAATCACGCAATCCTTGACCGTTTGCGGCACTTCCAGCGCCGGGGGATGTGCATCCGCCATCGGCACCCGAAACACGGTGCCATCATGGGTCAGCCCCTCGCAGGATTTCACCGCAAACTGGCCGATTTTGAGCGCTTCGTGGTCAATCTCAAGCGCGGTGACACCCCAGGCATAGGGGCGGATGCGCCGCGCCAACCCGGAAATCAAACCCTCGGCATAACGGTCCTGCTGCTGCAGGTGATGAGGTTGCAAAAACAACCCTTCGGTCCAAAGCACCTTGCTGTCCCAGGACAAATGCCTCTCCTTCTCTTTGGGGTGCAATCCGCACCCAAACTCCCACACGGCTTAGGCCGCGCCTTAATCTTTGAGCCGTTCCAACTGGGCCTGATAGGCCTTGGCGAATTCGCGGCTGAACAGTTCGTGGAAATCGTTTTCCGCCTGATCTGCGATCTCGGCGTACAGTTTTTCGTAGACGTCCCAATACTGGGCCTTCTTGCCGCGCAAAAGCCCGCCAAGCCCCCCGCGTTGTTCGATTTTGCCTTCCAGCATCTTGGGATCCAACCGCGACAGGACCCCCTTTAGGGCCGCCTCCATCCCGGTGACCATTGCCACCTCATGGGCCTTGATGTCCTCAAGCGCCTGATTGGCGGCGCTTTCCGGGCTCAGGTACCCTTTGGTTGCCGGGCGCACCATTGCTTCGATCGCCTGCTCCGGCGTGATCGAGAATTTCAGCGGGTTATTTCCCCCGGCCGAAATCATGGTCTGTTCGATGCGAAACTCGGATTTGATCGTGGTGCGGGTCATTAGAATTTCCCGCAACCCCGTGACCAAGGTTTTCATCACCCGCCCCATGCGCAGGAACGTCCCATACTGATCTTCGGGCGCGATTTTCAAATCTTCTGCACCAAGCCCCGTGAGGATGGCCTGCAATGCATCTGTCTGATCCGTGGCAACCGGGATCGGGGTCGCAACCTTTGCATCTGGAACCGAAACCACGTCCGGCTCCACCTTATCCGGCGCAGGTGCCTCCGCCTGAGGGGCGAGAGGCGCGGTGGGTTCAGGCGTCGGCGCAACTGGCACAGCAGCGGCAGGTTGCTGGGGTTGCCCCTCTTCGCCAAGGCCTGAGAAAAATTCATCGTCCCAATCATCCGGAATGACCGAAGACGCGGTGGGTGCCGCACTTGCAAAACTGTCAGAAGCAGAAGGTGCGTGATGTGGCAGGCTGGCGCCTTCACCGCCCCGGCCATCTTGCGCTTTGGCAAAGAACGGATCCTCGTCTTCGCCCAGGGGCGGCAACAGATCATCAATGGGATCCACAGGCTTCAACTGCGACGGGCCGGTCGGCCCTTCCCCCAACAGATCGTCCAGAAAATCTCCGCCGGGACCTGCATCATCCAGCAGCGCCAACGGGTCGGGTGCATTTTCCGCCACACCAGGAGATGCCGCAACAGCCGCCGCCGGGGCCAGATCCAGCGGATCCACTGCCGTGTCGACAAATTCAACCACCAGCTCATAGCTGCCAACACAAAGAACATCGCCGTCATTCAACGGGGTTGGCGTGCGTCCCAACGGGATTTTTGCATAATTCAGAAAGGTGCCATTGGCGCTCAGATCCACAACAACAACATTGCCGTTGTGGTCCTCAATCACACAATGATTGCGCGACAGTTGCTGGTCGGGATCTGGCAGCACCAGATCACACCCTGCACCACGCCCAACAGTAAGGCTGGGCCCGTTCATAACAACCGGCTCACCGCGTCCGGGGACAGATCCTGAGCTTTGAAATTTCAGCCGTACGCCCATCGCCGATCACCCGCCAACAAGCACGGTGAATTCACCTTTGACGATGGGACCACCACAGGCGGCCTGGTCCAGCATCCGGGCCGCTGGCAGTTTCTGGATCAGGACAGTCCCGGATCCTTTGATAATGGGGTGGGGTGGTACGGCGGCCGTCATGTCGGTCATGCGCGCGGCCGGCAATTTGCCCACCAAGACCTGCACTGCACAGGGCGGAAGGATCGGGATCGGCACTGGCAGCACCGGCGGCGGAGGTGTCGACGGCAGCGTACAGGCGTGCAGATCGCTCACTCGGGCCTGGGGCATTGTCATCCGTTACCTCATATACTCTTCAAACAAATCACAATTCGCGCAATCGACCAGTACGGCTGATCACGCATCGTCGACCGTAACTACACCACGGCCTCCCTTGGCAATATCCAATGCGCGGTCCACCAACAAGCGGCCGTGTTCTTCAAACTTATCAGACAATTGACCCAAGGCCACCATATTCATCGCAAATGCCGCAGTTTCTGCCGCTCCGGCGGGCGCTGGATATTGGCGCAAATCGCCGGGACCCAGGGTTCCGTCGTAATACAAAACCGCCAAGGCGCAATTCACTGTGTCATCATCCACATAGGCGTGATCGATGGTTACCCGTGCCGCATCGCGGTTTTCCTCGGAGGGATCCAACACCCAGGCCTCGGATGTGGCCAACGACGGCGGGTCCTTGGGGCTGCGCGGCCCGATATAGTCGCGCGCCGCCAGACAGGCCCACCAGACCCGTTCCCGTGCAGGCAACAAGACGCCCCACACGCGCAGCAAATCCACCAACGCGCCCTTGCGCTCCAACTCTTCCAGAACCACCCCGGCCAATGCCGTCGGCGGCGCCTCCAACGGCGTTTTCAACAGCACGTTGGCACGCGACAACAGTTTGGCCACAGGATCTGGTGGAATTTTCACCAGACTATCAAATCGACCGCTCATACCCACCACCTAGTTAATCATCGTCAGGCCACCCTTAAGGGTAAGCATTGCATCACCTTTGACCGTCGTCATCGGAGCTTTGGCTTCCACCATACCGCTGCCCTCGATTTTGATCATTGGACCTTTGATTGTTACGCCGGAATTGTCGATTTTCACTGACGAGGCGCCCACCTGCAACAAAATCTCCATACCGGCCGTCATCTTGACCTTGCCTGCTGTCACATCCACCGTCAGATTGCCCAGCTTTACGGTTTCCTTGTGATCGCCCATCTCAATGGTTTCTGTCATGTCCCCTTTTTCAATGGTCTCAATCTTGTTGCCCGTTTTCACGGTCTCGGTGCGATCGCCTTTGTTGACAGTCTCGGTGACATGTTCCTCAACCGTCATCACATAAGATTTTTCATCTGCAGCGGTCACCTCGGGCGACGGCTCATCCAGACCAATAGTGACGGTTGACCGGTCCTTGATCAGCATCTGATGGTCCTTTTGCGCCTGCACACGCATCAGCTCGCTGTCTTTTTTGTCGTCAAACATCAGCTCGTTATAGCCGCCTCCCCCTTTGGAGGAGTTGGTTTTGATCCCCAGCTGGGTCTGATAGTCCGGGTAGTTATAGGGAGGCATTGTGTCCTTGTTGAACAGCATGCCCGTACAGATCGGACGATCCGGGTCGCCTTCCTCAAATTGGATCACCACTTCCTGACCCATACGCGGAATCGCAACCATGCCCCAGTCGGTCCCCGACCACGGCGTCATCACCCGCACAAAACACGAGGATTTTTCGTCCTTCTTCCCTTCGCGATCCCAATGGAACTGGATCTTGATCCGGCCGTGTTCATCGGTCCAAATCTCTTCACCGCTGGACCCCACAACCGTCGCCGTATGCAGGCCGCTGATCTCGGGCCAGGCGGTCGTCAATGGGGCACGGAATTGCTCCGCCTTCTCAATCGCACCAAAGGTCGAGGAATAAGAGTCACCGGCAACTTCTTCGGGGAAATCCATGTTGACCGGCTTGATATCGCGCCGCATCTCACCCTGATCGCTGTCTTTGGTTTTGCGCTGTTCGCGTTCGGAATAGTCGCCAGAAACCTGCAGGTAATGGATGGCATCCGTGACCAGATACTCGCCGTTTAAAACCTTGTCCGGATGTTCTTTTAGCTTAAAAGTATTGCCGGTCCCCATCATCCGCACATTTGAAGCCCCACGCCAGCGCTTATAGCGGGTCGCCTCTGCTTCCATCCGCACACGAGCCTGTTTGTTCCCCAGCGTGGTTTCCTTGCGGTAGTGACCGGGGTAGTCATAGAACTCAAAATTCTTGTGACTGTGCGAGCCTTTGGGAATTGCATCGCTGACCTCCAGACCCGCAGAGGGGCTGAGGAAGTCAAAGTCATTCAACGACACTTTGCCTGTTGTCAGATTTTCCGCCATCGACAATTCGGAAATATGATCTTCGCGGCGGCGGTCATTGTCATCACGGGCGTGAAATTCAATATCGGTATGTCCCGCGACCGGCGAATGCGCACTGATCCCGTCGCATAGGATCATCTTCTCCACCGTATCGGCATTGCTTTCACTGTCGAAGTAGAAGTAGATCCCTTCTTCTTCCATCAACCGGCAGATAAAGTCGTAATCGCTTTCGCGATATTGCACGCAATATTCACGCTTCTCATAGGTTTCGCTCAGCTTGTCGCTGTAGTCGCTGAACCCATGATCGCTAAAGATCTGTTTGATGATCTCAACAGCTGTTTTTTCCTGGAATACACGGCAATCAGTGGTGCGCGTCAACAGCCACAACCATGGACGCACCTCTGCCACATAAAGCCCGTAACCATCACGAAACCCCATGTTTTCTATAGAAACACAAAGGCCCGCAAACCGGCGCTCGGTCATGTCGGCGGCAATCACATGCAGGTTCATGGTCTTGCCGACCAGTTGATCCAGCTTGACCGCCTTGTTCTTGGACTGGATCTCGATTGTCGTCTCGGTCAGTTGGCTCAACCCCTCACGCACAATCGCCCGCTTCATGAACAGGTCTTTTACTGAATAGCTTCCCGCCATCCAAACCATGTCACTCTTGTGGGATTTACTAACTACCATGTCCCCTCCTTCCGAGATCGGAGGCTTGCGAGCGTAAATTCGTCATGTCTCGCCTCATCATCACAAATCATCCAACAATGCGGCAAGTTCCGCATCAAAATCATCATCACCATCGCTGGCCACGTCCGCATCGGGCGTGGTGTCGTCAAATCCCGCCAACAGCGCGTCCAGCTCCGCATCCAGATCTTCGCCTTCCTCGGCCGCCGGTGCAATGTCTTGCGCCACCTCATCGGCCGCAGGTTCCGGCACTGCTGCCACTTTCGGCGGCGAAGGCGGCGGCACCGGAATACCGCTCCAGGGACCGGCCAATGGTCCACCAGTCAACGCCATAAACGAGGTAAGGCGGATCTCATCGCGTCCTTTCACGGCGGCGATGGTCATATACCCACGTTCCTTGGCGGCGGCGATCTTGTCCAGATCTATGTTGCGTTCGGTACACGGCAGCGCCACCTGATCGCCGAAACGGTCCAAAACATAGTGATACGGCATCTCCCCCAAGGACATGATCGACCCAAGGTTCAGACCCGCGCCATTCTCCTTGAACGAACGTGCCATCAGGATGGCGGCCAGAGCAACAGGATTGCCCCACAACATGCCGCTCAAGCCCTCAGATTGCGAGAACTCCTCAAAGTCGAACTCATAAATAGGATCCGTCTTGGCCCCATACGGCCTGCGCAGCAGGAAACGCGGCGACACAAGGCCAAGGTGGCTCGCCTCGCTCATACCTGCCAATGTGTCCCATGCCTCGGCCACCAATTTTGGTCGTTCTTCTTTGGCGCTGGCGAGGAACGTTGGGGCAATTGCCGTCAGGAACGGCGCATCAATATGGGCCGCAACCCGCGCCAGACGCCCCAACAGCTCGGCATGGGGCGGCGTTTCCTCAAAAGTGTAGAGCCCAACAACCGCAGAATAACCACCGCGACCCAATTCCGGGTCCATCGGTTCTTCGGTCAACAGGCGCAAAAAGCCGCTTTGTGTCAGGTCTTCCTCCGCCGCGAGATCCGCCGCCAACTCCTCGGCGGAGACGTCATAGAGCATCAGTTCCAACGTATCATCGGTCTGGATCGACCGCGCCATCAGATCCAGCGTGCGCCACTGCGCCTCAACCGCTTGAAATTCTGGATGATGCAGAACCATCCGCATGGCATGGGTCAAGGACTGCGTCACCGCATCGGCCATCGCCGTGGCATTGGGATCGGGCAAGGCGCGGATATAGGGACCAACCACCCGTTCCAACAGCTCTGCAACCGGCGAGCCTTCGGTGACTTGCGGGGTTGTGTCGCCGATCAACCTTTGAAAATCGCTCAACCGCAGATCGGCAGGAACCGAGGTCGCCGAGGACGTCAACCGGGGCGCCGCCGCCGGGGTGCCGTATTTCTCACCCCATGCTTTCAACGCATTCGCCGCGTGCTCTGCAGTCGCCCCACTGGCCAATTGCTGTTTCAATCCTGCAAGTTCGGAAAACAGATCCAGCTTTTCATACAGCTCATCCGGGTGCAGATCATCCAAACCACCCAAGGGCACATTCAAAACCGCACCGTCTTTGCCAATGGGCAGGGCCAGGTCGCCAGCAAACCCTTCGATCACTTCCTCAACGGTGTCCACATCCAACAGCTGCGCGGGTCGATTGGCCAGGTCATCGCCAAGACCCAACATGCCCTTTGCCGCACGGCCCGAGAAATCACCCAAAACCGCGATCCGGAACCGACGCCGTTTCAATTGCTCCGCTGCAGGCCGCTCAGCCGACATTGTGCCAAAGGGGAATTCAATAGCATCACGCGCAGGGGTCGCCGCATCGCCGGGCGCATCTGCCAATTCGCCATCCGCGTCCAAACCATCGAGCAGACCAGCCAGATCGTCACCAACGCTTTCCGGGGCATCCGCCAACAGATCATCCAGATCCACGTCAAGCGCGCCATCGACCTGATCGGCGGTTTCGATATCGGACAACAGATCATCCAACCCCGTGTCGGCCTCGTCATCGTCAAGGCCCAACTCTCCCAACAAATCGTCTAATCCTAAATCATCAACTACGCTTGCGGCGGGTTCAGGTTCAGAAACCGTTGCTGCCGCAGGCTCGTCTTCAATCCCAAGATCCGCAAGAATGTCATCAACATCCACCCCCGCGTCATCCCCAGCGCTTTCCGGCTCGTCTGTCGTCTCGGTCTCGGTCAATTCGCCCAACAGGTCATCCAGACCAAGGTCGTCACCCGCGCCCTCGTCGGTCTCCACCTCGGTCAAAGCCGCCAATGTTTCGGCAACATCATCCACCTCCGACGTCTCGGCGACGTCAGACGAAAGCCCGGCCAGAATATCGTCGACACCAGCCGCACCCGCATCATCCTCCGACGGCGTTTCATCCAGATCCGCCAACAGATCACCCAGATCAACCTCAGCCTCGACTGCTTCTTCAGGCGCGGCCTCGGCCAGCGCTGCCAGCGTCTCCGCCGCGGCATCAGGCGTGTTTTGCGCCACGGGAACAGCCTCAGCCAGATCCGCAAGCACATCGCTCAGGTCCGTTTCATCACCGTCCTCAGCTTGCGGAGCGGCCGCGCTAATCTGTTCCAGAACATCTGCAACGGCGTCCAGATCTTCTGCCGGATCAGAGGCCTCAGCCGCCGCCAGATCCCCTAGAATGTCGGCGACATCATCACCCGATACATCAGGAACTTCCGCGCCAGCCTGTGCGATACCAGCCAAAATATCGTCAGCCTCGTCTTGCACTGGACCCGTGTCGCTTGGCTCTTCTGCACGCAACGCATCCAGCACACCCTCCGCCGCGTGCGGATCTTCCGCTCCCGCATCCGCAGTTTCCGTTGCCGCCAAACCTGCAAAGGCCTCCGCGACTTCGTCACGACCCGTGGTGTCAGACTCCCCACCTGCTTGCGCAACCCGGGCCAACACGTCATCCGTATCAAGTGTATCGTCGGCGACATCCGCAGGCGCCTCAGCACGCAAAGCGTCCAGAACTCCGGCCGCGGTCCCTTCCTCCGCACTCTCTTCAGGCGCGGCATCGGCAAGGGCACTCAAAACATCTGCGGCTGTGTCGCTCGCAACGGGCGCCGCCGGTGCGGACGCCGCCAATCCATCCAGAACCGCTTGCGCGTCGGGTTCCGGCGGCGCTTTTGCCACCGGTGCAGCCGCCGCCAGGCTGGCAAGGGCCTCCGCCGTTGCATCCCCCTCTTCCGCTTCAGGCGTCTGTGCGCGCAATTCATCCAGAACCGCCGCCAGATCTTCGGGCGCGCTCTCATCGGGTTGAAACCCGGACAAGAGGTTTGGGTCCTGCAGGATTTTCTCCACCAACGCCTCGGCCCCGGCCTTACCATCCATATAGGCCATCAGCGTTGTCAGCTCTTGACGCGCTTGCAACAAGGGCTTCAGCGCGTCCACCTTGGAAGCTATCGCGCCCGGCGTAAAATCATCAAGGCTCTCAAAGGTCAGATCAACAGCCAGATTGCCCTCACCGGTCAATGTATTGGGCACGGTAAAGGCCGCACGCGGCGCCATCGCCCGCATACGTTCGTCAAAATTATCGACGTCAATTTCCAGAAACTTCCGGTCCGCAATCGAGGGCTGTTCCACTTTGGATTTGCCCACAAGATCGCTCATCACTCCCATGACAAAGGGCAGCTGGACTTTCTTTTCTGCGCCATAAAGCTCTACGTCATATTCAATCTGAACACGCGGCGCACGATTGCGGGCAATGAATTTCTGGGAATTGTCAGCCATCCGCGCCTCCCTTTAGCGCCGCCACTTCGCGGCGCAAGGCTTTGATCTCTTCGTGCAGCGCCAGCACGTGGGCGTCGACCATATCCGTCTCGGTGCGCACCAGATCGCGCAGCTTTTCAAACTCCTGTTCGGCTTCTTCCTCCACCGCAGACTGCATGGTGTTGACCAAGAGACCGATAAACAGGTTCAAGACCGAAAAGGCTGTGATGATGATGAAGGGGACAAAGAACGCCCAAGCCGCCGGGTGTGCCTCCATCACCGGGCGCACGATGCCCATCGACCAGCTTTCCAGCGTCATGATCTGGAACAGCGAATAAAGCGACCGGCCAAGGGTGCCGAACCATTCATCGAAACTGGCGCCATACATCAGCGTCGCCATCACGCCAAAGACGTAAAAGACGATAGAAATCATAATGATAACAGCGCCCATTCCCGGCAGCGCATCCAACAAAGCCTGCACCACCGCCCGCATCTGCGGGATGACAGACAACAGACGCATCGCCCGGATCACCCGCAAGCCCCGCAGCGCCGAAAGGCCCTGACGGTCCGGCAACAGGCCAAGCCCCACAACCACCAGATCAAAGATATTCCAAGCCGAGGTAAAGAACCGCAGCCCATAGGCATAAAGCTTGAGCAGCAGCTCGATCACAAAGATCGCCAGAACGATGTCATCCAGCAGCGAGATAAAGCCGCCAGCCACCGACATCACATTCGCTGATGTCGACAGCCCCAGCATGATGGCGTTGAAAATGATGATCGCAAGAATAGCATTGCCGACCCAGCGGGTTTCGACAAAATCGCGCACCTTATCGCGCATCGTGGCCCCTTCTGGGCGCGTGCTTTCTACGTTCATCTTCTGTCTCCCCGTTTAGAGCTCAGCTCACTCGATCACAGAATGTCGGACGCAACTTCAAAGACCTTGAGCGCGATATCGATGGCTTTCTTGACCTTTTCCGCATGGGCTTTGACGGTTTTCAGATCCAGTTTCCCTTGGGTTTCCTTGGTCTTCTGCAGCGCCAATTCCGCGAATTTGCGGCCGTTCTTCTCGGTCGTGTTGAACTCGATGATCTGCACGATCATATCGTTGATGGCTTTTTCCTGCTTCTTGGTGACCGCGACGCCATCGTCTTGAAGCTGCAGCAGTTGTTCCAAAGGTTTCGCCATTGACGACGCCTTTTGCCGCGCGGCAGTCAGCTTGACCTTGTATTCTTTTACTGTGTCTTCGACCTTGGTGATGTGGCTTTTGCCAACTTTGCCGTCTTGGGTTGCCTTGGCCATTTTTTCCAAGGCTTTCATCAGGTCTTCGCGCACCTTGGCCTCGGTTGCGATGGCTTTCTTGACCTCTTTG
Source organism: uncultured Paracoccaceae bacterium (assembly GCA_947497985.1). Classification (GTDB taxonomy): domain Bacteria; phylum Pseudomonadota; class Alphaproteobacteria; order Rhodobacterales; family Rhodobacteraceae; genus Epibacterium. The sequence continues at coordinate 106,909 of CANMIX010000002.1, forward strand.
GCGATGCTGTAGACCGATTTGGCGACCTTGTAATATTCATCCAGCTTCGCGCCAGAGCTGGCCACCAGGGCGGCGATAGATTTACCGATCTTGACCACGCCCCAGGTGATATTGGCGGCGATCTTCAGCTTCCACTTGGTGTATTCTTTGTTCTCTTTCTTGATCTTTTCCCAGGACGATTTGATCCGGTTCTGGGCTTCTTTTTCCAGGTTTCCGACCAGCTTTTTCAACTCGGCATTGACCAGCTTGGCCTTCTTCTCGACCGCGGCCTTGTCGCTCATCCCTTCGAATTCTTTGTCGTATTTCTGGATCGCGGGATTGATGGCGATTTTGCTGTAGTCGTTCAGATAGGCGTAGACCGGCTCCATGATCCGGGCCAGCAAAGAGGTGTCGACCTCCTTGCCGGACACTTTCAGGGTGATTTTCCCATCCGGCAGGTCCAGATTCTTGGCTTTTACCGTGATCAGTTGGAAGGTTCTCGTGACTTCGGCCATTCTATGTTCTCCTCACACGTTGGCATGCGCCGCGTGCATTATTCAAAGCTGTAGGTGAATTCGCCGTCGGCGACGTCAATGGCGACTTTCTCGGCGTCCTTGCCTTCGATCAGGCGGCGCAGAAATTCGTTCGAGACCTCGGGCAGCATGGTATTGGTGACAATCGCGTCAATCATCCGGCCACCGCTGTCCAACTCCTGACAACGGTTGACGATCTCGGCCACCACGGCGTCCGTGTATTCAAACGGCACACTGTGCGCTTCCTCGACGCGTTTTTTGATCCGGCCAAGCTGTAGTTTCGTGATTTCCGACAGCATATCCGGGCTGAGCGGATAATAGGGGATCGTCACGAGACGCCCCAACAGCGCGGGCGGGAAAATTTTCAACAGTGGATCGCGCAAGGCCTTGGCGATCCCATCTGGTTCCGGCATCAGATCCGGGTCACTGCACAGATCCATGATCATTTCCGAACCTGCGTTTGACGTGAGCAAGATCAGGGTGTTTTTGAAATCAATCACCCGCCCTTCGCCATCTTCCATGATGCCTTTGTCAAACACCTGAAAGAAGATCTCATGCACGTCGGGGTGGGCTTTTTCGACCTCATCCAGCAGGACCACGGAATAGGGTTTACGCCGCACCGCTTCGGTTAGAACGCCGCCTTCGCCATAGCCAACGTAACCGGGAGGCGCGCCTTTGAGCGAGCTGACAGTATGCGCCTCTTGGTATTCTGACATATTGATGGTGATGATGTTTTGCTCACCACCATACAGCACCTCAGCGAGGGCCAGCGCGGTTTCGGTTTTGCCCACGCCCGAGGTGCCTGCGAGCATGAAGACACCGATGGGTTTATTGGGATTGTCCAGACCTGCACGGCTGGTCTGGATGCGTTTTGCGATCATCTCCATCGCGTGGTCCTGACCGATGACGCGTTTGGCCAGATGGGTTTCCAGGCTCAAGATGGTCTCAATCTCATCCTTGACCATACGGCCCACGGGGATGCCGGTCCAATCGCCGACAACCGAGGCCACCGCCTGATGATCCACAATCGGCAGGATCAAGGGACGGTCGCCTTGGAGCGTTTCCAGCTCGGCGTTCTTGTCCTTGAGCTCTTGCATGAGCTTAGCGCGGTCTTCATCCGACAACGGGCTGTCTGTCTCGGTTTCGGTGGCGCCCTCCGCACCTTTACCCCCAGCATCCGCGGCAGTGTCAACGGGCGCGGCGCCCTCCCGGAGTTTGGCGCGCAGGTCCAAGATCGCGTCGACGCAGGTCTTTTCCTTGTCCCACTGCGCGGTCAGATCCGCCAATCGCAGCTCTTCTGCGTCCTTGGCAGCGGTCACGGTGGCGCGGCGGTCGGCGACTTCATAGCCAGCGGTTTCGTCGCGGCCAATGATTTCCAGCTCGGTCGTCAGCGCTTCAATGCGGCGCTGGCTGTCGTCGACCTCGGCTGGGACTGCGTGTTGGCTGACCGCAACGCGTGCACAAGCCGTATCCAACAGGCTAACCGATTTATCCGGCAATTGCCGCGCGGGGATATAACGCGCCGACAATGTTACCGCGGCCTCGATCCCTTCGTCCAAGACCTGAACCCGGTGGTGTCCTTCGAGCATGGTGGCAATGCCGCGCATCATCAGCGTTGCTTTGACGATGTCGGGTTCGTCCACTTTCACCACCTGGAACCGGCGGGTCAGGGCGGGGTCTTTCTCGATGTATTTCTTATATTCTGCCCAAGTGGTCGCACCAATGGTCCGCAAGGTGCCACGTGCCAAGGCAGGTTTCAGCAGGTTGGCCGCATCCCCGGTCCCAGCGGCACCGCCCGCCCCCACCAATGTGTGGGTCTCATCCACGAACATCACGATGGGCACAGGGCTGGCCTGAACCTCATCGATCACCTGACGCAGGCGGTTTTCAAATTCACCCTTCATGCTGGCCCCGGCCTGCAACAGACCCACATCCAGCACCAACAGGCGCACATCCTGCAGCGACGGCGGCACATCACCGCGTGCAATGCGCAGGGCAAAACCTTCGACCACAGCCGTCTTACCAACACCCGCCTCGCCGGTCAGGATCGGATTGTTCTGGCGGCGGCGCATCAACACATCGACGATCTGGCGGATCTCTTCATCGCGGCCCACAATGGGGTCAATCTCACCGTTTTTGGCCTGTGCCGTCAGATCCGTGCAGAACTGCTCCAGCGCCTCGCCCTTGCCCATGGCACCCGGAGCCATCGCGCCAGAGGCTTCGCCCGGTTCCGCTCCACCACCAACGTTTGATCCATCCTGCGGCGCCAGCCCCTCTTCGGGGGAGCCGTCGGTGGCGTCCATAAAGTTATCGGCCAGATCATCCGCACCGATCTTGGACAGTTCGGGTGAAATCGACATCAGAATGTTGCGCAACGCCGGGGTTTTCAAAATCCCCAACAGCAAATGCCCCGACCGCACCTGATTGGCGGAATACAAGAGCGACCCCCAAACCCAGCCGCGTTCCATCGCGTCCATCAAATGGTCGGACAGATCGGAAATCGTCGAAGCCCCCCGTGGGAGCCCGTCCAGATTGCGGGTCATTTCAGCAGCAATTTTGCCAGTGTCCAGATCGTAATGAGCAATAATCCGGTGCAGGTCGCTGTCCTGTCCGGCAAGCAATTGATGCATCCAATGCACCAGTTCCACATAGGGGTTTCCGCGCATTTTGCAGAAGACCGTCGCGCTTTCGACGGCCTGATAGCCCAGTTTGTTCAACTTACCAAAAAGCGCGACGCGGCTGATTTCGGTCATAACTCGTTACTCCTCACTGAGCTGTGCCAGGGTACAAATACAAATCATCAACATCCGGCTGGTCGACGTCCGGATCAGGACGCGATCGGATCCAGCTGGTGTGTCCCAGCCGGGTCATTCCACCCAACTGGCTGCGCGGAACAGAATCCCCCGCCAAAATAAGGTTCACGTCCCAATCAAGCTGATCACCGATATAGGTGCGCACGATGGCTCGCAGCCTCCCCAGGGACTCGCCGCCGGGCAACAGGCGTTCGTAATCGGCCAAGGACAACGGACCGATCCGCAAGCGGAATTTGGAACTGCGGCTCCAGACCTTTTGACCCACATTTGTGGTCTGCCCCAAGGTGCCCTGGCCCAATTGCCACAGATCATCCGGCTCCAGATGCAGCCAGCTGCCAACAAATTCCTCAAGCGTGACCGGCACGCCCAGGAACTCTTCCAAGATGGTTTCCAACCCTTCCGGGTTGCCCGCGCCCTGTGACAACAGGCCGGAAAAATGCAGCCGTGCCAGATCGGGCATATCATCACGGTCCGACAGCGCATCCGCGTTATATCCGCAGACAGAGGCAATGCGGCGCGCCATCGGGTCATCGTCGCGGTCAAAACTATTGGCCAATGCCCCTTGTGACCACGCCCGATACAGCAACCCCATCAACCGATGCGTCAGCATATCGGCAAACGCCACCATCCCACCGTCACGGTGGTTGCGTTTGCGATCGCGCGCATAGCCGGTCAAATGCAGCGGCAGCGGCCCTTGCGGACCAAACAGGCCAAAGAACCGATTGGTCAGCTTGGCCGGAGCCCCACCGCCACCGGGTTGGAAATCGGCAATCGTTGTTGGTGGAAATGCCAGCTCGGCTTCTTGCCCCAGACGCACCGCATCCTGACGCGGACGTCGGCTTTCGCCCAAACGCGGCGCGTCGGCGTGCTGCGCTTCAAGGATACGCAACGCCTGAAAGATATGATGTGCCTTTGGATCCGCCGCCAGACGGGCAGAAAGGCCTATATCATCCGGCCGAGGCCCACCGTCGGACGCCATCGGGCAATCTCCCCCCGTTTTTCGGTTTTCAGAACTGTTTCGGTAAAGCTGTTGATGGTGGCATAGCCACGGAAGAACCGTTCCAGCACCGCCCCCAATGCATAGATGTTGGAGCCTTCAAAAAAGCTCTCGTCAAACCCCAGAGTGATCTCCATCCCGCGCACCGCTGTCGACAGAATCTGATCGCTCATCCGGCGCACGATGGGGCGCGAGTTGACCGAGACGATGCCTTCAAGCTGTTTCTCTGTCACCCGATTGCCAAGCGGCGCATAAAGGCCAATCAACTCGCGCAGCGCCTCAGCGGACTGTCCCCGATCGGTCTGCGCAATCGACGCGTAATTGAGGCTCAGGTGCGAGATCAGCCGCCACGCCGTGTCCCCTTGTGCCAGGGTTGGATGGGGCCGCGTCGGCGACACCGGCAGGGTGATCTTTTTGACCGGCCCACCTTCGGGCAGATGGAACACATCGGCATCGCCCGTGGCCAGCAACATCGGCAAATCGCGGTTGGTGCACAGGGCGGTCACCGCCAGTTGCTCCAATTTGGCGCTATAGGGTGCCTGCGCGCGGTCCACCAAGGACAGATAGACCTCAGAACCGAGGTAGGAACTGCGCACGCCCCGCAACCGCTCCTTCTCGGAGCGTTGCCGCATCCGACGTTTGATCGCGTAATAAGCTGGGTGGGTTTCACCGGCGGCAGTGAAATCATCAGCAGAATAGAAGGGCCGGAATTCAACGTCCTTTTCACCCGCCGCACTGATGCCCGTGACCGACTTCAGCGCATAAAGTTCGAAATCCAACCCCGCAGTCCGATTGGGCACCACGTGATGCTCCGTTTCGGTCGGTGTCACACGCACCCGGTCACAGCGTTTTTCAAACAGGTTCACGGCCGGTACCGCATTCAACAGGAAGGTTTCAGGCACCACCAAAGGCGCAACCGCGCTCATCCCGTCGCGCAACAGGATATAGACATCAACCTCGGCGCCAGCAGCCCGGGCCAGACCTTCATTTAGCCCCTGCAACTCGACAAAGCGGAAGCGTTCAGGCATGGCAAAGAATTCTTGCAGCAACCGATAGCCATCAAACACCCGGCGCGGCAGCGGCAACAGCGCTTCCTCGGGGCTGAACCCGCGCTGCACAACTTTTCCTGCGCTCAACCGATGGGTCCAATCGGCACGTCGATCGGTGGATTTTGCCGTGATCCCCTGCACTTGTGTGCACAGAAGCTCCAGCAACGGCCAGCTGTTGCCGCCGGAACTGGACAGGAACATGTTCAGGTTATCCAGATCCAAATCGCGGATTGGATCGCCGTCGCTGCGCTTGAGCCGCAGACGAATGGCGGCGCGCGCGTCCACATTGGCGGCGACGCCTGCGGCCACCAGATCACCGCGCCCGCTGATATACTCGGCTTCGGTGATCTCAATCGGCCACATCACCGTATCGGCGGCGGTGCGAAACTCACAAGCGGTCTGCGCACCATCGGTCAGACGTGACCGCAAAACCGATCCCCGTGGCAGTTTGAACCCTGATTTTACTGCAGAATTCGCCTTGTCCGGCTCAAAGGCGGCAATCATCATCGATGGTGTTGGCGCCAGATAATGCGGATAAATGATCTCCAACAGGTTCGAGGTGAAATTGGGATACTGTAGCTCCAATTCCAGCTGCACCCGCGCCGACAAAAAGGCCACGCCTTCCAGCAGACGTTCCACGTAAGGGTCGAGGACCTCGACCCCTTCCATGCCCAAACGGGCCGCGATCTTGGGGTATGCGGATGCAAATTCCGCCCCCATGTCGCGCAGAAAGGTCAGTTCGCTTTCGTAATGTTCCAGCAGTCGCGTGTCCAAGGATCAGCCCCCCCGATCCACGTCAACTTCGCCGGTCGTCAGATCCACTTTGCTGCGTAGATACAGCTCAATCGGCATCGGTTGCGCCCACATATCGGCGCGAATATCCAGACCCACAGTCATATCCGCAGGGTCTGTTCCCTCGCGTAGCTGCACATCCACCGACCCTTCGATGATACGCGGTTCAAACTGGGAAATCGCATTCGAGATCGACCTACGCACGGCTTCGGCCCGCTCGCTGCCGGTGTATTTCCCCGACACTTCCGACAATCCAAAATTCAACACCGAGGCCGCCACGCGTGGAAACCGTTCCGTATCCATATGGCTTTCGGCGTTTTGCGTATTCAGCAGCCAGGACAAGTCCCTTTGAATGATCGCCCGCAACCGGTGCAGATCAATCACCCGACTGTCACGCGACTCCTTCAGGTTTCCGGGATCATTGTCCGTCAACCGATCCAAAAGGGAGGGTTGCAGCCGTTCCGCAAGAGACTTGTCAACCATCGGTGTCGGCATCTCCCGCCATGACAAGCGAGCGCACATCCATCAACGCCACGTCGCTTTGATCGGTGGCAAGCAGGCGCTGGCCCAGACCGACAAACGTATCGTGGCCAAGGTCTTGCCACTGGGTGGCACGCGCCATTTTTGCCGCCTCGTCACCCTGTGCAGAGCCGGGATACCGTGTCGGGATCAGCGCCGCCAGTTCGCCGCCATTCACCAACGTCAGCACGCCCGCCATCCAGACAGTATCGCGCAAATCGCTTGGCTCTTCGATTTCCAGACTTTGGATCTGGGAAAACGGCAGCCAATAGTATTTGCCGTTGATCAGCACTTCCAACACAGGTCCCAACCGCACATCAGCGTCAGCAACCCATTCAAAAGAAACGCCATTTAAGGTTCCGCTGCTGGTGGGGGCTGCATCAAACGCCTGCGCGCGCAGGCTGGCGGCCTCTTCCACACGGCCTGCGGCCAGATGTTTTTGCGCCTCGATCAAATGCGCAAGCCATGGCTCTGGCTCACCCAGGATCAAAGGGTCTTTTTCGCCCGCGAACACTTTGTCACGGTACACTTCACAAATAATCGCCTCGCGGTAGGTCTGCGCCATCATGGTGGCGCTTTCGTCCAATTCCGCGCTCAGCTTCAACTGGGCAATCGCCCGTTTCCAATCCCCGAGAATACACAACAGCTGAAACAGGAAAATCCGCAGCTTAGGGTTGGACGGATCCTTGCGCACACTGTCTTGCAACGCAGCCAGCGCTTTTACGGGATCGCCCGCTTTTAAATAGTCTTCTGCGGTCATGGCGCGGCTCCGGGGAAACTTGTTACTTGGGTTATGCCCCGCAACGGATGCGGGGCATAAAATAGGCCGGATCAGTACTCGAACTTGCCTTTTTGAACGTTCCACTTAAAGACCACAGGGCTTTCCAGCTTACCGGTCTTCTGGTTGGTCGATTTGTAAGTGTGCTCAATCGCGGCATAGGCCAGCGACCAAGTTTCCTCAGGAATGCCATCTGCGCTGGCCGACAGGGAATAGCTGTCGATCACCACTTCCTTGAACTTCCAGACGGAATATTCCAACAGGCCATCAGCTTGCGCGTCACCTGAACGACACCAGTGCATGGTGATTTCAGGACGGATGGTGCCGTTGGCAACCGACTTGGCAATCTCATTCGAGGCTTTGCCCATCTGCGAGGTCAGCTCAACTTTACCAAAGTTGGAGTTGGCGTGCATACGCTGGGTGGACCCCAGGTCGCTCATCTCAACCGAACGTTCAACGTTCCAGCTCGCGGATTCGATAACAATCCACTTCTCGTGTTTTTGCTCCATCGAATCCCCATCGATGTCGGAGATCTCGATAAACATATTCGCAGCCATTGTGCTGTCCTTTCAAAAATCAGTAACCGTTTACGTGTTGTGTGAAGCAAGGGTGATTTGTGAAATATTAACCTCCCTTTTCTGAAGGCAGTTTGGATACCAGGCGGAGCGAAATCGACAGCCCCTCCAGCTGGTAATGGGGACGCAGGAAGAATTTCGAGCTGTAGTAACCCGGATTGCCTTCGACCTCTTCCACAACCACTTCGGCAGCCGCCAGTGGTTTGCGCGCCTTTTCAGACTCTGACGAAATGTCAGCGTTGAAATCCACGTAATTGTTGATCCATTCCTGCAGCCAGTTTTCCATGTCCTGACGGCTTTTGAAGGAGCCGACTTTGTCGCGCACCATACATTTCAGGTAATGGGCAAACCGGCAGGTCGCGAACAGATAGGGCAGACGTGCGCCCAGGTTCGCGTTGGCAGTTGCATCGGGATCATCATATTCAGCGGGCTTGTGCAGAGACTGCGCGCCCATGAATGTCGCCACATCGGTGTTTTTGCGGTGGATCAACGGCATCATACCGTTTTTCGCCAACTCCGCTTCGCGACGGTCGTCAATCGCGATCTCGGTTGGACATTTCTGATCCACGCCACCATCCGTGGTCGGGAAGGTATGCGATGGCAGATCCTCCAGGGTACCGCCGCTTTCGACGCCCCGGATCCGCGAACACCAGCCGTACATTTTGAACGAGCGGGTGATATTCACCGCCATGCCATAGGCCGCATTGACCCAGCCATATTTCTCGCTGCCCGCACCTGCGGTGTCTTCCTCAAAGGCAAACTCTTCCACCGGATCGGTCTGCGACCCATAGGGCAGACGGCCCAGGAAACGTGGCATTGCAAGACCCACATATTTCGCATCTTCGCTGTCACGCAGCGAACGCCAGGCCGCATATTCCGGCGTCTGGAAGATCTTGGTCAGATCCCGCGGGTTTGACAGTTCGGACCAGCTGTCCATTTGGAACAAGGTCGGCTTGGCCCCGGTGATCAATGGCGCATGGGTTGCCGCCGCGATCTTGGACATTTCACCCAGCAGTTCGATGTCTGGTGGAGAATGGTCAAAGTGGAAGTCCGCCACCAACGAGCCATAGGGTTCACCACCCAATTGGCTGAATTCTTCGGTATAAAGCTTTTTGAAGATCGGGGATTGATCCCAGGCGGTGCCTTTGAACTTCTTGAGCGTTTTACCCAGCTCTTTCTTGGTGATCGGCATCACCCGGATCTTGAGCATTTCGTCAGTTTCGGTGTTGTTCACCAGGTAATGCAACCCGCGCCAGGCACTTTCCAGCTGCTGGAATTCCTCGTTGTGGAGGATCTGGTTCACCTGTTCGGTCAGCTTCTTGTCAATTTCTGCGACAATGCTCTCAATCGAGCGCAGCGCGTCGTCTGAGATTAACCCGGTGTTGGCCAGCGCCTGTTCGGCGAGGGTTTTGACCGCGCTTTCAACAGCTGTCTTTGCCTGATCCGACTTGGGGCGGAATTCCTTCTGCAGAAGGTTTGCAAATTCGCTGGAACCAAAAGCCGCTTCGCCAGCGGCCGCTTCCTGTTGGAGATCTTGTTCAGCCATCATCCGCTCCTTTCTTATTCTTCGCTCTCATCGCTGCCCGGTTTGGACTGCGCGGCAAGGGTTTTCAAAAGGCTCGGATCCTGAATGATTTTTGAAATCAGATCCTCAGCACCGGTTTTACCATCCATATAGGTCATCAGGTTCGACAGCTGGGTGCGGGCTTCCAACAGCTCGCGCAGCGGCTCAACCTTGGCAGCGATGGCGGCAGGTTTGAAATCATCCATGCTCTCAAAGGTGATATCGACGGCCATATTGCCCTCGCCTGTCAGCGTGTTGGGCACGGTAAAGGCGGCACGTGGCGCCATCGACTTCATCCGGTCGTCAAAGTTATCAACATCGATTTCCAGGAATTTGCGGTCCGCAACAGCGGGCTGCTCAACCTCGGATTTGCCAACCAGATCGCTCATCACCCCCATGACAAAGGGCAGTTGGACCTTTTTCTCGGCACCATAAAGCTCCACATCATATTCAATCTGGACCCGTGGCGCCCTGTTGCGGGCAATGAACTTCTGTGAACTGTCGGCCATCTAGCTCTCCTTACTCGTCACCTGAGTGCGGCGACGGGATGCATGCCCATCGCCCTGTTCTCAATTGGGTCAATCGTCGTCTTCGATACCGCCGATCAGATTGACATTGTCGACCCCTTCGGGCGCCATGTCTTTCATGATCGTCATAAAGTCTGCACCAACCAATCGCTTGGCACGGTGCAGCATGATCGGCAGCGGGCTGGACGGTTCAACCCGCTCGTAATACGAAATAATCCGGTCCAATGCGTTGGACACATCCGCCGGGGTATTGATCGCGCCCGGAACGGCAGCAGCAACTGGCGCGGCTGCAACCGCTGCCCCGCCACCTGCTGGTGCAGAAGCTTCCACATCAGATCCTGCGTCATCGGCGCTTGCACCGCTCATCCCACCCAGATCGCGCATCTTGGCAGACAGGGTGCGCAGCAATTTGATCAGCGGGTCCAGCTCGGGGCCCTGCCCCGGTGTCTTGTCGTCAAAGACGGCCGAAATCGCGCGTACATCCGCCTCGGCCTGCTCCCAGGCGGCCAGCCATCCGGCCAGCTCATCGGCGTCACTGTCCTGAAACGCCGCGCCAACCGTTGCCGCATCCGGCGGGTTTTCCATGTCACTGGGCGCGGCGGTCAGCCCTTCGGCCACCTCAATGTCACGCAGGGAAAAGCGACCAAAGCCACGGCTGTTGGTCAGCGGCACCCGCCGCAACGACCGATAGACCGGAGACGGCCCAGCCATCCCATCCGGTTGGCCGCACAGATCCTGCACTGCATTGATCCGCATAGTGGGATCACCATCGTCTTCGTCCAACTCGGGGTGGCAGCTGTCCCAGAACTGCTCAAGGCAGCCGCGGACATAGGCCATCACTTTGGCAAAACCTTCGGGGCCTTCAATATTCAACAGCGCATCGGCAAGGAACACAGCCGCACGCAATTCATGGCTCTGTTCCAGAACCTCAACCGCTTTGGTGCGTACTTCGCGATAGTCGGGATCACTCGCCTCGATCCGCTCGTCACCCATCACCGACTCTTCGCCGGGTTGGGCCGCCAATTCCATTTCGGTAAAGACGGGATCGTATTCCAGATTCTCGCCGCTAGGTGCAGCGTCACCTTTTGATTGCAAAAGGATCTCAGGATCCATGCAACGGCCCCCCAAACTCAGTAACCCGGTTAATTACGACAGAAGCGCGACCGGCAGATCCCCTCCCCGTCACACATTCGAAATCGTCGAACCTAAAAACAATATCTTGACCCAGAGGAAGCCTTATCGGCATCCTAAAGTCAATTGTTTTCACGAGTTTGTTGAGAGTGTCAAAATATGGCGGCGACAAGGATCGAAGGGGCAGATATTCGCGCGATGATGCGCGAAGGCGCCAAGAAACGCATGAGTTTTGGCTTCTGCATCGACAAAAACAAGGATCCGTTGTTGATGATCCAACCCGGCAATAAGCCTGAAACTCTTAGACCTTTAATGAAAAAGTCGGGCGGCACCACACCGATGATCTGGGGAACCTATACCGCGCGGTCCGATGTGGCCGAATTGATCTGTGAAGATTTCGTAAAATCAACACTAGCGCTGTTCAAACGCTTCCTGAAACAGAATCGCCCAGGCGTAAATGTGGTCTTTGTCGACAGTGGCGGCAACATGCTCGACAGTCTCAAACCCGAAGGTGCCAGCCAGGGACAAGAGGCTGAGGATACCGATGATATCGACACAACCGGACAACAGGATCAGGCGGTACAACCGCTGATCCGTCGCCTGAAACGCATCGAACCCCGCATCGCATTGGCCCCCGGCAAGTTGGAGTTAAAACTGAAACGCGCGCTGGCAAAATGCGTCACCCAGATCAACAATGGGGAGCTGCAACCAGCCGAAACCACATTGACCGTGATCGAACGCGCCATCGCCCGTATCGGTGCGGACCGCGAGGATGAAGGTGCCGCAATGGCCCGCGCCCAGCGGGAACAACAGGGACGCGCCCTGCAGTCCGGGGCGGCACGCGCCCGCAAACTCAGCTCCAATATCGCGCGCTCTTCTGGAGGGCCCGCCCGCGACAAACTGGACCGTGCCGTGCATCTGGCCGCGCGCCTTTTGAAAGACAAGAACCCCGACAAGGCAAGCGCGGTGATGGACCGGGTCGAGGCGGCGCTGACCCAACTCACCTGACATTACGCATCAATGAAATTTGGCTGGAGAAGACGATGTTTCAACAATTCCGAGGATTTGCGATGGCTCTGGCGGTGGCACTCCTGCCCGGTGCCGCCATTGCCCAGGACATGGGGCCTCTGGGCGTCGAACTCAACAAAACAGAAGAGATCGACGGCGGCGGGTGCCGGGCTTTCTTTTTGTTTCGCAACGGATCAGGCAAATCCTTTGAGGCCTTTGAAATGTCTCTGGCGATTTTGGACCAACAGGGTGTGATCGACCGCCTGTTGTCGATCAACGCCGCCCCCCTGCCCGTGCAGCGCACCACGCTGAAACTGTTCGAAATCCCCGAAATCGCCTGCGCCGAGATTTCGGAAATGCTGCTGCATGACATTCCCGCCTGCACGCCCCAGAACGAAGACCCGATGGATTGCTTCTCCATCCTGTCTCTGTCCTCGCGTGCGAACGCCCAATTGGTGCAATAAATCATGGGCCTCCCGTTTGACAGTTTGGGCAACAGCGCCCCGATCCTTGTTCTTTTGCTGCTGATGTCACTGGTCTCTATCGGCATTATCATCGCCAAGATCGTCCAGCTTTGGCCCGCCGCCGCAGGTGCCTCCAATCGCAGCGCCGCGCTGGAGGATTGGGAGGGCGGCGATCGCACCGCCGCCAGTCGTCGCATCGCAGACTCGCATGTGCCCGCCGACCGAGTGTTGCATTTTGCCATGACCTCGCTGGAGCGCGGCGTGGCCGCAGGCCCGTTGGAACGTGAATTGGAACGGCGCGGCAACGAGGAGGTCAGCAAGCTCAACACCCTGATCCGCCTTTTGGAGCTGATCGCCATGGTCTCTCCGCTGTTGGGACTGTTGGGCACGGTCCTGGGCATGATCCAAAGCTTTCAGGATCTGGAACTTGCACAAGGGGCTGCCAATGCCTCGATCCTGGCCGGAGGGATCTGGCAGGCACTGTTGACCACGGCAGCGGGTCTTTTGGTAGCCATCCCTGCGGCGGTGGCGGCCGGGCTTTTTGCCGCCCGCATCGACCGCGCCGCGCAAACCATCGAAGGTGCGGTGAGCGAGCTGATGTTGATCGAAAGCACCCGGTAGCGCGATGAAACTCAACCGTCGCCACGCCCCAAAGGCTCTGATCTCACTCGTTCCGATGATCGATGTGATGATGATCCTTTTGGTGTTTTTTATGGTGACCTCGACCTATCTGAACCTTGATATGATCCCGGTGGTGCAGCCCGCCAGCGGGTCGGGAGCATCCCAGGGCACGGACCGCGCCTCGCTGATGATCCGCATTTCCGCCGATGGCAGGTTCATGGCGCGCGGCACCTCCCTAACGCGTGACGATCTGCGCGCGCTTTTGGCCCAAACCGCACAGAGCGCACCGGAAACCCGGCTGTTCCTGTTGCCCTCGGGCGCGGCACCATTGCAATCTACCGTCGCCCTGATGGATCTGGCGGCGCAATCTGGCCTGTCGGACCTGCGGATCTTGCGGCTAGAGGCGCGCCCATGAAACTGCGCCGCCCCCGCTCGCCTGTGCAGTCCGACACGATTGTTACCCTGATCGACGTGGTGTTTTTTCTTTTGGTCTTCTTCATGTTGATCGGCCGGATGGACGCCACCGCACCGTTTGATGTCTCACCTCCCGTCGCACTCAGCGGGCAGGACATGCCAACGGGCGGCGTTACCGTTTCGGTCGCCCAAGACGGCGCGCTGGCCTATGCCGGGACTGTACTCACCCTAGCGGATTTGGCCGAAACACTGACCCCGGACGACGCCAACCCGCGCCTGCGCATCAACGCCCATCACCTGACCGCCACCCGCCATGTGCTGCCGCTGATCACCCTCGGTGAAGAGCTCGGCTTTGACGAAGTTGTCCTGGTTGTCACGCCCAACACCCAACAGGCCGCACGATGAGGCAGCACGCTGGCATCTGGGCACTGGCGTTGGTTGGCTCATTTGTGGTGCATGCGGGGGCCGTGGTGTTTGTCATGCACCGGTTTGCCGCCCGCCCGATCCCGCCGCAACCCACCGTCACCAGCCAGCTGTCGGTGCAGTCCGAACCGGTCCGGCAAGACAACGCCCCGGCCCGCGACACCCGTGGGGACACCGCAGCCGAACAAAACCCAACCGGTCAATCGCTCACCTCCGGTGCGGTGCCAATCTCCACAGCGACCTCTGTCGTGCCGCGCGCAACCCCGGTGGCTGAGGTGACACAGCCGGCAACGCCCCTGCCCGCCAGCCAACCGCCCGTGCAGATCAGTCAGGCAACCGCCTTGCCCAGCATTGAAACCAGCGCGGTTCCCACACCAACCCCGCAACTGGCGGCCGCGCAACTGCCCACGGCCACGCTTGTGCCCCAAACCTTCGCCACCCCTGCGCTGACGTCGACCCCGGCGGCGATAATACCGGTCGCCGCGACCGCCAGCACGGGCGTGTCGCTGCCCGACACACCACCCCCGGGCGTCACCGCAAACACCGTCGCCCCTGAGGCCACCTCATTGGTGGTGCAAGACCCCACCGGCCAACCCATCACTGCTGAGCTTGCTTTTCTCGGCACCGCCCAGGACGTCGACGCACAATCCCTTGCCGCCTTTCAAAGCTTCACCCAGCCCGGTGACCTGACGGCCCAATCCGACCCGTTGCGCGATGGGGTGGCGCAGATCCTGGCGCAGGTGCCGTGTTCCCGGCTGCAAGTCGAATTTGACCCCGACACCACCACATTGAACGTGCGCGGCCACCTGCCGGATCCGGCCCTCAAGGCTCCGGTGCTGACGCTTTTACAACAACAAATGGGCAGCAATATCGCGGTCTCTGACAAAATGGCGCTGCTGCCACGCCCCCAATGCGGCGCATTGCAAGCCATCGAAAGCGTCGGCCTGCCACAAAGCACCGATCAGATCACCAACCCGGCCCTTCTTGGGGCGGATGCGCACGTAAAGACCTTTGATTTTCGCGCCGGGGATCTGCTGTTTCTGGACCTGACCGGACCGGATTACCCAGCATTTGTTTATGTGGATTATCTGGATGCGGCGGGAAACGTCCTGCACCTCAGCCCCAACGACCATGTGCCGCTGATTGAACTGGCTGAAAAACAACCCTTTTCCGTGGGCGCGCGTGCCGGTCAAACAAGCGGTCTGCAATTGGTTATCGCACCGCCCTTTGGACAGGAAATCGTTGTCGCATTTGCCGCGTCACACCCGCTTTATGACGGCACCCGTCCGCTGGCTGAACCTGCGGAACCGTATCTCAATTGGCTGACAGATCGCGTCGCCGAAATGCGCACGACCCAGCCAGATTTCAAAGGGGAATGGGTCTATTTCCTGGTCTCAACCGGGCCGTGATCAACGACAGGAATTATCGGCCCAGGCCCGCAGCACGGTTTTGAACTGGCCGCCAAAGGGGTGCGGTTTGTGTAGCGACCGCGCCGAGGCTGTGACCTGATAGCGTTGACCCTGTTCGCACAGGCGTTCGCGGTTCCAGTCGTGGCAATTGCTACAGCTCTGCCCTTTCCAGACCTCTTCGGGCAGACCTTCGATGGGGGCATAATTTGGCGTGCCAGTGATCAGATCCGCCATGCTGCGCCCGGCAATCTCGGACAGGCCTGCGTCCAGCCGCGTCTCATACGTGACCGAGGCCAGCGCTTCAATTGGCATGGCCGAAGCTGTCTCGGACTGGGCCTCTGCGCGCAAGGCCTCAATGGCTGCCTGCACCGCGCTCAGATGCGCACCTTGCGGATAGGTCCGCAAATAGGCTTCCAGTGCCTCAAGGCTTTGACTGGCTTCGGCTTCTTTATACATCGCCATCTCGGCCGATGGCAGGTTCGCAACTTCGCTTGGCACCTCTGTCACATCGGGCACCGACGCGGTGACCGCAACCTGTGGTGCGGGTGTGCTGCCCTCACGACGAAATGCAAAATCGCTGACAAGTGATGAGGTATCCCAGGGCGTCTGCAACCCCTGGCTCTGCTCCAGAACATCGCGGCGCACGTTTTTAAACGCCTGTTCGATCTGCAACCCCGGCACATCCATCTGTTTGACCAAAGCTGCGGTGAACGGGCTGTTGCTGCCCTCTCCGTCAAAGGCCACTTCGCCCGGCGCTGTGGCATAGGCCACAAAACTGCCAGTGGGGGCTTTCATCTCGGCAAGGCCGTTTTCATCCAGCTCTGCAATGGTTTCAAACGGGTTGTTGCGACATGCGTCCAGGATCACAATATTGGTGCGATTGCGCGCCGAGGCCATCTGGCGCAGCACCGACTGCGCCTCAACCGCGACCAGATCCAGATCCGCCGCATCCAACAAGGCCACATCCACGGGCAACAGATAGTTGTTGCCAAAACTCTGAACCCCGTGACCCGCATAATAAAACAGACCCGTCGTGTCTTCACCCGCCATCCGCAAATCACGGCCAAACTGGGCAATCGCCCGTTTCATGGTGATCTGATTGGCGTCCACCAGCAGCCTTACATCAAACCCAAGCCGCTCCAATGAGGTGGCCATCAGTTGTGCATCATGGCGAGGATTGTCCAGTGGCGAGACCTGCCCATAGGTGCTGTTACCAACAATCAAGGCAATACGCGCTTCTGCCGAAACAGACACCGTCTGCACCACATAGAATACGCAAAACACCAAAAAGGACCAAAACCGATTAATCATTTACTCTTTCACTCGCGGTACAAGAACCGCATCACCATAGACCTGCAAGGTTGCATTTGAAGCGTCGCTCGGCAATCCTTTGCGTGGTTAAGATCTTTCCTTTTGCGGGAGCTTCCCGAATTGTCCCGACCGGGGCACGTGTTTATTAACAAGTGAGCCTTATGAAACGGTTTCTTCTCTTACTCATCAGCCTTCTTTTCCTTCAAACCCCTGCCGACGCCCGCTCCCCCTTCGAAGGGGGTTGGACGCTGCAGCCCGGCGCATCA
This sequence comes from uncultured Paracoccaceae bacterium, assembly GCA_947497985.1. Lineage (GTDB taxonomy): Bacteria > Pseudomonadota > Alphaproteobacteria > Rhodobacterales > Rhodobacteraceae > Epibacterium. The sequence continues at coordinate 124,082 of CANMIX010000002.1, forward strand.
TCTCTTCATTTCACCTCGGTCAAAAAAGGCTCGGTTGCGGAAACCAGCCATTTCGACACGATCGAGGGCCAGATTGATCCCACCGGGCTTGTGCACCTGAAGGTCAAACTGGAATCTGTTGATACAGGCATCGACATCCGCAACGTGCGCATGCGCTTCCTGTTTTTTGAGACCTTTACACATCCTTTTGCCGAAATTGTGGCACAGGTGCGTGATGAGGATGTTGCCGGACTGTCCGTTGGACAAAGTCGCGCCTTGGTTCTGCCGCTGCTGCTTACCCTGCACGGGGTGACCGCCGAGGTGGACGCCCATGTGCGCGTCAGCCTGCTAAGCGACCGCGACGTGAGCATCCACACCACGCAACCGCTGTTCATCCCTGCCGACTCCTTTGATCTGCTGACCGGGCTGCGCAAGCTGGAAGAGGCCGCAGAGGCCAAGATCATTCCCCTGGGCATGGTCTCAACCCATCTGCATTTCCGTCGCGAAGCGGGGCCTGCCACGGTGACCACCCCCGCCAAACCCGTGACCGCCAGCGCGCCCGCTGCACAGCGATCCCAACCCGCGCGCCCTGTAGCCACACCGGTCAGCACCGCACAAGAGACACCGGGCCTGCCCAGCCCCGACCTCAGCAGCGCCACATCTGGGGGCTGTCTGGCAGGTCTGGTACAGATGGCAAAATCCACCCGCGTGTCCTTTGCCGATGGCGGCGCGCAGCTGACATCGGCTGGCATCTCTGCGCTGGACCAACTGGCGGTCTCTTTGTTCCAATGTCCTGCGGCTTTGCTGGAAATCGGCGGGCACACGGACAGCACCGGCGGTGCAGTGTCGAACAAACGCCTCAGCCAGCGGCGCGCGGATCGGGTCGCCTCTTACTTGTTTGAACAAGGCATTCCGGAACATCGCATCGCGGCCATCGGTTATGGCGAGGCGTTTCCCCTGTTGCCCAACACAACGGACGAAAACCGCGCTCAGAACCGGCGCATCACTCTGCGTGTGTTGAACTGATCAAACATCCAGACGCGGGCCACATCAAATGGGCCGCGTCACATCCATCCGATATTTCAGAAAAGCCACCCCATCATAGGTGATCGGATCCATCTGCTTGGCGCCCATCCGCTCCAACGCACCCAGACTGCGCCGGTTTGGCGGCAGCAGAAATGTCACCTCGGATATCCTTGCGTCTGCGCGTGCAAACGCCATGGCCTGTCGCGTGATCACCGCTCCCAGCCCAAAGGCCTGCGCGGTTAGCACCAGACCAAAATCCCACTCATCACCTTCTTTCTGAAATCCGCCCCACCCCACATAGGTGCCATCCTGCAAAAACGCCCAATGCCCCAGCCCATCCTCCTGCCAGCAGCCTTCCTTGGCCGCGACCAACTTCTCACTGGCAGCATCGTCCCAGTGATCCGGCATCAACGGCAAATAGCGCGTCACCCGTGGGTCACACATATGGGTGGTGATCTCCGCCAGCGGGACCTCGGACAGGCGTGCAAATGTAATCATAAACTGTTTCGATTTTTCATGGGTCGCCTCAACTCTTTTGAACAACCTTACCCATAAGCCTGCGAAGTTCGAGACGTTCCGCTTCGGTTAGTCCTGCCAAAAGATCATCCTCCACCTGACGTATCATCGGGATGAGCTTCTTGAGCACTTCACGCCCTTTTGCAGAAGATCTCAACAATCGGCTTCGACCGTCGTTTTTGTTGGACCGTGACAATATCCAACCCCGTTTCGACAGGCTTGCGATTGCACGGCTTACCGCAACTTTGTCCATGCTGGACTGTTCGACAAGCTCAGCCGGTGTGTAGACATTTGCCGCACCCAAAATCGCAAGCGTGCGCCATTCATACGGCTTCATGCCGTATTCAGTGCCATACACACAGGCAACCGCCTCAGAGACATGTTTGTAAAAAACACGCGTCTGGTAGGGGAAAAAAGCATGTAGATCAAACTCTTCCGGCTCACATTTCGACGTGTCCAGATGTGCGGCGTCGGTTGTCACGGTGGTCCTCGCGTCGTTTTACACAAGGTACATAGCCAGGAATTACTACGCAATATCAGATGCGAAAATAGTTTCCGATGAAATCATTATTGACTTAGTTTCATTTGAAATATCTCATCAAGCCGACCAGCGAATCGCCCTCGGGAGGGAGAGCGATGCGCGAAACTGCATGTTGGGAGGTACACAATGCAGAGTTTGAAACCCGCATTTAAGAGGCTGAGCTTGGCGAGCGCCATGACCATAGGGCTGACCGCAATGCCCGCAATGGCCGAAGAACTGGTGCTCTCATCCTGGCTGCCACCGCAGCATCCAATCGTCACCGGTGTGATCCAGCCCTGGGCCGCAGACGTCGCAGAGGTGACCGAAGGCCGCGTGACTGTGCGGGTTTTACCCAAACCGCTAGGCCCGCCGCCGGCTCATTTTGATCTGGCAGCGGATGGGGACGCAGACATCGTATATGGGCTGCATTCCTTCACCCGTGACAATCGGTTCCAGCGCTCCCAGATTGGTCAGTTCTCTTTCCTGGGCGATGATGCCGCTGCGACGTCAAAAGCCTATTGGAATGTCTACACAAACACGCTGGACGCAACCGCCGAACATGAAGGCACCCACCTGTTGTCACTCTGGGTCCACGGCCCCGGTATGTTCCACAACAACAAGCGTGCGATCGAAAGCCCAGAGGATTTCGCGGGTCTCAAAATCCGGGTTCCTGGCGGGTACGTCTCACAAATGGTTGAGGAAATTGGCAGCACAACACAGTTCATGGGACCGGGCGAGGTTTTCGAACGCTTGTCGACCGGTGTAATTGACGGTGTGACCTTTCCGATCGAAGCCCTGAAAGCCTTTAACCTTTCTGATCACGTCACCCATACGATGACCGTGCCGGGCGGCATGTACAATACTTCCTGGTTTATGGTCATGAACGAAGACCGCTGGGCAGATCTCTCCGCAGAAGATCAGGCTGCAATCAGCGCGATTTCCGGTGAACACCTGGCCGAAATGGCCGGAAACGTCTGGAACGCTGCGGACAAGATCGGATTGGCACATGCGCGGGACGCCGGTGTGGACATCGCGCCGGCCAATGACGCAGTCTTGGCTGCTTTGACCGAATTTGCGACCGCCGCAGAAACCGCGTGGGCCGCAGAGATTTCCGATGATGGGTTTGACGGTCTGGCAGCATTGCAAGAGCTGCGCACACAGGCCGCTCAATAATGAAAGGGCCAGATCACGGCACCAGCCAGGGCGGCATCGCAAAAGCGTGCCGTCTGGCAGCGGCGGGGCTTGGTCTGGCCTGCGCCTGCGTCCTGCTGATCATGATGAGCATCACCGGCATGGACGTCGTGGCGCGCTATGTCTTTAATGCGCCCATCGCTGGCGCATTTGAACTGGTGGAGATCCTGATGGTGGTCCTTGTCTATATGGCCTTACCGCTTGCGATCCTGTCCAACGCACATGTCGAAGTCGAGCTTTGGGAGCCCAAGTCACGCCGCGCCAAACGTTTTGTCTTGGTGCTGGGAGCAGCCTCCGCGATGGCCGTTTTTGCGGTTTTCTCGATCGAATTATACGAACACGCACAGAAATTCACGAAACGCGAAACGGTGACGAATTCGATTGCTTTCCCGCTCAAATACGTCGCCTACGCCGCAATGGTCGGCGCCGTGAGCTGTTTCTTTTTTGCGATCACCAATCTGATCGAACGGTTGAAGAAAACATGATTGAATCACTTATTGGAATAGCCGTTCTTTTTGGCCTGGTGGCACTGCGCGTGCCAATTGCCTTTGCAATGATCGGTGTCGGGACGGTAGGCTACGCTTTGTTGCGCAGTTGGGATTCCGCCTTTCGCTTGGCCGGGAATGCGGCCTTTGACGTACCCCTGTCTTTTACATTGTCTGTCATTCCGTTGTTTATTCTGATGGGCAACCTGCTGACCTTGTCCGGGGTATCTGATGCATTGTTTTCGACCGCGCATCGTGGATTACACCGCCTAAAAGGCGGATTGGCGATGTCGACGGTTGTTGCCTGCGGTGGGTTTTCTGCGGTCTGCGGCTCATCCCTGGCGACAGCTGCAACCATGTCGAAAGTGGCAATGCCAACAATGCGCAAAACCGGTTATGCCGACAGCTTGGCCACCGGTTCAATCGCTGCCGGCGGCACCCTTGGGATTTTGATCCCACCGTCCGTTGTAATGATTATCTACGGCCTGATTACCGAAGCGGACATCGGCAAGCTCTTTATCGCAGGGATCATTCCGGGTTTGCTGGGTGCAGGGTTCTATATCCTGGCGGTCGCCGTGGTGGTCCGCATCTGGCCCAATACCGCACCAAACGAAGGCGATGTTCTGCCGGTATCAAGGTCAGACATAAATGGCGTCATTGCGGTTGTATCCTTGTTCATGGTGATCATGGTTGGCATTTATGGCGGTATCTTCACCCCCTCCGAAGCCGCAGCGATTGGCGCCATCTTCTCTCTGCTCATCGCTGTTGCGCGACGGTCCCTGACCCTGGCAAAATTGCTACAGGCCTGTATAGAAACCACCCGAACCACTGCCATGATCTTTGCCTTGATCATCGGAGCCGAGATTTTTTCGAACTTCATCAACTTTGCAGGTCTGCCAGATGCGGTTCTGGCCTGGGTCAGTGGCATGGACGTCACTCCGATCACTGTGATACTCGTGATCGTCTTTATCTACATCATACTTGGTGCGGTGCTGGAAAGCCTGTCGATGATCCTGTTGACGGTCCCCATCTTCTACCCGCTGGTGCTGTCGTTGGACTTCGGCTCTGCCTGGCTCGCGGGGGATATGGCTGTCACGATCTGGTTTGGGATTTTGGTTGTTGTTGTCACCGAGATCAGCCTGATTTCCCCACCAATCGGTCTGAACGTCTTTGTCCTGCGGTCTGTTCTGCCAGATGTTCCAATCACGACAATTTTTCGCGGGGTTTTGCCGTTCTGGGCGGCTGATCTTCTGCGGCTCGCAGTCTTGATCCTTCTACCGGCCCTTTCACTCGGCTTGATTTGATACCCGGCATCCAATGCCTGTGGCACGGGCTCACGACTAAAGCTGGCTCTGCGCAGCTCGTTCCTGAACCGCTCCAGACTTGGCTGGTTTGGGCGCGCGTAAAAAGATGATCGCCGGGTGCGACACGCCCGCAGCTTTCATCTGTTCCGGCAATTGGCCGATTTGCGCATGCAGCACCACCTCTTCGGGTTTGCTGGCCGAGGCAACGATTTGCACCGCCATATCCGCATCAAACCCTGCCTCTAACAGCTGTTTGCGCAGATCTTCTGCGGTGCGCGTCGCCATATAAAGCGCGACACTGGTTCCGGGTTGCAAAAGTTCGGCAATATTGGGCGCCGTGTCCCCTTCGCGGCACGTGCCGGTGGCAAACACCACCCGGTCGCTCAGACCACGGCTGGTCAGCGATTGCCCCAATGTGGCGGCAGCAGCGCTCGCCGCCGTGATACCGGGAATGATCTCAACCTGCAGACCCGCCTCCAATGCGGCGGCGCGTTCCTCATCCGCACGGCCAAAGATGCTTGGATCGCCGCTTTTCAGACGCACCACATGTTTGCCTGTCTGCGCCATCGCCACCATCAACTGGTTGATGGCCTCCTGCGGCCAGGCACAGGCACCAACTTCTTTGCCGACAAACATCCGTTCCGCCTTGGGATTGACCAGCTCTAGAACCTCGGGCTCGATCAGACGATCATAGAGCACCATATCGCAGGACTGCAGGATCCGCAGCGCCCGGATGGTCAGCAAATCTGCCGCCCCCGGTCCCGCCCCAACCAAAGAAATCCGACCCTGGCTGCCTTCTGGCACTGCAAAAGGCTCCAGGGCCGATAAGTTGGGGAGTAATTTCATTCGGCTGCCATCCTCTGGTTGCTTGTCACGTCCAACAGCTCTTGCATCTCGGGACGGCATGAACCGCAATTGGTGCCCGCTCCGGTGCAATCGCCCAGCATCGGCACGCTGGTGGCACCGCCCGCAATGGCCCGACGCAGCTCTTCGCGGCCTACATCCATACAGGCACAGACAATGGCGCCTTTGGCAGGTTGGTCAGCACCGGGAACACCGGCCAAAACACGACCGGCCGGGGTTTCCGTACCAATCTGGTCGATGGACGCGCTGCGCGCCACCACAACCGGATCCGGCGCCGCAAAGAAGACACCCGCCAGAACTGCACCTTCATAGATCGCAACCCGCACCAGACCGCGCGCCTTGTCCTCCACAACGCTGGTTTGGCCTCCGTTCAGGTTCAGGATCTGACGTGCTTCTTTTTCCCAATCGCTGGGCAATTTGTGACCCGCAACTTCGGCACGCCACCCGGTTTTGGTCTTGGCAACCGCCGCATAGGGACGGGCTGGCTCCATCTCGGCGCGGCTGGCGGCAAACCCGTACCATCCGGCCTCATAGGGGGTGACCGAAACAGACGCCCCTTTGAGCGCAGGTTGACCAGACACCGGATCAACCCGACCCGTGACCAGCGCATTGATGCGGCCTTGGCTTGAGGTTTCACCGGTCCAATGCATCGGTGCAAAACATTCGCCTATCTGCACATTGTCAGTGATCATCACCCGCAACAGCGCACGCCCGTGGCTGTTTTGCACCTCGGCCAATCCAACCTCTTGCAGGCCAATAGCTGCGGCATCTTCGGGGTGGATTTCCAAATAAGGCTCCGCCAGATGCGCGCCCAGTTGCGGCGCACGGCCCGTACGGGTCATCGTGTGCCAATGATCGCGCACGCGGCCTGTGTTGAACCGCAGATTGGTGCCCAGATCGACGCTCAGATCCGGCGGGGTGATCGCCAGCATCCGCGCCTTGCCATCCGGGTGATAGAAGCCTCCACCGGCAAAGAACCGTTTTGGGCTGATCCCATCCGCAGGCACCGGCCAGACAACCGGCTCCAACGCGTCAAAGGCACTGTCGCTCAGATCTGCAAGGCCCGAGATATCAAAATCACGTCCCAGGCTGGCGGCAACACCAGACAGGGCTGCATGTTCGCGGAACACCTCGGCTTCATTGGCAAAATCAAAGGCTTCGACCCACCCCATACGGCGGCCAACATCGGCAATGATCGCCCAGTCGTGGCGCGCCTGACCGGGGGCCGGCAGGAACGGGCGCTGACGGGAAATGCGGCGCTCGGAATTGGTGACAGTGCCGGATTTTTCACCCCAGCCCGTGGCGGGCAGCAGCAGATCACAACAGGCATTGGTATCTGTATCGACCAGGATATCGGTCGAGACGGTAAAGGGCACATTGCGGATTGCTGCGGCAACCGCATCGGCTTCGGGCATCGACACCGCAGGGTTTGTCGACATCACCCACAGGGCTTTGATCTTGCCATCGGCGCAGGCCTGGAACAGATCCACCGCCTTGAGGCCCGCATGATCGGCAATTGTCGGCGCGGCCCAGAATTCCTTGACCGCGCTGCGATGGCGCGCGTTTTCCAGATCCAGGTGGGCGGCCAGCATATTCGCCAAACCGCCAACCTCACGCCCGCCCATCGCATTGGGCTGCCCCGTCATGGAAAACGGCCCCATGCCAACACGGCCAATCCGACCGGTGGCCAAATGACAGTTGATGATCGCATTGACCTTGTCAGACCCACACCAGGATTGGTTCACACCCTGGCTGTAGAGCGTCACAACCTTGTCGGTGGAACACCACATATTCAGGAAGGTCTGGATCTCATCTTCAGTGAGACCGCAGGGATGCGGCGTCCCTGCGGCCTCTAATGCCACACTCATGCCCTCCACATGGGCGTCGACATATTCCTGATTGATCAACCCACGACGGGCAATTTCCGTCAGCAACCGGTTGAACAGGGCCGCATCCCCATCCGGCGCGATCGCCAGATGCAGATCCGCGGCCTTGGCGGTTGCGGTGCGGCGTGGATCAATCACCACAATCTTCATCTCGGGGCGCGCGGCTTTGGCGGCCTCAAGACGGCGGAACAGAACCGGGTGACACCAGGCGGTATTGGACCCCACCAGAACCACCAGATCGGCCTCTTCAAAATCTTCGTATTGGCCCGGTACGGTATCGGTGCCAAAGGCGCGCTTATGCCCGGCAACAGACGACGCCATACACAGGCGGGAATTGGTATCGATATTGGCAGAGCCGATGAAGCCTTTCATCAGCTTGTTCGCCACATAGTAATCCTCGGTCAGCAACTGGCCTGAGACATAAAAGGCCACAGAATCCGGTCCATGCTCCTGGATGGCGGTCTGAAATTTTTCAGCCACCAGATCCAGTGCCTGGTCCCAGCTGACGTCTTTGCCTTGGAGGCGGGGCGCCAACAAGCGCCCCTCCAGACCGACGGTCTCTCCCAATGCGGTGCCTTTTGAGCACAAACGGCCAAAGTTCGCCGGGTGTTGCGGATCACCCGCAACCGCTGTGTTTGGCTCTGCCAAAACACCACATCCAACACCACAATAGGGACAGGTCGTACAGGTCTTGGTCATTCGGCTGCTCGCAGTTCACCCATGATCTGTTGGGTGATCAGAATGCGGCCTTCCTCAACCCGGGTTTCCCAGACGCGCACGCGCCCTTCGTCAGCGCCCTGCGCTTCGCCGGTGGCAAGGTCAAACACCCAATTGCGCATCGGGTCGGTGACCCGCGTGTCATGCTGGATGCCGTTTGACAGCGGCCCGGCTTTACCGGGCAGCCATTCGTCAACCGCAAAGATCTCATCCTTGGCGGTGCGGAACACCGCGATCTCACCAAGGGGTGATTTCACCAAACGTGCACCGCGCTGCGGGATGTCTTCGACTGCGCCGATATCAATGAACTGGCTCATAGCGTGTTCCTCTCTTACTCAGCTGCAACTTGGGTCTTGGTGAAATCGGCAAGCGGTTCGAACTCATGCTTGTCGACACCTTTAACCGCACGTTCAGCCCAAGGATCCACCTGGAAGAACTGCTGCGAGTAATGGAAGCGCTCCGCCAGGGCTTTGCGGTTTTCCGCATCCTCGACGATCTGTTCCTTGACCCAATCCAGACCAACTTTCTTGATCCATTTGTAGGGACGGTGCAGATACTGCGCGCCCTCACGATACAGCTGGTAGAATGCACAGGAATATTCCAGTGCTTCTTCCTCGGTTGCGACCTGACACAGCAGATCGGTTTCCCGCAGGTCCAGACCGGCGGCGCCACCAACCAGGATCTGGTAGCCACTGTCGACACAGATAATGCCAAGGTCTTTACACGTCGACTCGGCGCAGTTGCGCGGACAACCAGACACAGCCAGTTTGAACTTGTGCGGAGACCAGGCCCCCCACATGGCTTTTTCGATCTGAATACCCAGACCGGTGCTGTCTTGGGTCCCAAAGCGGCAGTGGTCGGAGCCAACACAGGTTTTCACCGTGCGCAGACCCTTGGCATAGGCCTGACCGGACATCATGCCCGCCTGACCCAAATCGTACCAAATCGCGGGCAAGTCTTCTTTCTTGACGCCCAAAAGGTCGATCCGCTGGCCGCCGGTCACTTTGACGGTTGGGACGTTGTATTTGTCCGCCGCATCGGCAATCGCACGCAGTTCCTTGGGGTTGGTGATCCCACCCAGCATCCTCGGCACAACCGAATAGGTGCCGTCTTTTTGGATATTGGCGTGTACACGTTCGTTGATGAAACGGCTTTTGCCATCATCGGCGTATTCACCGGGCCATGCGCAAACCATGTAATAGTTCAGCGCAGGACGGCACACATGGCACCCATCCGGCGTTGACCAGTTCAACTCTTGCATCACCCCTGGCAGGGATTTCAGCTCTTTCATAACGATCAGCTTGCGCACTTCGTCATGGGTCATATCTGTACACTTACAGACGGTCTCTTTCTCGGGCATGACAAATTCGTCGCCCAAGGTCACCGACAACAGCTGTTCCACCAGACCGGAACAGCTGCCACAGGAAGACCCCGCTTTGGAGACAGCTTTCACCGCGTCCAGCGTATTGGCACCACCTTGGATTGCGGCAACAACTTGTGCTTTGGAAACGCCGTTACAACCACAGATTTCCGCATCATCTGCTAAGGCTGCAACGGCCGCCATAGGGTCCAGGGGTTCGCCCCCTTGAAACGCCGGGCCAAAGATTAGAGTTTCGCGCATATCCGCGATGTCGGTCTTGTCCTTGATCAGGCCAAAGAACCAATTGCTGTCTGCGGTATCGCCATAGAAGACGGCGCCGACGACCTTGTTCTCTTCGATCACCAGACGTTTGTAGACGCCCCGTGCCGGATCCCGGAATACGATATCCTCGCGCCCTTCGCCTTCGGCGAAATCACCGGCCGAGAACAGATCGCAGCCTGTAACCTTCAGCTTGGTCGACAGTTCTTTTTGAACAAATGCCGCCTCTTCGCCCATCAGGGTCTGACCGGCCACTTTGGCTTGGTCATACAAAGGTGCCACCAGACCAAAGATCGCACCGTTGTGTTCGACGCATTCGCCAACCGCCAGCACGTTCTCGTCCGAGGTCAGCATCTGGTCATCCACATGGATCCCTTTGCCAACCGCCAGACCGCATTCTTTGGCCAGTGCCACATTCGGACGGATACCAACGGCCATGACCAGCAGATCACAGGGCAGCTCGGTGCCGTCGTCCAGCATCAGCGCTTTGACTTTGCCGTTCTCGCCGACGATCTCTTTTGAGTTGGCCGAGCATTTAACCGTGATGCCCTTGTCCACCAGCGCCTTGCGCAGCAGGTAACCGGCTGCTTCGTCCAGCTGGCGTTCCATCAGGTGGCCCATGATGTGCACAACCGTGACGTCAACGCCGCGCGCCGCCATGCCAGCCGCCGCTTCCAGCCCCAACAGGCCACCGCCGATGACAACCGCTTTGTTGCCCTCGCCCAGACCCATCATCTTTTCGGTGTCTTCCAGATCGCGGTAGGCAATCACACCTTCCAGATCATGCCCCGGCAGCGGGATCATGAACGGGTTGGACCCGGTGCCAAAGACCAGCTTGTCATAGGACAAGACATCACCGTTTTCCGCAGTCACGGTTTTGGCGGCACGGTCGATCGTGGCAACTTTCTCGCCAAAACGGCAGGTCACATTGCGCTCTGCATACCAGGCGTCATCGTGGGTCACGATATCCTGATAGGTTTGGTCGCCCGCCAAAACCGGAGACAACATGATCCGGTTGTAGTTGCCGCGCGGTTCCGCATTGAACAGGGTGACATCAACGTCAGCCCCATTTTCATACAGGGTTTCAAGAACCCGTCCGGATGCCATACCGGCCCCGATTACGATAATTTTCTGTGTCATATGCTTACTCCGCTGCGATCGGCTTGGCCGCCGCTTTGGGTTTGGGCTTGGCGCCATGCTCGTATTCTTCAAGGAAGTCGAGCACGTCCTGGCGATAGCGGTAATAATCTGGATGTTCGAGCAATGCCTTACGGGTGCGCGGACGTGGCAGATCCACATCAACGATCTTGCCGATGGTGGCCTGTGGGCCATTGGTCATCATCACAACACGGTCCGCGAGCAAGATGGCCTCGTCCACGTCATGGGTCACACAGATCGCGGTCACTTTGGTACGCGACCAGACTTCCATCAGAACTTCCTGCAGCTCCCAACGGGTCAAACTGTCGAGCATGCCAAAGGGCTCATCCAGCAACAGCAGCTTGGGCGACAGGGCGAATGCACGGGCAATGCCCACACGCTGTTGCATGCCGTTGGACATAGAGGACGCTTGTTTGTCCATCGCATCCGCCAGACCCACACGCTCCAGATAGTATTCAACCACATCCTGACGCTCAGCTTGGGACGCCTTGGGGTAAACCTTGTCCACGCCAATCGCGCAATTTTCGCGCGCCGACAGCCAGGGGAACAGGTTGGGCGACTGGAACACAACCGCACGTTCGGGATCGGCGCCTTCAACGTGTTTCTTGTCCAGCTTGATCGCACCTTTGGAGATGCCATTCAAACCGGCTGCCATGGTCAACACTGTGGACTTACCACAGCCCGAGTGGCCGATCAGCGAGATGAATTCACCCTTGTTGATCTGCAGGTTGAAATCTTCCACCACGGTCAGCGGCCCCTTGGGGGTCGGATAGACCTTGTGCAGCTGTGAGAAGTCCAAGAAGCGGTCTTCGGTCAGTGTTTTGGAGGCTTCGGCAACCGCGCTTGGCACACCGTGGATCGGGGTCACGTCGGGCAGCAGTTTGTTGCCTTCGGCCTTGGCTTCGATCCCCACATCCATCAGGTATTTAGTGACTTCCATCCGCAACTTCTTGAACCCCTCGTGGGTGTTCATTTCAATGCGGTCACGGGGACGCGGGATGGTGACTTTGAACTCATCACCCAGCGTTCCATCCGGGTTCAACGCGATAATACGATCCGCCAGCAGGATGGCTTCATCCACATCGTTGGTGATCAGAACGCAGGTCTTCTTATCCGCGTCCCAAATCGACTCGATCTCATCGGCCAGATTGGCACGGGTCAAAGCATCCAGCGCGGACAGAGGTTCGTCCAGCAGCAACATTTCCGGGTCCATCGCCAGCGCACGGGCCACGTTCACACGTTGACGCATACCACCAGACAGCTCGGCCGGACGACGGTTTGCCGCATGCGGCAGACCCACCATCTTGACGTAATGGTCAACCTTCGCCGCTTTTTCGGCTTTGGACAGGTTCGGGAACATCGTGTCCACAGCCAGTCCAACATTTCCGTTCACGGTCAGCCAGGGCATCAACGAATAGCTCTGGAAGATCACGCCACGTTCAGGTCCGGGACCGGTGATCGGCTTGCCCCGATAGGTCACATCCCCGCGTGTTGGGGTCTCAAGACCCGCCATCAGATTGATCAGCGTGGTTTTGCCAGTGCCCGAGAAGCCCAGGAGAACGAGGAACTCGCCCTCCTGTACTTCCAGATTGATGTCTTTCAAAACTTCGGTCTTGGTCGTGCCTTCGCCAAAGCTTTTGGTGACGTTCTTGAATTCCAACACAGTTGTCATAGCAATCACCGGTTATTGGTAAAGGTGAACAGGGACTGGATGGCATACATCAGACGGTCGAGCAGGAAGCCGATGATACCGATGGTCAGAACCGCAACCATAATCTTGGCGAGCGATTGGCTGGAACCGTTCTGGAATTCATCCCAGACGAACTTGCCAAGACCCGGGTTCTGCGCCAGCATTTCCGCCGCAATCAGAACCATCCAGCCCACACCCAGGGACAGACGCAGACCGGTAAAGATCAGCGGCAGGGCAGAAGGCAGAACCAGTTTGGTGATCTTGGTATAGGTGTTCATTTTCAGAACTTTGGACACGTTCACCAGGTCTTTGTCGATCGACGACACACCCAGCGCGGTGTTGATCAGGGTTGGCCACAGCGAACACAGGGTCACGGTGATCGCGGACACCAGGAAGGATTTGGAGAACAGACCGTCGTTGGTGGTATAAGTCGCAGAGACGATCATTGTAACGATCGGCAACCATGCGAGCGGCGAGACGGGTTTGAAAATCTGGATCAGCGGGTTCAGCGCTGCGTTGGCCGTTTTGGACAGACCCGCCGCAATACCCATCGGCACCGCAACAGCCGTCGCAATCAAAAAGCCAAAGAACACGGTTTTGATCGAGGTCCAGATCTGCGCGTAATATGTCGGCTTACCGGTATAGGTCCGCTCTTTCACGCGGTCTTCGCGGCCATCTGCGATCAGCTTGGCGTTACGGGCGTCCTGACGCTCATAAAAAGCTTCTTCTTTGGCGTATTCGCGTTTTGCATCTTCGTGAAGATTGCCCACCTGCTCCCAAACCTGCACCGGGCCAGGGATCGCACCAAGCGATGTCTGAACCTGCGGCGCCAGCCACGCCCACAACATCAAGAAGCCCGCGATGGCACAGACCGGAACCCCCAGCAGCTGCCAGATTTCCTTGCCTTGGGCCTTGGGATTATCACCTGCAATGGCCTTCAAGATCGGTGTCAGCCAGGCCAGGCCCAAAACCTGAAACCAGGCATCCGCCTTGTTGATCCGGGCAAACGTACGCTCCTTGCGAGCGGCGCGCGCCTTGTCTTCGGCAAATTGTGGGTCGACGGTGGTCATAATTGGTCCTTCACGGCGGTTAGAGGGGGAGAAACAGGGGGGGGATTTAAGGAACCGGGACGGTTGGGCGGGGCGACTGATGTCCCCCGCCCGATCCCAATCAGGCGTTAGCCTTGGATGTCGTTGCCGACAACTTTCTGGTCACCTTTCAGGCCGATTGGCAGGCTTTCCAGGTAGGCGTTTGGTGTTTTGCCATCAAACGGGATGCCATCGATGATGTCTTCCGCAGGTGTTGGCGTTTTGTAGCCATCGCTGTCCCAAGGGAAGTCCGCTTCGTTTGCCAGACCTTCGTCCACCAGCAGCTTGGCCGCTTTCAGGTAGATCTCAGGCTTGTAAACAGATTTGGCAACTTCATCGAACCAGGTGTCAGGCTTGCTTTCTGGGATCTGACCCCAACGGCGCATCTGTGTCAGATACCAAACCGCGTCAGAATAGAACGGGTAAGTCGCGTTGTGACGGAAGAACACGTTAAAGTCCGGAACCGAACGCTTGTCGCCTTTTTCATATTCAAAGGTACCAGTCATCGAATTCGCGATCACTTCGGCGTCGGCGCCCACATACTCAGAGCGGCTCAGGATCTCAACCGCAGCTTCACGGTTGGCGTTGTCGTTTTCGTCCAGCCACATCGCGGCACGGATGAGCGCTTTGGTCAGAGCCAGCGTGGTGTTGGGGTTTTCTTCAACAAACTCGCTGGACAGACCAAACACCTTCTCAGGGTTGTTCTTCCACAGCTCATAGTCGGTGATAACCGGAACGCCGATACCTTTGAAAACAGCCTGCTGGTTCCAAGGCTCACCCACCGAATAACCGTAGATGGTGCCCGCTTCCATGGTTGCTGGCATCTGTGGAGGAGGTGTCACAGACAACAGAACATCGGCGCCAATCTGACCTGAGATATCATCAGGGGAGTAATAGCCAGGCTGCAGGCCACCGGCGGCCAGCCAATAGCGGATTTCATAGTTGTGGGTCGAAACAGGGAAAACCATGCCCATGTTGAACGGCTTACCCTGGTCTTTGTAGTCTTCAACAACCGGGGCCAGTGTCGACGCCGAAATCGGGTGCTGTGGACGGCCGTCTTCCATTTTTGGAACGTGGGGCAGCATCTGCTCCCAGATCTCGTTGGAAACGGTAATGCCGTTGCCGTTCAGATCCATCGAGAAAGGCGTAACGATGTGAGCTTCGGTGCCATAACCGATTGTTGCCGCCAGCGGCTGACCTGCCAGCATGTGCGCGCCGTCCAGCTGACCGTCGATCACACCGTCCAAAAGAACTTTCCAGTTCGCTTGGGCTTCCAATGTGACAAACAGACCTTCGTCTTCAAAATAACCGTTCTCATAGGCAACCGCCAAAGGCGCCATGTCGGTCAGTTTGATGAACCCGAACTTCAGCTCGTCTTTTTCAACGTCCAAAAACTCGGCCAGAGCGGGTGATGCCAGCGCCGTCGTTGCAGCAAGTGTAGCGATAATGCGTTTCATTTAGCTTCCTCTGTCAGACTTGTTCGTTGGCCCTTATGGGTGGACCAAACAAAAAGAAGCCGCTTGATTCATCCGGGCCGGGAGGAGGGATAGCCCAAAATGATCAAGCGGCTTTGCTTGGATGTCCGCACGCCGTGGCAGACATATGTCGGTGGAACATCGTTGTTCCGAATTTCTGATTCCAGATTGCCGTTACTGCCCGCTGAGGGTCAAGGTTCGGCAAAGGGGCAAACTTTAATTGCTGCATTTGCAGCCGCATTTTTCTGCAAATGCACAAAACTTGGTCAGGGTTGAGATGCCTCATTGCCTTCCGGCGCATGAAAAGGGTCAAAAACACGGCCGTCGAAAAACTGGTCCGGTTGCAGAATCAGGGTCCCAGAAGCCGAGGCAACCTCGGTCGGAACCCCCATTGCACCTTCCAGTTTCTCACTTGCTCCCGGCAGGTCCACATGCAGCGGTTCCAGCGCGTGACGATAGATATCACTGCGGAACACTTCGGCCGCAGTCCGGCGCGCGGTGTCACTGTCCAAGCCAACCCGCTGCGCAATCTTCTGGCCGATCCACGCCGCCTGACTGCGCCACGGGAACCCCGTCGCCCCGCCATGAAAGCGCAGGAAATCGTTTGATTGACGCGTCTCCCCAGTGGGTGAAACGACCATCTGACCGGTCAGGCCGCGTTCGAGGATTTCAGCAGGTACATCCAGATATTCCCGTCGCGACAGGATATCCGTCGCTGTTCCGTGGTTCTCGGCATTCTCCAACCACCGGCTCGCCCGCCACAGGGCGCGCACCAGCGCTTCGGCAATCTCGGTGTTTTCGTCTGCCCAATTGGTGCGCACTGCCAGAACCTTTTCGGGCGCCGCGCCCCAGATGGCGCGTCCCGGCAACAACAAGCTGCCCAGACCGCGCTCCACGGCAAAGGACCCCCAAGGCTCACCCACAAAGAACGCCTCAATCTCACCCTCGGCCATTGCTTCGGCCATCAATGGCGGCGGGATCGTGCGCACGTCCAACCCTTGCGGGGCCGGCAGGCCAATCGCGCTCAACCAGTAATACAACAGCTCCGCATGCATCGAGAACGGAAACGGCACGCCAATACGCAGCTTGCCATCCACCGCACCGCGCAGGGCCGCGCCCACCGCATGCGGGTCGTCAAAGGTGTTCTGAAACCCATTGGCCTGCATCCGCGCCACGAGATCCGCGCTGGCTCCCAGAACATTGCCGTTCACAGAAGTCACCGCCAAGGCCGACAAACGCGCCTGACGCCCGCCCAATCCAAGGGCCGACACCACAGGCACCGGCGACAACATATGGGCCGCTTCCACCGATCCAATCGCCAACCAGTCGCGCAATGTCGACCAGCTTGGCGCTTTTAGCATGTCAAAGCTCAGCGCCTCTTCCTCGGCAAAGCCGATTTCGCGCGCAATCACATAAGGGGCCACATCCAACAGCGGGATAAAGCCGATCTTCACTTGCCGTGCCTTCATGACAACAACCCCGCTGCGGTCACAATGGCCTCGGCCACTTCCACCATCTTGCGCCCCTGCCCCATCGCGGTTTTTCGCAACAACGCATAGGCCGCGTCTTCATCCAGCCCTTTGGCCTTCATCAAAATACCCTTGGCACGGTCAATCACCTTGCGTTCTTCAAGGGCCCGTTTGGTGGCATGCAGCTCGGCCCGTACCTGTTGGAACATGTGGAACCGAGTGATCGCGGCCTCGACGATCGGCTTCAACCGATCGGGGCGCAACCCGTCGACCACATAGGCCGACACGCCCGCTTCAATGGCCGCCTTGGCCAGCCCTTCGTCGCTTTCGTCGACAAACATCGCAACCGCGCGTTCCTGTGGACCTGACGCCAATGTCAGCTCTTCCAGAATATCCCGCGACGGGCTGGCGATATCGATCAACACAATATCAGGGTTGCGCTCTTGAATACGCCGCGCCAGGCCGGTCTCTTCGGCCAGCACCAAAACCTCATGAGGGCCCTGCGCTTTCAAGCTTTCGATGATTTGCAGGGCGCGATCGCGGTCCTGCTCCACCACAACAATGGACAATGGAGTCTGCATGACTGTTCCTCTGCCCTGACTCTGTGGCAAACTCCCTAGGGACTGATGCCTGCAATGCCTGTTGAGTACGCTTCACGCTCAATATATAGGCGAAATATTACGGTATGCATAAATTTTGACCACTCCCTAAATCCGAGGCCGCCCCGTGTCCCTGCAACAAACCCTCGATCAGATCGCTCGTCAGATGGCCGCCCTGCCCGACAAAGGAACGGTTGCCAGCTATATCCCGGAACTGGCCAATGTGGACCCGGAACACTTCGCCATATCGGTGGCCCTGCCCGATGGCCAGATCCTCAGCGCAGGCGACGCAGAGACCCGGTTTTCCATCCAATCGGTTTCCAAAGTGTTCAGCCTCGCGCTGGCCCTTGGGCGATTGGGGGACCAACTGTGGCAACGGGTTGGGCGCGAACCCTCGGGGCTGCCGTTCAACTCGATCTTGCAGCTGGAACATGAACAGGGGATCCCGCGAAACCCGTTTATCAACGCAGGCGCGCTGGCGGTGACAGATGCCATCCTTGAAGGTCATCAACCCCGTGAAGTCCTGGGTGAGCTGTTGCGGTTCATCCAATCCGCCGCCGAAGACAGCGATATCCGTATCAACGAACATGTTGCACGATCAGAAACCGCCCACGGGGATCGCAATTTGGCGCTGGCGCATTTCATGGCCGCCCATGGCAATCTGCGCAACGCACCCGCCCTGACCTGTGGCACCTATTTCCACCAATGCGCGCTAGAGATGACCACCCGCCAATTGGCCTTAGCGGGGCGTTTTCTGGTGGGCGGCCCGAACCTCCCCACCCTCCCCCGGCTGATCTCGGCCAGTTCGGTGCGCAGGATCAATGCACTGATGCTCACCTGCGGCCACTATGACGGCTCTGGCGATTTTGCCTATCGGGTCGGCCTGCCAGGCAAAAGCGGGGTTGGCGGTGGCATCCTGGTGATTGCGCCCGGCCGCGCCTCGATTGCCGTCTGGTCACCTGGTCTGAATGCGCAGGGCAACTCCCAACTGGGCACCCTAGCGGTTGAACGACTGGCCCAGAAAACCGGGTGGTCCATCTTCGGCTAGGTCTGCTCATTTTGCAGAGCTTTTACAATTCAACGCGTTTTTATCGGACGTATCCCGGGGTGATTTACCCGTGGTCAACAGTTTCCCGCCACTAGTGTTAAAAGGTTGAGGAGAGGTTGAACCACAAATGTGGGTTGTATTGTTTGCCTTTGCAGTCGCGGTTATTTCCTCCGCGCCAAATTCGCTTTTTGCGGATCACGCAACCGGAGTCCGTTCTCCGGATTGGCCACACACCCACGCTGATCCGTATTTGACCGAGGACGTCCGCCGCGCGTTTCAACGCCCTGACGACATTCCGTTTCCAACCGAAAACCCCTATCGTCATGATGTGGCCGTCTTGGGCAAAATGCTGTTTTTTGATCCACGTCTGTCAGGCAGTCAGAACATCAGCTGTTCAACATGCCACAACCCCTCCTTTGGCTGGGCCACACCGGTGCATCCGGTCCCGAATGAACTGAACGAAATCCGCCGCCACGCGCCCAGCATTGTAAATGCCGCTTGGATCCAGCCTTTGTTTTGGGATGGACGTGCGCCCACGCTGGAAGAACAGGCGATCGGCCCCATCGAAGACCCCAATGAGATGGCGTCCGATTTCAACACGATCATTCGACGCCTGCACAAGGTGCGCAAGTACCGGGAATGGTTTGAATCGGCTTTTCCGGGCGAAGGGATCAGCAAAGACACCATTGTCGCGGCGCTCGCGACCTATCAACGGACGATTGTGAGCGGCATTTCCTCATTTGATCGATGGCTTGCCGGTGACCCGCATGCCATTTCCGAGGAGGCCAAACGGGGGTTCGCCCTGTTTCGGGGCCGCGGGCAATGTATGGAATGTCACGAGGGTTGGCTGTTCACCAACAACGGCATGCATGACATCGGCCTCAGCGGGCTTGACCGCGGGCAAGGGAACTTACCCAACCAACCCCCAGAGGCCGCGTTTCGGTTCAAAACGCCAGGCCTTCGCAACATTGCCATGCGGGCCCCCTATATGCACGACGGCTCCATCCCCGACTTGCGCGGGGTTATCCTCCACTACGCCAATGGGGGTTCAATTTGGATCAACCGCCGCACCGATATCGAACCGTTTGAGATCAGTGAAAGTGAAGTTAACGAGATCGTCGCCTTTCTTAACACGCTGACCGCCACCAATTCGGTGTCGCAGGCTCCCATTCTCCCCTCCAATTGAGGGGCCAAGACCAGAACGCCGAAATGAGCATCAAACATTCCATTGTCAGACCCGTCATGATCCTTGCCGTCGCGATTTTCTGCGGCGGTCTGGTTGTTTCGGGCACTGTGATCATTGCCAGTACGCGAACAAACGCCGGTGCCCGCGAAGCGCTTACGATCACGCAGGAAACGCAACGGCTTAGCACGCAGATGCAGCACGCGCAGGACTATCTGAACCAAGTCCTGGACATGACCCATTTTGTTCAGGCCAGCGTGCTGGAAAAGGACCTCAGCAATCACACCTCCAGCATTCATGACAGCCTGGATGTGATCGCCGCCCGTGACCTGCCGCCGCAATTATCACAACGTGTCGACCACTTGCGGCAGGAATTCAACAGTTGGGAAGCCTTGTTAATGCAACGGCTTGGCCTGTCCGGCATGCCGGATATACCCACCCGTCTGCTGCTTGACCAACAGGCCGACACGGTGATCGATGCCACCCGAACTCTGGCGGCAACCTCTGCCGATTACGTTAGCCAAGTTATTGAAAATGCACGCTATCAGATCCTGAGCATCTTTGGCATCGCCATGGTCAGCACGTTGGCCATTCTGGGTCTGGCTCTGCTCTTTGCCTATCGGCGCGCGTCTGAGATGTCACAGGCGGTCCTGGGCATTTCCACCCGATTGTTAAGCCTTGCGCGCCGCGACAGCGCTGAGGTCGACAATACTGAGAATGAACTAGAGGCCGTACACCAGGCGTTGAACCAACTGGATGAAGCACTGCAGGAAAAGCGCCGGATGGAGTGCACCCTGCGCGCCGAAAAAACCCGGGCCGAAGCCGCTACAGAAGCAAAGTCGCGCTTCCTTGCCACAATGAGCCATGAAATTCGCACCCCCATCAACGGGGTGCTGGGCATGGCCGAATTGCTGCACGAAAGCCCCCTCAACAGCGAACAACGGTCTTATTCAGAAACCATTCTCGCATCGTCCGAGGCTCTGCTGCGCATCGTGAATGACATTCTGGATTTCTCCAAGCTCGAAGCTGGGAAAACCGTACTCCTGCAACAACCCTTTAACCTGCGCGACGTGGTGTTTGACGTCGCCACCCTGGTGGCCCCCAATGCCGCTGCCAAGGGTATCGAAATCTGCATCGATGTGCCCGAAGACACACCACGCCAGTTTGTCGGCGACAATGGCCGAATTCGCCAGGTGCTGACAAACCTGATCGGCAATGCGGTCAAATTCACCACCGAAGGATTTGTCGGCGTCACGGTCTCATACAACATCGATCAGGATCTGCCCCTGACTGTGGCGATTTGTGACACAGGTGTAGGCATTCCGGCCGAGCAGTTGGATCACATTTTCAAGGCCTTTGAACAGGTTGAAAGCACCACCGCCCGCCGTTTTGAGGGCACCGGTCTGGGCTTGGCGATTTCTTCCCATCTGGTCGAGGCCATGCAAGGCCAGATCACCGCAACTTCGACTTTGGACGAAGGCTCCTGTTTCACCCTTCACCTTGGCTTGCCTTTGGCCACTGACGCCTTTGCTCCGTCGCAAAGGCTTGTCAAATATGGGGATGATCTGGTCGGGAAATCCGTACTCCTGATCGCCCAACAACCCTTTGCCCGCGATCTACGCACCCGGCTTTTGACCAGTTGGGGCGTCACTGTCCACTGGTACGATGGATGCGATAGCGCGCTAGAAGCCTTGCCGGGTTTACAAACCGAAATTGATCTGGTGCTGGTCGAATCTGGCATGGATGCCGAAGCTGCCGAGCATTTTGCAAAGATGTTTTGGCAAAGCTCGGGTCGGGCGCAGGTGCCCATCATCTTCGCCACGGATGCGCAGCATGTCACAGCGCTGCAATCGTTAAAGGCGCGCGGTTCCGCCACTGCATTGATGAAACCGCCGCGGAACGGAGCGTTGATGCGGGCCATGGTCGGGGCACTCTACCCCGATCGCATCAGCCAGGCCCGCAGCACACGTACGCCCAAAGGCGACGTCAACCTATCCACCTATAACATCCTCATCGCCGAAGATAATCGAACCAACCAATTGGTTTTGCGCAAAATGCTGACGCCAACCGGCGTACAGATGACATTTTGCAACGATGGCCAGGCCGCCGTGGACGCCTACCGATCAGGTCAGTTCGACATGGTTCTGATGGATATGTCGATGCCGATCATGGACGGGCTACAAGCCACCCGGATGATCCGCAAATTCGAGAGTGATAACGACCTGCCCCCCTGCCCGATTGTAGCGCTGACCGCCAATGTCATGGACACCGATGAAGACGCCTGTCGCGAGGCAGGGATGATCGATTTCCTCACCAAACCCGTGCGCAAACAGGTGATCACCAAGGCAATCGCCACATGGGCAAGGCGGGACGAACAAAGAGAGGTCAGTGGCTTCTGACCCCTCCCCGCTTGTTGGCTTTAGGTCATCACAGTCGGTTCAGTACGGCCTGTACGGGCAAGACCCGCAATTTCAAAAGCCGCGGCCCGCACGGGTTCCAACGCAGCTTGTGTTTCCTGCAGCAGGTCACCGTCACCGGGCATATAGTTCTGCAAATAGACGCGCAGCGTCGCGCCGTCCGTGCCTGTGCCTGACAGGCGGAACACAGCCCGCGCACCACCTTCAAAGAACACCCGGATCCCCTGTTTGTGGCTTTCACTGCCATCCACAGGATCAAGGTATGAAAACTCATCCGCAGTCGCCACAGTCAAGGCGCCAAAGCTCTGTCCTGCAAACCCTGCAAGCCCTGCCCGCAGATCCGCCATGATTGCGTCACCCTCTTCACTGGGCAGCGCCTCGTAGTCGTGGCGCGAGTAATAATCTCGCCCATAGGTCTGCCAGTGATCTTCCATGATCGCGGCAACGCTTTCACCGCGCTTGGCCAAAACATTCAACCACAACAGAACCGCCCACAATCCGTCTTTTTCACGCACGTGGTCAGACCCCGTTCCGGCGCTTTCCTCACCGCAGATCGTTGCCTTGCCCGCGTCCAGCAGATTGCCAAAGAACTTCCAACCTGTGGGTGTTTCAAAGGCACCGATCCCCAGTTTCGCCGCAACCCGGTCCGCCGCCGCTGAGGTCGGCATCGAACGCGCAACCCCGGCCAACCCGTCTACATAGCCTGGCGCCAGATGCGCATTGGCCGCCAGCACCGCAAGACTGTCAGACGGCGTGACATAGACCCCTTTGCCCAGGATCATATTGCGGTCGCCGTCCCCATCCGAGGCCGCGCCGAAATCCGGCCCGTCCGGAGACATCAACATGTCAAACAACGGTTTGGCCCAGACGGGGTTGGGGTCGGGATGGGCTTTGCCAAAATCAACACTTGGTACCCCGTTCAAAACGGTACCCTCTGGCGCGCCCAATGCCCCTTCCAAGATTGCAGTTGCATAAGGGCCGGTGACCGCATGCATCGCATCAAACCGCATGGTGAAGCCGCCCGCAAACAGCGCACGGATCGCGTCGAAATCAAACAGCTCTTCCATCAGGGCTTGGTAGTCGGTGACAGGGTCGACGATCTCGACCTCCATGCCGTCAAGGGCCGTGGTGCCAAGCTCACGCAAATCCAGATCCGCCGCATCCGAGATCTTGTATTCTGTGATCACCTTGGTGCGGTCCAAGATCCGCCCCGTCACGCCTTCGGGCGCGGGGCCACCGTTGGCGATGTTGTATTTGATGCCAAAATCCGCATCGATGCCGCCGGGATTGTGGCTCGCCGACAGGATAAGCCCGCCGTCAGTGCCGCGTTTACGGATCAGATTGGAAGCCGCAGGCGTCGACAGCAGCCCCCCCTGCCCCACGACAACTTTGGCCGCACCATTGGCCGCGGCCATCTTCAAAATGGTCTGGATCGCTTCGGCGTTAAAATACCGCCCGTCGCCCCCGACCACAAATGTCTTACCCACCGCACCGTCAATGGCATCGAATGTCGACTGCACAAAGTTTTCCAGATAGCCCGGTTCCATGAACACCCGGGTCTTTTTGCGCAGACCAGACGTGCCAGGTTTCTGTCCATCAATGGGCTGGGTGGAAATAATATGTGCGGGCATGTGTGCCTCCTAATTTAAACATGCGGCTTTGGCCGCCCCTCAATACCAAACGTTTGCCGGGACTGCCGACCGGTCGCGATGTAATGTAGTTTCATGGTGCTTAGATGACAACGCGATGCTGCAAGCGCAAAGCCGCTGACTTTGATTGAAGGAGGTTTCGCTGCGAAACCGGGCACCAGCCATCTGCGTTGTTCAGGGGATGCACCCGCCGACTCTGGAAGAGTCGGCGGGTGCATCCCCTTGCACCACGCCAACTCTTCACTGCGGTCCCACCGACCAGCAAGTTGATGACCTTAGCGAGCCTCACCAGCCCGTTCTTCAATTATGGAGACTTAAACGAGCGAGCGCAAAACCGAAGAACGTAAATTTATTCATTTATTTCAAATAGATAGATCGCATATCGACCACTTGGTCACGCAAAATTGCGCCTATTTATTCAAAGTCTTAGCCTCGAAACCGCGTGGAAACGCGCCGCGCATCCGTTGGTTTATTTCAGACAGTTTTAGCAACCTAACAAGCCACTTCAGGTAGCCTATAGGTGTTAGCGTCAGGAGGTTTCGCTGCGAAACCTCCCCTACTGTTCAGTCTACCGGCGGCAAATTACCAACGATATCCCGCAAATCTGCCTCCAATGCAGGCACCATGGCCAAGAAGTGCTTGGGCGATCCGATGAACTCCAGCGGCGGCAACGTTTCGATCACCGCCCCGGCTTCTTCCAGGATCAACCACATGGCAAAAACATCCCAGGCATTGACATAGCGTTCCCAATATCCTTCGGCGCGCCCCATAGCGACCGCCAATAGGCTGACGACGGCGGATCCATTGCGGCGATACTCCATGCCAGCAGCCAACGCATTCTCGATCGTTTTGACATGGCTTGGAACCGGCTGGCGACCTGACCAGCCCAACATCAACATCGCGGCCCGCGGGTCATTGCAAGTCGACAATTTCACAGTGCTGACCTTACCGTCATGGCGGACTTCTGCACCCTGCCCGTTCTCGGCCCAAATCATCACATCCAGCTCAGGTGCACAAATCGCCGCGTGGCTCAGCACGCCGTTTTCGACATAGGCAATCGAGACCGCCCAATCCGCCCCGCCGCGCATATAGTTGGCGGTGCCGTCAATCGGATCCACGACCCAAAGCTTTGGCCCATCACCGGTCTGACCTTCTTCTTCACCCAGCACGTCCTCACCTGGAAACTGCTCTGCGATCTTGGCACGGATCAGCTCTTCTACGGCGCGGTCAGCAAAGGTGACAAAGTCCTGATGCCCTTTGGCCTGAACAAAATCGTCCCCTTGCTCGCGGCGCAGTTTCAATGCCAATGCGGCGGCTTCCTCAGCGAGGTCACGGATAAATTCGATACGGTTGGTCATGGTAAAGTCCATTCGTTTGGCCGACAGAATTTCGACCCAGATAAACACGTCACTTTTGTCATAAGCGTACCACAGTTTTATGAAACCCCAGAAACGACGGCGACCCTCATCATCATAGGTTTCGCTGCGAAACCTGCCTGTTCCTCATGCGGTGTCCGCTTGCCTTGTGAGGTTTCGCAGCGAAACCTCACAAGGCTTAAACAGCAAAAGGCCCGGGTGTTAGACCGGGCCTTTTTCATTGTAACAACCGTCCGCATTTACTTGGGTTCAAGCAGGTGGCGAACACTGTCCATCACCGCGTCGACCAGATCGGCGGTGACCTCTTTACCATAGAAGCGTATCGCATATCCGTTGGGGCCGCTCTCGCGTGCGATTTCAACCCCGTTTGCCATCTTTTCGCGGCCCGTCACCACCGGTTTTTCTTTTACCTTTGGCCGTCCACCCCGGGCTGGATCCGGGGCTGCGCCTTCGGCGCGTTCGACCAGAGGCAACATGACCAACCATTCCTCGTCCCCGTCGCGAGGGTCGGCCCGTTCCAGCGCGGCGCGGATATCTTCGGTCAGACCCGCGCGCAAAGCTGTGGCAAGACGCAAACATTGGCGTTCGCTATAGACGATGGCGTGGGACAACAAATCGCCAAGGTCCTCGTGCACCAGAGCAAAGGAGCGGATCTTGGATCGTTTGGCTTTGGAGGCAGTGGAAAACAGAACCGAGACCGCCTCGTCCACGCTGGAGAACACACCGTCATAGACCGCCATAGCCGCCGCACGACCACGTTCATATTGGCTGAGGCCTGCGCGGACCTCATTCTCTTCGATCATCGCCACCAACGCTTCTTTGACGCCGCCGGGATCGCGGACAAAGGCGGCGATGGTTGGGAAGCGTTCCCCACCGCTCATGGCGTTCAGTCGACGGATTGCGGCCAGTCGACGATAGCCCGAAATCAACCCGTATTGCGCGCCGTCTTCCACATGCTGCGGCACATAGACCTCAATCGGCAGACGCAGCCCGTTGACCGAGATCGAGGTCATCAGCTCCTGCATCTCATCCTCGTTCAGCTCCATCCGGTCCCGTGACAGCGCATCTGCGGTGATTTGATGAATGGGAATTTCGACTGCCACCAGCCCTTTGCCCTCGGCCTCGCGCAGGCGTTCGGCGTCGACCCTGTCCTTGGCCTGGGCTTCGCGATCAGCCTGGGGCAGAGGGGAGGCCCGCATCGCGGCGTCTGCCACCACATCGGCGATTGGCGGGCGCACGGCGGTGCGGCTCAGCTCTTGGTCGATGCCTGCTTCAATCTCTTTCAGCGCTTCGGCGGAAGGCGCTTCTAATTGTCTGCGTCGTGCCATTTACTCTGCCTCCTCCTGAGGTTTCGCAGCGAAACCTCCTGTGTCACCTTCGGCCTCGGCCATCTGGGCATCTCGCCACCAGGCGCCAATCAACAATTCCTTGAATTCGGCATAGGTGCGGTCAAACACTTCGCGGCCCCGGGTGTAGGTTTCACGGTTGAAATTGCGGTAATCCGCCTCGTAGATGCCAGACACGCTTTCGCCTGCCTGACCCACAAGTGCGGTGTAATCCTGACGGTGGGCATTCATGAAATCACCGAAATAGGCCTGGATCACGTTGGCCAGATCCGCCTGTTGGCTGGCATCGAACCGGGTGATCAGGGCACGGACCACGTCCCATTCGAACTTCATCTCGGGCAGGCCCGCGCGGCGGCGACCTGCGTTTTCACCGTCCTCGATCGAGGCAAAGGTGGAATAAAGCATGTCAAAGAACCGCCCCGTAGAATCGAATTCCAAGAAGGACGCCCCAAGCGGCACCATCAGGATATCGGCGGCGGCCAATGCGTTGATGGTCAGATACCCAAGCGCCGGAGGCGTATCGAGCAGGATGATGTCATAGTCGTCCAATGCGCCTCCTTTCTCCAATGCGCCAGTGAGCGCGTCCCAGAGGGGCCAATTGCGCAGCCCCATGCGCCAGACCGGGATCTGAAATTCCGCCCAATAGAGGTTCAGCTGCGCGCCGATCAGATCGATATTGGGCCAATGGGTTTTCTGCACCACGTCGCGCAGCGAAACCTGCAGCGCTTCGGTCAGGGTCTCATCCAAGGGCAATTCCGGGTCACCGGCGGCGGAACGGATCTTATTCTCTGCCTGCAGATGCTCGGCGTAGTCGCGGGCGAGCAGGGGGAACACCGTGCTCCATTCATCGGGCACATCGCCGCCCATGATCGAGGTCATCGAACCCTGGCTGTCGAGGTCGACCACCAGCACCTTGTATCCGTCCAGTGCCGCGGACATCGCCAGATGCGCTGCTGTGGAGGTTTTACCAACGCCGCCTTTAAAGTTCGCTACCGCTACGGTCTTGGCGTTAAGGTTTTGTGGACGATAGGGGCGATATTCCTTGGTGCTGACGCCTTCTTCGGCGAAATGGTCGCGCAGTTTCAGCACCTCTTCTAGGGTGAACCAACGGGAGCCTGCGTTGCCTTCGCCCTGGGGCAGGTCTGGGTTCTTGTTCAGCACCCGTCGCAAGTGGGCGGCTTGGACGGGGATCAGGTATCGGCAGATCTCCCACGTGGAAAACTTGCGCAGTCGTTTTTGCCCATCCGGAGAGTAGCCGCGTTTTGCCAGATCGTCGCGTCCGCGTCCGGCAAGGGCGGCGGCTTTGGCAAATCTTGCGGTGTCCACCAATGGTCCAAGCTTGCCAGCGGCGGCTTCTGGGTCCAGATTGAAATAGGGCGGCAAGGGGGTGTCAGGTTTCTTAGCCATGTGTGCTGTGCCTCGGTCAGATCGCCTGTTTGTGGCGTTATCGTGCAAATCATCGCACATCTTGGCAGGGCTGTGAATCGGAGAATTGCTGCGGATGTCATTTTGCTGATCTGGCGCAATTCGGGGAGGTTTCGCTGCGAAACCCCTGTATTTCAATAAAAAGAAGCAACAACAGGCTGTGTAAAGCTTGTATTACTTGTAATTACTTTAGAATCTTTGCGCCGAAAATATCGTTATATATCAACAAATAATAGGCTGATGGGTACCCATTTCCAGTCTTTGGGGTACCCAGATGCAGGACCATTGGCACCCACATGCGGGGGGAAGGGGTCCGATTCTCAGGGAGAGGGGTACCGATTCCCGGTTTGGCTCTAAATAGCGGCTTTAAGACTCTGTTTGCGGATCAGTTTGTCATGGTTTCGCGCATGGGAACAGAGTTTTCCACAGGCACGGCGCTAAAGGAACCCGTCTACGGGAAGGGGTGATCCTGCAAACGGGTCCCTTTGATGGGTTCCCACGACAGGATTGAGCGCGGGTGCCTTTTCATGGCATAGTGACCCCATAACAGGCCCGTCGCACAGAATCGGTGGGGAGCAGACATATAGGACAGGCGATGGCGCAGAGCGACATTCCCCATACGCAATTGACCGGCCCCCTACGGCGCCAGTCAGTCAAAAAGAACGTGGCCGCGATCCATATTTCGGGCAAGCTGACGTTGTTGCAACGTAAGCTGTCAAATGTGTTGCTGCTCAATGCCTATGACGCGCTGACCACCAAGCAGAAGCACCAGATTGATGCGCGCACCCTGTGTATGATGGTGGGATATAACTCCAACGATATGGAGACGCTGAAACAGTCGTTGCGGTCCTTGGCGGAAACAGTGGCGGAATGGGATATGTTGGACGCCGAGGGGCGACAGGAATGGGGCGTGTCCTCGCTGTTGTCCTATGCAAAGCTGGCGGGTGGGATTTGTGAATATGCCTATTCCCCGGCGCTGGCGGAAAAGCTGCACGACCCCAAGGTCTTTGCCCTGATCAATCTGAATATCCAACGCCGCTTTACCTCTGGCCACGCGCTGGCGCTCTATGAGAATTGCTATCGCTTTGTGCGGACCGGCTCGACCGGTTGGTGGCCGATTGATCTGTTTCGCCGCCTGATGGGGGTTGAGGGCAGCGCCTATTACGAGAGCTTCAAACATCTGAACGCCAAGGTGATCAAACCAGCGGTGGCCGAGGTCAATAAGACGTCGAACATTATCCTGACGCCTGAGTTCAAGAAGATGGGCCGGCAGGTGGCGGAGGTGAGGTTCCTGATCAAGGAGAACCCGCAGCTGGCGATGCTGGACATTGATGATGGGGCAGGGGTGCGCCAGGGGGCGATTTATCAGCGGTTGCTAGCGGTTGGTGTGTCTGACCGGCTGGCGCGACAGTGGATCGCCGAACATGGTGAGGATTACGTGTCCGAAAAGCTCGACTATCTGGGTGGGAAATCGGGCATTGAAAGCCCGGTGCGTTATTTGACGGCGGCGCTGCGTGACAATTACAAAGACGAAGCGCCCGTGAAGCCCAAGGTTGATCCCGAAGTCGTCGCCAAGGTTGAGGCCGAGCGGGCAGAGACCGCCCGGCGCGAAGCGGCGCGCGATGCGGTGAAACAACGCGAACGCGGCTTGCGGGCGGCACGGCTGGAACGGATCCGGGATCTGGCGGCTGAGCGGTCGCCCACGCAGCGCGATGCAGACAAACGCCTGTTCCTGAGCCGCCTTGAGGATGAGCTGGAACGGGGTGAGTTCCGACGTGCAGGATGGGCGGCGGCACTGCTTGAACATGAAATGGTTGAATTCTGGGCCGAGATGATGCCAGGGGCCTTTGACGATCTGGCCGCATGAGCAACGCGCTTAATCTCTTTTTAGGTAGTTTTGTGTAGCGTTATCAATCGAGGGGTGTGTAGCTGTCGATGTGCAGCGCGGCCCTATTGAAGCGATCGCAACGCAATTGCGCCATTAAAGATGAGATCTCATAGGTGTCGGCATGATTTTCTCCCCCGTTCTTTCCGGTACTGGTCTGGTTGGATATCAGTATCTTGTAGAAACCCGCGACGAGCAGATAGAGCGGTTGGCGGATTCCTCCATCGTTCAACGGGAGACCGAGAATTTTGCCGAGAAACTGAGCGAGGTTCAGTCCGTTGATGATCTGCTGGCCGACCGAGACCTTTTGTCCGTCGTTCTGGGCGCCTTTAGCTTACAAGATGAAATCGGCAGTACCGGCTTGCTGCGCCAGGTTCTTGAGGCGGATCCGTTTGACAGCACCTCGCTGCCGAACCAGCTTTCTGACTCGCGGTATCTAGAACTGGCGACAGCTTTCAATTTTGGCGGTGAGGGCGGACCTCAACTCAGCGGTCTTATTGCCACTGACCCGGTCGTGGAAGAACTCGCAGAGTATGCTGATGTCGACGCGTTTTTGGCGCCGGAACGGTCGCAAGATCGTCTGGTTCTGCGCGAGACGTTGGCTCATTTCGACATCGAAGAGTTTTCAAGCAACACGCTGTTTCTTAAAAAGGTTCTGGAGTCTGATCTTTCTGACCCGTCCTCCTTTGTTAACAGGCTGGGCAACGATAAGCTGGTTAGTTTTGCGGAAGCCTTTGACTACCAAGGTAAGCAGGAGGCGGCGCTTCAGGATACGAGCACGATCTATGGGTTTGCCGATGCATTCGGCGACGAAGCTGCCAACCTGCAATCGGTGGACGACCTGTTTGACCGTCCGGATATGTTGCAGGCGGCGCTGGGTCTGTTTGGTCTTGATGGCGCGGAAGAGGATCTCGACTATCTGCGTGACGTGTTCAATTCCGACCTGGATGATGAAAACTCTGTCGCAAATCTTGCGGAGGATAACCGATTTGCGGCGCTGGCCGGAGCCTTCGAATTCCCTGATCGGGTGGAACATGCGGCGTTGATCGCCGCCACGCCTGAGGGGGAAGAACCGCCAGCGGCGTTTGACGGGCTTTTGGAGAAAATGGTTGAGGCCGCCGACGAGCCGTTGGAGGAGGCGAGCGATTTCTTCGGGAATTTTGGTTTCTTGTTGAATGCCAAAGACTTCTTTGGCCTTGAATTCTTTCAGATTGATCCGGACAGAACAAACGACAGCCAAAATACTTACGAGCAGGACTATATGCGGCGGGTGCTCGAATCAGATTTGAGTGACCCAAACTCGTTTGCGAATTTTGTCAGCCAACGTGATCCAAAGTTTGAAGTCTTTGCTCGTGCATTCGACATCCCGCAGCCGGTGGATGAAGAGGTGATCGAATATCCTGATGGTTTCGCACAAGAAATTCTGGATCGCTATCTAAACCAGGAGTTTCTGGAGTCTGTGGGTGACGCGGACCCCACCATGCGCTTTGCTTTAGGGTTTGAGACGGGGCTGGAGAGCATCGTTCAGACTGGTGGTACAAATGACTCCAACTGGTTCTCCATTATCGCTTCGAACCCGCTGCGAGAAGTTTTTGAAGTGGTTCTTAATTTGCCGAGCACATTTGGTGCCTTGGATATCGACCGTCAAGTGAGTGATCTTCAAGAACGCACCGAAGCGTTTTTTGGAACCTCAGTCGTATCTGAACTGCTGGAAGACGAAATTGTCGAAACAATTCGAGAACGCTATCTCTCGCTGAGCGCAGCTGAAAGCACTACCGGAACAAATGGTGTCTTGTTGAGCCTGTTTGCCTGACACCTCGACGAGGTTTGGGGAGCGATACCCGTGCCGTATGGCGCGGGTGTTGACGGTTTAGGCAGCCGTTTGATGATCGCGATATCAGGTTTTGCCAGTGCCCGTTTCCAACTGACAGTTCTGGAACGCAGGTCGCCTGTTGTATCACCTGCACTTGCCTTATGAAATCCTCTGGATTTCACAGCCACCGGCACGAAGTTTCGTGGTTTCCGCGCGCGAACAGATGTCTTGGGGAATTGAGTAATTGACAGCCGGTTCGCATTTCTGGTGGTTTACCGAAGCGCGCCCTTCGCCTATGCAATGGTAGCGTTAACAGTTGCGGTTTTGGGGAGTGGCGCCATGTGGAATTTGATTGCCGATGTTGGTGGCACCAATATGCGTTTGGCGTCTGTTGCGGGTGACGGGCGAATGCTGCGCAACCAGACACTGCCCAGCAAGGGTGAGATCGGGTTGGAGGAAGCCTGCGG
The DNA here is from genome assembly GCA_947497985.1 of uncultured Paracoccaceae bacterium. Classification (GTDB taxonomy): domain Bacteria; phylum Pseudomonadota; class Alphaproteobacteria; order Rhodobacterales; family Rhodobacteraceae; genus Epibacterium. The sequence continues at coordinate 156,297 of CANMIX010000002.1, forward strand.
TGCTTTTGCTGCGGCTGAAGGCACGGCGCCGCGTCACGTGGTGATTGCGGCAGCGGGTATTGTTGCCAATGGGCGTGTGACCCTGACCAATGCCAATCAAAGCGCCAGTGAACCGGGATTGGTTACGGCTTGTGGCGCGCAATCGGCCAAGATCCTAAACGATTTTGAAGCCGCTGCTTGGTCGTTGGAGACAGTGACAGAGGACGAGGTGAAAATCTTGCAGGGGCAGGGGGGATTTACCCCCGGCGCGCGGCTGATCATTGGACCGGGCACCGGTCTGGGGGTCGGGGCGTTGGTGATGGACGAGGTCACAACCTTGGCCGTGCCGGGCGAGGGCGGACATGTTGGCATTGGTCCGCGCCGGGCCGACTTGGTGCCTGTCTTTGAGGCGCTGATCGCGCTGTGGCCCGAAGTGGCAATGTCTGATCTGACGGTCGAGGCCGAAGCGGTTCTGTCTGGCACGGGGTTGCCGTATTTCTATCGCGCGGTCGCGCAGGCGATGGGGCAAGAGGTGCAAGCCTTGGAAGGGCCACAGATTTTTGCCGCCGCTTCGGACCTGTCTGATCCGGTGGCTGTCCGGACGGTGGCTTTGTTTGGTGAGTATCTGGGCGCGGTTGCCGGAGATCTGGCGGTGACGGTCAAAGCCTTGGGCGGTGTCTTTGTCACCGGCGGAGTGGTGCATAAAAACCCGCATATTCTGGATCAGGCATTCTTGGCGGCGTTCAACGCGGGTGGTCGGTATCAAGGCTGGCGCCAGAATGTTCCGGTCTATCTGTACGAGAATGAGAATTTCGGTCTGATCGGTGCGCGCAATTGCGCGCAGCACCTCGACTAGGCTATTTGCGCGGCTTTTGCGGCCTCACCACTGGCATGGGTGTTGGCGGTTTCCAGAAACCGTTGAATGGGGGCAGTTTCGCGCAGGGCTTGTTGGCAGACCAGGAATTGTTTGGCCATCAGCAGTGGGTCGTTGATTGGCACAAATTGCACGTCGGCTTCGCCTTCACATTCGCGCTCCAGTGAAATTGCCAGACCGACTTTTTGCTGAACCAAAGACAACGCCGAGCACCAGGCGCCAAATCGCAGCCCGCGTGTCGGTGGCAGGCCACGTCGGCGGGCCGTGGCGTCAAAGATCTTTTGGGTGCCAGATCCGGGCATGCGCAGGATTAACGGCAGATTGGCCACGTCATGCCAGTTGAAGGACGGTTTTTGCGCCAACGGATCCGAAATGGGCACCGCCAGGCCGATCCGGGTTTCACAGATTTCTACGCCGGTCAGATCGACGGGCAGTTCCTGAGCGGTGACAAAAGCCACGTCCAATTGGCCGTTGCGCAGATCCTGCAGCAGGTCCTGGGCGGAGTCTCCGCAGGCGTTGACTTGAAGATCCGGGTAGGCGCGGACAAAATCGGCGATAATCGGAATGGCGATCTGATGCACAGAATAACCGATCTCAAACCGGCCGGTCACAAGATCACGCCCTGAAGTGAGATGGCGAGTGATTGTATCGCTCAACGCAAGTACGGATTTGATATGGCCGCCGATTTGGGTGAATTGTTCGGTGGGGGTAATAGTGTTGCCGCTGCGGTCCAAAAGGCGGCAGTTGAATTGCCGCTCTAGCGTATAAATCAGATTGGAAACAGTGGGTTGTGAGACGCCGAGTTCACGAGCGGCGAGGGTGAAACTGCCATTGCGCGCCACCGCTTCAAGGGCTTGAAGCTGTTTGAGACTGACTTTGGCTGACATAAAACAAGACCGGGTTAAAGAACTGGGAGTAGTCAATTCCTTGAATTTTACCGGACAAATGCTGCAACCGCGAAGCACTTTGTGCTGTGTGGATACGTTTTTTCACGTAAATGACATACTCAGGGCGATATGCAGCCCTGAGTTGATTTTTGTATCGGTTATAACCGAAATTTAGGCGCCTTCTTCGTCATAGGCATCCATGGCCGGGCAGGTGCAGACCAGATTTCGGTCGCCATATGCGTTGTCGACTCGGTTTACCGGCGGCCAGTATTTGTCGACGCCCAAGGAGCCGGGTGGGAAACAGGCCTGTTCGCGGCTGTAGGGTCGATCCCAGTCACCCACCAGATCGCGCACCGTGTGTGGGGCGTTTTTCAGCGGGTTGTTTTCGGCGTCAACGTTACCGTCAATCACCGCCTGTGCTTCGCCCCGGATTGACAGCATCGCGTCGCAGAAGCGATCCAGCTCGGCCTTAGGCTCGGACTCGGTGGGCTCCACCATCAGCGTTCCGGCCACGGGCCAGGACATGGTGGGGGCATGGAAGCCTGAATCAACCAGACGTTTGGCCACATCATCGACCGAGATATTGCCAGCCTCGTTCAATGGCCGCGTATCAAGGATACATTCATGCGCCACCCGGCCCGAGGTCGAGGTATAAAGGATCGGGTAGGCGTCTTTCAGACGTGCGGCGATATAGTTGGCGTTGAGGATCGCAACCTTGGTCGCCTGGGTCAGACCTTCGCCGCCCATCAGCAGCACATAGGCCCAAGACACCGGCAAGATCGACGGAGAGCCAAAGGGCGCGGCCGAAACCGGCCCCACCGCATCATCATGTTCTGGGTGGCCGGGCAGATAGGGGGTCAGGTGGGATTTCACACCGATGGGTCCCATGCCGGGACCACCGCCGCCGTGCGGAATGCAGAAGGTTTTGTGCAGGTTCAGGTGGCTGACGTCGCCGCCAATGTCACCGGGGCGCGACAGGCCGACCATGGCGTTCATATTGGCCCCGTCGATATAGACCTGTCCGCCAAATTCATGGGTGATGTCGCAGACTTCTTGCACGGTTTCCTCAAACACACCATGGGTCGAGGGGTAGGTGATCATGCAAGCCGCCAGCGTGTCGGCGTATTTCTCGGCCTTGGCGCGGAAATCGGCGGTGTCGATATTGCCGTCGGCGTCCGCTTTCACAGGCACAACCTTGTAGCCGACCATCTGCGCGGTGGCGGGGTTGGTGCCATGGGCCGAGGTTGGGATCAGGCAGACGGTGCGGTCTGCGTCGCCGCGCGCCTCGTGATAATTGCGGATGGTCATCAGGCCCGCGTATTCACCCTGCGCACCTGAGTTCGGCTGCATAGAGATCGCGTCATAGCCGGTGATCTGGCAGAGCTTGTCGCTCAGATCTTCGATCATCTCATAATACCCTTCGGCCTGATCCTTGGGCACAAAGGGGTGGAGATCAGCGAATTCGGCCCAGGTGACCGGGATCATCTCAATCGTGGCGTTCAGCTTCATGGTGCAGCTGCCCAGCGGGATCATCGCGCGGTCCAGCGCCAAATCACGGTCGGCGAGACGGCGCATATACCGCGTCATCTCCGCCTCGGCGCGATTGCGGTGGAAGGTCGGGTGGGTCAGATATTCCGACGTGCGCAATGACGCATCCGGCAGACGATAGGATTGATCGCGGGTTGCCTGACGAGTGATGCCAAAGGCGCGCCAGACGGCCTCGATCGTGTCAAAGCGGGTCATCTCATCCACTGAGATGCCGACCTTGGTCTCGCCGACTTTGCGCAGGTTGATGCCCTGGGCGACGGCGGCGTCCATGACGGTGCGTTGCAACGCGCCAACCTCAACCGTGATGGTGTCAAAGAAGACGGCGGGTTCAACGGTAAAGCCGTTTTCTTCCAGCCCGTTGGCCAGACGCGCGGCGCGGCGGTGGACGGTTTGGGCAATCGCCTTGATCCCGTCGGGGCCGTGATAGACCGCATACATTGAGGCCATGACCGCCAACAAAGCCTGCGCGGTACAGACGTTGGAGTTCGCCTTTTCGCGGCGGATGTGCTGTTCGCGGGTTTGCAGCGCCAAACGGTAAGCTTGGTTGCCCTGCGCGTCGACCGAAACACCAATGATCCGGCCCGGCATGGCGCGTTTGAACGCATCGCGGGTGGCCATATAGGCCGCGTGTGGTCCGCCATATCCCATGGGCACGCCGAACCGTTGCGTGGAACCCACGGCAATATCGGCACCCATTTCACCGGGGGATTTCAACAGGGCCAGCGCCAGCGGGTCGGCAATAACGATCCCCAGCGCCTTGTTGTCGTGCAGCGCGTCCATCTGGGCAGTGAAGTCGCGCACATGTCCATATGTGCCCGGATACTGGAAGATCGCGCCAAAGACGGTAGATGCATCCATCGTATCCGGACAGCCCACGACCACATTGATCCCCAACGGTTGGGCGCGGGTTTGGATGACCGCAATGTTTTGCGGGTGGCAGTTCTCATCAACAAAGAAGGCGTTTGCCTTGGATTTGGCCGAGCGTTTCGCCATGGTCATGGCTTCGGCGGCGGCAGTAGATTCATCCAAGAGCGAGGCATTGGCGATATCGAGGCCAGTGAGATCCGACACCATGGTCTGGTAGTTCAGGAGCGCTTCCAACCGGCCTTGGGAGATTTCCGGCTGATACGGCGTATAGGCGGTGTACCAGGCCGGGTTTTCCAGAATGTTGCGCAGGATCGGCGCGGGCGTTGCGGTGCCATAATAGCCCTGACCAATCAGCGAGCGCATGACGGTGTTCTTATCGGCCACCTGACGCATATGATGCAGCGCGTCGCGTTCCGACAGGGCGCGGCCCCAATCCAGCGGTTGTTTCTGGCGGATGCTTTCGGGCACCGTGGCCTCGATCAGATCATCGAGCGTTTTGAAGCCGATCACCTGCAACATGTCGGCCATTTCCTGTGGCGACGGGCCGATGTGGCGGCGGTTGGCAAAATCATAGGCTTGGTAATCGGTGAGTTTGAACGCCATCTGGGTGCTCCGATGATGAAGGGCAGCGCGGGCCGAAGGTGCGGGAGCCTCCGGCGGAAGTATTTGGGAAAAGATGAAAGGGGCGGCGGGCGCCCGTTTCCAAATATGTGTGGGGGCCGGATCAGCCGATGAATTCTTTGTAGCCGTCCAGATCCATCAGCTCTTCCAGCTGGGAAGGGTCGGACAGTTTGATCTTGTAGATCCAGGCGTCCGCTTCGGGTTGGTCGTTCAGTGCGGCGGGGTTTTCGGCCAGCATTTCATTTGCTTCGACCACTTCACCGTCGACGGGGGCGTAGACCTCGGACGCGGCTTTGACGCTTTCGATCACGCCCAGGTCGTCGCCTTGGGCAAACCCGTCGCCTTCGTCTTTGAGTTCGATAAACACGATGTCGCCCAGCTGGTCAGCCGCATGTTGGGTGATGCCGATTGTCGCCACGTCGCCATCGACGGTGAGCCATTCGTGTTCTTCTGAGTAGTATGTGGTCATTGAGGCGCTCCTTGCAGAGTAATTTGGGGGTCGCGAAATGCGTGTGTTAGCGTTTGTAGTTTTGCGCAACAAAGGGCAGTGCGACAACCGTTGCGGGCTGGGGTTTGCCGCGGATGATCAATGTGACCGCGGTGCCGGGGGTTGCGTGTTCTGTGGTGACATATCCCATGGCAACCGGGCCGCCGATTGTGGGACCAAAGCCGCCGGATGTGATCTGCCCCAGCGGTGTGCCGGTTTCGGATTGGATTTCCACGCCCTGACGGGCCGGGGCGCGACCTGCGGGCTGGATGCCGACCAATTTGCGCGCCGCGCCATTGGCAATTTCGTTCAGGATGTGGTCGGCGCCGGGGAAACCGCCTGATGTGCGGCGGCTTTTCTGGATCGACCAGATGAGGCCGGCCTCAATCGGCGAGGTTTCCGGCGTGATGTCATTGCCATAAAGGCACAGCCCGGCTTCCAACCGCAGGGAGTCGCGCGCGCCGAGGCCTGCGGGGGCGCAGTCGTCATGGGCCAAGAGGGCGCGGGTGATGTCGGCGGCTTTGCCTTCGGGGATCGAAATCTCATACCCGTCTTCGCCGGTGTATCCCAGACGTGAGATGCGCACCGGAGTGTCCAGCAGGGTGGCGGTGGTGGTTTCCATGAATTTCAGGGTCGCAGCCTCTGGGCAGAGCGGGGCAAGGATGCTTTCGGCCTTGGGACCTTGTAATGCGATTAGCGCGTGATCGGTGATCTCCACCAGATCCACACCGGGCAGGGCCGCCATCAGCGGGATGTCCTGATCGCGCATTGAGGCATTGACCACCACAAACAGGTGATCGCCCGCGTTTGAGACGATCAAATCGTCCAGAATGCCGCCCGCGTCATTGGTGAACATTGTATAGCGCGCTTTGCCCACGGGCAGGGTGGTCAGCGCGGCTGGTACCAGTGTCTCCAGCGCCGCTGCCGCAGCTTCGCCGTGCAATGTGACCTGCCCCATGTGTGAGACGTCGAACAGCGCTGCCTTGTCCCGGCATTGGGCGTGTTCGGCCATGATGCCGGCCGGATATTGCACGGGCATCATCCAACCCGCGAAACCGACCATCTTGGCCCCCAGTTCGATGTGGAGATCATAAAGCGGTGTCTTGCGTGCAGCGTCGGTCATCATGAGGCCTTTGCAATTGGAATGGGTGGCAGTGCCCGAAGGCGTGATAAGTTTCCTATAGGAAACAAATTCCCCATTGGCAACAGGCTATCGAAAATACCAGAGCCGGAAAATCCCAAAAGTGACGCTAACCGATTTTAATGTGCCGGTTTTTGCCAGTTACCGCAGGTTTGACCCTTTTGAAAGGGGTGTATTCTCGCAATGTGAAGAAGCGATAAGAATAGGTGATCGCGGGTGGGTGATTCCCGGCCGGGCTTGACCTGTGATTGGTGGGCAGGCATGGCCCCGTGCTGACGGAACACTCAAAACATGGGGAGAGGACAGCATGCGGCTGTGCGTTATTCACACGGGCGGCACCATTGGCAGCGTTATGACGCCAACGGGGTTTGCGCCGAAACCGGGACTGGTTGAGGAGACGTTAGAGCAGTTGGGGGCGGCGGGGCAGGTGCAGGTTGCCTATGACATGGTTCTGGCCGATCCGCTGATAGACAGCTCGCAGGCGCAAGTTGCCGATTGGAACTGGATCGCCGGTGAAATTGCCGCCCGTCATGACAGCCACGACGGGTTTGTGGTGATCCATGGCACGGATTCGCTGGCTTATGCGGCTGGCGCTTTGGCGTTGGCGCTGGAAGGTCTGGCGAAACCGGTGGTGGTGACCGGATCCATGGTGCCGCTGAGCGTTCAGGACAGTGACGGCGCGCGCAATCTGGTGGAGGCAATGGCCGCCGCCTGTAGCGCGGCACCTGGGGTCTGGGTGCAATTCGCCGGGCAGCTGTTGCCCGGAACGCGGGTGCAAAAACTGCATTCGGTTGCCGAAGAGGCCTTTGGCGCGGATCGCCGTGACGTAGCGCCGGTTGTGGCGGCGCCCAAGTTTCGACCGCATGTTTTTGCACCACAGTCGATTGCAGTGATCACCCTGACACCGGGTGTGGATCCGGTGATGTTGGGTGAAATGTGCGCCCGTGCGGATGGGGTTATCCTGCGCTGTTTTGGCTCTGGCAATGTGCCGGGGGATACGGCGTTTCGGACCTTTCTGCGTGATTTGGCGGCCCGCGATGTGCCGGTTCTGGCGATCAGCCAATGTGCGTCAGGGGGCATGATGATGGGCACCTATAGCGCCGGTGCCGCAATGGCCGACGCGCGTGCGATTGATGGTAAGGATATGACGTTAGAGGCGGCCTATCCGAAAATGATGCTGGGTCTAAGCCGGTTTCAGGGTGGCGATTTGCATCGTTACCTTGCCACTGCGCAATGCGGAGAGATCGTGGCGTGACCCCTGTTACTTGCTGCGGACCTTGAAGGTGAACCGATGGGGTTTGCGATCCGGGGGCGCAGGAAACGGCGCGGCTTTGCGGGCGGCGCGCAGGGCCAATTGATCCAATTGCGCCGATCCTGAACTGCGCGCCACCGAGACCGCCGTCAACCGCCCTCGATCAGAGATAGCGATGGCAATGACCGTGGTGCCTTTGACTGAACTGCTGGGACGCGCCCGCTGGATCTTGCGCCAGACTTTGCCAGCATAATTGGTCAGCGCCGCATTGCCCGAGGCGGCCGTTTGCGCGGCGGGTTCTTTGGCCGCGGCATTGGCGGTTGCGGTGCGCTGCCCCTCAGCGCTGCCTTGTCGTTCGGCACGGTCGGCCCCTTGGGCCGAGGGTGGTCTTTGCGCCTGTGCCTTTGGTGGGGTGGTGGTTGGTTTTGGCGCAGGCTTTGGATCCGGCAACGCGGTGATCGTGGTTGTGGGTGGTGTCGCGGACAAGGGTTTCGGTGGCAGGGGTTTGGCAGCCGGTGTGGCCTGCGCCACCATGGGTTTCACCGCAGTTGTTTTGACAGGTTCGGGCGCTGTTGGCGCTGTGACTGCCGCGGCTTTGCTTGGGGCCAGCAAGGGTGGCGTTGTGTCCGGTTGCAACGTTGGTGTTGTCTGTGGCGTTTTTACTGGTTCCACCTGTTGGGTTTGATCTGGCGTCACGTCTTGCGCTGTGTCGGGTGTCACGGGCCGAGTAGGGGCAGGCGGCGCGGATTGGGCGCTGCCTTGGGCCACATCACGAAAGCTGTTGCCAAGCCGCGCAACCGTCGTTGGCGCACCACCTGCGACCTGCACCTGCGGGTCCGGCAGAGCCAGGCGCAACCCGCCACCAAGGTGCAGGAGAAAGGACAGGGAGAGGGCGGCAAAACCCGCCATCGACGCTTTGGCCGTCAAAGCCGTGCTCATCTATCTGCCTCCTGTGGGCGGCGTTTGGTGATGATCAACACATCCATGGCACCCCGGGCGCGCAGGTCCTGTGCAACGGAAACCAGGATTGTTGCCGGTGCCGCGCGATCTGGCAGAATGCGCGCGGGTGCGTCATCGGCCAATGTATCTATATAGGCCTGCCCGTCGGTCAGATGCGCACCGCGAAAACGCAGCGCGCCAGTGGCGGTGATCACCAGCGCATCCGGTGGTTCGGCCCCGTCCAGGGTGGCGGTGTCGATCAACTCCAACTCGGGCTCGAGGGGTTGGGTCAACGTGCCCGCGACCAAAAAGAACACCAGCATCAAAAAGACGATATTGATCAGGGCAATTGTCGGCTCTGGCTTGCGACGGGCGCGGCGGGGGGACGGGCGACGGCGCATCAGGCAGGGTCCAAAACGGTCAGCGACAGGTGCGGCAGGGCGCGCAAGACCACCAAGGCGTCGGTCAATTGCTGGGCGGATGTGTCCGCTGTCAGGCTGATCAGAACCGAAGGGGGGTTGTCGTCCGCAGTCTTCAGGGCGGTGGCCAATGTATCTGGCGCAACGGTTTTCCCATTCAGAGACATATCGGCGCCATCGATGCGCAAGAACAGGACCGTGCGTTCATTGGGGGCGATGTTTTCGCCCTGACCGCTGGTCATCAGTTCGACCTCGGTGAATTTGGTGAAAGTTGACGACAGCATAAAAAACAACAGCAGCAGAAAAATCACATCGATCAACGAGGTGACCGACAGGGCGCGGCGCGTCTTTTTAGGACGCGACGGCATGGGGCTGGGCCAATGTGGTGAGGGGAGATTGGCGCGGGTTCAGGATCGTGGTCCATGCGGTTTCGGCGAATGCGCGTTCTGCCTCCATCCGGGCGTCCAACCACGAGAGCGCCAATGCGGTGGGCATGGCAACGGCAAGCCCGACAGCGGTGGTCAAAAGCGCGACCCAGATACCACCGGCCAACAGGGACGGATCCACGGCGGTTCCGGCCTCTTGCAGGGCTTGGAAGGCGTCGATCATCCCCAGAACCGTGCCAAACAACCCCAAAAGCGGTGACATCTGCGCCACGCTGTCCAGGATCCGAAAGCCGCGTTCGAGCTTCAGGAACTGCTCCTCTGCCTCGGCTTCGCAGCGAAACAACAGGTCATCCGAGGTTGGCGCGCTCATGGCGCGGGCGACCAGCGGACACAGGTAGCCCTCCGAGAGGGTCAGCGTCTCGGCGCAGGCATCGCGATGGCCGCGGTCCCATTCGCCCAAGGCCTGACGCAGGGCCGCATGACGGCCCACGCCAACGGTTGAGAATTGCCAAAGCTTGAACAAAACCACCGCCAGCGACAGGACCGAAAGCGCGGCCAGCAAGGCCACAACAGGACCACCAAGGTCCACAAGGTGCAGGATCGGGTCGAGTGTGAACATCGCTTATCCTTCCAGTTTGATTTTGACGCGGCTGGTCAGGGACAGGGCTGCGGCGCAGCTTTGGGCCGTGTGGTCACCCCCGGTGCAAGTGTCCGCGCCGTTGATCAGCACCAAGCCAAGCCGGTCGCAGGAGATTTCAGGCACCTGAAACTGGCGCACCCGGGGGCGGCCCTTTGGCAGGAGGCCAAAATCAAACAGGGTCAGCAGGGCGACCTGACCCTGGTCTGAGAACAACACCGTTTCGGCCACAAAGGATGTGATGTCGGTGTCTGTCTCATTGCGCAACAGGAACGAAAGGCGGCAGGACTCCCCAAAGGTGTCCGCCGCGTTCAGTTCCAGAGAGAGAGGAGCCGGGGAAGGTATGTTGAGGGTTTTATACTCCCCGGCCCAGGCAAATGATGTCCCCGAGGGAGAGAACATCACTGCTGTTGTTGTGACAAAGGCGCAAAGGGCATTCATCATCGGTTTACGTCGCATCAGAATACCTTGGAGACTGAAACGGTGAGGTTGCGACCGGTGGCAGCACGGGTGGACAGGCGCGGGGTGTATTGCTTGTCCAAGACGTTCTCGAGGCTGACGCGAACTTCGGTCCCTTCAAAGACGCCTTGTTGCGGCAGGAAGGTGGCGCGGATGTTGTGCACGCCGTAGCCGGGGCTGATGTCGGTGGCATCGCGATCATAACGTTTGGCTGCTTCCAGCTCCCAGCTGAGGTCGATGCTTTTGTTGATCTTCTTGCCGAGGGTCAGGCGCAGGTTGTCGGCCGGGTTTTGACGCCAATCTGCGACAGTGCCCCCTTCGGTGGTGGAGGTGCCATCGGAAATGTGACCGTTGAAATCGACATAGATGCCGTTGGCCATGGTGTAGGAGGCTTCCAGCTCATAGCCTTGGCGGTCGACATCCACGATAGAGTTGCCGGGGGTAAAGCTGCGATAGGTGGTCAGATCGCGCAGGGACTGGTCATAGTAGTTCAGCTTCAGCGCCAGTGTGTCACCGGTGGCAAAGATGCTGTCGCCTTCGTAAGACACGCCGATTTCGTAAGTTGTGCCTTTTTCGGATTGGTTGATCAGGGTCGAATTGAACAGATCGTCGATGATCGGCAGGTTTTCCGTGTAGGACGCCGAGCCAAAGACTGCGATGCCATTGGCAAAAGCATAGCGCAGGGCAAGGCCGCCCATCAGCGCGTCGGCGTTAAATTCTTGACCTGACAAGCCTGTGGCCGCGTCCGGGGTGATGGTCTGCGATTCATAGCGCACCGCGGGGGTCACAGTCCAAGCGTCGCCGATCTGAATCTCATCCACCGCATAGATGGCAAAGACATCCTTGTCGCCGCCCGGCGCAGAGCCGTCGGTGGCGTCTTGGCGTTCCCGTTTGATCCATTCCACACCTGTGCGCAGGGTGTGATCCAACAGTCCTGTGTTAAACAGGGCTTCGTTTTTCAGACGCAGCGTGGTGGTTTCATAGCGGTTGTCGGCGTCCAATAGCGGCAGGACAAATGGGCTGAGCGTGCGATCCACAGCTTGGCTGGTGACCTCTTCGTCGGAATGGGTCAGTTCAGCGGTCAGGTTCAGCCAGCTTTTGTCCGCAGGGTTCCAGTTGTATCGCGCGATCGCGACCTTGTTGGAGATCGTGCGGTCAACATTGCCGAAGTCTGCGGTGCCGAAGGTGTCATAAGGCACGTCTTGGCTGTCTTGTTCGGTTTCGGAATAGCTGAGGGTCAGGGATTGATCCAGAGCCTCACCAAAGGTGAACTTTCCCTTCACCAACCAGGAGGGATCGCCGATGTCGCCGCCTTCCGGGTTGATTTCATCGCCATTGCCGTCTTCGCGCACGTCCAGTTTGCGATAGGTGTAATTGGCCAGGAATTCCGCATTTTCGGTCGGCTGCCACGCCAGGGTAGTGGATGAGACCAACCCATTGCCGTTGCTGCTGGCCTGCAGGGTCTGGCGGATACGGGTGCCGATTTCACCCTGTGTCAGGTCCGATGCGTTGATGCTTTCCAGCCGCACAACACCGCCAAACACACCGGAGCCATATTCAAATGAGCCAATGGTGCCGCGCAGCACTTCGATTTCACGATAGAGATAGGGGTCAGTGTAAAGCTGCGAGCCGATCCGATACAGTTCTTCGCTGCCTTTGGTGGCACCGTCCACTTGGATCAACACTTTTTGGTCGGTGCCAAAGGTTTCGTTGGCGCCAAAGCCGCGAATGTTGATGCCTGATCCTGCCGCCGTCGAGCCGTTGACCAGATTGACGCCGGGGACCGAGTCGATCAGCTCGGCGATGGTTCCGGCCTGACGGTCCTGAATTTCAGCGGCGTCGATGGTGGTTGTGGGGATCGCGGTTTCGGTTGCGACATCGCGTTTGCTTTCGCCGAGGACCAGTTCGCCAAGGTAGGCGCTGTCGTCAAAGTCGAGGTCTTGGGCAAAGGATGATGTCGCGCTGACAAGCGCGGTGGACGCGGCCAAAGCCGCGCGCAGGGTGAGTGTCTTGAGCACAGGAGGCTCCTTTTGTTCGAATCCTGTGCTTGCGCCGCGCTGGCCCGGATAATTTGAGTGTTATGGGTTGCAGCTGTTAATAAAGCTTACTATTCTTGTCAAGAAATATAACATCACCGTTAACTTCAGCCACGCGAATTTTCCACGGCAGCCAGAAGTTCCCCAAAAAAGGGCACACAATGGCTGCTTTGCTGACCTTATCCCCCGAAGAGATTCGCGCCCGCCGCGCTGACGCTCCCAAAACCCGAGACCGCGAATTCGCTGCCGCCAATGGTATATCCGAGGCGCAATTGGTTGCCGCCTATGTTGGCCACGGTGTGACGCCGGTGCTTGCGGATCTGGATGCAACCATGTCGATCGCTATGGATCTGGGCGAAGTCATGGCGTTGACGCGCAATGAATCTTGCGTGCACGAAAAAGTTGGCGTCTATGGCAATTACCGCCATGGGCCCCATGCGGGCATGATCTTTAACGGTGATATCGATCTGCGGATGTTCCCGAAACATTGGCAACACGCCTTTATGGTGGAGCGTGAGGTCGAGGGTGGCCTGCGTCGGTCGTTGCAGATCTTTGATGCGGCGGGGGATGCGGTTCACAAGATTTTCCTGCGCGATGAGGCCTATGTGGACGCATGGGAACAGGCCAAGCGGCGCAACGCGCTGCCTGACCCGGTTGCGCATTTGGATGTTGTACCCCGTCGGCCCACGCCAGCGCCCAAAGGGGACCCGGCCAAGGCAGGGACCTTGCGCGAGGAATGGGCCACGATGACCGACACCCATCAGTTCATGGGGCTGACCGCGCGCCTCAAGATGAACCGGTTGGGCGCTTACCGGATTGCGGGCGAACCCTTTGTGCAGCGTCTGGACACCAATGCGGTTGAACAGATGTTCACTGCGGCACAGGCGCAGGGCCTCGCGATTATGGTGTTTGTCGGCAATATGGGCTGCATCCAGATCCATTCCGGACCGATCCACACATTGAAACCTATGGGACCCTGGCTGAATGTGCTGGATCCCGGGTTCAACCTGCATCTGCGTTTGGATCACGTGGCCGAAGTCTACGCCGTGGACAAACCCACAAAGGACGGGCCGGCCATCTCGGTTGAGGCTTTTGACGCAGAAGGAGCAGTGATTTTTCAGGCCTTTGGTGTCGGGCGTGGCGATTTGGCCTGCCGACCCGCGTGGAACGATTTGGTCGCGACACTGCCGCGCCTTGAGATGGTGGAGGCGTGATCATGGGTATTCGTACAGTTTTATCCGCAGCCATTCTGGCAGGATTTGGCCAGTTTGCAGCGGCGGGTGATGTGGTGTCGGTTGGCGGATCGGTGACTGAAATCATCTATGCTCTGGGTGAGGAAGACCGCCTGTTGGCACGTGACAGCACCTCCAAATTCCCGGCCGAGGCTGAGGCCTTGCCAGATGTGGGCTATATCCGGGCCTTGTCCGCCGAAGGAGTATTGTCGATTGGACCCAAGCTGATTGTCGCGGCCGAAGGCGCAGGCCCGGCCGAGGCCGTGGATCTGCTCAAAGCGGCCTCAGTAGCTTATGTGGAAATTCCCGAAGCCTATTCGGCGGAGGGCGTTGGCGCAAAAATCCGCGCCGTGGGGGCCGCGTTGGGGGTCGAGGACAAGGCCGAAGCGCTGGCATCTGATGTGATCACACAGCTGGACACGGTTGCCGCCGAAGTCGCGGCAACAGAGGGCGCGCCCAAACGGGTGATGTTTGTCCTGTCGACCCAAGGTGGGCGGATCATGGCGGGCGGTCAGGGGACCTCGGCCGATGCGATCATCCAAATGGCGGGTGGGGTAAATGTGATGCAGAGCTTCAAAGGATATAAAGCCGTCACCAATGAAGCCGTCGCCGTGGCGGCTCCCGACGTGATCTTGATGATGGATCGCGGCGGAGATCACAGTGGGGATCACGGGGGATCCAACGCCGATCTGTGGTCGATGCCTGCCCTGAGCGAGACGCCGGCCGCGGCGGCAAATGCTGTGGTGCGCATGGATGGTTTGCTGTTGCTGGGCTTTGGTCCGCGGGTTGCAGATGCGGTCTCTCGGCTGCACCACGCGTTGGATGAGGCGGGCTGATGGTTGCGCTGAGTGAGCAGCGCGGCACAGGTGTATCCGACCGCCGGGTTCTGGCGCGCAAAGGGCATGTGATCCTTGCGGCGGTCCTGATTGTGGTTTCTGTGACCAGCCTTGCGGCGGGACCGTCGGGGACTTCACTTTGGACCGCGTTGATGAGCCTTGCAAAAGGTCAACCCCTGGACCGGGTTGAGGCGTTGATTTTGACCGACATCCGCGCGCCGCGCACGGTGATGGGCTTGCTTGTGGGCGCTGCATTGGGGATCTCGGGCGCGGTGATGCAGGGGTTGTTTCGCAACCCTTTGGCCGATCCGGGCATCCTGGGCGTCAGCGCCGGGGCCGGATTGGGGGCATTGTTTGCCATCGTATTGGGCGGGGTTTTGCCCTGGGGCATTGGTGCGTTTTTGGGGCGGGCCATGTTGCCGATCTTTGCCTTTGTTGGGGCCTGGGTTGCGATGATGGTCCTGTTCAAAGTGGCAACCCGGTCGGGGCGCACATCGGTGGCCACCATGTTGTTGGCCGGGATTGTCATGGGCGCGTTGATGGGGGCGGTTTCGGGTATCCTGGTCTATATGGCCGATGATCTGCAACTGCGCGAATTGACGTTTTGGGGCATGGGCTCCCTTGCGGGCGCCAGTTGGGTTAAGCTGATGGTGGCCGGTCCGGTGATCCTGATCGCCTGTCTCTTTAGCCTCACCTTGGCGCGGGGCCTCAACGGTCTCGCATTGGGAGAGGCGGCGGCCCATCACATGGGCATCGATGTGCAGCGGGTCAAAATGGGGGCGATCTTGTCGGTTTCCGCTGCAGTTGGCGCGGCTGTGGCGATTTCCGGTGGTATTGGATTTATCGGCATCGTGGTGCCGCATCTGTTGCGCCTGCTGTGGGGGCCGGATCATCGCGGTCTTTTGTTGAACGCCGCCTTGTTGGGGGCATCCTTGTTGTTGGCTGCAGATATCGTTGCGCGTCTGGTTGTGGCGCCGGCCGATCTGCCGATTGGCATTGTGACCGCTGTTCTGGGCGCACCGGCGTTCTTGTGGATCTTGTTGCGCAATCAATCCGTGGTGGATCTGTAATTTGCTGAGTGTTGAAAACATAAGTGTCACCATCCGGCGTAAAACGATCCTGACCGATGTATCCTTTGCGCTGAACGCCGGGACCGTTGCGGCCATCGTCGGCCCCAATGGGTCGGGAAAATCGACGTTGATGAAGGCGGTCACCGGTGAACATCGTTACGGGGGTGCCGTCACCCTGAATGGTCTGGATGTGGCCACTGCCAAACCTTGGGCCTTGGCCGAGCTGCGCGCTGTTCTTCCGCAATCCGTACCACTGTCGTTTCCGTTTCAGGTGATCGAAGTGGTGCGCATGGGCCTGGCCCAAAGTCACGATGGGCAGGGCAACGACGCACCTGCCTTAGCCGCATTGGAGCGGGTCGGGCTTGGGGGCTATGCCGGGCGGTTCTATCAGGAACTGTCCGGCGGCGAACAACAGCGCTGCCAATTGGCGCGGGTTCTGTGTCAGGCGGGGTGGCAGGCCGGGGCGGATATGTCCGGGCGCTGGTTGTTTCTGGATGAGCCGGTGGCCAGTCTGGACATCGCCCATCAATTGCAAGTGATGCAGATCGTTCGTGATTTTGCCGATCATGGCGGCGGGGTTCTGGTGGTGATGCATGACCTAAACCTCAGCGCCATGTTCGGCGACCGCATTCTGGTGATGCAAGGCGGACGGCTTGTGGCCGATGGCCCGGTACAAGAGACCCTGGGCGATGATCTGTTGTCGCGGGTTTATGGCTGTCAGGTGCGGACCAATCAGGCGCCGACACCGGGGGATTGGTTTATGCTCCCCCATGCGGCCGGATGATCAGGGAGTGGTTTTTTGCCAGTCCAAGGTGGTAAATTCCTCACGAAATGCGAATTGTTTCAGGTGTTTGTCGATGACAAAGCGCATCTTGGTGAGGTTCGCGTCGTCTGACGCGGTGACCAGCGCCGTAAAGACCTCAGCATCGGCAGACAATTGGGCGGTGCCAAATTCAAATCGGATCTCGGCCTTGGGCGCGTCTGGTTGATCCTCGTCAAGGGAGACCGTGATTTTATGCGCGAAATGTTTGCACAACTGGCGCAGATATTTTGCCGCATGGGCTGTGGTATAGGTGCCGGTGTCGGACAAAAGGGTCGATGAGGCGCTGGACATGGATAAACCTTATTTTTTCACTCAGGTTACTCCAATGTAGAGACGCCACCCTGCGGAACAAGGTGGCGTCTTGTGCTCAGCTGCACAGCATCTGTGGACGGCAGATCAGGCCTCGGCTTTTGCCATCGCCATCAGCGCATAGGTGATCTGGGCCGTGGTGAAATCTGAAACGGTGCTGGTCTCGGTTGGGGCCAGCTCGACCACGTCACAGCCGACAAGCTTGCGCCCCTTCAAGGCATGCGCCACCAGATCCAGCGCTTGGTAGTATCCCAAACCGCCGGGCACGGGCGTGCCGGTGTGAGGCAGGATCGCGGGGTCCAGCCCGTCCACATCAAAGCTGACATAGACATCACGGGGGAAATCCGCGGGCAGATCGATTGCGGACAGACCTTTGGTCACTAATTCGCGTGCGTCCACCGCAAAGACATTGCAGGCGGCGCGGCGGTCAACCTCTTCCTGGGACATGGCGCGGACGCCGAATTGGGCGATGCGGATTGCATCCTCTTCGGCCAAAAGCTGCATGACCGAGGCATGGGAATGACGTTCACCCTGGTAAGCCTTGCGCAGATCCGCATGGGCGTCGATCTGGACAATGCCAACGGGGCGGCCCAATGCGCGCACCACACCGCGCACCGCGCCATAGGACAGCGCGTGTTCGCCGCCCAAGGTCACGGGGATTGCTCCCGCGGTGACGGCCGCAGCGGTGCGGGTCGCGATACGCTCCATCACATCCGGCAAATCGCCGGTGCAATCAACCGGTTCTTCGGTGGCGATGCCTTGGGCACAAGGTTCAGTTCCGTCCCACAGGCGTTCCAATTCGACGCTGGCCTCCAGAATAGCGTTCGGCCCGCCTTCGGTGCCCGCACCATAGGACACGGTGCGTTCTAATGGCACCGGGATCACCCGGAACCGGGCAGTTGTGGCGTCGCGTTCTTGCGGGGACAGCTCCCCTTGAAGGAAATAGGTCATGACAGTCGGTCCAGAAAATCGCTGTATTTGGCTTCGCGCAGGAGGGTCAGCGCATCGGTGTTTGAGTTCCACAGCGCAATGGCAGGCAGTGGTACGCCGTTGAATGTGTTGGTTTTCACCATGGAATAATGGGATTGGTCGAGGAAGGCAAAGCGGTCCCCTGGCTGGGGTGGCGTGGCAAAGGCATAATCCCCGATCACATCCCCCGCCAGACAGGACGGCCCGCCCAGACGGTGTTTGTGGTCGCTGTCGACCTCTCCCAGCATGTCCGGTCGGTAGGGGGCTTCTAAAACGTCTGGCATGTGGCATGTGGCCGAGATATCGGTGATCGCCAGCGGCATGTGGTTTTCCGCCACGTCGAGGATTTCGCCGACCAGAATGCCGGAATGGAGTGCGCAGGCCTCGCCGGGTTCAATGAACACCTCGACATCATGGATCTCGCGGATCTGGCGCAGCAGGGCCACCAGTCCATCGCGGTCATAATCGGGTTGCGTGATGTGATGGCCGCCGCCCAGATTGATCCATTTTAGGCGCGGCAGGATGTCGGCGATTTTGGGCTCCAGCGCGGCCCAGGTGCGCTGCAGCGGTTCAAAGCCCTGTTCGCAGAGCGTGTGCATATGCAACCCCTCGACTCCATCCCAATCGACCGCTGTCATCTGCGAAATGGGTGTGCCAAGGCGGGAGCAGGGCGCGGTGGGGTCGTATTTCTCATTCCAGCCTTCAGAGTGTTCCGGGTTGATGCGGATGCCGATTGAGATCTCTTCGCCGTTTTCACGAGCCTCAGCAACCAGCGGTGTAAAGCGGCGGTGTTGGGCCGGGGAGTTGAAGATCAGGTGGTTGGAAAGCTGAATGATTTCCGGCAGATCAGCGGTTTTGAAGCCAGCGGAATAGGTTGTGACTTCGCCGCCGAACTTTTCGCGCGCCAATCGCGCCTCGTAAATGCCCGAGGCGCAGGTGCCTGCCAGATACTTCTGCACCAGTGGCGCGATGGGATAGAAAGAAAACGCTTTGAGCGCCATCAGAACATGCGCGCCAGAGCGCTCCGCGACGTCGTTTAGGATGGAGAGATTGCGCTCCACCGCGACCTCATCCACCACAAAACAGGGAGAGGGCACGCGGTTCAGGTCGAAGGTCGCGAAGCTTTTGGTGGAGAGCGCTTTGATGTCCATTGTGGTCTCTTACACTTGAAGTGTGAGGTTTGCCTGCCGCGCATGCGACAGGCACGCGTCCGCCCGCCCCACGGCGGGCGCGTTCCGCGCCCACCCGGGCGAACGCTGAGCGTTCAACCCATGGGTTTGGGAGTTTAGATCAGAACGCAGGATGGCCGTCGAGTTCCACAACCTGCCAGGGCAGACCGTCGCTGTTCAGCATGTCCATAAACGCATCCGGGTCGAGCTGTTCTGTGTTCCAGACGCCGGGCTCTAGCCAGATCCCTTTCATCATCATCGCCGCACCAATCATTGCAGGCACGCCGGTGGTATAGGCCACCGCTTGGCTGCCGACCTCGGCAAAGCATTCTTCGTGATCACAGATATTGTAGATATAGTACGTCTTTTCCGCGCCGCCGTCCTTGGCCGGGCCGGTGATGATGTCGCCGATGCAGGTCTTGCCCTTGGTCAGCTCACCCAGATCGGATGGATCGGGCAGAACGGTTTTGAGGAACTGCAGCGGGATGATTTCAACGCCGTTGTGGTTCACGGGTTCAATGCCAGTCATGCCGATGTTCTGCAACACGGTGACGTGGTTGATATAGGCATCGCCGAAGGTCATCCAGAAGCGGGCGCGCTCGATCTCGGGGAAGTGGGTGCTGAGGCTTTCCAGTTCCTCGTGATACATCAGATACATGTTCTTCTTGCCCACTTCGGGGAAGTCGAATTCATATTTCTGGGTCATCGCTGGGGTTTCAATCCAGGCCCCATCTTCCCAGTGACGCGCGGGCGCGGTCACTTCGCGGATGTTGATTTCCGGGTTGAAGTTGGTGGCAAAGGCTTTGCCATTGTCACCGCCGTTGCAGTCGAGAATGTCGATCAGGCGGATGCCGTCCAGCTTGTGCTTGCGCACCCAGGTCGCCATGACGGATGTTACGCCCGGATCAAAGCCAGAGCCGAGGATCGCTGTCAGACCGGCCGCTTTGAACCGTTCCTGATAGGCCCATTGCCAGCTGTATTCGAATTTGGCCTCATCTTCGGGTTCGTAATTCGCGGTGTCCATATAATGAATGCCCGCTTCGAGGCAGGCATCCATCAGCACCAGATCCTGATAGGGCAGGGCGAGGTTCACCAGCAGTTCAGCACCTGTTTCGCGGATCAGCGCCACGGTGTCGGCCACATTCATCGCATCCAGCTGTGCGGTGCGGATGGTGACGCCGGTGCGTTCAAACACGTTTTTGGCGATGTCTTCACATTTGGAGACTGTACGGCTGGCCAATGTGATCTCTTTAAAGATCTCAGCATGCATTGCCATTTTGGTCACCGCGACGGAGCCAACCCCGCCTGCGCCAACAACCAGAACCTTTTCCATTGTTCTCTTCCTTTTGATGGGGTCGCGCCCCGCTGTTCCGATCTGCCCCTGGGGTAATTTCCGGGGGGCAATTTTAGTCAAAATACGTGCTGCCCGCCAGGCTGTCCTTGTAGGCAGTGATCATTTGGCGGCGTTCGCTGGCGTTGACTTTACCCGCCTTGACCGCGCGTTCCACCCGTTTGCGGAAGGCATCCAGACAATCGCGGGGATCGTATTCCACATAGGACAAAACTTCGGCAATTGTATCGGCCTCTGTCTCATGCTCGATGTCAAAACCACCCTGGCCGTCCAGCGAAATGGTGACCACATTGGCGTCGCCAAACAGGTTGTGCAGATCGCCCAGTGTTTCCTGATAGGCACCGACAAAGAAGACGCCGATATGATAGGGCTCGCCCTCTTTCAGGTCGTGCACCGGCAGCGCGTCCGCAGATCCGTCGGCGAGGACAAATTTGTCGATCTTGCCGTCGCTGTCACAAGTAATGTCGCTGAAGATCGCCTGACGGGTGGGTTCTTCGTTCAGGCGTTGCAGCGGAATGATCGGGTGCAGCTGATCGATGGCCCAGACATCTGGCAGCGACTGGAACAGGGAGAAATTGCCGTAATAATGATCGGTGAAGGCCGCGAGTGGTTCGGCAACCTCGTTCAGGTTGGGATCCTGACGCAGAGCAGATTTGAACAACCCCGCCAGATACAGGAACCCCTGTTCAGCGCGTGACAGCTGTTCGAGGCCAATCTGGCCCCGACGGAACAGGGCGCGCAGTTCGTCCCGGTAATAGACCGCGTCATTCAGCGCCTCTTGGAACCTGGGACCCGAGATGTAGCTTTCGACCGCCATCAGATCGGTCATCAGGTGGTAGTCGTCGCCCTTGACCTCGGGCTTTTGCGGCGCGTCATAGAGCGTGGCGCCGAGCACCTCGAAGATGAAGATCGAGGAATGCGCCACCACAAAACGACCACTTTCGGTGACGATGGTCGGGTGCGGGATCGCGGCCTCATCCAGCGCATAGCGGATGGTTTCGACGATATTGGTGGCGTATTCGGTGACGGTGTAATTGACCGAGTTCTCCTCGGAGCGGCGTTCACCGGTGTAGTCGACGCCCAGGCCACCGCCCAGATCCATATGGGTCAGCGGCGCGCCCATGGCGGTGAGTTCGACAAAGAACCGGCAGGCCTCGGCGGCGGCGCGGCGCAGGTCGATGATGTCGGGGACCTGGCTGCCGAGGTGGCTGTGTTGCAACGCGAGGCAGTCCAGAAAGCCGCTGTCGCGCAGTCGATCGATCAAAGTCACCAGATCATGTGCGCCCAGACCAAAGGTGGAGCGGTCTCCAGAGCTTTCTTGCCATTTTCCGGTGACGCGTTCCGTCAGTTTGACCCGGACGCCCAATAGGGGGCGGATGCCAAGGTCGTCGGCGACGCGGCGAATGATGTCAAATTCGTCCAGCGTTTCAATCACCAAGACGGTATTGTGGCCCAGTTTTCGTGACAGGATTGCCAGGCGGACAAAGGCTTCATCTTTTGAACCATTGCAGATCAGCATCGCGTCTTCGGGCAGGGGCTGCGACAGGGCGATCAGCAGCTCGGGTTTTGAGCCGGCCTCCAGACCATAGTTGAATCGTTGCCCGGCGGTCATCAGATGGTTGATCACCTCGGCCTGCTGGTTCACCTTGATCGGGAAAACACCGCGATAGGCACCGGTATAGTTGGCTGTCTGGATGGCGTTGTTGAACGCGTCGTGCAACTGCGTCAGTGATTGATCCAAAAACTGCTGCACCCGCAAGAGGACCGGGGCAGAGATGCCGCGGGCCTCGATCGCTTCCATCACCTGGGGCAATGGGGTGGGCGTGCTGTCCGGTTCCAGGGGCAGACGCAAGGCAACCGCGCCTTTGTCTTCAACACAGAGCATGTCATTGCCCCAATTGTTGATCCCATAGAGATCACCATGATGAGACGGAACAGAATGAGGGTCGGGTGTGGATTGGGATGTCACAGAAAATTCCTTGCCAGATTTGGGCTAGGATTAGGAGCGATGGGATCCGCACAGCTGATTCATCGCACACAATACCGCGCTTTGCGCGCTATTTACGCGCGGGCGTCGGCGTTGGCAAGCGGGATGCGAGACCGGTTTTGCTGTTCGTGTCAAATCACGATCAACGGGCGGTCGTTTACCCAGACGACATCTGGCGTGGTGTTAAAGACGCGCGCGATGGTTTCTGGTCCCAAAACTGTGCTGGGGGGACCAAAACTGTCCAGTCGCCCGCCGTGCAGCGTGATAACCTGATCGGCATATTGGCTGGCAACGTTGAGGTCATGCAGCACAATTACGATGGTCTTGCCCATGGTTTCGGCCATTTCACGCAAATGCCGCATCAAGGACCGGCTGGCGGCAAGGTCGAGGTTGTTGAGCGGCTCATCCAGCAGCAGGAATTCGGTGTCTTGCGCATGGGTCATGGCCAATAAAACCCGCTGACGCTGGCCGCCGGATAGATTGTCGAGAAACCGGTCAGAGAGTTGCTCCAATTCAAACGCGGCCAGCGCGCGGTCAACAATGGCGTGGTCTTCGGGCCTTGGGCGCCCTTTGTGGTGGGGGTAGCGGCCAAAACCCACCAGATCGCGCACGCTGAGACGCGGCGCGATGGTGTTGGACTGTGGCAGGATCGCCAGTTTGCGCGCCATGACATCCGTCGGCGTGGTGGCGATATCGAGCCCGTCGATGGTGATCGCGCCCGATTGCAATGGCAACAGGCGAGCAATCAGGGACAGAAGGGTGGATTTGCCAGCGCCATTTGCGCCGACCAATGCGGTGATTCCGCCACGTGGGATGTCGCATGAAATACCGGTCAGGATCGGCTTGTGGCCCCGGGTAAAAGACAGGTTGGTTATTTTTATCATCGTCGGATGCCTCGGAGCAACAAAACAAGAAACACAATGCCACCAAGGCATTCGATCACCACCGAAAGCGGCGTGGTATAGGCCAGAACCCGTTCCATCAGCGCCTGCCCGCCGATCAGCAGAATGGCCGAAATCAGCGCGGATGACGGCAGTAAAACCGCGTGATGGGCGGTTGGCAGGATCAAATGGGCGAGGCTGACGACAAGGAGCCCTAAGAACACAACTGGCCCCACAAGCGCCGTCGAGACAGAGACCAGAACAGCGACCAGGATCAGCACGCGGATCTGTTTGCGACGGGGATTTTCGCCAAGGTTTATGGCGGTGTCATGACCCAGGGCCAACACATCCAGACGGTGGCGCATATGCCAGGTGATTGCCATGGTTGGCAAAAACAACAGCGCAGCTGGCACCAACATATCCACTTCAACACGGGAGAACCGCGCGAAGCTGTCGACTTGGATTGCGGCAAACTCATTCGGGTCGATCATCCGCACCAGCAGGCTGGATATAGCCCGAAACAGCGCTGCGCAGATGATGCCGGTCAGGATCAACCGCATCAGATCGTTTTGAGCGGACCGCAGGAGTGTTGTGAACAACAGGAGGGCCGCGCCCGTTAACAGCGCCACATTGAGCAAAAACAACACAAGCGGTGGGATCGCCGCAAACCCCGGCCCACCCAGCACAAACACTGACACCGTGACGATCAACAGATACAGCGCATCAAACCCCATGAACGAAGGCGTAAGCAGCCGGTTCTGGCTGATGGTTTGAAACAGCACGGTTGAGGTGGACACAGCGGCGGCGACCATCAGTAGGGCCATCAGCTTGGTGCCGCGAAAGGGCAGAATAAAGCTCCAACTGCCGCGCGCGCCAAGGGTCATATAGGCGAGGACACAGCCAAGACAAAGAAGCGCCAGCAGCGCCAAACGTTTACGCGCCATGTCGCGGTCTCGCATAGAGCAAAGTGAGGAACAAAACCGCGCCAATGACGCCCAGAACACTGCCCACCGGGATTTCAAACGGATAACGCAACAAGCGTCCCAGAATGTCCGAGGCCAGAACCAGCGCGGCCCCCAATAGTGCGATAAAGGGCAGCGTTGCCCGCAGGTTGTCGCCCCAAAGGCGGGACACGATATTGGGCACAACTAGGCCGACAAAGGGCAGGATGCCAACGGTGACCACAGTCAGGGCCGCAACAACCGAGATGCTGAGCATTCCCAGCGTCATCACCTGTCGATGGCGTAATCCGAGATTGACGCTGACGGTTTCTCCGAGCCCTAGAATGGCAAATTGATCGGCAATGAAATAGCTGGCAAGCGCCACGGCGGCGGCAATCCACAACAGCTCATACCGCCCTTTGAGGACGCTGGAGAATTCGCCGGTCAACCAGATCTCGATATATTGCAACATATCGAGTTGGTAGGCAAAGAATGTGAGCACCGCTCCCATGATCCCGCCCAGCATCAAGCCCACCAAGGGCACCAGCAGCGGTTGCTGAGGCGGCAGACGGCGCACAATGGTCAAAAATAGGGCCGAACTGGCGAGGGCCGCAGCGGCGGCGATGCACATTTTGACCATCAGCGGCGCTGCCGGGAAAAAGACCACCGATGCCAAAATTCCCAAGGCCGCCCCGTGGCCGGTTCCCGCGGTCATCGGCTCGACAAATCGGTTTTGCACCATCATTTGCATAATCGCGCCCGAGATCGCCAATGTGGCACCGGTGATCACAACCGCCAATGTGCGCGGCAGGCGCGAGGTCCAGATCAACGACAGATCCGCCTCTCCGTGCCAGATTGCTTTGGGCGACAGATCAATGACCCCCACAAAGAGCGAGAGCACAAAGAGCCCAGCCATCAAGGTAAGACCGCAGAGCGCGGTTGCCTGCCGAGACATCGATCAGCCGTGTTCGAATGCGGTGATGAATTGGTCCAACGTGCGCATCATCGATTGGATGCCACCGCCTGCAACATAGATCGCTGCGGGATCCAAATAGATCACCTTGTTGTTTTTCCAGGCTTTGGTTTCATGCACCAATGCGTTGTCCAGGGTGGTTTTGGCGCTGACGCTGTCCTGACCAATGGCGGCCTGACGGTCGATGACGATCAAGATATCCGGATCCGCATCGCGGATAAATTCAAAGCTGATCGCCTCACCATGGGTGGCCTGTTCGACGGCTTCAACAGCTTCGGGCAGGCCGATTGTGTTGTGCAACCAGCCAAAACGACCGGCGGCGCCATAGGCGGAGACTTTTGGACCGTTGGTCATCACAATCAATGCGGTGCCTTTGCCTGCGATGGCGGATTGGGCCGCGTCCAGCTTGGCTTGAAACGCGTCGGCCAGCTCTGCGGCTTTGGCTTCTTTGCCAAAGACTTTGCCCAAGGCGGCCAGACGCTCCAAACCTTGGCCGACGGTGTCTTCCCAGATTGTCATGTCGACGGTGGGGGCCAGTTCGGACAGGTTTGGAACCACTTTATGTGACCGGCCACCGGCGACGATCAGGTCAAGCTGCAGGGCCGCGATGGTTTCGTAGTCGGGTTCAAAAACAGTGCCGATGTTTTCGGTACCTTCAACGGTGTCCAGCAAGTAGTCGATAATGACAGGCTGTGCGGTGCCAATGGGTTTGATCCCAAGCGCGTCGATCACATCCAGCGCGGCCATGTCAAAGACGGCAATTTTTTCGGGCGAGGGGGCGACTTGGACCGGGCCACGATAGGTTTCAATGGTCAGGTGATCGTCGGCAGTTGCGGCCAACGGGGCCATTGCAAGGGCCAGCGCCAAAACGGATTTCTTCAGCATCATGGTTTCTCCTAATGAAACGCATGGCTGGCCGAGGCGGGCTTTGCGGAGGTGTAGGTTGCATAAGTTGTTTGGAAATCTGTGTCCAGCGCAAGACCATACGCGGTGTCCCAGGAATTCCAGGCATGAGATGCCCAAAGAAGGGTTGGTGTCGTTAGTGGCCAGACCACGCCATGTTTTCAAAGCCTTCGCGATGGGCAAACCGTACCAAATGCCGGTCGATGACATCACGGGCTTCGACAAGTTCGGCGTCATTTGTGGCGGTGACTTCGATGGTCAACACGGTCGCATCCGCGTGCATCGTTGCGGGGCCCGTGCCCAAAGCAACGGTTCCGTCTGTGTCGGTATGGGTTACCGCGACCTTGTGGCCAAAGTGTTTGCACAGCTGCTGCAGATACTTGGACGCGTTGGGGGTGGAATAAGAACCAGTGTCCTTGAGCATGGGACCTCCTAATAGTTAATTATTTTTGTCGGAAATAGCATTTAGACAGTTTTTCGCGGATGACAAGCGTGTTTCTTGCCCCTAGAAAGAGCGCAAATTTGATGCAGGCAATGCGCGCGCCTTTTGAGGTGCGATGAAACAGCGACCCACGTCTCGGACGGTTCTGACCGTCACCCAGTTTTGATCTCCACGAGAGGGTCCACCGTGTTTCGCCGTTTTGAAAATCTTATCGACCCCTTTGGTCAAGGGCCCGCTGGCGCGCCCGCGCCGACGCTATGGGCCTATCTAAAACAACAGCTTACCCCCTACCGCCGTTGGTTGCCCTGGATGGTGCTGACGGGTGTTTTGACAGCGTTGATGGAAAGCGGGCTGATTTTCTATTCGGGGCGCGTTGTGGACCTGATGGCGGATGCGGGGCCAGCGGATTTCTGGGCGGTACATGGCGTCGAGATGATGTTGGCGCTGGCCTGCGTGATCATTTTGCGCCCGGCTTTGGTGGGGCTCAACCATTTGCTGCTGGAACAGACCTTGTCCTCCAATCTGCAGGAACAGGTGCGCTGGCAGGCGCATCGGCATTTGCTGGGGCAGTCGGTTGGCTATTTCCAGACTGATTTTGCAGGCAGGCTCAGCAACCGGGTGATGCAGATGGGGCCGGCGGTGCAGGAAAGCGTGCACATGATGTTCGAGGCGATCCTGTTCGCCGTCACCTATATGCTGGGCGCGGTTCTTGTGTTGTCGCAGATTGACTGGCGGCTGGCGCTACCATTGGTAATCTGGGTCGGGGTCTATGCGGTTTATGTGCGCTATATCGCGATCAATGTGGCCAAAACCTCGGAACGTTGGGCGGATGGGCGGTCGGCTGCGACGGGCCGGATTGTCGATGCCTATGGTAATATCGAGACGGTCAAACTGTTTGCGCAGGATGTCGAAGAGCAACGTTATGCGCTGTCAGCGCTCAGACGGTTGCAAACCCGGTTCCAGCGGTTCCTGCGGATGATGACATTGCTGGCCTTTGGCAGCATTGCGGTCAATGGCGTGTTGATCCTAATTGTTGTGGGGCCTGCGATTGTGTTGTGGATGCAGGGCGTTGTCTCGGTTGGTGAAGTTGCAGCGGCTTCGGCTTTGACCATCCGTCTGAACGGTATGAGCGGTTGGATCCTGTGGGTCACCATCCGTCTGTTTGAAAACATGGGTGTGATCCGCGAAGGTCTGCGTTCGATTTCGGCCCCCCATGAGGTGGTTGATCAGGACGCGGCACAAGATCTGATCGTTCGCGACGCCGGGATCGAGGTCAAAGGGCTGACCCATCACTATGGCAATACGCGCGGAGGGCTGGACGGTGTTGATTTGCAGATCCCACCCAGCCAACGGGTGGGTCTGGTGGGGCCGTCTGGTGCGGGTAAATCGACGCTGATCAACCTGTTGCTGCGGTATCGTGATCCCGAAGGCGGCGAGATCTTGATTGATGACCAGCCCATTTGCGCGGTGACACAATCCAGCCTGCGGGCGCAGATTGGGGTGGTCACACAGGACACGTCGCTGATCCACCGTTCTGTGCGGGCCAATATCATGTACGGCAATCCCGGCGCCTCAGAAGCAGAGATGATCGCCGCGGCCAAACGTGCCGAGGCGCATGATTTTATCCTGTCGTTGCGCGATCAACAGGGGCGCACCGGGTATGACGCCCATGTGGGTGAACGCGGGGTGACCCTGTCGGGGGGGCAGCGACAGCGGATTGCGATCGCGCGCACGGTGTTGAAAGACGCGCCGATTTTGGTTCTGGATGAGGCAACCTCGGCGTTGGACAGTGCGGTTGAGGCCGAAATCCAGAAGACGTTGATGGGGGTCATGCAAGGCAAAACAGTGATTGCCATTGCGCACCGCCTGTCCACCTTGGCGCAGATGGACCGTATTCTGGTGTTGGACAAGGGTCGGATTGCCGAGGACGGCAGCCATGATGAATTGCTGGCGCGTGGTGGGCTCTATGCGGCCTTGTGGAGCCGCCAGTCTGGCCGGGTGGAACGGGTGGTGGCCTGAACCCTTTGGCCGATTACGTGGTGGGGCCGGGATCTGGCCCCGCATTCCAGTTCACATAGAAACGCCCTGTGCAGGGATGTGCTGCGCAGGGCGTTTTTTGGTTCAACCGGCGGCTTTGGTTTCCAGCCGCTGCACCTGAGCCATGGATCGGATCCGGTGCAGATCGCTGCGCAGGGTCTGAAACACCGCATCGCCAAACCATTCCAATGAGGCTTCGCAATGGGTGTCCCGCACCAGATCCTGTAGGATCGGGGCGTAATCATAGGCCCCAGAGAACAGCGACACCATCGCATCGCGTCGCCCTGACGCCGCATAGACATTGGCCGGGGCAAAGATGCCCAGGTCTTCGCGCCGGGAGATATTTTTCAGGTGATAATGAGCAATATAAGGCGCTAGAATGCGGCGGGCCTTGATGGGATCATCGCCGCCTTCCCAGACGTGTAGGACATCAAAGTTCACCGCCAGGGCCGGGTGATCGACGGCATCCAGCAGATCACAGGTTGAGGCCAGCGTGTCGGCCAATGTGCCGGGGTGGGTCTCAATCAACAGTTTTAGACCGTGATCTTCGGCCATTTTGCAGGCCTCACGCAGGCCGGCCGCAACGGTGCAGCGGTCCTCGGCTGTGGCGTCTGCGCTGGCGATCTGCCCGGCAAAGGTGCGCAGTTTCCAAGCGCCCCAGGTTTTGGCCTGTTGGCACAGGTTCAACGTCAGGCGACGCAATGTGGATTGATCATGCAGCGGCAAGTAGTCGCTGATCATCGGCACCGACAGGCCCTGTGCCGCCATCCATTGGGCATTGTGGATTGCCAGTGGCAATTGATTGCGCGCATGTACGCCCCACAGCTCGATCCCATGAAACCCGGTGTCGCGGGCCCAAAAGGCGATGTCCTTGAGGTCAATCAGCTGGTGGCGGAAAGAGATTGTGCAAAGGGAAAGTTTCATGCCGTAGCCTCCAACGGTCTGGCGGATTGGGGGGTGTCGGCGACCCAGATGCTCCAGTCGTCGAACTTTGATTTGAGCAGGGTTTTCACCGCGTGCTCTTCTGCATCCAGATGGTTCAACGCTGCTTCGAATTCCGGGATCAGGCTGCGGTCGCCGGTATGGGAAATCCGTGCGCCAAGATAATGCAGGTCGCGATAGCCATCGCAGATCGCATCAACCCGGTCGCATTCCGCATCAAAGGCTTCAAACGGGGTGCCCCGTTCGCGCCAGAAAAAGGCAAGTGCATGGTCATAGGCGTATTTTCGGATCAGTAGCACCGGCAGTTCGCGGAGAGCAAAGCCAAAATCGGCCAAGCGTTCCGGGTGTTGCGGATCCTGATGATAGGCCAGGATGGCGCGCACCGCGGTGGGCAACGGGTTGTGATCAGCGATGAACCCTTCCTCAAAATAAGCGCGAAAGGTTTCGGGGGAGGGGGCATGTCCTGCCCCGCAGTGCAGCGTATATCCACCCGCGACCGTGGGCTGGGCAATGGCGTTCAGCACATCTGCGCGCGGCAGGTCCCCTTGCCAGCGGTAGTCAGGATCCACCAGACGCACCATGCCCTCTGTGTCGCTGCGTTCTATCAGCACATAATGAGGGAAAGGGTTCTGGTTAAATTTGTTCTCACGTTCGGGCAGGTGGAACATATCAAGCATCACCATCAACAGGTCATCGCCGGATTTCTGTGCCAGAAGCCCTTCAAAATGCGCGAGGTTTTCGGCCTTGCTCAGCGTGTGATCGTACCAACGGGTATAGCCAATGCCGTAAAGGCGGCTGAGCCAGTCGAAATAGCTGTCATGTGAGATGTCTTTGCTGTGATAGGTCAGCACATGCGTCTCTGATACAGAGAATTCGCTGTCCCAGGTGCCAAAGTAGAAGGGTCGAAAATCAAGACCTTCGTGCCTGCGGATGGCGGCACAAAGGCAGCTGATCACACAGTGTACCGTGATGTCTGCCGGGTCGAAGTCTTCGTCTTCTTTGGCTTCCTGTTCTTCCCCCAGCAACAGGCGGACAAGGTTTCCGACAGTGTCAAAGTCTTCCTTGTTCAGCTCACGCTCGGGGACGGTGATGCCGTGTTCGGTTTCCAGATGGAGCATCAAGTTGATCAGGATCACCGAGTCCAGATGCAGATCATCGTTTAACACCGCATCGGCGCTGAAGTTGTGCATATGCTGGTTGCGCAAAGGGCCCGCAAGCGTGGCCCTGATTGCGTTCAGAACTGTGTCATAGCTCATGCTGGTTCCTCCTGCGGGGCGCGGGCAAAATCGGATGCGACTTTGCGACGGCTGATTTTGCCATTGGCTTGACGTGGTACTGTGGCAACATGTTCGACAATGGTGGGCTGTTGGAATCCAGCCAATTGGGCCTGACAATGGCTGCGAACAGTATCTGCGTTTACGCCGCTTGCGGAATAGATCAGGCCAACACGGTCGCCCGCATGCGGGTCTTCGATCCGGAAGGCCACGGCGTCAATCACCCCATCAAGGGCCATGACACAGCGTTCGACATCCTGCGGATACACGTTGAGGCCCGCGACATTTATCATGTCGTCGGCACGGGCGGTAAAGGTCAGCATGCCCTGATTATCCAAGCTGCCCAGATCGCCGGTGTCTGCATATCGCGTGCCATTGCGGACCGTCACGGGGCCCGGATCGGTGGCAGAGCCTGCCGAAACCTCAAGATGTGGCAGGACATGGCCCACGGCATAGGCGTCTTGCAGGTCCTGATTGACGGTGATGCAGCCGGTTTCCGAACAGCCATATTGTTGGAAGAAATGGGTGGTCCGGGCTCGGATTAGGGTGAACCAGCTTTCAGGCAAAATCGTGCCAGAGGTCATTGCCGCGTTGAGGGTTTCGCCGTTGGGCAGGAACCGCGCAACCGTGTGCAACATGGCGGGTGACGTATAAAGCAGCGGATTTTTCACCTCGCGCAGGCGGCGCAGGATGTATTTCGGGTTGAGGCCATCCAGGATCACAGGCTCATGACCACGGTGCAGGGCCACCAACACGCCAGAGACGAGGCCATAGGAATGGGTGATCGGGCAGGCGACAACCGGCGTCATATCTGCGCTGGCGGTAAAGAAGGCCGCGTAATGTTCTACGTCAGCGTTCCATTCATCCCATGTGCGGGTGGTCACCTTGGCCGCGCCGGTGGTGCCGGATGTCATCTGCACCAAAACACCGGGTTCGCCGAGTTCTGCGTGTTCAAGTGTGATCTGTTTCAACCCATCCAGCAGCAGAATGTCACATCCGGCATTGCGGGCCATGGCACGCGCGGTGTCGGCCGGGGTGTCCGGGTGGATCGGATAGACACCGGCACCATGGTCTCGCAGATAAAGGATCGTTGCCAGCACCGTCGCCGTATTGGACATGTGAATGCCATAGCGGTGGAGGCTGGGCGTGTTCAGCGTGCGATCCAGGCGTTGAAAGATCTCAGTTGGATCAATGCGTGTGTCATTTAATACAAACATCTCAGCGCTCCTTTGATGCGGCCAGTGAAGGGGCCAATGCGTTGGGAACCAGGTGGCGATAGGGCGCGCGACCTAGGTTGATTTTCTGGGTGATCAGGCTTTCGGCGTGGATTTGACGGGCAAATGGCGCAAACTTCGCTTGCCGTTCCGACAGGTTGTGGGCCTGCGCATAGGCGTCCAGCTGACGGCGCGCAGCGCGCCAAAATCGAGCCTCGTCAAAGCCATAATGCTGCATCAAAAGATGCGACACATCGGCGAGGTTAAAGACAAACAACGTGTCCATGACCAATTCACGCAGCGCTTCGGCCTC
This sequence comes from uncultured Paracoccaceae bacterium, assembly GCA_947497985.1. GTDB lineage: Bacteria > Pseudomonadota > Alphaproteobacteria > Rhodobacterales > Rhodobacteraceae > Epibacterium. Next base: position 188,495 of record CANMIX010000002.1, read on the forward strand.
AGCCATCTGGTGATATTGATCCAAAGGCGCATCGGCAAAGACCGGGTCAAGGGCCGCCAGATCGGGGCACAGATCCGGGCGTGACAGCAGCGGGGCCACATATTCCAGACTGTCGTGGAAGTCACGAGCAATCAGCCCGGTGGGCCAGCCATTGGTGTGGCGCAAAATCAGGTTTTGCCCATGCGCCTCTAACCCGATGCCATGGGCGACCATCATGTGCCAGATCGGCAGGACCACGGTTTGCAACAACTGGTCCACCCATGCGTCAACGCCATATGTGTCGATCCATGGCGCAATCAGGGGCGTGCCACTGGGTTCAATCATCGCAAGCGCGTTCAGGGGCATCATCTCAGTTGCGGGAAGGCCAAGGCCCTCGGGGCTTTTCCGCCAGATGGCCGCCAGATGCCCCGCCAGTGCTGTGTCCCGGCCAACGATAATGGATGCGTATTCTGGCAGGATGGACAGCGGATACTGCGTTGCAAATAGGGGGTCGCTGTCAATCACCTGTGCCAACCAGCGCGAAATCGCTGGGGCCACGGCGACGTTTTCCGGATCCAGGACCCGCATCGAGGATGTGTTGCGCATGGCAAGGGCGGTTTTGACATGGGCACGTTCCGGCTGTTCGGCGTTCATCAGGGTTCGCACCGATTGGGTGGCTCGGTAAGGCGCGCTGATTGGACCGATGTGATGCAGCTGTCCCTGATTGATCCAATCGCGGACCAACGCGTGATCCTTGACCGATTGCCATTGCCAGGGGTGCAGCGGCAGCAAGCAGTGGCTGTCGAATGAGATGCCGTGTTCTGACACCACGGAGATCAGGCGTTGCCACTCTTGTGCGCCCAGTTCATGGAGCCAGAAGTCGCGGTTGGGCAGGGTCTCAAGCGCCAGTGACCGATCCACCAACAGACCCTGCAAGTGAAAGCTGTTTCCGCCTTCGGGGCCATAACTGCGGTGGTCCGCATCGCTGAACCCGCTGCGGGATTTGAAGCAGGGATGATAGGGGTGGCCTTCGACCAAAGCGGTTTCCAATGCCGAAACACCAAGCCTGTGGCGATGCAGATGAGTTGGTATCTCTTGCGCGTTCAAGTCGCTGAGCCGCGCGGTATGGGCCAGATCACACACCAACGTGTCGCGCGCGGTGCCTGTCGCCCCGATGTCGTCTAGGATCTGTTCAACGGTGACCGGGTGCCATGTGGATGCTCTGGGCGTGCGCGCGTTGCGGGTTTCGATGGTTGTCGCCTGCAGCCGATAGCGGCCATAAGCACCGCGCCATCCTTCGGCGTGATAGCTGTTGGGGCCAAACTGCCAGCTCACCGTGGCTTTGCGATCAGGTCCCTTGCGCGCGATGGTTACATCATTTGCCCAACCCTCAAACAGCAACGCTTCGCAGAGTTGGCGCAAGACCCGTGCCTGTGCGGTTGAAAACCCTTGTTCATGCCGGGACATCGATACGCTCCAGCATCTCGGATTTGACGGTTTCTGCTGCCATCCGTGAGGCGGCAATCGGGTTGGCCATCTCGACAAACAGCCCTTCCTGCTCAACCTCTTCCAGCTCATCAATGTCTTGCACGCGGGTCAGTAGGTTGGCTTTGGTTTGCAGGGTGGGGGAGGTCAAAAGATAGGTGATGAAGTCCGCGGCGGGGCCTGACAGCTGGTGGCGACGCTGTTGAAGATGCCCAACCATCTGCTGCAACACATCCTGTTCACGGGCCAATCCATCGCGCCCAAGACGCCGGATCACCGCAAATACCTGATTGATGACCATGTAATAGGCCAGCCGGGAATTGATATGCGCCGCGCCATAGGCGAGCACGTCCAATTCGGCGAGTTCCGGCACAAGGCGTGCCAATTCTGGCAAGGCGTCGCGGGTGACCAGATACCCTTGATTGTCGCGGAAATATCCGACTTTGGGGACGCCATTGTCCAATTTGACCAAGGCGTTTTGTTGGTGGGCTTCCAACGCGATGCCTTGTTGGTCGTAAAGGTCCAACAGAGGGTCAAAACAGCAGGTCAGATAGGCGGCGAACCAGATCTGTGCCATGTCTGCGACGGCCAGTTTGCGGGTATTGGCGGCCGCGTTGACCGAGGTTGCCAGCAGTGAGGCTTGTCCCGGCAGCGGATCAGCGGTCAGGGCTGCGAGGTTAAAGACCTGGCGATCCGCACCGTGTTGGAACGGGTTGTCGCGCAGGATCAATTCAAACCCGCTTTCAGCGCGACCGGGAATGTCGACAGTCAGATAGGATGGGTCGTTGATGATCTGAAACGCACTGCTGTTTTGGTTGAACGACAGCTTGTTTAAGAGCCGCGCCATGACCACGCCCACGTCCAATTCATTGCGCTTGGTGACCCGCAGGGAATTGGTCAGACGCACAGGAATGGAGAATTTCAACATCCAAGGGCTGTCGGCGGAGTAAAGCGTGCGCACAGAGGACGTTGGCGCAAATGGGCCGCCCGTTCGTCCGAGGTAACGCAGCGTGCCGGCGTTCAACAAGGTCTGGACCGCGTCGTCCAGCATCAGCGCGTCGGCCTGCAGTGGATGTGCTGGGATAAGGCATTCGTCTGGTGACAGACCCAGATCGCACGGCATGTTTGGCAGATCCCGCAACATAGCCGCGGCAGGGATATCGGCAGACCCTGTGCGCACAACGCTTTTATGCGCCGCAAAGAAAGCCAGTTGAAACGCGCCCTGAAACTCCGGCGCATAGGTGTTTAGATGCCAATCTGTCATGCCGTCGCGGCATTTGGGGGTTGGATGTAGCCAATGACCAAAGGCAAGCGATTGTTCGGCCTGCAAAAAGGTTTCGATCACACTTTGCGTTTGGGGGCGCCGCAGGACCTTGCTGATCTGGGCGTTGCTATCGAACACCGCGCGCATGAATTCTGGCAGCTTTTGTCGGTCAGTGACGGCATGGCGGGCGAAACATTCTTGCGCGATAAGCGAAATCGCCTGCACCGCGCATGCGGGCTGCCACGCGTTCATGCCATCAAAACGCAGCTGCAATGCGCCAAAACCATGTGGGCCGGTCTGCGACAGGTAGGCGACCTCAACCCGCAGGGCACCTTGGCAATGGGTCAAGGCGATCTCTACAAAGGTGCGGTTTTTGATCTGTGTGATCCGGCCAGCGTCGACCTCTCGCAAGAAGCCGTTCAACAGCGATTGCAAGGTTGCATCTTCGGCGCAGAAAGATGTTTGAGGGGCTTCAGAACGAGTCATATCTGCTGCTCCGCGCGTGGGGGCGCGAGCGTATAAGCCAAAGGCCGCATTTTAGTGTGCTCCGACAGTAAATCGGTCCTCGGGATCAAGCCGCGGTGGTGGACCTAGATTAAGTGGAATACTGGCGAGCGTGCTGGCGTCCGGGAGATATCAGCGCAGTGTAGCCGCGCTCTGTCTCTGTGGATCACAAATAGTTGATTCTTTCACTCAGGTAAAGGTTGTTTGCGGAATACCTTCGGCAAAAATCCGCAACCTTCAGCGATTGTGATCCGACACCCGAGTGCAGGGTTTGGAATGGCAGGAGGGGCGCAAATCACACCTCCTGCCAAAGTGTTTTAGAACTTCATCGTTGCTACGACCGAGATGCTACGACCGGGCTCATTCAACGTATTAACGTCTGTGAATTCAGCGCCATAGGTGGCACGATCGGCATAGCTTTCGTCAAACAGGTTGTTGATGCCACCACGGATGGTCACCCCGTTCAGCGATGGTGGTGTGTATTCCGCGAAGAGGTTTACAACCGCATAGCCAGGCAGGTCTTGTTCCGCATAAGAACCACCTGCGTTCAGCGATGCTGCGGCTTCGATGCTGCCACCGATCAGCGTGTTATATTGCGGCAATTCATGCTGCATTTCCAACGCCAGGATGTGGCCCAGTGGTGCGCCAAAGTTGCCAAGGTCATAGTTGCTTGAATCTTCGCCATTCACAATTGCATCGCTGTAGGAATAGGTCAGGCGGGCAAAGCCGCGCTGCCAACCGTAGGTCGCTGCCAGGTTGACGCCTTCGCTCTCAAAGTCGTTGACGGTGACAACACCGCGAGAGAGGTCGCGGGCCCCATCGATTTCGGTGCGGAACAGTTCAGCGCCCAATGTCCAGGCACCTTGTTTCCAATCCGCACCAATGACGATGTTTTCGGCCCGTGACGTTTCCATCGCCGCGTAATCAAACGCCCGCCAGAATTCGAAGTTATCCCCGAGATCGACACCGCCAAAGACGTTGGAATAGGCTGCGCGCAACGACAGGGCATTGGTTACGTCATATTCGATCGATAGGTTGCCGCTGGCACCGGATCCGGACATCGAGAAACGTGAACCGCTGTCGCCTGCGTCATGGCCGGTGAAATCCATCCAGTCATAGCGCAGACCCGCAGAGACCCGCAGATTTGCGGTTGGTTCCAGACGTGCCTGTGCAAAAAGACCGTGGAACGTGCTCTGTTCAGTTGCGCTTGTTGCCAGACCATTGGCCGGAGACCAATACTCACCGGTCACGGTGGTTTCGCGATCCTGATAATCGATACCGGCCGTGATTGTGTTGCCTTCGGACAGGTGGAACCGGTTTTTCAAGACAAACGATGTGGTCTCAGTGATGCCGCGTGCGTCATCGTTTTGTTCTGGATTGAGCTTTTCGATGTCAGTCTTGGACTGGCCCAGCGTAACGGAAGGGTCCCACATGCCGCCGCCTTGGGTGTTTTCGTAGTTCAAGGCAAAAATTGAGCGACGGGTGTCATAAAACTGCAGACCGCTGTCGGAGGGGCCAAAGTTGGCCTTTTCATTGCGGAATTCTGCGTCTGTCATTTCCTGTGCGGAGATTTCGACCCGGTGACCTTCGTTGGATTCATAGGCGAATTTCAACAGGTTGGCGTTCAGGTTGGCGCCGGTTCCGGTCATTTCGACGCCGTCACCGTCGTCGTAATTGTCACCCGTTGCGCGCTTGCTGTAGGCTAGGACCTCAAAGCCTTGGGTGCGCCCTGCCAGGGTCAAGGAACCCTGTGCGGTGTTGCCATTGCTGTCATAAGACAGGCGCGCGCGACCGCCAAAGGTTTCACCCTCTTCGATGATGTCGTCGGCGTCGATGGTTTCCATGACCACACGACCTGCCAGGGCGCGGGGACCTGCATCAGCCGGAGCAACGCCAGGGTCAACGCGGACCGATTTCATCAAGCCGGGGTCAAATGCGTTGGCGCTTGCGTGGTGGAACACACGGTTGTTTTGCGAAACACCATCGACCTGGATGGCCAGTTTCAGCATGTCGACACCGTTCACAAAGATCTTCTGCGCGATTGGGATTGCACCGCCAACAGAGACCGAAGCGATGCCGGCAAACAAATCTTTGAGATCGCCCATTGCGGCGCGCTCGATTTCGGCGTCGGCAACATAAACCGCAGTTGCGCGGTCAGCGGCGCCACCATCGGGGTCGCGTTGTTCAACGATGATTGGGTCGAGGGAGTGAACGGGCAGTTCTTGTGCAAAAGATGCAGAGGCAAGGGTGACACCAAGTGCAGTGGTGCACAGCAAAGCCGTGTGGCCGTGGCCAGGGTTCTTAACCATGATTTATCCTATAACTGGAGGGTACCATGGCTGGGGCGTTGACCTAGCTGGCCTTGAAAGGCTTGGGTCCAATAGTATGCTGTTCACGCATGTTCAATAATCCTGACAAAAAAGTTATTTTACGTGATACAAGTGCAGCAAAAATATCACCCTTGCGAAATTATGATTGAGAACAGGGGGTTGGCAGGGGCCGAAGCCCCAGGCTGGCAAGGATCAGACCGGCTGCGCGCCGCTTGTCAGAGGCGCAGGCCCACTTTTTCGTAGGCCATGGCCGCTTGCATTGGCGGGTGGTCCAGCAACAGATCAAAGTCGTTTTCGCGCAACTTCTGCTCAAATGCGCTTTCACCGGGAAACGCGTGAAACAGCTTGGTCAATTTCCAGCTGAGATTGACCGATGACCAGACCCGACGCAGGGCCGTTGAGCCATATTCTTCAAGCAGGTTGGGATTGTCGTGATTGAAGAATGCATCCATTGCGCGGTGCAGGTAGTAGACGTCTGAAACCGCAAGGTTCAGCCCCTTGGCTCCGGTTGGTGGCACGATATGCGCGGCGTCTCCTGCTAGGAACAGCCGACCGTATTGCATCGGTTCAGACACAAAACTGCGCAGCGGGGCGATGGATTTCTCAATGCTGGGGCCGGTTGTGACGCGGTGGTGGAACTCGGTTGAAAGCCGTTTGTAGACAGCCTGCCAAAAGCGGTCATCGGACCAGTCGCTGACGTGATCACAGGCGGGCACCTGTACGTAATACCTGCTGCGGGTGGGGCTGCGTTTGGAGGCGAGCAGGAAGCCATCCGTGTGGCGGGCATAAAACAGCTCTGGCATCGGTGGAACCTCTGCCAAGACGCCAAGCCAGCCAAAGGGATAGACCTGTTCCCATTCTTTGCGGACCGAGGTGGGAATGGAGGTTCGGGAGACACCGTGGAATCCGTCACATCCAACAATATAGGAACATTCGACGTCATAGGCTTGACCCTCTTTGGTGAAGGTCACATGCGGGCTGTGCATCAGGTCATGGGGCTGTGCGTCAGCAACACCATCAAACAGCATCCGTTCTGCCTTGTCGTGGGCGGCATAGAGGTCCTGTGTGATGGCGGTCTGACCATAGGCGGTCAACCAGCGGCCTGTATGGGCCTTGAGGTCCAAAATCAGGGTTTCTTTTCCCTGAAACCCATAATGGACCTTTTCCTGAATGATCGCTTCACGGTCGAGGCGTCCGGTCAGCCCAGCTTGGCGCAGGACATCGACGGTTCCGGACTCAAGCATCCCTGCACGGATGCGCTCCAAGACATAAGCCCGGGGTTTCTGCTCAATCACAACGGATTTGATCCCGGACAGGTCCAGCATATGCGAGAGCAACATACCAGCTGGGCCGCCGCCAATAATGGCGACATCAGTTTTGATTTTAAGGGTCATGACGTGTGTTCCGGCTCATGGTTTTGATCGTGACGGCAAACCAAAAGCGTCTATGCGCGGGTCTGCCTCCATGCCTGCCGAGAGTCGGTTGGTATGACTTGGTTATCTGCAATTTAAGCGGGTGCCAATGCCCGATGCGCTGGTCGGCGGAAAATCGGAAATTTTGGATGGATCCGCGCAAGGCGAAAAGGTTTACGTTTTGCCGTCTTTTCGCAGCAGCCAGATAAAGAAGATGCCGCCGATCAGCCCGGTGACGATGCCAATGGGCATGTCTTCTGGAGCCACGATCGTTCGTGCCAAAATGTCCGCCCAGATCAGGAACAGCGCGCCACACAGCGCCGACGCAGGAAGCATGCGGCTGTATTCGCCCCCAACCACCAAGCGAACGATGTGGGGCACCATGAGACCTACAAAGCTGATGATCCCGGAAAAGGCTACCAGGGTTCCGGTGATTAGGGCACCCAGCACAAAGATCTGCAGCCGAAACCGTTTGACCGGGATGCCCAAAGTGGTCGCGGTTTCATCGCCAATGGTCATAGCGTTCAAATCGGCGCTGCGCAGCCAGATCCAGGTGGCGCAGGGCACAAGGACCGCCAGCGGATAGATCAGGTGACTCCATTGCGCGAGGCCAAGCCCGCCTAGCATCCAGAACACAACCGTATGGGCGGCCTTTGGATCGCCGAGGAAAATCAAAAGGTTGGCTCCGGCCATCACGATGAAGGAGACTGCAACCCCGACCAGAACCAGTCGATCTGCGCTGGAGGCTGAGGTGAAGCTGATCACCGCTAGCACCACAGCCGTGGCCGCCAATGCGCCCAGAAACGCCATCAGTGGCACGGTCAACAGACCCAGAAACAGCCCTGTGTGCAAAAGCGCCAGGATTGCGCCAAAGGCCGCACCGGATGAGATGCCAAGAAGATGTGGATCCGCCAGCGGATTGCGGGTCACCGCCTGAAGGGCGGCACCGACAACCGCAAGCCCTGCACCGACCAAAGCGGCCAGCAAAGTACGGGGGAAACGGATGTCCCACACAATGGCGGCGCGCCCTTTGGACCAAGACGGTTCGATACTGCCGGGTAGGATGTGATCCAGCAACACGCCCCAGACCGTGGCCAAGGGGACGGGCACCGCACCGACGGAGACCGCAAAGCTGACTGACGCCAAGAGCGCCACACAGCCCGCAGCCCCCCACACAAGATGCAGGGGGCGTTTTCGGGTTGCGGTGGACCGCAGGGCGTTGGCGTCAGTCATTGTTCCAAATCGCTTGTGTTCAGTTCACAGGCTGTGGCCAAAACGCCGAGGCCAGCGTCTTGATCGCTTGGATGTTGCGCGGGCCGGGGGTGGCTTCGACATATTCCAGGGTAACAAACCGGTCGTTTTTCACCGCATCCAGGCTGGCAAAGGCCGGGTTGTTCATCATAAAGGCGCGCTTTTCTTCGGCGGTGACATTGCCGTAGTTCACGATCACGATGACCTCGGGGTTGCGTTCGACCACTTCTTCCCAAGTTACGGTGGCCCAGCTTTTTTCGAAATCATCCATGATGTTTGTGCCGCCGGCTGCCTCGATCAAGGCGGTGGGCATTGCGTAACGTCCCGCCGTAAAAGGGCTTTCTTCGCCGCTGTCATAGACAAAGACGCGTGGGGCGGTGCCTTCGGTGTTGAGGTCGGCCGAAAACGCTGCCAGCTCTGTCTTGTAGCCGTCGATCAGGGCGCTGGCCTTGTCTTCAACGTCAAAGATACGGCCAAGGTTGGCGATGTCGTTGTACATATCCTCCATCGAGACTTTGGGCTTGTCACCGATGTGGACGCAGCTTTCGGTCAGCTCGTAAACTTGGATGCCAAAGGGTTCGAGGGTTTCTGGCGTCACTTCGCCGCCGACTTTCATACCGTAGTTCCAACCGGCAAAGTAGAAATCCGCGTCCGCGCCCAGCAGGACTTCTTTGGTTGGGTATTTGGCGCTCAACTCGGGCAGTTCTTCGACGCCTGCGCGCATCTCTTCGTCCAGTGTTTTCCAGCCGGAGATCCCGGTGTAGCCCACCATGTGATCGGCCAATCCCAGAACCAGCATCATCTCGGTCAGATTGACGTCGTTTGAGACAGCGGCCGTTGGCACCGAGTCAAAGGTGACGGAGCGGTTGCAGCTTTCGACAGTGGTTTCAGCAAGGGCTGGGCCAGCGATGGCCACAAGGGCACAGGAGCAAAGCAGGTGTTTCATTTTCGTGTCCTAGTTAGAAGAATGCAGAGCAAAGGTGAGATGTTGGTGGTCGCGACGGGACAGCCAGTCCACTTCGGCGCGGACCCCAAAGGCGTCTGAGACGCGGTCGGAGGACAGGACATCCGTCGGGCAGCCAAAGGCGACTTGTTGACCTTTGTGCAAAAGCAGAACGTCGTCGCAGACGCTGGCTGCCATATTGAGGTCGTGAAGTGAGGTCACAATTGTGATGTCCAGATCGTTGATGAGCTTCAGCACCTCTAATTGGTTGCGAATATCGAGGTGGTTGGTGGGTTCATCCAGAACCAGAATTTGCGGCTCTTGTGCGATGGCGCGGGCGACCATGACCCGCTGACGTTCGCCGCCAGACAGGGTGCCAAAGGCGCGATCTGCGAGGCCCGTAAGCTCCATTCGCGTCAGGCATGCATCGATCACCGCAACACAGTTCGTGCCAAGCGCGCCAAATCCTTGTTTGTGTGGTATCCGGCCCAAGGCCACGATTTCGTGCACGGTCAGCGCAAAATCGGTGGGCTGTTCCTGCAGGACGGCGGCGATTTTGCGTGCGCAGGCACGCGGTGATATCGTCCAAATGTCCTCGCCGCCGATTTCGACCGATCCCGAGAGGGGGCGCGCATGGCGGTAAATCATCCGCAATAGGGTGGTTTTGCCCGCGCCATTGGCCCCGACGACCCCCATGACGCGTCCCGCCTTGAGGTGGAACGAGGTCGGGTGAAGGATCAGTGGACGCGTCCGTCCGTTGCCCCAGCTAACGCCGTTTACGGAAAGATCAGCGGCGCTCATTCTGCGGCCTCCACATATGGGAGTTCGGAAAACAGGGTGGCGGGAATGCGGGCAAGGGTGGTTTTGCGCAGCTTTCCGGGTCGATCGACAGATGAGCACCAGCCATCGTGTAGGGCGGCATATTGTTTGGCAAAACGCGCAAGATCTGCAATGTCATCCGGGGCTTGGAGATCGCCAAACAGGTAGCTTGCCTTGCCCTGCCCGTGAAATCCGACCGTGCAGGGGTGATTGCATCCTGCCATGCAGGCGACACCCATAACCTGAAATTCTGCCGCAAGGCGCGGATCGGCATCCAGCGCATCTCGCATGGCGTCAATCATTGCGTAACCGGGGTTCTGGCCGGTCTGCTTGTCTTTGCAGCTGGTACACACAGCAATTCTGCACGTCTTACGTTCGACCATTCTGCCCTCCGCAGATGAGCAAAGACAAAGAGCGAAAGATCACCGCGCAGCGTTGGTCAAGCCAAGGCGCAGCTGTTCTTCGCCCAGACGCCCCGCCCGGGTTAAAAGTGTATAAGGATGGCAGGTCTCCTGACTCACGGCGTGTGCAGCGGTGTCCCTTCCCAACCCAAAGAGGGCCAGTGGTTTTGACAACGCATTTGCCGCTCACAGTTGCGGGGGCAGTCACGGGTTTGGTGCCTTTTGGCTACGCCTCACCGTGTTCCCTTTTCATCCCGTATAACCTTAGGCGTTCCGGGAACCATCGCCCTCAGACCTGCCTATTCATGTGCGCCCTGTCAAGTTGCGAACGTAACAGAGCGTTGATTTTCAGACTTCCTCCTCCAGATCGTAAATGGGATCCAGAACCAGCACGAGCCGTGTTTCGCCGGTGCCTTCAATCGGTGGTGACCGGTGCCGCAGGCGTGTGGGTTCGTCGTCCGGCCATTTCGTGCCGCGCAGCACAACGGGGCAACAGGCGGGTGTGGATAGGATCGCCGCCGGGTCATGACCTTGATCCGCCTCACCAAATTGAGTGGTCTGCCCGCGATAGGTACAAACAAGCCGGGCTGTCACCGCGTCGATGTGAAATTTGCGACAGGCGTTGGTGATCACAACATCAAGCCGCACACGCAGATAGGGCGCATCCATCATCGCCGCAAAATGCGTGGCCAGCGTTGCGATATCGTCGATCAATGCGCGACGTTCTGCCCCCGGTGGGGTCCCACATTGGTCACAAATCTGCGCAACCGCTTCGCCAACTCGGTCCGGACGCAGGAACAGGCGTGCGTGTGGCAGTTGATCTGGTGCAAGATTTTCAAGCCAGGCACGCAGCGACGCTCCCGCCTCACGCTGCCAGATTGCCGCCGCGCAGCCCGGGTTGCGGATTGCCGACACCCCATCCAGGTCATCGACAACCAAAACGCTTTTGAAGGGGATGAGCACCCCAGCGTTACCCGCGGCGACGTTCATGATCGTTGGCCCCAACGCGGGAAAGGATCCGGCAGATCGGTCCAGTCTTGTGGTGTGAATGCGTCCACACCCAACAGAGCGGCATTCAGGCGCGCACAGATCGTCTCACGCTCCAATCCGACACCAATAAAGACCAGCTCTTGGCGACGGTCGCCCCAAGGTTCAGCCCAGTTTTTGGCAATCTCTGCCTGTGCTTCCGGGTGGGTTGGCAGGCGGTCTTCGGGAACCGATGCCCACCAGAACCCCAAGGCTTTGACCGAGGACAGCGCACCGGCCAGGTTGAATTCAGCCGCCCATTGGGGCTGCGTTGCAATCCAGAAATGGCCTTTGGCACGGATCACGCCGGGCAGGGTTCCGTTCAAGACCTGGTGCAGCTTCTTTGGATCAAAGGGCGCACGCGCGTGATAGACAAAGGAGGAGATGCCGTATTCTTCGTCTTCGGGTGTGTGGTTGGCAAAACCATAAAGTTCCTTGGCCCACATCGGGTGTTCATGGGCAGTTTCAAAGTCGAACAGGCCTGTGTCCAGGATGGTGTCGGCCGAGACGTCCGAGTGATTTGTTTCCACGATCTTTGCATCGGCGTTCAAGGCGCGAATGATCTTGCGCGCGGTGTCGGTGCGCGCGCGGCCCGCATCGTCGACCTTGTTCAGGATCACCACATCGGCAAATTCGATCTGTTCGGTCAGCAGGCTGACCAGGCTGCGATCATCCTGTTCGCCAAGGGATTCACCGCGATCGGTCAAGAAATCATGGCTGGAAAAATCTTCTAGCAGGTTCACCGCATCAACCACCGTGACCATCGTGTCCAGACGCGCCACATCCGACAGGCTTTCGCCGTCTTCGTCGCGGAAATCAAAGGTTGCGGCGACGGGCAGAGGTTCAGAAATGCCGGTAGATTCAATAAGCAGATAGTCAAACCGCCCTTCCTCGGACAGTTTGCGCACCTCCTTCAACAGGTCATCGCGCAGGGTGCAGCAGATACAGCCATTGGACATTTCAACCAGCGTTTCCTCAGACCGCGACAGCTCGGTCCCATCACGCACCAGATCCGCATCAATGTTCACTTCGGACATGTCATTGACGATCACCGCCACGCGGCGGCCGTCGCGGTTGTTCAAGACCCGGTTCAAAAGCGTCGTTTTCCCCGCGCCCAAAAAGCCGGACAGGACAGTCACGGGGAGGCGGGTGTCAGTGGGATCAAAGTCTTTCATGGCGATAGCTCGTCTATAATCAATGGCAATTGATGCCGCGAGGGTTCTGCGGCTCGGGTCTCGGATTCGCGGCGACCTGGCGGCGTGATGCGTTGTCGTCTAGGTCTTGCGGATGATGTCTGTCTCGATTTGAATCATCAGTTACGTTATAACGTAACGATCATCAATTCCAAAATTTACCACACGTCGCAGATTTCCCGCATGTTTCAGTAATCTTGGGCACTTACGGCCAGAGTGCGCGTTTTTTGACCAGCTCCAGTCAGGCGCTGGTGCGCACCACAAGCTGGCCTGAGAATTGATTGAGCGTTGCCATGTCCGCCGTTCCTTTAAGGACATCGACCAGCGCATGGACCATTTCGACGATGGGTTGGCGATAGGTGGTCAGCTGGTATTGTGGCGTGGCGGCCTGGGGAACATCGTCAAAGCCGATCACGGCGATATCGTTGGGGGTGTTGAGGTTGAACTCATACCGCAGCGCATCAATTGCGCCCATTGCCAGCGCGTCATTTTCACAAACCACGATATCCGGATGATCGCTGTTCGCGCGGAAATGATCCGCAACGGCTTGATATGACAGCTGTGGGTCATAGGCGGACACGGCGACAAAGGGGGGCTGGTGAGTATGGATGTGGTGCCAACGGGACAGAAACGTCTCTTTGCGCAGCAGATGAGCCGAGGTTGTTTGCGGTCCTGCAACAAACAGCGGGCGTTTGTAGCCCTGTCCCACCACATAGTCGGCAATTGTTGTCATTGCGGCTTTGTCGTCGCAACAGATGGAGATCGTATTGGGGTTTTCAGACTGACGCGCAAAGAGGATCAATTTGCGTACCCGTCGCGCGCCAAGAGCGGTTTCCAATTCCTGATCGTTGAATTGGACGCCGATCAGCACGGCGGCATCAACGCGACGCTGGCTTGCGGCCAATAGGGCCGAGGGCGTGTCGGCGGCATTCAAGGTGTTGACCAACAAGGTATCCCAACCATGGCTGCGTAGGATGCGGGTCAATTGTTCGATGATCTGCAATTTATGCGGGTTTGCAAAGTCGTCAATCAACAGCGCCACCAGATTGCTGCGATCCGAGGCGAGGCTGGCGGCCAGCAAATCCGGTGCATATCCAAGCTCTTCGGCGGCGGCCATTACTTTTGCACGTGACTTGGTTGAGATCGAGGCATTGGGTTTGAACGCGCGGTTCACTGTCCAACGCGACACGCCCGCCCGTTTCGCAACATCATCTGCCGTGGCAACGCCGCCGGTCGTGGGATCCATGCTCATCTCGGTCTCATGACTTTCCTTGCTGCCTATATAGCGGAAACAGAGGTCCGTGGCCATTCGTTCTGCACACGTGTGCATATAGATCTTGCACGCGTGTGCAAGATTGGTAAGCCTATGGCCAAAGGTCGAGATTCGGGAGGAAAAATCATGATCAAAGTTGGCTTATTGGGCGCGGGGCGGATCGCCGTTGTTCATGCGCGTGCGATCACCGCGCATGCGGGTAGCGAATTGCATGCGGTTGCGGATGTCTTTGCTGAAAACGCTGAAAAACTTGCTGCTGAGTTCAACAGCACTGTCGCAACAACCGACGAAATATTGGCGGATCCGGATATCAATGTGGTTTTGATTGCCACGCCCACGGATACCCATTCCGATTTGATCGAACGCGCCACGGCTGCGGGCAAAGCTGTCTTGTGCGAAAAACCGGTGGATCTAAACCTGGAGCGTGCGCGTGCCTGTGCGCAGACCGTTGCGGTCTCTGGCCAGCCCGTTATGGTTGGGTTTAACCGTCGGTTTGACCCAAATTTCGCTGCGTTGAAGCAGGCATTGGATACGGGTGAGGTAGGCAAGCCAGAGCTGTTGTCGATCACGTCGTTCGACCCCGCACCGCCCCCGGCCGCATATGTCAAAACTTCTGGCGGTATGTTCCGGGACATGACGATCCATGATTTTGACATGGCGAACTTCTTTATGGGGGAGGTGCCGGTGTTGATCTCCGCGCATGGCTCTTCGCAGGTGTCGCCCGAAATCGCAGAGGCCGGTGATGTGGATACGGCTGTGATTACAATGACCTATGCGGATGGGCGCATGGCGGTCATTAAAAACTCACGGCGGGCCGCCTATGGGTACGATCAACGCGTGGAATTGTTGGGCTCCAAAGGTTTGTTGCAGGCCCAGAACATGTTGGAAAACACAGTGGTGAAGTCGACCGAGGCGGGTGTGGTGGGGGCCAAGCCGACCTATTTCTTCTTGGAACGTTACATGGCGGCCTTCCGGGCGGAATGGGATGCTTTTGCACATGCGCTGTCGGGCGGTACTGCGTTGCCGGTCACTTTGGCGGATGGGGTGACGGCGTTGGCGATGGCCGAAGCTGCCACGCAATCCGCGCAAACCGGGCTGCCTGTCAAACTAGAAGCGTTTCTGTAACAAACGCGCCGTTGGCCAGGGGCGGATTTTTAAGCATTGCTTGCCGCCCCAGTCCCCAAGGTGCGCAAAGGCCGAGTGATTGGCAAAGTGCCTTTTGTTTTCGCGAAGTTTTTCAGCGTGTGCGTGGGCGGGACATCAAATGTTTCGATGTCGCGATGTCAGTCAGGTTTCAGTTGGATAGAATAATTGACAAATTGTGTCGGAAAACAGTAATCAGACGCGACTCGGTGGCGTGTTGATTCAACTCTGCGTCGCCGCGAAGCCAGATCTATCGACGTTACCTGTCGCCTATTGATCAAGCCAACAATTTGGATCGCAAATACCCCAACGAGCTGTGGCCTGTTGGGATGTTTTGAATTGGAGGTCGTATGGCTCGGTTTTTGTCGTTTGTCTTATTGATTGTGGCGTTTGCGGGCCAAGCTGCTCTGGCACAGGTACAAGTGCCCAGTCTTCCGGATTCAGACGGACCGGTTTTGAACGCACCCGCAACTTCGGCATCAACCGCATTGCCATTTGAGGTGCAGGCGACGTCATCCACGCCGGTGCAAGCACCCGTTGAGGCGCACAGTGAACTGCCCGTGGGTAGTGCAACGCCTGAGAGTGCGAGCACGGAGCCTTTTGCGGAAACGGTTCCCGATCAGGCCCCTTCAACAGAATTGGAAGCTTTGACCCAGCAGGCCGAAGGCGCGGTCAAGGGAGCGATGACGTTCCTTGCAGATGGTGGTCCATCTATTTGGGCCATTGCTGCGCTTGCTGTGATAACGCTGGCGTTGATTTTGTGGAAAACATGGCGATTGGCCCTCATGGGGGCTTGGTCAAAAGGCAAAGCATGGCGCGCAGTGCATTCATTTGAACGGGGTGCAATCGACGACGCTGTGAAAACGGTTCATCGTCGCCGTGGTGTGCGTTCCAAAGTGGTGGCCGCAGGCCTGATGGCGTTGCATGAGCTGCCAGAAGACAAGGCCCGCGAAGAGGTTGGCCGCATTGCAAAGGGTCAATTGGCCCGGGCCCGCAGCGGGTTGGGCGCGTTGGAGTTGATTTCGACAATCGCCCCGCTTTTGGGCCTTTTGGGGACCGTTCTTGGCATGATTGCGGCCTTCCAAGCGTTGCAAGCTGCAGGTTCTAAGGCGGATCCAGCGCTTTTGGCAGGCGGGATTTGGGAAGCGCTTTTGACGACGGCGGCGGGTATGGCGGTTGCCATTCCGGCCTCGGCCGCGCTGACGTGGTTTGAATCCGTGATCGACAGCATTCGCCGTGATCTGGAGGATGCAGCATCGCGCCTGTTCATCGCGGTTGAGACTGAGCCATCAATCCGTTTGGCAGCCGAGTAAACAGATGCAGTTCGCAGCACCCGCGCGGCCGCGCCGCAAGCCCAGCCTGACACCCATGATTGACGTGGTGTTTCTACTGTTGGTGTTTTTCATGCTGGCCTCGCGCTTTGGGCTGGATGCCGTTTTGCCACTGCCCTTGGCCTTTGGTGGCGGCACCTACAGCGGACCGCCCCGGCTGATCGACATTTCACCGGATGGGCTGGCTGTAAACGGTCAGGCGACTGATGACCTGATTGCCAGCGTTGCGCCGCTGATGGAGGCACCAACTGACATGTTGGTTCTGCGTGGGCAGGACGGGGCGTCGCTGCAACGTATTGTTGCCGTGACTGAGACCTTGCAGACGGCTGGGTTCACATCCGTGGTTCTGGTGGAGTAGAGCGCATGGATTTTTCCACCGCGCCCAAGCGCGTGCGAGGCGAAAGCATTGTTCCGATGATCAATGTCGTGTTCTTGCTGCTGATCTTCTTTTTGATGACCTCGCATTTGGCACAGCCCGAACCTTTTGAGGTCGCTCCTCCCGAGGCGACGTCAGATCGCGAAGCGGAGGCAGAGCCCGTGCTTTATGCCGACAAATCCGGGGCGCTTGCCTTTGAAGATCTGCGTGATGAGGCCGCAATTGCCGCGCTGGCGACTGTAATCGAACCTGGTACAGCGGTCCAACTGCGTGCCGATGGGGCGATTGAAGCGGTTGAGATTGCGAAACTTCTGCGTCGTTTGTCCGAAGCGGGATTTGGGCAAGTTGAACTGGTGGTAGCGCCGAAATGAAAAAATGGATTGAGGCGATTGTTTTCACCGGATTTGCTATGGCCGTCCTTGTGGCCGGCTTCTCGGTGGCTGAAACCGAAGGCGCGGATGCAGGAGGTGAAGGCGGCGACGCTTTGATCTCAATCTCGGCAGCGCCGACCTTGGTTGCGGAACTGGTGGAAGATTGGGAGCGGCCCGTCGACGTCACGCCTGAACTTTTGCGCGAAATAGACCCAGTAGACACTGCGCAGCCTGAGTTGCCGCAAGCGCCACAGTTTGAACTGGCACAAGCGCCAGAGTTTGAAAACCAGATTCGACTGTTTCAACCGCAGACGCAACAAGAGCTTGTGATCGACACTGCAGCGCCTCCACCACTTCCTGAGCCTGAGCCTGAGCCTGAGCCTGAGCCTGAGCCTGAGCCTGAAGTAAAACCACAACCAAAGCCCAAACCGGTTCAACCCCGTCCAGAAGCTGCAACGCCAAATGCGCAGCAGGATTCTGCTGGGCGCGCGGAACAGCGGGCAGCGGGAAGCGGTGGCCGCCAACAAACCGGAACAAACGGGTCCGCAGAAGTGGCAACGGCAAACAGAGGTCAGCAGCAGAAATTGATGCAGATCTGGGGCGCAAAGGTCCGCAACAGCGTCGCGCGTCGCAAACGCAGCCCGCGTGGGCAGTCCGGCAAGGGCACGGTGATCGTGCGCCTGAATGTGTCGAGCAGTGGGCAATTGTTGTCGTATCAAATTTTGCGATCCTCGGGAAATCCTGCCTACGATCGGGCAGCCCTGCAAGCGGTGAAAAGCGTTCGCCGGTTTCCCAAGGCGCCCAAGCAGTTTCAGGCCAACAGTTCGCAGTTTGATCTGCCGCTGACCTTTCAGTAGCGGGTGATTTTGGCAATGTTGGTAACCTGGCCCAAAACGAAGAAAGCGATGGTTGCTTTGACCGTTCGTAAGGATGACAAACCAAGCGGCCGTTTTGGACGTGGATTGATTGAACGGTGGAACAACCGCCCGCTTCGGACCCGGTGGATCGCGTCGGGGCCTGTCGCCTTTGTGATGGCGATTTTGTCGATGGCAAGTTTGCCGCATGGGTTGCCAGCGGGCGCAGGAGGTGTGGATCACCTGGTCATGCCGGTCATTGTATTCCCGCTCATTTGGGCGGTGTTAATTGTGCTTCCGTTGTTGCCGGATCGCCCAGGCCGACTGCTTGGTCTTTACATCAGCATTATACTGGCGGAATTGGCGCTCATCGT
This sequence comes from uncultured Paracoccaceae bacterium, assembly GCA_947497985.1. Taxonomy (GTDB): domain Bacteria; phylum Pseudomonadota; class Alphaproteobacteria; order Rhodobacterales; family Rhodobacteraceae; genus Epibacterium. The sequence goes on from CANMIX010000002.1 coordinate 206,824, forward strand.
CGCTGGTTTTCTCGCATAGGAGCCAAGCATGACGGGGCCATCAAATCAGGCGATCAAACGCATGATATCGTTGCACGGTTGGAGCGGAACACTGGTTTCGATCTTTCTGTATGCCGTTGTTTTTACAGGTACTGTTTCGGTCCTACAGGATGAAATCAATCGTTGGTCTGATCCGCGTCGTGACATCGTTCACCCGTTTGAGAACCCTATCGAAGACACCTATCAGCAGTTGGCAGCGCAAGTTCCAGGCGCCTTTCGTGGCCAGGTTCTGATCGAGAGTGCAGGTGATGGTTCCTTGCGCATGTTTTTTTATGAGAAACGCAAGCTCAAGGGCCAAGGCACGGTGGATTATGGACGTGACTACCTTCTTGACCCTGAAACCCATAGACTTTTGGCGGCGCGCCAAGGGGTTTCGCCACATCGTCGTGTTGAGGCGCCGTATCATGATCTGGCTCATTTCATTGTCGACTTACACGCCCGCCTGTTAATCCCCGGCCGAGCCGGGCTTTATGCAACGGGTCTATTGGGGATTGTGCTGCTGGTGGCGGCGATTACCGGCATTTTGATACATCGCCATATTTTGCGTGACCTTTTTGTAACCGAACGTCTCGGGGGGCGGGTGGTGTCGCTGCGTGACCGTCACGGGTTGGCCTCGGTTTGGGGGCTGCCGTTTGCGATCCTTGTGGCGTTTACCGGAACGTTCCTGAGTTTTGCAGTCAGTCTGGGACTGCCTGTCGTGGCGATCTCTGCTTTTGGGGGAGATACAGAGCGTGCGTTTGCTGCTGTCACCGCACCGGCCAAGATCGAAAATGCCACGCCAGCTGAGCTTGCGAACCTGGATCACATTGTTGCACAGGCCTATCTGATCGCCGGAACCCATCCGCAATTTCTACGTGTCGAGGACGCGGGTCGCCGTGATGCGCGTGTCTTGACCGTGCACCGGAACGGTGGAAACGGCGCTGTTGGGCCACATACGTTGGAATTCAACGGCGTGACCGGGGATTTCCTGAGGGATCGGCCGCTGGTGGGCCACAGCCCGTCGCTGGGTGCATCAACCGTGGCTGTGATGTCGCCTCTGCACATAGGGGATTTTGCGGGGCTTGCGTCCCGTGCGGTCTGGGTCGCGTTGGGTGCTGTTCTGTCCATGTCGATTGTGAGTGGCATGCAGCTGTGGCTGAAACGGCGCGGCGCGGATCCGGTCTGGCAAGCGTGTCGTAAAATACTCGCGGTGGTGGTCTGGGGTCTTCCTGTGATGTTGGTCGGTGCCGGGTGGGGCTTTTTTGCTGCGGTTATCGGAGGGGATACGCACAGCGGTACTGTCGCAGGGTTTCTGGTGGCAGGTTTTGTTGTGATGTGTCTGTCGCTTGTGTCCTATTCGGCGCAGGCTTTGTCGGCCCACTTGCGCCGGATTTTGGCCTGGGGACTGGTGGGGCTGCCCGTGTTGAGATTGCAAACAGGGGGAGTGTCCTGGGGTGAAGCGAGCTGGAACAACGTCTGGCAGGTGATGTTGATTGATCTGTTGTGCCTAACGGTGGCGATGGTTTTTCTGCTGCGGGAACGCGCTGAAAAACGCAGCGCTGCCATGGCTTTGGACGTGGGGGAGTAGGGCGGTGATAATTGTTGCGTCCATTCTATTTTCACTTGCGGCCCTCGCCGTGCTGATCAAACAGGACCCCAAACGGGCCCGTACCTTTGGCCTTGCGCCTTGGCAAACTGGGGTAGGCCCGCGTTTCCTTTGGTTACTGTGTCTGGCACCCGGATTTGTGCTGCCGTTTTTTATGCCTTTTGCGCATTGGGTCATCTGGCTTGGAGCGACCATCGCGGCGGGATGGTTCATTACCTCGCTACGACCCGGTTTAGGGACGCGTTTGAAAGGTGAACTGACCGCTTTGGAGGCCCGGATCTTAGGAAAATGATCTGGCGGTGGTTCTCATTGGGATGCATTGCCTAAGCGTTCCGATAGTCAATCGCCGTAAGGCACAAAGCGGCGTGTCACGATGTTTGAGACGTAGATGGCCAAAATCTCTTCCATGGACTTGAAGCTTAAGGCGCGCATGGGTTCGCGGGCGATCAGGACATGTTGATTGTTGCGCGGCGCGTGCAGGATTTGATCCCACCCCGGTATCAAATCGTCCCAGTTCTGCTGCAGATGTGTTGGGTGGATGCCGAACCCTTCGGAGTATGATGTGACCAGAAAATCCGCGTCAATGGATTGCACCAGCTCCGGGCTCAGATCGATGCGATCTCCGTCAAGGTTTGCAATGACGTCTGGGCGGGAAAAACCGAGCTCCTGCAAGATGAAGCTCATCGCGCCGTAGTTTTTATAGGCTCTAAACCGTTTTCCACGCACCTCGGCAATGGCAACTGTGACATCGGCAGGATTTCCCAGCACCTCTTTGGTGAGGGATTTGGCAGCGTTTAGACGGAATTCAAAAGCGGCTGCGCGTTTCTTGTAAGCCGCGAGCTGTCCCGTGGCATCCGCAATGCGTTGGTATCTTTCTTGGGCGGTGTTGGACCAAATATTGATGACCACCGTTGGTGCAATTGCAGAAAGCTGTTGGAAACTTCCTGCGGCAAAGTCTGGAACCAGGATCAGGTCGGGTTTCAGGCTCGCGATTACTTCCAAGTCGGGTTGGTTTGGAGTGCCGATAAAGGTGATGCCGCTGTTTTCAAACGTCGTATGAAACAGGTCATAGGCACCACGGATCGTTGGGGTCGCAGTGTTCAAATCGCCCTGAATAACACCAGTTGAGCCGACAATTGGTGCCTCCAATTCGATTAGCGGGGCTGTGAATTGTTCCCCACGCAGTGAGACAATGCGCTGCGGCGACACGGGGATTTCGACGTGGTGACCCTGTCCGTCGACAAAGATGCGCGTCTCTTGGGCAATTGCGTATTGGGTCGCAAAAAAGATCAGGAAAAAGGCGAGTATCGCGTGTCTCATATGGGATCCTTGATGTGAGCGCACAGGCTAGAGCCTTTGTGGGCCCGCGCGTTTAAAGATGAGGAGGATAAAGACCGGTGCGCCAATCGCTGCCGAGATGAGGCCCGCGGGCAATTGAATGGGGGCAAATGCGGTGCGGCCCACCAGATCTGCAAGTGCCACAAGCGCGCTGCCCACTAACGCGGTGGCAATCAATTGACCGCCTACGCCGCATCGGACCAATCGACGGGCAAAATGGGGCGCGATCAGGCCAATAAAACCCAGCGGACCCACGATAGATACGGAGAGGGCAGCCAATGCAACAGCGGTCAGGACAAGCAGGTTGCGATATCTGCGTAAGTTCACACCCAAGCCAATTGCGATTTCTGGACCAAACCGCATGGCGGCCAAGGGGGGCGAGGCCCAGACGACACCCGGCAAAAGCAGGGCAAAGCCTGCCGCCAGAACCGTGCAATCACGCCAAGACACGGTGTGAACAGATCCGGCCAACCAGGCAAGCGCGGCAGAGGCTTGGTTGATTTGCCCGTAGGTGAGCATGGCGTTTGTGCCCGCGCCGATGGTGGCGGACACCCCGATGCCCACAAGAACAAACCGTAATGAGGCCGCGGTGGTTTTGCCTGCTGCCACCCATTGCACCAACGTCGCAGTCAGCAGAGCACCAACAAAGCCCGCGATGGGGCGTAGTTCAACTGGCGCGGTCGGCCACATTACAATGAGACCCACCACCAAAAGGCTTGCACCTTGGGAAATGCCCACAAGGGATGGATCCGCCAAGCCATTGCGGGTGACGCCCTGCAGGATTGCACCCGAAAGGCCAAGCATGCTGCCCACCAGTGCGGCAGCGACAAAGCGGGGCAGGCGCAGTTGCCAGAGGATTGTTGTTTCGGTCTCACCCGAATGTGGCGTGATCAACGTCTGCCAGATTTGCGCAAGCTCGAGCGGGTAACTGCCCCATGAAAGGCTGAGCAGGCCCAGACAACACAAACACAGACACAGAATGGCCACCGCCAAGGGCAGCGCCGAGGCGCTGCGTATGCTGATGCGACTGTTGGCACTGCGAAAGACAAGATGGCTCATAGAACCCTCCGTACCAAGGCAACGAACAGAGGTGCGCCAAGCAGGGAAGTAACGACGCCCGTGGCGATCTCGGCCGGGGCGAGAAGAACACGGGACAACAGATCCACCAGCACTAGAAACAGCGCGCCGATCAGGGCGGAACAGGGGATGATCCAACGATAGTCAGATCCCACCAACAGTCTGGTGGCATGCGGGACGATTAATCCCACAAAGCCAAGCGGGCCAACCATCGCCACTGACGCCGCCGTCAGGACAACGCAACAGATCAACAGCCGCAACGACAACGACAGCGCATTGACGCCCAGCCCGGTTGCGGCCTCTTGGCCAAGCGACAGCGCGGTGACCTGGCGTGCATTGAACAGGGCGAACAGCAGCCCACCCATCAGCCATGGCGCAGTGTAAGGAAGGGCATGCGCTGCGTCCGAGGTTATCGCACCCGATAACCACACGCGAAACGTGGCAAAGCTGTCTTCGTTTAACAGATGAATGCCAGTCACCAGCGCTTTTAGAAAGGTGGCAACGGCTGCACCGGCCAAGAGCAAAACCGCAGGCGAGCGAACTCCGGGCGTAAAAAGCGCAATTGCAGCGACCAGAGTGGCGGCAGCCAATGCGCCGCAGACGGCCAAAACGGGCAGCCAGATGTCGGCCTCAATCCCCAAGACACCAACGCCAATCACAACCCCAAACGAGGCACCGCTCATCAGTGCCAACAGCCCCGGATCAGCGAGCGGGTTGCGGGTCACGCCTTGCATCAACGCGCCAGAGACTGACAGCGCGGCCCCCACAAAAAGCGCGGTTACCAATCGGGGGAGACGCATGGACCAGAGGATCACATGGTCAAAGTTCCTTTGATCAAAATCCCAGAACGCAGACAGGATGCCCGGCACGGAAATAGGTTTTGCCCCGTAGCTAAGGTGCAGAACCATGGCCAGCAACAAAGCGCTTAGAAGAATGGGGATGGCCCGTGTGGGTTGGACCATCATCCGCATCGGGCTGTCCTAATGGGCGCAACATGTGTGACCGGTATACAGACAGGTCGCCCAGACTGCGGATCCGTCAACACCGAAGCGTCGAGGTCAAACACTGTTTTGAGGTTTCGTTGGGTGAACACTTGGGAGACTGGCCCTTCTGCGTGGATCGCGCCCTTCCGCATCATCACCATTTGATCGCCAAAGCTGGCCGCGAGGTTCAAGTCATGGAGCACGACCAGAATTGTGCGACCGTCGTGATGTGCAATCCGGTGCAAGAGTGTCAGCAGGTCCACCTGCACTTTGAGGTCAAGGAACGCAGTCGGTTCGTCCAGCAAAAGGACTGGCGTGTTCTGTGCCAGAACCATTGCGATCCAGGCCCGTTGCCGTTGTCCGCCAGACAATGTTGAAACCGCGCGTTCGGCCATCTCACTGAGGTTTGTTTGCCGCAGCGCAGTTTCGACCGCTTTGGCGTCGTCTTCGGACCACTGACGTAGCAGGCTTTGATGTGGGAAACGCCCCTGTGCGACCAATTCATGCACTGTCAGCCCTTCGGGCGCGACGGGCCCTTGGGGCAGGAAAGCCAGTGACCGGGCGATATCGCGGCTTTTGGTGCGATGAATATCTTGCCCGGCAATCGTCACATGCCCGCCTGACAATGGATGAACCCGCGCAATTGCTTTGAGAAACGTGGACTTCCCACAGCCATTGGGCCCGACCAGTGTGGTCAGCGTGCCCGCCTTTGCGCAAAATGTCAGATCACGCAAAACGGGGGTGCGGTCATAGCCAACAGTGATGTTTTCTGCGTGGATCTCAAACGAAGCTGTCACGGTTTTAGTCTTTCAAGCCTGTTGGCAGTTTGGTGAAGTGCAGAGTGCCCGATGGTGTAAAACCCAAAATCCCACGTCAGCAAGCAGGGCCTGCGGACGTGGGTAAGGGCATGTTTTGCCATGGGGCTGGTTGGGCCAAGCGGTTAGAACGCGCGGGTCACGGTCAATGTCACGGTCCGTGGATCGCCAGCATAAAGACGCGTGTCCGTTGTGCCCGCATAATAGTAGGTTTCATCAAAGAGGTTGGCGACCGAGAGTGAGGTTTTCCAGTCGGCTTTTTCAAAGTGAAGGCCTACATCCGTCAGGAAATAGCTTGGCAAGGTGACGGCGGTGCTGTCGCTGATATTGGTTTTGACATCATCGCGGTAGGAAATCCCAGCCGAGAAGCCAAGCGTGCCGCCCCAAACCGGTTGCGGGACATTGTAACGGGTGAACAGGAACGCGGAATTTCGTGGTGCATGTGCCGGTGTCAGGCCTGCAAATTCACCCTCGGTCGCTTCGCTTTCGTTATAAGCATACCCCGCTTTGAACTGCCAATTGTCTTTGGGCTGCCATTGAAAATCGACCTCGACCCCTTTGCTTTCGACTTGGCCGACGGTCTCATACACTCCGCCGCCAAGGGATTCAGACACGTTGTCTTTGGTGATCTGATAGGCGGACAGGCTCACATTCATGCGGTCGTGGAATTGGTATCTGACACCCGCCTCAAACTGGAGCGATTTTTCGGCGTCCAGTGGCCCGCCGTTCACGTCCACACGTTCAGCCGTGTAGGGGTCAAAGCTTTGCGCAAGGCTACCAAAGGCGGTCCAGCTGTCATTGATTTGATAGACCGCGCCCAATGATCCGACCCAATCGGTTGTCTCTGCGGTGTTGTCGTCGTTACAGCTGCCGCTGACGCAGACATAATCGATCTTGGTGCGGTTCACCCGGGCCGAGGCAACGACCGTCAATGCATCCGACAGTGTGATCTTGTCTTGGGCATAAATGCCAAAGCTGTAGTAGTTGGTTTCGCGCCGGTTGCCGACAACAGCGGTGGCCGTACCGTCCAAAACGGGATCATAGATATCAAGGTCGTCGTCAGCAAACCCACCAAAGGCCAAACGGTTAAAGTCGGTTTTGCGGTATTCACCAGCGACACCAAAGGTCAGATTGTGACGCACATTGCCCGTTGTCGCGTCTTTGGTCCAATACGTGTCAAACCCATGCCAGTCGCGGGTGTTTTTCTGGTGCCGGAAGCGGCGGCGCAACGTACCATCCGCGTCGTTGACACGGTTGTTCTCAAACAGGCGGCGTTCGTCTTGGTGCCAGACGCTGCGCCAGTTGAAATGGAACTGTCCATTGTTCAAATCGCGTTGGTAGGCAGCAGTGATTGCGGCCCCTTTGTCATCATCAAAATCACCGGGATCTTGGTAGACGGTGTCAATTGATGCGACGTTTGAAATGTCATTGTCGATTGCAGCAAGGCCTTGATCGGCGTCGCCGTCCTGTTTGCCAATCTCAACACCAAACGTCAGTTGCGAGACATCGTTAATTTCCCACAAGAGCGTTGTATAGAGGTTGAGCTCGGAGGTGTTGATATCTCCACGGAACGAGTCCGTGCTGTCACCGGACAGGATAAAACGATAAAAGAGGTCATCGCGCCCTGCCACAGGCCCCGTCAGATCCAAAGTGCTGGTGACGCCCAAGTCTTCGCCAAAACCGGAAACACCGCTGGCAAAGCTTTGGAAGGACGTGGTGAAGCTGCCCGAAAATTCTTTTTGAGGTTTCTTGGTGACCAGATTGACCAGGCCGCCCGTTTCCATGTTCCCATAAAGGACAGATGCAGGACCTTTTAGGACTTCGACGGTTTCAATATTGGCGGTTGAGGGGGAGCCAAAGCGGGTGGTCAGACCTGACAGGCCGTCGACCTTGATGTTGTTCAAATCAATGTCAAAGCCCCGGATCGTAAACCCGTCTGCACTGTTAGCCGCGCGGGCGACACCGGTTGTGTAGTCAAAGATGTCCTCAAGGTTATTGGCGTTGATATCATCCATGAACGTCGCGTTGGTCGTGGAGACCTGGAATGGGGTTTCATGGTCTGAAAACTCGCCCTTCAACGCAGTCGAATTGGTGTTTTCAAAATACGTCTCCTGATGGCCGGTGACGATGATCGGATCCAGTTCCAGCGGCGCGTCTTGTGCGAGCAGCGGCGAGGCCGCATTGGAAAGAATGACGCTGGTCATACAGGTCAGCAGAAGGTGGCGGCGAAGGGAGGCACGCGACGAGCATATCATATTGTTATTCCATGCAGCGCATGGTTCCCGGGAGTTGGTGTTGGTTGGAATGAAGTGCCTTGAGCGAATCTGAACGCTTGGGTTGGCTCGTTTTTTTATTTCCGACTGTAGTAGTCAACTATTTATTCCGGAAAACCAATGGTGCGGCAGGCGCCGCCAAGGTGCTTCGCGCCCGAAACAGCGGGGTTTGAGGCTGCTGTGCCGCGAAAAACGGGTCTGAACACAGGGAAATGAAAAAATTTGTCGTAAATTTTACGGACTACTACAAAGTGCTGCCTCAGCGGGAATACGGACGCACGTCTTTGCGCAGCGTAACCAGACGGTCTAACGTTTGAACGCTACGATCTGGGGCCAATGAAGAGACTCCAAGGTGCAGCGCTTCCAGCGCAAAAAGCGTTTGTGAATGAAGGGCGACGTTCTGGCTTTTTTGGCGAGGGAGGACAAAGCTGGCGTCTGCTTGCGCCCGCAGCGATGCATCTTCACGGCCCAGGATCATGACCACCGGCACAGCCAGTCGTTTTGCTTCGGCCAACGTTGTTGTTGCTTCCCGGTGGGCGCGGCCGTGCAACAGCATGATCAGCACATCGCCTTTTGCCATTTGCAGCAAATTCTCAGCAAGCGCCACGCCCGTAAGGTTGAAGGCCTTGCCAGGGATGCCCGAGCGGGAAAACAAACGCGCGCCGTATTCCGCGATGATCCCGTTGGCAGCGATTCCAAAAATGCCAACGCCGGTCGCTTGGGCGATTAATGGCACAGCTTTTGCGATTGCTTCCCGGTTTAAGGAGGAGCCAAGCGCATCCAGAGCCGCCTTCTGGCTGTTGATCACAAAGTCGATTGTGGCATTGGTGTCCTGCCCCAAAGATAGCGTGGTGTTCGACATCTTTTCGACTGGGGATTCGACCTCACTCAACCAAGCGCCAAGCGTATCCTTGAGGTCGCGCAAACCCGTAAAGCCCAATGCCTGTATGGTGCGGATCACCGTGGCATCCGATGTGCCAGCTTCCAGCCCGATCTCAAGCGCGGACAGGCCAAGCACCCCATGCCTGTTGGCATCGATGAACCCGGCCACAGCCTGAGAGGTTGGAGACAGGCGATCTTTGCGTTTGGCCAGCTGCTCCCCAAAACGATCTTTTACCAGTGGGGCCGGGTGGGGTGCGTGGAGTGAGCGAGGCTGCGACATGTAGATAAACCTGACTATTTAATTTGGGTAATCTAAATGGTTCACCATGCGCGTCAAGCAACATGGCAAAGTGCTTTCAAGGGTCTGTGCTATCTTTACTTTGATATGGAGCCTTGCGGACAATTGGCAAAACGAAACAAGCTGGCCTGCGACTAAGCAAGCCAGCTTGAACTGAGGGCAGATGTTTTACAGCGCCCTTAGATTAGAATTCGTACTGGACAAACACGCCGACTGTTCTGGCCTCGCCAGCTTTGGCAAAAATTGTGTCGCCTTGTTCGAGACGGGTGGTTGCATACTCTTCGTCAAAAATGTTGCGCACGAAAATGCCTGCGCTTAGCGGACCATCTGAATAATTCAGTTGGGCGTTGACCAGGAATACATCATCGGTTGACAGTGTGTTTTCGCCATCGGTGAATGTGGCGCCTGTGTAACTGGCATCCGCGCCTAAGGTGAAATCATTGCCAAATCCATAGCTTGCCCCGATGGAGGCGCTGGATTCTGGGGTATTTGGCAGTGAGTTTCCGCTCAGATCACTGTTGTCGCCTGCAATATAGTCCACGTATTCCGCCTGCAACAGGCCCAAAGAACCATAGATGTTGAAGCTAGGTGTGATGTCATAGGAGAGCGAGAATTCCGCACCATAAAGTTCGGATTCACCGGCATTTTCAATCACAAAATCGTCCTGCGCAAACGCATTGGTAAAGTCGCGGCGCACTTGCTGGTTATCCCAACGCGTGTAGAAGACATTCGCATTTGCAACCAATCTAGAGTCCAAAAACTCACCGCGGAATGCCAATTCTAAGTTGTCTGTGAACTCTTCTTCAAATTCGCTTGCGGTGCCAGTGAACGGATTCACGCTGAAACCGCCCGCGCGGTAGCCGCGTTGATAGGTCAAGCTCGTGCTCAGCCCATCGCGCCACTCATAAGATGCGCCGATTTTAGGTAGAAATGCCTCAAACTCACGTTCAAAAGATGTGTCGCGCGGTGTAACGACATCGAAGCCAAAGGTGGTCGCAGAGGCAAAGGAACGAAGTCCAACCTTGTCGCGATCGTAACGTGCGCCGAGCGTAAAGGACAGACCTTGCAGCCAGCGGTTTGCTTCGATTTCGACCTCGCCAAAGATTGCGGTATTGCGCGATGTATTGACGGAGCCAGACAAGGTGGTCAGTTGGCTGAAAGGAAGACCCGTCAAGGGGTTTAGGAACAGTGCCGAGCCCCGTAACTCTACGGTGGATTGGCGTTGATACTCGGTATCTGCATAAAACAGACCCGCGACGCCACGATACCCGTTGCCTTCGAACAGCAAGCGAATGTCTTGTTCAAACACTTCAGCTTCGCCGCCACTATCAGTGAAGCCTGTATCCTCTTCTGTTCGGTCGTTGTCGATGAATTCAAACAGCCGATCTGAATAATGGCTGGTTTCGGCTTCCAGCTTCAAGAAGGGGGAGAAGGTGTAAGTGGCCTTCAGTCCCGCAGTTTCAGTGTCTAGGATGTGAGTGGTTGCAAGTTCGGAATCATTAACGATATCTCCTGGGAACTTGTCGTTGTCGATCCGGGTTTCACCGATCGTGTTTTCCTGTTCGCCGTAGGAAAATACCAGTTCCAGGTCATCGGTTGGATTTAACCGCAGTTTGGCGCGCCAGGTTTCTAGGTTGGTTTCGCCAAAGTCATCACGGCCCAGTGTCGGGTTATTGACCGGGCCATCGTCGCTCACCCGTTGGGCCGCAAACCGGAAAGCCACGCGATCTTGGACCAGGACCTTGTTCAATGAGAACGCGGTCTCATAGGAATCGCGACTGCCGTAACCGGCACGGAAGCGGTATTCATCCTGATAGATCGGATCACGGGTTCGAATGACCACCGCACCACCAAGCGCGTTGCGCCCTTGTTGGGTTGACTGCGGTCCGCGCAAAACCTCAACCTGATCAATGTCCCATGTGGGATATTGTCCACGGGTAATGGCGCTGGTATCAGGCAAGGCAATGCCATCGACCTGAGTGCTGACCAAGGGTGAGGAGGAGGCGCGGGCTACGCCAAATTGGCTGACACCACGGATAGAAATGCCTTCGTCCCCGCCGGTTTGGTTGACGTTAACGCTACGCTCAATTGTGTCGAATACATCGCGGTCCCCGCGTTGCTCAAGCGTTTCGCCTTTGGCGACAACTGCGGAGGTGGGGCTCTCCTGCAATGTTCGTTCCAACAGTTCGCCACGGACGATGATTTCATCCAGCAATAAAGCATCATCGGAGGAAAAGTCCGGCGCGTTTGGGTCTTCAACTGCGTTGAGAACGGCAGTTGTTTGGTCCAAGAAGCTCAGCGGAATTCCAGAGCCGGACAAGAGTTTCTCGAGCGCCACTCGGGCTGGCATTTGACCAGAGACACCAGGAGAGTGTTTCCCGTCGGTGTCTGTCGACAACGCTGTAACTTGTAGCCCGGATTGTAAACCAAACAGCGCCAGCGCCTTGTCCAATTGCTGCGGGGGAATTTCCACATCAACGACTTCGGCACCGAGGCGGGGGGATGTTTGCCCATACAACGGGGATGCCAGCAGTGGCACGGCGACCAAAGCCGTGGCCATAAGTTGTGCGCGTAAAGTTCGATTGGTCGCACGCAAAAATTTCAATGAGGGCACACCCATCACCGTTTCTCCAGTTCGTCGATTGTTGTGTTGGGTAAGCCGAGGGGCAAAATCGCCCCTTTCAAACTGTGCCTATAAGTAAAGACGAATTGGACGCGGAAAATTCCGGAAAAAATTAAAAAAATGTGATTTTTTGGAGTGGTTCTTCTCAAAGAGAGACGACCATGACCCAATTTGACAGCATCCAAACCGAACCGTCAAAGGGCTGCACCATTGCGCGCGCCGCAGCAACGGGGCGGGTTACATCATAGACGCCAGTGATGTTTTTACCTTTCAAATCAGTAGGAAGGATGATGACCTTGCCATTGAAGTTCCGCTGCAGGCTTTGCAGTGCATGTGCTACAGGTTGATCCGTCGCAACTAGGCGGTCGTGTAGAAAGGCCGTCGCGGCCTCGGGCGTCCGTTGGCCGGTTTTGATATCGCCGTTCGTATCGGCGCGGGCCCATTGACCGGGCGAAAGCGTCTGACCTGCACTTGTTGATGCGTCCTTGCGCACCAGTACTGTGCCGGTACTCACCAAAACTTCGTTATCTTCATCAAAATTCTGAACGAGGAATGATGTCCCAAGGGCGGTTGCGGAAACAGATCCGCTGGTTACGCGAAAGGGCCGAGATGGTTCATGAGCGACCTCAAAAAAGGCTTCGCCTTTCAAAAGGCTTATGTGGCGCTCGCTTGTGCTAAGGTCGACGGTGATGGCGCTGTCTGCGCCCAGGTGAACGGTGCTGCCATCGGCCAGGGCCACGGCGCGGGTTTCACTGCGCCCCGTAAACTCATCGGCTTGAAATTGAGTGAAAACATCTGGACCCAAATACACCGCCAATGAAATAGCTGCCGCCGTTGCGAGGCCAATCATCAAACCTCTGCGGCGTTTTGGTTGTGTAGTGGGTGCGAAATGGCGCTGACGTATCCTTGGCTGCGGCCTGGGAAGCGGTGCGGTTGGTTGGAGCTGGTTAAATAATTGATCCAAGTCGCAAACTTCCTGCCAAGCAGCATCGTGAGAGGGATCTGCCTGCCGCCATCGGTCGATGTGCGCCGAAAACTCTGGATCGTCTGGATTGTCCTGCAGCAATACCCATAGGGATGCAGCGTGTTTCACAAGGTCATCCTGAGTGGCGTTGGCTGACATCATGGTGTTGGGCCTGTTTGTTACTTTTGACAATGGGGTCAACCTTTTCCCCAGACATGGGTACGGCACCGGGCCAATCCATCGGTAACCAGTTCATGCGCGCGTGACTTTGAAATTCCCATAATGGTTGCGATCTCGTGCAATTTGCGTCCTTGCAACCTGTGAAGCTCCAATGCGGTGCGGGTCTTTTGGGGCAATGCATCCATTGCGGTTCTCAATCTGTCGATTTCTTGTCGGGCCGCCACAGTTCTTTCTGAGGTGATTGACTGGGTCAGCGCAGGGGAGGTCGCGTTTTCAAAACTGGCCGGGTCTACTATATACGGTCCCCGTTTGGTTTTACGTCGCGTGTCGATGGCAAGATTTCGAACTATACGGAATAAAAACGCAATGGGTTCGGCGATCACCTCATCCTTGCGGGCCTTGTGAAACCGCAGCCATGCCTCTTGCACCACGTCTTCTGCCAGATGCTCGTCGCCCAAAAGCTTGGCCGCATAGCCAACCAGCCCGCGGCGGTGTTCTAAAAACACGCTGAGTTCTTGCGGATCACATGTTGCGGTCAATGATTTTGGCCCAGTGTGGCAATGAAAAAGTTGGCGGAATCTGTGTAGTTCCGGGGTGGTTAAAGTATCCTATTAAAATTGTCACCTATATGCGCAGGTGTTGAGTCACCTTTGCGACAGGTGTTGTTTCAGTGTCGGGGATGGACGTTGTGAATTTAACGCGGCCTAACGGCCTGTGCGTGGCTGACACGATTTGCGCGGCTGATGCAGCACAGGGCCACAGGCAGACCGGAACTGTGAACCAGCACGGTTGCAGCCTTGACGCGGCAAGTTGGCAGAGCAGGTGTAGCGTCACAGTCGCAACACCTGCGTGCCGGATGTATCGTGCAGGTTACATCGTTTTAAGGCTGATACGGCAACGACGAGTGGTGTAGTACGATGCGAAGGTCTCCGTTCGGGTCTTTTTTATACCCAAAGCTTTTGTCGACGGTGGTGACGCTGCCATCCTTGTTGGTCAATTTGACCCAGCCCATCCACATGGCGATGTCGCCCTGAATGAAACTGGCGGAGGTTACGCTTTCCATGGATCGCCAGCCCATGATGGCGAAGCCGTTGTCCAACGGGTAGTCCTCGGAATGACCGCAGAAATATGCCAAAGCACCGTCTTTGGTGGGCCGGAATGTTTGTGCGCCGCTTGCCATTGTTGGTTTGAACAGAACTGGTCCAAGATTATAGCCGTAATAGCTATCGAGATTGGCAGATGCGATTTCTCGCGCTTTTTCAATTCCGTCTTCCTCAAAAGCCTTTGAGATTGAAACTTTACCATTGCCCCAGATGGTGAGGGCGTTCTGCAAATCAACTTCGGTGATCATTAAGGTCGTTCCTTTTTCTTCTTTTATTCTAGGACGCTGTTGAGGCTGCAGACGCCAAATTGCGATAGTCGCAGGTTGTGATGGCAATGCGTAGGCGACCACTTGGTCGAAGTTGTAAACGCATGTGTCGTCCAATGCCGTGTGCGCGCGCGCTTTTCTTGTGCTGTGAGTGTCTTTGGGCACGTAACTTATGTGATGGGATAATTCACTGCAAGAGGTGCAAAAGCCGGGGCGCGGCAGGTCTTTGATGGTGGGCTCATTGGCCGCATCCATTTTGGAACAAAGCACAAGAGTTCCTGTTTAAACGTGCCTCTTGGCGTAGGCTGAGTTCGATGTATTCGCGTCCCTGTGACACCTTTGAAATGTCATTGTGACCACTGCCGGAACCACGTCTAAAACAGTGTCCGGAACTTCGGCTGTGCCAACAGTGGGCCGGGGAAATATCCGAAAAGCATTTGACCGGTTTATGATCCGATCTTGGATCGTTCTTCGATTTCTGCGCCCATTCTCTCAGAAATTGCCTCAGACAACCGTCGCAGGGTTTCGACCACTTCAGTTGCAAAATCAGGTGTGACTTCGGGAGTGGGAACGCTTACCGCGATAGCCGCAATTACTTCGTTTGCGACGCCGTGAATCGGTGAGCCGAAACAGGTTTTTCCGCCCGAGACATACTCGCGGTCCTGGGTGAAGCCGCGTTCACGGGCCTCTTGCAGCAAGGCGATCAGCTCGTCCACGTCTTTGGGAGAGCTTTCTGTCAGCGGTTCAGGAAAGCAATCTTTGAAGCGATGGCGAATGGCGGCATCCGATTCCTGGACCAGAAAAGCATGACCAGTAGACGTGAATGGCGCAGGCAGTCGCATGCCGATACGATAGGTGAACCACGCAGTTTTGCTCGAGTTGCGGGCGGCAATATAAACTACCTCGTTGCCGTCTAGAACGGTCAAAGTAATTGTCGCGCCGCTCAGCTCGACCGTGCTTTCGTCCCAGATACGGGCGAATTCTGTGGCCAAATCATTCCTTCGGCTAAAGGACGTGGCCCACCGCATCACATGGGGACCGATGGCATAGGTCTGATCTGGGTTTCGGGTCAGAACCCCCAGCTCAACCAGCGTAGAACAGACTGAAAAAACAGAGCTTTTAGCAATTTCCATCCGACGCGAGAGTTCCGCGAGCGTAAGTTCGTCAGGTGAAGCTGCAACCAAATCCAATATGGTCACGGATTTAACAACGGCTGGTGCTTGGCTTTTTGATCCCGGTTTTGTCATGGGCTTCCGCATCTAGGCTCCCTGCGAGTTGTTTCTGTACCACCGAAATAAACTCTCTTTGTCAACTGCAAATACGGGGCGTGTGACTCAGGGCGACCCCAACCGTTGACAAGCGTAAATCAAGAATATAAACGAATGGTGTTCGATATACTGAACAACAATCATAATAAAGCACAGAGTTCGACTCTGTCCACTGTGCTGTTGCGGCGATTTTGAGAAGGAATTGCATATGTTGAGCCAGATCGCGGAGACGGGTCTTTTTAAAGATCGCGCATTTGTTGATGGGGAATGGGTAGAGGGAGAAACCCGGTTTGCAGTTTCAAATCCGGCCACCGGGGAAGTGATTGCCGAAGTTGCGGATCTGACGCGTGCCCAAGTTGCCAAAGCCATTTCCGCAGCTGAAGCAGCCTTTCCTGCCTGGTCTGCCTTAACCGCAAAAAGCCGCAGCGATATCATGCGCCGTTGGGGTGATCTGATGTTGCAAAACTCCGACGTTCTCGCAGCTTTGCTGACGGCAGAAATGGGCAAACCCCTGGCGGAAGCCAAGGGGGAGATCGCCTATGGCGCGTCGTTCATTCACTGGTTCGCCGAAGAAGCCCGCCGTGTGTATGGCGACATTATTCCCGGCCATCAGCCGGACAAACGTATCCATGTGCTAAAACAACCGATTGGTGTCGCGGCGTCGATCACGCCTTGGAACTTTCCAAATGCAATGATCGCGCGCAAGGTTGCCCCTGCGCTGGCAGCCGGCTGCACTTTTGTTGCGCGCCCGTCCGAGTTGACGCCCTTGTCCGCACTGGCGATGGCCGAATTGGGCCGCCAAGCGGGCATCCCGAACGGTGTATTTAATGTGGTGCCGTCAACCCATGCCGCAGAGATTGGCAAAGAATTCTGCGAAAACTTTGCCGTGCGTAAGCTGAGCTTCACGGGCTCTACCCGTGTGGGACAGATCCTGATGGCGAATGCGGCACCGCAAATCAAGAAAGTCAGCCTCGAATTGGGTGGCAATGCGCCATTCATCGTATTTGATGACGCGGATCTGGATGCAGCGGTCGAAGGCGCGATCATCGCAAAATTCCGTAACGCGGGCCAAACCTGTGTCTGTGCCAACCGGATCTACGCCCAGGCGGGTATTCACGATGCGTTTGTCGACAAGCTGAGCGCACGCGTAGCCAAGCTGAAGGTTGGCGACGGCACCGAGTCCGGTGTGGAAATTGGCCCGATGATCACATCCAGCGCCCGCGATAAAGTTGAAAGCCACCTGCAAGACGCCCTGTCCAAAGGTGCGGCTGTCACTGTGGGCGGCGATCGTGCGGAAGCGGGAGATTTGTTCCTGAACCCGACAGTTCTGACCAACGCGTCCCCTGATATGCTGTTGGCGGATGAGGAAACCTTTGGCCCACTGGCCCCGGTGTTCCGGTTTGAGACCGAAGAAGAAGTTATCCAGTTGGCCAACGCATCTGAGTTCGGTCTGGCAAGTTACTTCTACGCCAAAGACATCTCGCGGATCACCCGTGTCATGGAAGCAATCGAAAGCGGCATGATCGGTGTGAACACCGGTCTGATCTCGACGGCTGAGGCCCCGTTTGGCGGCAGCAAGATGTCGGGGCTTGGGCGCGAAGGCTCCAAATACGGGATCGATGAATATCTCGAGCTGAAATACGTCTGCATGTCGGTCTAACCGACGGCGGATTGCATATTCGGTGGGCTGGAGGAGGTTCACCGAATGGGCACGGCACACAAGGGTCACCTGCATAGGCCCGGCGTGCTCCAAAACTTTGCTCAATCTGGGAGGATACTTATGAGCACGTTATCAAAACTCACGTCTGTCGCTTTTGCGACCTGCCTTGCAACCTCGCAAGCCGTGTTCGCGGCCGAGGATCCGGTGAAAATCCTGGTGCTGGACGACATGCGCGGCATTTTCTCTGGCAACGGTGGGCCAAACACGCTTTTGGCGGTGCAAATGGCGGTCGAGGATTTCGACACATCGACATTGGGAACCACGGTTGAGGTTCTGAGCGCGGATCACCAAAACAAGGCGGACGTAGGATCCTCCCTTGCGCAGCGGTTCATTGATGAACAAGGCGTCGATGCGATCACCTTTGGCGGCTCTAGCGCGGTGGGTCTTGCGGTGCAGGGGCGTGCAGCAGAGTCCAAAGTTATCACCATGACAACTGGGGGCTATGCGCCCAATTTCGTGGGCGATCAATGTTCGCCTTACGGCACCCAATGGGCTCCGACAACACGGGAACTTGCCCGCGGTGTTGCAGGTACGCTGGTCGATCAGGGCTTGAAAGACTGGTACTTTATCACGGCGGATTATGTGTTCGGTCGGGCCCTGTCGACAGATGCCGCCGATGCGGTTGTTGATGCCGGCGGTGGTATGAAAGGTGAGACGCTGCACCCGCTCAACACCAATGACATGGCATCGGCCTTGTTGGCGGCGCAGGCGTCTGGTGCCGACGTTGTTGGACTTGCCAATGCGGGGTCTGACACGGAAACCGCCATCAAACAGGCGCGATCCTTTGGGGTTGGTGACAAGCTGGCAGCTTTGTTGTTCTTTTCCAACAATGCGCAGGCTTTGACGCTGGACGTGGCGCAGGGCATCCGGGTCAGCACCTCGTTCTATTGGAACATGAATGACACGACCAAAGCCTGGGCCGAACGGTTCATGGAGCGCAACGGTGGTCAGGTTCCAACCATGGGGCACGCAAATGCCTATGCCGCGACCACGCATTATCTCAAAAGCGTTGCAGCTGCCAAATCGCAAGATGCGGCCGAGGTGACGGCGATGATGCATTCTCTGCCGATCGATGCCGGAATTCTTGAAAACGCCAGCATCCAGGAAAATGGCCGCGTGGTCTATGACATGCTGCTGGCCGAGGTAAAAGCGCCCTCTGAATCCACAGGTCCGACGGATCTGTACAAAATTCTGTCGCGCATTGATGGGTCGGATTTCTTCCTGTCAGCCGCTGAGAGTGGCTGTCCGCTCGTCAATTGATGAAACGCGCCACACCGCGTGAGGTGTGGCGCTGTCTTGTCGCTGCTAACCCATCGAAAGAATTTCCTACATGTTGCTGATAAAAAGCCCGACCTCTCCTTATGGTCGTCTGGCACATGCTGCGCTTGTCGAAGCTGGCTATGATGATCTGAAACTTGAAATCGTTGACCCCTGGTCTGACCCGAAAGAATTGACCGAGGTGCATCCCGCCCGCCGTGTCCCTGTTCTGGTGACAGACACCGGACATTCGATCTCAGAAGCGCTGTTGATTTTGCAATATGCCAAAGAGAACACAAAGACCGATCTGCAGTATTTTGCGACTGGGGACCGCGAGCTGGAGGCTCTGTCGCTGGCGGCAAGCGTTGTTGATCTGTCGGTCAACATCATCATCAGCCGCAAGGCGTCGACGGGAAATCCGGCGGACACCAGTTTTGATAAAACTGAAATGGGTCAGCGACGTTTTCAGGCCATTGATGATCTTTTGATGTCCCTAGAAAAAATTGCCGCCTCACATGGCGATGTGATGACCGAGCGTTTTGTCGGTATCGCGGCTGTGAACGCGCTGAATTATACCCAGTTCCGATTTGCGGATGCCCCCTGGCATGGGCGGGTCCCAACGCTCACTGCATTGTCTGACCAGCTCACACAGCGCCCGTCCTTGGCATCCACGGTGTTCCAATGATCCAGGAACCTGTGAAAGAGGGGTACGCGGTGTCAGACGCCCCCATTTTATCCATACGTGGCCTCTGCAAAAGCTTTGGTGGATTTCACGCGGTTAAAGATGTGGATGTCGATTTTCAACGTGGTCAAATTCATGCGTTGATCGGGCCGAACGGTGCAGGGAAGTCGACGTTTTTCTCTTTGTTGAGTAAATTCCATGAACCGACCTCGGGCACAATTTCATTGGCCGGTCAGGATATTACCCGGACACGACCCGAAAAAGTGGTGCGTATGGGTATGGTGCGCTCGTTTCAAATTTCGGCTGTGTTTCCGGAAATGACAGTGTTTGAGAACGTGCGGGTCGCCCTGCAACGGCGCACAGGGCGGGACATTCAATTCTGGTGCGGTTTGGGACTATTGGACGGTTTGCGCGACGAAGCGATGTATCTGTTGGATCGGGTTGGGATCGCAGACCTTGCGGATAAACGGGCGGCAGATCTGTCTTATGGACGCAAACGCACATTGGAAATCGCCACGACCCTCGCGCTTGATCCAAAGGTTATTCTGCTGGATGAGCCGATGGCGGGCATGGCGGTCGAGGACATCGGTATGGTGTCGGCGCTGATCAAAGAGATCTCGCACGATCGTACGACGCTGATGGTGGAGCATAACCTGAACGTGGTCGAAGACCTGTGTGACACCGCGACCGTTCTGGCACGTGGAGAGATCGTCGCCAAGGGGACATTTTCAGAAATCCGAAACGACAGCGAAGTGCGGCGCGCCTACATTGGAACAGACTATGATTGAAGAAAACTGTCTTGCCCTCTCGGATATTCATGGCTGGTACGGCGAAAGCAAAGCGTTGCATGGTATCGAAATCAACGTCAAACGCGGCCAAACCGTTGCCTTGATGGGGCGCAATGGTGCCGGAAAAACCACCACGCTGCGGGCCATCACCCGACAATTGACGCGCACGGAAGGGTCCATCAAGAAAGACGGCCAAGAGATCAGCACGGTGCCGCGTCACAAACTGGCCTATCAGGGCATCGGTTTTGTACCAGAAGACCGCGGAACCTATAACACGTTGAGCGTTCAGGAAAATCTGAAGCTATTGCCCAAAGTCGGCGACAGTGGAATGAGCCTTGATGAACTGCATAGCTTTTTCCCGAATATCCAAGAACGGCGTCACGCGCCGGCAGGCACTCTGTCCGGTGGAGAGCAACAGATGCTGGCGATGGCGCGGGTATTGCTCGCGGGACCTGACCTGATTTTGTTGGATGAGCCGACTGAGGGTCTTGCGCCTGTCTTTGTGCAAAAGATCGCCGAACTGCTGCAGGATCTGAAAAAACGCGGGCTGACCATTTTGCTGGTCGAACAAAACATGATTTTCACCCGTAAGTTGGCAGACCATTTTTACATGATCGAAAATGGTCTGGTCGTCGCCGATTTCCCAGCCGAGGAACTGTCGGAAAATGAAGAGCTCATCAGCCGGGTTCTTGGGGTTTAGGCGGAGGAAAAACAATGGAAATTTTTGGAATTTCAGTGCCTGCGTTGGCGGGTCAGTTGCTGATTGGTTTATTCAACGGTGCCTTTTATGCGCTGCTTAGCCTCGGGCTTGCGGTCATATTTGGGATGCTGCGTATCATCAACTTTGCCCATGGTGCATTCTATATGCTGGGCGCATTCTCAGCTTATATGTTGTCCGCCTATCTTGGCGCGTCGTTCTGGCTTTCTTTGTTGATCGTACCTCTGGTTTTAGCGGCGCTTGCGGCCGTTTTGGAACGATCGATGCTGCAGCGCCTTGCTGGGCTTGATCCGCTTTATGGGTTGTTGCTGACCTTTGGGTTTGCGCTGATCCTCGAAGGTGGCATGCAATATGTGTTTGGCGTTGCTGGGCAGCCTTATTCACCGCCTGCGTCCCTGTCCGGGGCCAGCAACCTCGGCTTTATGTTCATGCCGCATTACCGGGCCTTTGTGATCGTTGTGTCGCTGTTTGTGTGCTTTGGCACCTGGCTGTTGATCGAACGGACCAAGATCGGATCGATCCTGCGCGCTGCAACCGAAAACCCATCCCTGAGCGAAGTCTTTGGTTTGAACGTTCCTGTTTTGATTACAGCGACTTATGCCTTTGGTGCGGCGCTGGCGGGTATCGCCGGCATTATGGCCGCACCGGTGTTTCAGGTCAGCCCTCACATGGGGTCAAATCTGATCATCGTGGTCTTTGCGGTGGTCGTCATAGGCGGGATGGGGTCGATCATGGGGGCCATCATCTCAGGCTTTGCATTGGGGTTGGTCGAGGGATTGACCAAGGTCTTCTATTCCGAGGCATCCAATGTGGTTGTTTTTGTGATTATGGCGATCGTTCTCTATTTCCGCCCGGCGGGTCTTTTTGGAAAGGATGCATAACATGTCCAATACAACCACACATATTCCGGGACCTACGCAAAGCCTGCCAAGTGCGCGTGCCTTAAAGCTTGTGGCCTTTGCAGTCCTGGCGGTGGCGCTGCTGATCGCGCCGGCCGTTTTGTATCCTGTGTTCTTAATGAAGATCCTCTGTTTTGCCCTCTTTGCCAGCGCTTTGAACCTGTTGTTGGGATACACGGGGCTGCTCTCATTTGGGCATGCGACGTTTTTTGGGGGTGGAGCCTACTTCACCGCTTATTGTGTCAAAGCTCTGGAAGTCGGGCCGTTGACCGGGATCTTGATCGGCGTTGCTGGGGCTGCCGTATTGGGGCTGGCCATTGGCGTGATCGCCATTCGTCGCCAGGGTATCTATTTTGCGATGACAACCTTGGCCTTGTCTCAGCTTGCGTATTTCTGTTTCCTGCGTGCGCCCTTTACCAATGCCGAAGATGGCATCCAAAACGTCCCGCGTGGCACGTTGTTTGGGGTCATTGATCTGACGGATCACGTGACAATGTATTTCTTTGTTTTGACAGTTTTTGCGATTGGCATGTTTGCCATCTGGCGGATTGTGACGTCGCCCTTTGGTGAAGTGGTCAAGGCGATCCGCGAAAATGAGCAGCGGGCGATTTCCCTTGGCTACAACGTAAACCGGTACAAGCTGTCTGTGTTCACAGTGTCTGCCGCGCTGGCGGGGCTTGCAGGGTCAACAAAAGCGCTGGTCTTTCAGATTGCCACACTGACGGATGTATCCTGGCAAATGTCTGGCGAGGCGATCTTGATGGCGTTGCTCGGGGGTTTGGGCACATTAACGGGACCGTCAGTTGGCGCAACTGTGATCGTGACGATGCAGAATTACCTTGCTGCCACCTCGGTCCCTGTGAACGTAGTCATCGGCGTGGTTTTTGTGATCAGCGTGCTGCTGTTTCGCAAGGGTATTGTTGGTGTGTTTCAAAGGTTTTCGAAGGCCCCTTAGGCCACCTCGGTTTCAATTCGGGGCGGGTTGGCAAGCACGATGTCGATGACAGGCATTGCTGCCACCGCCGCCCAAACTAACACCGCATTAGAGGAGTAATGCAATGAATGTAGGATTTTCCACAATCGGAGACGGGCCGATCCGCGTCATCGTGCTGCACGGTTGGTTGAGCGATTCTGGCGTATACGATCAGGTCAAACCGTTCCTTGATCCAGCAAAATACAGCTTGGCTTTCATGGACTTCCGTGGCTACGGCCTGTCCGAAGCGTTCTCGGGCGACTATTCTATCGATGAAATTGCCCAAGACGCAGTTTCCGTTGCCGATGATCTGGGTTGGGACAAATTTCACGTCGTTGGCCATTCGATGGGCGGCATGGTCATGCAAAAGATCGCACTGCTGGCACCGGAACGGGTGATCTCGGGTGTGGCTGCCGCCCCTGTTCCTGCGTCTGGCTTTGGTCTGGATGCAGATACGGCTGCGTTCTTCCAGTCGTCCGGCGATGATGATGCGGCATTGGCCGAGATCTTCAACATCCTGACCGGTAAACTGCATGCATCCTCGGTGATGAATGTCTTGGTTGAACGCGCGCGGGCAGGCACCAGCAAAGCGGCCTATCTTGGCTATTTGAACGCTTGGACCAACACCAATTTCGCCGATGACGTTGCCGCTGTTCAAGCGCCGGTTTTGGTTTTGGCTGGTGCCCATGATGGCGCGCTTGGTCCGGAACATATGAAAGAAACCTATATGATCCAGTTGAAAGACGTCCGTATGGAGGTGATCGATGGTGCGGGACATTACCCGATGCTGGAAACCCCAATGGAGTTTTTCACCAAGCTTGACGCCTACCTCACTGAGCAAAGCGCCTGATCTTCGGTATGTCGAAAAATAGCCCTTCCCCAATTGCGGGGAAGGGCCAGCCTTTGACTAAGGCGCGTCAGAAATTGACCTGGTCGCCGCCTTTGAGGTCAAGAATTTCGCGGGCTTCTTCAGGGGTTGCCACTTCGCAGCCCAAATCCTCGACAATGCGGCGGATCTTTTGAACCTGCTGAGCGTTGCTGTCGGCCAGTTTCCCGCGCGAGATAAACAGGCTGTCTTCTAATCCGACACGTACGTTGCCGCCCATCTGGCTGGCGGTGGTTGAAAGCGACATTTGTGAGCCACCCGCACCCAGAACGGACCAGCGGTAGTTATCGCCAAAAAGCTTGTCCGCTGTACGCTTCATGAACACCAGATTTTCGACGTCCGGGCCAATGCCGCCAAGGATGCCAAATATGAACTGAATGAAGATCGGCGCTTTGAACAGGCCAATATCCATGCAGAATTTGAGGTTATAGAGATGGCCGACATCATAGCATTCATGTTCGAACTTGATGCCATGAGGGGCCAACTGCGTGGCTGCGTTCTTGATGTCGGCGAAAGTATTGCGGAAGATATAGCTGTCTGAGTTGGCGATATAGTCGCGTTCCCAGTCGAATTTGAATTCATCGTATTTTCCCGCCAGCGGGTGGAACGAGAAGTTCATTGAGCCCATGTTCATCGAACACATTTCGGGCGAGAAACGCAGCGCAGGTGCAATGCGTTCTTCGATTGTGTTGTTCAGGCTGCCGCCGGTGGAGATGTTCACAACTGCATCAGTTGATTGCTTAATGCGCGGCAGGAAGGCTGCAAAATCGTCCGGATTGATTGACACCGACCCGTTTTGTGGATTGCGCGCATGTAGATGCAGGATCGATGCTCCGGCCTCAGATGCGGCCACGGCTTGGGAGGCGATGTCATCTGCGGTGTAGGGCAGGGCGTCAGACATTGTTGGCGTATGAATTGCCCCAGTGATCGCACAGGTGATGACGGTTTTTTTCTGGCGTGCCATGGGTTAGGCTCCTTTATTGTCGCGCCGTGCCACACGGTAGGCGAGCGGAAAGATTTGTAGGTCAAAGCGTTGTCGGATGAAGCCCCAGACACCTTTGGGAAATTTGAGCATGACGACGATGGCAACGACGCCGAGGACCAACAGGTAGATTGTGCCCAGATCAGCTAGCGTTTCGCGCAGCGCAAAGAACACCAGCGTGCCAATGATGGGTCCCTCGATCGTGCCGATACCTCCGATCACCACGATAAAGATCACAAAGGCGGTCCAGTCATTCACGCTGAAAGCAGCATCAGGTGAGATGCGAAGTTTTTGCAGGAAGATGAGCGCGCCGATCATGGCTGTCAGAGCCGAGGTCACAACATATACGACGAATTTTGTGCGCCAGATGTCGATGCCGAGCGAACCCGCAGCGAGCTCGTTGTCGCGGATTGCAGTCAGCGCCAATCCTTTGCGAGACCGCAAGAAGACATAGACCGATGTTACGACCAAGACCGCAGCCCCAAGTGCTAACCAATAGCTGAGGCTTTCCCGCGCACCGCGCGATCCAGCCAAGGATTTAACAATGGCAATTGGCAGCGATGACCCCGATCCACCGCCCAGAGAGCTGATTTGGGCAAACGATAGGCGGAAGACTTCGGCGATGACCCAGGTTCCAATTGCGAAATATGCACCGCGCAGGCGAAAGATCAAAAAGGCGACTGGCACTGAGATCAACGCACCAAGCAGACCGGCTGTGCCAATCGCGGGGATGGGATGAAGTCCGGCGAACATCGTCAGGGCAAATAGCATATAGCCGCCAAATCCCACGAACGCTTGCTGTCCGACGGAAACCAGTCCGGCATAGCCCGCCATCAGGTTCCACAGGGACGCCAGAGCCAGGTAGAGAAAGAGTTCTCCCATCAGCCGCAGATCGGCGCGGCCCGCCCAATACGGCGCCGCAATCAACGCGACCAATACAATGAACCCAAGGATGGCCGCGACACGGATCGCGTTTGATGTACGCGTGACAGTATAGTCTTGAATGTTCATTCTGTAGTCCTCGGGAAAAGGCCGTTCGGACGAACAGCAAGGATGACCAGAAAGGCGATATGGCCTGCCAACAACTGCCAACCGGGATCGATTTTGGCACCTATGGTCTGTGCGATACCAAGGATGATACCGCCAACCAAAGTGCCCCAAAGATTGCCAAGCCCGCCGATGATGACCGCCTCAAAGCCGAAAATCAGACGCCCACCACCGATGGACGGGTCAAAACTGGTTCGGATACCAAGTAAGATCCCGGCGATCGCGGTCACGCCAAGTGCAAGTGCCATGGCCAAACCAAAGATATGGCGACGGTTGAGGCCCATCAGCTGCGCAATGTCTTGATTGTCAGAGACAGCCCGAAACGCGCGTCCCAGGGGCGTTTTATAGAACATCCATTGCAGCCCACCGATGACGGCAAGTGCAACAAAAAACGTCAGGACAGGCAAGACGCCCAAGGAGAGACCGCCCACAGTTACACTTGCCGTTTCAAGACTGCCGGCATCCAGTTTCTGGGGATCCGCAGTGTAAAGTTCCAGCAGCCCGTTTTGCAAAATAA
Source organism: uncultured Paracoccaceae bacterium (assembly GCA_947497985.1). Lineage (GTDB taxonomy): Bacteria > Pseudomonadota > Alphaproteobacteria > Rhodobacterales > Rhodobacteraceae > Epibacterium. The sequence goes on from CANMIX010000002.1 coordinate 232,987, forward strand.
CGCTGAGCCCAAAGGTCACCAGCAGCGGTGGCAAAAGATCGCTGCCCAAGGTCTGGTTCAACATACCGCGCTGAAGGGCATAGCCGATCAAACCCATGGCTGGCACGATTAAGAACAGGGCCAAAAGCGGATGCAGCCCTGTTGCAGTGGTAACTGTAAGGCCCAGATAAGCGCCCAGAACGATCAGATCGCCATGGGCGATATTGACCAGCCGCATGACACCAAAAATTAACGACAACCCTGCTGCAAAGAGCGCGTAGAGCCCTCCGAGCAAAGTGCCTTGTACGATTGCGTTGAGCCAATCCATGTTACTCGATCCCGAAATAAGCGCGGGAGATGTCATCGCGCGAAACTGTGTTTGCATCGCCTTCCAGCGACACGCGGCCCTCTTGCAGGCAGTAAACCCGGCTGCTGACGGACAAGGCTTTGGAGATGTCCTGCTCCACAATGATGGCGCTCATCCCCTCTCCGATGATGCCGGGCAGCGCGTCGTAAATGTCCTTGATGATAATCGGCGCCAGCCCGAGGCTGATTTCGTCAAAAAGGATCAGATCGGGGTTCGCCATCAGAGCACGTCCAATGGCCACCATCTGCTGTTGACCACCAGACAGGGATGTTGAGGCCTGATCTTTGCGCTGCTCTAAGATGGGAAACAGGTCATAGACTGCCTTTAGGTTCCAAGGGCCTTTGCGCCCAACCTGCGCACCGATCATCAGGTTTTCGCGTACAGAAAGGGACGGAAACAACTGGCGCCCTTCGGGCACCATGGCCAGGCCGCGCGTTGCAACTTGGTCGGCCCGCAGGCCACTTATGTCTTCACCACGATATTCAACCTGGCCACGTCCGTTGGACAACAGCCCGGTGATTGAGCGCATCAGCGTCGTTTTGCCCGCACCGTTGGCTCCGATGATTGCGAGGACCTCGCCCTGGGAGACTTGCATGTCGACGCCGTAGAGGGCCTGGAAGTCTCCGTAATGTGCGTTCAGCCCATGTATTTTTAGGGTGGGTTCAGGCATCAGCTTCAATCCCCAGATAGATTTTTTTGACTTCGGGGCTGTTCATGATCGCCTGCGGATCGCCCTCCGCAATTTTGCACCCAAAATCGATGACGATCAGACGGTCAACAACTGCCAACAGGGCGTGGACAACATGTTCGATCCAAATAATGGTGACGCCCGTTGCGTGTATGTCCTTGATTGTTTGCACCAAGGATCGGCATTCGGCCTCTGTCAGACCGCCTGCGATCTCATCCAGCAGCAACAACTTGGGTTTGGCGCATAGGGCACGTGTCAGTTCCAACCGTTTGCGTTCCAGCAAGGTCAGGCTGCCCGCGAGCACATTGGCCTTGGGTAGCAATCCGGTTTGTTCCAAAACGTTGAGACAAAGCTGTTCTGCGTCGTGTCCTTTTAACTTTGCCGCTTGTGTTGCCGCGATCAGCGCGTTTTCAAAAACGGTCATGCCAGAAAATGGTTGAGGCACTTGAAAGGAGCGCGCGATGCCAGCATGGCTGCGACGTGCGGCGCTGTGTTTGGTGACATCTTTGCCCGCAAAGACCACGCTGCCCTGATCCGGTGCAAAAGTGCCGGTGATCAGGTTAAACATAGACGTTTTGCCCGCGCCGTTTGGCCCAATGACACCAAGCGCATCGCCCTCGCGGACCTCAAAGCTCAACCCGTTGGCGACTTTGATTGCGCCAAATGACTTGTTGAGCCCGTCAAGTTTCAAAATGGTTTTCATATCAACCCTGTTGTTGGCGGAGCGGGGTGTCATCTCGACACCCCGGCACGGCTTAACCGAGAAGTTTCAGATCCGCTGTCAGCGGGATCTCTGGGGCAGATGAATTAGCAACGATCTTCAGGTCGAAAGCATCGTCCTGTTTCTGCCACTGACCGGCCACCAACGGTGTTTTGGTGACATTGTTCATCGGACCAGTCGCCCAGTTCACGTTGCCAACGATGGTGTCCAGATCGGTTGCTGCGATTGCCTGGGTGATCGCTTCTGGATCTTCCAGATCTGCGGCGCGTTTGATCACGTCTGCCACAACCTCAAACAAAGCATGTTTAAAGCCAATGGGTTGGGTCCATGGGCGACCAGATGCCGCCGTATACCCATCGGCGAGATCTTTGGAAGAGGCCCCAGTCAGCGAGGAGGAAAATGGATGATTTGGCGACCACCAGACCTCAGACGACAGGCCATCTCCGCGCGCGCCAAGGCTTTCGATAACAGATGGGAACAGCAACGCCTTGCCAATGGTGACCACCTTTGGGTTAAACCCTTGTTGCGCGGCCTGTGACCAAAAGGTTGCGAAGTCCGGCGCAATCATATTGCCCGTCACGATCTCGCAACCGGCGTCTTTGAAAGCTGTGATGTAGTTGGAAAAGTCATCTGACAAAGGTTGATACCGACCTGGATCGATCAGATCATAGCCCGCCGCCGCAAGCGGTTTGGGCAGGCCAAGTTCGCTGTGGCCCCAGGCATTTCCGTCTGCATCGTTGGGGAACAGGCCACCAACGGTCTTAGCTGCGCCTGATTGGCCCCACATGTCCAAAAAGGAGCCGATGACATCTTCCAAACCCCAGAAGAAGTGGAAAGTCGACATGAAACCTTCGCCCGGTACACCGTTGCGGCCAAAGAAGTAGGGCTGCCACGGGCAGTCGGTGGTAATGCAAGGAACTTCGTTTACTTCGGCCTGATCTGAAACCGGATTGACGGTATCGGGTGTTGAGGCTGCGACAATGATATCTACCTCTTCCCCAAGGATCAGGTCAGCGGCGACTTCGGCGGCGCGATTTGGGTTGGATTGACTGTCTTTCGAGATGATCTCGACGTTCCAGTTTTTGCCATTGTTCTCCAGACCTGCGGCGAACGCCTGTTCGATCGCGCCTATGACATAGTCATCCGCCTCGGCGAAACCGGCCAATGGACCTGTTCGCGGGCTGACATGCCCGATGCGCAGTGTCGGCGTTGCCGCATATGCCCGTGTTGCTCGCAGTAAACTTGGAGCGGCGATCGCGGTTGTCGCTGCGGCCAAGAACCCACGCCGTGTTGGACGTTTGAACGAATTATTCATGTTTTCCTCCCTGTTTTCACCGGCCTCCCATGCCGGTGTGAACTTCTGCTACATACCCTTCTGTGCCTTCAAATTTAGTCTTCCATGATCGAGTCGAGTTTCATCAGATGCTGTGCAACCCGTGCACGCACTGCATCGGCCTGTTGAGGGGTCCAGCTGCGAAAACCTTGACCAGATTTCATTCCCAAATGCCCGTCCGCGACAAGCTGTTGCAAATAGGGCGACGGCCCTTTGCGGCTTTCGAGATCGTGCAGGACATTCTCGTGAATATCGAGCGTGAGATCCGTCCCGACGAGATCCGCGTTTTCGAGCGGGCCAAGGACGGCCAGACGTCGCCCAAAGCAGGACTTGATGACAGTATCGACGGCTTCGGCATCACAAATGCCCTTCTCAACCAAGCTGATGGCCTCCCGCCAAAGCGCGTGTTGCAGACGATTGCCAATAAAGCCCGGAACGTCTTTTTCGACCATAACCGGAGTTTTGCCCGCCGCAGCCAACAAATCGAACATCGATTGCGCCACATCCGGATTGGTCCATTGCGTTTTGATAACTTCGACCAATGGGATCAGGTGCGGTGGGTTCCACCAGTGGGTTCCAACAGCGCGGTGTTTGCCGCCAAGGTCCGACATGATTTCGGTGATCGGCATTACGCTTGTATTTGAAGCAAGGACGGCGTCCTTTGGGGCGTGTGTCTCGACCTCGGCGAATATTCTGCGCTTGAGATCCAGCTTTTCCGGGGCGGCTTCAAAAACAAAGGCTGCGTTTTGAACCGTTGTTTTGACCGTCTCCATGATTTCGATCATCTTCAGTGCTTTGGCGATGGTGACGTCATCGTCGCCCATGGCCTTCATGCTTTGACGCATACGCAGTGAAACGGTTGCACGGGCTTCTGCATTTGGATCTGTGATCGCAACATATTGACCGGCTTTGGCCAGGGTCAGCGCAATTCCGTGCCCCATCAGGCCAGCGCCGAGGACGGCGATTTGTTGTTTTTTGGCGACCATCACTTAACCCGCCGTATAGCCACCGTCAGCATAGAGGATATGCCCGGTGTAAAAGTTAGAAGCTTTGGACGCCAAAAACAGCAGCGGCCCGGCAAGGTCTTCAGGTTCGCCCAGTCGACCGATTGGCACACGCGATAGAAAGCCTTCGCGGACATTTTTGGCCTCTTCTGTGTCTTCAAACATCCAAGCTGTGACGGGCGAACGGAACACTGTAGGCGCAATTGCGTTGACAGTGATGCCCTGCGTCCCCAATTCGCAGCCCAGTGCTTTGGTGATGCCATCGGTTGCCGATTTCGACGCGCAATAGGCTGTATATCCTGCGGGGTGCCCCAAAAGCCCGCGAGCCGAGCTTACCAAGACGATTTTGCCATAGCCTTGGGACTTCATCTGTGCAGCAGCGGCACGGGATAGCAGCCAGGTTTGATTGACATTTGCATCCATGACAGAGACAAACGTTTGAGGTTCCATATCGTTGATCAATGCGACCTTGTTCATTCCCGATGCGACAACGAGAATATCCAGTTTTCCAAAGGTGTTAACGGCTTCCTCGACCAAGCCTTCGCAGATATGTTCATCCGCCGGGCGTGCATTCACGGCCACAACTTGTGCACCTAGATCGCGACATTCCTGCGCAATTGCGTCTAAGGCATCCTGGTTTCCTGCCGCGAGCACCAAGTTACATCCTGCCCCCGCAAGCACACGTGCAGCGACCATGCCAAACGCACCCGATGCGCCGGTGATGAGAGCCACGTCATTCTTTACATCAAACATCGATAGGGGGTTCATTGCTTAACTCTCCGGCGGGTAGGGGATGACGACCAGCATTTTGCAAATCGTATTGTTGCGGTTTTCGATCTTGCGCACTTCGTTGGCGGGGATGGTGCAACTGTCCATCGGACCTAGAACCGTCTCTTGGTCATCGACGATGACAGTCATTTCCCCATCGAGCACGACATAGACTTTCTCAAATGGGGTGCTGTCTGGACCGGCGCCGCCACCTGGCAGAAACTGGCTCAACCCAACCCATTGATTTGTCGGCCCGTTTTCTTCGAACCCCTGCAATCGCAGACCGTGGCATGCGAAATGGTTTGGGGCTTCATAGGGCTGTGCGTCTTCAAAGCGTTTCAGATGCATCACGTCCTCCCTTGTAATGCGTGCTGGACCGGCCATCAAAAAGGCCTGTGGCCGGCCCAAGGGCGATCAGAAGGTCTCGCCTGCCTCAATGCGGTAGTTTTGGCCTTTGTCGATCATCGCCACGAGGCGGATGATGCAGCCGTCGCCCCGGTCCCAGTTCCACGGAAAGAATGCGAAGGTACAGCGTTTCCCGGTCACTGCATCCAGATCGCCGCCGACATTTTCGATCCCCAAAATACCGTTTTTGAACAGGATGTTGTGGCAAGGTTCCCACTCTGGAAAGTCGTCTTTCCAATCTCGTCCGCCTGACCATTCTTTATATTCTTCCGCGAGATGCGGCAGCAGCGGGCCATTGCGTTGCGGCCCGATCGCGGTCGCCAAAGGATGGTCGTTGGCTTGTGTGTCATGGCCCACGACTTTGACACCTTTTTCCACCATCCACTCTGCAGCTGACGGTACAAAGCCAGGGCAATAGGCAAAGTAGTCCCCGTCTTCGTAATCATGATGCCAACCGGTGTTCACAATCAGCACATCGCCAGGGCGGATTGCGTGGCCGCAGGCTTGTTCCAGATCTGCGCCTGTAATGGGTTCCCATTTCTTTTTTGGAATGGAAACAACAATGCCAGTGCCAAAAAAATGCGGCAATGGAACTTCGTCAATGAACGCAGTGCCTTGAACAACATGTGCCGGGGCGTCGATGTGGGTCGTGGCGTGCATCGTTGTGGTGATCCGTTGGCTTAGAACCCCGGATTTCGCCATATAGTGGATGCGTTCGATTTTAGTATCCTGGAAGTATGGCCAGTTGGGATTTTGAAAACCAAACCGGTGGCTGAGGTTATAGAATTCGAGCCCCATGTCATTTTCGGTGTTTCCTTGAAACTCTGTCCCGCGAATGTTGACCATTTGGCAGATCTCCTCTGTTCGCCGAAAACGCGGCGTTAGTCAGTGTGAATTGTAAGGGTGGCTCCTCCCACCTGTCCCGTATAATGATGCACATGCACCACATCGCGGTCAACGAGAAATATTCACTATGCGGTTGACTTGTATCGTATCGTGGGACATCTATGAGTCAGCCTGGTGCATTTGCCAGATCCAAGGTAGTACTTTGAGATAACTTCAAGTGGTTGATAATAAAATGAAAAACGAAAAAACAGGTATACAGGTCATCTCTCGGGCGGCATCTATTCTTCGTGTCTTGCGGGACGCAAAAAGTGGACTGAGCCTTGGAAAAATCGCGGAACAGGTCAGTCTGCCCCGTTCTACGGTACAAAGAATCACAAGTGCATTGGCGGACGAGAAATTCGTTGTCACAGATGTTCAGGGAGGTGGTCTGCGTCTGGGTCCGGAATTCAGCTCATTGAGCGCAGCGGATCAGTACAACATTGTTGAACATTGTCGGCTCCTGTTGACGGAGCTGACCCAGAAGACTGGTGAAACGACTGATCTGGCGGTTATGCGTGGAATTGGCATGGTGTTTCTTGATCAGGTACCTGGCACGCATCGTTTAACGACCGTCTCGCGGGTCGGTGAGGTCTTTCCATTGACAACAACTGCCAATGGCAAGGCTTGCCTGGCGTCTCTGGACGAAAAAGACGCGCTGAAGTTGATCAACAACGAGTGGGAGCGCAACGGTGTGGATGGAGATTTACCCACGTTTCTCAAAGAGTTGGCCAATGTGCGTCGACATGGTCTAGCCTATGATTTGGATGAACATGCCACCGGGATCTCGGCGATTGGTTTTGCATTTCACGATTGGGACGGAGGCCTGCATGCAATTTCGGTACCGGTTCCGTCCACGCGATTTGAGAGCATGCGGGACTTGGTGGAGGGTGCATTGCGGGACACCGCTGCCAATATCGAGCGCACATTTAGCTAACCAAGAACGTATGAGTTAAGAGGTGCTGTGAGAAAAGGGCGTTCACATCGCTAGATCCAAACGCCCTTGCTCATGGTCGGTGATACGGGGTTAGCGTAGGCGCAATTCGGATTTGGCGTCAAAAAAGAACGCATCTGCGTCGGCAAAATCCAATGCCACGGCGGTGCCTTCGGCAATGGCTTCGTCGCCGCGGGTTTCCACGATGATCTTTTCGCCGGTTGGCGTGGCCAGATAGTCATATGACACGCCGCCAAGGCGTTCGCGCAGGTCGAGCCGGACGCCATGATCGCCATTTACAACAATCAAATGCTGCGGGCGCAGGCCAACGTAGACCACGCTGCCATCCGGGGGCAGGGTAACAGAGGTTTCAACTCGTCGCCCGCCAAGTGCCGCAACCGTGACGCCGCCGTTGTCCACAACCCCACCAAGGAAATTCATCGCCGGAGAGCCGATGAACCCCGCCACAAATTTATTGTCCGGGTCCTGATACAGATCCATCGGGCTGCCGACCTGCTCCACATGGCCGGCCCGCAACACCACGATTTTGTCGGCCAAGGTCATCGCTTCGACCTGATCATGGGTCACATAGATCATGGTGGCGCCGATTTCTTTATGCAGACGGGCAATTTCCACCCGCATGTCGACCCGCAGTTCAGCGTCCAGGTTCGACAGGGGTTCATCGAACAGGAACACTTCGGGGCCGCGCACGATTGCACGACCGATGGCGACGCGTTGACGTTGACCGCCGGACAGGGCCTTGGGCTTGCGTTTGAGGTAGTCGTCCAATTGCAGGATGCGCGAGGCCTCGGATACTTTTTCTTTGATCTCGGCCTTGGGATGGCCGTTCATCTTGAGGCCAAACCCCATGTTTTCCTCAACCGTCATATGCGGATAGAGCGCATAGGTCTGGAACACCATTGCCACGCCGCGCTCGGATGGGTCCGAATGGGTCACATCGCGGCTGCCGATGTTGATCTGACCTGCGGTTGTCGCCTCAAGACCCGCGATCATCCGCAGCAAGGTGGATTTGCCGCAACCGGAGGGGCCGACAAAGACGCAGAATTCACCGTCTTCAATGGTGAGGTCGATATTGTGGATGACCTGGACTTCTCCGAATTTCTTGACCGCGTTGGACAGTGTTACACCTGTCATGTTGTTCCTCCTCGTGATCAGCTTGGAAACTGCCAGGTCTCGGCGGCAGTTGCGATTTCGGACGCAGTTTTCAGCAGGATCGGCCGGTGGGGCAGCAGCCCGTCCAGCGATTGCCGTTGCGTGGATGTGGTGATGGACAGGGCGCCGATGACGCGACCTGTGGACGTCAGAATAGGCGCGGCGATGCAGATAATGCCGGGTTCATGTTCTTCGCGGTCAAAGGCGATGCCATCGGTGCGGATCTCGGCCAGTTCCGCGCGCAGCGCATCCGGAGACGCAAGCGTGGTCGGTGTGTGCGACAGAAAGGCCTGACGACGGATCGCGTCGTCCTGTGCGTCCTTGTCGAGAAAGGCGATCATCGCCTTGCCAACGCCGGTGCAGAAACCGGGGCCGATTTTTCCTGCTTGGCTGAACATTTCCAACGGCTGCGAGGCGGAGCGTTTGTCGACATACAGAACCTGTCCACGATCCAGTTGGGCCAGGTGGATGGTTTCCTGAACATTTGTGGCAAGGTCATCAATAAAGGGCCGGGCAATGGGCGCGAGAGAGCTTTGCCGCCAGGCGGAATGGGCCAGTCGGACCAGACGCATGCCGGGGCTGTAGGTCTGGCGTTCCTCGTCATAGGCCAGCATGCCTTGATTCGTTAACGTCTGGACCAGCCGGTACAATGTTGCCTTTGGATGGTCCGAAATTGCCAAAAGTTCGCCAAAGCGGACGGGGCGGCCAAATTCGGCCACTTGGTCCAATATATTCAATGCTTTGCCAACGGTTCCATCAGCGCCGCGTTCAGACGTGTTGTGTGCTGCCATCGCGTCCCCTCCCTCTTATGTTTCGCGCCCCCTTGAATTCGGGCGTTTACGAAACTGTTGACATTCTTAACCAGAATCCGTCATGGTTTCAATAGATGGAAATCAGTTCCATTATATGAAACCATTTCATACTAGGTTCTTTGGGAGGAAGCCAATGAAAGTGTTCAAAGGGACGATTGCAGCCCTGATGCTGTCCTGTGGGTTTGGCGTGTCAGCGCAGGCGGAAAACCTGTCCGGTACGCTCAAGATCTTTTCGGATATGTCCAACCCGGCGCCACGCGCTGTGATGGAGGGCATGGTGGAGCGTTTCGGCGCGCTGCATCCAGATCTTGAGATCGAGCTGACGGTGATTGACCGCGAAGCCTACAAGACGCAAATCCGTAACTTCTTGACTGCAAATGCGCCTGATGTCGCCAATTGGTATGCCGCCAATCGCATGAAACCTTATGTGGATGCCGGCCTGTTCGAGGATATCTCGGATGTGTGGGCGTCACCTGAGCTGGCGGATCTGGCCTCGACCAAGGGCGCGATGACGCTGGACGAAAAACAATGGGGCGTACCCTATACCTATTATCAATGGGGCGTCTATTACCGTGCCGACATCTACAAAGAGCTGGGGCTGAGCGAGCCGAGTACCTTTGAGGAGATGAAGTCCAACTGTCAGGCGATCCTGGACTCGGGCCGCAAATGTTACACCATCGGGACCAAGTTCCTGTGGACTGCGGGCGGCTGGTTTGACTATCTGAACATGCGCACCAACGGCTATGACTATCATGCCAAGCTGACGGCCGGCGAAATTCCGTGGAGCGACGACGGCGTCAAAGCGACCTTTGCCAATTGGCGTGAGCTGATCGACATGGGTGCGTTTATCGACAATCACACCGCCTATAGCTGGCAGGAATCTCTGCCGTTTATCGTGTCCGGCGATGCGGCTGCGATCCTGAAGGGCAATTTTGCTGTGCCACCGCTGCGTGAAGCCGGTCTGGATGACAGCAAGTTGGACTTCTATCAGTTCCCAGCGATCACCGAAGGGGTTGCCTTGGCCGAAGATGCGCCAACCGACACTTTCCACATTCCGGCCAAGGCTGAGAACAAGGAAGCGGCCAAAGCCTTCCTGAAATTCGTGGTGTCTGCGGACAATCAAACGCTGATCAACAATGGCGAAAACCTCGGCCAACTGCCGGTGAACGCAAAATCCAGCGTTGATGACGACAAGTTCCTGCAAGAAGGGTTCACCATGTTGTCCAGCAACAGCCCCGGCGGCGTGGCGCAGTTCTTTGACCGCGATGCTCCGGCGGAAATGGCAAAAGTCGCCATGGAAGGCTTCCAGGAGTTCATGGTCAAACCTGACAATCTGGACAAGATCCTGGCGCGTTTGGATCGCGCGGCCAAGCGGATCTACAAGTAAGCCCAGAGGGCAGGGGCGCATGCCTCATGGTATGCGCCCCTCTTTTCCCCTGATTTTGATGGGTTCGCTGGCTGACCTTTGGGCTGTCCGACCCCCTCGCCCCGTCTTCAAATTGGAGAGTGTTTCCCATGCCTTCATCGAACAAGGCAGCGACACGGTCGTCTTGGTACAAGCGGAATGAGATCGCGGTGACCCCGTGGCTGTTCCTGTTGCCCGGCGTTGCGTTCTTTCTGCTCTATGTGATTTTCCCGATTTTCCAATCGATCAATGTCTCGTTCTACGATTGGGACGGGTTGGGAGAGGCCGAGTGGATCGGATTTGGCAATTACGAAGAGCTGTATTGGGACGACGCCTTCTATGTCTCGCTGCGCAACAACCTGATCTGGTTGGTGATGTATCTGCTGGCGATCCCGGCGGGGCTGTTTATTGCGTTGTTTCTGAACCAAACGGTGACAGGGATACGGCTTTATAAATCGTTGTTTTTCTTCCCCTTTGTGATTTCACAAGTGGTCGTGGGTCTGGTGTTCACCTGGTTCTATGACCCAACGTTTGGTTTGTTGAACGAATTTATCGGCCTGTTTGGGCTGGGGCCGATCAATGTGCTGGGCGATGAACGCTATGTGACCTATGGCATTATCGCGGCCGGCATTTGGCCGCAGACGGCCTATTGCATGATCCTGTATCTGACCGGGTTGAACGCGGTGGATCCCGAACAGATCGAGGCGGCGCGGCTTGACGGTGCCAAGGGCGCGCGCCTGTTGTGGCATGTGATTATCCCGCAATTGAAACCGGCCACATTCATTGCCTTTGTGGTGACCATAATTGGCGCGCTGCGCTCGTTTGATCTGATCTCGATCATGACCAATGGTGGGCCCTTTGGCGAAAGCCGCGTGCTGTCGTTCTATATGTTCGAAGTTGCGCTGTCGGAATACGGCTTCCGCATGGGCTATGGCGCATCAATTGCGGTGGTGCTGTTCCTGATCATGCTCTGCTTTATCACCTACTTCCTCTACTCGATGTACCAAGACGACAAAGGGGGTCGCTGAGATGTTTCCCAGACCTATCGAACACGCCCCGCGCAGTTGGCAGCTGACCTATCAGGCCATGTTGCCGGCCGCCCTGATCCTGTGGCTGTTGCCCTTGCTGGCGGTTGCGGTCTTTTCGGTCAAACCGGATGCGGATTTCACCACCGGCAATTACTGGGGGGTGCCCAGCTCGTTCAATTTTGTTGAGAACTACGGCAAAGTGTTCTTTGCCTCGGATATGCCGCGTTATTTGTTGAATTCGGTGTTGATCACGGTGCCGACGATGATTGGCTGTGTAGTACTCAGCTCGATGACCGGTTTTGCCCTGGGGGTGTATAAATTCCGCGCCAATCTGTGGGTGTTCTTTATGTTCGTGGCGGGCAATTTTGTGCCGTTTCAGATCTTGATGGTGCCGGTGCGCGATCTGACGCTGGATCTGGGCCTCTATAACACCAAGACCGGGCTGGTTCTGTTCCATGTGGCGTTTCAGACCGGGTTCTGCACCCTGTTCATGCGCAATTTCATCCGCGCCCTGCCGTTTGAATTGATCGAGGCGGCGCGGGTGGAAGGGGTCGCGGAATGGCGGATCTTTTGGTTTGTGGTGCTGCCGTTGATGAAACCGGCGCTGGCAGCGATGGCGGTGTTGATTTTCACCTTCATCTGGAATGATTTCTTTTGGGCGGTTGTGTTGACCCAAGGGGCCGAGAGCCAACCGGTGACGGCGGGGATCACCTCGTTCAATGCGCAATATCGCGCGGCCTATCACCTGATGAGCGCGGGTTCGATCGTGGCGGCGCTGCCGCCGGTGGCGATGTTCTTTCTAATGCAGAAGCACTTTATCGCGGGTCTGACCTTGGGAGCCGTCAAGTGAGTGAGACGCGACACAGCTGGCGTATCGATGCGCCGGGGCAGACCTTGGTTCTGTCCTCCAGCGGAGGAGTGCCCGGCGCGGTCTATTGGGGGGTATCGCTGCCACCCGAAGAGGATCTGGTTGCACTGGCGCGGGCCTGCGACATGGATGTGACCGGTGGGATGATGGATGCGCTGTCCCCATTAAGCCTGTGCCCCGAAGCGGGCCACAGTTTTGACGGGCAGCCGGGTCTGGTGGCCTATCGCGAGGGTCAGGTGCTGCATCCACGGTTCCGATTGCAACAGACGGAGGGACACCAGTTCACTTGTCGGGATGATGAATTGGGGTTGACGCTGGTCATCACATTCGAGGTCTTGGGCGACACATTGGCGGGCACAACCACCCTGGAGGCCGAAGAAGATCTGACCTTGCATCATCTGGCGGCGCCTGTTTTGCCGGGGCCGCAGATGGGGGCCGAGATCGTCGATTTTGCGGGACGCTGGATTGGTGAATTCCAACCGCAGCGCAGCCCCTGGCGGCCCGGTATCCATTTGCGCGAGGCGCGGATGGGGCGGTCGGGTCATGAACATCCGCCGCTGGCCTATTTCCCCGAAGCGGGCGCGACCAACACGCAAGGCACAGTCTATGCCATGCAGTATGGCTGGTCGGGTGGTCATGTCATGTATGCTGAAGAGCTGGCGGATGGGCGCCGGCAGATCCAATGGGGCCATGCTACGGGCACGCGGGCAAGCGGGCGTAAATTTCGCACCGCGCCCCTGTATCTGACCGTATCAAATCGAGGTCTGAACGGCTGCGCGGTCGCCTTTCAACGCCTGTTGCGCGATCATGTGGTGCAATGGCCAGATGCCGAACGCCCGCGTCCGGTCCATTATAATTGCTGGGAAGCAGTCTATTTTGACCATGACGTGGATGTTCTGTGCGATATTGCCACCCGCGTGGCCGCATTGGGCGCGGAACGGTTTGTGCTGGATGACGGCTGGTTTGGCAGGCGTGACGATGACACGTCGTCGCTTGGTGACTGGGACATTGATCCGCGCAAATGGCCCGAGGGGCTGACGCCGTTTATCGATCATGTCGAAGCCTTGGGGATGCGGTTTGGCCTGTGGGTGGAACCTGAAATGGTGAACCTGAACAGCGATCTGGCACGGGCGCATCCGGATTGGATTTTGGGTCCCGGTGATCAGACCGAGGGGCGGCAACAGCGGGTTCTTGACCTGTCGCAACAGAGCGTGCGCGATCACCTGTTTCACAAGCTGTCATCGCTGTTGGCCAATCACCGCATCGATTACCTGAAATGGGATCACAACCGGCTGCTGCCCGTTGGATCTGCGGCGCAGACAGACGGGGTTTATGCGCTGTTGCGGGATTTGCGGAGCGCCTTTCCGGCGGTGGAAATCGAAAGCTGCGCCTCGGGCGGGGGGCGGATTGATGCGGGCATTCTGAGCCTGACGCAACGGGTGTGGCTGTCCGACAGCAATGACGCAAGTGAGCGGCTGCGCATCCAACATGATGCCGCGCTGATGTTGCCGCTGGCCGTGACCGGCAGTCATGTGGGTCCGCGCGTCTGCCATACCTCAGGCCGGGTGCATGATATTCGGTTCCGGGCCTGGGTCGCGGCACAACGGCACATGGGGTTTGAGATGGATCCGCGTGAGCTGAGCGACGAAGAGGTTCGCGTTTTGACGGATGTCACCCGTTGGTGGAAGGACAATCGCAACTGGATGCAGCGGGCGGATATCCTGCGGTTGGACAGCGCGGACCCGGCGGTGATTGCCGAGCAGCAACTGGCCGATGACGGCGCGCGCTTTGTCGTCTTTGCAGGTAAGGCGGCAGCGTCCAGCCAGATTGTGCCGCGTCCCTTGCGGCTGACTGAATTGGATAAAAACGCCAAATATAGGGTCGAATTGAAGAACCGCGATGAGGCCCACCACCTGTCACGCGGCGCACCTGTGATAAAGTCTGAATCCTTGGAGGTGAGCGGTGCTTATTTGATGCAGCACGGGCTGACCCTGCCGTGGAGTTTCCCGGACCGGATGTGGGTGATCGAAGGAACGCGGTTATGAGCGACGACAGACGGAACCGCAGCTGGTACGGCATGAAGGACAAAGATGGGTTCATCCGCCGCAGCTGGATGAAGAACCAAGGCTTCCCCGATCACGCCTTTGACGGGCGGCCGGTGATTGGCATTTGCAACACCTGGTCCGAGTTGACACCGTGCAATTCCGGTTTGCGCGAACTGGCCGAAGGGGTCAAACGCGGCGTCTGGGAGGCGGGCGGTTTCCCAGTGGAATTCCCCGCCATGTCCCTGGGCGAGACCCAGATGAAACCCACGGCAATGCTGTTTCGCAACCTTCTGGCCATGGACGTGGAAGAGAGCATTCGCGCCAATGGCATGGACGGGGTTGTCCTGTTGGGTGGCTGTGACAAGACCACGCCGGGGCAATTGATGGGAGCGGCTTCGGTTGATTTGCCGACGATCGTTGTCAGTTCAGGGCCGATGCTGAACGGCAAATGGAAAGGCCGCGATCTGGGCTCGGGCACCGATGTGCGCAAGTTTGCGATGGACGTCAAAGCAGGCGACATGACGCTCAAGGATTTTATGGCCACGGAATCCGGCATGTCGCGATCCAAAGGGGTCTGTATGACCATGGGCACGGCGTCGACCATGTCGTCCTTATGTGAGGCGATGGGCCTGTCACTGCCGATGAACGGTTCGCTGCCGGCGGTGGATGCCCGCCGCATGGCTTTGGCGCATATGACGGGCAAACGCATTGTCGAGATGGTCCAAGAAGACCTGAAACTGTCGGACGTCATCACCAAGGCGACATTCGAAAACGCCATTCTGGCCAATGCGGCACTGGGAGGATCGACCAATGCGGTTGTGCATCTGCTCGCGCTGGCGGGGCGCGTCGGGGTGGATCTGACTTTGGATGATTTTGAGATCGGCGCGGAAATCCCCTTGTTGGTGAATTGCATGCCGTCGGGAAAATACCTGATGGAGGACTTCTGCTATGCCGGCGGTGTGCCGGTTGTGCTGAAGGAAATTCGTCACCATTTGCGGGCGGCCAACACGGTGATGGGGAAAGATCTCAGTCATTATTTCGAGGATGCTGAGTGCTTTAATCGCGATGTGATCCACGCCTATGACGCGCCGCGCAAACCGGCGGCGGGCCTGCGCGTCTTGCGCGGCAATCTGGCACCGCGCGGGGCCATCGTGAAACCCTCGGCGGCCTCGGATCATCTGTTGGAACACGAAGGCGCGGCCTTTGTGTTTGACACCATCGAAGAGCTGAAAGCCAATATTGATCGCGACGATTTGCCGGTGGATGAGACGACCATTCTGGTGCTGAAAAACTGTGGCCCGCGGGGGTATCCGGGCATGCCGGAAGTGGGCGATATGCCGGTGCCGGCAAAATTGGTCAAACAGGGGGTGCGTGACATCGTGAGGATTTCGGATGCCCGCATGTCTGGCACCGCCTTTGGCACCGTGATCCTGCATGTGGCGCCTGAGGCCAGCGCCGGTGGTCCCATTGCGCTGGTTGAAACCGGCGACCGCATCAAAGTTTCAGCCGCGACCGGGATCTTGGAGCTGTTGGTTGATGAGGCTGAGCTGGCGGCGCGCCGTGCCAAATGGCGCCAGCCAGACCCGCATTACACCCGTGGATATGCCAAAATGTACGTCGATCACGTGCTGCAGGCGGACCAGGGGGCCGATCTTGATTTTCTGGTGGGCACAGATACCCGCCCCGTTACACGGGAGAGCCATTGATGTCTGCAACATTTCATGACCTGACGGATACATCCGTCTTTGTCACCGGTGGAGGCTCCGGTATTGGCGCGTTTCTCACCGATGGGTTTTTGGGGCAGGGGGCCAAGGTGGCCTTTGTTGGCCGGTCTGATGCCACGGGTTTCTGTGACGAGATGGAGGATATACACGGGGCACGCCCCCTGTTCATCCAATGTGACATCACCGATATTGCGGCGCTCAAAGCTGCTATTGCACAGGCAAGCGCGGCCCATGGCACCGTCAAAGTGCTGGTGAACAATGCCGCCAATGACAAACGCCATGACACGTTGGAGGTCGACGAGGAATTCTGGGACTGGTCGCAGTCGATCAACCTCAAAGCCTATTTCTTTGCCTGCCAAGAGGCGATTGCCGGTATGAAGGATGCAGGCGGTGGCAGCATCATCAACTTTACCTCGATCTCTTATATGATGGGCAATGCGGGCTACCCGGCCTACACAACCGCCAATTCCGGGATCAACGGTATGACGCGATCATTGGCGCGGGAATTTGGACCAGACAAGATCCGGGTCAATGCCATTGCACCGGGTTGGGTGCTGACCGACAAACAAAAAGAGCTGTGGGTGACCCCCGACGCCTTGGCGGCGCATCTGGATCGCCAATGCCTAAAAGACACGTTGTCGCCCGAAGATATCGTGGGGGCCGCGCTGTTTCTGGCCTCGGACGCCAGCAAGATGATGACCGGTCAGGCCATGGTGGTGGACGGCGGTGTGGTGGTAACAGGATGAGCCAGACGTCAGACCAGACCACCGCCTGGGTCGCGGTTGATTGGGGCACCACCCATATGCGTCTGTGGCGTATGGCAGAGGATGGGGCGGTATTGGCCTGTCGGTCCTGCGCCAAGGGGATGGGGCACATCCAACCGGACGCCTATGAGGGGATCTTGTTGGATATGCTCGCCGATCATCTGCCTGCTTCTGGCCCGCTGGATGTGGTGATCTGTGGCATGGCCGGATCGCGTCAGGGCTGGGCCGAGGCCCCCTATGCCCCGACGCCCTGCGCACCGCCGTCGATGGAACACGCAACGCGGGTTGCCACCGATGATCCCCGATTGCGGGTGCATATCCTGCCCGGCATCAAACAGATGGACCCCGCCGACGTGATGCGCGGGGAAGAGACACAGATCCGGGGCGTGATCGCGCGCAGGCCCGGATATGACGGGGTGATCTGCCTGCCGGGCACGCATACAAAATGGGTCCGCATCCAACAGGGGCAGATCGCCGCCTTTGCAACTTTTATGAGCGGTGAGCTGTTCACCGTGATTGGCCAGCATTCGGTGCTGCGTCATTCCGTTGGGGACACAGGCTGGGACGCGGAGGCGTTTCGCTCCGCCTGTCGGCAGGCAACCGATGATCCAACGGTGCTGATGCGGTCACTGTTTGGCCTGCGGGCGGGGTCCCTGTTGGCGGATCTGTCACCAGAGGCCGCGCGGGCCACATTGTCGGGCCTGTTGCTGGGTGCTGAACTGGCGGCTGCGCGGACGTTTTGGGAGGGAGGGGACGTGACAATTGTTGGTGAAAACACCCTGTCGCGTGCCTATGCCGACGCATTGGCATTGCAGGGCCAGGCGCCACAGGTGATGGATGGCGAAGAGACCACATTGAACGGGCTGCGCGACGCATATGCGCAGCTTTTGGAGAGTTGAGTTATGACACGTGAAATTATTGCCATCCTGCGTGGCATCACCCCGGATGCGGCAGGCGATGTTTGCGCTGCGCTGATCGAGGCGGGGATTACCAAGATTGAGGTGCCGCTGAACTCTCCTGACCCGTTTGACAGCATTGCGCAGATGTTGGCCGTGGCCGGGGATCGCGCGCTGGTTGGCGCGGGAACCGTGTTGCGGGTCGAAGATGTGGCGCGCCTGTCTGATCTGGGCGCACATATGGTGGTGTCGCCGGATACAAATCCTGAGGTCATTCAGGCCACCAAGGCGGCGGGCATGTTGTCCTATCCGGGTGTGTTCACCCCGACAGAGGCCTTTTCCGCCCTGCGATCTGGTGCGGATGGGTTAAAATTCTTCCCGGCCTTCAAACTGGGAATTGACGGCTACAACGGCGTCAAAGTGGTTCTGCCTCAGGATACGAGAACCTATGCGGTGGGCGGGGTTGGACCGGCAAATTTCGCCGATTGGCAGGCGGCGGGGATCACCGGTTTTGGGATTGGATCCAGCCTTTATAAACCGGGGCGTTCAGCGCCGGATGTTGCCGCGCGTGCGGTGGACATGGTTGCCGCCTATGATCAGGCGTTTGGCGCATGATCGAGGTTTTTAGCACCACAGCCTGCGCCCTGGGCGAGGGCGCGTTTTGGCATCCCACCCGTCAACAGCTGTTCTGGTTCGATATTCTTGGCATGCGGCTCTACACGGTTGAGGGTGGCGAAGAACGGTTCTGGGAATTTGACGAATGTGTTTCGGCGATGGGGTGGATCGACAGCGACCGCTTTATCCTCGCCTCGGCCAGCGGGCTGTGGGAATTTGACATTGCGACTGGCGAACAGAGCTTTCTTGCCTCGCTTGAGGCGGACAACCCGGTGACACGTTCCAACGATGGGCGGGCAGATCCTTGGGGTGGGTTCTGGATTGGCACTATGGGATATAATGCGGAACCCGGTGCCGGTGCGATCTATCGCTATTATCAAGGCAGCCTGCGCAGGTTGGTGGCAAATGTGACCATTTCAAACGCGATCTGTTTTGCCCCGGACCGCTCTTGTGCTTATTACACCGACACCGCCAAAGGGAAAATCATGCGCCAAGCTTTGGACGCAGATGACGGCTGGCCCGTGGGCAAACCGGATCTGTTCCTTGATCTGTCCGCAGAGGATTTTGGCGCTGATGGTGCAGTCGTTGATGCAAACGGCAACCTGTGGAACGCCCAATGGGGGGCGTCTCGGGTGGCGTGTTACAGCCCCGATGGTGTATTGCTGCAGGAAATCGCGGTGCCCACGCCGCAGGTGTCGTGCCCGGCTTTTGGCGGCGCGGGTCTTATGACGCTCTTTATCACCACGGCGGCGGACGGTGATTTGCCTGAGCCTGCAGGCCAGACCTTTGCCATTGCGACCAACAGTGTTGGACAGTCGGAACATCAAGTTGAGATCTAGACAAAAGAGGGCGCGATGCTCCGCACATTAGGCACTTGCTATTATCCTGAACATTGGCCTGAAGAGACCTGGACCGAGGACGCTGCCCGGATGGTTGCGGCTGGATTGACCTGGGTGCGCGTCGGTGAATTTGCCTGGTCGCGGTTGGAACCTGCGCCGGGTGAGTTGCAGTTTGGCTGGCTGGAGCGGGCGATTGCGGTATTGGGCGCGGCGGGATTGAAGGTGGTGTTGGGCACGCCCACCGCCACCCCGCCACGGTGGATGGTCACACGTCATCCTGACATGCTGGCCCTCGACGCCGCGGGGCGACCGCGCGGGTTTGGCTCACGTCGGCATTATTGTTTCAGCCATGCAGGATATGTCGCAGAAAGCCAGCGGATCGCCCGATTGATCGCCGAACGCTTTGGCCGCAACCCGCATGTGGCGGCATGGCAGACGGACAATGAATATGGCTGTCACGACACCACCATCAGCTATTCACCGGCGGCGCAGGCCGCGTTTCAATCTTGGCTCAAGGCGCAGTTTGCCGGTGATATTCAAGCGCTCAACCGGGCTTGGGGCAATGTATTCTGGTCGATGGAATACGCGAATTTCACCGATATCGAGCTGCCGAACCTAACGGTGACAGAGGCAAATCCAGCCCATGTTCAGGCCTTTCGCCGGTTCTCATCCGACCAGGTGGTGGCATTTAACCGGGCGCAGGTTGAGATTATCCGCGCGCATTCAGATGCGCCGATTTCGCATAATTACATGGGCCGGATTACCGATTTCGACCATTTCCAAGTGGGCGATGATCTGGAGATTGCCACTTGGGACAGTTATCCGCTTGGGTTCCTTGAGGACCGGGTGGGGGCGGATGCGGTTCGCCAGCGGGCCTATGCGCGACAGGGCGATCCGGATTTTCAGGCCTTTCACCACGATCTTTACCGTGCGGTGGGCAAGGGGCGTTGGTGGGTGATGGAACAGCAGCCCGGTCCGGTAAATTGGGCGCCCTTCAATCCCAGCCCGTTGCCTGGCATGGTGCGTTTGTGGAGTTGGGAAGCCTTTGCCCATGGGGCCGAGGCGGTGTGTTATTTCCGCTGGCGGCAAGCACCTTTTGCCCAGGAACAGTTGCACGCAGGCATGTTGCGCCCCGACAGCGCGGATGCCCCAGCCTTGCACGAGGCGATGCAAGTCGCTGCCGAAATCAAGGACGCACCGGAGGTGCAGCCCAGCCAAGCACCGGTTGGTTTGATGTTTGACTATGATGCCGATTGGGCCTGGGCGACACAGCCGCAGGGGCAGGGGCTCAGCTATTTTGGATTGGTCTTTGATGTTTATCGCGCGTTGCGCAGGCAGGGTCTGTCGGTGGATATCCTGCGGCCTGAGACGCGGAATTTCAGTGGCTACAAGATGATCTTTGCCCCCGGCATGATGCATATAGCCGAGGATCTGAAACAGGCTCTATCGCAGGCTGATGCGCATGTGATCTATGGCCCGCGCAGTGCGGCGCGCGATCAAAATTTCGCCATTCCAACCCCTTTGCCTCCGGCCTTGCCCGGGTTGGATGTAACCGTGGCCCGGCTGGAAAGCCTGCGCCCCGATATGCCGATCCCATTGGCGAATGGCGGACAGGTGACCGGGTATCTGGAGGAGCTGGAGGGGGGCGCCGAGGTTGTGATGCAAACCGCCGAAGGTGCCGCCGTTGTTATGGCGACCGATCGGCAGATCTATTGCGGTGGCTGGTTGGACGAGGCGGGTTTCGACCATCTGGTCCGCCATTACGCGCAGCAGGCCGGGGTCACCCTACGCCAATTGCCAGAGGGGGTGCGCCTGCGTCAGACGGCGCGCGAAGAGTTCTGGTTCAACTATTCTACACAAACGGTGGAGACGGAGGCGGGCCGTCTGCCGCCTGCCGGTGTTCTGCGACAAGCGCGGTAGCAAGCGATGACAGCAACCAAAGTTGCAACAGCGCCAGATGGATCGACGATTTATGAGGTCGTGTTGGACAGCCCTGATTTGCAGGCGCGGGTCCTGACCTTTGGCGCGACTTTGCGAGATCTTCGGCTGGACGGTGTGACGCACCCGTTGGTTTTGGGATTTGAAGACCCGGCCGACTATGTGACCCAGCCAGGCTGTTTGGGGGCCATTGTGGGTCCGGTGGCAAACCGGATTTCCGGAGCTGCCTTTTCGCTGGCGGAGCGACGTTATGTTCTGGATGACAACAATGATGGCACCACGTTGCATGGGGGGCGGCAGGGAACGGCCTGGCTGAATTGGACCCTTGATCAGGTCACGCCTCAGTTGGTTGTGATGTCTTTGACCTTGCCGGATTTACACATGGGATTTCCGGGTCCGCTCCACCTTCAGGCTGAGTATCGCGTCGAAGGTGCCGCATTGACCGTCATCTTGCGGGCGCGGTCCCCGGTGGCGGCTGTCTGTACTTTGGCACCGCACCCCTATTTCAACCTGGATGGGCGCGTGACAATTGAACAGCACCAGTTGCGTATTCTGGCAGACCACCGCTTGCCCTTGAACAAGGGGCTTCCAGTCGGTGTGCCGATTTCAGTTGCTGGCAGTGCCTTTGATCTACGGCATCCCAGCCCGGTGCCAAAGGGTTTGGATGATCACTATTGCCTGTCGGAGGCGCGCCGCGATTTACGTCCAGTAGCTGAGGTGTCGGCAGGCGGGATCACCATGATGCTGGAGACGAGTGAGCCGGGCTTGCAGGTTTACGATGCCGGCTTTTTGTCTGCGCCGGGCGTTGGCCTGGGTGCGCGCGACTATGGACCACGCGCCGGCCTTGCGCTGGAACCGCACGCATGGGTCGATGCACCAAACCAACCCTGGCGGATGCAAGCTGACTTAACTCCGAATGTTCCCAGCTTGGCTGTTAGCCGTTTTTCCTTTGATAGGGATGGGGCCAATAGCGCAGGATTAGAGGAAAGCTGAGATACCGCGCCAGCCCGCCAGAACCCCTGACAAAGCCATCACTCCAATCGCGATATTGCGGTATTGATCTGAGTTGAGCCGGGTAAAAGTCTCTGTACCCGCCCATGTGCCAAGGGCCATGGCCGGGATAGAAATCAACACCAGCCACAGAGTTTGCGAATTTACAGCGCCGGCCCAAGCAAGACCTGGTGTCGCAGTCGCGGCTGCAAAAAAGAAAAAGAAAAGGAGCGACGCCCGTGATTGTTTGGCGGGCATGCCGACACCCAAGTAATAGGCAACCGCCGGCGGGCCAGGCATGGCGGCAAGCCCTGAAAACACACCGGAAGCCACGCCCGTTACAGTCGCAAGCGCATCGTTGGGGCGGGCTTCTTTTGGCTTGTAGAGCAGCAGGATCAATAGGCCTGCAAAGACTGAAAGGGCAATCAGGATACGTGCTGCATCCGGGTTCATAACTGCCAAGGCAAACACCCCGATTGGCGTCCCAATGAGCGAGCCAAGCGCCAAACGAATAAGGGACGGTTTATGGATGTCGCGTCGAAGATCAAAAACGTCCTTAAATCCCACGACAACCTGCAACATAACAGCCATGGCCACCGCCTCGATCGGGGAGATGACCAGCGACAGAATAGGCACAGCGGCAATTGCAAAACCAAAGCCGGCCAAGCCGCGCGCAAAAGCGGAAATCAAAACGGCAAAGCTGACAATAGCAACCGTGGTGGTGAACATTTGTAATCTCCAGGAGTATTTTTTATGCGGCCTAATGTATCTAGGCACACAAAGGGGGAGCCAGGGGCCGGGGTTTCACTGGGCCAGTTGTGGAACGCCATAGGGTTAAGTCGCCAGGCTGTCCGCAATCTCTCCCAGTTTTTTCATTCCGGGGACAATCAATTCTGTGTTGATTACCGACAGCCCAAGCCGCAGGTAACGGCCAGCTTGGTTGGGCGGGACAAAGGGGTCGCCGCTTTCAAATATAACTCCGGCCTCGCTTGCAACAGAGAATAGGTCCCGGGCATCGAGCCCCTCAGGACATTCCAACCAAACGCTGCGGCCGCAATGACAGGGATCTGGCGTTCGAAAACCGGGCATCAGTTTTGGAAGATTTTCCATCACCCGTTCCCAGCGATCTTGGTGCGTGGTTCGGAGTTTGCGTACCAAAGCGTGATAGTGGCCCTCTGCCAGGAAAATCGCGGCAGCACGTTGGTTGTTGAGCGGCGCGGATCGGTGAATCAAGCGGCGTAACCAGCGGGCTTCTTGAATCACAGGTTCGGGCGCAACCAAGTAACCTAACCGTACGCCAGGTGCCAAAATTTTAGACAAAGTGCCTAAGTAAAGAACACGCCCGTCCCGGTCACGTGATTTAAGGGCCAGATCTTTTACAAAGGACACGTCGCCTTCATAGTCGTCTTCCACCACTAAAAAATCATCCTGTCTGGCAGCGTTCAGCACTTGATCACGCCGTTTATCGGACATGACTGTCATCGACGGGCAATGGGCGCCAGGGGTCAGGACCGCCAGATCCAAGCCCGAATTTGCCGGTATAACCGCCCCCTGTTGATCGATTTTCAAAGGGGTAATGTCTGAGCCTGAGAGACCAAAAATAAAGCTTGAATCGGGATAGCCGGGCACCTCGCAACCGACCCGTTTTCCAGGCCCCGCCAATAGCTGCGAAATCAGGTACAATCCCTCCTGGGCGCCAAGGGTGACAATGATCTCTTCCGGACGTGCATAGATACCGCGATCAGGCAAGATCTGGGTCTGGATCTGCTCGATCAACATAGGGTCATCGTCAATGGCACGGTCGGCGCCCCACCAGCTGACCGCGGTACGCCCCAGCATATCCCGCGAAGACGCCCGCCACGCGTTCAGGGGGAACAAGCTTGGATCTACCTGTCCATAGACAAATGGATACTTATAATCCTGCCAATTCAATGGTTTGCGGATGTGGTTCAGCTGGGATGGTTGATAGCGTAGTCGGTTGTTCCAGTCCAACTGAGAGGCTGTTTCCGACTGAGGTTTTCCTGTTGGTAAATCGGAACTGATAAAATATCCGCGCCGAGGTTTGGCCTCCAAATACCCACGCATTGCCAGCTCTTCAAAAACGGCCGCGACCGTGTTGCGCGCGATGCCAAGCTTGTCAGCGAACATGCGGGTCGATTGCACCTTTTGGCCCGGCGCAAGTTGGCCGGTTGCAATGGCGGCAATCAGGGCACGGCGCAGTTGGCTCTGGATCGGTTCACCACTGGTGCGATCGATGGATATGGGCAGGGACTGAATGGCGGGCCTCGACTTTGCTGGCGATCACATCCTGCGCGGGCAGGCAACGGGGACAGACACAAACGCCAAATGCTGCGCCTGCAAATCTGCTCTAGGCTGCGCAGTTTTACGCAAACTTGCAAGCTTTGTCCCGCGCGACGGTAAACTGGCCCAACCTAAAAGCCACGGCTGGCACTGTGTTGGATTTTCGGACTTGGGCAGTGATGCGAGAAACGCACCTCCAAAGGATACCTAAATGGACGACCAGCTCGGCATCAACCTGATGACTTCGACCGTGAAAGCGGATCGCGCGCATGTTTGGCATCACCTGTTTCAGCACGCGGCACTGGCCGAGCGGGACCCGCGCATTCTGGTCAAGGGCAAGGGCATGCGAGTCTGGGATCAATCAGGCAACGAGTTTCTGGATGGCGTGTCCGGTGGTGTTTGGACCGTCAATGTCGGCTACGGACGGACTCGTATTGCAAATGCGGTACGGGACCAATTGGAGCAGATCAACTTCTTTGCGGGCACCGTTGGGAACGTGCCAGCCGCGCAATTTGCCGATCGTGTGATCGAAAAGGCACCAACCTTGAACCGAGTGTTTTTCCTGAACTCCGGCTCAGAGGCGAATGAGAAAGCCTTCAAAATGGTGCGCCAGATTTCCCACCAGCATCACGGTGGCAAGAAATGGAAAATCCTGTTCCGTGAGCGTGATTATCACGGCTCCACCTTGGGTGCGCTGGCCGCCACTGGGCAGGGACAACGTCGCGAGGGCTTCGGCCCTTTCCCCGAAGGCTTTGTCGAAGTGCCCCATTGCCTTGAGTATCGCAAACAATGGGACGTGGAAAACTATGGCGAACGCGCGGCGGATGCGATTGAAGAGGTGATCTTGCGTGAAGGTGCTGACACTGTTGGTGCAATCATTCTGGAACCGATGACCGCAGGCGGCGGCGTGATCCTACCGCCCAAAGGCTATTGGGAACGGGTGCAAGAGATCTGCAAGAAATACAACATCCTGATCATTATGGATGAGGTCGTCTGTGGTATGGGACGCACGGGTCAATGGTTTGGCTACCAGAACTTTGGCATCAAACCCGACATGGTCACCACAGCCAAAGGCCTGGCCTCCGGCTATGCCGCGATTTCGTGCCTGATCACGACCGAAGAGGTGTTCCAGCAGTTTACGGCAACTCCAGACGACCCGATGACCATGTTCCGCGACATTTCCACTTTTGGCGGATGCACAGCGGGTCCGGCGGCAGCGCTGGAAAATATGCGCATCATCGAGGACGAAAATCTGTTGGACAACACCCTGAGCATGGGTGCGTTCCTCGAAAGCAAGTTGCTGGAATTGAAAGACCGGCATGGTTGGATTGGGGATGTGCGTGGTAAGGGCCTGTTCTGGGGCGTTGAACTGGTCGAAGACCGCATCACCAAGGAACCAATGAATGAACGCATCGTCGACAGTGTGATCGCGCACTGTGACACGGCCGGCGTTTTGATCGGCAAAACCGCACGAGCGATGCAAGGGTTCAACAACACGCTGTGTTTGAGCCCTGCCTTGATTACCGGAAAAGAGGAGATCGAACAGATCGTAGGAACCCTGGATCAGGCACTGCAATCATTATCGGCGAAAGCTGCATGATTTAGCGCGTTTAATCCTGCCTCTTAGCGGCGCGCCCTAACGAATCTGTCACACAGACGACGGTATTGTCGCGCCGCGCCGCCAATCAAATTCGCAACATTCCTGCAAACTCTATGGGGTTTTTGGCGGGTTGAAACCGGCGTGAATATAGGGGGGAATTCCACCGTGGATGTCGTGGCGCTTAGTGCCTTAAAAATAGGCAAGCACATTCAAATTCATGGTAAATTCCATGCCAAGTCTGGTCACTTGCCGATCAATCAAGAACCCTATAACGCAAGTGAAATCAAAAACATAAACACGAAGCCGGGCAAACCGGCCGTTCAAAGAACACAAATGTCGTTCATCAAACAACAAGGAGTTAAAGATGAGCATTTCGACACGGATCAAGACCCTTCTCGGCGGCACCGCACTGGCTGCAACTGCAATGGCCACCTCTGCGTCCTCGGAGGAGTTGACTGTTGGTTATTTTCTGGAATGGCCGATGCCGTTTTTGGCAGCGAAGGCGGATGGTGTTTATGACGAAGCGCTTGGTGTTGACGTAAATTGGGTTGCGTTTGAGACGGGGACAGCGATGTCTGCGGCGATGGCGTCTGGTGACGTTCAGATCTCTGTGAGCCAGGGTGTGCCTCCGTTTGTGGTTGCGGCCTCTTCCGGTCAGCCTCTGCAAGTTCTGGATGTGGCTGTGAGCTACTCTGAGAACGACAACTGCGTTGTGGCGACGACGCTTGAGATCGACAAAGAAAGCGCCGATGAGCTGGCGAGCAAAAAGGTTGCGGTTCCTCTGGGCACAGCGGCGCATTACGGCTTCCTGAAGCAGATGGAGCATTTCGGCGTCGACCTGGCCTCGCTGGAAATCGTTGACATGGCACCGACCGATGGCGCGGCGGCTCTGGCACAGGGTTCTGTTGATTTCGCCTGCGGCTGGGGCGGTGGTCTGGCGCGCATGAAAGAGCACGGCAACATCCTGTTGACCGGTGCCGAGAAAGAAGAGCTGGGCATTCTGGTGTTTGACGTCACCTCTGCGCCGACCGATTTTGTTGTTGAGAACGAAGAGCTTGTGGCCAAGTTCCTGGCGGTCACAGCAGAAGCAAACGCAGCCTGGAATGCAGACCAGTCGGCCGAGATGCTGACCAAGATCGCGGTTGAATCCGGCATGGACGAAGAGGCGGCTTTGGCGTCGCTGTCGACCTTCTCTTTCCCCTCCGTCGAAGATCAGCTGTCTGACGCCTGGTTGGGCGGCGCGGCTGCGACCTTTATGAAGGGTGTGGCGGACGTCTTTGTTGAAAGCGGCTCGATCCAATCCTCGCTGGACAGCTATGAAGACGCGGTGACCACCGCACCGCTGGCTGCGATCAAGTAAGCCACGCGCACTTTGGTCTGCGCCGCGTTTGAGGTGGCGCAGACCCGCGACCTCTCCCTCCCTCCTCCACATACGCACACCATAGGAGACCCACCCATGGGCGCCCTACAGATTAATGATGTATCCATGCGTTTTGAATTGCCGGACGGAAGCCACGTCCAGGCCCTGCAGAACGTGTCGCTGGATCTCAAAGAAGGGGAACTCTTGTCAGTTCTCGGACCGTCAGGCTGCGGTAAATCCACCCTGCTGAATATCGTGGCCGGTTTCCTGGCCCCCACCGATGGTGTTGTCACCCTGTCGGGCAATACGGTGACAGGCCCCAATGCGGAACGCGGCATGGTGTTCCAGAAGGGGGCGCTGTTTGAATGGATGAGCGTGCGCCAGAATGTGGAATTCGGCCCGCGCATGAAGAACATGGGCGAGGCGGACCGCAATACGATTGTGGAAAACCTGCTGGACACTGTGGGTCTGCGCGATTTCAAGGACAAGGCGGTTTATGAGCTTTCGGGCGGCATGCAGCAGCGGGTGGCGCTGGCGCGTTGCTTGGCCAATGACCCCGACGTGATCTTGATGGATGAACCCCTGGGCGCGCTGGACGCGCTGACGCGGGAGAAGATGCAAGGTCTGGTGCTGGATCTGTGGAAGAAAACCGGCAAGACCATCATCTTGATCACCCACTCGGTGGATGAGGCGCTGTTGCTGGGCGAACGCCTGCTGGTGATGGCCCCGCGCCCCGGTCGGATCTTCAAGGAATACCGTCTGCCCTTTGCCGACAAGGCCGTTGGTGCGGATCTGCGCGTGGTCAAGGAAGACCCGCAGTTTGGCGACACCAAGAAAGAGATCCTCCAGATGATCTGGGAGATGGAAGAAGAAATTATGGGCGCGGGAGACGCATAAGATGTCAGGCATTGGCGGTATATTGATCTATTTCGGTCTGCTGATCGGGACGTTTTTCGTGGTGCGGATGGTGCGCTCGTTCATGAGCAAGACCACCGATTTCACCTCGCTCAAGACGGTGACGTTTGGCGATGAAAGCGCGGTGACCTCGGACCGGGCGGCCTCGGTTATTTCGGTGATTGTGGTGTTTCTGGTCTGGGGGGCGTTTACCGGCTCCAAACTGGTGCCGATCCACATGCCGGGCCCCTTTAAAGGGGAGACCAGCTTTACCTATGTGGCGCAAAACCCGGCGGGTGAGACGGCGACAGGCACGGTGCAGGTCCTGGTGCATGAGGCCGGAGAGGACGTGGAGACCCCGGATGCGGGCACCTCTGCAGGCTTTGCCCAAAACGATGCGGCCACGGTTGCGGCCTGGCGCTCGGTCCTGATCCGCGCCCATCGCAATGACGGCGACGATGTGGTTGTGACATCGGTCGAAGGTCAGGCGATTGTACCTGGCGACACGGTTTCGGTCCCCAATGGTGAGGTCACGATGACCGCCAAAGGCTCGCTGAACTTCTCACCAAAATCCGGCTGGCAGATGGAGCCGATCTGGCTGCCATCCCCCGAGGCCGTTGCCGAACGGTTCTGGGTGATCGCCACCGAGGGCTACCAGAACGTGTCGCTGTTTGAACATGTGGGCTGGTCGCTCTACCGGGTGTTTGTGGGCTTCCTCTTGGGCTCGCTCGTGGGCATTCCGCTGGGCTATGCGATGGGTCTTTCGGGCTGGGCACGCGGCTGGTTTGACCCGATCGTGGAGTTCATGCGTCCGGTGCCACCGCTGGCGCTGATCCCGCTGGTCATCATTTGGTTCGGTATCGGCGAAGTGGGCAAGATCGTTCTGCTGTTCCTTGCGGCGCTGTGGGTGATGATCATTGCGGCGCGCGCGGGCGTGTCGGGGGTCAATATCACCAAGGTGCAGGCGGCCTATTCGCTGGGGGCCAGCAAATGGCAGGTGCTGCGCTATGTGATCCTGCCGAACTCGCTGCCCGAGATCTTTACCGGTGCACGGGTTGCCATGGGCGTCTGCTGGGGCACGGTTGTTGCGGCGGAACTGGTGGCGGCCGAAAAAGGCGCCGGCAAAATGATCGTCGCGGCGTCGAAATTCCAGGCCACCGACATCGTCATCATGGGCATCGTCATGATCGGCCTCATCGGATTTGGCATCGACATCCTGATGCGCAAATCCGAAGCCTTCCTCGTCCCATGGAAAGGCAAGTCCTAAGCCCACAAACGGACCTTAAAACCAAAACGGCCGCTAAATAAGCGGCCGTTTCGCGTTCTAAGGAGAGCGAGCCTTTACAGAATGCCGTGCAGACCTTTTGCGCCGGTCAAAAGAGCCGATAGGAACAGAACGCCCAAGGCGGCGGTGCGGTAAGAGCCTTCGCCAAGACGTTCAAACACCTTGGTGCCCACCCAACTGCCCAGCAACAAGGCCGGATAGGCCAGTGCCGCGCTCAATCCCATGGACCATTGCAAGACATCGGATGTCAGCGCGACAAAACTCAGCGCCGCGGCGGCAGTGAAGGCAAAAAACAACAACAATGAGGCACGGCTGACCCGTTTGTCCGTGTCGCGCCCCAGGAAATAGGCCACCGCAGGCGGGCCGGGCATCGCGGCCATACCGGCCAGCAGCCCCGCGCAGCCGCCGGCGACCAAGGCCGGTCCGCGCCCACCGGGCAGTTTGATTTTAGCCATCAGCGCCAGCAGTCCCAAAAGCACCAGCGCCGCAATCACCAGACGCAAAAGATCGGCGGACAATTGCGTGGCAACCAATGCGCCAATCACAACACCGGGCAGGGAGCCAAGGATCAACAGACCCAGCGCGCGCCTGTCAATAATCTTGCGGTTTTGCACCAGATCAACCGGAGCTGCAGCGACCTGCAGGATTTGTGCCAGGATGACCGCGAAAATGGGAGAGACGATAAGGCTGTAGATTGGCACCGCCGCAAGGGCAAAGCCAAATCCGGTCACACCACGCAAAAAGCCCGCAGCGAAGGTCGCTGCGGACAGAAGGAAAACATGATCCATGTTTTATACCTTAGTCGAAGTTGATCACGATGGTCTTGGACCGGGTGAAGTGTTCCAACATGGCCTCCAGTGAGGCTTCTTTACCCAGACCAGAGCGGCCAAACCCACCATATGAGACATTGGGCTGGATGGTCAGGTTCTGGTTCACCTGCACATAGCCCGCATTCAGGCGCGATGTGCTGTCCAACGCGGTGGACAGATCCTTGGTCCAGACAGAAGCCGCAAGGCCATAGTGGGTGCCGTTGGCCTTGGCGATGACGTCTTCATAGTCGGACCAGCGCATAATGGCAGCAACCGGGCCAAAGATCTCTTGCGTGACGCAGGGGTGGTCTTCGTCCAGGCCGACCAGCAACGTGGGTTGCATGAACAGATCCGGTGCCAAATCGGTGTCGGCGGGCAGAGTGCCAAAGCGCAGGATCTCGGCGCCTTCGGTGGTCTCGGCTTTGGCGACGAAGCCTTGGATCACATCCATCTGTTTCTTGTTGATGACGGTGCCTACATCGGTGGTTTCATCCAGTGGATCGCCAATGACCAATGTGTTCAGCTGTTCCTCGATCTTGGCCATAAAGGCGTCATACAGATCGTCATGCACATAGATCCGGCTGGCGGCGGTACAGCTTTGACCCTGACGGGTGAAGCGCATACCTGAGATCGCACCGGTCACTGCCTTGTCCAGATTCGCATCGGCGCAGATGATCATCGGGGATTTGCCGCCCAGTTCAAGCGACGCCGGAATGATCCGGCTGGCGGCGACCTTGTAGATAGTCTCACCCACGGCCTCGGACCCGGTAAAGGTGATCTTGGCGATGTCGCCATGGTGCGTCAGCGCGTGACCACAGTTTGCACCGTCGCCGTTGACGACGTTCAATACACCGGCCGGCAGGAACTGCATCATGATCTCAGCCATCAGGAAGGTGGCAAAGGGCGCTTCCTCGGAGGCTTTGACAACCACGGTGTTGCCCGCAACCAATGCGGGGCCGATCTTCAGCGCGCCCAGAACCAGCGGCACGTTCCAGGGCAGGATCGCAGCGACGACGCCCAAAGGCTCGCGGGTGGTGGTGGTCAACATGCGCGGGTTGAACGGAACGGTCTGACCTTTCAGCTCGGAGCCCAGGCTGCCGTAGAACTCCAGAATGTCGGCGGCCACGGTGATCTCACCCCGGCATTCGGTGCGGATCGCCTTGCCGGTTTCACGCGCCAAAACTTGGGCGATCATCTCGGACTGGGCGGCAACTGCGCGGGCCGCTTCGGCGACAATCTTGCCACGGGCGCGGGCAGGGGTCGCGGCCCATGCGGTTTGGGCGGCCTTGGCGGCGGCGACGGCGGCGTCGGTCTCGGTGGCGTCACTGGCTGCGGCCTGGCCCAGGATGGCTCCGGTTGCAGGGTTCACCACATCCAACGCGGCAGCCGTCGCAACCCGAACGCCACCGACCAAATTGACCTGAGTATAGGCGGCGATCACTGCCTCTGGGGTATCAAAAGATAGGGGAGAGAGTGTCTGTGGGGATTGGGCCATGGGGGGACTCGATTCTTTTTCTGATCTCTCCCTACATAGAAAGCGGATGACCTTGCAGAGTAGGGCCAATGCGTTCCAAAAATAGGTCCAGTGTCGTCGCGGGTGTTTTCTTGTTGGACGGCATCGACAACGTCTGTGTCGTGATAGGCCGCCGAACAGGGCGGGGTCTTGCAATCTGTCGGCGCGTTGAACAGGCTTGATGTCTTGGCACCGTGGTCCTGTGGCTTGGTTGACAACCTTGATGCCTTGGATGTCAGCCAAGGTATTTCGCTGTATTTTTCGTGGATGATTGCGGGTTTGTCGGCGTTTGAAAACCGCACGTCCTGCTGCGTCACACAGTCAAAGCTAGGCGTGCATAGGACCACCTGAACCGCGCGGCCGTGACGGTAGTTTTGCGATCTGATTGTGGAACCCTGTGATGGCGGTGTATCTTGGGGCCAATCCGAGCATTCCGGTGGTCGTGCAATGTCAAACTCTAAATGGTCTTTGCCGAATGCGTTGAATGTGACATTGTATAAAAATTGCCGCGCGTAAACATAATA
Source organism: uncultured Paracoccaceae bacterium (assembly GCA_947497985.1). Lineage (GTDB taxonomy): Bacteria > Pseudomonadota > Alphaproteobacteria > Rhodobacterales > Rhodobacteraceae > Epibacterium. Next base: position 265,451 of record CANMIX010000002.1, read on the forward strand.
CGTGCGTTGGCGTCGGTGAGGATGGAGGTAGGAGTCCAAGCCGATGTTGGAGGAGAGAAGGCTCAAAACTCGAATGAGTGAACCAAAAATTAGAAATATGGAGGAGTTTGCCAGTGTAAGTGGCATCTCCCGCCCGACGATATCGAAGTATTTCAACGACCCGACCAGTGTGCGGGCAACCACGCGTGAGCGCATTGAGCGCGCGTTGGAGCAGTTCGACTATCAACCAAACATGTATGCGATCAATCAGAACCGACGTCTGACCAAGAACATCGGCGTGATTGTCCCCTATCTGGCGGACCCGTTCTTTGCGGAAATGGCGCGTCACATGGAGGATCTGGTGATCGCGGCTGGATACCGGCCGGTTCTACTGGGCTCGCACGGCGATGCTGATCTGGAGGTTGAGAACCTAAACAGTCTACGGCTGATGAAGCCCGCTGGCGTCTTGTTGGCCCCCCTTGGGCGCGGATCAGACCCCGAGCGGATTGCGGAGTTCAGTCAGGATGTCCCAACGGTTCTGTTTGACGCCAATCTTGAAACCATCGGTGAGGCGTTTGTTGGGTCTAACAATCAGCAAAGCATTAATTTAATTGTGGATTACCTGTGCCGAACTGGCGAGCCGCCGTCGTTTTTTGAGATGCGACTGCCCAGCAATCCAAATGCGTTCAAGCGTCGTCAGGCCTATGTCGCAGCAATGGAAGCCTTGGGTCATGAGCCGCAGTTGATCCAGGTGGACGGCGACGGCTGGGAGTTCGAGGCGATCGGCTTTCGCGAAGGTTCGCGTGTTCTGGAAGAGCGCAGCCTGCCAACAGACACTGTTCTGTGCAGCAATGACCGTCTGGCGATTGGGTTTCTGTCGGCGGCATATCAAAAGGGTATGCGGGTTGGCTTGGGCGACGGGTGCGCGTTGCGTGTGGCTGGGCACGATGACCATCCGTTCTCACGATACACCTGTCCGACATTGACCACGGTGTCGCAAGACTATGAGTCGATTGCCACAAAAAGCGCTGAATCACTTTTTGAGGTGATTGAGTCGGGATCTGCCGAAAAAATGCGCGAAGAGACACTTTTCGATGGAAAATTGGTCATGCGTGGTTCTGCGTAATTGTGCTGGTAACCACTTGTTAGCATTTGGGAAAATCTTTCAAAATTTACGCGCGTAAAAATTAAATTGACGCGATAGGGTTTTGAAGGTAGCGTTTCAAGACGACATCCAGACAACTAGGGAGGACACGGATGTATCTCAAGAACGCATTTAGTGCGGCGGTAGCCGTATCTGCATTGGCCGCAGGCGGCGCAATGGCGGATACAATCACCATCGCCACAGTGAACAACGGTGACATGATCCGCATGCAGGGTCTCACTGACGATTTCACTGCAAAAACAGGTCACGAAGTTGAGTGGGTTACTCTGGAGGAGAACGTTCTTCGCCAGCGTGTGACCACTGACATCTCCGCCAAGGGCGGTCAGTTCGACATCATGACCATTGGTATGTACGAAACACCGATCTGGGCCAAAAACGGTTGGCTCGTATCGCTGGACGACCTGCCTGCTGAATATGACGTAGACGACATCCTGCCCGCAATGCGCGGTGGTCTTTCGCTGGACGGCACGCTCTTTGCGGCGCCTTTCTATGGCGAAAGCTCGATGATCATGTATCGCACGGACCTGATGGAAAAAGCAGGTATCGAAATGCCCGACGCGCCCACATGGGAAGTTGTGGCAGATGCAGCGCGCAAGATGACCGACAAAGAAAACGAAATCTACGGTATCTGTCTGCGCGGCAAAGCGGGTTGGGGCGAGAACATGGCGTTCCTCACCGCGACGTCCAACGCATTTGGTGCACGCTGGTTTGACGAAAACTGGAAACCTCAGTTCGACAGCGAAGCTTGGTCCAACACGCTGAACTTCTACATCGACCTGATGAACGACGCGGGCCCTCCCGGTGCATCCAACAACGGTTTCAACGAAAACCTGTCGTTGTTCCAACAGGGCAAATGCGGCATGTGGATCGACGCAACCGTTGCGGCATCCTTTGTGACCAATCCTGATGACTCCACCGTAGCTGACAAAGTTGGCTTTGCTCTGGCCCCTGATACAGGCCTCGGCAAGCGCGGTAACTGGCTCTGGGCATGGGCATTGGCCATCCCTGCAGGCACTCAAAAAGAAGGTGCTGCCAAGGAATTCATCCAGTGGGCAACATCCAAAGCCTATATCGAGCTGGTCGCTTCCAAAGAAGGTTGGGCCAACGTACCGCCCGGTGCGCGTACCTCTCTGTATGAGAACCCGAATTACCAAGCGGTACCTTTTGCTAAAATGACGCTGGAAAGCATCCTTTCGGCAGACCCGGTGAACCCAACAGTTGACCCGGTACCTTACGTAGGTGTTCAGTTCGCAGCTATTCCGGAGTTTGCCGGTATCGCTACTCAAGTAGGGCAAGAGTTCTCGGCCGCACTGGCCGGTCAACAGACCCCTGCAGAAGCCCTGGCCAAGGCACAAGCCCTGACCACGGACGAGATGGAAGCCGCAGGCTACTAATCTCCCTTCCTCCGCCGGTGGATGACCCCAGGGTTGTTCACCGGCCCCTTTCTTAAATCGGCCAACATAATCAATGCGGAACTCATGGTCCGCGAACAATGGAGGTGTGTCATGGCCACACAGCATTCCCGATCCGCAGCCCGCCTCATGATGGCCCCGGCGGTCGTCTTGCTTCTGGGCTGGATGCTCGTCCCGCTCACGATGACCCTGTGGTTTTCGTTCAAGAAATACTTGCCGCTACGCGGAGGAGACCTCGGCTGGGTTGGTTTTGACAACTACATCCGTTTTGTAACCTCCAGCGCGTTTTGGCCGTCTGTTCTGACTACGCTCACAATTGTTGGTGGTGTCCTGATCATCACCATCGTGCTGGGCGTTTTGCTGGCAATCCTGTTGAACCAGCCGATGTGGGGCCAAGGTATTGTCCGCATTCTGGTCATCGCGCCGTTCTTTGTTATGCCAACCGTTTCGGCGCTGGTGTGGAAGAACATGTTCATGGACCCGGTGAACGGCCTGTTCGCCCATCTGTGGAAGTTCTTTGGAGCCGAACCCATGGTCTGGTTGACCGAGGCCTCGCTGGAATCGATCATCTTGATCGTCAGCTGGCAATGGCTGCCCTTTGCGACCCTGATCCTGCTGACCGCGATCCAATCTTTGGACGGCGAACAGCTGGAAGCATCTGAAATGGATGGCGCAAGCCCGCTGGCACGCTTTGGCTATATCGTTTTGCCCCACCTGGGCCGTGCGATCACCATCGTGCTCTTGATCCAGACGATCTTCCTGCTGTCGATCTTTGCAGAGATCTTCGTCACCACCCAAGGTGCCTTTGGTACCAAAACCCTGACCTATCTGATTTTCCAGCGCGTGCTTGAAAGCCAGAATATCGGACTGGGCTCTGCTGGTGGTGTCTATGCAATCATTCTTGCCAATATCGTTGCCATCTTCCTGATGCGCATCGTCGGCAAAAATCTGGACGCGTGAGGAGGCACCCATATGGCACGTGCAGTTACGCAAAAACGAAAAATCATCAATACGACCGCCGCTTGGGCCGTTGGCTTGCTGATCTTCTTTCCGATCCTGTGGACCATTCTCACCAGCTTCAAAACCGAAGCGGTGGCCATTGCAGACCCACCCGTCTTTTTGGGGTTTGACTGGACCTTAGAAAACTACGCGACCGTTCTGGAGCGCTCTGACTATGCGCGCTTCTTGTGGAATTCGATCATTATCGCCGGTGGCTCCACCGTATTAGGCATTATCATCGCTATTCCGGCAGCCTGGTCGATGGCCTTTGTGCCCAGCAAGCGGACCAAAGACATCCTCTTGTGGATGCTCTCCACCAAGATGTTGCCTGCGGTTGGTGTTCTGTATCCGATCTACCTGATCTTTATCAAAATGGGGATTCTGGATACAAAAATTGGCCTGATGATCGTTCTGATGTTGATTAACCTGCCGATCATCGTGTGGATGCTTTACACCTACTTCAAGGAGATCCCCGGTGAGATCTTGGAAGCGGCCCGCATGGATGGCGCGTCGTTGAAAGAGGAAGTGGTCCACATCCTGACCCCCATGGCGATCCCCGGCATTGCATCGACCTTGCTGCTGAACGTCATCCTGGCCTGGAACGAAGCCTTCTGGACCTTGAACCTGACAGCCGCCAAAGCGGCACCGCTGACAGCGTTCATTGCAAGCTATTCCAGCCCGGAAGGCCTGTTCTACGCCAAGCTTAGCGCGGCATCGACGATGGCGATTGCGCCGATCCTGATCCTGGGCTGGTTCAGCCAGAAACAACTTGTCAGCGGCCTGACCTTCGGCGCCGTGAAATAAGGAATAGACTTATGGGACGTATTGTACTTGAGAAAGTCCAGAAAAAGTTTGGCGAGGTCGAAGTTATTCCGCCACTGGACCTGACCATCGAAGACGGTGAATTTACAGTGTTTGTTGGCCCCTCGGGCTGCGGTAAATCTACCCTTTTGCGCCTGATCGCAGGTCTGGAAGACACCACCAGCGGTCGTATCGTGATCGATGATGCCGATGCAACCGAGGTGCCGCCTGCAAAACGCGGTCTGGCGATGGTGTTCCAAAGCTATGCTTTGTACCCGCATATGTCGGTGCGCAAAAACATCGCCTTCCCGATGAAGATGGCGAAAATGCCGGAAGACGAGCAAAACCGTCGGATCGAAGCTGCGGCCAAAGCTCTGAACCTGACCGACTATCTGGACCGCAAGCCGGGTCAGTTGTCAGGTGGTCAGCGCCAGCGTGTTGCGATCGGCCGTTCGATTGTGCGCGAACCCTCGGCGTTCCTGTTTGACGAACCTTTGTCAAACCTGGATGCGGCCCTGCGGGTTGGCATGCGCCTTGAAATCAGCGAGCTGCACGAGCGCCTGAAAACCACGATGATCTATGTGACCCACGATCAGGTCGAAGCCATGACCATGGCGGACAAGATCGTTGTGTTGCGCGCTGGTCATATCGAACAGGTTGGTAGCCCGCTTGAGCTGTATCACAAGCCGCGCAACGAATTTGTTGCAGGCTTTATCGGCTCTCCCAAGATGAACATCATCCACGGGGAAGAGGCGCAAAAGCTGGGCGCATCCGGTGTTGGCATCCGTCCAGAGCACATTGACGTCAGCAAGACCGACGGCATGTGGAAAGGACGCGTGGGCGTTGCCGAACATCTTGGTTCTGACACGTTCATCCACGTCCATGACACCGGTCTGACTGATATGATCACCGTGCGGATCACCGGCGATATCGAAGCGCGTCATGGCGACACGATCTATCTGACACCGCAAATGGATCAATTGCACAAGTTTGACCAACAAGGGTTGCGGGTCGAATGATGCGACTGGCGGGCAAATGCGCGCTGATCACTGGCGCTGCACGAGGCATAGGACTGGCATTTGCCCAGGCCTATGTCCGCGAAGGTGCCAATGTTGCCATTGCAGACATCAATTATGAGGCCGCCCAAAGCGCCGCACAGGACCTTGGTCCGGCGGCGCATGCGGTCACTTTGGATGTCACCCGCCAAGACAGTATTGATCAGGCTGTCAATGAGACGATCGAAACCCTCGGTCAGATCGACATCCTGATCAACAATGCAGCCCTCTTTACCGCCGCGCCCATCGTGGAAATCACGCGCCAGGACTATGATCGTGTGTTTGACGTCAATGTCTCTGGCACGCTGTTCACATTGCAAGCGGTGGCCCGCCACATGATCGCACGCGGGCAGGGCGGCAAGATTATCAATATGGCCAGCCAGGCCGGTCGTCGCGGTGAAGCTTTGGTTGGCGTCTATTGCGCCACCAAGGCGGCGACGATCAGCCTGACCCAATCGGCCGGTCTGGATCTGATCCAGCACGGTATCAACGTCAACGCCATCGCTCCGGGCGTGGTGGACGGTGAACATTGGGACGGGGTCGATGCTTTCTTTGCAAAATACGAAGGCAAGGCACCGGGGCAAAAGAAGAAAGAAGTCGGCGACAGCGTTCCTTTTGGGCGCATGGGTCGTGCCGAAGATCTCGTGGGTATGGCGGTGTTTCTGGCCAGTGAAGAGGCCAATTACATCGTCGCCCAGACTTACAACGTCGATGGCGGACAGTGGATGAGCTGATGGACAACAATAATCATGAGAAGGCAGCTGTTAAGCTGTCCAATGCAAGCCTGGCGCAGCTGCCCCAGGCGATTTCGCGCCCCACCTATGACCGCACCTCCCTTGCTGCGGGCATTGTGCACATCGGGCTGGGTAACTTCCACCGGGCTCACCAGGCCTGGTATACCCACCAGCTGATGCAAAAAGGTGAGGGGCAAAACTGGGCAATCCTGGGAGCGGGTGTACGTCAATATGACACCCTCATGCGCGACCGCCTGCTGAAACAGGATTGCCTGACCACTCTGATTGAGCTGGACCCCAGCGGCACTTCGGCCGAGGTTACGGGCTCCATGATCGATTACGTGCCGATCACCGATGGCAATGCCCCGTTGATCAAGGCGATGTCGGACCCTCAAATTCGCATTGTGGCCCTGACAGTGACCGAAGGCGGCTATTTCTTGGACCCCGCGACGGGCGTGCCGGATCTGAGCCACGCCGACCTGCAACAGGATGTGATCAACCCGACCCGTCCGACCACGGCATTTGGTGCGATTACCGCGGCTTTCGCGGCGCGGCGCGCTGCGGGTCTGGGACCCTTCACGGTGCAAAGCTGCGACAATCTGCAGGGCAATGGTCATATCACGCGTGACTTGGTTGTTGGTCTTGCCAAACTGCAAGACCCCACATTGGCTGAGTGGATCGCGGAAAACGCGTCCTTCCCGAATTCCATGGTCGACTGCATCGTGCCCGCAACCGGCCCCGATGAAATCGCACTGGCGCAAAGCCTCGGCATCGACGACGCAGCCCCCGTCACCCATGAAAATTACCGCCAATGGGTGATCGAAGATGACTTCTGCGCCGGTCGCCCGGATTGGGAAAAGGTGGGCGCGACGTTTACGGACAAGGTTGAGGCCTATGAGGCGGTGAAAATCCGCATTCTGAATGCCGGCCACCAAGTTCTGGCGAACGCCGGCGAGCTGTTGTCGCTTGAGACCATCTCGGACTGCATGTCAGATCCCGACATCAGCGCGTTTTTTGACAAGGTCCAGGCCGAAGAGATGTCGCCTACGGTCCAACCGGTGCCGGGCATGGCGGTTGTCGACTATGTAGCCCTGGTGCGTAGCCGCTTCAGCAACCCACGCATCCGGGACACAACCCGGCGTGTGGCCTTTGACGGCTCGTCACGCCATACCGGGTTCCTGTTGCCGATCCTGTCGGATTCCCTTGCCGCGGGGGGCTCGGTCGAGGGGCTCAGCCTGGTCGAAGCGCTCTGGGCTCGTATGTGTGCAGGCACCCGCGAAGATGGCAGCGTGATCGAAGCCAACGACCCCGACTGGGACCGTTTGCATGATCTGGCCAAAGCGGCGCAGGCAGATCCGTCCAAATGGTTGGAGCAGCCGCAAATCTATGGTGATCTGGCTGAGACTGCGCAGTTCTGCGATGCCTTTACCAAATGGCTGACCCATCTGTGGGCCGACGGCACACGGGCAACGTTGCGGCGTTATCTGGCGCAAGCGGCATCCTAAAAGCCGCATAATTCACAGATTAAACGATGTTTCGGGGCGGTTTTACCGCCCCAACGCGTCTTTGAGGGTCAGAAACGAGGCTTTTGGGGTGCGTTTCATCGTGTCGAAATCCACATGCACCATGCCAAAGCGTTTCTCATACCCCAAGGCCCATTCGTAGTTGTCCAGCAGCGACCATAGGAAATAACCCTCCACCGGCACGGCGTCTGCAACGGCCTTTAACACGGCATCTAGGTGCTGGTTTATGTAATCGATCCGTGCAACGTCATGAACGGCGCCGTCGCTGATCACATCCGCATTGGCCATGCCGTTTTCGGTAATGTGGATGGGCAGCTCGCCCGTGTATTCGGCGGCGGTACGTTTCAGGAATTCATAGAGCCCTTCGGGGTAGATCTCCCAACCCATCTGCGTCTTGGGCAACGGGCCGTCGACCTCGTGATGGTGTGGCCAGGGGCCATCGTTCGGGGCGAGCAGCTTGCGCGTGTAGTAATTCACCCCGCACCAATCCACCGGCTGTGCAATGGTGTCAAAATCATCCTGCCAGCGTTTCGGCATATGGGGCTCTAACCCTTCCAGCACCAGATCCGGATAGCATTTATGAAAGATCCCGCTCAGGAAAAACCGATTGTAGTAGGCGTCATAAGTATCGGCCGCCTTGCGCGCCTCCGGGCTGTCATCCACCGGGTCAGCCCATTCCATGTTGAAAATCGCCCCAAGGTTTCCCATGCCCATTCCGCGCATCCGCTCAATTGCGGTACCATGGGCCAAAAGGACATGATGCATGGCATGCGCCGTGGCGCGAATGTCGCGCAGGCCAGGGGCGTGATGGCCCAGAAAATGGCTTAACCAGCTGACACACCAGGGTTCGTTGATCGGCGCGACACTGTGCATACGGTCACCGATACGGCCCATGATCACCTCGGTGAAATCGCCAAACCAACCGGCAATGTCGCGGTTGCGCCAGCCGCCGAGGTCCGCCAGAGGTGCCGGCAGCTCCCAGTGATATAGGGTCGCGCAGGGTTTGATGCCCCGTTCCAGCATCGCATCCGTCAGCCGGTCGTAGTAATCCAACCCCTCCTGATTTACCGGGCCGCGCCCCTCGGGCATTACCCGCGCCCAACTGGTGGAAAACCGATAGCAGTCCAGCCCGGCCGCTGCGATCAGGTCCAGATCTTCGCCGTAGCGGTGATAGTGGTCGCAGCCCTGCGCGCCATCTTCCGCCCGCACCACGTTGCCTGGCGTGGCAGCAAAGGTGTCCCAATGGGTGGCGCCCGCACCACCAAAGGCATGGCCTTCGATCTGATAGGCCGACGTTGCGACGCCAAATTGGAAATCTTGTGGGAAATCAGAGCGTTTGAAGTGCATGGTTTTAATCCTGTGGGGCAGGGCCGCTGGAGCAACCAACAACCAATTCGGCTTCCAGCATCCGGGTCATCGGCGCATGATCTGGTGTGTCAATCAGCTCGGCCAGCATTGCGGCGGCAATTTCACCCGCCTGCCGGACGGAGGAGCGCAGCGCAGTAAAAATCGGGACGTCTTGACCGTTTTTCAGATAGGACAGGTCATCATCATGAGTGATGACCGAGATATCGCGCCCCATTTTCAAGCCAGAATCCTCAATCGCGCGCCGAACCCCGATCGCAGTGATCATCGAAGAGGTCAAAATCGCAGTGGGGGGCGTTTTTAGCGCCAGCAAGGACATGGTTTCCCGATAGCCATAGACTTCGGTCATCTCCTGCGCCCGCATCAGATCCGGGGATGCCGCTAGCCCGCGATGTTTCAGGGCGTGTAGATAACCATCACGTCGCCGTTGGGCGAAATCCATCGTCTCCAACCCGTTCAGCAGCGCAATGCGGCGATGGCCCAGATCAATCAGAAACTCGGTCGCCCGTTCAAAGGCACGTTTGTTGTTCACATCGACCCAGCTGTATGCCTCGCTCACACCAGTCGAGCGTCCGTGCACAACAAAGGGCAGGCCCATCTTGTTCAGCAGGGCAATCCGGCTGTCATTGATCAAGGGGCCTTGCAGAACCACGCCGTCAACCGCTCGTTTGGCCAGTAGCTCGCGGTAGGCTTGTTCCGCATTGCCGTCCTGCACCCGCGTGAACATCATATCATAGCCGAACTTGGCATAGGCCTCGGAAGCACCGGCGACAAAATCTCCAAAAACCGGGTTCACCATCTCATGCTTGTTAGAGGTCGGAATGACGTGGCCGATCATCATCGCACGCCCGGTGGCCAACCCTTTGGCACGGCTGTTGGGGCGGTAACCAAATTGCTCAGCCGCCTGTTGAACCCGCAACCGCGTTGCTTCGCTCACCTCTGGATACCCGTTCAGCGCCCGGCTGACCGTGGTTTGCGAAAGTCCCAGTTGTTCGGCAAGAGTCTTGAGGTTCATGAGATTCAAAGCGCTTTAAATAGTGATGCTATCTTTTGCCGGAATAGATATCTGTGGGTCAATGGCTTTGTGAGGCTATTGCGCAAAACCTGTAAAAATAGGGCCGCAAATAACAAATTTTCTATTTGTTGTTGACAACGCAAGGGGGAGTCCCGCTACAAGTTTGCTCCAAAGCGCTTTGAAAAATGAGTCGCTTTGCTGATTTCTTGCGCGTTGCGTGTATGGGAGGAGAATGATGAAAAAGTCGATTTTGAGCGGCGCTGCGGCGCTTGCTGTGATGTCTGGCCCTGTTTTGGCCGAAGACCTGACTGTGTTTGGTCCCTGGCTTGGTCCGGACCAGTTGAATGTTGAGGCCGTGCTGGAGGGGTTTGCGGCCGCGACCGGTCACACTGTGTCCTATGTGGGCTCTGACAGTTTCGAACAGCAGATACGTATCGACGCCGAGGCGGGCTCGGCCCCCAATATCGCAATCTTCCCACAACCTGGTCTGGCGGCGGAACTGGCCAAGGGCGGTTTCTTGACACCTCTGGCTGATGGCACCGGGGACTGGATCCGCGAAAACTATGCGGCTGGCCAATCCTGGGTCGATCTGGGCACGTTTGCAGGCACGGATGGCGCGACGGACCTGTTTGGGTTTTTCTACAAGGTCGATGTGAAATCGCTGGTTTGGTACCTGCCGGAAAACTTTGAAGACGCAGGCTATGAAGTTCCAAACTCAATGGAGGAGCTGAAGGCGCTGACTAATCAGATCGTGGCCGACGGTGAAACACCCTGGTGTATTGGTCTGGGATCTGGCGGTGCCACTGGTTGGCCGGCCACCGATTGGGTCGAGGATCTGATGCTGCGCACCCAAAGCCCGGCGGATTACGATGCCTGGGTCAGCAATGGTTTGAAATTCAACGATCCAAAAGTTGTCGCCGCAATTGAGGAATTCGGCAGCTTTGCACGTAACGAGGATTATGTGGCCGGCGGCGCAGGTGCGGTGGCCACAACAGACTTCCGCGACAGCCCCAAGGGCATGTTTGATGCACCGCCACAGTGCTACATGCACCGCCAGGCTTCTTTTATCCCGTCCTTCTTCCCCGAAGGCACAATTGTGGGTGAGGACGCGGACTTTTTCTACTTCCCGGCCTATGCAGACAAGGATCTAGGCACACCGGTTCTGGGTGCGGGCACGGTCTGGGCAATCACCAATGAAAACCAGGCAGCCCATGATCTGATCGCCTATTTGCAAGACCCAGCCGCGCATGAAATCTGGATGGCGCGTCAGGGGTTTCTGACCCCACACAAAGGGGTGGATGCCTCCAAATTCTCGGACCCTACCTTGCGTAAAATGAACGAGATCCTGCTGGGTGCTACCACCTTTCGATTTGATGCCTCGGACCTGATGCCGGGCGGTGTTGGTGCGGGGTCGTTTTGGACCGGAATGGTGGATTATGCGGGTGGTAAATCCGCACAACAGGTGGCGGATGAAATTCAAGCCTCTTGGGATGCGTTGAAATAGAAACCACTGAACATCGGTCAGGCCAGCGTGGGGGGCTCCCATGCTGGCCCGACTTTTGAACCACACGGCTTTATTCGAACTCAGGGGAACGATCATGCATCCGGCACTTCAGGGGCTGTCGATTATCATCTTTGGCGTTACCGCATGTGTCGCCTATTTTGCCCTGTCCAACCAGATTTTGGACAAGGTCCTGTTTCCCCCACGCGGCCCTCACGCGGGTCGTAACATCAACCGTGCCAATCTGGTCCGTCCATGGCTTTTCCTCTGTCCGGCGCTCTGCGCCGTGGGGGTGTATCTTGCCTATCCGGTGGTTGAGACCTTGCGGCTTTCACTCACGGAACGCGTCCCGGGTGGGGGAATTCAATGGGTTGGTTTGGACAATTACATACAGATGTCCAAAGAACCAAAATTCTGGGAGGCCCTGCGCAACAATATGTTGTGGCTTCTGGTGGTGCCTGCCGGGGCGACCGGTTTTGGCCTGTTGGCAGCCCAACTGACGGATCGCATTCGTTGGGGCAATGTTGCCAAATCCCTGATCTTTATGCCGATGGCGATCTCATTTGTGGGGGCGTCGGTGATCTGGAAACTGGTCTATGATGTGCGCCCTGCGGATCAGGATCAGATCGGGATTTTCAACGCGATCTATATGTTCATGGGCGGCGAGGCCCCGCTGACCTGGTTGACCATGCCGGTGTGGAACAACTTCTTTTTGATGCTGGTTCTGATCTGGATCCAGACCGGATTTGCCATGGTGATCCTGTCGGCGGCCCTGCGCGGCATTCCCGAAGAAACGGTTGAGGCCGCCATTGTCGATGGGGCCAGCCCGATGCAGATCTTCTTTAAAATCAAGGTTCCCCAGATCAAAACGACCATTCTTGTGGTTTGGACCACCATAACCATCACCGTGCTGAAAGTGTTCGACATCGTCTTCACCATGACCAACGGCCAGTGGGAGACACAGGTGCTGGCCAATTACATGTTCGACAAGCTGTTTCGCGCCAATGACTGGGGCGTTGGCTCGGCGGCGGCGATTGTCATCATGATCCTGGTGCTGCCGATCCTAGTCTGGAACGTCCGCAACGCCCGCAAAGAAATGCGCTGAGGGAACGACAATGGACAATATCGCTGGAACAAAATCCACCCTCACTTGGGTCACCCATATCTCTGTTGTTATTCTTGTGGCGCTTTGGGTGTTTCCGACGCTGGGGCTATTTGTATCCTCCTTTCGCACGACCGATCAGATTGCATCCAGCGGCTGGTGGAAATCTTTGTTCCCCTCTGAGCAGACAATGACCTTGCGCACAGCATCACCGGATACGCAGGTACAAGAGGGCCCGCTCTTTGTGATCGAGGGCAACCTGCTGGACGAGGGTCAAGACGCGACGATCCACAGCTGGGGGATCTCATCGCGCGCAGTGGACGCCTTTGTCCCCGGAGAGGTGGCCGAGCTGCGCAAAGGCGGCACCATCACTGTGATGGCCAACGGGCGCTACCGGATGGAACACAGCGCGGCCTTTATCGGATCGCGCGGCCAACGGGTGTTTCTGGGCACCACGGTTGCGCCTGAATTTACCTTAAACAACTACCGAAACATCCTGTTTGACCCGGACAATATCGAAGGGATGAGCCAGGCGTTTTTCTCTACCCTGACAGTGACGATCCCGGCGACCATCATCCCGATCCTGGTCGCGGCATTTGCGGCCTATGCGTTGGCGTGGATGGAGTTTCCGGGACGCGCATTGCTGGTGGCAGCCATTGTCGCGCTACTGGTCGTGCCGCTTCAACTGGCGTTGATCCCCTTGTTGAAACTGCACCTCGGTATTGGCATTGGCAAAGGGTATATGGGCGTCTGGCTGGCCCATACCGGATTTGGCCTGCCGCTCGCGATCTACCTTTTGCGCAATTACATGGTGGGCCTGCCGCGCGATATCATCGAAAACGCGCGGGTTGACGGGGCCACCGAATATCAGATCTTCACCCGGATCATCCTGCCGCTCAGCTTCCCGGCACTGGCTTCTTTTGCGATCTTTCAGTTCCTTTGGACCTGGAACGATCTATTGGTGGCCAAAGTGTTTCTGGTGGACGCCACCGGAGAGACCACAGTGATGACCCAAAAACTGGTCGAGCTGTTGGGCACCCGTGGCGGCAATTGGGAAATCCTGGCGACATCCGCCTTTATCTCGATCGCAGTGCCGCTGGCGGTCTTTTTCACTCTTCAAAGATACCTGGTCCGCGGGCTTCTCGCCGGTTCCGTGAAATAGGATATACAAATGAACGTGCAAACTTCCAAACATTTGGCGCAGGACACCGATTGGTGGCAGGGCGGTGTGATTTACCAAATCTACCCGCGCAGTTTTCAGGACAGCAACGGCGACGGTGTTGGCGATCTGCAAGGGATCACCCAGCGACTGCCCTATGTTGCGTCGCTGGGCGTGGATGCGATCTGGATCTCGCCCTTCTTCAAATCCCCGATGAAGGACTTTGGCTACGACGTCAGTGACTATCGCGATGTGGACCCATTGTTTGGAAGCCTGGCGGATTTCGACGCCCTGTTGACGCGCGCCCATGAACTAGGGCTCAAGGTGATGATTGATCTTGTGCTGTCGCATACCTCGGACCAACATCCCTGGTTCAGCGAAAGCCGCGCCAATCGCTCCAACCCTAAATCCGATTGGTATGTTTGGGCGGACCCACAACCAGATGGCACCCCGCCCAACAATTGGCTGTCGATCTTTGGCGGCTCTGCCTGGCAATGGGACAGCCGTCGCGAACAATATTACCTGCACAACTTTCTGACGTCGCAACCGGACCTGAATTTCCACAGCAGCGCGGTGCAGGATGCCTTGCTGGACACCGCCAGGTTTTGGTTGGAACGCGGCGTGGATGGTTTCCGTCTGGACACGATCAATTTCTATTTCCACGACAAGGAGCTGCGCAGCAACCCGCCCCTGGCACCCGAAGAGCGCAACGGCAGCATTGCACCATCGGTGAACCCCTATAATCACCAGCGCCACCTCTACTCCAAGAACCAGCCGGAAAATCTGGTCTTTCTGGAACGTCTGCGCGGATTGACCGACCAATATAATGCCCGCGCCTGTCTGGGTGAGGTCGGCGATGCGCAACGCGGGCTTGAGATCATGGGCGAATACACCCAGGGCGATGACCGCATGCATATGTGTTATGCCTTTGAATTCTTGGGGCCTGATCCGGTGACGGCGCAAATGGTCAAACAGGTGTTCAACCGGCTCGACACCATCGGCAAAGGCGCCTGGGCCTGTTGGGCCTTTTCCAACCACGACGTGGTCCGCCACGGAACCCGCTGGCAGCTGAGCGATGCGGCGCTTCGCACCTATGCTGCCTTGCTGATGTGCCTGCGCGGCTCGGTCTGCCTGTATCAGGGCGAAGAGCTGGGCCTGTCTGAGGCTGACGTTGCCTTTGACGATCTGCAGGATCCCTATGGCATTGAATTCTGGCCTGAATTCAAAGGGCGCGATGGGTGCCGCACGCCAATGGTCTGGGACACGCAGGATGAAAACGCAGGTTTCGCTTCGGTGAAACCCTGGTTGCCCGTCAGCGAGACCCAGCGTGAAATTGCGGTGGATCTGCAAGAGCGGGCACCGGGCTCGGTGCTCCACCACTATCGTAAGGCCATTGCACTGCGCGAGACTTTGCCCGTTTTGAAAACCGGAACGCAGGACCGCATGGATGTCGCCGCAGATGTGCTGAGCTTTCATCGCACCAACGCCGAACAGGAAGTGTTCTGCGCGTTCAACCTCGGCGAAGAAAACGCGGCATTGACCCTGCCGGACGGCCCTTGGGAAAACGTAGCCACAGATTTGGACGGAGCGGTTGAACTGCGTGGCAATCAAGTGTCCTTGGGCGCTTGGGAATATTGCATCGCGGTGAAGCGGGAGGAACAGTAAGATGGCTGAGCTGAAACTAAGCGGCATCGCAAAGACCTACGCCAACAGCGTCAATGTTCTGCAGGATATAAATCTAGACATCGACAAGGGCGAGCTGATTGTTTTTGTCGGCCCGTCTGGATGTGGGAAATCCACCCTGTTGCGCATGATCGCAGGTTTGGAAAAGATCTCAGACGGAGAGCTGACGATCGACGGGCACGTGGTGAATGACACGCCGCCCGCCCAGCGTGGCATTGCGATGGTGTTTCAATCCTACGCGCTTTATCCGCATATGACCGTGCGTGAAAACATGGCCTTTGCGCTCAAAATCGCCAAGAAATCCAAGGCTGAGATCAATGCAGCGGTGGAAAACGCAGCCAAAGTTCTGCAGCTCGACAGTTATCTGGATCGTCTGCCCAAGGAACTGTCGGGCGGGCAACGTCAGCGGGTTGCCATTGGCCGCTCTATTGTGCGCGACCCCAAGGTTTACCTGTTTGACGAGCCGCTCTCAAATCTGGACGCCGCCCTGCGTGTCGCCACCCGGATCGAGATCGCGCGTTTGAAAGAAGCGATGCCAGACCGCACCATGATCTATGTCACACATGACCAGGTGGAGGCGATGACCTTGGCCAGCCGGATCGTCGTGCTGGCCAACAAAGGCATTGCCCAAGTCGGCACGCCGCTGGATCTGTATGAACGGCCCGAAAATGAATTTGTGGCACAATTCATCGGCTCACCTGCGATGAACCTCTTGGCGGGGCACATCACCCAAACCGGCGCGCAAACCACGGTTGCGCTGGATGGCGGTGGCGTTGCTGTCTCTGATATTGCCACAAACGCTGCGGATCAGGGCAAGGCGGTCAACATCGGTGTGCGTCCTGAGGATCTGTTTGAGACGGACGGCCAGACCCTATTTGAGGCACGCGTCGATATCACCGAAGCACTGGGAGAGGTGACTTTGCTCTATATCGACGCACCGTCCGGCGGGGATCCCTTGATCGCAAAACTGGCCGGTAACCGCAAAGAGCTGCGCGGCCAGAGCGTGCGCATGGGGGCGAACCCGGACAAGGTGCATCTGTTCCACAACGGACAGTCCATGCGTCCGTAAAAGCGGCGAGTACGCTAGAAACCCGCATCCACAATCATCGGCGTTCCGTCAAAGAAGCGGGACAGCCGATAGGGTTCTGGATCCACACAGGGTGTGACACCCATCACGAGTTCGGCCATCAACCGGCCGGTGGCGGGGCCAATGCCAAACCCATGTCCCGAAAATCCGGTGGCGATGAAAAAGCCGGGCAGGGTGTCGACGCCGGAGATAACAGGCACCGCGTCTGGTGTGACATCAATCATTCCGGCCCATGTCTGTTCGATTTTGGCGTCTTTGAAGACTGAGAACCGTTTGGCGGCGGTCGCCTGGATCTGGCGCACCAATGCGTCGCTTGGCTTTGGGTCCAAAACGCGGTTCTGCTCAAACGGGGTGACCTCATCCATGGACCAGCGCCGCGCATAACGGGCCTCTTCCATAAACCGCGGCCCAAGCCGTGGGATCAGAGCACGCCAGTTTTTGCGGTAGGCAGGCAGGAACGCCCGCAACAACCGAAAGCTGTCGGGTACTATATCGGCGTGGTGCAGTGTGCCATTGGCCAGCGTATAGCCGCCGTCCTGGCGTTTGCGCAGGCCCAGCCCCTCTTCCCAATAAGACGTCTCGGGCCCGCCTTCGATTGGGGCGGTGCGCAGAACCGTGTTCAGAACCTTCAGCTGCGGCAGGTTGATGCCAAGGTTTCCCGAAAACAGCCGCGACCAGGCTCCCCCGGCAAGAACCACGCTGTCACAGGCGATGCGCCCGCGTTCAGTGACAACGCCGCTGACCTTGCCCCCTGTGGTCTCAACGCCGCGCACCGCACATTGGGTCAGGATGGCTGCGCCGCGATCGCGGGCGGCCTCGGCCATGGCAGGCGCGGCCTTTTGCGGCTCTGCACGGCCATCGGTGGGGGTGTAAAACACGGCTTTGGGGCGTTTGGGCGCGCTTGGCAACATGTCCTCGAGATCTTTACCACTGCGAAAACCGCATTCGATCTGGAACGGTTTCAGATGCTCGGACCAGTTTTCGAACTGGGTGATCTCAGCGTCGGTTTCACAGGCAAAGGCGATGCCAGCCTGTTTATACCCCAGATCGCGCCCGGTGCGCTCCTTCAATTTGGGCCAGATCCGCAGGGCCTCGGCCATCAATGGAACTTCTCGTTTGTCGCGGCGTGAAATCCGCACCCAGCCCCAATTTCGCGAGCTTTGTTCCTGGGCGATGCCCCCCTTTTCACACAGGGCCACCCGCTGGCCTTTTTCCGCCAGCTCCAGCGCGGTGCTGACGCCAATAATGCCGCCACCGATGACAACCGTATCGACACGGTCAGGCAGGTGCGCGTCCCCTTGTACCGGGGTCACTGTGGGTCCTGGCATGGGCGGGCCTTTCTTTATTTCAAACGTTTGATCACTGGGCTGCACATGCGAAACAGGCACGGGCAGCGCCGTTTGCATTTGCTTAACGTATGAAGTGAATTCGCGACAAGCAGCGTATGCGGCAAGGACCTGCAAAATCCATCGCGGGCCCATGCATCTGCATCAAAAAACGGCGCTGGCTGGAGTGCTTATTCGCGCAACTCATCCGGAGCAACGCCCCACAGCTGATCTTTGCGCGCCCAGCCACGGTATCCGCCCGCTGTCACCTTGCACCAGTCTGCGTTACATTCGCCCAAGCGTGCAATCACACCCAGCTCAAAGGCTGCAGCCACAGGCGCGCGGGTATCCGGGCGGGTAAAGACCTGCGTCATGTCATTTTCGATCAAAACCGTGCGTGCACCGGACAGCAGCGCATAATGCACCCAGCCTCCGGCGCCATCCCGGTCACGTACCCGACGCCAATGGCCGTATTCAGCCGTGATCTCCAACGGCATGCCCCGGCGTTTAAACACCCAGTCGATCCGATGGGTCAGCGATGGCCCACGGCGCACATTGCCCTCGGCTGCTTTCATTGAGACAAAGCGCGGCAGAGGCAGATTGGTCACCGGACCCCGCTCCATTGCCGCACCCGGCACCACACATGCGAGAAAAAACCCAACACACAGAAGGGAAAATACCAAAGCGCGCCCGCGTACCCCTGCGGCGCGTTGAAATGTTGATCCTGTCACTGCCTGCTCACTCTTTTTCGGTGTTTGCAATTGACCTGCCCAAAGCGCGCGGATGCTGCGGTTGCCTGTGCCGTCCTGGTGTCTGAATGTGCTGTCTCTTACGCGAAGTTCCGTAAAAGCTGCAACCAAAACAACTTGGGTTCTTGTGCCCGCCAGCGTCCTCGGCCACCATGACACAGCAGACCGCATTGTGGAAAGCTGAGGAGAGTCCCAAGTGCCCAGAGAACGACTGAGTGTTGTTGTTACGCGACGGTTGCCGGAACCCGTGGAAACCCGTCTAAGCGAATTGTTCAATGTGACCCTGCGCAATGATGACAGCCCGATGACCCGTCCCGAGCTGATTGAAGCGGTGCAAAACGCCGATGTGCTTGTGCCAACTGTCACCGACACGATTGATGCAAGCTTGTTGGGGCAGGCGGGCGAACAGTTGAAACTGGTGGCGAATTATGGCGCGGGGGTGGATCACATTGATGTGGCCACTGCACGTCAGCGGGGCATCCTGGTGTCCAACACCCCCGGTGTTTTAACCGATGACACCGCCGATATGGCAATGGCGCTGATCATGGCCGTGGTGCGCCGCATCCCCGAAGGGCTTGCAGTGATGCAAAAAGGTGAATGGAGCGGATGGGCCCCCACCGCGCTGTTGGGGGGGCGTCTTGCGGGTCGTCGGATTGGGATCCTTGGCATGGGCGGAGTGGGGCAGGCGGTTGCTCGCCGTGCCGCAGCCTTTGGCATGCAGGTCCATTACCACAACCGCCGCCGTCTGCATGCGGACATCGAAGACCGGCTTGAGGCGACCTATTGGGAGAGCCTCGACCAGATGGTGGCGCGGATGGATGTGATTTCGGTGAACTGCCCGGCGACACCTTCGACTTATCACCTGATGAATGCGCGCCGTCTGAAGCTGTTGAAACCGGATGCGGTGATCGTCAACACCTCACGCGGCGAAGTCATCGATGAAAACGCCCTGACCCGCATGCTGCGCGCGTCTGAGATCGCAGGCGCCGGGCTCGACGTCTATGAGAACGGCCACGAAATAAACCCCCGCCTGCGTGAACTGTCCAATGTGGTCCTGTTGCCGCATATGGGATCCGCCACCCGCGAGGGTCGGATCGAAATGGGTGAAAAAGTCTTGCTGAACATCAAAACCTTTGAGGACGGCCACCGTCCGCCGGATCTGGTGGTCCCTTCGATGCTGTGACGGGGGGCACTGGCACATGTTTCGCTGACGCGTGGATACGATAGAAATCTAAATACCTCAGACAGGTTTCAGGCTGTAATGCCGCTGACACAATCCCGCTGTAATGTGCGGTGAAAACGTTCAGTCGAGCGGCTTATGTCAACGTATCGTGCAATTTTTATTTCTGACGTCCACCTTGGTACGCGCGGGTGCCGCGCTGATCTGCTTGTGGATTTTCTAGGAAAGCACCAGTGCGAAACACTGTATCTGGTTGGCGACATATTGGACGGCTGGCAGCTGCAACGCGGCTGGCATTGGCCCAGTTCACACAACACCGTAATTCAATGCATCCTCGAAAAGGCCAGCCAAGGCACCCGTGTTGTGTTTATCCCCGGCAATCACGACGAGGTCATGCGCCGCTTTCCGGGCATTCACTTTGGCGGGATTGAGGTCAAAGACCACGATGAATTCATCTCGGCCAAGGGGATGCGGTACTTTGTGACCCATGGCGATCAATTCGACACGGTCATCGTCAATGCCAAATGGCTCGCCTATTTCGGAGACCGCGCCTATTCCGCGCTCATCTGGCTGAACCCCAAGATCAACTCGGTGCGGGGCCTGTGGTCACGCAAATATTGGTCCCTGTCGAAATGGGCCAAACATCAGGTCAAACAGGCGGTGAATTTCATCGGCAAATTCGAAGAGACCCTGTCGGAAGACGCCCGCCAACGCGGCTATGACGGGGTTATTTGCGGCCATATCCACCACGCAGCGATCCGCCAAATCGGCGACATCCACTATGTAAATACTGGGGATTGGGTCGAAAGCTGCACCGCCATCGTCGAGGACGACAGTGGCGATCTGCGCCTGATCGACTGGGAGTCGCGCAACAATCGGTTGCGACTGCTGGAAAAACGACAAAAGCGGCGCAAGCGCACCGAGACCAAAACTACAGTCAACCATTAGAAAAGAGCAGGCATGAGCGCGACACATACCACCTCAATCGGAGACGCGGTTTACGAAAACCGGTCTTTCTCTCTGGATACTTTGTCCGAACGCGCCTTTGCCTTTCTGTTTCGCGGTCTGGTCTATCCGCAAATCTGGGAAGACCCGGTCTGCGATATGGCCGCCTTACAGCTGACTCAAGACGACCACATCATCTGCATCGCCTCTGGCGGCTGCAATGCGATGTCCTATCTGACCGCCAATCCCGCCTCGCTGACGGCGGTGGATCTGTCCCCCTGGCATGTAGAACTGAACCGGCTGAAACTGGCGGCCGCGACCCATATGCCGGATCATGACAGTTTTTATTCTGTCTTTGGTCATGCGGACCGGGTGGAAAACAAGTCCTTGCTGGAACGCCATGTTTTGCCGCAGCTGGATCAGCAGGCGCAGGCCTTTTGGCGCGGACGCAACGGGCTGCAGTCGCGCCTATCGATGTTCACGCGCGGGTTTTACCGTTTTGGTGTGTTGGGCCGGTTCCTTGGTGCGGTGCATCTGCTGGCCCGCGTGGCGCGCGTCGATTTTCAACCGCTTCTGAGCGCCAAAACCCTTGCGGAACAAGAGGCGTTTTTTAATGCCCAGATCGCGCCGCTTTATGACTCACGTTTTGTGAAATTCCTCGCCCGCCGCCGCGCGTCACTCTTTGGGCTGGGGATCCCGCCTGCGCAATATGACAAACTGGCGGACGACGCTGGCGGTGACATTATTCCGGTGCTCAAAGAACGCACTCGCAAGCTGTTTTGTGACTTTCCCATCGCCGAGAATTACTTTGCCTGGCAGGCCGCCAACCGCGCCTACAAGGCCGACGGCAGCGGTCCGGTGCCACCCTATCTTGAACCGCAGAATTTTGAGGCGCTGCGCGGTGCCGCAGATCGCGCCACAGTCTGGAATCGTTCGATCACCGATGTTCTGGCGCAGGCGCCCAATCAGTCGAAAACAGTCTATATCCTCTTGGACGCCCAGGACTGGATGACTGATGCGCAGCTCAATGCACTGTGGGAAGAGATCACCCGCACCGCCAAACCCGGAGCGCGGGTTCTGTTCCGCACCGGTGGCAGCGATGACATTTTGCCGGGCCGGGTGCAGGCAGCAACACTGGATCAATGGTCCTATGACGCAGAGGCCTCGCAAACGGCGTTCACCACCGACCGCTCGGCGATCTACGGCGGTGTGCATCTTTATCGAAAGTCCACGTCATGAGCGATACCACCGACCACAGCGCCTTGATGGATCAGACCTATCGCTACCAACGTCTGATCTATGACGTGACGCGTAAATATTACCTGCTGGGACGTGATCACCTGATTGAAGGCATGAATGTTGCGCCCGGTGAACGCGTGCTTGAAATTGCCTGCGGCACCGGGCGAAATCTTGCTCTTGTGCGCAAACACTATCCGCAGGCGCAATTGTTCGGGCTTGATATCTCTGATCAGATGCTGACCACCGCGCGGGCCAAGCTGGGCGCGGAGGTGGCGCTGGCCCAAGGTGATGCCTGTCAATTCGATCCCAAGACCCTGTTTGACGTCGCACACTTCGACCACGTCATCCTCTCCTACAGCCTGTCGATGATCCCCGATTGGCAGGGCGCACTGACAGAGGCACGGCGACACCTTGCCCCCGGTGGGCAGTTGCATGTGGTGGATTTCGGCGACAGCGCAGGCCTGCCCGGCTGGTTCCAACGTCTTTTGTTGGCTTGGCTTGCCAAGTTCCACGTCAGCCCCCGTGTCACGCTGGACCGCGCAATGCGCAGCTGCGCCACAAACACAGACATGCTGACCGTCCAAACCTTGTACCGCAGCTACGCGTTTTACGGACATCTGACCAAAGGTGCGTGACGCGGGAGCCGCCAAAGGGTTCCGATGCACCGGCCACACAGGGCAACACGGGGCAGCACTGGGAGCCGCCCTTTGCTGTCCGGTGGAATGAAAAATTTCTGACCAGTGGCGGCAGGGACAAAACGCGCTAGATCCCGGCATGTGGCGTTCACAAAACCCCGCTTTGGCAATCGGCCGCCTACAGCGGTCTCTGTGACCCGTGGGTGTCTTATTTGGTTGCCATGTGAAATAATCCGCGTCAGAATTCTTGGTTAACGCGGTTCTCTGAAACCGACTGCCCCCTAACGGAGAAATTCCATGCGCATCCTCTCACTCAGCACTCTGATGTGCCTGCTGGCGGTTCCTGCTTTTGCACAACAAGCTGCGGACGCGGTTGCGCCCGAGGCCGCCACCGACGGGGCCTTTGCCCATGCCGCACCCGCCGTACAAGCCGCATTGGCCGCCAAGGACGCAGGCCAAGAGGTTATAAGCGAAAACTGGATGATCGCGGCGGCCAATCCATTGGCGGTTGAAGCTGGCGCAGATGTCTTGCGCGCGGGCGGCACAGCGGCAGATGCTATGGTCGCAGTACAGGTGGTTCTGGGACTGGTGGAGCCGCAATCCTCGGGGCTGGGGGGCGGCGCGTTTCTGGTCTGGTATGACGGAGCGACCGGCGAGTTGACGACGTTGGACGGTCGCGAAACCGCGCCTTTGGCCGCAACACCGCGCCTGTTTCAGGATGATGCGGGCGAGCCGCTTAAATTCTTTGATGCTGTGGTGGGCGGACGCTCTGTTGGCACGCCGGGCACGCCTGCGTTGCTAGAAACCGCACACCGCCGCTGGGGCCGGGCGAATTGGCCGACCTTGTTTCAGGCCGCAACCGATCTGGCGCGCGATGGCTTCACGGTCTCGCCCCGATTGGCGCAATTGGTCGAACGCGATGCCGAACGCCTGGCGCGATTTGATGCAACAGCCGCCTATTTCCTGCCCGCTGGCACGCCGATCAAAGCCGGTGAAACACTGAAAAACCCCCGCTATGCAGAGACATTGCAGGCCCTTGCAACCCATGGCGCCGATGCGATCTATACCGGGTCGCTGGCGGCTGACATTGTCAAAACTGTGAACACGGCACCGGGCAATCCCGGTGTTCTGTCGGCCATGGATCTGGCGATTTACGAGGTCAAGGAACGCGCGCCGGTCTGCGCCAGCTACCGCGAATTTGAGGTTTGCGGCATGGGCCCACCCTCGTCGGGCGCGCTGACCGTAGGGCAGATCCTGGGCATGTTGGGGCATTACGATCTGGCGGAACTGGGGGAACAACACCCTGACAGCTGGCGTTTGATTGGCGACGCCTCGCGCCTCGCCTTTGCGGACCGTGGCCGGTATATGGCCGACAGCGATTTTGTTCCGGTCCCCACTGATGGCCTGGTGGACCCCGCCTATTTGGCCAAGCGGGCGCGCTTGCTGGGCGGCAAACAGGCCTTGACGCAGGTCGCACCCGGAACGCCAGAATTCGACCACGCGCTGAACTTGGCCGATGACGAAGCGCTGGAACTGCCCTCGACCTCGCATATTTCCATCGTCGATGCCTATGGCAATGCGCTCTCGATGACGACGACAATCGAAAACGCCTTTGGCTCGCGCCTGATGGCGGGTGGGTTCCTGTTGAACAATGAGCTGACGGATTTCTCCTTCCGCAGCCACAACGACGGGCTGCCCATTGCCAACCGGTTGGAACCAGGCAAACGTCCGCGCTCCTCGATGGCACCGACCATTGTGATGAAGGACGGCAAACCCGCGCTGGTGATCGGCTCCCCCGGTGGCAGCCGCATCATCGGCTATGTGGCCAAAACCATTATCGCTTGGGCGGATTGGGACATGCCGCTGCAACAGGCGCTGGCGATGCCGCATCTGGTCAACCGCTTCGGCACCTATGACATGGAGGAGGGCACCGGGGCCGAAGTTCTGATGCCCCTGATGAAACTCGCCGGGTTTGAGGTCAACGCTCGCAGTCTCAACTCTGGCCTCCACGCGATTGAGGTGGGCGAGGTGCTGAAAGGTGCCGCAGATCCCCGTCGCGAAGGCATCGCGCTTGGCGAATAACTGTCGTCCCGGTGTCACAGGCGCCATTGACATAGATGCTTAACATGCGATCTTTCGCGGACGTTTAAGTCCGGGAGAGATCGACATGGCCGCCATCACCACATTGCCCCGCAACGAGGCCGGCATTGCCGCAGTTATCGCAGCCCTTACAGAGCGGTTTGTAGAACGTTTGCACACCGGCCAATCGATGCGCGAACAACACGGGCACACCACCACCTCGATGGCCAATCAGATCCCGGATGCGGTTGTTTTTGTGACCTCAACGGAGGAGGTGGCCGCGGTTGTGAAGCTCTGCGCTTTGCACAAAGTCCCGGTGATCCCCTTTGGCACCGGCTCCTCGCTTGAAGGGCACCTGAACGCACCAGCTGGGGGGATTTCCCTTGATCTCAGCCAGATGAACCAGATCAAGGCGGTGCATGCAGCCGACCTTGATGTGGTGGTGCAGCCCGGTGTGACGCGCGAACAGCTCAACACCCATCTGCGCGATCAGGGTCTGTTCTTTCCCATCGATCCCGGTGCCAATGCATCGCTTGGCGGCATGGCGGCAACGCGGGCGTCTGGCACCAATGCGGTGCGCTATGGCACGATGAAGGACAATATCCTCAGCCTTGAGGCCGTGATGGCCGATGGCACCATTATTCGCACCGGGGCGCGGGCCAAGAAGTCCTCGGCCGGCTATGACATGGGGCGTTTGCTGATCGGCTCCGAAGGCACGCTTGGCGTTATCACCGAGCTTACCCTGCGCCTGCAAGGCGTCCCCGAGGCGATCCGATCCGCCCGCTGTTCCTTTCCTTCGGTCGAAGCCGCCTGTGAGGCGGTGATGATGACCATCCAATACGGCATCCCCGTGGCGCGTATTGAACTGCTTGACGCGCTCAGTGTGCGTGCGGCCAATGCATACTCCAAACTCGACCTGCCCGAAGTGCCGCTGCTTTTGCTGGAATTTCACGGCTCTGAGGCCGGGGTGGTAGAGCAAAGCGACATGTTCGCCGCCATCGCTGAAGAATTCGACGGCCAGGATTTTGCCGCCACCTCCACCGCAGAGGAGCGCAACAAGCTGTGGCAGGCGCGCCATGATGTCTATTGGGCCAGCCACGCCCTGCGCCCCGGTGCCAAAGGCCTGTCCACCGATGTCTGCGTGCCTATTTCACGGCTGGCCGAATGCGTCAGCCAGGCCCGTGCCAAAGCAGAGGAACTGAACCTCTTGGCCCCGATGGTTGGCCATGTGGGCGACGGCAATTTCCATGCGCTTTTGTTGCTGGAACCAGGCAATTCTGATGAACAATCCCGCGCTGATTCGTATCTCCAGTGGCTTGCAGACACCGCCATCGCCATGGAAGGGACCTGTACCGGCGAACATGGGGTCGGGCAGGGCAAACGCAGTTATGTGGCACGCGAACTGGGTGAAGCCACCCGTTTCATGGCAGCCATCAAGACCGCGCTGGACCCGGATAACATTCTGAATCCGGGGAAAGTTCTGCCTGAGTGATACGGCTGTGTCCGTCAGGAATTGCAATTTTTGATTGAAAGTCACCACAGGGTACGCGCGTTCAAGAAGGCCTTCATGCGTGCAGTACACATATCACATCTTGAAATTGTGTTTTTCGATACTTTAACGATCAGCCAACTAATTTGACCAAGGCTCATTCAGGCAAGCCATCAACGCCAGCCTTAATGAGTGAAATATGAAACAGACTTTCTTTGCCTCTGCAGTTGCAATCTCAGCCATGACCTCTGCGATGACCACAGCCGCTTCTGCCAATGAGTTCGCGCCAGCAATGGAACACTATCTACAGTCCAATATCCGCAACTGGGCTCATTCTGAGGTGCTGATTGCCGCCATCAACGATCAGAATACGACCACAGCAGCCTACGATCAGGCCATGATCGACGCACTGGATACACAATGGCGCGCCGAAGTTGGCCTGTCCACAACGCCAACGATCACGCCCGTTCTGTCAAATGCAGCAGCAGAGTTTTTGCGCAACCAGGTTGAAAGTTCAGAAGGTCAAATCACCGAGGTCTTTGTGATGGATCTACACGGTCTGAACGTTGCTGCGTCATCTGTCACATCTGACTTTTGGCAGGGCGATGAGGCCAAGTTCACCCAGACTTTTGGGGTCAGCCCGGATGCATATCACCTCGGTGACATCGAGCTGGATGAATCATCCGGTCACTATCAGGGGCAGATTTCTATGACCATCACCGATCCGGCGACCGGGCAAGCCATCGGCGCAATGACGGTTGGCGTAAACGCCGAAACTCTGATGTAGGGCGCTTTTGTTGTCTTGGAGGGCGCAGAGGTGGTGATGTGTTTCCGCATTCTGGCCGGTCCCAGCCCAGCAGCATTTGGACTGGCATACATTTCGACCTTTTGACGCGCTTTCCAAATCGGGGCATTTGCAGCGGCAAATGCCCCTTTTTTCTGACAGACGCAGTAAGGTCTCACCTTATCATCGATTTATTGGAGGGGCAGGTGATTGTCAGGGCGCGGTGTGGCGCGGGTTTCGGCCGGTAAGATGGGATAGGTCACCTCAGGCAATTCACCCGTTAACGCCCCAAGGAAAGCCACCAACTGGTCCGCTGTCTCATCCGAAATCTCTTCGCCCAACTGCGATTCCGCCATGATCTGCACCGCGACCTTCAGGTCCCAAACCTTGCCCGAATGGAAATAGGGCGCTGTCAGCGCGATATTGCGCAAGGGGGCCGCGCGGAACACATATTCATCATCTACGGTTTGCGTGACCGCAAAGCGCCCCTTGTCGCCCACCGGCAGGACCTCTGCACCGGGTTTTTCAATCAAACCAAAGGGGTAATAGCCGTGACCGCCCACATTGACACCGGAATGGCAGGTGGAGCAGCCCAACTCCATAAAGTGTTCCAGCCCGGCCAGCTGTTGTGCATCAAGGGCATCGTCATCCCCGTTCAACCAGGCATCAAACGGGGCAGGGGTGATCAGTGTGGCTTCAAAGGCCTCAATCGCCTTGGCGAAATTATCAAAACTGACCGGCTCTGCCTCGCCCGCAAAGGCCTCCTGGAACCAGGTCACATATTGCGGCATTGAATTGAGCGTTTTCAGCACGTTTTCCGGCGTATTCGCCATCTCAACCCCGGCCTGAACCGGACCCTTGGCCTGTTCCGCTAGATCGGCCGCACGCCCGTCCCAGAACTGCGCCTCGTTAAAGACTGAGTTCAGCGCCGTTGGCGCGTTGCGCGGCCCATGCTGCCAGCCATGCCCGATTGAGGTCTCAAGGTTGTCGTCGCCGCCCGTCGCCAGATTGTGGCAGGAGTTGCAGGAAAACACGCCGGATGCGGACATGCGCGGATCAAAAAACAGCGCCTTGCCCAATTCGATTTTTGCGGGGGTAATGGGGTTTTCCTTCACCGCCGGAACGGTCGAGGGCAGGGCGCGGAACGTATCCAGTGCATCTTCGCGCACATCGGCCCACGCGCCGCCCGCGCTCAAGGCCAATACCGCGCAGGCCAATTTCAGATGATGTGCCATATCTAATCTCTCCTAAAATCTGCGCGCGTCGTCTTCAGCGTTACCAAGGGGAGAGAGTCGTTCCTTTGACTTAGATCAATTCTAAAATGCTCTGTGATGTGTTTTAAGATTTTGAAAATGAAGGGTAAATGCATCTTTTGGCTTGGCGATTTGAGCGAGGCTACGCCTGAGCCCAACCGCGCGCTCCGTGGCACCAGCCCAAGTGTTGCGCGCCCTGCGCACGCCCATCACACCGGGCATTTACCGCGCGCGTCTATGGTGGCTGGGATCGCGATCCGTGGCTGGACTGACACCCCCGCCACACCAGGAACAGGAGCCCGGTTTGGCAGCCGGGTTGCACACCAAGACCTTGAAACGCACAGGGGAAACCCTGTCCGCCTCCGCCCACCCGTGGCGGGCCCGTCCACATTATCGCCAATCTTCGGTTCACGCGGAATAGATGGAACCGACAGGTCGCAGACCAAAGAAATTGAACGATACCCCACCGGAAAACCCGGTCTTGGGGCGTGTTGGCATGTCCGCAGCCCTCGCCGCGCCGCCGCTCATGAGCCCGTGGCCCTCGTGTCTGGGTTGGGCGTTTGCGGCCAAAGTCTGAGCGAAGAAAGCGCGCCTGACCTGGACGCTCTTGCGCATCCTGACGGGGACTTTCGAAAGAACACGGGTAATCCACGATTATGTCTCAACTCACGGTGCAAAACGCGCAATGGTCCCTTCTGTCTTATCAGCTGGAAAACGCTGTCGGCGGCTCGGGCGTGTCCAAAATTGATGTGATCCTATGTGACGTAACGCTCAGCAACGGCGTGACCGGATTTGGGTTCAGCTATGCGATCGGTGGCAACGGCGCAGGTGCCATGGTGGCGGCCCGCGACATCAGCGACGCGGTGATCCAGGGCCAGCCCTTTGCAACGCCCGAGGTCAGCTGGCGCAAAGTCACCACCGCCTGTAACCGCACTGGCAAGGGACCCAATTTCGTCGGCCTAGCCGCGCTGGATGTGGCGCTTTGGGATGCCTATGCCAAAACATTGGACGTGCCGCTGGGCCAAGCCATGGGTGGTGAAATGCGCGCGGTCAAGGTCTATGGCAGCGGCGGATATCGCCCCAATCACACCGGCGATCAGACCGAGACCCAGATCCAGATGCACCGCGAACAGGGTTTCACAGCGATCAAACTGCGCCTATCGGGAACCCCTGCGGATCAGATCTTGCTGGATCGTGCGCGATCTGTGGGCGGTGACCGCTTGCAGATCATGGTGGACCTGAACGAGAAAACCAATTTGGTCGATGCGCGCTACACATTGGATATGGCCTCGGACTATGGCGTCTATCTGGTTGAAGAACCGCTGCGCGCCCGTGATTTCCAAGGCTACCGGATCCTTGCGGAACGCTATCCCGGTCTGATTGCCACCGGCGAACATCTGCAAGGCCTGGATGAGGCAGCACCTTTCCTGCAGGACAGCATGTGCGCCGCCATGCAGCCGGATCTGGCGATGATGGGCGGGTTGACGGAATCCTTACGGGTGGCGCGTTGGGCGGAATATGTGGGTATCGAAATCATGCCGCATTTCTTGCCCGGTCTTTTTGTCCACTTGGCCGCCGCCGCGCCAAACCTGACCTGGCTTGAAGATTTCCCGCTGCTTGAGCCGCTGTTTCAGGGGATGCCAATCGCCAATGATGGGATGATTGCTGCCTCTGACACCGCAGGTCATGGGCTTTTGTTGACCGAGCAGGCTCGAAAATCCGCAAAAATCCTATAAGTTTATCCCTGCATAGAAAGGTATCGTGCCCGTGTCCGATGATTTTGACAGCTCCAAACCTCGATTGCATGCCTTTCCCGGTGGCAAAGCGGCCAGCCGTCCGCCGATTTCGACCAACCCGACCCTGTGCCGACTGTATGATGAGATCCTGAAACGCGGCACGGCATTTGGACAAGCCACCTCGCAATGTGAATTGGGGGTGCAAAGCTGTTATGTGCCCCAGCGCATTTCATCAGTGGTGTTCCGCAATCCGGCGGCCTTGTTAGTTTTGGCGGGGCGCAAAGAAGTGCAGATCGGTGATCAGGTCCACACCGCCCATGCCGGGGAAATCCTGATTGTGCCCTCGGACACAGAGACCTGGCTGGAGAAAACCCCCGATCCGCGCACCGGTTATTATCAGGGTCTCGGCATTCGCTTTGACATCGATATTCTGGAGCAGTTCCAAACCACCTATGGGCAATATCTGGACACTTGGGACCTGTCACAGAAATGGAGCCTGCAGACGCCGGAAAACCTGATCACTTGGCTCACGGACTGGCTGCGCTGGTCGCGGGAATACCCCACCGCGCGTCAGATCCAACGTCACCGACTGGTGGAGTTTCTACTGCTTCTGGCGCAGGCCGGTATGGCCGGCAATATCCTGATGGCCCGCAATCCCAGCTGGAAACAGCGGGTGTCGCATCTGGTGCGTTTGGATCCGGCGCAGGAATGGCGCATCGCGGATGTGAGCCGCCGCCTGGGCACCAGCGAGTCCTCCCTACGACGCAAATTGTCGATGGAGGATGCCTCGTTCCGCGATATCCTGGAAGAGGCGCGGCTGATGGCCGGGCTCAATATGTTGCAAGAAACGCGCCTGTCTATTGGTCGGATTGCCGGAGCGGTGGGCTATCAGTCCCAGTCTCGTTTTACCGAACGTTTCAAAATCCGCTTCAATGTGACGCCAACCGAATTGCGACGCGGATCCCCAGCCGAAGAAGAACCCACCGCCACCACCGGGTAGTTCCTGTTAACGAGTACCCGCCATTTGGCAGAACCGCAGGCCGCACGCGCGCCTGCGGTTTTTGTGTTTGGTCACAGGCTTTGCGGCGGTGGTCGAAAGACGATCTAGGCGAACCGTTGACTGTTTGTGGCGAAGCGCGGGTTAACGCGACCTTACCCTGAACCTGAGGGATCGCGCTGCATGTTGGGCGCGCTCCGACGCAGGACATATTCGCGATATTTAAGAGGGCTGGACATTGGCGGAAATTCAACGGTTTGATCTATTTATAAATGGTCAGGAAGTCGCAGCGCAGGACGGTGAGTGCCTCGACAGTTACAATCCCGTCACCGGCGCGCCCTGGGCCACCATCGCCCGCGCCCGTTCTAAGGACGTGGATGCGGCCGTCACAGCCGCCAGTGACGCGCTTTCTGCGCCGGGATGGCGCGATATTTCCGCCTCCGACCGGGGTGCTCTGTTGCGCCGGGTGGGGGACCTGATCCTTGAAAACGCTGAACGGCTGGCCGCGTTGGAAGTGTGCGACAATGGCAAGCTGATGGCGGAAATGCTGGGTCAGCTGCGCTATATCCCGCAGTATTATTACTATTACGGCGGCCTGGCGGACAAGGTCGAAGGCGCCGTGATCCCCAGCGAAAAGACCGGCATGTTTGTCTATACCGAACATGAACCCATTGGGGTCGTGGCCGCCATTACACCGTGGAATTCGCCTTTGTTGCTGACCACATGGAAATTGGCACCCGCTTTGGCGGCAGGCTGCACCGTGGTGATCAAACCCTCGGAACATGCCTCGACCTCTATGATCGAATTCGCCAAACTCTTTACCCAAGCAGGCTTCCCTGACGGTGTGGTCAACGTGCTCACCGGCTATGGGGATGAGGTCGGCGCGCCCTTGGTGGCGCACCCCAAAGTCGACCGTGTGGCCTTTACCGGCGGCGAATTGGGCGGCAAAGCGGTTTATAAAGCGGCGGCCGAGCGGCTCAAAAGCGTCTCACTGGAATTGGGCGGGAAATCCCCCAATATCATCTGCGAAGACGCCGATATCGAACAGGTCGTAAAGGGCGCTGTCTCAGGCATTTTTGCCGCCACCGGTCAGACCTGCATGGCGGGCTCCCGCGTGTTGGTACATGAAAGCATTCACGATGCCTTTGTCGAACGTCTGGTGGCCTTTATGGCAGAGGCGCGCGTCGGGGATCCCACCGATGCCACGACCCAGATCGGTCCGGTCGCAACCAAGGATCAGCTGCACAAAGTGTTGTCCTATGTGGATATCGCAACCTCCGAAGGGGCGCATCTGGCCTTTGGCGGCAAGCAGCTGACCAACATCGGCACCGGCAATGGTTGGTTCGTCGAGCCGACAATTTTCACCAATGTCACCAATGACATGCGTGTCGCCCAAGAAGAGATCTTTGGCCCCGTCCTGTCGGTGATCAAATTCAGCGATGACGACGAGGCGATCCGCATCGCCAATGACACGCCCTATGGTCTGGCGGCGGCTGTGTGGACCAATGATGTGGCGCGCGCGTTCAAATTCACCAAAGCGCTTGAAGCGGGCACGGTCTGGGTCAATGCCTACCGGGTTGTCAGCTACACAACGCCTTTTGGTGGGTTCAAAAATTCCGGCCTTGGCCGGGAAGGCGGGCAAGAGATGATCAAGGAATATCTGCAGACCAAAAGCGTCTACGTGAACCTTGGCAAAACCACACCCAACCCATTCGTGCTTGGATAGGGAGGACAATTCAACACGGGTTTCAAATTCAGGGAGGAGACTGAAGAATGAAAAAATTGTTGTTGGCTGCTTGTGCAGCGATCGGAGTTTCTGCGGCGTCACTTCAGGCCGCAGATTATCCAAAGATGAACCTCAAACTGGCGCATTTCGGCCCCAAGGTCTTTGTCCAAAGTGAGGTGGACCAATGGTGGGCCGATGAGATCGAGCGCCGCAGCGACGGGCAGATCAAGATCCGCGTCTATTGGGGCGGCTCGATTGGCAAAGCCACCGAAATCCTGAAACTGGTCGGCAATGGCGTGATCGATTTTGGTGCCACGCCGCAGGCCTATTTCCCCAATGAGCTGCCGCTGATCGGGGCGCCAAATGCGGTGCCCAGCGTGTTTGAACAGCGCGAGGCGGCGGTGCGCGTGTCGCAGGAATTGGTCGAGCAGAACCCGCATGTGCAGGCTGAATTGGAGGCCAACAACGTGCACCCGCTGTTCTTTCACGCGCTGAATTCCTTCTATCCGCTGTGCACCAAACCGGTGACCAGCATGGAGGATTTTGAAGGTCTGAAAATCCGCAGCTTTGGCGCATTTCAGCCGCCGATGTGGGATGCGCTTGGGGCGGTTGGCGTCAATGTCTTCCCGCCGGATATCTATGAGGGTCTGCAACGGGGCCTGTTGGACTGCGGCTTCTTTTCCGCCGATCTCTACAAGGCGACCAAGCTATATGAGGTGGCCACCCATATGGCGGATGTGGGCGTCGGCCCCGTGACCACCTGGCCGATTTGGGTCAATCAGGACAAATGGAACAACAGTTACCCGGAGAATGTGAAACAGCTGATTGCCGAGGTCAGCCAGGAAGCCCAGGAACGCAGCTTGATCGCATTGGCCGAGGCTGAGGTCGAAGCTTTTGCTTTCCTCAAGGAAAAAGGCGTTGAATTGCATGCGTTTGCCGACCCCGAGGCCTATGCGGCAGCAATCCCGGATATGATCGACGTCTGGTCTGCCAATATGAAGGACAAAGGGTTAGAGGCCGAAGCCCAAAGCGTTGCCGCCTTCTGGCGGACCCGCATGGCAGAATTGGAAAACCTGTCGCACTGACAGGTAGGATCCCAATTCACATGCTTACATTTCTGGACCAAACATTGTCCGTCATCAGCAGGGTCTCCCTTGCTGTTGGCGGTCTACTTATCCTTGCCCTTGCCTTGATCGGTGCGCTCGACACGGTGATGGCGGCCGGGCTGAATGTGCCGCTGCCTGCCGCCAATACAATCGCCGAAGAGGTGCTGCCGGGCGCGGTGTTTTTGTCGATGGGGTTCGTCATCCGCTCCAACGGCAATATCGTTGTGGACCTGTTCACCAGTCGAATGGGTTCCAAAACCAAACATGTCACATCCATCCTGGGCGCCGTGGCGACGCTGCTGTTCTTCTGCGCCTTTTCGATTGGCGCGTGGCAGCTTGCGAGCGAAAGCCTGCACCTGCGCGAAGTGGCCGTGGCCGCCGTCGAATTCCCGGTCTGGCCATTGAAACTGGCCTTTGCGCTGGGCGCGACCATTACAACCGTTGAAACCTTTGCGCTGTTTTTGCGCAGCTGCGCCGGTGTTGCCTTGCCCGGCCCCGCACTCTTGGAAGAGGATCTGTGATGGACCCGCTTACACTTGGACTGCTGGCCCTTGGGGCTGCGCTGTTGGGCACGATGATCGGGGTGCCGGTTGCCATATCCTTGGGGCTCACGGGGCTGGTTGGATTATGGGGCGTTGGCGGCTTTACGCTGGTGACCACCACGCTGGAAACGCTGCCCCATGATGCGCTCAGCGATTATTCCTTTGTGGTGATCCCGATGTTCATCCTGATGGGGGTGCTGGCCAGCCATGCCAAGGTCACTAACGACATTTACGAGGCCTGTTACCGGTTTATGGCCCATGTCAAAGGCAGCCTTTATATGGTGACCGTGATCTCCTCGGCGGGGTTTGCGACGATCTCTGGCTCGACGATTGTCAGCTCGGCCGTGTTCACCCGGTTGGCCCTGCCTGAGATGATCCGCTTTGGCTACAATCCCGGCCTCAGCGCGGGATGTATTGCGGCGGCGGGAACCTTTGCGACGCTGATCCCGCCCTCGATCATGATGGTGATTTATGCGCTGCTGACCGGTGAATCCATCGGACGCCTGTTGATCGCAGGCGCGATACCGGGGTTTTTGACGGCCGCCGTCTACCTGGCAGCGCTGTGGGGCCTGGTGCGGATGCGGCCGCAATTGTCGTCACCTTTGGCCAAACGGTTTACCTGGCCGGAACGGCGCGAGTCGCTGACCAAGGTCGGCCCCTTTGTCATCCTGTCCGTGGTGGTTATTGGCGGCATCTATACCGGTCTGATCTTTCCGTCCTCGGCGGGGGCGGTCGGGGCTGTGGGCGCGCTGGCGCTGGCGGTCTGGCGCGGGGTGGCGCAGCCGGGCAAGATCCAGTCTTGCCTGAATGACACCGCCTCCACGGCTGCGGCGCTGTTTTTGGTGCTGTTGGGCGGTTTGTTGTTTTCCCGCTATCTGGTGTTTTCTGGCTTTATCTTTGACGCGGTGGATTTCATCACCGAAAGCGGTATCGAACCGTGGCAGGTGTTGCTGCTGATCATCCTCGGCAATCTGATCTTGGGGATGTTTATCGACACCGTGTCGATCACCGTGGTCACCGTGCCCTTTATCCACCCGATCATTGTCGGCCTTGGCTATGATCCGATTTGGTTTGGCATCTTGCTGATCAAACTGGTGGAAATCTCGGCCATCACACCGCCGGTGGGGCTGAACCTCTTTGCGGTGATGGCCGCGTCTGATGGCAAGGTTAAAACTGGCGATCTGTTCCGGGGCGTTCTGCCGTTTTTGCTGCTAGAGCTTCTGGTCTTGTTGGCGCTGCTGCTGGTGCCGGATCTGTCCCTCTGGCTGCCGCGTCTGGTGCTGGGCAGCTAGCCTCTTTCCCCACAACAGGACATGTAAAAACCGGCCAGAGGATGCTCTGGCCGGTTTCTTTTGTTGCGGGATGATGTGCGCTGCCCCGCTACAGTTTGAAGGGCAGATACAGTGCCAGATCGGGCAGCAGATAGAGCACCACCACGCAGATGATCATCAGGCCGAGGAACGGTAAGGCTCCGCGCGCCACATCCGTTAGCGAGGCCCGCGCTACCGATTGGATCACATAAAGGTTCAAGCCCACAGGCGGGGTGATCAAGGCGGCCTCGACCATCAACACGATGAAGATACCAAACCAGATCGGGTCAATGCCCAGCCCCAAAGCAGCCGGCAGCAGCACAGGCGTCATGATCAACACCATCGACAAAGCTTCCAACACCAGCCCCATCAGCACCAGAACCACAGCCACCAGGATCACAAAACCCGCCGGGCCAGACACCGTGTCCGAGATGAACGCGCTGAGATCCTGTGGAATGCGATACAGCGCGATGGCCTTGCCAAAGACCTTGGCGCAGGCGACGATCATCAGAACCGCAACTGTGGTGGCCATGGAATTGATGGCCGCTTCCTTGAACCCTTTCCAGGTCAATGTCCGCAAGACAAAGGCGGTCAGAACGACCGATGCGGCAAATCCAATTGCAGCGGCCTCGGTCGGGGTAAAGATCCCGGTGTAGATGCCGCCCACCACAACCGCCGCCAATGACATGGACGGCACAATGCGCAGGGTTGCCCGCAGGCGTTTGGCCATTGGTGTTTTCTCTGACCGGCCCATCCCGTGATAGGCCGCATAGGCCATTGAATAGACACAGAACATCACCAACAGAAACAAGCCCGGTCCAATGCCGGCAAGGAACAGGGCAATCACCGATTCCTCGGTCACAAACCCATAGACGATCATTGGGATCGATGGTGGGATCAGGATGCCCAAGGTGCCGCCCGCCGCCAACAGGCCATAGACGAATTTCTTGTCATAGCCGCGGTTGATCATCTCGGGGATCGCCACAGTGCCAATAGTCGCCGCTGTCGCCACAGACGAGCCTGAGATCGCGGCAAACAACCCGCAGGAAATCACGGTGGCCACAGCCAATCCGCCGGGCCAATGACCGACCCAGGCCTGAACGGCGGCATAAAGGTCACCGCCAACCCCGCCTTTGAGCAGGACGTTGGACATCAACAAAAACAGCGGCACCGCCAGCAGGATGAACCCATCCAGTGCCGACAACAGCCCCTGGGGGGCAATCAACGGTGACAGATCGGCAAAGAACAACATGCCAAGCCCGATGGAGCCAAGCGCCAGCGCCACCGGCACGCCAAACAACAAGAGCGCAAACAGAACACCAAGGATTAAGATAACGGTCATTCGTGCTCTCCTTCGGCAACGATTTCGCCCCGCGCGGCGCGCAGGGTTTCGATGCAGGCCTGTGCAAACAACAAGGCACAGCCCGCAGGGACCGCCATTTCGACGATCCAGATCGGCATGTTCAGTAGGGTTCCGGTGCTGCGGTTCAGGTGGATGCTGTCCAGGACAATGATTGCCCCCTGAAATCCGACGATGGCGGAAAACACCGCAACCACGCCCATGGCCGCTGTCTCAGATGCTGCGCGTGGCGCCCCTTTGAGGTGACCGATAATGGCGGTGATACGGATGTGACGGCGTTCGCGCAGGCACCAGGGGGAGGCCAGAAGCACCCCCCATAACAGGCACAGCTGGCTGAGTTCCGCCGCCCAGGATGTGGGCTGGACAAAGATATAGCGGGCCAGAACTTCATAGGTCAGCATCACACCGCTGAGCACAAAGAGGCACGCCGAAAGACCCGCCATAGCGGTGATAAATTTCGAGAATATAGTCATGAGATCTCCGATGATGAGGGCTGGTCAGATCCCACAGGACCCAACCAGCACAGCACCAAATCAGTCTTGTTGCGCCGCCTTGAGGATCTGCGCCCCCAAGTCTCCGGCCTGGTCCAGGAAACTGTCGTAGACAGCGGCAGAGCTTGTACGCCAGGCCTCGATCTCGGTCGGGCTCAGCTCAACCACCTGCATGCCGTTTTCAACCGCGGCCGCATAGGCGTCGGCCTCGATGCTTTCCAGGTCGTTGCGCACAGAGATTTCAGCCTTGATCGCGGCATCCTTCATGATGGCGCGGTGGTCATCTGACAGTTCCGCCCACCAGTCCGAATTGGTCACCACCACAAATTCAATGTCGGCGTGGTTGGTCACGGTCAACGTGTCCATCACCTCCCAAAGGCGGCGGGATTTGACGCCCGAAACACCGGTCATGCCGATGTCGACGGTGCCACGTTGATAGGCCAGATATTGTTCTGAGCCGGAAATCAACGTGGGCGCGCCGCCGTTCTCGGTCACAAAATCACCCAAGGTTTTGCCAAAGACGCGCGCCTTTTTGCCTTCCATGGTTTCCGGCATTCTGAGCCCGTCGCCCTTGGACAGCAAAATGGTGCCACCATAGGGCTGCCACCACAAAACCGTGGCACCGGTGTCTTTGATCGCGTCCTCAATCGGGGTGCGGACCGGGCTGCCGGGTTCGGTGGCTTTGCGGACTTTTTCCGGGGAATTAAACAGGAACGGCAGATAGAAAATATCCACCGCCGGGATGTAGCCGACATATTGCGTCAGCGAGACAACCCCCATTTCAATCGCGCCACTGCCCACCGCAGCGGGCACTTCCTTGTCGCGATACAGCTGGGCACTGTCATAGATCTGGATCTCGATTTCACCCTCTGACTGACGTTCAACCTCCTCTTTGAACAGCATCAGGTTTTGCCCAAGATGGTTCTTGAGCGGCAGTTGCAGCGTGATACGCGCTGTGACGTCGGCGGCAAAGCTTGTGCTGGCCATCAAGACAGCACATGTCGCGCCAAGTGCGGTTCCGGTTTTGATCATTTTGTTCCTCCTCCGTTGATCGGCCGCACCGCAGATCAAGCGATGCTTAAAATTCCAATCATTAAAAACGCTACAGATCCGGCGGGGCAGGGATGGCTTTCATCGTTCAGAACTTCGCCTTTTCCAGTCAGCCCGGGGGCAGGTTTTACACGCGGTTGTGACGCTACACTGCGCGAATTCCGGGTATGCATCGGGACAGATGTGCAGGGCTCGATGCGTTGGGCCCGATGCGCTGGGACTGTCATCACAGGCAAGGAGAGCAGGATGCGTAAATTAGGTTTGAAACTTGTCGCGGGCGTTGTCGTCTTGGCGGGGGCTTATGCAAGTTATCACTTTACTCGCCCGCCGTTTTGGCAGACCGATACGCCGCTGCGTGCCTCATCTGGGCCGGTGGATCTGCTGGCGGATCTCAACCCGCAAGATCCGGACAACGGCTGGAAAGAGCGCAAGTTTTTCCGCATCACCCCCGCCGATTACCGCTTTGCCGACCATGATGGCAGCCGCGCTTTGCGGTGTAGTACCGACAACAGCGCCTCTATTCTGGCATTGGATACCGATATCGCGGTGGCGGATCTGCCGATCCTGTCCTGGCGCTGGAAAGTGGTCACTCCGATTCAAAGCGACCTGGATGAGGCGACGCGCGAAGGCGATGATCACCCGATGCGGTTCTACATCCGTTTCGCCAATGAGACGGGCGAGAGCAAAGGGGTTGAGATCATCTGGAGCAACCAGAAGTTTGAACCGGGCGGGTTCAAGATTATCGGCGATTTCTATCATCTGGTCGCCAATGGGCGGGACGAAAACGTCGGGACATGGCATGATCAACGGGTCGACCTTGCCCAGCTTTACACGGATATCGGCGGCACCGGCACGCCCAAGTTGGACGTCATCGGCTTCTTCTGTGACAGCGACAACACCGGCGCGCGCAGTGACGGCTATTTCGCGGATGTGCAGCTGCTGGAAGGTTAAAAGCGTGCAACTGGTGAAGCTCGGACTTGGGGCTTCACCATGGCTCAGCTGCGGAGGTCACGCCTGTTGTAACTGTTTGTAAATGTGCGGTAACTTTGAAGGATCCGTCAGTTGTTCGGCCAGGATTTCGAGCTTTTGTGCAGGGCCGTAGATGACGATTTTACCTTGCAAATCGGATCCGTGCCGAGAGAGCTCAACCCGGTCGATGTCGGCAAAGGCGAGGGTAGAGAACGTGTCTGACTTTCCTTGAACCGGGGCGGAAACGGATGTGTCGGTTATTTCAATCTGGTGCAGTATCTTGCTTTTGCTCCACATGTTGAAAACCCGGTACAATCCAATTGTCAGCGGTACGCCACAAAACAGAAGGTTGAGTGCAAAGCATTGATTTGGCACGCAGATTGCATGCCTTGGGGCCACAAACGGATTTTGCCAGACCAAAAACGATAGCAAACCCGCGACAGCCAGCCAGAACAGCGCACCGTTCAGACCTGCCAGGCTTTGAGGTTTATAGGCATACAAAGACTTTGGTTCCATTTGGCCAATATCAGTATCCATCCTTGGCATTGCAACGCGGGGGCGTGGAAAAATTTCGACATGATGCCGCCCGCACACCTGCGCTAACGACGGCGGGGCATTGCCGCTTTTAGA
This sequence comes from uncultured Paracoccaceae bacterium, assembly GCA_947497985.1. Classification (GTDB taxonomy): domain Bacteria; phylum Pseudomonadota; class Alphaproteobacteria; order Rhodobacterales; family Rhodobacteraceae; genus Epibacterium. Next base: position 305,626 of record CANMIX010000002.1, read on the forward strand.
GCGTCGAGGGACACGCCCAGGCGGTCTGCCACTCGGGTAAGTTCGGCTCTGGGACCGCCTTCCAAACGCAGTGCACGGCGCAGATCTGTCGCTTCGATACCGAGTTCTGCGGCAATGGCCTGAAAATCCGGACCGGGTCTGCCTGACCTCCTTTGATCGCGAGCGGAGCCGATGCCTTTTTCGGCCGTTGTGGTGAAATTGTTCCGGGCCACCACACCAACCAGACATTTCGGCAGGTTGGGGAAATTGTCGCTGGCGTGATAGTGGTAGACCTCGCCCGGCTGTCCCGGCACCGGGCCCACATGACCTCCACAGGCATCAAGGCCGGTGGGGGTGGTGCCATCTGCCTCTCGTGAGCCATAAATCGCAAAGCCATCAAACGCATAGGCAAATTGCGCGGTGGCATCCTGACCGACATTGACGCAGCTGGCATCGACGCCCTGGTTTGCAAAAACGGAATTGATGTCGGTGGCTGTGGCGTGCCAGTGGTACCAACCGCCGGGATCCACATGGCCGCCGCAGGTGTCCAGAGCTGGCATGTGCCCGGTTTCCAACACCGACGGTGCATCCGCAAAGATCGGCACGCCGTCCAGGGCAATGCCAACCTTGGCCACGGTGCCAAGGGGCGTTGGCGCCGTGGCCATCACCGGGTCTGTTGGGATCAGCATCGTCATCTCGACCGAGGTATCCGCACTGCCGGCAATACATTCATGCGTGGCATCCGGCCCTTCAATGCGGATGTCAAAGACGTTTACGACACCCTCGTCATCGTAGAACACATAGCCCAGCTCGGCCAACATCTTGAGATAGAGACCGTCGATCCGGTAAAGGCCGGCGTTGTCGCCGTCCCAGCTCCAGATACCGCCCACCTCCTCCAATGTGGCGGGGCAAAACGGGCCAATGTCCAGCGTCTCGGGCAAATACTGCACCGTATAAGACATGCAATGCGCCCTATCGCCATTTTCCAACGTGCAGTCGACCAGGGTGCCGGTGTCCACCAAAGCGTCACCGGTCAGGCGATCCGCGTCCCCATGGGCGTGTGCCATCATGGGCGCGGTACAGGACAGAGCCGCGGCGGCGAGGAGGTGAAATGCTGGCGTGCGCATCGGTTTCGTCCTTTGGTCATGAGCCTTTAAACGTTAACGTCCCACGCGCCTAACTCCGTCGCAACCGTGTCCCCAAAGCCCTTTTTTCAGCGCGGTCACGCCGAAACTGCCCAGCCTTTGCGGGTGGGGGCCCGTGTTGTGTTGTTTCATTAACGTCGCAAGAGGTCGGTTTTGTTGCCTTTTGCGTCGGATGGATTTGGCGCGTGCCCCAGCGGTTTCGGCATAAATGAGATCAAAGGATTCTCTATTTCGCGGAGTGCGGCAGAATGAAGACGCAGGTCAAAGCCCTTGTTGTTGGCGGCGGTGCCATTGGTACCTCGATCGCCTACCACCTGGCCAAAGCAGGTTGGGACGATGTCATGCTGATTGAACGGGACGAGCTGACGTCTGGTTCCACATGGCACGCCGCCGGCTTGCTGCCGCTGTTCAACATGTCCTATGCGACAACCCACATCCACAAATACTCGGTCGATTTCTACAAACAGCTGGAAGAAGAGACCGGCCTGAACGCAGGCTTTGCGGTCGTCGGTAACCTGCGCATGGCGCAGACGCAGGAGCGTATGGATGAGTATATGCTCTATGCCTCCACCGCCGAAACCTGCGATGTGGCCTATGAATGGCTGACCCCGGATCAGATCAAGGAACGCTGGCCGCTGATCGAAACCAGCGATCTGAAGGGGGCGATTTACCACACCGAGGATGGCTATATTAACCCGGCCGATGTGACCCAGGCGATGGCCAAAGGTGCCCGCCAACGCGGTGTTGATATTGTCCGCAAGATGCAGGCCGACTCCTTCCACTGGACCGGCACCCATTGGGAAGTCACCTGCACCAAGATGGTGGAAAAGGGCGGCAACCTGGTGCCGTCGGACGAGCAGATCGTGATTACGGCGGAACATGTCGTGACCGCCTCCGGGAACCACGCGCAGCGCACCGCCCAGATGCTGGGCATCAAAATGCCTGCGATTCCCGTGGAACACACGTTCATCGTGATGGACAAAGACCCCGAGCTGGTCAAATGGCGCGAGGCCGGCAACCCCGAGCACCCGGTTGTGCGTGACGCGGACAAGGAATCCTATGCCCGTGAAGAACGTGGCGGCTGGATCCTTGGCATCTATGAACACGGCGCGCCTGCACGGTTCGAATACGGCGTGCCGGACAGCTTCCGCGCCGATCTCTTCCCGCTGGATCTGGACCGGATCGCCGAACAATATATGGCGATGACCGAACGCGTGCCATCCTGTGCAGAGTCGGGTCTGAAGGATGATTTCAACGGACCGATTTGCTACACACCAGACGGCAACCCGCTGGTGGGCCCTGCACCGGGTCTGCGCAATATGTGGCTGGCCGAAGGCTTCTCCTTCGGGATCACCGCGGCGGGCGGCACCGGGTATTACCTGGCGCAGATGATGGTCGATGGCGAGGCCGAGATCGACATGGCGTCGCTGGATCCGAAACGGTATTCCTCTAACTGGATGACGACCGAGTTCGCAGCGCGCAAGAACGAAGAATGCTACGAACACGTCTATATCCTGCACCACCCGGATGAAGAACGCCCGGCCTGTCGCCCTCTGCGCACCTCGCCCGCGTTTGACCGCCAAAAAGCGCGCGGCGCACAATTTGGTTGGGTCAACGGGTGGGAACGCCCGAACTACTTTGGCCCCCTCGATGCGCCGGATAACTTCGACGAGGAAAGCCGCTCGTTCCGCCGGGGCAAATGGTGGGAATACTCCGTCGAAGAAGCCAAAGCGATCCGCGAAGGCGTGGGCTTGATCGACGCAACCGCATTCACCAAACATGTGGTCAAAGGGCCCGGTGCGACCGCGTTCCTCGATTGGTTCACCTGTAACAAGCTGCCCAAGGTCGGCCGCATCAACCTGACCTATGCGCTGACATCGGCGGGCACCACCCGCACCGAATACACCATCGTGCGCAATGGCGAAAACTCCTATTACCTCGTCTCTGCCGGGGCTTGGACCGAGTATGACGCAGACTTCCTGCGCAAGGCGGCCGAGGATAAGATGGAGGAATTCGGCTATATCGAGATCCAGGATGTGACCACGCAATGGGGCGTCTTTGCCATCGCAGGTCCAAAGTCCCGCGATGTTCTGGCCGAGGTGATCAAGGACGCAGATCCAGCAACCGCCCTGTCCAACAAACGCTTCCCGTGGCTGTCGGCCAAGCAGATCGAACTGGGCATGTGCCCGGTGAATGCGATCCGCGTGGCCTATACCGGCGAACTCGGCTGGGAGCTGCACCACCCGATCGAGATGCAGAACTATCTGTTTGATCTGTTGGAAAAAGCCGGTGAAAAGCACGGCATGAAGCTGGTCGGCGCACGGGCGCAGAACTGGTTGCGTCAGGAGAAATCCTATCGCGCCTTTGGCACCGAGCTGGGCCGCGACGCGACCCCGGCCGAGGCCGATCTGCCGCGCTTTATCGATCTGGAGAAGGACTTCCACGGCAAGGAAGCAATGGTCGAGAAGGGCGTGCGCGTTAAATGCTGCACGCTGCTGATCGACGGGCCAGAGGACGCAGATCCTTGGGGCCGCGAAGCGCTTTATACGCTGGATGGCACCCGCGTTGGGCGCTTGACCTCGGGCGGCTATTCCGTGGCCTTTGAGAAATCCATCGGCATGGGCTACCTGCCGCCAGAACTGGCGGTGGAAGGCACCAAGCTGCAGGTCAAAATGCAGGATAAACTGTGGGATGCAACTGTCACTTGTGACAGTCCTTATGATCCCAAAAACGCAACCATTCGCAAGGACGGTTGATCCCAATGGGTCGACGGCCGTCTTAACACCCAGAGAGGCCCCGGTTCGAAAGAGCCGGGGCTTTTTGCGGCGCACTCATCCGGTGCTTTCTTCAGTCCGCACCTGTTTCGCATCATTGTGATGCCCTGCCTGTGGCACTTGGCGTTTAAGTGTCAGATGTCGAATACAAAAGGGCATTTCTGTGAGATACGTATTAGGGATTTTGGTGGCGCTCTCCATGGTGGGATGCAGCGCGCATGGATACAAACATGAGGTTGCTCCAGACCTTGTCGTGCTTGAAGTCAGCCACGGCAACAGGGTCAAGGGACGCTATGATCCTGGTGATTTTGGCTTTGTGGCAATCCAAAGCATGGCTGCGTTGGCCTGTGCGAGCGCTTCAATTACAAACTATGCCGAGACACAGGCGCGCAATGGCGACCGGCTGGTGGAGGCACAGTGTAACGGGGTCGCGGCCTATGACCCGGGCTCGGAACTGACGTTCCTGTGGCGCGATGCAGACAGCGTTGATTTGCTCGCCTTGGTCAGCCAGGACGGCCAACGCTGGCGGTTTCGTCGCATCTTGCCGATCGCACCCCTGTGACATCGCGCCCCGGTTACAAGGGCGCCGCGGGTTGAACCTTGGATGGGATCAACGCTCTTCGGCGCGGCAAATCTCATCGTAGCGATCCATGACTTCGGCGGCGTGTGCCATAACATGGGGGCCGCTGACCTGGGTCGCGAGGGTCATCAACTCTGCCAGTTGATCCCGACTAAAACCGCAATAATGCAGGATTCGAAGCTGAGGCAAAAAATAATGACTTTGCCCAGTGGTCACCGCCAAAGACAGCAGCGCCAGCGCCTGCTCATACGGGCCGATCCCCTTGGTAGACGATGACTGAGCCTCCTCTGCCAAGATCGAGGTTGTCTGCGTCTTAGTTGACCCTGCATGCAAATCCAAGGTGGTGGTCGGCGCTGGGTCGACAAGGCGCAGATGGGGCCGGGATGTGGAGTGTTTCTTGTGCTTCACAGTGATCTCTCCTTGGGTCTTGCGACGCAGGTTCAGCGTGGGCAGAAAATGACAGGGTGGTCTTTGAGGGTGATCAGTCGGCTCATGATGACGTTGGGCGAATATTTTCGCCGACCAGAAGCAGATTGTTGGCGGGCATCTCGATGGGTTCCATGACGGCAAGGCCAAGCTGCTCAAAAAGAGCCCGGATCGCCAGATCATCCTTGTAGCCGATCTCACAATCATGGGAGCGCAGGCTTGCGTCAAATTGCTGGTCGCCTTGGCTGGTCAGGCGCCCGTGGCGACGGAAAGGGCCATAAAGCAGAATGCGACCACCGGGAGCAAGGGCGCTGGCAGCTTCACGGATCAGGGTCTCGGCTTCCTGATCGCTGACCAGATGTAACAGGTTGACCAGCAGGATAAGATCCTGAGCCGGCAGAGCCTGAGCCCAGCCTGCGCTGGTGGCATCGATTTGCTTGGGCGGCAGGATATTGTCGGTGCCGTTGATGTCAGCATAAGCGCGGATGCTAGACAGGCGGGCTGGATCCACGTCGCTGGGTTGCCAGCTAAGGTGGGGCAGGGCTGCAGCAAAGGCGAGCATGTGCTGACCGGTGCCACTTGCAAGCTCAAGGGCGCGCCCGTCTTGTGGGGCAAGGCGCAGGATCTGGGTCAACAGCGCCTCTTGATTGCGGGCAGCGGAGGGCGCGAACATGCGGCCTGTTGCATCGGTGTCAGCAACAGAAGCGGAGCCAGGAACAGATCGTAAGGGCATATGTCAATATCCTCCGTTTGCATGTCAGGTGCGTGTCGTCCGCGGATCATCGGACAACAAGGGGCGGCCGGTTGGTGGGTTCGCGTTTCCCTTACCCGAATTCACTCCGCAAGACTTTGATCCCGCGCAAGCCCCGCATCTTGTGAGAGGTTCACCCTGCCACGGCTTCGGCGGCGTTCAAAGGGAGATCCCATCACAGTCGCGTGCTCGGCAAGGGCTGGCCGAATGCCTGCCTGGATCATGGGCAAATCCACGCAGTAAGGCGGCGAAGAGACTAATCGCAAGAGAAGCCCTCCCGCGCCCGCAGGTGCCTTGCCTGTGGCAAGACCCCTTTGCGGCCTTGGGCCAGGCTCGGCGCGGATGCGCCGAGCCTGGCCCAACGGAAGCGGATGCGCCTTTTGGCGGATCTGGCGACGGGCGGGAGGACCCCATTTGTCGTTGGGAAGAGCGCAGATGATGCTCGCTTGAAAAAGCCCGCCGGGTGGGGCGGGCTTTTGGTGTTTCAATATCGGTGCCGCTTATTGCGGGATGTCGCCGGTCAGACCTTCAACAAAGAAGTTCATGCCCGCCAATGTGCCATCATCCGCAGTCTCACCTTCGGCCAGCCAGTCGCTGCCGTCCTGCTTCTTCAACGGACCGGTGAAGGGGAAATATTCGCCTGCCGCAATCGCATCTTTCAGCGCCAGCGCTTCGGCTCTTACCTCCGTTGGAACCGCATCTGTGATCTCACCAATGCCAACCATGCCGGGTGCGATACCGTCCCATGTGTCAACGCTTTCCCATGTGCCGTCCATCACAGCCTTGGTGCGTGCCACGTAGTAGGGACCCCAGTTGTCGATGATGGAGGACACGCGCGGGAAGGGGCCGTATTCCGCCATATCCGACGCCTGACCAAAGGTCACAACATTGCCCGCTGCCTGTGCCGCTGCCTGCGGCGCGGTGGAGTCGGTGTGCTGCAGGATCACATCCGCGCCCTGTTCGATCAGAACCTTGGCCGCGTCCGCCTCTTTCGCGGGATCAAACCAAGTGAAGGCCCAGACGATTTTGAACTCCACATCTGGGTTTACCTTCTTGGCGTGGATAAAGGCCGAGTTGATGCCGCGGATCACTTCGGGGATCGGGAAAGACCCGATATAGCCCACAACATTGGATTTGGTCATATGGCCGGCAATGACGCCCTGAACCGCGCGTCCTTCATAGAAACGGGCGGAATAGGTCGAGACGTTGTCCGCGCGCTTATAGCCGGTGGCGTGCTCGAATTTCACGTTGGGGAATTTCTTCGCCACGTTGATGGTTGGATCCATGTACCCAAAGGAGGTGGTAAAGATCAGGTCTGCGCCTTCCAGCGCCATCTGGGTCATGACGCGTTCGCTGTCTGGGCCTTCGGCCACGTTTTCCACATAGACCGTCTCGACCTTGTCACCAAAGGCGGCCTCAACCGCCTTGCGGCCCTGATCGTGTTCATAGGTCCAGCCGCCATCGCCAACCGGGCCCACGTAAACAAAGCCAACCTTGGTCGGATCATCCGCCATGGCACCAGATGCCAGGCCCAAAGCCATCGCGGCGCTGGCCAGAAGTGTAGTCAATTTCATCAAGGGTTCCCCCATATTTGTTGTCGTTTCCCCCTGTGTCGGGGGATGAGAAATGCGCTCGGTTTACCGAGACGCATGGAAAACGCGGCCAAGCGCAGCGGGTGCGCTGCTTTTGTCCGCAGAAAGAATAACCAAAACCACGATGGTGATCAGATAGGGTGACATTGCCAGATACTCGACCGGGATGGCAACGCCAGCTGCCTGCAGGTTCAGCTGCACCACGGTAACACCGCCAAAAAGATAAGCACCGAGCAAAGCGCGCCAGGGCTTCCAGCTGGCAAAAACCACCAGCGCCAGTGCAATCCAGCCAACGCCTGCGGTCATGCCTTCGGTCCATTGGGGGACCCGGATCAGGCTGATGTAAGCACCGCCAAGCCCCGCACAAGCGCCGCCAAACAGGATCGCAAGGATACGAATACGCACGACCTTATACCCCAACGCATGGGCCGCATCATGATTTTCCCCCACCGCACGCAGGATCAAACCGGTGCGGGTGAACTTCAGCACCGCCCAAGTGGCCGCCACCAGTGCGATCCCGAAATAGACCATCAGATCATGGTTGAACAGGATCGGACCAACAACGGGCAGGTCGCTGAGCCCCGCGATCTCAACCTTGGGCGTAGTGGGCGGTTTGACCCCCACATAGGATTGCCCCAGTAATGCCGACAGCCCCAATCCAAAGAGCGTCAACGCAAGGCCAGATGCCACCTGATTGGCCAGCGCAAATTGCGTCAGCACCACAAAGAGGCACGAGAGCAGCGCCCCAGCCCCGGCGGCCGCCACAAAGCCCACCGCAGGCGATCCGGTCTCCACCGTCACCGCAAATCCGGCAATGGCCCCGGTGATCATCATGCCTTCGACGCCAAGGTTCAAAACGCCCGATTTCTCAACAATCAGCTCGCCAATCGCCGCCAGCAACACAGGGGTCGCCGCGACCATCAGGAATGCAATCAGCTGGACCGGGTTAATTGCAGACAGATCCATCACGCCACCTCGCTGGCACCCAGACGGATGCGGAAATTGGTCAATACGTCAAAGGCAAGCAGGAAGAACAACAACATCCCCTGAAACACTTGGATAGCGGCTGAGGGCAGCCCCAGATTGGACTGGGCAATGTCGCCGCCAATGTAAGTCAGCGCCATCAATGCACCGGCCAACAGGATGCCAACCGGATGCAGTCGGCCCAGAAAGGCCACGATAATCGCCGTGAACCCGTAGCCGACGTTGAAATCAATGCTGACCACTCCTGCAGGGCCAGAGACCTCGAACAGTCCCGCAAGCCCGGCCAAGGCACCTGATATGCCAAGGCAGAACAACACCAGCCGGGCAGGGGATACGCCCGCAAACCGTGCGGCGCGTGGTGCATCGCCGGTTAGCCGGATGTGAAAGCCGGTCATATGCTTGTTCACCAGAACATAGGCAAAGATCACTGCAATCAGCGCCGCCGCCGCGCCCCAATGCAGGCCAGAGCCAGCAATCAGCTCTGCATTATGGGCGCTGTCGTACTGTTGCAGGTTGCGACTGCCCGGAAAGCCAAATCCTTCGGGGTTCTTCAACAATCCCAATGACATGGATGCCAGTAACTGCTCGGCCACATAGACCAGCATGAGGGAAACCAAAATCTCATTGGTGCCAAAGCGGGTCTTCAGGATCGCGGGGATCATTGCCCAGGCCCAACCGCCCAACGCGCCCGCCAAAACCATCAGCGGGAAGATAAAGACGCTTTCTGTAGGGTAAAACGCCAAACCCACGCCGGCCCCGGTCAACGCGCCGATAATATATTGCCCCTCGGCACCAATGTTCCAGATGCCGGCCTTGAACCCCAGCGACAGGCCAATGGCGATCAAAACCAAGGGCGCGCCTTTCACCACCAGCTGCGGGCGATAATAAAAGGAAAACTCACCAAACAGCGGCTCCCAGAAAATCGTGCGGATTGCGACAATTGGATCTTTGCCAAGGGCTGCAAACAACAAGCCCCCCGCCAGCATCGTCGCAAGAACCGCTACCACCGGCGTGGCCAGCGACCACCCGCGCGAGGGATCTGGCCGTTTTTCAAGTCGGATCATCTCTGCATCCCCCACCGGCACATGTTCTGCAAAGGCCGTCTTTCATCTTTTCCAAAATACTTCCGCCGGAGGGAAACAGCACACAAAGGGTTGTTACACATGCGCAACCTCCATCCCATGCGCCCCGCCCATCATCAGGCCAATCTCATCCACGCTCAGCCCCTGGGTGCTGCGCGGCGCGCTCAACCGTCCTTCGTTGAGGGCCGCAAAATTGTCCGAGATCTCCATCAACTCATCCAGATCCTGGCTGATGCAGATCACCGCCGCCCCCTTGGCGGCCAGATCCAACAAGGACTGACGGATGGCAGCTGCGGCCGCCGCATCCACACCCCATGTGGGTTGGTTCACCACAAGGACATCCGGGTCTTGCAGGACTTCGCGGCCAATCACAAATTTCTGCAAATTGCCCCCTGACAGCGCGCGCGCCGCATTGCCAGGACCCGGCGTGCGCACGTCAAATCCGGCAATCACCGCTTCGGCAAATTCTTTGGCGCGGGACCAGTGGATCATGCCGCGCGTCTCTAACCCCTGGCGCACCGATCCGGTCAGCAGCGCATTTTCCGTCAGGCTCATATCGGGAGCGGCGGCATGACCCAACCGTTCCTCGGGCGCGGCCAGCACGCCCAGTTTGCGTCGTTTGGTGGGGTTCATCTGACCGATGGCATCCCCATGCAACAAAACCTCACCAGGTGCACAAAGAACCTCGCCCGACAGGACCGACAGCAGCTCATCTTGACCATTGCCCGCAACCCCGCCAATGCCGAGGATCTCTCCCTTGTGGACGGTCAGGGTCACATCCTTGAGCGCGGTGCCAAAGGCCGACGGAGCAGGCACCGACAGGCCACGGATCGACAGGGCCACAGGCCCCAGTTCCCGCCCTGCGCGTTCGGGTGTCTTAAGGGCAGTGCCCACCATCATCTCGGCCATATCCCGCGCCGAGGTGTCGCGTGGCACACAGGCCCCAACATTCTGACCCAGCCGCAGGATGGTGGCAAAATCACACAAGGATCGGATCTCTTCCAGTTTGTGAGAGATATAGAGGATCGAGGTGCCTTCCGCCTTCAACTTGCGCAAGGTCTGAAACAGGATCTCCACTTCTTGCGGGGTCAGCACGGATGTGGGCTCATCCATGATCAAAAGCTTCGGATCCTGCAAAAGACAACGAATGATTTCAACCCGTTGACGTTCGCCCGCCGAAAGATCACCGACGGTGCGAAACGGATCCAGCGGCAGGCCATAGTTCTCCGAGACCGATTTGATCCGACTGGCCAGATCGCGCATTTTCGGCGGGTTTTCCATGCCTAACGCAATGTTTTCCGCCACATTCAACGCATCAAACAAGGAGAAATGCTGGAACACCATGGCGATCCCATCGGCACGCGCCGCGCGTGGCTCGGCCGGGGCAAAGGCGCGTCCATTCAGCTCCATCATCCCACTGTCGGGTTTCACCAGACCATAGATCATCTTGACCAGGGTCGATTTCCCGGCGCCATTCTCCCCTAACAAGGCATGGACTTCGCCCACTCCGATATCAAAGGAGACCTGATCATTGGCCACCACGCCGGGATAGGCCTTGGTCAGGCCCTTCAGGCTCAGCAATACGTCACTCACGCGCGTCTGTCCTCTCTGTGTCCCTGCCGGATGGGCTCCGGTCTGTTTGTCTTTTTGCCCTGCACTGTCTGCAGGATCTGTGTTGCCACACCAATGGCGATCATCTGCGGGTGTTTTCCAAGCTTCGGATCGCCAATCGGGCAGGTGATCCGTGCGACAGACTGCGCTGTGTGGCCCATCTGAGCAAGTCGTGATCGAAACCGCGCCCATTTGGTGTCAGATCCGATCAATCCGGCAAAGGAAAACCCGTGGCAAAGCAAGGCGTTGCATAGCGCGAGATCCAAAGCATGGGAATAGGTCAGCACCAGATGATGGGCATTTTTCGGCACATGTTTGACCAGCACTGTGGGCTCAGCCGCAGGCAGCACCGTCACCTGGTCGGGAATGTCATCAGGAAAGCGTTCGGGGCCGGTGTCGACCCATGTGATTTCAAGATCGGGCAGCGGTGACAGAACATCCACCAGCGCCCGTCCCACGTGGCCCGCGCCCCAGATCCAAACCGAGGTTTCTGGGCGCAGCACGGGCTCCACCAGCCAGCCCTCAATCAGCTCGGGCGTTGGTCGCTGTCCTTGCGCGCGCGCGTCCGCCAGCATCCGTTTGACGCGCAGCGGCATCTGTGGAGCGGCGTCAGCCGAGACAGGACGCACGATCACGTCGCCTTCAATCGTGGCAAGCCGGGCTGCATCATAAACTTCGCTCACCATGGTCACCGCCCCGCCGCAGCATTGCCCCAGATCCGGCCCCAAGGCACGGCGGATCACGAGCGTCTGCCCCTGTTGCAGGCGGGCGTCTTCCGCCGCTTCATACTCTAACGCACCGCCCCCAATGGTGCCGGACTGGCCGGGTGTTTCTGCATTGCCCCAAATCAGCATCGCAGCCCCGACTTCGCGCGGCGAGGACCCTTTGATCGCGGCAATCACAACCCGCACCACCCGCCCATGGGTGGCGATTGCGCGGCGTAAGTCGTTCAGATCAAAGCTCATGCCTCACCTCGTACCCGCTGAATGGCGCGCCAGACTTCCTCAGATGTGGCAGGCGCATCCAAGGCCGGAAAGCGCCCGTCGCCAAAAGCACCAACTGCATCGCTCAGCGCGAGATAGGCGGAAATCCCCAGCATAAAGGGCGGCTCACCCACGGCTTTGGAGCGATAGATGGTGTCTTCGCGATTCTGCCCATCCCAGAGCGCCACATTGAACACGTCCGGCGCGTCTGAACAGGCCGGGATCTTATAGGTCGAGGGCGCATGGGTGCGCAGCCCGCCCTTGTCATCCCAAACCAGCTCTTCAGTCGTCAGCCAGCCGGCCCCCTGCACATAGGCGCCCTCGACCTGACCAATATCGAGCGCGGGATTGAGCGAGGCCCCCGCATCATGCAACAGATCCGCGCGCAGGATCCGGTATTCACCGGTCAACCGATCCACCACAACTTCGGTCACTGCCGCACCATAAGCGAAATAGAAAAACGGCCGTCCGGTGCCCGTGATCCGGTCCCATTCCAAGCTGGGTGTCTTGTAAAACCCGGTCGCCGACAGGCTGACGCGGCCCAAATAACAGCGCGCGGCCGCCTCAGCAAAACTCAGCTCCTCACCCGCAACCTCCACCCGGCCATCGGCAAAGACCACATCCGTAGGCTTCACCTGATGCTCCAGCGCCAGGTGTTCGGCCATACGGTCACGGATGGTGTCACAGGCGGCCTTGACCGCCATGCCGTTCAGGTCTGATCCCGATGACGCTGCGGTGGCCGATGTATTGGGCACTTTTGCCGTGTCTGTTGCGGTGATTTTGACCGTGGCCATATCGACGCCAAAGCGGCTCGCCGCAACTTGCGCCACTTTTTGGAACAGACCTTGCCCCATCTCGGTGCCGCCATGGTTCAGATGGATGGAGCCATCCTGATAGACATGCACCAATGCGCCGGCTTGGTTCAGATGGGTGAGGGTGAAGGAAATCCCAAATTTGACCGGCGAAAAGCCAATGCCACGCCGCAGAACATCCTGTTCCGCATTCCAATCGGCAATCTCAGCCTTACGTGCTGCGTAACCCGACGTCTCCAACAGCTGATCGGTGATCCCGCCCAGCTCAAAATCGCTGACTTCCATCCCATAGGGCGTGACCCGTCCCCCATCGCCCGCCTCACCCGGCGCATCCGGGGGGAGGTAGTAGTTCCGCCGCCGCAGCTCGACCGGATCAATCCCGAGATCATGGGCCACATGATCCATCACCCGTTCGATCCCCACCATGCCCTGCGGCCCGCCAAAGCCGCGATAGGCGGTGGCGCTTTGCAGGTTGGTCTTCAACCGGTGCGAGGTGACCCGGAAGTTTTCCAGCCAATAGGCATTGTCCGCATGCAGCATCGCCCGATCCGCCACCGGCAACGACAGATCCATCGCCCAGCCGCAATTCACAAGATGGGTGAAATCCACGCCAAGGATCTGGCCGTCCTCATCAAACCCAACCTCATATGACACACGAAACGCATGGCGTTTGCCGGTGATCACCATGTCATCATCGCGATCATAGCGCATTTTGCAGGCTTTGCCGGTCCGGCGTGCCGCCACGGCACAGGCAACGGCCAGCGCATTACCCTGGCTTTCCTTACCGCCAAAGCCACCGCCCATGCGCCGGGTTTCGACCCGGACGCTGTGCATCGGCTGGCCGATGGCATGGGCCACCTTGTGCTGGATCTCGGTCGGGTGCTGGGTGGAGGATTGCACATGCATGCCGCCATCTTCCTGGGGCAGGGCCAATGCGGCCTGGCTTTCCAAGTAGAAATGCTCCTGCCCGCCGATCTCAAACGTGCCCGACAGTTTGCGCGGCGCGGATTGGATGGCGGCGGGCGCGTCGCCGCGCGCCCAGATCCGGGGTCCATCTTCGAACCGACTGTCTACTTCCAATGCAGCCTCTAGCGTCAATAACGCCGGTTTTTCTGCGTATGTGATCGCGCCTTTGCGGGCCGCGACGCGGGCTGCGCGGTGGGAGGTTGCCACCACCAGAAACACCGGCTGGCCCACATAATGGACGTGGCCCGTGGCGAGCAGTGGCTCATCATGGTTGGAGGGGGAGACATCGCAGTCAAAGGGCAGATCATCCGCCGTTAGAACCGCAACCACACCGGGGGCGCTGCGCACGGCCTCCAGATCGAGTGCAGTTACCTCACCATGGGCCACAGTCGACAGGCCAAAGGCCAGATGCAGGCAGTCGCGGGGCATCGGGATATCATCGATATAGCGCGCATCACCCGTCACATGCAGGCGCGCCGCGTCATGGGGGAGGGGGGTGGCAACACTCATAGCCGCACCTCCAGAACCGATTGGACGTGACCCGCGAGATCCGCAAAGGCGCGTTCAAGCATGTTTTCTGCGGTGCCAAGGCGATAGTCGGCCGAGGCGCGCATGTCGGACATCGGCGTGAAATCTTGGGCAAAGGCTGCTTTGGCTGCTGCAATTGTCGTCTCTGACCAGGGCTTGCCAGTCAGCGCCTGTTCCACATGAATCGCGCGTTTCGGAGTTGCAGCCATGCCGCCAAAGGCGATGCGGGCCGCGGTCACTGTGCCGTCCTCAACCGTGATGTTGAAGGCTCCCAAAACGGCTGAGATGTCCTGATCAAAGCGTTTGGAGAGCTTATAGACCTGCAAGGGGCCGGCCTGTTTCGGGATATGGATGCGTTCGACAAATTCACCCGGCGCGCGGTCCTGTTTGCCATAGGCAATAAAGTAGTCTTCCAGCGGAAGTTCGCGGCGGGTCTCTCCTTTGCGCAGGGTGAGCGTGGCCCCAAGGGCGATCAGCGGCGGCGGGCTGTCGCCGATGGGGGAGCCATTGGCGATATTGCCACCGAGCGTTGCGGCATTCCTGACTTGCTGGCTGGCAAAACGGCGCAGCATTTCGGCGAATGAAGGGTAATGCGGCTGAAGCACGTCGCGCAAGCAGTTCATATCCACCATCGCGCCCACGTCAAAACCTGTCTCCGTCTCGGTCAGAGTTTTGAGATCTGCGCAGCCTTCCAAGAAAATCACCGGGTCGAGATCGCGCAGGGATTTGGTGACCCAAAGCCCCACATCGGTGGCCCCCGCGACCAGAGTGGCGTCTGGCTGTGCGAGATAGGCGGCAGCAAGCGCGTCGCTCGAGGTGGGGTGCTGCGCCACTGCTTTACTTTGGGGGGGCTCTGCCCCCCGGTCTGCGACCTCCCCCCGAAGTATTTTTGAAAAGATGAAAGGTTCGGGTGTCAGATGTGGCGGCACGGGTTCGTCTTCGCAGGCTTTTGCGGCGCGCAGGATGGGGGCGTAGCCCGTGCAGCGACAGAGGTTGCCTGCGAGCTGGTCTGCGTGGTTGGTGTCGCCATTGGTGTGGGCGGTGGCCATCGACATCACAAAGCCCGGTGTGCAGAACCCGCATTGGCTGCCGTGATGGGTGATCATCGCGTCCTGCACCGGGTGGAGCGTGCCGTCTGGGGCGGCGAGCCCTTCGACGGTGGTGACGGATTTTCCCTGAAGCTGGGGCAGGAACAGGATGCAAGCGTTGAGGCTGCGCGCGCCGCGCCCATCCCGCACCATAACGGTGCAAGCGCCGCAATCGCCTTCGTTACAGCCTTCTTTGGTGCCAGTGAGGCCGCGGGTCTCCCGCAGAAAATCGAGTAAAGTTGTGGTGGGGGCGCTGCCCTCCACGCGGATCTCTTCACCGTTCAAGAGAAAGGTGAGTGTCATGTGGTCTACCCGTCGCGTTACCCTGTTTGCCCTAGCCGCGCCTGTGATTGGCGCTGTTGCCGTGCCGAGCCTTCGATGCGACATAGAAGGGGCGGCGGGCGATGTCTTTTTAAACTCTTGTCCCTAGCCTAGAAAGGGTTTGAGCCTTTTCGCAACAAAAACTTGGCGTCACGGTGGGTCCTATCCACAAAAGTGCACGAACGGCGAAGTGTTTGAAAGCCAAAGGGGAATGCGTCCTGAAAAAGAGGCCGTTTCTGTGCGGTTTCAGGACTTGGGCTAAGTAATTTCAAGGGAAATTTGATAATGTCGCCCGATCTTTCGGCATTTCCTGCCGTGCTGTGGGCAATATCGCCCTTGGTTGTTGCCCCTTGGGTGCGCTAGGTCTGAGGGATGACAGCCCCTCGATTCATACACCTGCGCACCCATACCGAATATTCCCTGCTGGAAGGGGCCGTGCGGCTGAAGAAGCTGCCCGATCTGTGCAAGGCGCATAATATGCCCGCGATCGCGGTCACTGACACCAATGCGATGTTCTCGGCGTTGGAGTTTTCGGTCTCCCTGTCTGGCGCTGGGATCCAACCTATTGTGGGCTGTCAGGTCGATCTGACCTTTGAGGCCCCGGAACCTGGTGGCAAGCCCAAATTCCCCGCGCCTCTGGTGCTGCTGGCCCAGAATGAAGCGGGATATGAAGGGCTGATGCGCCTGTCGTCCTGTCTGTATGTGGACAACAAGGATCAGCTGCCGCAGGTCACATTGGAAGAGTTGGAGGCCAATGCCGAAGGTCTGATCTGTCTGACTGGTGGGCCGCTCGGACCGGTGGGGATGCTGCTGCAAGAGGGCAAACGCGCCGAGGCTGAGGCCTTGATGCAGCGTCTGAAGGCCCTGTTTCCGGATCGTCTGTACGTTGAATTGCAACGCCACCCCGGTGAGGACGGCCAGCCCGAAGCGGAGCGGTTGACGGAACGTCCGATGATCGAGATGGCTTATGCGATGGAGCTGCCATTGGTGGCGACCAACGATGTCTATTTCCCGAAATCCGAGATGTATGAGGCCCATGACGCGCTGATCTGTATTGCCGAAGGGGCCTATGTCGACCAAATGGAGGGGCGTCGTCGCCTGACGCCGCAGCATTACTTCAAGAGCCAGGAAGAAATGATCACGCTGTTTGCGGATCTGCCCGAGGCGATTGAAAACACGGTGGAAATTGCGCAGCGTTGCGCGTTCAAGGCCTATTTGCGCGATCCCATCCTGCCGAAGTTTGCCGATGATGAGGTGGCCGAGCTGCGCCGGATCGCCAATGAAGGTTTGCAAAACCGACTGGCCGTGATCCCCCATGCGGTGACCGTTGAGGAATATCAGGAACGGCTGGATTTCGAGCTGGGCATTATCGAGGGCATGGGGTTCCCCGGCTATTTCCTGATCGTTGCCGACTTTATCCAATGGGGCAAGGATCAAGGCATTCCGGTGGGGCCGGGGCGGGGCTCGGGTGCGGGCTCCTTGGTGGCCTATGCGTTGACGATCACCGATTTGGATCCGCTGCGCTATTCGCTGCTGTTTGAACGTTTCTTGAACCCGGAACGGGTGTCGATGCCCGACTTTGACATCGATTTCTGCATGGATCGCCGCGAAGAGGTGATCCGATATGTGCAAGAGAAATACGGTCGCGACAAAGTCGGGCAGATCATCACCTTTGGTGCGCTGTTGTCAAAGGCGGCGGTGCGCGACATTGGGCGCGTTTTGCAGATGCCCTTTGGCCAGGTGGACCGCCTGTCCAAGATGATCCCTGTCGAAGGGGTCAAACCTGTCTCTATCGAGAAGGCGCTAAAGGATGAACCGCGACTAGCCGAAGAGGCGCGCAGTGAGCCAGTGGTGGACCGTCTGCTGACCTATGGCCAGCAGGTTGAGGGGCTTTTGCGCAACGCATCCACCCACGCCGCTGGCGTGGTGATTGGAGATCGGCCTTTGGATGCGCTGGTGCCCCTGTACCAAGATCCGCGATCCGACATGCCCGCGACCCAGTTCAATATGAAATGGGTGGAACAGGCCGGATTGGTCAAGTTTGACTTTTTGGGCCTAAAAACCCTGACCGTAATCCAGAACGCGGTGAATCTGATCTGCCAATCGGGGCGGTCCTTGCACCAAGCCGCCGACGGGACTGAGCTGTATGAGCCGCCCGAAGGCGCGGTGAATGAGATCAACGCCATCCCATTGGATGACAAAGTCACATATGATCTCTACTCGGCCGCCAAAACCGTTGCTGTGTTCCAGGTGGAATCCACCGGTATGATGGACGCGCTGAAGCGGATGAAGCCCACCTGTATCGAGGATATTGTGGCTCTTGTGGCGCTTTATCGTCCCGGTCCGATGGAGAATATCCCGGTCTATTGTGAGGTCAAAAACGGCCTGCGCAAAATTGAATCCGTGCATCCGCTGATCGACCATATTCTGGAAGAGACGCAAGGTATCATCGTCTATCAGGAACAGGTGATGCAGATTGCCCAGGTGATGGCCGGCTATTCCCTTGGCGGGGCCGACCTATTGCGTCGCGCGATGGGTAAGAAGATCAAAGAGGCGATGGACGCCGAACGCCCGAAATTTGAAAAAGGCGCGGCTGAAAACGGGGTTCCGGCCAAGAAAGCATCCGAGGTCTTTGACCTTCTGGAGAAGTTCGCCAACTACGGCTTTAACAAATCCCACGCTGCGGCCTATGCGGTGGTGAGCTACCAGACCGGATGGCTCAAGGCGAACCACCCGGTGGAGTTTATGGCAGGCGTCATGAACTGCGATATCCATCTGACGGAAAAGCTGGCGATCTATTTTGAAGAGGTCAAAAAGGGTCTCAAACTGCCCTATGTGCCGCCCTGTGTGAACCGCTCACTTGCGACGTTTAATGTGGTCGAAGGCGCGTTGGTCTATGCGCTGGGCGCGTTGAAAAACGTCGGTGTCGACGCGATGAACCTGATTGTGGAGGGGCGCGACGACCGGCCCTTTGCCACGCTTTACGATTTGGCGCGTCGGGTGGATTTGAAAAAGGTCGGCAAACGTCCCCTGGAGATGCTGGCGCGGGCCGGGGCGTTTGATCAACTGGATACAAACCGCCGCCGGGTGTTTGAGAGCTTGGAAGGCTTGGTCAATTATTCCGCGGCCATTCAGGAGCAGAAAAATTCCAATCAGGTGTCGCTGTTTGGCGAGGCGGGTGATGACCTGCCAGAGCCACGCATGGCAGGCGTGCCCGATTGGCTGCCTGCGGAACGCCTGTCAGAAGAGTTCAAGGCGATCGGGTTCTATCTGTCGGGCCACCCGTTGGATGACTATATGCCTGCGCTGAAACGCAAGGATGTGCTGACGCTGGATGAGGTCACGGCCAAGGCTGAGCGTGGACCGTTTATGGCCAAGATGGCCGGTGTGGTTGCAGGGCGTCAGGAACGTAAATCGGCCCGTGGCAACCGCTTTGCTTTTGCGCAATTGTCGGATCCTTCTGGCGCGTTTGAGGTCACGCTGTTTTCAGAAGTGCTGGAGAAAAGTCGCGAGTACCTGGACACCGGATCAAAGGTTGTGATCACGGCCGAGGCCACGGTTGAAAGCGATCAGTTGAAACTGTTGGTGCGTTCAGTTGGGCCGGTGGACAGCGCGATTGCCGATGCCGGTCGGTCTTCGTTGCGGGTCTATGTGGATGACGCAAAGGTTGTGCGCACGGTAGCCACGGTTCTGGAAGACGCCAAGAAGGCGGCCCGCAATGCCAGCCCTGGTGAGATCTATGTCTATTTGCAGGACCCGACCTTACCGGGCGATGTGGAGATGGAGCTGGGCCAGATGTTTCCGATCAATCCCCAAATCAAAGGCGCGCTGAAATCGCTGGACGGTGTGATGGATGTGGAAGAGATCTAGCCGCAGCGGCCCAACCAGTTCAGTGCGGGCCTATCCCTCAAGCGATGGAAAATGGCGAGGTTCCAACAGGATATCGGCCAGCGTATAGTCGTCCAATGTCGCCAGAAAGGCCTGTTGCGCAGCGCGCAGCGGGCTTTTTAATTTGCAGGGTGCCGTGATCGCACAGGTGTTGCCCTTGCGCATACATTCCACCAAACCAAAGTCCGGTTCCACCGTCCGGGTGACTTGGCCGAGATTTATCTCGGCCGGAGGGCGTGCCAGCAAAAGCCCACCTGAGCGTCCACGCTGCGCTGTCAAAAAGCCCGATTGGGTCAGGCCGGTGACGACTTTCTTTACGGTTCCCCGTGGCAGGTCATAGACCGCAATGATTGTATCGATGCGCAGCAGTTGATCCGGCGTGGAGCCTGCCAGGATCAAAATGCGAAACGCAATGTCGGTCATATCTGCAAGACGCATAGGGCGGGGTTCCTTTGCACGGTGCGGGCGGGGATTTGCATAACGTCTTTGCGTGAACATGACCAGAACCTGCGGCAGATTGTCAATAATAAAAGAATCATATTGAGTATCCCTTAATTGATCTCTTAAAGGGATATTACATATATCCATTTAAGATTGGAGCATCAAATGAGCCAAACTCTGTCCGAGACCACAATGCAAACCATAGAAGCCACAGTGCCGGCCCTGCGTGAGGCCGGAGGCATTGTGGTTGCCACCATGTACAAACATCTGCTGTCTGATCCCAAAGTGCGGATGCTGTTCAACATGTCAAACCAGACCGGTGACAGCGCCCAGCATCAAGCCTTGGCCGGGGCTATTCTGGCTTATGCGGAAAACATCCGTCAGCCCGAGGTTCTGTTGGGGGCAATCGAACGGATTGCGCAGAAACATGTGGCGTTGCAAATCCTGCCCGAGCATTACAATGCAGTTGCGCAGGCGCTGTTGACGGCCATCAAGCAGGTCCTGGGAGACGCGGCCACCCCGGCAATCCTGGAAGCCTGGGGCGAGGCCTATTGGTTGCTGGCCAATATCTTGATCAGCCGTGAGGAACAGCTGTACAGAGGCGCGGCAACGGCTGCCGGCGGCTGGCGGGGTTGGCGCAGGTTTGAGGTGGCGGAAAAACGGCAAGAGGCGGTTGATATCACCTCTTTTGTTCTGCGCCCCTGCGATGGACAACCTGTAATGGCGCATCAGGCGGGGCAGTATCTGACGATTCTGGTGCCTTCGGATCCGGCAGCGCCTGTACGGCGCAATTATTCGATCTCATGCGCGCCTAATAACACGCATTACCGGATTACAGTAAAGCGCGCGCCGCACGGTGTGGCCTCTGGTTGGCTACACGACAGCGCCAATGTTGGGACGGTGATCGAGGCCGGAGCACCGGCCGGGCATTTCTTTTTGGAAGCCAAGGATAAGACCGAGATCGTTTTGGTGTCCGGCGGTGTCGGGTTGACCCCAATGGTGTCCATGCTGGAGGCGCAGGCGGGCAAGGGCGTGCCGATCACATATGTGCACGCCACCCGCGACGGCGCGCATCATGCAATGGGCGAACATCACCGCAGCCTGTCGGATCGCTCCATCGTGTTCTTTGATGCACCGCGCACAGAGGATGAACCGGGACGCGACTTTGACCATCAGGGGCAGGTCAGCGCGGAGTGGCTGGCGACGCAGACCCGCACCGATGTCTCGGACTATTATGTCTGCGGACCGGTGCCGTTCATGCGGTCAATCGTGACCGGGCTCAAAGCCAATGGGGTTGCCGCAAGCCGGATCCACTATGAGTTTTTTGGCCCGGAAAGCGAAAGTTTCTGAGCAAAACATGACATGTGGCTGCATCCCCTACGCGGGGGGCAGCCATTGTGGGACACCGTTGGTGGTTAAGGGCGGGCCATCAAAATCGTATCATCAATAGTGAGGTGGGCGCTCGTCACCAAACACGACACCGCCGCCGCCCTCTGCTTCGCGCCCGGCTTCACGCTCCATCAACATGCGAACCCGAGTCTTCAAACGGTCGATATCCTGCTGTTGACGGGTCACGATGTCGCTCATTTCGTCCATACTGCGCATAAGGTGGGCGATTTTCTCTTCGAGGTGCTGCATTTTGTGGCTCTTTTACGCAAGTGCTGCGAAATTATGCGCCCAAACTTGACGTAGGGGAAGCTTTGCGTGTGTTTTCCCCTTGTTGTGACGGGGGAATAAAGCTCTAGTCCGCCGATGGGGGCGCATGAAATCAGAAATAGTTTGTGTCGCAAATAGGTACACCATAATATACCGCGCGACTATAGGCATTGCGCGGTTGTATCTGCGGCATGTCATGTCACCCAGAACGATGGATAGGCTTGCAGCATAAGTCTTGAGGGACATTATCCCTGAGACCTGAGCGACCGGGCTTATGTGTTGGCACCGTTACGAGAATAAACAAAGGGTACGATGGCATGGGCGGACAAATGGCGGTTAAACAGATGGCGTCGCTGTCAAAACGCGACACTCGTCCGCAATACGTCCGAATGGCGGATACTCTGACCGATCGTATTCGCCAAGGATGTTATCCAGTAGACAGTTTATTGCCCACCGAGGCTGAGCTTTGTCTTGAGTTTGCAACCAGCCGCCACACGGTCCGCGAGGCCCTGCGCCTGTTGACCAATTCAGGTCTGATTTCGCGCCGTCAGGGATCTGGCAGCCGGGTTCTGTGCCGCTCGGAAGAGGCCTCATATGTGCATACGCTGGGCAATTTCACCGATGTTTTGCGCGAGGTGAGCGAGACGCGGTTCACCGCAAATATCATCGAAGAAGTGGACACGCAGATCTTTAGCTGCCCGTTCATGAAATTGCCGGAACGCCGGAAATGGTTGCGTATCACCGGTGTGCGCAATGAGGCCAGCACCAACCGTGCATTGTGTTTTTCGATGATGTTTATCAACGCCAACTTGCGGGAGGTCGTCGAGGCCGCGCCGGATGGCACTGATCTGAGCCTCACCGTGAGCGATGCGCTGGGCGACAGTATCAATGA
Organism: uncultured Paracoccaceae bacterium; assembly: GCA_947497985.1. Lineage (GTDB taxonomy): Bacteria > Pseudomonadota > Alphaproteobacteria > Rhodobacterales > Rhodobacteraceae > Epibacterium. The sequence continues at coordinate 328,125 of CANMIX010000002.1, forward strand.
AATTCAACAAGAGATTTCGGTCGTGCCGGTGCCACAAGAAGTTGCCACGTCGGTTGATCTTGAACCGGGTGATCTGACCGTACAGTTCCTGCGGCGTTGCACTGACCTGGACGGCGAAATGCTGGTAGGGTCTGCTAATTTCTATCCTGTGGATCGCTTTTCTTATGGGATGAACGTCAAACGCGAAGTTTGACCGGGCGGTGGATTACAGCGCCAACGCAGGTGAGCGGCCCGAGGGTTCAATTTCCCATGCTGCCGACCAGCTGTTGTTGTGACGTTCAAGCACCAGATAATTGCGTTCGGCCACATAGCGGTATCGTTGCCCCGGAATGCGGCGGATGCGGACGGGGTGGTCTGGCAGGGGATCTTCGCCCAGCCAGGACAAAGCACCCAGAATGCGGGCCCAGGCTGCAGGCGGCGCGCGATGCGAAATGCCCGAGGCCACAAGTTGGTGCAGCACTTCATTGTCGGCGAGATCGAGCGTTGCGCGCGTGGCCAGGTGGATTTCACCAGAGAGAACAGTCAGGGTCTGTGATGGGCTCTCTCCCATCTGCAGCACCAGTTTTAACATGCGCCGCCAGCTGTCCCGGTGGGCCCGGCTTTGCCATTGATCGCGCAGATCATCCTCGTACTTTTGCATTGATGGGATAGCGACCATCACGGCTTCCAGCAGGGACAGGCGCGGGCCGAGCAATGGCACACTGGACATCAAAAAGGTCTGACCTTCGAACGGCGCGTTTGCGGCGGCCTCCATCATGGCCCAACCAGAAGGGCCCATCACCTCGCGCCTTGTGCGCTGGCTGCGCAGGTCTGGCGCCAGGATGCGAAACCTGCCCGTTTGGATCTGCCAACCCAGATGATGGCCGCGGGGATCTGCAAACCGATTGGGCAATTCTCCTTCACGTGCGGCCGCCTGAAAGGTCAAAAATGCTTCGCGGGCGACCGTGAACAGGGTCTGACCCACCGGCGAATAGGTGCGCGAACGTTTCAGCGACCCCCAGCCATCGCAGATGTCATGATCATCCCACTGCATAAGTGACGGCACGCGCGCCGCGATCCAGGCGAATTCAGTGCCGGCATAAAGACGCACGTAGCGTTCAAAGAACCGTTGACGCAGGTGGGTATAGAGATCATCCAGATCGGCGCGCGAAGGATCCGATGGCAGATCATCGGGCCAGCCTTCGCTCAGGGGATGGTCGTGGGTGGCCTCATCTGCGTAAACTTGATCACCGCCGTGTAACAGCAACGAGAACGGCCGATCCCGGTGCTGATCCGCAAGGCGCGCCCACATCGCGTTACGCTCCGTCGGGCTGCGGCCCATGTCGCCGTGTTCCTCACCATTGCAGGAGACAAAGGCACAGTGCATATCCGCAGTCAACGGACCGGACACTGCATAATCGGTGCCGTTCCACGTGTAGGTACCGCTGCCATCACCTGGCAGCGCAAACCGTGCCACAAAGACGCGATGGTCCGGGTAGGTCGCGATTTCCGAGCAAAGGACGTTCTGTCCCGCCACAGTCACCGGCGGCAGGACGGTGCCGTTTTCGACGACAAACAATGCCGCCAATTGCAGGACGGCGTTTTTAGGCCTCACCTCATCCAAAAAGAGGATTGGTCCAACGAGAGCGGGAAGGGGATGGATTTGATCAGTCATGTTATGGACATAGGTAGGATGCAGCCTGTCCCTTATACAAGGTCGTGTATTACAGTTTTTGAGGGGCCTGAGCCTGTGCGCAAGAAATAGGCGAATTTTCTGTTTAATTTGCGGGGCCTGTTTTCGCACTGCGCCTGAATTATTCATTTTTCGTAAAGGCTTGCTGCGAAACACGCGGCCTTCAGCCATGCGGGCGGCCGCCCCGTTAACCCTTTTCTACCTGAAAAATAGCGGTTTTCGCATTATAAGCGCTCCGGGGATGATTCGAGGGGTGCACCGACCTCCCGTGCGGCGGTTGTCGCAGGGTTAAAGAAGGCAGGGCAAACCGAAATTTAACGGCTGATAAGTAAGCTTACTGCGAGCGATTGAATTCGTCGCGCATGGTTTGCTGTGTCTTGGTGTCCGGTTTGGGCGTCGGGCATCGGGTTTGGGGCCCGGTCGGTGTCACGATGGCGACGAAGACCCTTGTTGTGTTGGGTAATGAGTTGAGTTTGCGCGCTGTTGTTTTGGCGCTTTGGGGGATCGCGTGCTGCGAAGGATGTGCTGTGTTTTGTGGGTAACGACGGGAGTCTATGATGGGCTACGCTGATGGTGAGGGTGACTGGTCAACCTCTGCGTCTCCGTCGGCCTCTCATTCTGTTGCGCAACGCGGTGCAACTGGGGGCTGGCTGCACGGGCAGACGGCGGGGCTGCGATCACGAATGTCTCGGTGGTTGCCCGACAGGTTGAGCCTGCGGTTGGTGTTGGCGTCGCTTCTGATCAGTTCGTTTCTGTCCTTTTTTGCGACAGCGATCCAGATTTTCAGCAGCTATCACCGGCAAAAGACCGATACGCTGCGGGTGTTCCAGCAGGTTGAACAGGTCATGCAGCGCCAATTGGAACAGGCCCTGTGGGAGTTCGACTTTGATCAGGTGGAACTGATCCTTGATGGATTGCTGGCCCAAAGTGAGATCTTTTACGTGGCGCTGGTCTCGCCTACCGGACACCAGTGGAGGCGTGGAGACCCCAAACCGGGGCCCATGACCGGTGAATTCAAACTCTCAGTGTCAAATTCCAACGGTGAGGCCACCCATGTGGGTGATCTCAGCGTTCACTTGACCCTGGACGCGGTGAAAGACCGGGTCAAAGCGCAGTTTTGGACAACGCTGATTTCAAACATCGCCAAAGCCTATGTGGGGGCGACGCTTTTGATGATTGTTGTGCATCGGCTGATCATCCGACATCTCAAAAAAGTGGCGGTGCATGTTTCGGGCGCGGAGCCGATAGAGCAGGGACGAAGGCTAACGTTGGACCGAAAACCGCCGCACGAACCGGATGCGTTGGAACAGATCGTCAGCGCGATTCATGGTTTCGAAACGCGGGTTGAAGGGCATGTGCAGCAGCTGGATCAGGAAATGTCAGATCGTGCCAAGGCCCAGAGGGAGGCTGAACTGGCTGCCCAGGCCCGCACCCAGTTTTTGGCCAATATGAGCCAAGATATTCGCACTCCAATGAATTCGATCCTGGGGCTGTTTCAATTGATCCAAAACAGCGATGAAGTGCCAGAACGTCACCGCGCGCAGGCGCAATTCGGTCTTGGTGCAGCGCATCACTTGAGCGCGCAATTGATCAATATGTTGGATCTGTCCCGTCTGGACAGTGGCGACATCACTCCGACGCCGATTGCGACGGATCTGCGTGTGCTGGCAGATGGCTGGCTGGCCCATGCCCGTGCCTTGGTGCGGCGCCAGGAGAGTAAAGCCATCGTTTTGCTGGATTGGCATTCGGAACTATCGCCCAACTACAGTTTGGACGGCAATCAGGTGACGCGCATTGTCGAATGCTTGTGCGACAACGCAGCCAAATTCTGCCGCAAGGGCCAGATATCTATCACGGTGCGCCCGCTGGTGGCCGCGTCAACGCGTGGTGGTCTGACGGAGGGTGCGGTGCCAGGCGGGTTGGAGATTTTGGTGCGCGATTGTGGTCCGGGCATTCGCTATGAGGATCGCGACAGGATCTTCGAACGGTTCACCAGCATCGAAGAACATCTGCAGATCAAGTCCGAAGGAGCGGGCCTGGGGCTCGCGCTTGCGCGGGAGATGGCGCAGTTGCTGGGCGGAAGCCTGGAGGTGTCCGAAAGCGAAGCCTCGCCCTTTACCAATGAGTTCCGTTTGATCCTGCCCAATGTGGCGCCAGTTTCCTGATCCAACGCCGCGCTGACGAGTGACCTTAGGCGGATATATGGCCCTGGGAGATTCGCATGGCTTTTTGCCATGTGCGGCCCATTTGGGCCAAGGTCGTTAAAATGCGCACGAATTTTGGCTCTAAATCCCTGAATTCGCGCAATTTTACCAAAAACACCCGGATAAAGTTAAACCCGCGTAAAGGCCTTGTTTCCAACGCGTTTGTGCACGCTTGTGGCGAAAATCGGTCACAAATGCCGCAATTGCCCCGATGTTGCCGCATTTCGAACACAGGTCTTGCCGAGCCTTTGATGGACGAAAACACCGCATGAACCAGCGGTTGGCCGGGTACAAATCCCGCCTGTCCCATTGAGTGCCGAGCAAGGAAAGCGAACCCAACGTGTTGCCACAAACCTGTGTCCCTCCGTCTCAGCCAGAGACCATCCGCGCGAGCGATGAAGTGCTTGCGCTGCCGTTTGGGCACAGCCTTTTGCAGGGGCAATACCGGATCGAGCGGGAGCTGATGGCTGGCGGTTTTGGCATCACCTATCTGGCACGGGACAGTCTGGACCGGCAGGTGGTGATCAAGGAATGTTTCCCGGCCGGTTTCTGCATTCGCGAAGGCGTCAAAGTCGCGACCCATTCGCCCTATCGCGCGAAGTCCTTCAAAAATGTGTTGCGCCACTTTCTGCGTGAGGCCCAGTGGTTGGCGCGCGCGCAACACGACAGCATTGTCACCGTGCATCAGGTTTTTAAGGAAAACGGCACCGCGTATATCGCGATGGAGTGTATCGAGGGCTGCGATCTGGTGACCTTGCGTTCCGAGGACGCGGCGCGGTTGGATCAGGAACTGCTGTCGCATCTCCTGGCGCAAGCCTTGGAGGCGGTGTCGGTTTTGCACACGCAAGGCATCCTGCACCGAGATCTGTCGCCGGACAATTTTTTGATTGATGCCGCGAACCACCTGACCTTGATCGATTTCGGCGCGGCCTGCGGAGTGCAGGGCGGCGCGGACACCGCTCTGGGCGCGATGTTGTCTGTCAAAGACGGCTATTCACCCCATGAGTTTTACCAACCCGACATGCCGCAACGCCTGTCTAGCGATCTCTATTCTCTGGGGGCGACGTTTTACTTCCTGATCACGGGAACGCCGCCGCCGGATGCGCAGGCGCGCTTGAAAGCGGTCACTGCGGGCTATGATGATCCCTGTTCCCTGCTCGAAGTGGGGGACTGGCCTTTTGATGCGGCTTTCCTGCGCGCGATCGACAAAGCCATGTCGATCCTGCCTGGAATGCGGTTTCAGTCGGCTGAAGAATGGGCCGACAGTCTGGTGCTGCAGGCCCGGCCGGCACTGGATGCGCAACCGGCAACCAACACCGCCCAACCTCATATCGACGCCGTCGAAGAGGCTGGAACATCCCCGGTTCCAGCGGCGGTGATTTCTGACCTTGTGGCGGCAACCAACAAACAGGTGACACCGGGACGCCCGGCGCGCACCGCATCCACTGCTGCCGCGATGCCTGCGCCCAAAAAGCCAGCCCAGATGGTTGACATGTTTGGTGAGCCGATCGGCGATGTGGATCAGTGGCTGGAGGCACAAGATCAGATGGCCCGCCGACAGATTGAACCGGTTGCGAAAAAAAGCACGCCGCCGCGCCGCCGTGAGCAAAGGCCGTCTCCGCAACCTGCTGGGGGCGCGTCGAAATTGGAAACAAAAGCCGAGAAACGCGCGTCTGAGACCGGATGGGCGGATCGTGTGGCGCGGATTTGGGGGGCGGGTGATCGCTCTGATGCCATGACAGTAAATGGGAAGACGACATGAAGTTTATCAAGGACATCATCGGTGAGAAGCGAGATCAGATCCCGATGAGCCCAGCGGATGGAGGACAGGTGCAGGGTACGGCGGCGCCGGAGCGGGACATGTTGACCTCCATTCTGGCGGAGACGCGCGCCAATGCACAGGCCACTCCCCCCCTCAAGCTGGAGGCTGCGTCGCGGGTGGAAGAGGCTGCTGAACCTCGCAAAGAGGCAGTGGTCGCTGCGTCCGAGACACGTGTCGACACACCCGCATCTGATGCAGTTGTGACCCCAGATAGCGCAGATGCGCTGACGGCTTTTCTGGCGGAACGCAATCGCGTCTTGCAGTCGGTTGTCCCCGCTGAGGCGGCCCCTGAACCGCTAGCGGAAGACGCGCGGGACGACGCCATTGTTGTGGATGATACGGACGCAGATGCAGCGCCTTTGGCGGATGACGGTGGTCTGGAGCGTCCTTACCGGATTTTCACCCGTCGCAATCGCACCAAGATGCTGCGTCTGGAGGCTGCAGTAGAAGCCGCGTCGCAGAGCGGTAGTGACAGCAGTTTGCCAGCAGAAGATGTGACCGAAGACGTCTATTTTGCAGATGAGGATTTTGCAGATGAGATTGATTTGGAGCAGGGCAGCTACGAAGGTACTCGCGTGGACCTTCTGGATCATGGGCCGGATGAGTTTATGCATATCCGTAACGCAGCGACGGCCACCGCTCCGCCACCCGCCGAGCTACAGCCCTTCTCTCACACTGACGTCCCGTCGCAACCACTTGGGACCGGAGCTTCGGCACCTGGCGAAGAGTTAGGCGACACCAACGGGTCTCGGCCCGCGCGACGGGCAGTGACGCCGGATCCGGTAAAGCTGGTCACGGATCCGGCGTTCACCGGGGGGGCAGAGCTGGCGGCAGACAGACCTGTCGAAGGCCAAGAATTGCCGGTGGATGAGCAGGCCAACCCTGCGCCAATGCGCGTGGTCGAAGCGTCATCCGCAAGCCCGAGGCCGGAATTGGGTGCGGCCTTTCCTGAACCTGCCTTTGCAGAGACTGCGGCGGCTGCGGGCGTGGATCTAGGCGAAGCGGATCTGGGATTGCCTATGGGGCGCGCCGGTCGAGTGAAGACGCGGCTCTTGGGATTTGATGCGGATATGGGCGTCGGTGATCCCTTTGCGCAGACAGACGTGTCGGACAATGGCGGGGTTACACAGTTTCCAGTTGGCTGGCTGGTTGTCGTGGACGGGCCGGGGCGCGGGGCCGGTTTTACCTTGTTCGCAGGCGTCAGCGTCATTGGCCGGGGCGAGGGCCAGACCGTGCGATTGGATTTCGGCGACAGCAGTATTTCGCGCGACCAGCATGCCGCCATTGCCTATGACCCTGAACAACAAGGGTTCTTTATTGGCCACGGTGGCAAAGCGAACTTGGTGCGCCGCAATGGGCGTCCCGTGCTCAGCACCGAAGCTTTGGCACCCGGCGATGTCATTCGCGTGGGCGAGACAACTTTGCGGTTTGTGCCGCTGTGCGGACCAGAGTTTTCGTGGCAGGACGGAGCGCATCTTGGTTGAGCTGATCTATGATACGGCCACCGCGCTCAGTCAGGGGCGACGGGATCGGCAGGAAGACGCGGTGGTTGCCGATTTTCAGACCGGCACCGGACAGGGGTTTGCGGTTTTATCTGATGGCATGGGCGGTCACGCGGGCGGCGATGTCGCCAGCAAGATCGTGGTGACCGAGGTCTTTGCCGAATTGAAGCTGCGCAGTGGCGACACTCAGGCCCTGGAAACGGGTATGACGCCTATTCTGGTGGAGGCGGCCAAAGGGGCGAACGCTTGCCTGGCGCAATATGCCGAGGGCGACCCGACCCGCAAAGGCATGGGCGCCACCCTGTTGGCGCCGGTAATCCTGGGTCGCAAGCTCTATTGGGTGTCAGTCGGAGACTCGCCGTTGTTTCTGCTGCGCGAGGGGCGGTTGCGGCGGCTCAACGCCGATCACTCGATGGCGGCGCATCTGGATCAATTGGTGGCGGCGGGTAAGATCAATTCCGAAACTGCACGGCGTCACCCGGACCGTGCCTGCGTCACCTCCGTTCTGGCGGGGCGTGCGATTGCGGAAATTGACTGTCCGGCGCAGCCTTTGACCTTGCGACCACGCGATATTGTGGTGGCGGCCAGTGACGGGCTGATGTCGATGGAGATCAAAGCCTTGGAGCGTTGCCTGTGCACCCATGCCGACAGCCCTGCTGCGCAGATCGCCCAGCATCTGCTGGCCGAGGTCGCAGCCCTGGGGCAGGCGGAACAGGACAATTTGGCTTTCTGCGTGATCCGGGTTTTGCCGCCTTTGGTGCCGGTCGCGATGGAGCCGCCTGAAAATCTGCAAATGCAACACGCACCGCGCAAAAGCTTTCGCCGCCGCAAGACAACGATGGTGGCCGCCGCACAGCATCAAAACGGCCAGCTTCATTTTCACAGCCTATCAAAGAGGTCACTGTGATCAATACCGCCCCTCATTACCCCGATAGTGCCTCCGCCACGCCGCCCCAGTTCCCGCAAGATGACGCGCCCGGATTGGAGCAACAATTGCGTGTGGCTTTGGCGGCAACCGGACTTTCTCCGCAGTTGGCCGCGCGCGGGCAACGCCTTCTGGAGCGGCTGACCCGACCGGTGCAGGTGCTGGTTGTTGGCCCTGCGGGGTCCGGTAAATCGGCCGTGATCGATATGTTGCTGGGCACCCGCGCCACCGGAGCGTTGAACGGTGTCGCGATGGTGGAGCTGTCTTATGGTCCGGCACCCTGCGCGGTGTTCGAAGACGCCAACGGCAACGGCGCGCCGCTGGACGGGGTGTTGGGGGATTTTGTCGTGCCCGAGGAGTGCGTCAGCGCGCGCCAGACCTACCCGCATGCGCTGCTGAAATTTCTGACCCTGACAGAGGTGACATTGGCCGGTGCCCAGGCACAACAACAGGCGATCCTGCGCCATGCAGTGGAATATGGCGATGTGATCCTGTGGTGCAGTCAGGACTTTGACACACAAGAGCAGGCGCTGTGGTCAGATGTGCCCGAACGCAAACGAGACAGCGGGTTTCTGGTTTTGACCCAGGCGGATCAACAGATCATGCGGGGGACGTTGCATGATTGTGTCAGCCAGTTGGCTCCGCTTGTGGAGCAGAGTTTCCTAGGCCTGTATCCGGTTGCGGCGCGGCAGGGATTGCAAGCCAAAGGAGGCGGAGTCGGCGGAGACAAAGCGCTGTGGCGCGCCAGTGGTGGTCAACGGTTGGCCGAAGATCTGCGCCGCCGGGTCGCACAGGGGCGCGCCGCAACTCAGGATCAGGCTGAGGCGTTTTTGTGGCAACTCTCGATACAGGGCACGCCCGTGTCCGAGGCCGTGTCAGGTCCTGCGCCCGCTCCTCAGGCTGAGGCTATGGCAGAGCACAGACCAACGCCAACCCCAGCACCGACCATGTCCGATCCAAGTTCTGCGGTTCTGGAACAGGCCCTTGCGCAGCTGCAAGGCCAGGCAGAGGCGATGCTGGAAGAGGCCGGCGACACACCCAAAAGCGCGGCGGTCCTGGATCACTGTTTGCTCGCGGTGCGCGAGATGGCCGAAACCTTGTTGAGCACGCCACAGGGGAGTGTGCAGGACATGCCAGCCCTTCAAGCCGCGCGTGCGGCCAATGAAGACGGCGAAGAAATGTTGATGTTGTTGCAATTGGAACAGGATGAAGATGCGGCTGTGGATGCGGTCACCTTGTTGTTGCAGTTGAAAAAGGAGTTGAGCGACCCGGCGATGTCCCCATTTGGAGAAGGGCGGTCATGATACTTGCACATCCCATTTCTGACCAAGGCGCCGCCCCCTTAATGGTTGAGACAACCCCAAAGCCGCAGGCGTTGACAGATATTCGCGCAGCCTCGGCGCCGGGAAACCTGCAGGCCGGCTTGGAGCCGCTGGCGACATTGGCCCAGCGGCGCAGTCAGCTGCTGAAGGCGCTTGAAGGCTTGAGCGCTGTGTCAGGCGAGGCGGCGCAGCGCGCTTTGGGTCGGCTCAAAAGCGAGCTGGCGGCCTATGAGCCAGCCGTGACTGTGCTGGGGCAGGTCAAATCCGGGAAAACCGCGCTGGTCAATGCCATGGCGGGCTGGTCGGACCTGTTACCCAGCGATGTGAACCCCTGGACCTCGGTTGTGACCTCGCTGCACCTGTCGCCGGATACGGCCCGCGCCGAGACCAGCGCTCGATTTCAATTCATGACCGAAGGCGAGTGGGATCGTTTGCTGACCAAGGGCGGCCGCATCGGAGAGATGGCCGGGCGCGCCGGTGCCGAAAGTGAGCTGCAAAAGATCCGTGAACAGATCGAAGCCATGCGCGACCGCTCCCGCAGACGTCTGGGGCGCAAGTTTGAGATGTTGATGGGCCAAAGCCATGACTACGGCTATTTCGATAAGAACCTGATTGAACGCTACATTTGTCTTGGTGATGATTTTGAAGACGAGGGCAGCGACAGCGAAGATCAGGGGCGATTTGCCGACATCACCCGCTCGGCGGATCTGTATCTGAACAGTGGCATCGTGCCCCATCCCTTGTGTCTGCGCGACACGCCGGGGGTGAATGACACCTTTATGATGCGCGAGCAGATCACCATTCAGGCGGTGCGGGACAGCCGCATGTGTGTGGTGGTGTTGTCCGCCAGCCAGGCGCTGACCTCGGTGGACCTGGGATTGATCCGGATGATCGCAAGTCTGGACAGTCGTGAGGTGGTGATCTTTGTCAATCGGATCGACGAGCTGGCAGATCCCGCAAACCAGATCCCTGAGATCGAAGCTGCCATCCGCGAGACCCTGCGTCTGCACCACGGGCCCCAAGAGGCCGAGATCCTGTTTGGCAGCGCCTTTTGGGCCAATGCAGCCCTGATGGGGCAGTTGGACGGGTTGCCAAAAGCCAGTTCGGATGCGCTGTTGAATTGGGCCGAGGCCTGTGTTGCCTCGGGGCAGGCACGGATCGCCAAAGGGCCAGCCCAAGATATGGTTTGGCAGCTCTCGGGCTTGCCTGCCCTGCACAGGGTTCTGGGTGGGCGGATCCTGCGCGGTGAGGGCGAGGCCACATTGGCGCGTATCGCAACCTCTGCCCTGACGGTGGCCAGTGGGCAGGAGGCAGCCCAAGCCATTCGCGTGCAGGCCAATCGCGTGAGCGCAGCTCAGGGAGAGGTCGCGGTTGCAGCGCTGACACCTGATGCGGTGCGGATGACATTTGAACGCCTGGCAGATCGTCATGTGGAGGCGCTGGAGGTGGATCTGGACGGAGTTCTGGCCTCGTACCGGGAACGGGCGGATCGAGCGCATGCGACCTTTGTCGATCGGGCGACGCGGGCTTTGATCGAACATTTGGAACAATGGGGGGACGAAAGCGTCTGGGAATATGATCCGGCAGGGCTGCGCCTGTTGCTGCGCACCGCCTATTCGGTGATGTCCACGCGGCTACAAGCCGCGGCTCAGTCCCGGTATGAGGCCGCGGTACGCGATGTCGCAGGGCTGCTGCATCAGGGGTTTGGCAGCGCAGTCGAAGGTGTTCAGCTGGCGGTGCCACAGGTGCCGGATGTGGCTGCGCCTGTGGCCTTGGGGCAGACGATTGCGCTGGATTTCAACGACGGATGGTGGGCCAGCTGGTGGCGGCGCACCCGCGGATACAGCGCCTTTGCCAGTCGATTTCGTGCGCTGATCCAAGGCGAAACCGAAGATTTCATGATTCAGTTAAAATCAGTTCAAGTTGCAGACACTCGGGCCAAGTTTTTAGCGCGGCTTCAAGGGTTTTTTGACGAACAGCGCGATATCCTGTCGGAGATTACCGACGCGCAGGCAGCCGATTTGCGACTGCGGTTCAGCGACCAAGAGCTGGATGCGCAGCACAAGGCACGCCGTGCCGCGTTGGATGTGTTGAAGAGTTATGCCGCCTGATGTTTTCCAAGGCGCAAGAAATTGGAGCTGATATGCCTGTGACCCAACCAACAGGACGAAAGCCACGTTTGGCGTTAATGGGCGAATTCAGCGCCGGCAAAAGCACGTTGACCCATTTGCTGGTCGGGCTTGAACCGCTGCCCGTGCAGGTTACCGCGACACGGCTGCCCCCGGTGTGGATCAGCCATGGCCCGGCCGCTGCCACCGTTGTTGGACTCGACGGTAGCGAAGAACAGATTGCGGTAGAACAGATCATTGATGTGCCATTGGACAGCACCGCTTTGATCCGCCTGTCCCTGCCTGCCGAGGCACTGGAGCTGTGCGATCTGATTGACATGCCCGGTATTTCCGACCCAAACATGCCAACCGAGGTCTGGCGCGCCTTGATGCCCGAAGTGGACGCCGTGATCTGGTGTACCCATGCGACCCAGGCCTGGCGCCAGTCCGAAGCTGCGGCCTGGGACAGTATTCGTGATGGTCTGTCGGGGCCTTCGACTTTGTTGGTCACGCATTTTGATAAGCTGCAAAATGATCGTGATCAGGCACGGGTTTTAAAACGCGTGGTGCGTGAAGCGGGTGAGAAATTTCAATCAGTCTTTCCCATCGCGCTCAACCAGGCGTTGGCGGCGGGCGATGATGCAGAGATCTGGCAGGCCAGCGGCGCGGACGCCTTTGTTGAAAGCCTGATCGAATTGTTGGTGCGTTGGAGTGACCCAAAATCGCATGCACCGCAGGGCGAGTCCGCGCCCAGCAAGGCGGAAGCCCTTGCGCGTGAAGCCGCGCGAGATCGCGGTAAGACACAAACCCCACAGCCGGAATCCTTGGTCGAAGGGCGGGTGGTGCCGCGTCGAGTCAAACGGGAACGTCGCAGCGAACGCCCGGATCGCAGCGCCGCGACAGCCGCGCGCCGTGCTCCAATGGTTCCACGTTGAGGCGTGTATGAAACCACAGGCACATGCTCCTGAAGAATACCTCGCAAAGGCGCGTGGTCGTGCCGCAAACGGTCCGCTGTCGCTGGTGGAATTGTCGGCTGTTCTAACGGCGCTTCACGCGCAGGAACCGGGTTGCATTTTGACCGCCTTTGGCGATCTGAACGCACGGCTTGTGCTGCGTGCTGAACCTGCGGGCGCTTGGCCGCAGGAGGCGCTGGATGATCTCTGCGCCCAGGCGTGTGAGGCCTTTGATTTGGCCAGAGGCGCTTCAGAGGAGCCGGTGGTTGCGCCCATCATCGCACTTGCGCCCGGTCAAACGCGATTGTTTGTCCCATTCGGCGCGGCTCAACCCGGCGACAGTGCAGAGGCCTTTTTGATCGTATGTGATACGCTCCCTACGGTGCGACGTGTGGAACTTAAGCTGGGCGAAAAACTGCATGCGCTTGGGTTGGGAACGATAAAGCCAAAAGGTGGTCCATGCGCGCGCTGAGCGATCTTGGTCACCAGTCGAGCGTGGCGCAGGATGGTGCGACGCAGGGCGAGTTGCGCGCGCGCTTAGACGAGCTTGTCACCAGGGGCGACGTAGAGGGCGTAACGGATGCGACGCCAGGCGCTGATTTGGATCAGATCCTGGCTGAGATCGACAGTATTATGCTGCCGAGAGAAGTAACAGTCTTCTGCGGATCGATGGCCGTGGCACGTTTGGTGATTTCTCAGCGGCGATTGGTTGGGCTGGCGCTTGTAGACGGAGGGAGCGGCGATCTGATTGATGGGGTCCGGCGGCTGTTGCAGACGTGCGATGGGCAGAGCTTGCGATTTCAACGGCATGTGGCCCATGCTCCGATTGGGGCTGAGAGCCTGTCCGCAGAGATGATCCGGTCGCGGCTTTGCACAATGGCGGCAAGCGATCCCACGCAATGGCAAAGGTTTGGGGTCGAGATCGCGCCGCATGTGTTGGCGTGGCGTGAAGTCAGCGATGACGGTCAGACGCGTCAGATTGGGGCAGAACAAGACCTGATGGTCCTAGAGGGCGTGTCGCGGAATATGCAGGGTACGCATGCGATCGGAGCCAAGGCACAGGCACTTTTTTTACCGTTGCCGGAGCAGTATCCAGATCACGTTCTGCTGGTGGCGCGGGCGGAACGGCAGCATTTTCTCGCCCTGGTGCGTGCGCCCGCGGTAACAGAGGTTGTCACGCTGTGGCAGCGGGTGTTCGACCGGGTGTGATCCCTTCCCCGGGGGGCGGGATTGTGGACATGGAAGGGCGCTTACCTTGACCCGGCGGGTTAGATACGGCACAGGGGCGGCCAACCATATGATTTGCAAGCCCAGGACCCAAGTTGATGTCGGATGATCAAAAGCCTTCTGCCGCGGATAAACATGCCAGCGGGGCGCCTTGGCGGAACTTTTACGGCCGGATCAAAGGCAAACAGTTGAAACCGGCACAAGAGCGCTATCTTGCGGAGGATCTTGAGAGCCTCAGCCCGGGTCCGGTTGGCTGGGACGAGAACCCGGATCGCCTGCCATTGGATCTTGAGGCGTTGTTTGGTGGACGAGATGTCTGGCTGGAAGTGGGTTTCGGCGGTGGCGAGCATTTGGTGCATCAAGCGAAATCCAACCCGGATGTGGGCATTATTGGTGCGGAGCCTTATGTAAACGGTGTTGCAATGCTGCTGGGAAAGATCCGGGCCGCGAAGACAAACAATATTGCAGTGCACCCCGGTGATGCGCGTGATCTGATGGATGTGTTGCCACCGCAGTCCATTTCCCGTGCCTTTTTGCTGTATCCGGATCCCTGGCCCAAAGCACGCCATCATCGCCGCCGTTTTGTGACGCAGGAACATTTGCAACCGTTGGCTCGCGTGCTCAAACCAGGTGCAATTTTTCGCGTCGCGACGGACATTCCTGATTACGTGCGTCAAACGCTGGAAGAGGTGCCGCAGGCCGGGTTTGAATGGCTGGCAGAGGGGGCAGAAGATTGGCGTGCCTCCTGGGGGGATTGGATTTCCACCCGGTACGAACAAAAAGCTCTACGTGAAGGGCGCACGCCGCATTACCTGACCTTCCGCCGATTGGGGTGAATTGAAACGCTTGTGCTTGACGTGACAAGTGCGGGATCTCCTGACTTATAGCATACGGTGACATTATGCAGAGTGTGCTCCCGTGCGTTTGGTCTGCTTTGAAAAGCAACCCATCCCCTTGGGCCGGGCAGCGCCGCGCCGGAGGCGCGGCGCTGCCCGGCATTGCGACGTGCGAAGCACGGCGCAATACCTCGGCGCATAACGCGACGTCCAACAGCGACACGCGGGGCGTGGACGCGCCGCGTGTCATGCGGTAACAGCATGGCAACACAGATCACGAGGAAAATCTCATGTCCGGACACGGCACTCCTATTCCGATGACCTCTCGCCGCTCAGGCCCGCTCAAAGGTGTGGCCGAAGTGCCCGGCGATAAATCGATTTCGCACCGCTCTTTGATCTTGGGGGCTTTGGCCATCGGTGAAACGCAAATCACTGGTTTGCTCGAGGGCGAGGACGTGATCGACACGGCCAAGGCCATGCGCGCCTTTGGTGCCGAAGTCACCGACCATGGCGGGGGCGAATGGTCCGTGCGTGGTGTCGGTGTTGGCGGTTTTCAGGAACCGGACAATGTGATCGACTGCGGCAACTCTGGCACTGGTGTGCGCCTGATCATGGGCGTCATGGCAACACAGCCGATCACCGCGACCTTTACCGGCGATGCCTCCCTAAACAAACGCCCAATGGCGCGCGTGACTGATCCGCTTGAGCTGTTTGGCACCCAGGCCGTCGGGCGTGAAGGTGGCCGCCTGCCGATGACGCTGGTGGGCGCAGCTGATCCTGTGCCCGTGCGTTATGAGGTGCCAGTGCCGTCGGCGCAGGTGAAATCTGCCGTGCTGCTGGCGGGTCTGAATGCGCCGGGCAAAACCGTGGTGATCGAGAAAGAAGCCACCCGTGACCATTCCGAGCGTATGCTTGCAGGCTTTGGCGCTGAAATCACCGTTGAGGATACCGATGAGGGTCGCGTCATCACCCTGACAGGCCAGCCCGAGCTGAAACCACAGATCATCGCCGTGCCACGGGATCCATCCTCGGCCGCTTTCCCGGTCTGTGCGGCACTGGTCACACCCGGTTCTGACGTCCTCGTGCCAGGTATCGGTCTGAACCCGACCCGGGCCGGTCTGTTCACTACTTTGCGTGATATGGGCGCGGATCTGACGTATGAGAATGAGCGCGAAGAGGGCGGCGAGCCGGTTGCGGATCTGCGCGCCAAATTCTCTCCCAACATGAAGGGGATTGAGGTGCCGCCGGAACGCGCAGCCTCGATGATCGATGAATATCCGGTTTTGTCCGTGGTCGCGGCTTTTGCCACTGGAACCACCATGATGGCCGGTGTCAAAGAGCTGCGTGTCAAGGAAAGCGATCGGATCGATGCCATGGCGCGTGGTTTGCGGGCCAATGGCGTGACCGTGGAAGAGGGGGCCGATTGGTGGAGCGTAGAGGGCCTTGGCCCGGATGGCGTCCCCGGTGGTGCGACCTGTGAAAGCTTTCTGGATCACCGCATCGCGATGTCCTTTATGGTCATGGGGATGGGGGCACAAGAACCAGTCTCGGTGGACGATGGCAGCCCGATTGCAACGTCTTTTCCGATCTTTGAACCCTTGATGAGCAGCCTGGGCGCGCAGATTGTACGCAGCAATACATAACCGTCCTCGACCGGACGTTGCTATTAGCATCATAAAGGCTCCCTGACTGGGGAGCCTTTCTTTGATATGGAATGGACGTGTGGGGCGGTATAGGGCGCCGCAAGGCCTAACAGATAGGCACGGCGTGTTGCCTTAAGGGCATAGCTTCGCAGAAGCTCTACCTAGGTGTGACATTCAGGCTTTAGGGATCAATTGGAAGTGATACGTGTAATTGCGTAACTCGGGTATTTGGATCGAGCCTGCATGGTTTTTCCTGAATACACGTGACAACCCGATTTCACTCACCCAACCGGGTGTCACGTGTATTCTGTCTGCGTATGAGTGGGTACAGACACTTGGGAAAACGACAGGTAAAACCCGTCTTACATCCTGTATTTCACGCTGGTGTCTGTGTGGTTAGCTAGGGAAATCCCTAGTTTCTTGTTGGGGCTTTAGGATTTTTTGGGAATTGGTTCCTGTATTGGCTGAATTTTGGGATGAAATTTCCAGGTATTAACGTTTGTACACGCAGTGGTGGAAATTAAGAAATTTGGTTCTTCGATAGCGAAGAATCGCGGGTCATACCGAAATCAGGCCATAAACAAGTGCGCGAGCGACAGCATGTGTCCTGTTGCGCGCATTCAAACGTTTGGTCGCATTGCGCAGGTGAAACTCTACGGTCTTGTCAGAAAGCGACAACCGGAAAGCAATCTCTTTGGTTAACAGACCCACTGAGGCCCATTTCAGACATTCTATTTCACGCGATGACAGGCTGATCACATCCTGGGGGCTCAGTTCATTATGAAAGCGGGCGTGAAACAACATCGCGGCCAGTTCAATGTCGCGGCCGTGGGCGCGCAACGCGTCGTCTGCCTCACGCTCACTTGTCAGATCAAGGGCAACGCCGATACCGCCAACTGAGGCGCCGGAACCATCCCGCAAAGGCACGCTAATCCCGTATTGCAGGCCAAAATCGGCGGCCAAAGACAGCACGTCACGTGAGCGTTCCGTTGCGTATTGGGCCGCGCGTGGATCGTGCCAGCCCATCGCGCCGCCCTCGGCTGTTGCACAGAAGCGGGCAAAAGGGTCGTGATCGATCAGCTCTTCGACCATATAAGCGCCGGCGTATTCTGTCGGATAGCTGAAAAAAGCATGAGCTTGGGCGAGATTATTGGCGGTGGTTTCAATCGCCGACGGTGCGGGGTCATTGCCCGGCAACATCGCGTAAACGGCGCTTTTTGCACCAAAGGATTTGAGCTCGGTGTCCAACAACGTAAAGGCCGCCTCGGGGGCGGTCATCGTGCTTTGTGACTCCGCGAAATCGAGAAGCCTGTTGTTGAAAAACCTACTCGCCACCTCTGTTCCTTTGAACTTTTCAAGTTGAGCATATTATGAGCGAACTTACTAAGCATGTGCAACAAGGTTATCTTTTCCGGTTCTTGCGATTCCCCGTACGCCGTTGCGCTGCAATTGTGGCATTTTAACTTTGAAAGTACCTCTTAAATTCACACTTTCATCTGACCGCGATGCTTTGGGCAAGGTAGAGTCTGAGTTATGTTACATTTTAAGCGACGAATGTGATTTTTTGATCATGAAATTCTCGCCGCCCGCTGGAGCGTTTGTATCGGGGAAGATCTGTGCAGGTACGGATGTGGTTTTCCCGCGATCCGCAGCGCGCCAGTCAATTCGGCCTGGGCAACCCTGTTCGGCCTGGGTAACCCTGTGAGTTGTAATTTCCGAACAAACCTATTAGCCCAAATAGTCACCAAGAACTGACGCGAAATTTGGGGACGGATTGAATGTTTTGTGTGGCAATTGATGGGCCGGCCGCTGCGGGCAAGGGAACCATTTCGCGCGCAGTTGCGCAGCACTTTGGCTTTGCCCATTTGGACACAGGTCTTCTGTATCGCGCGGTTGGTGCCAAGACGATGGCGGGCGTTCCGGCGATCAAGGCGGCACTGGCGCTGATGCCTGGTGATCTGGACAATCCGGATCTGCGTGGGCCCGAAGTTGCACAAGCAGCCTCCAAAGTTGCGGTCATTCCCGAAGTGCGCGCGGCCTTGGTTGATTTTCAACGGGCTTTTGCGCGCCGGTCCGGCGGAGCCGTTATGGACGGGCGTGACATCGGTACTGTGATTTGCCCCCGCGCCGAGGCCAAGCTGTTTGTCACCGCCAGCGCCGAAGTTCGGGCCAAACGTCGATTTCAGGAATTAGCGGCCAAAGGGTTGGCGAACTCGCTGGACGAGGTCCTAGTGGATGTAAAAGCGCGCGATGATCGTGATATGAACCGCGCCGAGGCTCCGTTGCGTCCGGCGGATGATGCGGTTTTGATCGACACCAGTGAGCTGAACATCCAAGAGGCCGTGGACATGGCAATACATGTTGTTACCGAACGCGGCGCGGGCTGAGGCGGCGCCTGCTTCGAAATTAGGCACAGCGCGGTTTTGACGGGGCGTTCGCCCATATGCCAAGTTGCGTTACAGCGCCTTCACCAATCCGTGCATCGCAAATGGGGCAGGGGCGTCCTACCTTTGAAGGATTGCCATCATAGGAGAGCTTCATGTCCGCACGCGCTGTTATACCTTATGTAGTGTCCCGTCTTGCCTTGCCTGCGGTGTTGTCCTTGGTCGCAAACCTGGCGGTTGCACAAGACGCGCCGGATGTATCAACGCCAGAGGTCGAGCCGCCCGTAGCTGCTGCCCCCGTTGTTGAACCTGCAATGAATTATGAGCGGCTGGGGCGGATCCTTGCGGCGCTGGATCCCGAAATGCAGCCAAGCGGCCCGGCCTTTCAACTGCAGATCCAGGAGGTGCCGGTTTTTGTGATTACCGATGAAAGCGCCGACCGGATGCGGGCAATGGTGCCGATCCGAGAGGCAAAAGACCTGTCAGCCGAGGACATGATGCGGATGATGCAGGCCAATTTCGACAGTGCGCTGGATGCGCGTTATGCGGTGGCCAATGGCACATTGTGGGCGACCTTTATTCACCCGCTGTCCCCGCTGAAGAAGGATCAGCTGATTTCGGGCCTTGGGCAGACCGTGAACGCGGCGCGCACCTATGGGACGCTCTATTCCGGCGGTGCGATGCAGTTTGGCGGTGGCGACAGCAATTCATTGCAGCAACAGCTGTTGCAAGAGCTGCTGAAAAAAGGCGAAGAGATTTGACCCGTCAAAGGTCTCTTTCCATCCTGAAGTAGGGCATGTCACGTTTGAAAAAACGATCTCCTCGCGGTGTGAACCCGTGGCGCTGGTAGAACGGCAGGGCCGCTTCGCGTGCGTCAAACCAAAACCGCTTGTGACCCTGCGCGCGGGCTAATCCCATCATATGGCGCAACATCGCACTGCCCGCGCCTTGGCCTTGGTGATCTGGGTGGGTGGCAAATTTGCGCAGACGCACCGAACCTGCGCCGCCTTCTACGAAAAGCGAGGCGACGGTCACAAGCTGTTTCGATTTGAAACCGCCCAAATGCAAGGCTTTGGCGTCGCCCGGCACCTGGCTTGCGGACATCGGATGATCTGGCCACAAAACCAATTGGCGCAAGGGCAGCGTATCGGCGGCGGTAATCTTGCGGATCTGCATCGGGAGTCCATTTGGCACGCGGTTGCGCATGACATAGGCGGCCGACGGGTGCGCGATCAAGGCGGTTAGAGGATCAACGCGTCGATAACATCCTGGGGCGTGATATCTGTACCGCCAAAGTATGATGTGTCGTTGATAATGACCTTACTGTCAGCGCCAAAGTTGAGAAGGATCCGATTTTCCTGCTCGTGCCCATACATGGCAAAGACTTCTTCGGCGGAGATCTCAAATTCATAGGCCGTGAGGTCGATGCGATCTAGGCCCCATACACCGGTGCCAAAGTTATGGATGACGTCGCGACCATCGCCGGGCCGGAATACAAAAGTGTCAGCATTGGCGCTGTAACCGAACAGGCGGTCATTGCCTGTTCCACCATCCAAGGTTACCCGCGCGCCCGGTCCGTATTGATCAAAATCGTCCAAATCGAGCTCTTCGTTGACCCGGCCGCGCGCTTCGGACAACAGCACATCCCGGCCGCTTCCGCCATGTGCATCGCCGCCGCCAAAGGACGACATGACCAAAGTGTCGTTGCCGTTCCCCCCATAAAGGTGGGACGTCCCGCCGAAGCCACCGATCAGCACGTCATCCCCTGTTTCACCAAACATCCACCAGTCCGTTGATTTGGGGAAGGGACCCACGGCGCCACCGGAGATAGCTTTGATGGTATCATTGCCGCTGCCGCCATACAGGTTTTCGGTGCCGCCATCGGTGAAATCGTCGATGATTAGATCATTGCCTGCTCCGCCGTAGGCCAGATCCGGGCCGGCGCCTGTGACAATCCTGTCGTCGCCGTCACCGCCCAGCAAAGTATCACGATGTTCTCGCCCATATAGGGTGTCGTTGCCGTCTCCCCCGTCAATCAGGTCAAGACCAAAACCTCCGGTTAGGACATCGTCCCCGGAACTTCCTAAAAGCGTACGCACAAGAAGGCATCCTTCACGCAAAACAAAAAACTGGTTACGAGAGAATCATAACTTATGCCGCGATTTCGGTAAAATTGTTTCTCCGTCTGCGGGTTGCCAAAATTCGGTGTAATTTGGGCAATGTTGCCTATGTCACCGGGGCTAATGCCCCTTGCGAGAAATGCAGTTTGCGCCTATAAGGCGGCTGTCTATAAAGATGCGGGAAACGCACAGACATCGGTTTGAGCAGGGTCGGGGCAACCTCCGGCCCTTTGTGTTATGTGTGTGTTTGGCATGTTTGAACCTTTGATCTGAGCTGCACCGGTCGGTGCCTTGCAACGAAAACGACCAACCCCAAGACCGGCGGAGACAACCGCGCGGCCAGAAAACGTTTTAAAGGAAAACACTGCCACATGGCTGATACATCCATGGAGGAATTCGAAGCCCTCCTGCAAGAAAGCTTCGAAATGGACACACCGGACGAGGGTTCGGTTGTCAAAGGTAAGGTTCTGGCGATTGAAGCCGGCCAAGCCATCATCGACGTCGGCTACAAAATGGAAGGCCGCGTTGATCTGAAAGAATTCGCAAATCCTGGCGAAGCACCTGAAATCGCTGTTGGCGATGAGGTCGAAGTCTACCTGCGCGCGGCTGAAAACGCCCGTGGCGAAGCTGTTATCTCTCGTGAGATGGCGCGCCGCGAAGAAGCATGGGACCGCCTGGAAAAAGCATACGCAGACGACGCACGTGTCGAAGGCGCGATCTTTGGCCGTGTCAAAGGCGGCTTCACTGTCGACCTCGGCGGCGCAGTTGCATTCCTGCCCGGTTCGCAAGTTGACGTACGTCCCGTACGTGACGCTGGCCCTCTGATGGGTCTGAAGCAACCGTTCCAGATCCTGAAAATGGACCGTCGTCGTGGCAACATCGTTGTTTCGCGTCGCGCAATCCTGGAAGAGTCCCGCGCCGAGCAGCGTGCAGAAGTCATCGGCAAGTTGGCCGAAGGCGATGCAGTTGACGGTGTGGTCAAGAACATCACCGAATACGGTGCGTTCGTTGACCTGGGCGGCGTTGACGGCCTGTTGCACGTCACCGACATGGCATGGCGCCGTGTGAACCACCCGAACGAGATCCTGAACATCGGCGAAACCGTCAAAGTTCAAGTGATCAAGATCAACAAAGAAACCCACCGTATCTCCCTCGGCATGAAGCAGCTGCAGGACGATCCATGGGATGTTGTTGCGGTTAAATACCCACTCGAGTCGGTCCACAAAGGCCGCGTTACAAACATCACCGATTACGGTGCGTTTGTTGAGCTGGAAGCCGGTGTTGAAGGTCTGGTCCACGTCTCCGAGATGTCCTGGACCAAGAAGAACGTACACCCGGGCAAAATCGTCTCCACTTCGCAAGAAGTCGACGTCATGGTTCTGGAAATCGACGGCGCCAAGCGTCGCGTGTCTCTGGGCCTGAAACAGACTCAGCGCAACCCATGGGAAGTGTTTGCAGAAACGCACCCCGAGGGCACCCCAGTCGAAGGCGAAGTCAAGAACATCACCGAATTCGGTCTGTTCATCGGCCTCGAAGGCGACATCGATGGCATGGTTCACCTGTCCGACCTGTCTTGGGACGAGCGTGGCGAAGAAGCGATCCAGAACTACCGCAAAGGCGACATGGTTTCGGCCGTTGTTTCCGAAGTGGACGTCGAGAAAGAGCGTATCTCCCTCTCGATCAAAGCTCTGGGTGGCGACAAATTCGCAGATGCGGTTGGCGGCGTGAAGCGCGGCTCTATCGTAACTGTTGAAGTGACCGCGATCGAAGAAGGCGGCGTTGAAGTGGAATATGAAGGCATGAAGTCCTTCATCCGCCGCTCTGACCTGTCCCGTGACCGTGCAGACCAGCGCCCTGAGCGTTTCAACGTGGGCGACAAGGTCGACGTACGCGTCACCAACATCGACGCCAAAACACGTCGTCTGGGTCTGTCGATCAAAGCACGCGAGATTGCAGAAGAGAAAGAGGCCGTCGAACAGTATGGCTCCTCCGACTCCGGTGCATCGCTGGGTGATATCCTTGGCGCAGCTCTGAACAACGACTAAGTCACTCGATTTAGCGTTTTAAAATTTGAAAGCCCCGCAGGTCTCATCCTGCGGGGCTTTTTTGTACCGCGGTTTTGGGGGGCTTTTGACAGCGAAACAGCATCAACCAGCGCCCGGTATCTGGTTGAATAACGTTACGAATCAATGGCGCTGTAATATGCGACACATCGGAGAATTGTGATGCTTGAGCGGAAATTAACCCGTTGAGTGTGCCTCAGGTTGCCTATTCTTGCCGAAACTGTGCGATTTTACCCTTTGGCACTGCGCGTAACTGTTCCCGGATAAAGGTTTTTTTCCTATAGTCATGAAAAGAATAACGATTGAAAACCGGCTTGGGAGGAGTGAGGCGCACATGATCCGCTCAGAATTGATTCAGAAGATTGCAGACGAAAACCCGCATCTGTATCAGCGTGATGTAGAGCGGATCGTGAACACCGTGTTTGACGAAGTGACCGAAGCCATGGCCCGGGGCGACCGGGTAGAATTGCGTGGCTTTGGTGCGTTTTCGGTTAAACAGCGGGATGCGCGGGTTGGTCGCAATCCACGTACCGGTGAAACGGTCCATGTTGAAGAAAAACATGTTCCCTTTTTCAAGACTGGCAAGCTCTTGCGGGATCGTCTGAACGGAAAAGAATAGATGCGCTATATTCGCTATGCAGTTTTGGGCTCATTGGCCCTGGTGTTGGCTTCGATTGCTTTGGCCAACCGAGCCTTTGTTGATCTGCAATTGATGCCTGATGCCTTGGCCGAACTAGTCGGGTTTAACCTGGGTATTTCACTGCCGCTTTTTGCGGTGGTTCTGGCCGGTGTTGGCGCTGGTATGCTGGTGGGGTTCTTTGCGGAATACCTGCGCGAAGGCAAACACCGCCGCGAAGCCGGGGCGCAGAAACGCGAAGTGCGTAAGCTCTCGCGTGAGGTCAACAAGCTGAAAAAGCAAAAGAACGAAGGTAAGGACGAAGTTCTGGCCCTTCTGGAGGATGCAGGCTGACCCCTTCACAGAGGGGCAGGCCGGATCTGACATGGTTGAAATAAGAAGTAAGATTTGCGGGCTAAAAACCTCGCAGGATATTCAGGCGGCGGCTGATGCAGGCGCCGCCTATATTGGTTTCAATTTCTTCCCCAAATCCCCGCGTTCAGTGACCATTGAAGAAGCCGTGGCATTGGCAATCGACACGCCGGTGGGGATCTGCAAGGTCGCGCTGGTTGTAGACATGGAAGACACGGCGCTGGACGCCATTGTCGCTGCGGTGCCGCTGGATATGTTGCAACTGCACGGGTCAGAGAGCCCGGAACGCGTCGCCGCGCTGAAAGCGCGCCATGGTCTGCCGGTGATGAAAGTTTTGGGTGTTTCCGGTCCTGAGGATCTGGAACGAATTGCGGCCTATGAACAGGTGGCCGACCAGATTCTGGTCGATGCCAAAGCGCCGAAAGACGCGGTACTGCCAGGCGGCAATGGCGTGACTTTTGACTGGTCGATCCTTGCGCAAAAGAAATACTGGCAATGTCCCTGGATGCTTGCAGGGGGGCTGACACCGGAAAACGTGGGCGACGCAATCCGCCGCACCGGCGCGCGACAAGTTGATGTGGCTTCGGGCGTCGAAAGCGGGCCGGGCGTGAAAGACGCAGACCTGATCCGAGCTTTTGTCGAAGCTGCGGCTGGCAAGTAACCTCTCAAACCGAATTGCAAGGTGGATCTCCCGTCCGCCCTTGTGGCTTAATAGCCCCATCGGTCAGTTGGGCCGAGCGCCGCGCAGCCAGAGGCTGCGCGGCGCTGGTCGCTTCGGGCGTGGCCCGAAGCGAAACACCTCGGAGCGTTAGATTTCAGGACTTGGTGTTGCGCAAAGGTTTGTTCACTGTTGCTGTGCCTGTCAGTTCGACACTAGCGTTGGGCAGCACGCTGGAGGTGATGTAGGGGATGCGCGAAATGTCGGCCGATGGTGAGACGAGCGATGAAATACTGAAGGCTGCCTTGTGTCTATGGCAGTTCCACTCGGTAGGAGATCCTGTTCTGGCGGCCGATGTGATCGTCGGGTTGGGGTCATACGATTTGCGTGTAGCAGATCGCTGTGCTGCTCTTTTTACAGAAGGCGTCGCGCCACATGTCCTATTCACCGGAGCTTCTGGAAACTGGACTGGGGCGATGTTTGCAGCCTCTGAGGCGGAAACGTTCGCCGCGCGCGCGATCGCGGCAGGCGTGCCGCCGGATGCGATTACGTTGGAGACAAAGGCGCGAAATATTGGCGAGAACTTGCGATTTTCTGCACGGCTTCTCACAGATGCGCAAAGCGTCCTCATCGTGACAAAACCGCAGACGCAGCTTCGATGTCGCGCTGCGGCTGCACTGCAGTGGCCAGATGTCGACATACGGGTCACGGCCCCTCTGCAAAATTTTGACACGCAGCCTTTACCGCACCACGACATGCAGGCCCTGCTGTGTGAGATGGTTGGAGATCTTGAGAGGATCAGGATTTACCCTGCTCTCGGTTTCCAGGCGCATGTAGACATCCCGGCTGAGGTCGTGGACGCGAGCAATGTCCTCATTGAGGCCGGGTATACGGATCATTTGCCAGATCGCGCTGCGGATGGTTCACGTGAGCGTTGATTGCGCGGGCAGCGCTTTGGTGGAATGTGATCCCTAGGCGCAATTTTCTTGTAAATACAGGTTTCCCCGCCCAGTGATGCGCACTAGAACCACATGGGTACGACGATGGAGAGACCAATGGCCGACGATCTATTCAACAGCTTCATGAACGGTCCCGATGAAAAGGGCCGGTTTGGGATCTTTGGTGGGCGTTTCGTGAGCGAGACCCTGATGCCGCTGATCCTGAGCCTGGAAGAGGAATACAACAAGGCCAAGGACGATCCTGAGTTTTGGGCACAGATGGATGATTTGTGGAAGCACTATGTCGGCCGTCCCAGCCCGCTGTATTTTGCAGAGCGTCTGACCTCCGATCTGGGCGGTGCCAAGGTTTACATGAAGCGCGACGAGCTGAATCACACCGGCGCGCATAAGGTGAACAATGTGCTGGGCCAGATCCTTTTGGCACGGCGTATGGGGAAGACACGGATCATTGCGGAAACCGGTGCCGGGCAGCACGGGGTGGCGACGGCCACAGTGTGTGCCAAGTTCGGCCTAAAGTGCGTGGTTTATATGGGCGCGCATGATGTTCAGCGCCAGGCTCCGAACGTGTTCCGCATGCGCCTTCTGGGCGCTGAAGTGATCCCGGTGACCTCCGGTCGCGGTACGCTGAAGGATGCGATGAACGACGCGCTGCGCGACTGGGTAACCAATGTGCGCGATACGTTTTATTGCATCGGCACAGCTGCGGGTCCGCATCCCTATCCGGCGATGGTGCGTGATTTCCAATCCATCATCGGCAAAGAAGTGCGCTGGCAGTTGCCTGAGCAGGAAGGCGAGGGCCGTCTGCCCGATACCGTGATTGCCGCAATTGGTGGTGGCTCTAATGCGATGGGCCTGTTCTATCCTTTCCTGGATGATCCATCTGTCAATATCATCGGTGTCGAAGCTGGCGGTAAAGGCGTGGATGAGAAAATGCAGCACTGCGCCTCGCTGACCGGTGGTCGCCCAGGGGTCCTGCATGGCAACCGTACCTATCTGTTGCAGGATGAGGACGGGCAGATCCAAGATGGGTTCTCGATCTCGGCTGGGCTTGATTACCCTGGTATCGGGCCGGAGCACGCTTGGCTGCATGAAGCAGGGCGTGCAAAATATGTATCGGTTACCGACAAAGAAGCACTTGAAGCCTTCCAGGTGTGCTGCGCAGCCGAAGGTATTATCCCGGCACTGGAACCCAGCCACGCGCTGGCGCATGTGATGAAATTGGCGCCGACCTTGCCCAAAGACCACATCATCGTGATGAACATGTGTGGTCGCGGCGACAAGGATATCTTCACCGTTGCCCGCCACTTGGGTTTTGATATGTCCGACACTGAAGGACGCGATCTAGACGAATAATCCGCGGACGAACATGGCGTAACTTATGGAGACGGTCCCAATTGGGGCCGTTTCTTGTTTCAGACACTGCTGTTATTTTCCTGAACGGAGGAGCTCCCGCGCCCACAGGTGTTCTGGCCTGAGGCTCAGAACACCTTGGCGGCCTTGGGCGTAGCGCCGGGCTTTGCCCGGCGCTACGCCCAAGGGGCGAGGGTCACGTTTCACGTGACCCCGAGACGGGCGGGAGTGCCTTGTTTTGACTTGGTGGCCGTCATGCGTGGTACGGTGGCAGTGCCGGTATGACCAAGGTCAGGCCTCAGAGATCTTGTGGCGATCCAGTAATTCAAACGGCACAATTTCCAGCGCGCGTTCATGGGTGGCTTCCAAATGGACCTTGGGCGCGCAGCCTTCGTCAGCGGCCTGAAGGAACCGAGATGCGCACAGGCACCAGCTGTCGCCAGGTTTCAGCCCAACAAACCCAAACTCAGGCCTTGGCGTTGACAGATCATTGCCGACATATTTGGAATAGGCGAGAAACTCCGCTGTCATCACAGCACAGACCGTATGGCTGCCCTGATCCTCAGCGCAGGTGTTGCAATGTCCGTCGCGAAAGAAACCTGTAACCGGTTGGGTGGAACACATTGCCAATGCGCCGCCCAGAACGTTGATGCTGTTGTCCTTTTTCATGGAACAGAACCTAACCAGAGGTTAGTCAAAAGGCAAAACGCAAAAGGAGCTTTTCTGCTATCTCCTACAGGCTCAGCGGAATTTGCCCATCAGGCGTTCCATTTTGGATCGCATATCGTTTGCTGGTGCCTCTTCGGGATCGGCTTCTTTTGCAAGGGGTTGCTTCTTTGCCTTGCTCTTGTCCCCGGTTGAGCTGCGCGGTGGCGCGACGCGCAAGGCGACAGCGTTCATAAATTTGCCGCCGTCCCCTTTGGCCAGTTCTGCAGCCCCATCCGAGATCCCGCGCATCAGATCGTCCAGCCAGGCTTCATCGGCCTTGGGGAAGTCACGCAGCACGTAGCCCGCGACAGCATCCTTATGGCCGGGATGGCCGATGCCCAGACGCACGCGGGCGTAATCCGCGCCAACATGAGCGTGGATCGAGCGCAGGCCGTTGTGACCCGCGTGACCGCCACCCTGTTTCATACGGCATTTGCCTGGCGCCAGATCCAATTCATCATGCAGCACAACCACATCCGCAGGCGTGAGCTTATAAAACCGCATGGCTTCGCCCACGGATTGGCCAGAATTGTTCATGAACGTTTGAGGCTTTAGCAGCATCACTTTTTCGGTGCCAAGCTTGCCTTCGCTCAACTCAGCCTGAAACTTGCCCTTCCAGGGGGAAAACCCGTGGTCATCGGCGATCTGATCCAGCGCCATAAAGCCGATATTGTGGCGGTTGCGGGCATATTTTCCACCAGGATTTCCAAGCCCGACAATGAGTTTCATATCTGTTCAATCCCCGTTGCACCGCTGCATTTGTTCTGACTGGAGTGATGCCTTTTTTTGCGTGCGAAATCCAGAGGCAGATCATCGCCGTCCCAACGCAAAAGCCCAAAGCAGAAACCAAAAAGAAGCCCCCTGGGGAGGGGACTTCTTTCCTTTTGCAGCTGGTTTGTTCGCTTGGGGGCAAAACTGTGCTGCAATATGGCGTGTGGGTTTTCGCCAATCTTCGCTTATTCAGCCGCGGCTTTTGCCTTTGGCTCCCATGCGAATTGTTGCAGAGGCTCGTCCAGATCGGTCTCAGCAATATGGTTGGTGTAGTTGCTCATGACTTTTTGCGCGAGGCCGACAATGATTTCCAGAACCTGCTGTTCGCCGTAGCCAGCCGCAAAGAAGGCCGCGAGCTCGTCTTTGGAAACTTTGCCGCGCTTGATGACCATCGCGGTCACAAAGGTGCGCAGGGATTCCAGCTTGTCATCCGGCAGCGGGGTTTCGTTGCGCAGGGCTTCGGTGATTGCCGGGTCAACTTCCATCATATGGGCAATCGCGGTGTGCGCTGGAACGCAGAACGTGCATTCGTGCAGAACGTTGATGGTTTGCCAAACAACGGTCAGCTCTTCTTTGTTCAGGCTGGTTTCGGTGAAGGCCTGGTGAATGTTTTGGTATTGCTCAAGCATCTGCGGAGACGCTGCCATGACCTGGATCAGGCTGGGCAGAAAGCCCATGCCATCAAGCGCTGCCTGAACGCGCGGCTTTGAAGCTTCGGGCGCGGTTTCGACGGTGTAGGTGGTGAAAGAGGTCATTCGTGTTTCCTTTTCGAAGGGGCAAAAGGCAGTTCGTTCATGAGGGGTAAATTACGGTGAGTGATCGCTCAAGGTGATATTTGAGCGATCACTCAAGCGTTACAACCGTGAAACCTTGGTGTGTCGAGGATTTTCGCGTTATAGATGGTTACATGGCACAGAGACACGACCGCGCCGAGGCATTGCACAAGGCGCTCATTCTATTCTGGGAAAAAGGGTTCCACGGGACCTCGATCAAGGATCTGGAGCATCACTTGTCGATGCATCCGGGCTCGATCTATGCGGCTTTTGGCTCGAAGGCGGGGTTATATTGCCGAGCACTGGAGCTTTATGCAGATGAATTGATTGCGGCGCAGGCGGAGTACTTACAGCAGGCAAATCCGGTACTGTCGGGCCTTGCGGAGGCGTTGAGCAATTGTCACCCAGCGGCGCAGAACACCGGGTCACTTGCGGCTTGTTTCATCAGTAAATCCTTGATGGAAACGGGTATCGACGATCCTGAAGTGCAAGCCACCCAGACCCGACTGGCACTGGCCTTTGAAAACCAGTTTACCGAGGTTTTTGACAGTGCAAAATCGGCTGGCGAATTGCCTGACGATGCTGACTGCAGAACCCTGGCGCAAGGGTTGCAAGTGGCTTTGTCGGGGATCTCTGCCTTTGCGCTGCGCCCTGATCGCGCCGATGTCGTAAAGCGCATGATGTTTGACCTGGCCTCAGATATCAAAAACTTGCAGGGTCGTGGGAATCTATCGCGGCTTTCCTTGTAACGGTGTCCTTGGGCATGATCCGCTCAAGAAGGGATAGGAAGCTCGCTTTGGCATGCATCTCTTGCCATGGTTTATGTCCGCATCGTTCCAAAAGATAAAACGCAGCATCAGGTTGAGCGCGCATCAAAGGCAGTCTGACGCCTTTGGCAGGATGTGGGTCATGGTCGCCGTGGATGGCCGTTACAGGGCAACACAACTGTTCCAAGGCTTCCGTTAAAGCGCCGTTTGCGCGCAGTTGCGCAGCTTCTGCCCAGACGTTTGTGTGAATTGCGCGATCAAAGGTGACATGCGGTTGCGGGGTGTCGTCGCGGTCATAAGTGTCGCATTTGTCCAAGATCGCCAGTGCTTGGGTGAGATGTTCCAGATTTTCCATCGTCGCAAATAACTGCGGGAGCCGCGCGCGATCTTTGGCGGACAGACGTGCGGTGCGGGTGCTTTGGATCGTTTTGGCGTATTGCTCTTCGAACGGCCCGCTGCCGACTAAAACAAGCCCGCAGACATTGGTGGGATGGCGAGCAGCAACCATCAGCGCCAGCCAAGCTCCCCACGACCAACCCAACAAATAGACCGGAGCCGGAAGCTTCATGAGCATCGCATGCAGCTCTGCGATTTGACCTTCCACGGTGGCGGCAGTCTGCCAGGGTTCCAACACACCATAACCTTGTTGAGCAAGGCATGCGGCCAAGGGCGCGAGTTCTCCGGCAGCACCGGGACCGCCATGTACCAGAACGACATTAGGGTTCGTGATACCGTAGCGTTGGCAGGTGTCAGGAAGGTCATCCATATTGCCACTGTCCAAGCTACGTGTCGGGTTTGCAAGACAGTTTTCCGCTCCCGGCGGCGGGTCGCGGCAGGTGCGATATTATCCGAGCCACGAAAAAAGGGACCCGGCTGGGTCCCTTTCTCGATACTGCAAAGCAGGATGCGAAGATTACTCTTCTGCAGCGGCCGCTTCTTCGCCTTCGGCTTCGTCGTCGGCTGCTGCCGCCAGACCGGAAGGTGCGGCGAGGTTTGCAACAACAAAATCACGGTCGATGGTCGGCTTGGCGCCGGCAGGCAGATCAATGTCAGAAATGTGGATCACATCGCCGATGTCTTTGCCTGTCAGATCGACAACCAGTTTCTCAGGAATGTCACCTGCAGTTACGATCAGCTCCACGTCGGAACGAACAACAGTCACAACGCCGCCTTTTTTGACGCCTGGTGCTGCTTCTTCGTTGATGAATTCAACGGGGATATACAGGTTGATTTTCGACGTGCGGCGCAGGCGCATCAGGTCGAAGTGGGTCGGCAGGTCTTTTACAACGTCACGCTGAACGTCGCGGCAGATGACGCGAACGTCTTCTTGACCTTCAACTTTCAGGTTCCACAGGGTGGATTTGAACTGACCAGCTTTCAGCTTTTTCAGCAGCTGGTTGAACGGGATCTGGATCGCCAGCGGATCAACATCACCACCGTAAACCACACCCGGAACCATGCCAGCACGACGTGCTGCGCGAGCGGCGCCCTTGCCTGTCCCCGCACGTGCCTGGGCGACGAGATCTGGAATCTCTTTTGCCATCTTAATTCTCCATACATAAGGGCAGGGTGCCTCCAAGGCTGTCACCCCGCGTGAGGCCCGCCCGATACACCAGATTCTGTGTTTTGGAAAGGGGCATCGGCGGAAAAGTCGCGGACGACGGAAAGGCTCTGTTAAATTCACTGTTTTAGTGTGGCGTGCAACGCCTGAACGGTGTTTTTCTTGAACTGTGATCCAAAGGATTGCCCGTGCTGACTTCCTTATTGCGCGTGATTTCGTTGCTGCTGCCGGCTTTGATTCCATCCTGGCGGTTTTTCAAAACCGTGGCTCCGTCGCCACGGGTCGAATACCGGGTGATCGGGGGTGCTGGTGCGCGGGACTGGCAGGAGGACCGACCACGTCCGCGCGACATTTCGGTTGCTGCACTCTTGTGGCGGATGGTGTGGAATCCGGATTGGAATGAACAGCTGTTTCTGGTGTCTTGCGCCGAACGGATGATCGAAGAGCCCAGCCAGCACAGTCTGGACGAAATCCTGACCCGCGTTGCGCGCCTGTTGCCGGTGGGGCAGGGGCTGTTGCAGATCCGGCTGGTGTTTATTTCCCGTGAGGGTGACGCCCTGGTCAAAACCGTCGAATACGAATGCGAGCCGGTGCCCTTGTCCCGTATCAAAGGGGGCGTGGCATGAGTTTTGAGGCGACCCTGCGTTTGATGGAGGTCTTGCTGGGGCTGGCCATTGCCCAACAAAGCCTTGAACATTTGAAGCCGGGGCAGTTGGCGGTCAATCATCGGGTGATTTTTGCCATTCGCCTGGCCCTCGCCCTTTCAATGGTGTTGGGCTACAGCGCTCCTTATGGGATGTATGGCCTGTGGGTGGTGGCCCTATGGATGTTGCATCGCTTTCAGGGGCCGTACAATGGCGGCAGTGACAAGATGACATTGCTGATCCTGACCTGCCTATGTCTGGTTGAGGTCGCGCCGGATCAATACTGGCAGGAAGTGGCGCTGTCCTATCTCGCGGTGCAATTGGTGCTGTCGTATTTTGTTTCAGGCTGGGTCAAAGTGATGAACCCGATCTGGCGCGATGGCAACGCTTTGCGGGATGTGTTTCGCTACTCTGCCTATCCCGTCAGCGAGGGGTTTCGCCAATGGGCAGACCGCCCCGGCGTCCTGTGGGTCATGGGATGGGGCGTTATGCTGTTGGAACTGGCGTTCCCACTGGCGCTGATGAACCCGATTGCACTGAAATTTGCGCTTTTGTGCACCGCGGCCTTTCATTTTGCCAACGCGTGTTTCTTTGGTCTCAACCGGTTCTTCTGGATCTGGCTGTGTGCCTATCCGGCTCTGATCTGGTTTCAGGATCGGATTTTCTGAACCTCTGCGCAGCGTGCGTTTGCCCCCGCGAATGATTTTGATTGCTTGACCTGCCAAAGCCGTGCCAGCTGCGCCTATGAGTTTACGCGCCGATATCAGTGCCAGCCGCATCCCTTTGCGTGCCTTTGTTGCCGAAGGCCTGTTTTGGGGCGCATTTGCGGCCTATGTGCCTTCGATCAAAGCCGCCGTGGGGTTAAGCGATGCGGATTTTGGTCTGGCCTTGTTGTTTGGTGCTTTGGGTGCCGTGAGCGCCATGTGGGTCGCCCCGTTTGCGGACCGCCGGTTCGGCCCCTGGGCGATGTCTGTGGGGGCGGTTTTAATGGCGGCTGCTTTTTTACTGCCTGGCCTGATGAGCAGCTGGCTGTGCCTGTCCCTGGCGTTGTTTCTCGCGATGAGCACATCTGGCATGCTCGACGTCATCATGAACGCGCGCCTCAGCGGGATTGAGGTGGCGACGGGGCGATCGTTGATGAACCTGAACCACGCGATCTTTTCCTTTGTCTATGCGGGGTCGGCGCTGATGGCGGGGGTGCTCCGTGAATTTAACGTCAGCGCTTTCACCTGTTTTGCGGCCCTTGGGCTGGTAACGCTTTGGCTTGCGGCGGGGTTGCGGCATGAAACGCAGCACCCCCCGGATGCAGAAGGGGCTGCGCCGACACCCCAGCTGCCAAAGGTGATGGTTGCCTTGGCGGGGCTGGTGACCCTGATCGGCTTTATGGCCGAGCAAGCAACCGAGGGCTGGTCTGCCTTGCATCTGGAACGCGCCATGAATGCCGGTGCTGCCGAAGGCGCCATGGGGCCCGCAATTCTGGGGCTGACAATGGGGATTGGACGTCTGTCGGGGCAGTTTATTCTGAGGGTGATGTCCGAGGGCACAGTGTTGCGGATCGCAGCCCTTCTTGCGGCCAGCGGCGCGGTTCTGGCGGCTTGGGCACCGACGCAGGTGCTGGTCTATGCGGGATTTGCTATCTTGGGGGCAGGCGTATCTGTCACCGCGCCCACAACCTTTGCCTGGATCGGAAAGACGGTGGCACCACAGCAGCGCACCGTGGCGATTTCGCGGGTGGTGGTCATCGGCTACACGGGGTTCTTTATGGGGCCGCCGCTGATGGGATTTCTGGCGCAGGCTTTTGGCCTGCCGGTGGCTTTCACCGTTTTGGGGGTATTGTTGAGCGTTATTGCGCTGGTCCTGGTGCCCATCTTGCGCCATCTCGCCTACAGAAAACAGGACGGGCAAAAGGCCGCCGCTGTTTGAAAACCCAACCCATACGCGTTATCGCCCCTGCCAAAGACCGCCAAAATCCTGTGGCACCAGCAGGTTTTGCCGCCCCAGATCTGCAACGTTTTTCTCACCACACAGGGCCATGGTGGTGTCCAATTCCTTGTGGATGATCTCCAGCGCGCGGGTGACGCCGGTCTGGCCCATTGCACCCAGACCATAAACAAAGGCACGGCCGATCATGGTGCCTGTCGCCCCTAGCGCCAGCGCCTTCAACACGTCTTGTCCTGAGCGGATACCGCTGTCCAGATGGACTTCGACCTGGTCGCCCACCGCGTCCATAATCTCGGGCAACATGCGGATTGACGACAGCGCGCCGTCCAGCTGGCGCCCCCCGTGGTTCGACACTACAATCGCATCTGCACCGACTTTTGCAGCCATTTTGGCGTCTTCGGCGTCCAAGATCCCTTTTAGGATCACCTTGCCGCCCCATTGCTCCATCAGGCGTTCGATCTTGGACCAATCCAACGTTGGATCGAACTGTTCCGCGGTCCACGCGCCAAGGGAAGACGTGTCCGAGATCCCTTCTACGTGGCCGACGATATTGCCGAATTCGCGTCGTTTCGCGCCCAGCATCTCAATCCCCCAACGCCATTTGGTCATCAGGTTGGCAATGGTCTTGGGCGTCAGTTGCGGCGGGGCGGAGAGGCCGTTTTTTAGATCCTTGTGCCGTTGACCCAGGATTTGCAGATCCAAGGTGATCACCAGTGCCGAACATCCTGCATCCTTGGCCCGTTGGATCAGCCGCTGAGTATAGTCCATGTCCTTCATCGTATAGAGCTGGAACCAGAAGGGGGTGTCGGTTGCCTCGGCCACGTCCTCGATCGAGTTGATGGACATGGTGGACAGGGTAAAGGGGACGCCAAACGCGGCCGCGGCCTTTGCCGCCTTGATCTCTCCATCGGCGTGCTGCATGCCGGTTAGCCCAACAGGGGCCAGTGCCACCGGCATTGCCACATCCTGACCAATCATCTGACTGGCTGTTGTGCGCCCGTCCATATCCACCGCCACGCGCTGTCGCAGGCGGATCTGGTCAAAGTCAGATGTGTTTTCGCGAAAGGTCTGCTCGCTCCAGCTGCCGCTTTCCGCATAGTCATAGAACATCCGCGGCACGCGGCGTTCATAGATGCGTTTAAGGTCCTGGATATTGGTGATCACCGGCATGTGGCATCTCTTTTTGGAATTGGTAAAATTTTCGTACCAATTCATTTCGATGCATGCAATGCGGGACTGTCAATTTCTGCCTGCGCCACGTGCGAGCGCATAAAAACAAAACAGCCCACCAAAAGGCGGGCTGCTTCTCAATCTGGATCCGAGAAAGGCTTAGGCCAGTTCGATCTGATCCGCGCTTTCGCGACCGTCACGGCCGGCGCGCAGTTCGTAGGTTACTTTCTGGTTGTCAGCCAGACCGGTCAGGCCTGCGCGCTCAACTGCAGAAATGTGAACGAAGATGTCTTTGCCGCCATCGTCAGGTGCGATGAAGCCAAAGCCTTTGGTGGTGTTGAACCATTTTACGGTGCCTGAAGGCATCGGGTCTCTCCAATTTAATTGTTGCTGTCCGCTTGGGTGCGACAGCCCGGCATTCAAGTCTTGATCGAAAGACTGAACGCCGCCCAGCGGGGACAACAGCAGGTCGATAAAGAAGCAGTAGCATCTATAGATATGGCAGCGGATAGGGCTTCGGGCAAGAGTTTGTGGAGGGGAGTTTTCTGAATTCTTGGCCCCTTAGGTGATATTTCGTAAAGGTTTTACGGTTTGCGGCATAGGATTGCCGATAATTAAAACCTTCGGTCTCTATTCGATAGACCTGCAAGATATCCACAGGATAATGTTGTCTGCGCGGCACCGGCAGCTCTGATTTCACTCGGGCCGTTGCGTCGATCTGGGGCTGTTGCACGTGCCGTTTGTGTCAAAATCTCGCGCAGCATATCCCGGACTATCTGCCCGTCTATTCGCCCAGCAGTTCCCGTGGAACAACAAAATCCACCGTGCGGCCGCTGTTCCAACTTAGGCTGGACCAGTTATCGATGGGAAATTCGGCGATCAGTGTGGCGCCAGTGGGATAGTCCTCGAACCGGGAATGGGCCGGAGCGTGGTGTAGAATGGCGTGGGCAAAGGCCGCAATGCCGGGGTTATGGCCGAGCAACATCAACCGTTTGCTCTCTGCCTCGCGCAAGACCTGAAACATCACCTCAGAGCTGGCGTGATAAAGGCGTTCGATAAAACTGGCAGATGCCCCCAATTCCATCAGCTCATAGGTTTCGCGGGTCCGTTGCGAGGAAGAGGACAGCACATGTTCAGGCACAAAATCGCTGTCTCTAAGCCAAGCCCCAAGCGCGATTGACGACCGCACCCCGCGTGTATTCAGCGGCCGCGCGTGGTCGCTGGGGGCGTCCGTTTCCCAAGAAGATTTGGCGTGACGGGTCAGGATCAGAGTGCAAGTCATAATGCGTGAAAGTACCTCATATGATGTGCCGATTGAGAAGGGTCCCGTTGCGCACCCTGCGATACAGGACAGGCGCGCCGAGCCAGACAACCTTGGTCCAGGCAGATACGTCCTTCGTTTGTTTCCAGATGCTTATGGCAGGCTGCCACTTGATAGGGGGCGTCGTCAACCATTGCCTGCACCGGGCAGGTTTTAATGCATGCAAAAGTGGTGCAGCTAAGGCAAGGCGAGCAATCCAGAGGCGGCCGGGGAATGTCAATTTCATCAGCAAAGTGAAGCGCTCCGCGATAGGATATCATCAGACCAACTTTATCATGCACCAAAAACTGCGACGGAGATGTGAAAGCGCGACCCGATGCCAGTGCCCAATCGACAAAAGGCGTGTGAGGGGGGCCGCCAAAGGGATAATACGCGGTAGCGTGAAAGCCGCTGGCCAGCGCATCCACCACACGACGCGACCATCGATCAACGGGATCGGCGGCGCCGTCATGCCATTCGTCGCTTTGTGTGACGTGCGCCCAGAACTCTGCGTCCGTACCGAACAGAACCAACGTGCCACCGGTCACAGGCCCGCGTTGAGGATGGAGGGCCCCGTAAACAGACAGGCCGACAGCCTGGGCTGCGGCGTCAATCTGGCTGTAGAGCTTGCGCGTCATAATGTGTCCTGTCGATGGGATTTCGACAGGATAGCAGGCTCGGCACCGAGGCCAAAACCAAATCGGAGTGTGATACCTATCCGTGCGGTTAGGCGCGGATCATGGACCCTGCGCCGTGGTCGGTGAACAGTTCCAGCAGGACAGAATTCTTCACCCGCCCATCTACGATGGTGCAGGCCCGTACGCCGCCACGCACGGCTTGCAGCGCTGTTTCCGTCTTTGGGATCATACCGCCGGCGATTACGCCGTCTGTGGTCATGGCTTCGACATCTGCGGCTTTCAGCTCAGTCATGACATCGCCCGCAGCGTTCTTGACGCCCGCCACATCGGTTAACAACAACAGGCGGTCCGCTTTGAGGCATTGCGCGATAGCACCAGCCGCCGTGTCACCATTGATGTTGAGCGTCTGCCCATCGCGGCCCACACCAATGGGCGCGATTACCGGCACCATGTCCTTGTCGAACAGGTTTTTGAGAACAGTGGGATCCATTTCTGCGGGCTGACCCACCAGACCCAGTTCCGGTTTAGCGACGTCGCAGGTGATCAGATTGGCGTCCTTGCCCGACAGACCAACCGCGCGCCCGCCCTGACGGTTAAGCGCATGTACGATACGTTTGTTCACAACGCCTGAAAGCACCATTTCGACCACTTCCATGGTCGCAGTGTCGGTGACCCGTTTGCCGTTTACAAATGTGCTTTCGATTTTCAGCTTTTCAAGCATGGCGTTGATCATCGGACCGCCGCCATGAACGATGACCGGGTTCACGCCAACTTGGCGCAACAGGACGATATCTCGGGCAAAGCTGTCCATCGCTTCGTCGCTGCCCATGGCGTGACCGCCCAGTTTGACAACAACAATAGCATCGTCATAGCGCTGCAAATACGGCAGTGCGCTTGACAGTGTTTCAGCGGTGGCAATCCAATCCCGGTTCATATCCTGTTTCTTCATCGCTCTATCATCCCTTTGACCGGTGGGTTTAGGGGCAATTCATCGCGCTGCCAAGGGCTGGGCGCGTTATTCCGTTGCAGTGCCTTGGGCAATTGATAGATTTCCGCATATTCCAGACAGGAGAGACGACATGCGGCAAAAGACTCTACTGCTGACAGGGGCCAGCCGGGGAATCGGTCATGCCACTGTGCTCCGGTTCCACAACGAAGGCTGGCGGGTGATCACCTGTTCGCGCCAACCCCATCCGGCGGAATGCCCCTGGGGCGGCGGCGCAGAGGATCACGTGCAATTGGATCTGGGCGATCCCGCGGATACGATCAACGCGGTGGGCCTTATCCAGGAACGCATCGACGGCAAATTGGATGCTTTGGTGAACAATGCAGGCATTTCCCCCAAGGCCGAAGACGGCGGGCGGCTCAACACGCTGAATACCGACCTCGCGGATTGGGGACGCGTGTTCCACGTGAACTTCTTTGCCCCGGTTGTTCTGGCACGCGGGCTCAAGGATGAGCTGGCCGCCGCCAAAGGGAGCGTGGTCAATGTTACATCGATCGCGGGCAGCCGGGTACACCCGTTTGCAGGCGCGGCCTATGCCACGTCCAAGGCGGCTCTGGCGGCGCTCACACGTGAGATGGCGCATGACTTTGGTCCGTTGGGCGTGCGGGTAAACGCGATCGCTCCGGGAGAGGTCGAAACCGCAATCCTAAGCCCCGGCACGGACAAGATTGTCGAGAAACTGCCCATGCAACGTTTGGGGCAACCTTCGGAAGTTGCGGATGCGATCTATTACCTGTGTTCGGATCAAAGCTCGTATATTTCCGGCGCCGAGATCGAGGTGAATGGCGCACAGCACGTTTGACGCGATCGCTCGTTCAGAAAAGAAGGCCCGCAAGCCGGAGGAGGCTGCGGGCCAGTTACAGCGCATCAAACAGGGAACATGCGTTGCGGATCGGAGGTTCGTCCGCGAGGGTCTGGTGGGAAGGACGCATGCTGTCGCTGATGCACCGTCCCAGCCCCGCGATGCGATCTCAATAGGGGTTGGGAGCTCGCGTTGTTGCGCTAAGGAAGGCGCGTTAGTTGAGCGCGCGTTTCAGAACCGGCAGATTGCTCAACAAGATCACA
Source organism: uncultured Paracoccaceae bacterium (assembly GCA_947497985.1). Taxonomy (GTDB): domain Bacteria; phylum Pseudomonadota; class Alphaproteobacteria; order Rhodobacterales; family Rhodobacteraceae; genus Epibacterium. The sequence goes on from CANMIX010000002.1 coordinate 367,205, forward strand.
TCCAAGGCTAGGACCGCTAGCAACGTCAGCCCAACCAGAGGGAAGGCCAAGGCACAGAATAGCCCAACTAACAGCGCGCCTTTCCAGAACGGCATATCCGCAGGCACAGGCGGGGCGGCCAGACGCGAGGTGCCGACCGGCCGACGTTTGATCCACATGACCACACCAGAGACACAGATAAAGATCACTGACAGGCAGAAGACCATATTCACAGCGAAATTCCAGGTGCCCATCAACCCCATATGCAACGGGATGCCGACGGCCATGGATTTTCCAGCCCAAGAATAGTCATCAAAGCTCACGTCTGCCAGGATCTTGCCAGTGTATTGATCCACGTGAATCGTTCGGTCGATGAACGGGTCGTTGCTATCAGAGGACATGCTGTCCCGGTTGATCGTCCAGACACCTGTTGCGCTGCCAGGGTAGGCAAGGCGAAAGCGCCCCTCCATTCCTAAATCACGCCCCAGCGCAATCAGCGCGGCAGGGGTCACAGGCTGGCCCTCGGCGGTGCCGGTGATGCCGACATCCGACCCCGAAGCAGGCATTGGGGTCTGCTCCAACGCCCAAGGAACATCATTGGTGGCCCCGTGGTTCATATGGTCTGCATGAGTGCTATCGGACAGGGGCACCGCATCCCATTTCTGGGCAGGAAATGTCGACCAGGCCTGCACAAATTTACCGCCCCAAATCCCGGCCCAAGACATGCCGGAAATCAGGAAAACAACCAACAAGGCCGAGATCCAAAAGCCTATAACCCCGTGCAGGTTTTTCCAAAGCGCCCGACGCCGCGCGGAGAAATTGGGGATCAAAGCCGCGCGCCAGTTGCCGCGCGGCCACCAGATATAAAGCCCGGTCAGCACCAGCAAGAGCCCAAGACCGGCAGCAATTTCGATCATCCGGTCACCGGTATCGCCGATCAGCAAGGATGAATGCACGTTGTCAGCCCAGTCGTACCAGCCCTGGCGTCGATCCCATACTTTGATCACGTCACCGGTGTATTGGTTTAGAGCCACCAGACGTTGCCCGCCTTCGACTTTGACCCGAAAAACAGCAGCCAACGTTTCTGACTTTGGGCCGATCCATTCGGCAATCTCGCCCGGTTGTGCCGCCAAAACAGCCTCTGCCTGTGTGGCGTAGGGTAGGGCGGTTTCAGTGGTTTGCGTGAGGTGGATCTTTTCCCCATCACGGCCATCGAATTGGGTCAAAAGCATCATCATCATGCCGGTCACCGCGAGGATGACCAAAAAGGGCACGACGTAGAGCGCGGCGTAAAAGTGCCAGCGCCAAGCTGCAAAGTAAAATTTCTGGGACAGTTTGGATTGGTCGTGCGAATTTTCGCCCGCGTTCTGCGGGTGGCGGGGTGCCGATTGGGGTTCCATGCGGAAGTCTCTCCATACCAATTATGGTTCCGGCCTCAAAACAGGCCGGTGAAATCAAAACGAATGTGTTTGGAAATCAGGAGAGTGCGGGTGGTCCGCGGGCATCATAACGCCAGTGAAAACCGGCGCTTGCATGGGTGAAAACCTCATGCGCCCAAGGGGAGCGTTTGGGGGCGAGGTCCAATGGTATCGTTGGGGTGTCTTCTAGGGCTGCGACATGGGTGAGCGCCGCAAAAGGACAGACCCGATCGCCGTCGTGGCCGTCTGGCTCGTGGCTGGGGGTGTCGTCGCCCAGATCAACCCACTGTTCAATGGCCCCGTCTGCGGTACAGATGACCATCAACACCTTACCGTCCTCGCCCACCGTTGGCATCCAGCCGGTGGGGATCATCCCGGCCACGGCCAGTGCAATCAAAACAAGATATGAGGACAGTTGGTTCATCTTCAGGGGAGATTGCAGATAATTGACCGCAATGTCGAGATGCCATCCCCTTTTTCTGAGGAGGTGAGAACGATTTCTGGATAGGCAGCAGGATGTTTGGCCAGCGCCCCTTTCACCTGTTCAATGATCGCAGCGCGGTCTTTTTCTTTGACCTTGTCCGCCTTGGTCATCACGCATTGGAAGGTCACCGCAGAGCTGTCCAACAGCTTCATGATCTCTTCATCGACTTTCTTCACACCGTGGCGGCTGTCGATCAAAACAAACGCACGACGCAGGTTCTGACGGCCAGACAGATATCTCTTGAGCAGTTTCTGCCATTTCTCCACCACATCCAGCGGTGCATTGGCATAGCCATAGCCTGGCAAGTCGACCAGATAATGTTCGGGTCCTTGCATGAAAAAGTTGATCTCTTGCGTACGGCCCGGCGTGTTGGACGCACGCGCCAACCCTTTGGTACCGGTCAACGCATTGATCAGCGAGGACTTCCCAACGTTTGAGCGCCCGGCAAAGCAAACCTCGGTCCGATCCGCCTCTGGCAGGCCGTTCATGGCGACGACGCCCTTCAGGAATTCAGATTCGCGCGCAAACAGTTTGCGGCCCTTCTCGGCTGAGATATCGTCCGGCGCTTCCGCCAGGGTAAATTGCATCTGCATCACAGGACCTTCACAGTGTCATCCAAGCGGATCTCGCCCGGGCGGATTACTTCGGCACCAACAGAGAAATGCTGGTGACCAAAGCTGTCTTTTAGGATTTTCAGCGTCTGAGCGTCGCGTTCCCCGGTTTCGGGGTTCGCCGTGGTGGCCATGCAGCGTTCCATCCGTTCGCGGACCGCAAAAACGGCGGTGCCAATCTGCACTTCGCGGCCGACCCAATCTTCTTCGGCCCAGGCGTCACCCAGATCAAACCAGATATTGCTGCGCCAGCGGTGACGCGACAGGGGCGTGCCAATTGCGGCTTCGACAGCGCGGTGTGACGCGAGGTTGGCCAATGTTACCGACGGGTATGGCGTGTCGGTCATCGCCTGAGACTGCGCGCGCACGATACGGGCCGGCATGGCGCGGGCCTCGGGCATCAAGGGGCGTACCCACTCGAGAAAGGCTGCTGAATTGCCGTCCGGCAGGAACGTAATCTGGCCTGCCGTAGGGTGCGTCAGCGTAACTTCGCCTGTTTTGTCGTCATAGCGTGACGCAATGGCCATCAGCTGCGGTGCGCCTGCGGCTCGGGTGAAATTACGGCAGCGCGCCCATTCCGAGCCATCCGCATCGGAGGCCTCATGAGCAACTGCCCAAAGACGATCGCCGGGCATTGCATGCCCGGCGGTCAGGGTTACCTGTTCCAACGCCTCACGACCGTGTGCTTTGATCGGGTGACGCCAGAGTTCTGTAACGGTGTGGCTCATTCGGCCTCCGATTTTTCCTTACGCTTGAAGCTCTTCTTGATGTTGCCAAACACATCGGGCGTATACCCGTGGCTGCGCATGATCAGATACTGCTGCGTAAAGGTGATGGTGTTGTTCGCGATCCAGTAAACCACCAGACCAGATGCAAAACCACCCAGCATGAACATGAATACCCATGGCATCCAGGCAAAGATCATCTGCTGGGTCGGATCAGCGGGGGCTGGGTTCAGTTTTTGCTGCAGCCACATGGACACACCCAGGAAGATCGGCAGTACACCGATAAAGACCAGTGCCATGATGCTGTCCGGTGCAGGCGCATCCCAGGGGAAGGCACCAAACAGGTTGAACAGCGAGGTTGGATCCGGCGCGGACAAATCCTGGAAGGGGCCAAAGAAAGGTGCGTGGCGCAGCTCAAGGGTGACAAAAATCACCTTGTAGAGCGAGAAGAAGATCGGGATCTGAATGATCAGTGGCAGACAGCCTGCTGCGGGGTTGACCTTTTCCTTCTTGTACAGCGCCATCATCTCTTGCTGCATCTTCTGGCGGTCGTCGCCTGCACGCTCTTTCAGCTTTTCAAGCTCAGGCTGCAGCTCTTTCATGCGCGCCATAGAGGTGTAGGATTTGTAGGCCAGTGGCAGCACCAGGATCTTGATCAAGACTGTCAGGCCGATAATGGCGACACCCATGTTGCCAATGATCTGGTTCAACCAGTGCAGAACCGCAAAGATCGGCTTGGTCAGGAAGTAGAACCAGCCCCAGTCGATGCTATCAAGGAAGCCTGCGATGCCGCCTTTTTCATAGGCTTTGATTGTTGCCCATTCCTTGGCACCGGCAAACAGTTGGCTGGATGTGGAAGACGTCGCGCCGTCCGCGAGGGTAATGGTCGGCATGACCACATCGGCTTGATAGATATCACGGCTTGGGTCGTATTTGGTGATTGCGCGGAACCCTTGACCGTTTTCTGGGATAAGGGTTGCCATCCAATAGTGATCGGTGAAGCCGATCCAGCCATTGTCTTCGACCGCAACGGCTTCCGTCGCAGCACCATCGCGGGGATCAACGTCGAAATCCTGGATGTTGTCGTATTTGACTTCTGACAGCTCACCGTCCGCTTCACGTATCAGACCTTCGTGCAGGATGAAGAAGTTCTTCAGGTCTTCAGGCAGACTGTGACGGGCCAGGGTGCCATAGGGCGCCAGGGCAACAGTTGCACCAGAGGTATTCGTGACGGACTGGTCTACCAGGAACATAAAATCCGTATCAACCGAGATGGTGCGCGCAAATGTCAGGCCCTTGCCGTTGTCCCAGGTCAATGTGACAGGGGTGTCGGGCGTCAGGGTCGCATCTTCCGGTGCAGACCAGATGGTGTTGGCGGTTGGAACGTCGTCGATGCCCAGACCAGAGCCAGGTGCCCAGCCATAAAGTGCGTAATACGCGCTGGGGCCGCCAACCGGCGTCAACAGTTTGACGATATCGGATTCGGGATCGTTGGTGACGCGGTAGTCCTTGAGGGCAAGGTCGTCGATACGTCCGCCTTTAAGCGAGATCGAGCCTTTGAGACGCGGGCTGTCGATCGTCACGCGAGGCGCATCGGCTTGCGTGGCAGTGGTGTTTGCCACTGCTGCTGCCTCAGCGGTTTGTGCCGCAATTGCTGAGGGTGCCGAAACTGGGCCATCCGCCGGGGGCGTCAACTCAGATTGAGACAACTCCGTCGGCGCAGGCTCGACAGCCGGCTGCGGGAAAAGGAGATACCAACCGAGCAGCACCACGGCGCTGAGTGCGGTTGCAAGTAAAAGGTTCTTATTCTGATCGTCCATGTGGGACCGCCACCTCGTGCATGCCAAAGACAGGGTGGTTCAACAGACATGGGTCACAAAGGTCAAGCAGAATCCGGACCTCTGCGTCCATCCAATGCGCATCCGCGCCGCTTTGGGCGGTGCAAATCGCCAATCTGCGGGGTTTTAGGAGCTGCCGCCGATCGCAGGTGGCTCTTTCAGTTTGGATTGATGGGTCGCAATCCAATCCAGCGTCTGGTCAAAGGGCATGGGGCGTCCGATACCATAACCCTGGACGTGATCACAGCCTAGTTGCGCCAGCAACGCGTGTTCACCGACGGTTTCCACACCTTCAGCCAATGTCTCCAGCTCAAGCCGTTCAGACATGGTCAAAATCGCGGCGACCATTTTCTGCTGCTCGGGATCGCGGTCAGATTTGGTGACAAACGAGCGGTCAATTTTGATCCGGCGCACGTTAAAGCGGCGCACAGCCCCAATCGACGCGTGGCCTGTGCCAAAGTCATCCAGATCAATGCCGCAGCCGAGTTCACCCAAAGAAGCGATGTTGCGTACGATCATATCTTCGGGACTGTCGCTTACGACGGTTTCTAGCACTTCGATGCACAGGCGCTGTGGCTCAAGGCCAAAACGTTCCAGATCCCATTTGATCCGTTCAACCAAACCGGGGTTGCGCAGCTCGTCTGCGGCAAAGTTCACGCCAACTTGTGGGACATCCACGCCCGCTGCGTCCCAGGCCTTGATCGCGGACAGGGACTGGTAAACCATCACCTCGCTCAAACGTTCCATGAGACCGGCATCTTCCAACGCGGGCAGGAATGTCGTTGGCGGGATCATCCCATGTACGGGATGCACCCAACGCGCCAAAGCTTCAAAACCTGAGATTTGACCGGTGTCGGTGCTGATCTGTGGTTGGAACCACGCCTGAACCTGACCGCTTTCGAGCGCCTGCACCACTTCACCATGCAGATTGCGGCGTCGTTTTGTCCGGTGATGCAGTTCAGCGGAATAGGCACGCATGCCAGAAGGTCCGTTGTGTTTGGCCTCTTCCAATGCGGCAAAGGCGGCGGCTGTCCAGCTTTCGGCGTCTTCTTCAGGGGTATGACGACGGCTGCAGAACCCAATGGAGCAGGTCATATAAATCGACGTCCCATCCAGTGAAATCGGCAGTTCCAGCTTGGTCTGATACCGGCTTGCAAGCTGGATGCAGAGTTCAAGATCAAGATGCGGCAGCGCACCAAGGCAAATCGCAAATTTATTCTCTGATATACGTGCAATGCAATCACGACCACGAGTCACTTCCCGCAGGCGTTGACCCAGCTGGCGCAGCACATATTCAACCGATTGTCCGCCATATTCACCTTCAAGGTCCGCATATTGGTCAATCTCGATCACAAAAACAGCCGAGTTCTGGCCCTTTTTGCCGGACGATTCAAAGACGTCGTGCACGTACATCTCGAACCCGTCGCGCAGGACAAGGCCCGTTGTCAGATCTTGTGGGACATTGCCCCCACGCGAGAACATGCCAATACCCGCAAAAAACAGCGGCAACCCGAGCGCGGCGCCAAGCAGTGCGAATTCGCCACCCATCCAATATGTGCCCAAAGTAAGCGCTGGCAAGAAGGCCAACACCGGGGGACCCATCAGGACAGGTGCCAGCGATTTACGCAGCCGTGCCAGCAGACCTGAGTTAGACATATTCATTTGCGGACCTTTCACCATTTACGCGGCTTGGGTCCACAGTAGGGGGGCTGTTCTGACTGAACCTTTAACGCAGGGTCGGAATCTCCTCGGATTCAGTCAAATCTGGCGTATTTTTTGTGGTAAGACCCATGAAATCAAAAAGCTTGGGGTCCAGAAGATGTGAGGGGCGCGCATTCATCAAGGCGCGAAACATGACCTGACGACGCCCTGGACTGTTTGATTCCCATTGATCCAGGATCTGTTTCACCTGCTGACGTTGCAGCCCATCCTGGCTTCCACAAAGGTCACAAGGGATGATGGGGTAATTCATGTCGCGGGCGAATTTTTCGCAATCCGCTTCGGCAACATGGGCGAGGGGGCGATAGAGAAACAAATCGCCTTCCTCGTTCACCAACTTAGGCGGCATGGTAGCCAGACGGCCGCCGTGAAAGAGGTTCATAAAGAACGTCTCAAGTATATCATCGCGATGATGGCCCAATACCACGGCCGAACATCCTTCTTCACGCGCGATCCGGTACAGGTTGCCGCGACGCAGACGAGAGCATAGCGCGCAAAAGGTGCGTCCAGCGGGGACTTTGTCCATCACGATCGAATAAGTGTCTTGATATTCGATCCGGTTTGGCACTTCCATCTTCCCAAGGAACTCAGGCAGTACAGTTGCTGGAAACCCTGGCTGGCCCTGATCCAGATTGCAGGCGAGCAAGTCCACAGGCAATAGCCCACGCCATTTCAGCTCGTAGAGCACGGCGAGCATGGTATAGCTGTCCTTGCCCCCGGATAGGCACACCAGCCATCTGGGGCGGCTGCCGTCTTCGCGTTTTTCCACCATGCCGTATTGTTCAATCGCTTCACGCGTATTGCGCACGATACGTTTGCGCAGCTTCTTGAAAGCTGTCGTGGTGGGGGCTCCGGCAAAAAGCGGGTGGATTGCGTCTAGATCATCATCAAGCATGTTTTGCCCAATACCGCAGCCTTTCACATCTGACTAGAGGTCTTGTGCAAGCTGAAACAAGTGATCTTCGAATTCTTCACAAAAGATGATTTCGACGGTTTCCGGATCGTAAAACGCATTGGCTTCGTCGCAGCTTTCAACAGATATGATCAGTTCGGCCTGCAGGGTCAGGCTCTCGTTCAGAAATTCCACCTCTGCAGCAAGGATCTGTTCCGTGAGGGAGGCGCTGTTGCCAGAGCCGCCGGTGTAAGACAGGCTGTCACCTGGGCCGCGCTCTGAAATCTCGTCTAGCACAGCGCCCCAACTGGCGTCGGCCAGATCGAACTCTTCCGCACAGGTTTCGGCGCGATCATCTGGTAAATCCAGATCGTGGGCAAAATCGCGGCGCCTGTCAGGGTCTGCACCGTAAAACAGGCACACGGTGTTGAAAAACCGCTGTTCGTCCGGTCCATGCACATCCCACCACGCGATGTCATCGTGAGATTGACTGTTTGCTTCCGCCCAAAAGCCCAAAGCCGCGTTCCAGGCCATGTTTTGCGCCGCTTCCTCTTCAAAGAACGCATCGATCAAGAAGATCGAGGCCACATCAGCCGCGTCTTCTTCTTGACCAAAGACGGGCAAAGCTTCGATGTCGATAAGGGCATGTCCGAGTTCATGATAGAAAATGCCCAGAATGTTCGCTTCGACAAAGTCCTGAGTATCGTCAAGCGTTTGCGCATGGCTGGCGGTGCTAAGTGTTAGGGCGCTACACAATAGAAGGGTTTTGAACATGTGTGCTTTCCAGTGCAGTGATTTGATCCAGACTGCCGGAAAACTCATATGCATGCAAATCGAGCGATCACTCAGCGGCAGCTACAATCGTGTTTGCGGCTATCATGATCCGGATCTGTCCCGGGCACTGGATCATACCCGTCACCACCCAACGGATGGCAGCGTCCCAACCGACGCAAGATGAGCCACGCACCCTTTATGGCACCGTGTTCCGCCAAGGCCTCCAACGCATAGGCCGAACATGTCGGCTGATAGCGACAGTTGAACCCAACCCAGGGGCTGAAAACCAGCCGATAGGCGCGTACGGGTAGGGAAAATATGAAAGCCAAGGGTGTCATGCGGCCTTAGATAGGGGCCAACGGGCTGCAACGCAATCCGCGCCGCGTTAGCGGCGCTGGGCCCAACGGGGGCGGGGGCTTTTTTGAAGTCTCCGAGACGGGCGGGAGTGCCACATAAATGGGGTTAAGCAGCGTGCACTTTTTTCAAAGCATAGATCAGGTCGCGCTGCAGCGTGTCGAAATCGCGCAGGGCGGTGGCTTCAAAGCGTCCGATCAGCACATAGTCCCAACCCTTGCGCCCATGCTCAGGCAGAACCAACCGTGCGATTTCGCGCAGGCGGCGTTTGGCGCGATTGCGCGCCACGGCGTTGCCGACTTTTTTGGAGCAGGTAAACCCGACGCGTGCGGGGCCGTCATCGTGGCGATTGCGTCCCTGTAACATCATCGCCTTGGTTCCCTGCCGTTTGGCACGGGCGGCCAGCAGGAAATCACTGCGCTTGGCAATGATCTCAACCCCGGCGAGGTTTTTGGGCTTTGTGCCAGTACTTACGCAAACGGAAACCGCCGGAGGCGTGATCCCTGCGATGATATCATCGTCCATGGGCGCCTCCGGCGGTTGAAATTCCGTTCCTGACGGACATCACTGAAATGCGTGTATTACGCGCTCAGCGACTTGCGGCCACGTGCGCGGCGCGAGTTCAGGATTTTGCGGCCTGCCTTGGTGGCCATGCGCGCACGGAAGCCGTGGCGACGTTTGCGAACCAGGTTCGAAGGCTGATAGGTGCGTTTCATCGCTCCGGTCTCCTAAAGCTAACGGGAACAGTGCGGAATCACACACACCCGGGGTCAATCTCGAAGACCGGTCTTTAGAAGTGAATGGGGGCTAAGTCAAACCCCTTTCCCGGGGTTGGGTGCGGTTTTGCTAGAAAACTGCAATATTTCTGTACAAAAGGTTTCAAAAACCCGGTCGCGACGCCGTTAAACCCGCGCGAACTGTTGCACTTCTCACGAAAACGAACCGAGGGATCAAGGGGACGTGAAGGCAATAGGGCGGCTCTCGCTTTGCACTTAATTAGAGCGTAGCAACGTAACAACCTTAAAAGAATCCAACCCAGTCCAAATGGCGCGCCGATTTTGGCGTCCAACCCGAGGTGTTTCATGAGCGAGACAAGCGAACCCCAGTCCAACCAGACCAAAAAAGGTGGCCTGACCCGCCATTTGCCGCTGATCGCGGTTTTGGTTGTCGCAGTGATCGGAGCGATGACGCTCAAAGATTACCTGACCTTTGATACGCTACGCGACAATCGTGAGGCTTTGGTGACGTTCCGCGACCAGAACTATCTGGCCATGTTGGCGATGTTCATGGGGATCTACGTGGTGATTGTCGCCTTCTCGCTGCCCGGCGCGGCAGTGGCGTCGGTCACGGGTGGCTTTCTGTTTGGACTTGCCATGGGCACCTTTGCCAATGTGGTTGCGGCTACCATCGGGGCCACGGGTATCTTTTTGGCGGCGCGCTGGGGCTTGGGTGAGTTTCTCAACGCCAAGATCGAAAATGCAGGCGGCCGGGTGCAAAGCCTCAAAAACGCATTGCGACAGAACGAGATTGAGGTGCTGCTGTTGCTGCGTCTGGTACCTGCGGTGCCGTTTTTTGTCGCCAACCTTTTGCCAGCCCTGGTTGGTGTGAAGCTGCGCAATTTCTTGTGGACGACAGCTGTTGGCATCATTCCAGGCGGCATCGTCTTTACGTGGATTGGTGTGGGCCTGGGCGAAGTGTTTGATCGCGGTGAAAGCCCGGACCTCAGCCTTCTGTGGGAGCCGCATATTATCGGACCAATCCTTGGCCTATGTGTTCTGGCAGCAATGCCGATCGTCATAAAAGCCATCCGCCCACCGCGCGGCAAAGCGGCCTCAGATACATCCGACAAGGCGGAATAAACCAATGGAAAAATTGACCTGTGATATCCTGGTGATCGGCGCCGGATCTGGTGGCTTGTCCTTTGCGGCCGGTGCCAGCCAGTTGGGCGCAAGTGTGATCCTTCTGGAAGGCCATAAGATGGGCGGGGATTGCCTGAACTTTGGCTGCGTTCCCTCCAAAGCGCTGTTGGCGTCAGCCAAGGTTGCCTATGGCCAGTCGCATGCGGCGGCCTTTGGGGTGGCGGATCATATGCCTCAGGTGGACTATGCCGCTGCCAAGGATCACGTGCATGATGTGGTCGCGACGATTGAACCAATGGACAGCGTCGAGCGGTTCGAAGGATTTGGTGTCAAGGTCATCCAGGAATACGGGCGCTTTGTTTCCCCGACCGAAGTTGAAGCGGGCGATCACCGAATCACCGCACGACGGGTTGTCATCGCAACCGGCTCATCGCCCTTGGTGCCGCCGATCCCCGGTCTGGGGACCGTGCCTTACGAAACCAATGAGACGTTGTTTGAGCTGAAAGAGAAGCCGGATCATCTATTGATCATCGGCGGCGGTCCCATTGGTTTGGAGATGGCGCAAGCCCATGTGCGTCTTGGCTGCAAAGTTACCGTTCTGGAAGGGGCCAAGGCCCTGGGCAAAGACGATCCAGAATTGGCGGCCATTGTGCTGGACAATTTGCGGGCTGAAGGGGTTGAGATCATCGAAGGCGCGCTGGCGGCTGAGGTGCGTGGCGGGGCAGGGGCTATTGAAATCCTGACCAAAGACGGCGCATCTTACCACGGCACGCATCTGCTGATGGCTGTGGGGCGCAAACCCAATATCGACAAGCTGAACCTTGAAGCTGCCGGTATTGAGACCACCCGTACGGGCATCAAAGTCGATGACAGTCTGAAGACCTCCAACTCCAAAGTCTACGCAATTGGCGATGTCGCCGGCGGGCTGCAATTTACCCATGTGGCGGGCTATCATGCGAGCGTGATCATAAAATCCGCGCTCTTTGGTCTCCCTTCAAAGGTGAAGACCAATCACATTCCTTGGGCGACCTATACCGATCCTGAATTGGCGCAGGTGGGCTTGACCGAGGCGCAGGCCCGTGAAAAATACGGCGATAAGCTGGAGGTGGCGCGTTTTGAATACCATCACAACGACCGCGCCATTGCCGAGCGTAAAACCAAAGGTCTGATCAAGGCGATGGTGGTCAAAGGACGCCCCGTCGGTGTTTCCTTGGCTGGGCATCAGGCGGGCGAACAATGCGCGCTGTGGTCCATGGCATTGGCAAATAATATGAAGATGAGCCAGATTGCCGCAATGATTGCGCCATATCCAACGATAGCAGAGCTTAACAAACGGGTCGCGGGCGTCTATTTCTCCCCTAAGCTATTTGAAAGCCAGTTCGTTAAACGCATGGTAGGGTTCGTCCAGCGATGGATGCCCTAGCGTAGAGAAGAGATCAAAGGGAGCATAATGCTCAACACACTTTCAGGAAGATTTCTGATCCTGACCACGGTCTTTGTTATGCTGGCTGAGGTGTTGATCTTTGTTCCCTCGATCTCGCGGTTTCGGCAGGAATACCTGCAGGATCGGTTGGAGCGGGCGCAAATCGCCTCTTTGGCGTTGCTCGCGGATGACATGCTCGACACAGAGCTGGAAGCCGAGCTCTTGCAGAACGCGGGCGTCTATAACGTCGTGTTGCGCCGGGACAAGCTGCGCCAGCTGATGTTGGCGTCTCCGATCCCTGAGCCGATCGCCGACACGTTTGATCTGCGCGAAGCCACGCCCATGATCTTGATCCGGGACGCGATGATGCGTCTGACCAAGAACGAGAACCAAGTCATTCGGGTCATTGGTGAGCCGGTGCGTGATGCGGGGCTGCTGATCGAAATCACAATTGAGACTGAACCGTTGCGCGCGGCCATGCTGGATTATGGCCTGCGCATCCTGATCCTGTCGGCTGTGATCTCGGTCTTCACCGCCATCTTGCTCTTTGGGGCGGTGCGCTTGTTGTTGGTGCGCCCGATCAAGGGCGTTGTGGGCTATATGCAGCGCTATGCACAGGCACCCGAGGATGCCCGTGGTATCATCACCCCGAATGCTGGTGTGGTAGAACTGCGCGAAGCCGAAGAAGCCCTGCAGCAGATGCAGGTGGAGTTGACCCATGCGTTGAAACAACGCGAACGTCTGGCGCAGCTTGGTGGTGCCGTGGCCAAGGTTAGCCATGATCTGCGCAACATTCTCACGTCAGCGCAGCTGTTCACTGACCGTATTGAGATGAGCGAAGATCCCACCGTGCGCCGCCTTGCGCCGAAACTGGTGAACTCCATCACCCGCGCGGTCTCCTTGTGCGAAAGCACGCTGGCCTTTGGGCGGGCCGAAGAGCCTGCGCCAACCCTGACCATGGTGCCTTTGCACACGGTTGTCGAAGACGTGGTGGCCGGGGAGACCCTAGCCGAGGAGTCTGGGCTTGTGACCATCTCGTCGGATGTGCCACCCGATCTCGTGGTGCGCGCGGATCCGGAACAGCTGTTTCGTGTGATCATGAACCTGGTGCGCAATGCCCGGCAGGCCATTGCCGCGACCAAGGCCGAAGGGACCGTCCTGATCGAGGCCGGTGAGATTGGTTCTGATTGGTGCATCCAGGTGGTCGACAGCGGCCCTGGTTTGCCACGTAAAGCTCAGGAAAACCTCTTTACCCCGTTCCAAGGCGGCACGCGCAAGGGCGGCTCTGGTCTGGGTCTGGCAATTGCGGCTGAACTGGCCCGTGGTCACGGCGGACAGGTGCGCCTGAACCGCACTGGCCCAGATGGCACCGCTTTTGAGATTATCCTGCCCAAAGGCGACGGGGCGCTTCAGGCCGTGATGTGATGCTTTATGGCGGGACTAATACTTTATGACTGCGTCTGCGGCGTAACCCGACAAGCGCCAAACTAGCGCCGAGCAGAAGTGGCAAACCGGCAGGTAAAAGAACGGGTGCCGGGGGGTCTGCATTGTTTGGTGTCAGCAGATACGCTCTTGTTTGGCCCAGTTCGTTCACGCCCCAACCTGTGATCTGACCATTTGCGTTGATCCCTCGCGCCAGACCGATTTCCCATCCGAGGTCAGTGGAGATAAGATCTGACAATAGTTGCGTGCCGTTTTCTTCGTCCCAAGTGAAACCTTGGGTGGGGGCGCATATCCAGGACGCTCTGTGTGTAGCTGCCAAAACCGACAACTTGACCGCTATCGTTTATGCCAAATGCTGCACCAAGTCCGCTGTAATTCGGGGTTGCTGCCAATGGGTGTGCCTCGCCGTTCTCCCTAACGACCGCATAGATTTCGGACAAACCTAGGATTTGTTCAGAGTTGTTGATATCGTTGGCAACCGACCAGCTGGCGCTGAAGCTGCTATTGCCGTGTTCGAGGTCTGGGAGGGCCGCGAGCACGCCGTTTTCCCACAAGCCCCCGGTATATCGCTGAGATTAGAGATAGTGCCTTTCGACCAACAAAAGCCGCCGTTGCCACCACTGGCGTTTCCTGTAACTTGACCCTAGTCGTTTAAGTCATATCCACTTCCAAAGGATCCGTTTTGTGAAATCGTACCAAGATCAATCAGATCAAATGAGTAGGTCGCGGCCTCTGCGGATAGGGTTAACGCGGGTAATGAGGTCGCAAATGGAATAAGCTTGAAGGTGCATTTTGTGAATAAATTCCTCCATAGATTGTGTATTTCTCCTTAGATGTGGCATTGTGGTTTGCAAAAGGCTGACGCGTTTTCGGTTGGTCGCAAATTGATCCGAAATTAATTGTGTTTTGCCCTTGCGTCTTACTGCCGGTCGCTTTAAACCCCGGCTCCACAGTGGACCGATAGCTCAGCTGGATAGAGTACCTGACTACGAATCAGGGGGTCGGGGGTTCGAATCCTCCTCGGTCCGCCACGACCCTTCAATCGCAAATCCAGGCGATTGAACAGGCGCAGATGGGGCGCGCCAGACGGCAGAACCGGGGTTTTCCAGTGGTTTTGTGGCACAATGGACCGATAGCTCAGCTGGATAGAGTACCTGACTACGAATCAGGGGGTCGGGGGTTCGAATCCTCCTCGGTCCGCCATTGTGCCTGTGTCAACAGACGCATTTTTTTGCCTTTTGCGACAGAACTTTACCTTTTTCGACGCATAGGTTTGCCCGAGGTTGTTTGAGGTGACGTCTTGCCTGATCTTCCTTTCAAATCTGGTTCTAAACAAAACGCTTCAGCGCGCCTGCCTCTAAAATCTGCTCCCGGCGAGGGTTCGGGGTAACAAGTGCGATACAATTCGACAGAGTTGGCGCAGCCGAGGACACGGCCCTGCCTAATTGTGTTGCAGGCGCGTGGGGACGACGTCCCCTAGCTCTTTTTGTCCATTTGGGCGGGAAGCATGCGTAATTGGGCTGACCCTGCTCTGAGGCCGAGCTCCCGATAAGATCATAGTAATGCTGTGAGAATGGGAGACAGAGAATGGAATAGTTTGTTGGTTTGGATGTGTCATTGCGTTGGGTTGCGCGTTGCATCGTCGATTGTCTGAGGTCAGCGCTTCTGGGTCCAAATAGCGGTATTTTCTAAGAGAGTGTTTGTTTCTCATCGTAGCCACCAAGGAGTGGACGAAGAGAAAGGCAACTAAGAGTCCTGGCGAGAAGATCGTCAAAGACCTCAAGCGCGCCACGCGCAAGCATCATTAATCTGAAGAGAAGATCCGCATCGTGCTGGATGGGCTGCGCGGCGAGGACGGTATAGCGGAGTTATGCCACCGCGAGGGGATATCGCAGCGTATCTATTACAAATGGTCCAAGGACTTCAAACGACAACCCTCGCCGTTGCTCTACCAAGAGTGCGGATTTCTTAGCCTTTCGCTCTTCGACCGAAAAGACGCCTTCTCGATGTTTTTCTTTCAATTCACGTGCGCGATCTCTCGCAACGCTGACGGGGATCTCGGGATAGGAACCCAGGCCGAACTCCCGCCTCTTGCTGCCGAGTGATGCCCGAAGGGGCCAAGAACGGCTTCCGCTAAGGGTAATTTGCAGGTTCAACCTGCTAATCCGCCTACGGCAACATTGTGATTTTGGTCGGTTCCCGGATGCTTCAGGCGCTTGATTTTAAGCACGGATAGCTCTTTTGCTACCTTCGGCATCTACTTGCCCTCCATCCTGCCCGCCAAAATAATCCCATTCAATAGCATTCAAAAGATCTCAAACGAAACAACAGACTGTTTGCGGTGCGGAGAAAGTACCGAAAAATATGGCCGACATTGGGCGACTTCACATTTTCTCATAGGTATGGGTGGCGGAGACGAAGGGAGATCGACAAATTGCTTAACGCACTCATATTATTTGATTTTTTCTACATGTTGATTGAGTGTACCACATTTGGTACCCCACACTTGGTTGCGGTTTTTTTTCTTGTTGAGAAAAAAAACCGGTTGAAACACGCCCTCACTACCTTAGGGTGATCCGGCAGCTTAAATACATTTTAGAGTTCCACTTGCCACTTTTTGAAAAACCAGAATTCTTGCCCGAGAGATTTTATCAGAAGCTCTCTGACGACGATATCGATGAGTCGATAAAGAACCAGTTTTTGGAAGCATGCGCAGGATGCGACTGCGAGACGTTAGCACATGCTCATGATGGTGACGGACAAACCCCCATTGAAGCCGTCTACGATGAGTTCTGCGCTGACCTACAGAAGACGGGCAATCCGATTTCATTGTTGGAAGGGGAGCGCCTCGGGCGTGTAACAAATCTACGCGGTGCGGCGGCCTATATTGCCAAGGGATTGAACCAAAGCTTGGGTGACGTACTTGAGAAGTTCTTCTGGTTGAATGACCTCAGTCCGGCTTCAGCTACCCCGAGTCAAGTTTCTGATGCTCGCGACTGGCTCGAAGATCTGAAGCAAGCAACCGACCCCAAAACTGGTTTGCCATTTGCCATCAGCCCACCTGTCTGCTGGTTGTTTCGATCGAAGCACGGTAACAACGATGCCAATGACGAAATGCTAAACGGCGCCGAGTGCTTGCCTTGCCGCTTGGGCCTCCCAGGCTTGTTGAATAACGAGCAAATTTTAGAGACAGGGCTCGACTATCTTTGTATGATTGTGTCTGCTTCGGGGGCCAAGAACGCACGGACACCAAACTTTTGCCACAGTGGCTACTTAGGTGTAAGAGATATTTGGGAGCCCGGTGGCTCGACCGCGCCGATCCCTTATGGTCCACCAGTGTGCTTCGATCAAGGCGGTTTGCCTGAAGTAATTTGCGACGCAGTCAGTTATGTCCACGTCGTTGAACCAATTCGGATAGTGAGGACTTGATGCCCATTTATGACGAGCTTCTATCCAGGCTTCATTCATATGCCGCCGGAGAAAGAACCAAGTCGGACTTTTCTGAGTTGGAGCTATTCTTGGCGATGGAAAAGCAGAAAAACTCCTTTGGTCCACTGGAGGTAGATAAAGCTTTGGCTCAGCTCGTAGAGCGAGACGAGGTTGTTGATGAGGACTTTGCTATGGGGATTTCTCTGATCGCAGAGAAACTGGGCAAAAGCTTCAATAGGTACCGCGACGCCTTGGAACGGATTTTATTCGGCACTGATACGGAATTTTCGCCTAGATCCGAGTTTGAGCTTGCCTCAGAATTCGTGCGCTGCGGGGGTGACTTCGGTCCACATCAGTTGAACCTTTTGACACTCCTCAAGAGCGAAATACCCGAACTTTGGATCGATCTTGCTCTGGATGCCTACCCAGATGATCATAACGGCTTAACAGCTGCGATCACTGACCTATTCAATCAACCCGGAATCCAAATCGGCTGGAAAGCACTGAAGCCACGTTACCTTAAGTTGATTGCAGCGGTCGGAAACAGACAATTTAATAAGTTCGCGTTAGATGTTTCTGCCTCGTTGCCTAAAGAGGAACAAGAAATTTTCTTGGACTGGGTGAACTCCAAACGAGGGTCAAAATTGACGCTGCGAGAGAGCTTGCCAAAAATCTCCCGTCCGGCGCGAGAAGCGATTGCAGTCGAAGACATCCAGTTTTTGACCGACCGTCCCTGCTTAGCCCGACCTGTGGTCCAACAACAGCTTAAAGCAGCCTGAATTTATGAGCACTAGCGTTTCTCTTCCCTATCACGATATAGCTGAAAAACTGCTTCGTAGTACACTACGTGCATTTGGGGAGTTCGTGAAAGAAAACGGCGATGAATATATCCTTGCTGAAGTCACAGATGTAAGAGATGCTCAGATAAACCGCCATTTCTCATGGATAACTGTCGTTACTGGAGACAACGAAGTTCGCCATCTCAGGGCCGGCAGCGCAGATGAAGCCTTATCTCCTCTACAAACCAAGTCTCTTCGTAATCTTTCTAAGCTTAAAGCTAAAGACCCAAGTATACTCGAAGCCCTTTGCAATGGGGAGAGCATACAAGATCCCCAAAGTTCCTTGGTTCAAGCCAATCCAACCAGGATTTCACGGATCATTAAGAACTCAATTGAGGCGACCTTCGAGGAGTCTTCTCGAAAAAGTCGCGCTTTAAATATTCCGTCCCCGTATCAGATCGTTGCTGATTTCTTGACGATACCCGAGCACCCGGGTAGCCGCGCCTACGCTCTTTTGACAATGCGAACCGTGTTGTTTCAACGTTTTGGGGCAATGCCAAAAACGATCCTAAAACACGGATATGACGAGTTTACTGTTCAGGATTTAGAGACCGCTTACAATAGTCTGCTCACCTCGATGGAAGAGCGGTACCGAAGCCGCGGGCAAGACAAGCTCGATGATCTAAAACCACATCCTGAGGCTGGATTGCGCCCTAGAGTGTCCGGTATCCTCAGGCACTATCTGGCAATGACAGGGGTCTTAAACCTGCGCGTGAAGCCATCGGAAAAATTTCCGCAAAGCCCTGCACATGCACTTTGGGGTCTCTCTCAACTGTGCGACGTTCACACCGTTTCCATTCCGTTGGAGTTTGCCCGGCCACAATATCTTAAAGCTCCAACCGAATTTAGTGAACTCGTAAATAGCCTGTGGGGCATTCCGCTACCAATACGCGGCGCGGACACAATTTTCAGAGGTGGATTGAACTTCGCCTCACGAGGTGGGTTGGTTTGCGCACTGCATGGTGGAGCTGGATCTGGCAAGACTGCTCTAGCATTGGGCATCGGCGCATCCCTCTCTGGTTTCGGTATTAGGACTCTATTCCTTACCGCAGAAGAGGATGAAGCCGACCTGCATAGTCGCGCCGCTAGTTTGCTACCTTCAAAAATTCGCAGTCTCCCGTTTGTCCCCGATAACTCGAACGAGTGGCTTCGCATTAGTCGGTTCGAACTTGTTCATTACGAAGAGGAAAGTCGACTAAGGTACCTTAGCGATTTATTCGAGCAGATTGCATCTGCACTTGAAGAACAGAATTGCGAAACTGAGGTTACTGACAATGGGGTTCCATTACCATGCTCAACTATGGTTGTTCTGGATGGCCTACACGAGATAGCAACACAAGCTCTCTTTGGTACTGGCCAGACTGAATCCAAAAAGATCACAGAAGAATTCCATCGATTTATCGAAACCTGCCGAAAGCTGCGCGCGCTTGTCGTGCTGACTACCGGTACAGATTGGAGAGCTGACGCGTCGCTTGACTATCTTGTTGATGTGGCAATGAGACTCTCGCATGAGACGGAGTCAGATATCGGTTCGAAGCCACACCGATATCTGACGCTCTCAAAGGCACGCCACCAGTTATGCTCCCCAGGGACGCACGGTCTTCAAATTGCTGGAGACAAGGGAGTTAGGTTTACGCCACAAATGAACTATCAACTGGATCGCATGTCCATTTGGAATTCACGGCTTCCTTCAACTGGCATTTGCAAACGGGTCATGCAGCGAGCTTGCAGACAGGAAGACTTGAGGCTGATCTCTACTGGATCGAGCACTAGTGTATCAGGGGAACTACAGTTTTTTCTAAACAGGAAAGCTGGCGTAGAGCTTTATCAAGGATCAAACATTTTTTTGAATGGTGAAGGATCAGGCGGAAAAGCTGGACTTGCACTTAAAATTGCAACGGCACCCTCATTTCAAAAGCCCTCGGGCGATTTGCTCATTAATAGATCAGAAAAGGTTATGGTCGTTTCATTCCTTTACCCAGAGGAATACTACAGGAACATTCTCGATCGACTGAGAACGGTCCGAAACAGAGAATATGAGGATCTGCCAGGTGACTATAACCCTAGGATGGAGGTGATCCACCTCTACCCCGGCCATCTAAAACCTGACGTACTTTATAGTAAGATTGAGTGGGCTCTCAGAGCCTCACTCCTATCCGGAGATCCGTTCACAACAATCGTTATTGATGGTATCCATAACGTTTTTCTCCAATTTCCGGAAATCGAAAAACAAAGCTTGTTCTGGCCACAGCTGTTCAGCTTGTTAAGAACAAGAAACTTGACCTCGATAGTTACACACACCTTGCTATCGGTGCGTCGATCAGGAAGAAGTAACGATGTTTCTTTCGGATCGTTTTCGGAAGCATACCGTACAATCGACGACAACCGTTCTGACCCGCTCAAGCATGCACTCGTGCAAAAGAGCGATTTTCAGATAGAGGTTGTTCCGAAAGAACTAACCAAAAAGCAAATGGAAGTTTACACGCCTCATTCATTTCGGGTCGAAACACACTCGGCAATTGGGCAATCAATACCTGACCCTGAAAAAGAACCGCTATACTGGAGTAGAGAACAGCTTGTGTTCTTCTCTGAGGCGCAGCCCGGACTTTTTGAGGTAGAAGCTAGCTGAGCGTCTTACTCAAGCTTTTTGCGATCACCTCTGCGAGTTTCACCGGCACGGCATTGCCTAACTGGCGCACAGCCTTACTCCAAACCTCATGAAAAACGAATTCATCTGGAAACGTCTGTACGCGTGCGCATTCTCTTATTGTAAGGTAGCGAACTGAGCCGTCATCTTTTACCATCATGTTTTCGCCGCCAGGAACACCATTCACACCTGCCTTCAGAGTCTTTGAAGGCAAGTCAAGTCTGCTCCCTGTATGTCCTTTGTATATTCGAGCGCCTTTCCTGAACCTATGGTCAGATGCCATTTCAGTTTCACTGATCTCTGGGTCCGGCAAATCAGAGACGGCATCACGAAGTGTGACCCAAGGCTTGAGGGCTAGGGATTGTTGATGATCAAAAGCACTAAGTAGTGTGGCTCGTTGCCCGCTGCTTTTTAATTGGTGGCGTTCAAAATACTCTCCTGTCGCTTTTGTTAACTCTAGTGCCTTTGCAGAGTGAGTTGGCGGAGGGAAATTCCAGCAATTGCTAACATCTTCACGAATGCCCACCATAAAAACTCGCTGGCGGTTTTGCGGAACGCCATAGTCGGCTGCATTTACCGATTGAACTAAAACCCTATAGCCATCCCCAGATCTCTTGTTGCTGGTATGATGTTGCTCCAATTTTGCAAGCTTAGTTTCCCAACTTTCCTCACTAGATTGATCAATCTCGGGGTGCGTTAAGGATAAACGAAGAAACTCAAAATAATTTCGAAATTTAGGCCTCATGATCCCAGGTACATTCTCGAACACGAATGCCTTGGGTTTCACCTCTCGAACCGCACGAATAGCCTCAGGAAACATGTTGCGATTATCGGAGGCAGCTTTGTGGCTGCCGCCAAATGAAAAGGGTTGGCAAGGTGGTCCACCGGAAAGCAGAGTAACTTTACCCTCATACATTCTGAAGTTGAATCTCCGGACATCGGTTGCCACTGGATCCTTGCAAGCAGGCTTAAACAGATCGAGATTAATATTTTGCCGGATTGTCTCGATGCACGTAGAATCTGACTCAAGAATCTCCAAATGCCGAAACCCAGCGGCCTCGAGGCCTAGAGCAAGTCCCCCGATACCTGAAAATAGTTCTAAACTGTCCATAAGTGCCTTGCTACTATAGTGGAAAAGACAAAGCGAGCTGGATGCCAGCCCCATTTCAAAAATATTGAGGGACTCGGCAAGTTCTCTATCTCAGACCCGAGAACCAGCGCCGGTGTTACCTATCATCCCAAATTCATCTCTTGTTCAAACCTGCCACGTTTCATAGCAGCATCTCTAACAACAACTTCAAATAAAGTGCAGATCAACTCCGCTTATGAATTCGCTCTATTGCTAATTGCCTATGGTCAGCCCCACCTGAGTGGTCCAATTTGATTGTTAGTGCATGACCGGCCTTGGGTCCATCTGGACGATGGTTTCG
>CANMIX010000003.1 GCA_947497985.1 uncultured Paracoccaceae bacterium
GAACCTCAACCTGCCGTAACTTCGTGACAATCTCTTCGGGCTTCGGTCGCTTGTTGGCCATGTGTTTCCTCCGTTTTACTAAACATAGCGGAGGACCACTTCAGTGGGGGAAGGCCAGCGTCTCTTAGTTCACCATCACCCCTGCGTCGCGACAGATACCGAATGGATGAACGATCAACTTGCAACACATCACACGCCCGCCGTTGGCTGATCTGATGTTGCTCCATCAGGTGCGCCACAGCTTTTCGCTTCAAGGCAGGCGTCACCACTTTTTTGAATTGATGTCTCGCAACATCGCATTGTCGAGCATCTGTTCCGCTAGCAGCTTCTTCAGCTTACCGTTCTCGTCTTCCAATGCCCGCAACCGCTTCGCATCAGATGGCTCCATGCCGCCATACTTCGATTTGTATTTGTAAAACGTCGCAGAACTGATCCCGTGCCGCCGACACACATCGGCAGTCTTCCCGCCAGCTTCCTGTTCCTTGATCATCGCAATGATCTGTTCGTCCGTGAATCGTGCCTTCATTTATCCGTCCTTTTGTTGGGCGGACCCTACACAAATCTGGAGGAGTTTTAGGGGCGCAGGTCAACCAGGGCTCGCAATTCACATCCTTCGCTTGGGCCAACCGTCCGCGCAAAACTGGTGTGCGCATCTCCCCTCTCGGCAGATTTGTTATACAAATCGCCTGTCAGGCGACACTTGGCGGCAAACCGCCAGCCGAGGTTTATTGGCTGAGAAAAACGAAACTCATCCCGGTCAGCGAGAGCAGAGTGTAGCTTAAACTACGTTGGAAACTGTCCAGAAATTGGGGAGTAGCTCACCCGTAAGCGAGATTTTCGTTCCTGTAGGAGAATTGCACGGTGGCGAACATGATCTCCCATTTTTACCGTCTTTGGCGACATCGAGACAATCTCCGGCGGGGAACGACCGTGGTTGCGCTCGTGTTGCTCAAACATTTGGCCGAGCAAGCCGCAAATGAACCAAATTGCGGGAAGAACGCGGACGGCAAACAGGAGAGTACTATGCGCTGTGCTGAGGTGCGGCGCTGAATTACTTTTGTCCATTTTTTTGATCTGGTTTGCGACCATAAAGCTTTGCGAGAAGGATTGAATAATCTCAAGTGTTTGCCCTGAATGCCACATATCGACCACGGTTTTTATCGCTTCGACTTCTGGCCCAAACGTAGCAGCTAGGGCGAGGGGGCTTTCTAAGCTCGTCCTTTTGGTGCTCGGGCTCCTGACAGCTTTGGCGGAAATTAAAGGCGTTTATCAGGTTATTCGCCGGTGATGGTTCGGGACTGTCATTTTGCATCCCGTTCTGCGCGCCATTTCTCAAAATCATCCAGATTGCTTTTATCGGTGGCCGGATAGAGCCCGATGATGCTGGCACCTGCGTTCACCCGGGTGAGGACAAAGTCTTCGTAGTCGGTCATTGCCGTTGCCTCTTCTGCGGCTTCATCTGCCAGATGGGCGGGGATGACAATGATGCTGTCGTCATCACCAACCAGGATGTCTCCGGGGAAAACCGGTGCGTCGCCACATCCGACTGGGACATTGATATCGATCGCTTCGTTTGTTGTTAGGTTCGTCAGGCTGGCAGGGCGGTTGTGATAGGCGGGAATATCAAGTTCCGCGATGTTCATGGCGTCCCGAAATCCACCATCGGTCACAACACCTGCAACGCCGCGTGCCATCAACCGCGAGATCAGAATATCCCCGGCCGAGGCCGCATAAGCGCTTTTGCGGCTGTCCATCACCATCACATGACCCGCTGGACACATCTCAACCGCGTGACGTTGGGGGTGTTTGGGAT
Organism: uncultured Paracoccaceae bacterium; assembly: GCA_947497985.1. Classification (GTDB taxonomy): domain Bacteria; phylum Pseudomonadota; class Alphaproteobacteria; order Rhodobacterales; family Rhodobacteraceae; genus Epibacterium. Next base: position 1,814 of record CANMIX010000003.1, read on the forward strand.
TGCGAAACTCGACCAATTGGTTGCGATCTTCACGCGCAGGCATGTAGCGCAGGGTAAAGGCGGGGCCGACCATGTTTTTCCCTTTGCGCGACAGGGGGTGCACATCCTGGATCACCTGATTGCGCAATCCGCGTTTGTACATAACCGTGCAAAGGGTTGCGACGGACACCTTTTCCAGCTGGGCGCGGGTCTCTGGTTTCAGCGGGTACTCGGTCATATCGTTTCCTTTCGATTGTATTTTAGAGAAACCGGACATTCAGGCGCCCTGATTCAATTTGTTGTGGCGAATGGATGAAAAGAGGGAGAGGCAGATAAAGCTTGCTCCAATCAAGCCTGTGAACAGCTCTGGCACATGCAACAGGGACTGGGTGAACATGATGACTGACAACACCAGCACAGAATAAAAGGCTCCGTGTTCCAGATAGCGAAATTGGGTCAACATCTTTTGCTCGACCAGCATGATGGTCATCGAACGCACATAGAACGCGCCAATGCCTAGGCCGATGGCGATCAGAAACAGGTTCTGCGTCAGCGCAAAGGCTCCGATTACCCCGTCAAAGGAGAAACTGGCGTCCAGCACTTCGAGATAGAGAAAGGCCCCAAGCCCACCTTTGGCGGCGAGGTTTTGTGCCTCTTTCTTGTCGTCCAGAAAGTGCCCCAACAGCTCCACCGCGAGAAAGGTCAAAAGCCCGCAAACAGAAGCAAACAGAAAGGTCGCGCTCTCATGCGGGGGCAGTGAAACGGCAAAGAGCAGCGCCGTAAACATCACCACCGCGATTTCCAACCCTCGGATAGAGGCCCAGCGGCGCAGACGGCTTTCGATAACGCGGATCCAATCGACCTCTTTGGATTGATCGATGAAATAGGACAGCGCCACCATCATCAGGAACGTGCCCCCAAAGGCAGAGATCCCAATATGGGACTCATCCATGATGCGGGCGTATTCCTGCGGTTCCGTAGCGGCCAGCACAACGGCAGACAACGGTCCGATCTTGGCAGCAACCGCGACAACAGCGAGTGGAAAGATGATCCGCATGCCAAAGACCGCAATGATAATCCCCCAGGTGAGAAACCTGTGTTGCCATTTCGGATCCATCGTCTCTAAAATATTGGCGTTGACGATGGCATTGTCAAAACTCAACGAGATCTCCAGCACCGCCAGAACCACGCCGATCAGGAAAAACGACAATGCACCGCCGATGGTTCCGGTGGTTTGCAACCCCAGCCAATAGGCAAGCGCCAGCCCCACGGCGGTGAACAACAGGGGCCATCTAAGGTAGGATAAAGCCTGCATTACCGCACTCCTTCCGCAGGTTTGGGACTTGCTTTGACTTGTGACGCCAAGGACTTGCCCATGAAATGCGCGATCAAATTGTCCACCGCCAATTGGGTCATTGCCTGACGCGTCTCAACCGTGCCGCTGGCGTGGTGGGGGTAAAGCGTCACATTTGGCAATGCGGTCAGTTCGGGATTGGGATTGGGTTCATTTTCAAACACATCCAAACCCGCCGCGCCCAAGTCGCCCGACTGCAAACAATCGATCAGCGCTGCCTCATCCACCACACTGCCGCGCGCGATATTGATCAATACGCCATGCGCGCCCAAGCGGGCCAGAACGTCTGCGTCGACCACTTTGCGGGTTTCGGCCCCGCCGGGAACGGCCACGATCAAGACGTCACTCCAATCCGCCAATGCGGCAACATCCGGGAAATAGGGATAAGGCAGCTCGCGTGCGCGTCGGCTGGAATAGCCGATCTCCATGCGCATGGCCTGCAGGCGCGTCGCGATCTCGGCACCGATTGCGCCAAACCCAAAGATCCCGGCCCGTTTGCCTGTCAGCGTATGCAACAAAGGATAGTGCCCTTCGCGCTGCCATTTCCCCTCGCGCACATGCCGATCCGCGCGCACCAACTCTTTGAGGGTTGAAAGCGTCAGCATAACGGCGGTGTCGGCCACCTCATCCTTGAGCGCGAGCGACGCATTGGTCAGCGCAATACCGCGTTTTTCGAGGGCAAGATGATCTAGCCCCTCAAACCCCGCACTGGTGCAGGCCACAATCTCCAATTTTGGCAACTGCGACAGCTGTGCCTGACCCAATGTGTCTTTGCCGTTGATGATCACCGCGCGACAGTCCGCGCCGACCTCTTGCAACAAGGCGTCTTTGTCGTTTGCGGTGTCATAGCGATGCACAACAAACTCTTCGGCCAAACGGTCCAACGCAAAGGGCCGAAGGGTCGACATTATCAATATGTTGGGTTTCGTCATGCTGGGTGCCTTTCCATGTCCCTCAAGGCTCTGCGTCTGCGCGCCTGCTCTGCCGGATCCGGGCTGAGGCTGGCAGCGATCAAATTGCGGGTGTAGTCTTCACGCGGCGCTTCAAAGATCTGCTCGACAGGTCCCTGTTCAACAATTTTTCCGCGTTTCATAACGATCACCCGATGGGCAAAGTCACGCACCAATGGCAGGTCATGGGCGATAAAGAGGTAACTCAGCCCCAGCTGCGCCTGTAAATCCGTCAGCAACGCCAAAACCTGCGCCTGAATGGAGACATCCAGGGCCGACACGGCCTCGTCACAGATGATCAATTTGGGTTCCAGTGCCAACGCGCGTGCAATGGCGATACGCTGACGTTGACCGCCGGAAAACTGGTGCGGGTAGCGGTGAATATGTTCCGCTTTCAGACCCACCTGCTCCAGCAATTCACAGACCCGTGCCTTCCACTGCTTCTTGGGCAGAATGTTGGGGTGGATGACAAAAGCCTCTGAAATGATGTCGTAAATCGACATGCGCGGGTTCAGAGATTGGGTCGGGTCCTGAAACACCATCTGAATGTCGCGCCGGATGTCAAACATCTCTTTTGCGCTCATGCTCAACAGGTCTTTGCCCTCAAAAAGGGCCTGGCCGGAGGTTGCCTCTTCCAGCCGTAAAAGCGTTTTTGCAAGGGTGGATTTGCCTGATCCGGACTCCCCTACGATGGCGACGGATTCACCCGGCAAAACGGTCAGCGACGCGCCTTCCAGCGCGACGAAACCGCCGTAATGTTTGGCCAGATCCGAGATCTCCAAGATCGGCTGAACCGATGCATCCACCTGTTCCGCCAGATCGCCATCACCCGGCACGGCGGCAATCAGGTTCTGTGTGTAGGGGTGTTGTGGGTTGTGATAGACCTCATGCGCGGTGCCGGTCTCCACAATCTGACCAGAATTCATGACCACCACGCGGTCGGCGATTTCCGCAACAACACCCAGATCATGAGTGATGAGCAAAAGCCCCATGCCGGTCTCTTCCTGCAGTTCCTCCAACAGGGCCAGAATTTGTGCCTGCACCGTCACATCAAGCGCCGTGGTCGGCTCATCCGCGATCAAGATATCGGGCTTCAGCGCCAGCGCCATCGCGATCATGATCCGTTGGCGCTGCCCGCCCGAGAATTGATGCGGGTAAGCGTCGACCTTGGTTGCGGCCTCCGGGATACCAACACGTTCCAGCAATTCGATGGTCCGCGCCCGCGTCTCGGATTTGCTGATCCCATGGGCTGTCATGGTTTCGGCAATCTGAAACCCAATTGAGTAGACCGGGTTCAGATGGCTCAGCGGATCTTGAAAGATCATCGCGATCCGATGACCATTCAGCTTGCGCCGACGCTCCCCGGACATCTGCAACAGGTCTTCGCCCTCAAACAGGATCTCACCTGACGTGATCTCCCCCGGCGGCATATCGATCAGGTTAAGGATCGCAGAGGCCGAGACGGATTTTCCGGACCCGGACTCTCCCAAAATGGCCAGCGTTTCGCCACGTTCCAGATGCCAGCTGACATCGCGCACTGCGTGAACCGTGCCATGCGAGGTGTGGAAATCTACTGAAAGATTGCGCACATCAAGAAGTCGCTTATCCATTTTTCTTCCTCACGTTTTCAAGGCGCCAGCGCTGTGCAGGGTCAAGGGCGGTGCGCATCCAATGGGACAACAGGTTCAGCGACAGGGTGGTCAGGATGATGGCAAGCCCTGGCCAGAACGACAGCCACCAGGCCGTTGTCAGATAGGGGCGTCCCTGCGCGACCATCAAACCCCAGGTGATTTCGGGGGGTTGAATGCCGATGCCGAGGAAGGACAGCGAGGATTCCGCCAACATCACAAAGGCAAAGTCCAAGGTGGCAATTGTCACCAGCGTCGGGAACACAACCGGTAAGATATGGCGAAACACGATGCGCGGTGTCGATGCACCCATCACCTTGGCGGCTTGCACAAACATGCGTTCGCGCACCTCCAACGTCTCGGCCCGCGCGGTCCGCAGGTATACCGGGATCCGTGTGATCGCGAGCACCACAACCAGATTGAACACCGAACTTTCGAGCATAAACAACACGATCACCGCCAACAGAAGCGACGGGAATGACATGATAATGTCGGCAACCCGCATGATCACCTGGCTCATGGTTTTTGAGGTGTAGCCTGCAACCAATCCCAGACTGGTTCCGATGGTCAGCGAAAAGAAGACAGCCCCCGCGGCGACAAAGACGGTGTTTTGCGCCGCAACAATGATCCGGGCCAGCAGCGGGCGACCAAGGGCGTCACCGCCAAGCCAGAACTGCCAGTCCTTGGAAAAATCAAACGGAGGCATATTGCGTCCACGCAAGTTCTGCTTGGTCGCGATATCTTCGAGCAGCAATGGCCCGAGAACCGCGCTTAACAGCACGAGGACAAGGAACATTGCAGATACAAAGGCGAATTTGTCCGCCCACAACATCCGCAGGGTCCGCAAAATCGGATTGGGCGCGTCTGGGATCTCTGGGATGCCTATGTGTGTTTGTTCAGAAACAGTCATGGGTCAGTACCTGATGCGGGGATCGAGGATCGAATAAAGAACGTCGATCAGGATATTCATAAGGAAAATGGCCATTGCAGTGACCATGATCGCTGCCAACACAACGGTGAAATCCCGCTGCAAGATGGAGTCGATCATCAGTTTTCCAACGCCTGGAAAGCCAAAGATGGTTTCAATCACCACAGCACCGTTCAACAGGGCGGCGGCTTGGTCGCCGATCACCGTGATCACCGGCAACAGCGCATTGCGCAGGGCGTGGACAAAAACGATGGGGCGCATTTTGACGCCTTTGGCGCGGGCGGTTTTGACATAGGCAGATCCCAATGCGGTGATCATCGATCCGCGCACAACCTGCACGATCAAGCCAAAGGGGCGAATAAACAGGACCGAAATGGGCAGGATCCAGTGCCAGACCGTTCCTGTGCCCGATGTCGGCACCCAGCCCAGCGTCACAGAGAAGACGACAATTGCAACAATCGCCACCCAAAAGTCAGGTGCGCTTGCCCCGATTAAAGAGAAGAACGTGGCGATCCGGTCAAAGATACCGCCGATGTAGTAAGCCGCCAGAGACCCAACAACGATGGCCATCGCAACAACCAATGTCATGGTGATCGCCGCCAGTTGCAGCGTCCAGCTGAACCCGCGCAAGACCACGTCAATGGCCGGTTCGGCGCGCCGGATGGACTCTCCAAAATCCAAGCGGATCAGGTCACCCATATAGTGGAAGAACTGCACGATCAGCGGATCGTTCAACCCGTGAATTTCGCGAAACTGATTGCGGCTTTCCTCGGACGCATCCAACGGCAGGTACAGGCCAGTGGGATCACCGGTCAACCGGCTGAGGAAGAACACAAGTAGGATCAGCCCGACCAACGAGATGCCACTCGCCACCGCACGTTTTCCCAGAAAACTAAGCATAGATGCAAACCTTTGCGTTTGGACATCCACGGGCAGCGGGTGCCGCCCGTGGACAGGTTCCGTTACTTGAACTCAATCTGGGACAGCTGAAGTTCGCTGTTGGTCCGGATTGAGGGTGCAAAGTCCAGGCGTTCATTCACTCGGCTAAAGCCAACCATGTGGAACAACATTGCATCGGCGATGACGTCTTCATGCAGGTAGCCAAACAGCTCTTTCCACTTGGCGGCGCGCTCGTCACCGGTGGCCGCTGTGGCTTCGGCGATCATCGCGTCAACCTTGGGGTCGGTCAGACCTGATTGCTGCCCTTCGGAGTGATACTTGAAGTACATCGAGAACACGGGATCGCCATTGGCGTTGTCATGCTGGGCCTGAATGATTTCAGGACCACGATCCGCAGGGAACGGTTTTGCATAACGCTCCAGCCACTCACCCACTTCAACCATCTGCAGGTTGATGTTGAACCCAACGTCTTGGTACATGGCGTGCAGCGCTTCCATGGTCTCCAGAACATTGGCAAAGTTGTTGATACGGCCAATCATCGTGATCTCGGTATCAACTGGAACACCATCCGCACGTGCCTCGGCCAGCAGTTCTTTGGCGCGTTCTGGGTCATAGGGATAGGGTTTCAGATCGTGATCATAGCCGATGGTCGACGGCGGTGTGATCCCTGTCGCCAGCAATGTGCCATCCGCAAGAATTGTCCCGACAAAGGCTTCGCGGTCCACGGCCAGGCTCAAGGCTTCGCGCACACGGCGATCGTTCAACGGTGGCTGTGCATGTTCCAGACGCAGGAACACGGTTTCCGAGTTGGGGTAAGAGAAATCCAGATCCGGATTGCTCGCATCCTGCAACGCGATATTGGGGGCAATGTCTGCCTCACCGGCTGCAACCATGGCGGCGCGCACGGCACTGTCTGCACGGAACACATAGGTCGCGTTCCGAACAGTTGGTTGCTCACCCCAATAATTCGGGTTCGCGGACAATTTGATATGCTGACCACGGGCATATTCGTCAAACGTATACGGGCCGGTGCCAATTGGATGATCGACAAATTTGTCGAGCGGTGTGTCAGACGGCGTCACGGTGACAGTGGACATCAGCATCGGCAGGATTGGCTGTGCTGGATCAGCCGTCACATCCAATGTATGCGCATCGATGATGTTGGACGTGACTTCGATGCCACCAAAGAATTTGGCACCGATTTCACAAGCAATGGCTTCGGACTTCATCCGGACCAGTGAATGCGCGACATCTTCGGCATCCATTGTGGAACCATCGCTAAACGTCACGCCATCGCGCAGATGAAACCGCCAGGTCCCGTCGCCCATGTCTTCCCAGCTTTCGGCAAGACGGGGTTGCAGACCCGTTTTGGGGTTCATTTCAGTGACTGTTTCGGAAATATTCTGAAACAGCACGCGGCCAACATTTGATTTGGTTGCTGAGCAGGGCTCAACGATTTCCAACTCTTCCGACAGCACAACAGTCACAGAATTGCTCTGTGCATAGGCGCCGGCGGCAATAGTTGATGACAGCAGCGACATCGCTGCGAGGTGTATGGATCGATTCATGTGTTCCTCCCAAAGAACGTAAGGCTCTCCCCTTCACGACCGCCGAATTGTGCCATCCGGTTGCCGTGTTGTAAAAAATTGTAAACATAGCGTGATTTGTAAATTCCAAAATTAGATGGCTGTGATATACAGATTGCATCACACTTGTCTTGAAAACAGATCGAGGGGCACAGAGGATGACGCAAGGTCAATTTGAATATTTCCAAATGCGCTGTTTTGTTGCCGTAGCAGAAGAGCTCAGTTTTCGGCGCGCCGCTGAGCGGTTAAACATGACGCAGCCTCCTTTGTCGCGACAGATCAAGAACCTCGAAGAACGGGTCAATTTGATCCTTTTGGAACGCTCCAATCGCCACGTTGCCTTGACGTCGGCCGGAGAGAGTTTTTACCACAGTGCCTTGGAAATTATCAAGCGTTCTGAGATAGCTATACTGAATGCACGACAAGCTGAACGCGGGGAACTTGGTAATATTTCTATTGGTTTTGTGCCTTCGGCTGCGATGAAATTTGTACCGCTCGTAGCCTTGCAAATGGCCGAGAATCTGCCTGACGTACACCTCAACCCGGTTGAGATGATGGGCTATGAAATTGTCGAAGCCCTACGATCAAATAAGATCGACTTTGGTCTTGCGCGGATGGAGCATCCCGGGGGAGAATTCGAACGCACCCAAGTGGTAAGTGAGCCTTTTACTTTGGCCCTCCATCGCAAAAATCACCTCGCAAATTTGGAAAATTTGTCAATTTCACATTTGGACGGCAAGGATTACGTCGCTTATTCTAAGGATCGTGGAGGTTTCTTGGTTGAAACACTCAATGCGATGTTCGCGTCTTGCGGGGCGCTTCCCAAGACACGAATCGAGGCCAGTCAAACACATGCTGTGATGAGCATGGTCAATCATGGGCTTGGATTTGCTCTGGTCCCCCGCTCGGCGCGGGTTATGCAAATGGAAAACATCGTGTTCCGAGACATCGAGATGCCCAAACAGGTGCGTTCAGACATGTATCTGGTGTCGCGTTCTGGCCAGAATTCCGCTCTACGCACGCGCGTCAAAACCCAGATCATCGATGCTTTGGCGCAGTTTCGCGCGTAGGATTAGGGTCAGGCAAAATAGATAAATTGAGAATGCTCCGATAAGGGAACATTCTCTTGGCCGTCGGGTTAATAAAACCGGTTTTTCAAAAGGTGAATCTGCGGCGAGCTACGTGGCCTCAGGTCAAGCCAGGCAAACCGACCAACTTGCGTCCTTCTTCGGTTTTCAGAGAGAAATCCTGCCCGAGGAATGCATCGCCGCCGGCTCCGCACAGATAGGTGATGCCCTGCGCCACCCAGTCCGCAGGGATATGGACTGATGGATCAAGCTGGCTGACAGGGTTGATGCCGGACGCTTTGATCGAAACTTGCATCTCTGTCGCCACGGTTCCGGGGCTTAGGCCGATCACCCGCACCCCTTGGTCGGCGTATTCTTTGTGCGCCACACCGGTCAACCGCAGCACGGCTGCTTTGGAGGCGCAATAATGCGACCAGCCCTCAAGGAAAGAATTCGCCGCACCGGATGAGATATTGATAATGGTGCCGCCGCCCTGGGCTGTCATGATCGGAATGGCATAGCGCAGCCCGTAATAGACGCCTTTGACATTGGTATCGATCACCTGTGTCCAGGCCTCGGGATCGCTGTCGGCAATGCGGGTGATGGGGTCAATCAGGCCCGCATTGTTGACCAGAATATCGACGCTTGAAAATGCAGCCAACGTGCCGCTGATCAGCTCTTCGACTGCGGCGCGATCGCTGACATCGCAGGTTTGAGCGACCGCTTGGTGCCCGTCGGCCCGCAGCTCTGCGGCGATGCGTTCGATATCCGCGCCAGAGCGTGCGGCCAGTACGACCTTGGCCCCTTTGGCTGCGAGGTCACGTGCGGCGGCTTCACCGATGCCTCTGCTGGCACCGGTGATGATGGCGGTCTTATTGCTGAAATCTGGCATCATGTTTACTCGTTTGGACCTTTGAAGCCTTCGACGCGGCCCCAGTTGCAGGGAATGTTGGTGTCTGGCGTGCCTGCACAGTCGACCAGGTCGAAATGCATGTCCAGATCGATTGACAGGCCGGTTGGCGAGCCGAGGAAAGCGATGAAATCCATGCCGTGGTCCAAGCGCAGCAATTCACCGGTGACTTCAAAACCCAGCACCGGCACTTCATCATAGTTGGGAATGAACGCCGGATAGGTGGTGTTGCGGACCAGTTCAAAATCCAGTGTCAGCGGTGCGGTTTGACCGCGCAGGGTCAGATCGCCGTGCAGTTTACCCGAGGTCGGGGTGAGCATCTCTACCGTGTTGGAAACATAGGTGATCTGCGGGTTTTTCTCAGCGTCCAGATAGTCGCCTTGGCGCAGGTGGGTGTCACGCCCGGCATGGTTGCTGTCGACAGAGTCCGCCTGAACGGTAAAGGTAATTTTTGAATTGGTCGGATCGTCTTCGTCCAAGATGAAGGTCCCGCCGAAATCGCGGAACTGACCCACCGTCGAGCTGAGCCCCATGTGGTCGATTTCCCAGCCGACATAGGCGTGGCCAAGGTCCATGGTCCATTCCTTTGGCGCAGCCAAGGCTGTTGAGGTTTGGGCAAGAACTGTGGCGACGGCAAGCGTTGACAAAAGGCGTTTCATAGCAAAATCCCTGTTGTGATGGTGGTGATCTAAGTTGCTTGCCCACAGATTATTTACTGAACAAGCTGCGACAAATAATTGATCCATCCCTATATTCATGCACATATTGCATGAATGGACAGTTCAGCACTTAAAACCATTCTTCGGGTCCGGGACATGGCCAGCATCGCAGGCGCCGCACGGGTGCTGGATGTGGACCCATCGTCGGTGTCACGTGTGGTGGCGGCAGTTGAGGCCGAGCTCGGGACGCGTCTGTTCCACCGCACCACCCGCCGTTTGACCGTCACCGAGGAAGGGCAGCGCTATTTACAACGCGTGGCCCCGTTGCTGGATGAGCTGGATGCGGCCAAGGAAGAGGCTGCCAGCGCGCGCACCCAGCCCAGTGGCCAATTGCGGCTGACGGCCTCGGTCGCCTTTAGCTGCAAGGTGCTGATGCCGCTTTTGTTGCGGTTTCAGGAGGAATACCCCAACATTGTGGTCGACCTGCAAAGCAGTGATGCAAACCTTGATCTGGTGGAAAACGGTATTGATCTTGCCGTGCGCCTTGCGCCATCTCCGCGTGGCGACCTGATTTCCACCCGTTTGATGCGCACCACTTACAAAGTGGTGGCAAGCCCGGATTATCTGCGCGAGGTGGATCAGCCTGATCATCCCAACGCGCTGCAGCAGATGAATTGTCTGCGCTATGCATTGCGCGGGTTGCAGGATGATTGGCATTTTCGCAGCGACAGGGTTGATGCGTTTGTTGTGCCTGTGCGCGGCTCTCCGTTGGTGTCAAATGCGCTGGCGCTGCGGGATGCCGCCATTGCAGGGGCAGGCGTTGCGTTGCTGGCCGATTGGTTGGTGGACCCGGACCTGCAGGACGGCAATCTGGTACAGCTGTTCCCAGAGTATCAAAGCACGGTATCGGAATTTGAAACAGCCGCCTGGATGTTGTTTCCGGACCGCACATATCTGCCGCGCAAAGTGCGGGTGATGATTGATTTCCTCAAGCGTGAGTTACGCGACGTTTAGGCGAAACTGTGGTAACGTTTGCCGGAAGTTGCCCGATGATGCGGTTCCAAAGACCGGGATGTTTTGCTATCGCGCGCGGCGTGCAAAGGCACAATTTAAATACCTGCATACTTACCAAAAAGGGCAATCAATGCGTCCGACAGAACGACAGAAAATGGCAGCGGGTGAATGGTATACATGTTTAGACGACGAACTGGCAGCGCTGCGCGAAACCGCCCGAGACGCGGTTTTTGAACATAATTCTCTGCCACCAAACCAGCGGGGCAATTTGGGCCCTAAATTGCGCCAGTTGATGGATGCGCCAACCGCATTGGTTGAGGCACCGTTCCATTGCACCTATGGCTATAATGTAAAGTTGGGCGATCAGGTCTTCCTGAATGCGGGGTGCACCATTTTGGATTGCGCGCCCGTAACCATAGAAGAGCAAACCCTGCTGGGCCCCTATGTGCAGATCTATTGCGCAGAGCATCACATGGATCCGGAAAAGCGCAGTGTCGAAGGTTTGGAAATCGCCAAGCCTGTGCGCATCGGCAAGCGTGCTTGGATTGGTGGTGGCGCTATTATTTTGGCCGGAGTTACAATTGGCGATGGCGCTGTTGTGGGCGCGGGTAGCATTGTCACCAAAGACGTCGCACCCGGGCAGGTGGTTGTCGGAAACCCGGCACGGCCCACGCCATTAAGCAGCGCATGATTTAAGTTTGAGCGGGGGACCTTTGCGTTTTTTGTCTGAAATCTGTGTCCGAGGCCTTGTTTCACGAGTATAACGTTAGTGAATTACAAGGATTAACGTCATGTCAGACCCGAATTCCAGCAAACGTCGCATCGTTTCCTCCCGCCATCTTGCCGAAGGCGAAGGGTGGGAGGCATCCGAGGTCGAATACGGGATGATTATCGCCTACAATGCGTTCTCACGATGGATGACACGATGCATGTCGGCAGCTGGCAATGCGAACCTCACCCCGCTCGAAATTTTGGTGTTGCATAATGTGAACCATCGGGCGCGGGATAAGCGATTGAATGACATCTGTTTTTTGCTGAACATTGAAGACACGCATACGGTCAACTACGCCCTGCGCAAACTGATGAAGATGGAACTTCTGGTCTCGGAAAAACGTGGCAAGGAAGTGTTTTACAGCACATCAGAAACCGGTGAGGAACTGTGCCGGGGGTATCGGGACGTGCGCGAACGCTGTTTTCTGGATGGGTTGTCGCATCTCGATATGAGCGGTGATCAGATGCGCGAGATCGCGGCCAGCCTGCGTGCCCTGTCCGGGCAATATGATCAGGCCAGCCGCGCCGCGGCATCTTTGTGACGCCTATTTAGGAAGACATCAGCTCTGGCAGGAATGTCACGATCTGCGGGAAAAGGCAGATCAGCAGGACACCAAGCAGCAGGAGCAAAAAGAAGGGAAACGCCGCCTTGGCGATACGCAGGATGTTGTATTTTGTCATGCCCTGAATGACGAACAGGTTGAACCCGACCGGCGGTGTGATCTGGCTCATCTCAACCACGACAACCAGATAGATGCCAAACCACAATGGATCGATGCCAACGGCGTCAATCATCGGCATCACAATCGATGTGGTCAAAACCACAACCGAGATCCCATCCAGGAAACAGCCCAGCACGATGAAAAACACGGTCAAGGCCAGCAACAGTTCTGTCTGGCTCAACCCCATCTCACCGATCCAGGCTGCCAGATTACGGGGAAGGCCGGTGAACCCCATCGCAACAGACAGATAGGCGGCGCCCAGCAGGATCAATGCGATCATGCAAGACGTGCGCGTGGCGGACATCAGCGCATCAATCAACAAGGCCCGACTAAAAGATCCAGACGCCCATGCCAGGGCAATGGAAAGCAAAACACCAAGGGCCGCAGCATCGGTTGGCGAGGCAAGGCCGGTATAGATCGACCCGATCACGCCGACGATCAACAGGGCAACCGGCAACAGATTGCGGGAGGCTTTGAGCTTTTCTAGAAAACTGAACTGTCCTTCTTCGTGCGGAATAAGGTCTGGGTTCATCCAGGCCCGGACGGCGACATAGCCGGCAAACAGGCTGATCAACAAGAATCCGGGCAAAATGCCAGCAATGAACAGCCGGGCAATCGATTGCTCGGTTGCGACACCATACACGATCAGGATGATCGACGGTGGGATCAACAGGCCCAGCGTGGCGGACCCCGCCAAGGTGCCAATGATCAGACTGTCCGGATATCCGCGTTTGGTCAATTCCGGCACCGACATGCGGCCAATGGTGGCGGCAGTCGCGGCAGATGAGCCAGAGACGGCCGCAAAGATCGCACAGCCAAAGATATTGATATGCAACAACCGCCCTGGCATGCGGCCAAGCCATGGGGCCAGGCCTGAAAACATATCTTGGCTCAGGCGGGAGCGCAAAAGGATCTCTCCCATCAGAATAAACAACGGCAAGGCGGTCAACGGCCAGCTGTGGGAATGGCCCCACAGCGTTGTGCCAAGGATCAACCCTGCGGGCGCGTTGGAAAAGGCAAACATGGCGACCAGACCCACAACACCAAGGGAAATGGCAACCCAAAGACCCGCAGCCAAACACAGCATCATGACCCCAAGGAGGGTGAGGGCGATAAGAGGATCAGACATCGTCACACCTCATCCGGGTTGCCCAGCACGGAGCGGCCGGTTGTGCAAAGATCATAAGCCGTATGCAGTAGCGCGACAAACAAGAGCGACAACCCAACCACCATCACGCTTTGTGGGATCCATAGGGGAACCGGAATGATCCCGTTGGAGACATCGCCATAATGCAGGCTCTCCGCCACCAAGGCGCCTGCATACCACGTGGCATATCCCGCGAACCCAATCCCGACCAAAATCACCAGCACTTCTGCAACCAGTGCCACTTGGCGTGGCAGACGTTGCACGACAAGTCCAACGCGAATGTGTCCACCGGACCGCAGCGTATAGGCCATCGCCAGAAAGGTGGATCCCGCCAGCATAAATCCTGCGAAATCCGCATATGATGGAATGGTGGACGGTAAAACGCCAGGCATCAGCCGCCCGAACATGTTCAAGCCCACTTGCGCGCAGACCAGGCCACATATTGCCAAAATTAGCCAGGCGCTGATGGCCCCGGCTACGTTGTAAATTCTGTTCAAGATTAGGATCATCCAAACAGCCCCCTGTTATAGCAAACACAAAAAGGGCCGGCCAACTCATCTGCCGACCCCTCCCGGTTTGCGTGATTATTTCTGGTAGTCCGTCAGGATCTTGAGCGCTGGCTCTGACGCCTCATCTTTCCAATTCGTCAGCATGTAGCCACCGATGCTTTTCAGCCCATCAAGCAGCTCGGCGCTGGGTTCATAGACAGTGATGCCATTTTCGGCGAGACGCGCGGTCATCTCTGTCGCTTCTGCCGCCGACATCTCCCACCCACGGGTCTCGGCTGCGGTTGCGGCCTCCAAAACGGCGCTTTGTATGTCGGCATCAAGACGGTCAAAGACGCGCTGGTTGACCACCACGATGTTTTTGGGAACCCAGGCGTTGATTGGGCTGTAATGGGTGACAAAATCCCACGCGGTGGAATTCACCCCAGTGGAGGGAGAGGTGATCATTGCCTCGACCTGACCGGTCGAAAACGCTTGCGGAATATTGGAGGCTTCGACCTGAACCGGGGCAGCGCCCGCCAAAGTGGCAAATTCTTCCAGCGCGGCGTTGTAGGCACGGAACCGCAAGCCATTCAGATCTTCGACCGTTGCGATCTCGCCATTGGTGTAAAGCCCCTGCGCGGGCCACGGTACAGAATAAAGCGGCATCAGACCTTGTTCGGCCAGAAGATCGGTGATGACCGGTTTCTGTGCCTCCCAAAGCGCGCGTGCTTGGTCATAGCTTGTGGCAACAAGCGGCTGGCTGTCGATGCCAAAGGCCAGATCATCATTGGAGAGGCGCGAAAGGAAAAACTCTCCAATTGGTACCTGACGCGAGCGGATCGCGTTGCGGATCTCGGCATGTGGAATCAGCGACCCGGCAGAGTGAACCGTGATCTCCAGCGCGCCGTCGGTGGCTTTTTTGATGTCCTCAGCAAAGGTCAGAATGTTCTGCGTGTGGAAGGTGCTGTCCCCATAAGGTGTTGGCATGTCCCATGTTTCTGCCTGCGCCGAGGCTGCGGTGACAACTGCGGTAGCAACGATCATTGCGTGTTTCATTGGATTTCCCTTTGGACTCGTAGTTGGTCATTTTGATTTCATAACGTTGACAAATTGTCAGCGTTATACCCATAAAGCAACAGATTTTTGATTCCGAGAGAGACAGGGAGCCGATGTGATGACAAAAAAGGCATGGCAATTTTGGGTGGATCGCGGCGGCACTTTTACGGATATCGTCGCCAAGACCCCGGATGGCGATTTGAGGACCCACAAGGTTCTGTCCGAGAACCCCGAAGTCTACAAAGACGCGGCCGTGCATGGCATCCGCGAGCTGTTGGATCTGGAACCGCAAGCCGAGATCCCATCCGGCATGATCAACGCGGTTAAGATGGGAACCACAGTGGCCACCAACGCGCTGTTGGAACGCAAGGGCGAACGTACCCTGCTGCTGATCACCAAAGGACTGCGCGACCTGCTGCGGATCGGGTACCAAAACCGGCCCAAATTGTTTGATTTGAATATCGAACTGCCGGATCTTCTGTATGAAGAAGCCGTTGAAGTGAGCGAACGTGTCAACGCCGAAGGTGAGGTTCTGGATGCGCTCGACCTGGACCAGGCCCGCCGCGCGCTTGAGGCCGCATTTGCCGCGGGCTACCGGTCTGTTGCCGTTGCATTGATGCATTCCTACCGCTTCCCCGCGCATGAAAAAACATTGGGTGCACTGGCTGAAGAGGTCGGGTTTACCCAGGTTTCCCTCAGCCATCAGGTTAGCCCGTTGATCAAACTGGTCTCGCGCGGAGATACGGCGGTGGTTGATGCCTATCTCTCCCCCATTTTGCGCCGCTATGTGCAACAGGTGTCTGACGCGCTTGGCACGGCCAAGGGGGGATGTGACCGGCTGATGTTCATGCGGTCCAGCGGTGGCCTGACTGACGCCGCACTGTTTGAAGGGCGTGACGCAATCCTGTCCGGCCCCGCAGGCGGGGTGGTTGGCATGGTGCGCACAGCTGCCGAACTGGGTATGGAAAAGCTGATCGGTTTTGACATGGGCGGTACCTCGACCGATGTGTGCCACTATGCCGGAGAGTACGAGCGCAGCTTTGAGACTGAGGTCGCCGGCGTGCGAATGCGGGCTCCGATGATGTCGATCCACACTGTTGCGGCGGGCGGCGGCTCGATCCTGTCTTATCGCGATGGTCGGATGCAGGTAGGTCCCGAAAGTGCAGGCGCCAATCCGGGTCCCGCGTCATATCGCCGGGGCGGACCTTTGACAGTTACCGATTGCAACGTGCTTTTGGGTAAACTGCAGCCCGATCAATTCCCTTCGGTCTTTGGGCCCAATGCCGACCAGCCGCTGGATCTTGATGCCGTCAAAGCCAAGTTCCAGAAGATGGCGCAAGAGATCGGCACAGACCGCTCCGTCGAAGAAATTGCCGAAGGATTCTTGCGGATCGCCGTTGAAAACATGGCAAACGCGATCAAGAAAATCAGTGTCCAACGCGGCTATGATGTCACCAAATACACGATGAACTGCTTTGGAGGAGCAGGGGGGCAACATGCCTGTCTGGTTGCAGATGCATTGGGGATGGAAAGCATCTTTATTCACCCCTTTGCCGGTGTCCTGTCGGCCTTTGGCATGGGGCTGGCCGATATCCGAGCGATGCGAGAGCATCAGTTTGGCGCGGGCTTTGATCGTATCATCGACGCCGAGGAAACCGTTGCCGATCTTGCAGATAAAGCCACAGATGAAGTGGCACGTCAGGGCGTGCCCAAACACGACATTGAGGTTGTCGTCACTGCGCATATACGCCCCGATGGCGCACAGCAGACCTTGCCCGTACGGTTTGGAACACCTGCAGATATGGAACGCGACTTTGCCATCGCACACCAACAACGTTTTGGATTTGCGCCGGAAAACTCCAAACTTCTGATCGACATGTTGACGGCCGAGGCCATCGGACGGACCGGAGAGACAGTGACATTGCCGGAAGAGGTCGCGCAAGTGGTCGCCCCGGCAACAGGTCACATGTGGTCGGACGGCGCCTGGCGGGACGTCCCGTTAGTGGATCGCACCAAAATGGCCAAAGGCGATGTCGTCACGGGGCCGGCCATCGTGACCGAACCCACGGGCACCAATATTGTCGAACAGGGTTGGCAGGCTGAATGCACCACGGGCGGCAATCTGGTCCTGACCCGGATTGAGGCGCTGAAACGCAGCGAAGCGATTGGCACGCAGGTCGATCCGGTGATGTTGGAGGTGTTCAATAACCTCTTTATGTCGATCGCAGACCAGATGGGGGCCACATTGGCCAACACCGCCTATTCGGTGAACATCAAGGAACGCTATGACTTCTCCTGCGCGATCTTTGACCGCGATGGCGATCTGGTGGCCAACGCGCCACATGTGCCGGTGCATCTGGGTTCTATGTCCGAAAGCGTGCGGGTAATCCTGCGTCAGAATGCGGGTAAAATTCGCCCCGGTGACGTGTTCATGATGAACAACCCTTACAATGGCGGCACCCATCTGCCGGATGTAACGGTCATCACGCCGGTCTTTGACGTGGCTGGCGAAAACATTCTTTATACGGTGGCAAGCCGCGGGCACCACGCCGACATTGGCGGCAAAACGCCGGGCTCTGCGCCGCCGGACAGCCGCCATATCGAAGAAGAAGGCGTGCTGATCGACAATTTCCTTTTGGTCGAACAGGGGAAACTACGCGAAGCTGAAACGCGCGCACTCTTGGCATCGGGTCGATATCCCTGCCGCAACGTTGACCAGAACATGGCTGATCTTGCAGCCCAGATCGCGGCAAATGCCACGGGTGCAAGCGAGCTGAACCGGATCACCAATCAATTCGGGCAACAGACGGTTCAGGCCTATATGGGGCACGTACAGGACAACGCCGAAGAAAGCGTGCGCCGGGTCCTTGATGTTCTGAAAGACTGCGCCTTCACCTATCCTTTGGATGACGGTGCAGAGATCAAGGTGAAGATCACCGTTGATCATGCTGCCCGTCAGGCCGAGGTGGATTTTACCGGCACCTCGGCGCAAAGCCCGTTGAACTACAATGCGCCATTGTCCATTTGCCGTGCTGTTGTCCTTTATGTATTCCGCACCCTTGTCGGCAGCGATATCCCCATGAACGAAGGCTGTCTCAAACCGCTGACATTGGTTGTGCCACAGGGAACGATGATCAATCCCGAAAGCCCAGCAGCGGTGATTTCCGGCAATACCGAGGTCAGCCAGGCGATTGCTGATACACTTTATGGTGCCTTGGGGGTGATTGCTGGAAGCCAGGGCACGATGAACAATTTTGTCTACGGCAATATGGCATTCCAGAATTATGAAACCATTTGCGGTGGCACCGGGGCAGGCGACGGCTTTGACGGCACCAGTGCAGTTCACAGCCATATGACCAACACCCGGATGACCGACCCGGAGGTGCTTGAAACTCGTTTTCCTGTGCAAGTGGACGAATTTTCAATCCGCCGTGGTTCGGGCGGGAAAGGCGCATTTGATGGAGGGGACGGTATTGTGCGCCGTTTGCGGTTCAATGAGACGGTGACGGTTACCACCCTGTCGTCGCACCGCCAAATCCCACCACACGGGGCCCAAGGGGGCGGCTGTGGTCAGACTGGTGAAAACGCTGTTGAACGCGCTTCGGGCAAGGTTGAACGGCTTCACGGCAATGACGTGGCCGAACTGCACGCAGGCGACGTGTTCTTGATGAAAACCCCCGGCGGGGGCGGTTTTGGCAAGGCATAAAGCCTGCCACATTTAATGTTCCCCCCAACTGGCTGCACGTTTCGCGACGTGCAGCTTTTTTGTTCTGTGCTTCGGTCCGTCTACGGCTGCACGTAAAAAAACGCCGTTGGGAAACGGCGTCTTTTCCTTACTGGATTTTGGTGGGAACTATAGTGTGGTGCGTAATCAGATCACCGGGTCTGGCCCAAAGGATCCAACTCATCACGCAGCCAGTCTCCCAGCAGGTTCAGACCCAGAACCGTCAACATGATGGCAATGCCTGGAAATACCGTAATCCACCACGCGGTTTGGATATAGCTGCGCCCCTCGGACAACATGCCACCCCAGCTTGGGGTCTGCGGATCCGCGCCAAGTCCCAAAAAGGTAAGGCTGCTTTCCAATAAGATGTTATTGGCAACGTTCAACGTCAGCAGGATGATCAATGGCCCCATGGCGTTGGGTAGAATGTGGCGAAAGATGATCTTGCGATTTGGCAGACCATAGCTGCGAGCCGCCTGCACGAATTCACGCTCTCGCAAGCTTAGGACGGACCCACGCACCAGACGTGCGTATTGCACCCATTGGGAGACAATCATCAAAACAATGATCCGATCCACGCCAGGGCCAACAATTGCAATCACGGTGATCGCCAACAGGATAAATGGCAGAGCCAGCTGAATATCGGCAAACCGCATCACAAAACTGTCGAGGAAGCCGCGGTAGTAGCCTGCAAACAGACCGATAACCGTGCCCACCACGACAGAGCCAAGCGCCGACAAGAGACCCACAACCAAGGAAATCCGCCCACCGTGCACGATCCGCTCCAGAATGTCGCGTCCCAGCGGGTCCGTGCCCAGCGGGTGTTCCCACGACAGAAACGGTCCAGTGAGCCGCGCCAGCAGGTCGACCTTGGTCCCGCCTTCGGGAAACAGCACGCCAGAGAGCAGAACCAGCAGCGCAAGCGACGCGGTCAACACCACGCCTGCGATGAATTCAAAACTTGCATATCGGCTGTAGAAAAACCGGGTCAGCAGATTGGGTGATTTGGAAGAGTTTACATCAGACATTTAAGCCACCCGAATGCGAGGGTCGATCAAGCCATAGACAAGATCCACGGCAAGGTTCACGGCCACGATCATGATGGCCAGAATGGAAACGGTTGCTTGCAAAAGCGGATAGTCACGCTGTGCGATCGCCTCGATCGACAAGGTGCCCATACCCGGCCAGTTGAAAACCAGCTCAATCACCACCAGCCCACCGACAAGGTTGCCAAACTGCAAACCCAAGAAGGTCACAATGGCAATTGCCGCGTTGCGCAGCGCGTGTTTGTAGATCACTTTGGTTTCGCTCAACCCTTTGGCGCGGGCAACCATAACATATTGCGCCGAAAGCGTTTCCAGCATTTGCGTGCGCACCAGTCGAACGTTTGTCGCGGTCAGGATGATGCCAATTGTTACCGCAGGCAGGACCATTGACGACCAACTGTCAAACCCAGATGCCGGCAGGATCGGAAAGGTAATCGACAACAGCAGGACAAACATAATGCCCAGCCAGAAGTTCGGAAACGACAGTCCCACCAGAGACAAGACCCGAATAATCTGATCCGACAGGCCGCCCTTGTGGATTGCGGAATGGATACCCAACGGGATCGAAATCAAGATCGAAACAACCAAGGATGCGACCGCCAGATAGATGGTGGAAGGCAGCGCAATGGAGATCAGATCGTCAATAGGACCTCGGAAAAACGAGTCTCCCAAGTCAAAGGTTACAAGGCTTTTGAGGAAGTCGAGGTACTGGACAAAAAACGGTTTGTTCAGTCCCAGCGCTTCGCGGATGTGAGCCAGATCTTCTTCGGTGACCGAGCTGGATTCAGCCGTCATCATAACAGCCGGGTCGCCGGTCAGGCGGATGACAAAAGCAACAAAGACTGTCACGGCCAAGGTCACAAGGACGGCTTGGAACAGACGTTGCAGGATAAAGCGGAAAACGGGCATTGAATGTCCTTGGTCCGAGGGTGGCTAAAAAGCGGCCCCCACCCGAAGGCAGGGACCGACAGGGGGGGATTAGTCTAGGGTCACGTTCAGGTAGCGTGCGCGTTTGTCAGGCGCGGGCACAAATCCGTTGACAGTTTTGCTCACACCATAAAGCGTTGCTTCGTTGTAAAGCGGCAGGTCCAGCACCTGCTTGTGGGCGTGGGCGGCCACATCCTGCAAAGCTGCGCGCCGCACCTCGGTGTCATAGGTCGAGCGCTCTTTCTGCAGCAGCTCGTTCAGCTTGGCGTCATCGATGTAAGGGTTATTCCGCTCACCGGTGTGGTACAGCAGATAGGCCGTGTTATCGAAATCAAATGTCCAGCCACCCCAGCCGAAATAGAACATCTCGCCGGTTTTCCCGTTTGAGATAATATCGTTGAAATAGACACTGCGCTCGTGGGTGCGGATGTTGGCCTTCAGGCCGACCTGTTCCAGGAAGGCTGCGATAACCTGACCCACTTCGCGGAAGGTCTCATCATTGTTGGGCATGTCCAACGTCAACTCGGTGCCAGGCGCGATTCCAGCCTCTTTCAGCAATGCTTTTGCTGCTTCAGGATCATAGGGGTAGGGGGCCAGTGCAGGGTCATTGCCAAAGGATTTGGCACCCTGTGCGCTGGAAATCGGGCTCGCTAGACCACCTAGCAGGGCTTCGATGATGGTCTTGGTATCCACCGCCATCGAAATCGCGCGGCGCACCCGTTCATCGCTGGTGATCCCATTCGCCGTGTTAAAACGGGTCAAAATAACGGTCGGCCCGTCCACTGCCACCAGATCGACTTTGGCATTTTGCTTGATCGTTTCAACCGATGGCGTTGGGATATCCAGCGCAATATCCACGCCGCCGGACATGAGCTCTGCCATGCGGGTTGCGTCTTCGGCGATGAAGCGGATGTCGACCGCGTCGATTTTGGCCTCTCCGTCCCAATAGGTGTCCGATTTCTCAAGCTTCACGCCGACTGTGGGGGTATATTCGGCCACGACAAACGGACCGGTGCCAACCGGTTTCATGTCAAAAGCCTCTTCGCCGACCTCTTCGATGTATTTCGGCGGCACGATCATCGCACCATATCCGGCCAGTTTGGTGATCAGCACCGGATCCGGGCTTTCCATCAGAAAATCAACGGTCAGATCATCCACAACCTCAACTCCAACGATCGAGGTATAGTTGCTGCGCTGCGGTCCCTTGGCGCCTTCGTCGCCAAGCAGGCGGTCAAACGTGTATTTCACAGCTGCGGCGTTAAACGGCTCGCCGTTGTGGAATTGCACCCCGTTCCGCAGGGAAAAGCGGATGCGGGTGTCATTGTCCAGAAACTCCCATCCGGTGGCTAGGCCGGGCTTCAGCTCCAGATCTTCGCCGCGAAAGACCAGACCTTCAAAGACGTTGCTGGCAATGGAACCCCAGGACAGGCGAAACGTGTCAATCGGATCCAGGTTCTGCGGGTCGCGGCGTTGGGCAACCGTCAGCGTGCTGGCATCATCGGCAAGAACAGGTGCCGCGACCGCCAGGCTGGACGCGATCATTGCGGCCTGAACCAGGCGTTTGGGAGAGAGGATAAGGTAAGTCAAAGAGAGGCCTCCTGTCGGCGTTAAAAAGGGGCATTCGCCCGGTTGTGATTTTGGTAAAAGGCAGCTGCGGTCAGGTGGCTACGAAATGGCCATCTGCGACGCTGCGCAGATTGACCGGAACGGGTTCGTCACCCACGGCCCGTGTTGCACTGGGGATCTCTCCATCCAGCGGTGCGCGGGTCGGGCGTTGACCGGGGTTGAGCACTGGTACGGCTGACAAAAGTCGTTTGGTATAGTCGTGTTGCGGGTTCTCAAAGATCTGCCGGCGACTGCCCATCTCCACGATCTGGCCAAGGTACATAACCGCCACCCGGTGGCTGATCCGCTCCACCACGGCCATATCATGGGTGATAAACAGGTAGGACAGACCCTGTTTCGCCTGCAGATCCATTAGCAGATTGACGACCTGCGCCTGCACCGACACGTCCAGCGCCGACACGGCTTCGTCCGCGATAATCAGGCCCGGGTCCGAAGCCAACGCGCGGGCAATACACAGACGCTGGCGTTGTCCGCCCGAAAACTGATGAGGGTATCGTGTTGCATGTTCTGGCGGCAGATCCACCTTGGTCAGAAGATCGGCAACCTTGTCGCGTGCTTCGGCTTCATTGGTGACCAATCCGTGCACACGGGCGGGCTCTATCAGGCTCTCACCCACGGTTTTGCGCGGGTTGAGCGAGCCAAACGGATCCTGGAACACATATTGTGTCTGCTGGCGGAAGGCTTTGCGCTCAGCCGCAGGCAACGAAAAGATATCGCGCCCGTTATGGCGCATCTTACCGCTCACAGGATCAACCAATTGCTGGATTGTTTTGCCCACGGTTGACTTGCCACTGCCGGATTCGCCAACCAGCGCCAGCGTTTCGCCTGGATAGATATTGAAAGAGATATCTTCCGCCGCATGCACCCGGTGGGTCACCCGGTTCAGCAAACCACCACGTATGTCATATCGCGTCGTCAGGTTCTCGATCTCAAGCACCGGCGCGCTGTGGTCGACTGGTTTGGCCTCTACACTGGTGTTGCCTGTGTCTTGGCCTGGGATATCAAACAGTTTCGGAGCGTCCGTGCCCGTCATCGCGCCAATGCGTGGAACGGCGGCCAAAAGCGCGCGTGTGTAGGGCTCTTTGGGGGTACCCAACACCTCCGTGACTGGGCCGGTTTCAACAAATTTGGATGCCTTCATCACCAGAACATCGTCAGCCATCTCGGACACCACGCCCATGTCGTGGCTGATGAAAATTACAGATGTGCCCAGTTCAGCCTGCAAATCGCGGATGATGTGCAGGATCTGTGCTTGGATCGTGACATCCAAGGCGGTGGTGGGCTCATCCGCGATCAGGATCTTGGGCTGACAACACAGCGCCATCGCAATCATCACCCGTTGCCGCATGCCGCCTGACAGCTGATGAGGGAAGCTGTCCAGCAGGCGTTTGGCATTGGGCAGGCGCACAAGGTCCAGGAATTCCAATGCCTTGGCGCGGGCGTCGCGTTTGCTCAGCTGCTGGTGCAGGGACAGGGTCTCGCCCATTTGCGACCCGATTGTGAACACGGGGTTCAACGAGGTCATCGGTTCCTGGAAAATCATCGCGATTTCGTTGCCGCGAATTTTGCGCAACTCGGTCTCGGACATTTGGGCCAGATCAACCTGTTGGTTCAGGACCGCGCTTTGAAACGTCAGGGATCCGGACGTGACCCGCCCGCCAAGATGTTTCAGCAAACCAAGTACCGCGAGCGAGGAGATCGATTTTCCGGAACCAGATTCCCCCACAATCGCCAGCGTCTTGTTGGGATGAAGGTCATAGGAGATCCGGTCAACCGCACGCACCGCAAACTCGCCGGACCCGAATTCAACCGTCAGATCCTTTACCGACAGCAACGGCTTTGTGTGATCAAAAGTGTCAGACATGACGCGTTCCTTTTTAAATTTGGATGGGGTGACGGCTGGCGAGGGTGACGGCGATTGTCTCAACCGCAACGCTCACCGCCTCCAGTGTCATATCCAGACACATGGAGGCATTTCGCGCGCCAGGGCGTAGGTTCTGGGCGATGTTGGCCGGAGACTGTGGGAGGTGAATGAACCCCGTCCGGGTCGACAGGCCGCTTTCTTTGATCTTATGGGCGGTGGTGTAGAGCATCTGATTGCACAGGTGCGTCCCTGCGTGGAACGAGACCTCGGCGGGAATGCCCGCATCTTTGATGGCATCGACAATCGCGGTATTGGGCAATGTGGCATTATACGCTGCTGGACCGTCCGCAAGAATGGCAGAGGTTTTGATCTTCTTGCCAGAGGTATCCGGCACGTCGAAATCACACCAATTGATGCCAATCATTTCGGTCTGAATGATCGGCGCGCTTGAGACGCCCAGCCCAACCCAAGCATCCGGTTTATGTTGCTCCAAAAGCAAGTCGACTTCGTCAGCAAGCGCGGCACTGTCCACCGGCATGACGTGGGTGATCACTTCGACCCCGCTCCAGGCCCGTGCCCCAAGGCTGCGTGCCACTTGGGCTGCCGGATTGTTCAAGGCTTTGGCCCAAGCACCGTACCCTGCCACCAAAATCTTTGACTGATGCGCCATTCACGTCTTCCCTGCTTAATTGAAGAAAAGAAATGAAACGGAGCACTTGATAACATCAAGTCATTTTAATACATTATTGAATGCGTAAATGTTATTGATGTGGATCGAAAATCGATGAAACACAGGCAGCTGGAAGCCTTTCGAAATGTGATGCGCACCGGGACCACCGCGCAGGCTGCCGAAATGATGTCGGTTACACAGCCAGCAGTCAGCCGCTTGATCGCGGATCTGGAAATCCATTTGGATTTCAAACTCTTCGAACGCAACAAAGGCCGGCTCACACCTACGCCCGAAGCCTTGAGGTTCTATCGAGGGGTGGACCAGTTCTTTATCGGGATCGACGCGTTGGAGCAGTCCGCTGCCCAAATTCGTGAGCGCTGCCCGCTGGATCTAAGGATCTGCGCGACACCGGCGCTTTCGACTGGTTTGCTGCCACAGGCAGTTGCCGAATTTAGAAAGCTGCACAAAAATGTGGCTATAGATCTCGAAACTGCGTCCTTTTCCCAGATCGCGCTACGGCTGCAAACCCAACAATCCAATCTGGGCGTCTCGCATGCCTTCCCGGTTTTGCCTGGGATCGAACAACAGACACTTGCTGCGGTCGAACATGTCTGCGCTGTACATGCATCGCATCCTTTGGCGACACGCGATGTAATTAGCCCCGAAGACCTCGCCGGGGAGAATGTATTGCGCATCCTTCCGCAAGGCAGTGTCAATTGGGAGGAGACAAAAACCGTGCTTGAAAGCGCCAAGATACCGTTCAATTCGGATATTGGCACCCAAAGCTCACACACAGGTTATGCGCTGATTGCACAGAACCTTGCCGTCGGGCTAATCGAGCCTTTTGCTGCGACGCCCTGGCTGCAAAACGATGTGGTCATTCGCCCCTTTGCGCCGCGTCTTGAATACACCTATGTGGTGGCCCGTTCCAAGGAACAGCCAAGCTCGCATCTCATCGATGAATTTGTTGAGGTGCTGCAAAAGATGATCAAACGTTTTTGAACCGGTGCCGGTGCTTCATCGAGGCGGGCAAGCAACGCGTGGCAGCCGTGACGCCCCCATGGGTTTCCGGCGTTGCGGCTTAAGTCTGGTCCTGTTGCCGTGCCCAGTCCCGAAGCATTTCGAGCTGGATTTTGAGCTGCCGCTTTTGCGCGTCTGAGGTCCAGTCGGTGGGATTTGCGACCCCACCCGTGCTGAGGCCAAACAGGTAGGTCGATACAGAAAGGCGCACGTCATTCATCAAGACGTCACTCCAATCATGTGCTTCGGGCCATGCGGCGCGGATTGCGTCTTCTACAAGCTGGATCGATTCTTCATGCAAGGCGGTGTTCAATTTCACCAGTTTCTCGTCGGCAATCATCGCACCCCAGAAGCTGACCCAGACTGAGCAGTCATCAAATGTTTTCTGGGTGACAGGAATGCAGGGTTCGAGCAGGGTATAAAGGTCGGAATTGCCGCTCTTCAAAAGCTTCTTTGTCGTGGCAATTACATTCAAAAAGGGTACACGCAAAGCTGCAGTGACGATTGCGTCTTTGTTATCATAATAGTTTAGTAACATTCCGGTGGAGAAGCCAACTTCGTTGGCGAAATCAACCATACGTGCACCGGAGACCCCTTTTTGAGCCAATACTCGGCATGCTGCATAGGCGATCAGTTCTCGTTGTTTTTCATGATCAACCACGCGTGGCACGGCCATAAACTCCTTGACTCATGCAGGTCTACTTGTAACGACTATTATATAACAACGATTATGAAACGGTCAACTGCTCCACTGGGCTACCCACAAAAGGGTAACAAGAACCGTTCAACTCGGAGGTAATATGAAAGACGAACTGAAATTTCTTAGTCAGCGTGTAGCAAAAGGCCAAATGGACCGCCGTGCCTTCTTGGGCCGTGCAGCTGCATTGGGTGCGACCGCTGCATCCGCAAATACTTTGCTCTCTTCTGCTGCTATGGCCGCAGGGGCACAAAAGGGCGGTACTATCAAAGTTGGCGTTCAAGGTGGTTCCTCCACCGATAGCCTGGATCCGGCAACCACGACCAACTCAACCGCGACACAGATTTCGCGCCTTTGGGGCGAACCGCTGGTGGAATTGAATGCAGATGGCGCGCTCGACGGCCGTATTGCCGAAGAATTCTCTGCCTCCGCAGATGCCAAGACGTGGACCTTCAAAATCCGCAGCGGTGTGACTTTCAGCAATGGCAAATCGCTGACAGCCGATGACGTGGCTGCAACCATCGAACGCCACGCCGGTGAAGAGTCCAAGTCCGGGGCGCTGGGTCTTTTGACCGATATCTCCGGTCTGCGTGTCGAAGGTGACAAATTCATCGTTGACCTGAACAGCGCCAACGCTGACCTGCCTTACCTGATGACTGATTATCACCTGATGATCCAGCCAAACGGCGGTAAGGACGATCCGGCAGCCGCCATCGGCACCGGGCCTTATGTGATCAAAGAACATGAATCCGGTGTGCGCACCATCGCCGAGAAAAACCCCAACTATTGGGATGCTGAACTGGGCCATGCAGGCACCATCGAAGTGCTGAACATCAATGATGACACGGCGCGCGTTGCTGCTCTGCAATCGGGTCAGGTTGATCTTGTTAACCGGGTGCCTCCGCGTGTGGCTGCGTTGGTGCAACGTATGCGTGGCGTCACCGTGCATTCCGTGCCAAGCGCGGGTCACTACGTGTTCATCATGCACGCTGACACGGCACCGTTTGACAACAAGGACCTGCGTCTGGCGTTGAAATATGCCATCAACCGTCAGGAAATGGTCGACAAGATCCTGTTTGGCAACGGCTCCGTTGGCAACGATACACCGATCAACGCCAGCTACCCGCTGTTTTCCGGCGACATGGAGCAGCGTGAATACGATCCGGACAAAGCAGCGTTCCACTACAAAGCCTCTGGTCATGACGGCAGCATCCTTCTGCGGACCTCGGACAATTCCTTCCCAGGCGCGCCTGATGCGTCGCAACTGTTCCAGCAAAGCGCAGCAGCAGCAGGTATCCAGCTCGAAGTGAAGCGTGAGCCTAACGATGGCTACTGGTCCGAAGTCTGGAACAAGCAACCCTTCTGCACCAGCTACTGGAGCGGACGTCCGATCCAAGACCAGATGTTCTCGACCGCCTATCTGTCGACCGCGGATTGGAACGACACCCGTTTCGTCAACGAACAGTTCGACCAGCTTCTGGTCGCAGCCCGTGGTGAGCTGGACCAAGTCAAACGCAAGCAGATGTATGCGGACATGAGCACGCTGGTGAACCAAGAGGGCGGTCTGATCTGCCCAATGTTCAACAACTTCCTCGATGCGACATCTGACAAAGTCGCAGGTTGGGGCCCAAGCAAAGGCTTCGATCTGATGAACTTCTACGCCCCAATGAAGATGTGGGTCACCGCATAATGTCAGGTGCCTTAAAACTAATAGCCCAGCGCATTGCGCTGGGCCTTCTGCTTTTGTTGCTTGTGTCCATCCTCATCTTCTCGGGCACTCAGATCCTGCCCGGCGATGTGGCCCAATCGATCCTTGGACAATCAGCAACGCCTGAAAACCTTGCCAATTTGCGAGCCGAGCTTGGCTTAGAAAAACCGGCCTACATCCGGTATTTCGAATGGCTTGCCGGTTTGATGCGCGGCGACCTTGGCACAGCGCTGACAAGCGGTGTCCCGATTTCCGAAGCGATTGCCGTCCGCCTTGAAAACACACTCTTCCTTGGCGCTTTTGCCGCCGCTGTTTCTGTGCCGCTTGCGATCACACTTGGACTGGTGTCTGTGCGCTTTCGCAACCGTTGGCCCGACAAGATGATCTCGGCCTCGACGCTGGCGTCGATCTCCTTGCCGGAATTCTTCATCGGCTATTTGCTGATCCTGTTTTTTGGTGTGAAACTGGGATGGTTCCCCAGCGTGGCCACTGTCTATGAAGGCATGAGCTTTGCCGATCGCATCAACACCACTGTTTTGCCGGCCCTTACGCTGACCCTTGTTGTGCTTGCGCATATGATGCGCATGACCCGTGCGGCGATCCTGAACGTCATGCAATCGGCTTATATTGAAACAGCCGAGCTAAAAGGGCTTGGGTCTTTCAAAATCATTTGGCGTCACGCATTGCCCAACGCAATTGCCCCAATCGTCAATGTGGTCATGCTCAATATGGCCTATTTGATCGTCGGCGTGGTCGTTGTCGAAGTGATCTTTGTCTATCCCGGCATGGGGCAATATCTGGTCGATCACGTCTCCAAACGCGACGTTCCTGTTGTACAGGCCTGCGGCTTGATCTTTGCCGCCATTTTTATCGGTCTCAACCTGTTGGCGGATGTGATCTCCATCCTTTCAAATCCCCGCCTGCGGCATCCGAAGTAAGGTCCAGTCATGAAATTCAAGGATATTCCAATAAGTGCCTGGATCGGCATTCTCTCGACCAGTGTGTTTGTCTTTGCAGCTGTGTTTGCACCGTGGATCGCGCCGTATGATATGGCCGACCCGGTGGGCCAAGTGTGGGAGCCGATGTCGTGGAAACACTTGCTGGGCACCGACAATCTGGGGCGGGATCTGCTGTCACGCCTGATCTTTGGGGCTCGAACAACGTTGACAATCGCCGCAATCGCAACACTTCTGTCGTTCTTTGTCGGGGCGTTCCTGGGCATGCTTGCAGCCGTCGTAGGTGGTTGGATCGACCAGTTGTTGTCCCGCTTTGTCGACCTTTTGATGTCAATCCCGACCCTGATTTTTGCCTTGGTGGTCCTGTCGGTTTTGCCGTCAAACCTGATCACCTTGATTTTGGTTATGGGTGTTCTGGACGCGACGCGGGTCTATCGCTTGTCGCGGGCGGTGGGCGTGGACATCAACGTGATGGAATTTGTCGAAGCTGCCAAACTGCGTGGTGAAAACCGCGTCTGGATTATTACCCGCGAAATCCTGCCCAACGCCATGTCGACGCTGGTCTCTGAATTTGGCCTGCGGTTTGTCTTTATGGTGTTGTTCCTGTCCGCCTTGTCTTTCCTGGGGCTTGGCATCCAACCGCCACAGGCGGATTGGGGTGGCATGGTCAAAGAGAACAAGGACGGTATCGTCTTTGGTATCCCGGCGGCGCTGATCCCGGCCTTTGCCATCGCCATGTTGGCGATATCGGTGAACCTGATTGCGGACTGGCTGTTGAACCGGTCGGCTGACACGAAAGGGGGCCGAGGTGAGCTCTGATAACGTTCTTGAAATTCGCGATCTGAAAATTGGCGTTGCGGTAAAAGAGCCTAACGGACGCAGCAAAGACATCGAAATCGTGCACGGCGTCTCGGCGACGATCGAAAAGGGCAAGGTTCTGGGCCTGATCGGTGAATCCGGGGCGGGCAAATCGACCATCGGCCTGTCGTCCCTAGCTTATGGGCGCGGCAGCGTCGATATCACCGGCGGTGAAGTGCTGCTGAATGGGCGTGACATTATGAAACTGGGCCGTTCGGGTTTGAAATCCGTGCGCGGCAAAGAAGTCTGCTATGTCTCCCAAAGCGCCAGTGCCGGATTTAACCCGGCCAAACGGCTGATTGATCAGGTCATTGAATCCACTCTGGAACATGGCCTGGCGACCCGCAGCGAGGCGATCACCCGCGCCAAGGAGCTGTTTGCAGCGCTCAGCCTGCCGGATCCGGAAAACATCGGTTCACGTTATCCGCATCAGGTCTCGGGTGGGCAATTGCAGCGGGTGATGACGGCGATGGCCTTGTGTCCAAAACCCGATCTGATCGTGTTTGACGAACCCACAACCGCATTGGATGTGACCACTCAGATTGATGTCTTGGCGGCGATCAAAAACGCCATCCATCTGACCGGTGTCGCGGCGATCTATATCACCCATGATCTCGCGGTTGTGGCGCAGGTCGCGGATGACATCATGGTGTTGCGTCACGGAAAAACCGTGGAATATGGCAGCACCAAGCAGATCATCGAAGCCCCCCAGGAAGACTATACCAAAGCTCTAGTCACGGTCCGCTCCATCGAAGCTGACCAACAGGAAGCGGTGGCGGCACCGGTGATGGAAATCAAAAACATCACGGCGGGCTATGGTCGCGGGACAACCGTTCTCGACGATGTCTCGGTGGAGCTTTACGCCGGTCAAACCTTGGCCGTTGTGGGCGAAAGCGGATCCGGAAAATCGACGCTGGCACGTGTTGTGACCGGGTTGTTGCCGCCGCGAAAGGGCGAAATCCAGTTCGAAGGGAAGGTGCTCACGCCCAAACAGCCCAACCGGTCTCTGCAGGATCTCAAAGACATCCAGATGATCTATCAAATGGCCGACACCGCGATGAACCCGCGCCAGACGATTGGCACGATCATTGGTCGCCCAATCGAATTCTACTTTGGTGTCAAAGGCAAAGAGCTTCGAGATCGTATCGACGCACTTTTGGACAAGATCGAGTTGCCGCGCGACATTGCCAAACGCTATCCGGGTGAGCTGTCGGGTGGTCAAAAGCAACGGGTCTGTATTGCCCGTGCACTGGCGGCAGAGCCCAAGCTGATCATCTGTGATGAGGTGACAAGCGCGCTAGACCCGTTGGTGGCGGACGGCATCCTCAAGCTGTTGTTGCAACTACAAGCGTCTGAGAACATGGCCTATATGTTCATCACCCATGACCTTGCGACCGTAAAAGCCATCGCGGATTCTGTAGCGGTGATGCACTTGGGCAAGCTGGCGCGGTACGGGCCGAAACAACAGGTTCTGTCGCCGCCCTTTGATGACTACACCGACCTGTTGTTGTCCTCCGTGCCGGAGATGCGTCTGGGATGGCTGGAGAAAATCCTGTCCTCGCGTAAAATGCAAAGCGCCGGGAACTGATCAACTTGATCTGAGGCTCACAAGACAACAAAAAAGGGGCGCATTTTCTTGCGCCCCTTTTTGCGTTCTTGAAGGGCGATCAGCTGGCCCGGCGTTGGCCGCGGTTTTCAAAACGACTGAACAACAGCGTAATCACCCCGGCCAGGATCATATAGACCACAGCCAACAGCAACAGCGGCTCGTAGACGATGAATGTGTCAGAGCGTACGCGGGAAGAGACCGCATAGATGTCGATCACGGTGATCGTCGCCACCAGTGGGGTGGCTTTCAACTGCAGGATCGTCTCACCACCCAATGTGGGCAGCACGCTGCGGATCGCCTGCGGCAACCAGATACGACGGAACATGGTGAAACGGGGCATGCCAAAGGCCTTGGCCGCCTCCAGCTGGCCCCGTTTAACCCCAGCAAAGGCGCCGCGCATGACTTCGCCTTCATAGCCTGCATAAGACAGGGTGAGGGCCAGCACCGCATAGGGCCAGGCCTGGCGCAAATAAGGCCACAGCTCGCTGCTACGGATCCACGGGTATTGTGGAAACAGCGATCCCAACCCATAATAAAGCAGCCAGATCTGCAACAACAGTGGCGTGCCTCGGATCACGGTGCAAAAGGCCTTGGCCGGGAGTGCCAGATACCAGGGACCGATGGCCTGCGCCAATCCCAAGGGCACCGCCAGCAAGAAGCCCAAGACAATTGTGACGACCAATATCCAGATGGTGCGCCACAACCCTTCCAGAGCAAGCGGTGCATAGTCCGGCAACCAATCCCAGCGCAGGGTCATGGCGCACCAGACAACGATTGCCGCAAAAATCACAGCCATCACAATGCGATGCGGTTCCCAAAACGCACGAAACTGTTGCATCAGCGGGCTCCTTTCAAGGACGGCTGTCCCCGGCGCGCCCAGTTTTCAATGCGCGCAAAGACAAGACCGGACAGAAGGGTCACCACAAGATACAGCGCCCCCGCCGCCAGGAAGAAGGTGAAATAGGCCCGCGTGCTGCCGGCGGCCTGTCGGGTTTCCAGGGTCAGCTCGCTAAAGCCCACGACCGCCAACAGCGCCGTGTCCTTGGTCGCGATCAGCCACAGGTTCGCAAGCCCCGGCGTTGCAAAGCTCATCATGGCCGGAATGGTGATCCGACGCATGGTCATCGCAGACGGCATCCCAAACGAACGCGCGGCCTCAATCTGGCCGACAGGGACGGCTTGGATCGCACCGCGCAAAATCTCGGTGGCATAGGCGCCCTGCACGATGCCCAGCACCCAAATGCCAGCCGCCACGCCGTTAATCTCAACCCGGTCACCGCCCATAGCCTCTGAGATTTTATTGATAACGTCGGTGCCGACGTAATAGAGGATCAGGATCAGCACCAATTCAGGCACCGCGCGGATCACCGTTGTATAAACGGCAAGAAGATCACGCGTGACCTTCCCCCCATAAAGCTTGCCGCATGCCCCAAACAGCCCAATCACCAGGCCAAGCCCAAATGCCCCCAGCGCGATTTTGAGTGAATTCGCGAGACCCCGCAAAAGGTTGCCCCCCCAACCCGGGGGGGACAGCGACAGCAGCTCGGCGCTCGAGCCAAGGCCGAGCATGTCAAAGAATGCCTGCACGTCAGACCCTTAGTAGATGCTGGCGGAGAAATAGCCCGAAGTGATCTTGGCATGGGTGCCATCTTCCAGGATCTTGGCGATCCCTGCGTTTAGGGCCTCCAAAAGTTCGGGCTCCCCTTTGCGCACGCCGGCACCAGCACCCCGGCCCAGGATGGCCGGATCATCGGCCACTTGGCCTTTGATTTCGCAGCAGCTGCCGGTGTCCGAGTCGGTAAATGCGGACATGGCGATGCTGTCGGCCTGGGTCGCATCAATACGGCCTGCAAACAGATCTTGGTTGGCTTCGTCCTGCGTCTGGTAGACACGGATTTCAGCGTCGGCAAAGTATTTCTGCGCATAGGCCTGGTGAATGGTTGAGGCCTGCACGCCCAGGATTTTCCCTTTTAGGGAGTCCGGGGTGGGCGCGATATCAAAGGCTTTGTCGGCCACAACAACCGTCGGTGTGTTGTAATAGGCGTCAGAGAAGTCGATGGTCTTCAACCGCTCTTCGGTGATCGACATCGACGCCATGATCACGTCGATCTGCTTGCCGGTCAGTGACGGAATAATGCCATCCCAGGCCACAGGCGTGATCACACAGTCCAATTCGGCTGCGGCGCAAACCGCGTTGATCACTTCGATTTCCCAACCAACCCATTCGCCGGCTGCATTGAGGGACGAAAACGGCGGGTAGGGTTCCGCCGCGATGCCGATTTTTACCGGTTCCGCAGCCGCAAGGCCTGCCATCAGCACGCTGGCGGCCGCTGTCGTTGTCAATAAAGCCTTGAACTTCATGATATTCTCCCTGTTGATGAGGTTTGTTTTTGGATTTTGTTTTCGTCAATACACCGAGCTGAGAAACTGCTTCAGCCGCTCGGATTGTGGATTGTCAAAGATCTGATCCGGGGGACCCTGTTCCTCGATCCGCCCCTGATAGAGGTAGACAACGTGGTTCGCGACTTCGCGTGCAAACTTCATCTCGTGGGTGACCAGCAACATGGTGCGCCCCTCATCGGCCAGGCCCCGGATCACATTCAAAACTTCGCCCACCAGCTCGGGGTCTAGCGCGGATGTGGGCTCGTCAAACAACATGGCGCTTGGGTCAACGGCGAGGGCGCGCGCGATCGCGGCGCGTTGTTGCTGACCACCTGACAGATAGGCGGGGAATGTCTCGGCCTTATCGCCAAGCCCCACCTGTTTCAGCAAGTCATGCGCCCGCGCAATGGCTTCGGCGCGGGGTATTTTCAGAACATGCACAGGCACTTCGATGACGTTTTCCAACAGGGTGCGATGGGTCCACAGGTTGAATTGCTGAAACACCATGGCAAGCCGGGTACGGATCCGCTCCAACTGGCGTCGGTTTGCTGCACTGCCATCAGGGCGCATCGCGACCTCTTCGCCTGCAATGACAATGCGTCCCGAACTTGGCGTTTCAAGGAAATTGATACAGCGCAACATGG
Organism: uncultured Paracoccaceae bacterium; assembly: GCA_947497985.1. Classification (GTDB taxonomy): domain Bacteria; phylum Pseudomonadota; class Alphaproteobacteria; order Rhodobacterales; family Rhodobacteraceae; genus Epibacterium. Next base: position 36,704 of record CANMIX010000003.1, read on the forward strand.
TCGATTTACCGGATCCGCTGCCGCCGATGATTGCCACAACATCGCCACGCTGCGCGGTCAATGAGACGCCTTTTAGAACCTCAAGGCTGCCAAAAGATTTGTGCAGATTTTCAATCCGGATCGCTTCTGATCGGGTTTCGGGCATCGCGGCAGTTTCGGATGCAGCAACATGTAGCATTTTGCGTCTTCCTTACTTTTCGCCTTGTAGTAGGGTCGAGCTCGCGTAATTATTCAAGTGTATAATTTGTGATTTGCCAAGAGGGCGAGCTGTGGACGACAAACGGCGCAAATTTAAGCGAGAGAGCCCCGAACAGCGCAAGCTGGCCCTGATCGAGGCGACACTGCAGCTTGTGGCGGACTATGGCGTACGTGGTGCCACAGTGCGCAGAATCGCTGAACAGGCGGATGTGACACAGGGTTTGATCCGGCATTACTTCTCCACCAAGGAAGATCTGATCGTCGCCGCTTACGAACATCACATGGTGTTCATGACGGACCTGACCGCTGCACCAGCAGATGCGATTGAAGGGTCGGCGCGGGAACGTCTGATTGCATTTGTCGTTGCCTCCCTGACGCCGCCGGTTGTCGATCCTCGGTCGCTGGCGTTGTGGGCCAGCTTTTTGAACAAGGTGCAAAACGATCCGCAGATGAAGGCGATGCACGAACGGACCTACGCCTATTTCCGGGACCGCCTAGAGGATCTAATTCGTGATGCTTACGGCGAGGCCAAACGGCAGGCCTCTGACGCGAAATTTCGCCATCTCGCCATTGCCTGTAACGCGGTGATCGACGGTCTGTGGCTCGAAGGCGGGGCGCTGCCCGATGCCTTTGCCGCAGGCGAACTCAAAAATATTGGGTTGGATTCGGTTGGATCCATCCTGGGGCTCAATTTGATTGAAGAAGCGAAGCAGCAATGAAAACCACGGCAATCACACAACGCTTGGCCGGGCTTGGCGGCGCAAAATGGGAAGTGCACCTCAAGGCGCGCGATATGATCGCCAATGGGGCGGATATTGTCGAAATGACCATCGGTGAACCCGATGTGCCCACGCCGACGGACTTGGTGGAAACCGCAACCAAGGCGGCGCATGCGGGCCGCACCGGCTATTCCGATGGGCGCGGAGAGGCAAACCTGCGCACCACTTTGGCAGCATTTTACACCAAAAGCCGGGGCCGCAGCTTTGGAGCGGACAATATCATGTGTTTCCCCGGCACTCAGACCGCGCTCTTTGCGGTGCTTATGGGGGTGGCGGCCGCAGGGGATGAGGTTCTGGTCGGCGATCCGATGTATGCCACTTATGAAGGGGTGATCCGGGCCACCGGCGCGACCATGGTACCGGTGCCCCTGCGGGCCGAGGCCGGGTTTCGCCTACAGGCCACAGATCTGGCCGACCGTATCACCCCGCGGACCAAAGCGATCTTTTTGAACACGCCGCATAACCCGACCGGCGCGGTCCTTTCTCGGTCTGACCTGGAGGACATTGCAGCCCTGGCGTTGGAACATGATCTGTGGATTATCTCGGATGAGGTCTATGAGCATCTGGTGTTTGCGGGCGCGGACTTTGTCTCTCCCCTGTCTCTGCCACAGATTGCAGACCGCACTATTGCCGTCTCGTCGATCTCAAAATCCCACGCAGCGCCGGGATTTCGCAGCGGCTGGTGTGTCGCCTCTACGGAATTTTGCGATGCCCTTCTGCCGCTCTCAGAGACCATGCTGTTCGGCAATCAGCCCTTTATTGCGGATATGACCGAACGAGCGGTACGCGAAGGGTCCACCGTTGCCGCTGGCATGGTCGACCGGTTTTCAGCCCGGGCAAACATTCTGGCGGATCGTTTGACGCGCGACACCGATCTGTTGGTACACCGTCCCGACGCTGGCATGTTTGCCTTGGTCGACACCTCGGCCACGGGGTTGGACGGCACGGCCTACGCGATGGATCTGTTGGAAAACGCAGGCGTCGCGGTGATGCCCGGTGCATCCTTTGGCGACAGCCTGCAAAACTGGGTGCGCGTGGCATTGACGATCTCTGACAATGATTTGGACAAAGCTCTCAATCGTATTGTGACGCATGCTCAGACGTTAAAGGGGCAGGCCGCATGACCAATCCTACTTTTGAATTCACCCGCGCAATCACCCGCCGTCCGGCCCGTTCGATTGCGGATGGCTTGCGGGCCAATGATATGGGCAATCCTGATCTTGCGTCGATGCTTGCGGCCCATGCCACTTATGTCGCTGCGTTGAAAAGCACGGGGGCCGAGGTGATCGAATTGGATCCGCTTGACGATTTCCCAGATGCGCAATTTGTCGAAGACACCGCGCTGTGTTTGCCGCAAGGGGCCATCCTGATGCGTCCGGGCGCGCCGTCCCGCATGGGCGAGGTGGCGGAAATGGCACCCACACTGCGCGGAATGTACACGCAGGTGCGTGAAATTTCAGGACCGGGTTTTGTCGAGGGTGGTGATATTCTGGTGACGCCCAAGGAGATCCTGGTGGGCCGATCCGCCAGAACCGATGCCGCCGGTGTTGCAGAACTTACCCAGATCGCCGCCGATTGGGGCCACGCCGTGCGCGAAGTTTTCACGCCCGAAGGGGTGCTTCACTTCAAAACCGATTGTTCCCTGATGGATGGTGAGACCATCCTTGCAACCAAACGTCTGGCTTCGTCGGGATGTTTTGATGGCTACCGTGTGCTGCACACCGCCGAGGGCGAAGAGGCGGCTGCCAATGCAATCCGTTTCAATAGCCTGGTTCTGATGGCCGCAGGCTTTCCCAAAACAGCCGCGATGCTGGATCAGGCCGGATACGAGGTTGTGGAGATCGACAACACGGATTGCGCCAAACTGGATGGCGGCATGTCCTGCCTGTCGTTGCGGTTCTAAACGCCGGTGTCGGCCCCAAAAAACGGGGCGCAAAACGCCCGTCGCGATAGCATCAAGCTGCGCCGCGACGGGGTATTTCTCATTCCAATCTATGGCTTATGCCAGACCGGTGGGAACAACTTCGTAACCGGGTTCTTCGGGCTCGTCATCGGTCATTTCCGCGGGGAAACCAGGGGCCAGGATTTCCAGACCGGTGGCATCTTCCAGGCGGCGGATGATATTGGGGGACAATTCGCGGTCGCCGTAACGGGCAATGCCATCGTCAAAGATGTTGCAGATCAATGGAGAGATTTCCAACGGCACATTGTTGCGCTCTGCGATTTCCTGGAACAGGCCCACGTCTTTCTTCACCAGATCCATGGTGAACGAAATGTCGCGCGACCCGTTCAGGATCACCTGGCTTTCGGTCACATGGCTGAACGACGTCCCGGATGAGATCTTGATTGCCTCATAAGCCGTGTTCAGATCCATGCCGGCCGCCTTGGCGGTGACCAGAGCTTCGGCATTTGCGACCAGATGCACGGTCGCCAGATAGTTGGTCAGAACCTTCAACATCGAAGCAGAGCCCAGATCGCCGGTGTGCAGCACCCGACGGCCCAGAACGGTCAACAGTGGCAAGATCCGCTCAAACGTTTCGCGGTCACAACCCGCAAAGATCGAGATATTGCCGGTATCCGCACGGTGACAGCCGCCCGAAACGGGGCAATCCACCGCTGCGCCGCCGGCTGCGATGACCAATCCGCCCAGACGCTCTGCCTCGGCCTGATCGGTGGTGGACATTTCCATCCAGATCTTGCCGGGGCCCACCTCGGGCAGCATTTCCTGCATCACCGTGTCCGACGCCGCCGGCGAGGGCAGGCAGGTGATCACCGCATCACAGTCGCGCATCATCTGGGCCGGGCTTTCCCCGGCCTTGGCACCTTTTTCGACAAAGCCCGCAACCAGCTCTGGGTTGAGGTCCAGCACCGTCAGATCAATGCCATTGCGCAGCAGGCTGCCGCTCAACTTGCCGCCGACATTGCCGAGGCCGATGAATCCTACTTTCATGTTCTGTTTCCTGTTCCATAGGGAATATGAGGGGAGGTGTGAGGGACACACCGTGGCAAAGGTTTACGCAGACAGCCCCAGGCCGCCGCGCACTTTCAACTCGACAAAATCTTCCAGCCCAAAGACGCCGCCTTCGCGCCCATTGCCGGATTGTTTGTATCCACCAAAAGGTGAGCCATAATTGGTGCCCTGACCGTTGATGGTCACGGTGCCCGCCCGCAGACGGCGACACACCCGCTCGGCACGCTCCGCGTCACCGGTCTGTACATAGGCCGCCAGCCCGTAATCGGTGTCATTGGCGATGGCGATGGCCTCCTCTTCGGTCTCAAACGGGAGGATGACCAGCACCGGGCCAAAAATCTCTTCGCGGGCGATGGCCATCTGGTTGTTCACATCGGCAAAAATGGTCGGGCGGGCGTACCAGCCCTGTTCAAACCCCTCCGGCTTGCCCAGGCCCCCGACGAGAAGCGTCGCCCCTTCGTCGATGCCGGTTTGGATCTTGGCCTGCACCCGGTCATATTGCAGCTGATCAAACAGCGGGCCGATGTGATCGCCAGCCTCTGCGGGATCGCCGACCTTTTGGGCTTCGGCCGCGGCCTTGGCATAGGTTAGCACGGCGTCATAACAGCTCTTTTCGACCAGCATCCGGGTCGGGGCATTGCAGGACTGGCCGGTGTTGTGGAAGCAATTCCAAACCGAATCCTCCACTCGTGCCTGCAGATCCGCACCATTGTCGGCAAAGATCAGGTTCGGGGACTTCCCACCCAGTTCCAGCGCGACGCGTTTGACCGTATCGGCAGAATCCTTGGACACTAGGATCCCCGCGCGGGTGGAGCCGGTGAAAGACATCATTTCAATATCGGGGTGGACAGACATGGCGCTGCCCACGGTCGGTCCGTCGCCAAAGACCAGGTTGAACACGCCAGCGGGATAGCCGGCCTCATGCACCATCTCGGCAAAAACCTGGGCCGACAACGGCGTGTATTCAGAGGGTTTCAAGACACAGGTCGCCCCAACCGCCAGCGCTGGCAGAACCTTGAGCGCGATCTGGCTGATTGGCCAGTTCCAGGGGGTGATCAGGCCACAAACCCCAATGGGTTCCCGGTACAAAACATCGCCGCTGGGCAGGGTTTCGCGTTCTTGGTGCTCTTCCATCACCTCGATAAAGGATTTGATGTGGTCAATACCACAGCCCGCCTGCATCTCACGCGACATATCAATCGGCGCGCCCATTTCGCAGGTTATGGCCCAGGACATGTCCTCCAGCCGCGCGGTATAGACCTCCAACAGCTTTTTCAGCAGCGTGATGCGGGTCTCTTGGCTGGTCAGCGAAAAGCTCTCAAACGCGCGGTTGGCGGCTGCAACGGCGCGATCCACATCCGCGCTGGAACCCAGCAGAACCTCACCCATGACGCTGTTGTCGGCCGGGTTCTTGATGGCAAAGGGGCGCGCGTCAATCGGGTCAACCCAGGCGCCGTCGATATAGAATTTGTTCAGGTTTTTCATAGCGATCACGATTTTTCAGGTGTTAAGGCAGGGCAGGCTTGGTCTCTAGACCAAGGTGCAGTTCATGACCCGTATACGGGTTGTCGGCAATAAAGGCGTCGTTCAGCTCGACACCCAGACCCGGCTCACTTGGCGGGATGACATAGCCGTCTTCCCAGGTGATCTGCGTCGTCAGACACTCGGCATAGGGACCATCAAACCGCCCGATCGATTCCAGGATCAAAAAGTTCGGGCTACAGGCACCCAGCTGGATATTGGCCGCCGCCACAACGGGCCCGCAATAGAGATGCGGCGCAATCTGCGCCTGACGCGTCTCGGCCATGCCGGCGATCTTTTTGGCCTCCAGCAGGCCACCCACGCGCCCAAGGTTCATCTGTAGGATTGACGCGGCGCCTGCCTCAAGAACACGGGCGAATTCGTGTTTGGTACACAGCCGTTCACCGGTCGCGACAGGGATCGCGGTATATCGCGCAACCTCGGCCATATCGCTTGGGTTTTCCGGCGGCAGCGGCTCTTCGAACCACAGGGGGTCATAGGCCTCAAGCCGGCGTGCCATGCGTTTGGCACCCGAGACGGTGAATTGCCCATGGGTGCCAAACAGCAGATCCGCTTTGGATCCAACGGCGGCACGGATCTGGCGGCAAAAGGCTTCGGAGCGATCCAGATCTTCGAGGCTGGGCTGATGCCCGTCATAGATTGTGTACGGGCCGGCCGGGTCGAATTTAACAGCCGTAAACCCCTGTTCCACCGCAACCACCGCCGCTTCGGCGGCGATATCTGGGTCGTTATAGACATTGGGACTGTCCGGATCCGGATAGACGTCGCCAGAGGCGGGATACAGGTAGGTATAGCTGCGCAGGCGCTCATGCACCTTGCCGCCCAACAGATTATAGACCGGCTGGTTCGCCGCCTTGCCGATGATATCCCAACAAGCCATCTCCAACCCGCTGAGCACGCCCATCACGCTCACATCGGGGCGCATGGTGAACCCGGCGCCATAGCTTTGCCGCCACATCCGTTCGATATGATGCGGGTCTTGCCCCTCGAACTGGCGGGCAAACATATCCCGCGCCATCGCCGCGCAGATATGCGGATCAAAGGTGGCGTTGTAGATCTCTCCGACGCCGGTAATCCCGCAGGCGGTGGTCAGGCGCAGAAAGATGAAATACCGCCCCCCGTGACGTGGGGGCGGGTTGGCAACCACAAAGGTTTCGATCTTTTCAAGTTTCACAGGGCACCTCCGTGCCGAATTGGCTGGGCCGCGTCTTCCAGGATCATATCCGCACCGCGCGCAGCCAGCATCATAACAGGCGCGTTGGTATTGCCGGATGTGACATTGGGAAAGGAGGATGCATCAATAACACGCAATCCCGCCAACCCATGCACGCGCAGCCGATTGTCCAGAACCGATGTGTCGGCGCTGTCGCCCATCCGGCACGTACAGCTTGCATGATAAACAGATGCGGCGCGGGCGCGAAAATCCTCCAACACCGCATCATCGCTTTGGTGGTCAAGATCGGGCGCAGACCGGGTCACGGCCCGAATGCTGGGCATTGTGGCCAGACGATGCACCGTGCGCGCGGCCTTTAAGGCGGACGACCGGTCCTCGGCGGTGGACAGCGAATTGGGTTTGATTTCCGGCGCGGCGGCCGGATCGGACGAGGCAATTGTGACCTCGCCCCGGCTTGTCGGGCGGCAAGGCTGCGCGCTCAGCAAAAATCCCGGCGACATCGCGACATCCGGTTTCCCATCCGAACGCACCCGATAAGACATCGGGTTGCAATAAATCTGCAGGTCCGGCCGTTTGTTGTTCTGCGAGCTGACAAAGCCGCCCACCTGATTGATCGGCACGCTCAAAGGGCCGTTGCGGGTCATCAGATATTTCATTCCCGACACCATTTTACCCAGCCAATTGCCCAGCCGGTTGTTCAACGTCGGCTCGGTTGCCTCGAACTGATAGGATATCGCCAGGTGATCTTGCAGACCCTGACCGACCTGCGACAAAGCATGGCGGACCTCGACCCCGTTGCGGCGCAGCACGTCAACCGGACCAATGCCTGAGATCTGCAACAATTGCGGAGAGTTGATGGCCCCGGCGCTGACGATCACCTCGCGTGTCGCGGTGGCAGTCGTGCTGCGCCCTTGGTGCTGGTAGGTGACGCCGGTCACACGTCGCCCGTCCAGTTCGATCCGCTGAACCATCGCATGGGTGACAACCTGCAGGTTCGATCGCCGCCGAGCCGGGCGTAAAAACGCATCCGCTGCGGACCAACGGCGGCCATGTTTGACGGTGCCCCGCAAGGGCGCAATGCCTGCGCGGGCCTCTGCATTCAGGTTCTTGCGCACCGGCCAGCCGGCCTCACGTGCGGCATCAAGGAAATGTTGCGAAAACGGGTGCATCCGATCCGTCAGCTCGCTGACATAAATCGGGCCATTGCCGATGCGGCGGCGTTTGCCGAAATCATCGAATTCGTCCTGGGTTTCCAATGCGGCGTAAGTCTCGCGCACATTGGCCCAATTCCAACCTTTTGCGCCTGCGTCTTCCCAATCGTCAAAATCATGGGGGAGGCCGTGCACATGCGCCATCGCATTGATCGAGCTGGAACCGCCAATCACCCGACCTCGGGGCCAAAAGGCATGACGTTGGTTCAATCCGGCATCCGCCTGCGCCGTATAGCACCAATTGACCGCCGGATCGTCATAGGTCTTGCCATAGCCCAGCGGTACTTTGATCCAGAATTTATTGTCGTCGCCACCCGCTTCGATCAGCAAAACACGATGTGCGCCACTGGCGGTCAGGCGCTCGGCCAGAACACAGCCCGCAGATCCGGCTCCAACGATGATGAAATCAAAGGTTTCCAAAGCCGCCGCACCCTCTTTGCCGCAATTCACGCACCCGTTTTCGGGTGCTTTCATCGCAAGATGCGCACAGTTGATTTGACAACACAAACAATGGTATTTCTGTCTTTGGCATCATAATATTTAAAGGTAGTGGCAATGGCGCTCCCCCATCCCAGCTGGCTTCGCACCTTTGAGGTCGCCGCGAGACACAACAATTTCTCTTCTGCGGCATCGGAGTTGGGCCTAACACCTGCCGCCGTCAGTCAGCAGATCCGTTTGTTAGAGAAACATCTGAAAACGACTTTGTTTGAGCGCCGTCCGCGCGGTGTTGCCCTGACAGATATGGGAGAAGCCTATGCGCAACCCGTGCGCAAAGGGCTGGCAGACATTCAGGCCGCAACCGAGGGGTTGTTTGGTGCGGTCAAGCGCAAGCAGATCAAGGTCCGCGCCTCGATTTCTTGCGGAGCCTTGGTAATCGCCCCGCGCTTGCATGAGTTTCGCAGCCTTCATCCGACCATTGACGTAAACCTGTCGACCTTTGTCTGGGCCAATAGCTTTCAGGATGGGATCAGCGACATCGACATTCGGTTTGGGTTTGGCGACTGGTCCGATGGGCGTGTCACCCATCTGGGACATGAGGTCGCTAAACCGGTGTGCAGCCCGGATTTTCTCTCCAGTTTTGGTGCCCACCCGACATTTGACCAACTCGCCGCTGCACAGGTGGCCATGATCCACGGATCCGAATCCGACTGGCCTCGGATGATGGAACAGGCTGATCTGTCGATGCCGTTTCCGTCCGATGTGACTTGGTTTGATTCTTCAATGCTGGCGTTGCAAGCCATCAGTCACGGCCCCGGCACGGCCATTGTGCTGGAGCGATTTGCGCAGCCGTTTATTGAGCAAAACCGCCTTGTCGCGCCGGTCGAGGAACGTTTGCCCATTCGCCCTGCGCATTTCATCGTGGAACGGGATGGTTCGGATAAACCCGAAGAGGTCAGAGCCTTTTGTAACTGGGTTCAAACCATTTATGCCGACCCGCAAGAGGGCGGATGATCCGTCCGACCCGTTGATCGGTTGGCTTGCTAGGTGACGCAGGCCAACGCGTGTTTACTTTCGCCCCGCCACGATCCGATCCAGGATCAAGGCGCAGAACAGAATGGCCAAACCGGCCAGGATCCCTTGGCCCGCAGCAGCATATTGCAGCGCTTCCAACACGTCCTCGCCCAGGCCCTTGGCCCCGATCAGCGACGCCACGACCACCATCGCCAGCGACAACAGGATGGTCTGGTTGACGCCTGCCATAATGGTCTTGCGCGCCAGCGGCAGGTCAACCTTCCACAACAGATAGCGCGGTGTTGCACCAAAGGCTGTGGCCGCTTCACGCACGGTATCCGGAACCTGTTGCAGACCCAGAACGGTAAAGCGGATCACCGGCGGGCTGCCAAAGATCATCGTGGCCACGACACCCGCTGGCTTGCCAGAGCCGATAAAGGCCACAACCGGGATCAGATAGACAAACGACGGCATCGATTGCATGAAATCCAGGACCGGACGCACCACGGCAAAGGCCTTGGGGCGACGGGCGCAAAAGATGCCCATCGGAATGCCCAGTGTGATCGAAATCAGCGCCGCAGCCCCCAACAGGGCGATGGTGGTCATTGCCTTTTCCCAGAAATCCAACAGCCCCAAATAGGCCAGCGCCGCTCCGGTGAAAATCGCCACACGTGGCCCGGCCGACAGAAAGGCCAGCATCAAGATCACCAGGGCGACCACAGGCCAGGGCGTGTCAACCAGCACAACCTCGATCCAATCCAACAGGCTGCGCATCCCCGCCGTGATCCCGTCAAAAAAGCCGCGACCGACAACCTTGGTCCAGTCAAACGCCGCCTGCACCCCGTCGCCAACATTCAACCGCCAGTCGCGATTGGTGGGAAAGGCATTCAAAAAGCCAAAGGCATCGGGACGCGCGAATTTCATGATCGACAGGATCACAATTGCACCCATTACCCCGCCAGCGACCGCCAGACGTTTCTCGGACCAGCCATGCGCCGTCGATCTGTCCGACCGCCACCGGGCAAATTGCCCCTCAAGCGTCCAATTGGCCAAGGCAGCTGTGGCGAATTTCACAACCGCCAGCAAGGCCACGCCAACCACCAAATAGGTCAGACCGCTTGCATTCGCCGCCAGCGCGTCGGCCTGCGCGGTCTCCATCGCCTGTTCCAATGATTGTGCCGCGCGTTTCAGCGCCTCAACCGAGGAAGCTCCGGATTGTTCCGCAGCTTCAATCTGTTTGTGGCGCAGCTCCAACGTTGTGGCGATTTGCTCGGCCCGCACCCGCGCCTCACGACCCAGATCGCCAAACAGACCCAACCCGATCTGGATATAGGCAAAGGTCTCCAGCACCACAAAGCCAAGGAACCAGGACCACAGCCCGCGCGCGCCAAACCACACAGGGCCCAACAGACCCGCCACCCAATTCAGGGTAAAGCGGTAGCCAGGCGCCTGCATCATATAGGCAAAGACCTGTTGGTAATAGGCGGCGGATTTCCCGGCAAATTCACCCACCAGCGTGTTCAGTCGCTCTGCGGTCTCTGGCTGGATTGCGTTTTCATCAATGTGTTTCATCACTTCATCCCTCAACCGCGGCTGTCGCGAATGGTTCGAATAAGCGCCGCCTGATCGATGACGCCGATCGTATTGCCAGCCTCGACAACGCGCACAACGCCGTGGCTGTTCAGGACCAGATCCATCAACTCTTGCAGGTCCATTTTTGGATGCGCCTCGGGCGTATCCGCAGGAACGGCTCCGTGTTCGGCCTCATATTGCTGAAGAGGCTGCATCACCGAATGGGCAAAAATCATGTTGAGCTTTGAGATGCCGGCCACAAAATCCGCGACATAGTCGTCGGCCGGGTTCAGGATGATCTCTTCCGGGGTGCCGATTTGAACCACTTTGCCGTCTTTCATGATGGCGATGCGGTGGCCGATGCGGATGGCCTCGTCCAGATCATGGGTGATGAACATCGTGGTCTTTTTCAGCTTGTGGGACAGCTCCATGAACTGATCCTGCAGCTGCTTTCGGATCAACGGGTCCAGGGCCGAAAACGGCTCATCCATCAGCAGGATTTCCGGGTTCGAGGCAATGGCGCGCGCCAGCCCCACACGTTGCTGCATGCCACCAGACAGCTCATGGGCGTATTTGTCTTCCCAGCCGCCTAGGTTTACCAGGTCCAACACCCGGTCCGCTTCTTCCCAGCGCCGCGCCTTGCCGGTGCCGCGGATCTCCAGCGGCATGGCCACATTGTCGCGCACGGTGCGGTGGGGCATCAGGCCAAAGTTCTGAAACACCATCGCCACGCGCCGGTTGCGCAGGTCGCGCAAACCATCGGGTTTCAGCCCCATCACGTCTTCGTCGCCGATAAAGATCTGACCAGCCGTGGGTTCCAGCAACCGGTTCACATGGCGCACCAGCGTCGACTTGCCAGAGCCTGACAGGCCCATAACACAGAACAGCTCTCCCCGTTCGATCTGGAAACTGGCATCGGCCACGCCCACAACGCAATTGTAGCGTTCCAGCACCTCAGCCTTGGTCAGCCCCTCTGCATGGATCGCAGCCAGCGCTTTATCTGATTGATTTCCAAATATTTTCCACACGCCACGCGCGTCGATTGCGATATCTGCCGCCATCGGTCCCTCGTTTCCTGATTGTAAAAGGAGTGGCCCCACGGTCCGGCACGCACGCCAAACCATGGGGCAGGTGGCAGGATCAGTTCAGGCCAAGCCAGCCGTCGACAACATCACCGTTTGCGGCCAACCAGTCAGAGACAGCCGTGTCGATCTCGACCCCTTTGATGACCACTTGATAGGTCAGCTCGGACAGCGCGTCCGCGCTCATATCGATCTGGCTCAGGAACGAGGCCGCCGCCGGATTGCGCTCTTCCAGAGATTTGGAATAGGCCACGGTCACGGTCTTCACCTCATCGCCCGTCAGGATCGAGGATTTTTCAAACCAGTCAGAATCGTCGCTGGGCTGCACCATGCTGTACAAGTCCGGCGCATAGTCAGGCTCTTCGATCAGGCTCACGTCGTACAGTGCGTGCACATAGTGGGGTTTGTAGCAGTAAAACACCACGCCTTGCTCTTGTGCGATCATGTCTTTCAGGCGGGAATAGAACACGGTTTCGTCTTCGGTGGTTGGCTCCAGGAACAGTTCGATCCCATAGTCGCGCACTTTGACTTTGCCCACATTGGTCGAAGCCCAGCCCGAGGCACCCACCCAGATCTCACCCTTGCCGTCGCCATCGCTGTCAAACAGCTTTTGCGCATCCGGGGTCGCCAGATCAAACACCGACTTCATGCCCTGTTCGATCATGTAATTGGGGGCACAAAAGCCCGCACGCCCTTCATAGCTGCCCGAAGACAACGCGACCGAGCCCTTTTCGGTGACATATTCATCCGTAAATGATGACTGGTTGGGCAGCCACACATCGGGGTGCACGTCGATATCGCCCCGGCCACCATCCATCGCGGCAAAGATCACCGCATTGGCGCCCGGCGCATAATCTGCTTCGCCGCCCAGACGGGTCTCGATCACCTGACCAATGATGCGGGACATGATTTTTGCACCCGGCCAGCTGGGCTCACCCACCATGACCTTTTCCTGCGCCATGGCTGTGGTTGCCACCGCGGCCGTGCCAAGGGCAACCGCAAGCGCGGCGATGCGCGTTTTCAACTCTGTCATCGTTCTCTCTCCTGTTGTTCCACCTTTTCGGTGATTTTAGAGGGGTATAACTCATGCCTTAGGCACGCGCCCGCTTGCGTTGCGGATCTATAAAGGGAATGTCGCAGACGGTGGATGGCAGGCGTTTCATATGCCCGTCCAATTGGCCGACTTCCAACGGTGTATCTGTCTCGGCAAACTCCACCGCAATCCGCGCCATCGCGATGGCGCACTCCAGCGTTGGGGACTTGGTGGCCGAGGTCACGACCCCAACCTGACGTTCCCCGGCAAAGACGGGGGCACCATGGGCAGGCACATCACTGCCGGCAAACTTTAGCCCCCGCAGCATCTGACGCGGATCTTTGGCATTGCGCCTCAGCGCTGCTTGGCCAGTGAATTCAGGCTTGTCCAAAGCGACCGCAAAGCCGAGCCCCGCCTCAAACGCATCGACGCCTGGGGCAAATTCGGCACCCGCCGCCGCCAGACCAGCCTCGATCCGGATGGTCTCCAACGCGGCTGTGCCCATGGGTTTGATCGCAAATTCCGCACCGGCCTCCATGATGGCATCCCAGATTTCGGTTGCATGCGCCTTGGCACAAAAGACCTCATAGCCCAGCTCACCGGTATAGCCCGAGCGCGCCAGCATAAACGGAGCCCCGTCGCGATCGTTCAGCCGCGCAATGGTGACGCCGAACCATTTCAGATGCTCCAGCGCGGGCACATGCGGCTGGGTAAAGGCAATCTTGTGCAACAGATCGCGCGACTTGGGCCCCTGGATCGCCAGATTGGGCATCGACCCGCCCAAGGCGTGGATCCGCACATGCAGACCCAATTCATCGGCCAGCGCCTGCAGCACCCGGCTGCTTTCCTCGGAGCCACAGCACCAGCGGAACAGTTCGGGGGCCAGACGGAACAGAGTACCATCGTCGATCACCTGCCCAGCCTCATCGCACATCAACGTATAGCTGCCCCGCCACACGGCCAGTTTCGCCACATTGCGCGTGGTGGCGCGCTGCAACAGCGCCTCGGCGTCCGGGCCGATGATGTCATATTTGCGCAGCCCGCTCATGTCCTGCACGGTCACCGCATCACGGCACGCCCAATATTCCCCCAAGGTTCCATGGGCGGGAAAGCTCACCGGGCTCCACAGATCGCGGGCAGGGGCAAAATGGGTGGTCAATTTCTCCAGACGGTCATGAAAGGCAGAAGGGGTGCTGATCGACATGGGCGCGTCTTCCTTTTCCCGATACGCAACAGCGCGGCGCAGGGGCGTGTGTTCTTTGTAGATGCGCACATGCACATCTGTCGGGTTCCAGCCGTTGATCGGATCAATATCGTCGGGGCAGGCGGTGGAGACACAGACCAGATCCTCCATTGCGCGCATCGCCACATAATCCCCGGGGCGCGAGTGGGATTCCTCGGTCATGATGTGATGGGTCTGCGGGTCAATCCAGGTGTTCCAAAAGAAATTGATCGCAGGCCAGGCCGCGCGTCGCTGCACGCCAAACGGCGCCAAAGCATCGGACATATTGTCCGAACAGTTTACATGCCCCGGAAACCCGCGCTCTTCATAACCGCGCGCGGTGCAGGCCAGACCATAGGTATCGTGCCGCCCGCAGGTATCTTGCACCACATTCAACAGCGGGTGCATCTCTTGGTCGAAAAACTTGTCCAACAGCCCCGGCCCGGGAAAGGCGCGGCGCACCATGCTGCGGGTGGCGGTGGAATCGATCATGAACTCCTGTCCACGGTCCAACGCATCGCTGCGAAAGGCGGTGAAATCGGAACATTGCTGCCCTTCCACATCGATGATCTGCAACACCTCGCCCTTTTGCAGCTCATAGGCAAAGCCGGTGCCGCGTGGAACCGTGAACTCTTCGCGCACGTCGCCAAGATAGGGTGGCAAAATCGCGCTGGTGCGTGCCGCAGGTTGCCAGGTCACCGACGGGGTTGTACCGCTTGTACCTGTGACCAGATACATGGTGTCCTGTCCCAGACCCAACCACAGGGTAAGATCGGATTTCGCCGTCAGGATAAGGGGTTCAATTAGGCCCGTGATCTGTTTGGTGGGAATATCCGCAGCCCCATCACCGCCCTGCGCCGAGATCCAGCCAGACAATTCCGCATCATCCACCAGGGCCCGGTCCAACGGTCCATCCACACTCAAACCAAGCTGCGCCAACGCACAACCGCCGGCCGCATCAAAGGCGACGATCTGCACCGGGCCAGAGCCATCAATGTGTTCAAGCGACAGCAAATCACCCGCGCCCATCTCTTGGCGCAGCAACAGGCGCGGCAACAGGGGGCGTGTCAGCCCGGTCTGTGGCTTTCTAAACCCCGGAAACCGCCGCGCGGGCGTATCGGTGCCAATTGTGTCAAACCCTCGCAGGAGGGAAAACGGAGCCATAGGAGTCTCAATTCTCTTTATGTAACTAGTTACATCACTCTTGTGTAACTGGTTACATGAGTCAACAATGTACAAGCCTTTCCGGTATCTTTGTGATATTCACCCAATTCGGGCGGCTAAAAAACATGCAGGCACTATGAGCCAAGACCACTCCAAGAAACGCGCCAATCTGCGCGATGTTGCCAAGGCTGCAGGTGTCTCTGTGGCGACCGTTTCACGTGTCATGAACGCGCCCAAAACCGTGTCGCAGCAGACCCGTGAAAAGGTCGAGGCCGCGATGACCGCATTGCGCTGGCGTCCCAGTGCAGCGGCGCGTGCCATCAATTCCGGCCGCAGCCGGTTTGTGGGGGCATTGGTGCCCACCTTGGACAATGCGATCTTTGCCCGGTTCCTGTCTCATTTGGAAAGCGGTCTGAACTTGCATGGGCTGTCTCTGGTTGTGGCGACCACCGGCGGAGACCCAAAGGTCGAAACCGAGAAAGCCCATACGCTGCTGGACATCGGGGCCGAAGGGTTTGTTCTCTCGGGTATTTCTCAGGATCCGGCCCTGTTGGACCTGATCGACCACATGCAAATTGCAACCATCGTCACTTCGTTTTTTGACCCCAACTATGTGCTGCCTACCATTGGTTACGACAATGCTGAGGCCTCGCGGATCGCGCTGGCCCATCTGGAGGGGCAGGGGCATCGTGACATCGCCGTCATTCACGGCCCGAAATCGTTAAACGACAGAACCCGCGCGCGCCTGCAGGGGCTGGGTGACCACCATCCCGACAGCGCGCTCACGTTTTACGAGACCCCTTTGTCCACGCGCGGCGGCTGCGATGCGGCGGATATGGTTTTGCAGCAAGCCCGCCGCCCAACCGCGATCCTGTGCTTGTCGGACGTTCTGGCGGCCGGCGCTATGTCGGAACTGCAGCGTCAGGGGATCGGGGTTCCTGATGACATCTCGGTCATGGGGATCGATGATCTGCCGAGCTCAGAGACCCTTTATCCCGCGCTGACAACGGTGCATCTGCCCGTGGCATCCATGGGCACGGCGGCAGCGGATGCTTTGGCGCTGTGGGTGGAAAAAGGTGAAAAACCCGCACCACGCCGCTTTGGCCCCGAACTGGCTCTGCGGGCCTCGACGCGAAGGGTCAGTTAAAGCGGGAACGCTTCTGCAATCAATGCCTTACAGGCTTTACAGGTCGATTTCGACGTCCGGCAGTTCCAGCGCTTTCATCATCTCCCGCAGCTCCTGACGGGCCGCAACGTTTGAGATGTTGAGCTGTTTCACACCGATGTCCTTGAGATCCAGCAGGGTCAGGCCACGGGGGAACAATTCGCGGAAAATAACCCGCTCGGAAAAGCCTGGAGCCACCCGAAAGCCGATCCGTTTGGACAGCATTTTGACGGCGCGTTCCATCTTTTCCTTGTTGACCATCCGCTGGGTGCCCACACGGTTGCGGATCACGATCCAGTCGATGGGTTTCAAGCCGGCCTGCGACCGCAGCTGACGCGCGTTCCACACCATCTCGGAATAGACCGACGGGCCCAGGATCTTGTCGCCCTTCTGGTCGGTGCGGGCCAAAAGGTCAAAGTCGACAAAGCTGTCGTTCAAAGGGGTAATCAACGTATCCGCCAGCGAATGCGCGACCTGGCTCAGCCTTGTGTGTGAGCCGGGACAATCGATCAGTATGAAATCCACGCGGGGTTCCAGATCCGAAATCGCCGCTGACAGGCGGTGATCATAGACGTTTTCATTGGGCCCCAGCGTGCTTTCGTCGATTTCAGGCAATTCCGTCAGTTCAATGAAGGGCAGCTCGACACCCGTTTCGGCAATGAAGGATTTTCGGTTTTCCAGATATCGCCCCAGCGAACGCTGTCGTAAATCCATGTCCAAAACGGCAATCGACCGACCCATCCGGGCCAAAGTGGTCGCGACATGCATTGAAACCGTGGATTTCCCAGCACCGCCCTTTTCGTTCCCCACAACGATAATATGCGCCATAGCTGCCCCGTTATCCCAGATATTGCAGAAAGCTTGTTTTTAGAGACTATAGCTTGTCCCAATTCAAAGGGAAAGATTCTGCAACACTTCTCTTCTGGTTTATTGGTTAACGCGTGTGGTCATCGGGCGGGGACAATAAACCAAAAAAAACGCCGTTCCAAAGCGGAACGGCGTTTCGGTGCGAAACCGTGGTCGATGGGGTGATTAGAAGCCCAGACCTTCGTATTTCTTTTTGAACTTGGACACGCGGCCACCGGCGTCCATCAGGCGGGTGTTGCCGCCAGTCCATGCAGGGTGTGCGGAAGGATCAATATCCAGCGCCAGCTGGTCGCCTTCTTTGCCCCAAGTCGACTTCATTTTGATGATGGTGCCATCGGTCATTTTGACGTCGATCAAGTGGTAGTCGGGATGTGTATCGGCTTTCATTGAACCACTCCTTAGGCTTTTTTGGGCTTGTAGTTGGTGTCTTCAGCAATACGTGCCGATTTACCGCGACGGGCACGCAGGTAGTACAGTTTGGCGCGACGAACGCGGCCACGACGGACTACGGTGATGCTGTCGATGTTGGTGGAGTGCAGAGGGAATACACGCTCAACGCCTTCACCAAAAGAAATCTTGCGAACGGTGAACGAACCCGCAATGCCAACGCCGTTTTTACGGCTGATGCAAACGCCTTCGTAGTTCTGGACGCGCGAACGCGAACCTTCGGTCACCTTGTAGCCGACGCGAACGGTGTCACCGGCTTTGAAATCGGGGATATCTTTCCCCAGGGCGGCAATTTGTTCCGCCTCTAGCTGTGCGATCAGATCCATGTGATCGTCTCCTATTTTTGCTCGTGGTTTTTCCACGAAGGTGATTTCACGTCCCAGAGCTCTGCGCTTTCACCGGGTCCGCAGTGTTTCGTTTCGCACCGAAACCGCGCCCGCCAGAGATGATCCGACATTCTTTTTAGGTAGGCTTTTTCCATTCCGTCCGGACCGAAAGAGCCCCGGCATACCAAATGCAAAAAGATCCGCGCGACTCATGGTGTGAGTGCCGGATGGGCGGTTCATAGGCGGAAACCCCCATGTTTGCAAGGCGGTTTCGCAGCGAAACGGTTGCCAAAGCGGCGCGCGGATGAGTCAAGATTTCTTAACCGTAAAGCCCTCGCCGTCAATCTGCCATAAATTGGTCGGGGATTGGTAACAGGGCACCCTATGGCGCGGCCTAATAACTTGAAATATAAAAACAATTGTTACTTTATCGCCCCTTGGTGTTTACCCGCAGCTTAACCTTTTCTGCGAGACTGCGGACAGTAATTCCTTCAGGACGATCCCGTCATGCGCAAGCTTTTCCGAATATTCGTTTTTTCTGTTGCCTTAATCGCGGTTGGAGCCTCGTCGCTCTGGGTGGTTTCGCGCGTTTCGGTGCCGATCGTTGAAAGCTTGATGGAAGCGGACACGCGCAAACAGTCTGAGCTGTGGCATCGTCGGGTGATCCTGCACTTGGAGGATCCCGACCGCACATTTGCCGAGAAAGCGCTGACAGAGGAAGACACCAAATACCTCACACTGTTGCCCGAAGCATCGGATGTCTATCTGTTCAGGCTTTATGATATGTCGGGGCGGGTTATCTGGTCGACACGACCCCATGAAATCGGCCAGGACGCACCGGATTATTTCCCATTTGAGGCGATGGCCGAAGGGCAGGTGTCTTATCGTCGAGAGCAGAAACCATCATCCGAGATCGACGGATTGGCCTTACATGCGTTGCGTCAGGACGTATCGGTTCATGAAGTGGCAGAGATCTTTGAGCCGGTGATCTCGGACGGGCATGTGATCGGTGTGATGGAGTTTTACACCGATATCACCGATACGCGGGCCAGTTTCCTGATGCGGGTTCGGGTGTTGTTGTCGGTTTTGACCGCGGTTGCCTTGGCCACGATGGGCATCGTGTCGATGGTTGTTTATCGCGCCAACCGCCGCCAGTACCAAGCACTGGCGCAGCGATCGAGCAGCGAAAAGGAAATGATGGGTGAACAGCTCCGTCTGGCGCGCGATGTCAAGTTGCTGGGTGAATTGAACGAATGGCTGCAATCCAGCCGCTCCCTGGATGAGCTGTTTGGCATGGTGGAGCGGTTTATGACTCATATCCTGCCCAATGCGGAAGGCAGTGTGTATGTCTATTCCAACTCGCGCGATGTGTTGGATGGCTGGGCCAGTTGGAATGGTGGCTCGCACAAGGATCACATCCACCCCGAGGAATGTTGGGGTCTGCGCCGGGGGCGCACCTATGAATACGGCACCAACGAGATCAATTTCACCTGCGAACACGCGGAACCACATAACGACAACCCGTATTTCTGTTTCCCGATCCTGGCCCATGGCGAAACGGTGGGGCTGCTGCATTTGCGGTCCAAACAAAAGTCCGCCGACGCTTTTATGGTTGATCGTAACTTGGCACAGATGTGTTCCGAGCAGATTTCCATGGCGATCGCCAATGTGCGCATGCGTGACGAGCTGCATGACCAATCCGTACGCGATCCGCTGACAGGTCTGTTTAATCGCCGCCATATGACCGAGGTCTTGCGCAAATCCATCAATGACAGTGAACGGTCCGGGGATGCGTTTGCGGTGATTGCGGTGGATGTAGATCACTTCAAAAAGTTCAACGACACCCATGGCCATGATGCCGGGGACATGGTGCTGCGCGCTGTGGGCTCTGCCTTGCAGCAGGATTGCGATGGGGATGACGTGGCCTGCCGTCCCGGAGGGGAAGAGTTCACGGTGATCGTCCCCCATTGCGATGCCGACGCGGCGCTGGCCCGTGCCGAAGGTCTGCGTCGCCGGGTTGAGAATATCAAAGTACGTTACGGGGAAAAGACCCTGCCACGGGTCACGATCTCGGTTGGGGTGTCCCATTACCCGGCCCATGGCACCATGCCGCAATTCCTGCTGCGGTCGGCCGATGAAGCCCTGTATGAAGCCAAAGCGCTGGGTCGCAACAAAGTGGTGATGGCCGACAATGTCACCCCGTCTGAGGATGGTCTGGTTGGCAGCGCCGGGCGTGACTCTGGCGATTGGGAACTGCCAGAGGCCGACGCGTCGGATGATAAAAAGAAAGCCGGTTGAGGTCAGTACGTCGACCGGTCACCCGGCCAAGAGGCGCAGGCCTTTTGTGACATCTGACCGCACAGCAAGGCGCAGGCTGGGTTCATCCCCGGCCTTGAGGGCCGCGATGATCAAGCGGTGATCCTGGGGCGGTTCGGTCCGGCGCAGGCGGCCATACAAAGCCCGCATGGTGGGGCCAAGTTGCAGCCAGACGGTTTCCGCCATCGCCAGCATCGCAGGTGCCTGGGCGCGCAAGTAAAGCGTGCGGTGAAATTCAAGATTGGTGCGGATGTAACCCACCGCATCCCGTTTCGCGACCATCTCGGCCACGTTGGAATTGATGTCCTGCATCCGGTCTATCAGCGCCATATGGGCACGGGGCAGCGCGCGAGAGGCCAGTTCAACCTCGATCAGGGCGCGCAGGGCCGCCAGTTCCTCGATCCGCTCATTGCTGAGCTCCGGGGTGGACACCCGTCCCGAGGACGACAGGAACAAAGCGCCCTCGGCCACCAGTCGGCGCACCGCTTCGCGCGCTGGTGTCATCGAGACCCCGAAATCCCGTCCAATGCCGCGCAGGGTCAAGGCTTCGCCCGGTGCGACCTCTCCGTGCATGATACGGGTGCGCAGAGCGCGGTAGACACGATCATGGGCGGCGGCGGTGACTTCGGTATTGGGGCGTGCGGACATTGTCATGGCTCAGCATGTGATCACAAATTTCCAATTGGTCAACCGCAAAGCAGGCCTTGTTCCGATATACCTTGCCCCGCCGCAGCCAGAGATTGCTGAGACGCGGTGAATGCGATACCTCACGTAGATTATGAGCGAGACTCCGATCCTTTATTCCTTTCGCCGTTGCCCCTATGCGATGCGCGCACGCCTTGGTCTGGCGTCGGCCCAGATCCGGGTTGAACTGCGCGAAGTGGTGCTGCGGGACAAGCCTGCGGCCTTTCTGACCGCTTCACCAACCGGAACAGTGCCCTGTCTGCAGGCTGAGGGCGCGGTGATCGACGAAAGCTTTGATATTATGCGCTGGGCGCTGGCTCAGTCTGATCCTGAAGGCTGGTTGGCTATGCCTGCCACGGGGCTGGACTGGATCGCGGAGGCCGACGGCCCCTTTAAACGCGCTCTGGACCGGACCAAATACGCCACACGTTATCCTGGGGAAGATCCCGAAGCCCATCGCGTCGTGGCGCATGAATTCCTGGCGCGCCTTGATGCGCAGATCGATACGTGGATCTTTGACCGTCCGACGTTGGCGGATTTCGCAATCCTGCCCTTTGTGCGCCAGTTCGCATTCATCGACAAAGCTCGGTTCGACGCACAGGACTGGCCGGCGCTGCAAGGGTGGCTGGAGCGCTTCCTGACCTCGGACCGATTCACCGCCGTGATGGACAAATACCCGCAGTGGCACGACGGCGATGCGCCCACCGCCTTTCCTTGATCACTCAAACCGATAGCGGTGCAGCTCGCCCCCATTGGCCGTGAGCCATTTGCGCGGTGGTTCATAATTGCCAAACAGGCGGGTCACCTGGTCCCAGAACGCGCGGGAATGGTTCATCTCGGCCAGATGAGCGACCTCATGCGCCGCCACATAGCGCAGGACATCCGGCGGCGCGAGGATTAGTCGCCAGGAATACATCAGCGCCCCGTCCGACGAACAGGACCCCCACCGCGACCGCGTATCGCGCAGCGTCAGTCGACTGTAGCTGCGCCCCAAACGGCGCGCATAGTGATCCGAGGCCTCGGCCAGCCGATCCCGCGCCAGCTCCCGCAGATAGCGCTGTAGGCTGCGTCCGAGGGCCGCTGTGGGCACCGCAATGGTTTCCGGTTCCAACACGACGCGACGACCGGGGGCGGCGATGACACGGCGCGGCGTGCCGTCCACCGGGATCACACTGCCAAGGGCGACCTGAACCTGATCCGGTTGGCGCGCCAGATGTTTGCGGATCCAGTCTTCTTTCTCGGCCGCGAACTCCAGCGCGGCTTCTGCGCGCAGCCGCTCCGGCAGGGTCAGCGTCACCCGGCCATCCAACGCAGACACCCGAAGCGAGATCCGCCGCGCCCGTGCCGACCGGCGCAGGGTCAGTGGAATCGGTGGATCCCCGGGTAAATGATGGTCGCTCATTCGATGCCCCTTGTTCGCAAAGGCTTTGACAGTCAAACCCTCATATGGCAAGGCACCTGAATCGTCGATACGACTCACAGCATAATCAAGGGGACATCACATGCCCAAGGAAGAATGGGGCGTCAAACGCGTCTGCCCAACCACTGGCAAGCGTTTCTACGACCTGAACAAAGACCCGGTTGTCAGCCCATACACGGGCGAAATCGTAGAGCTGAACACCGGCAAGTCCCGCATGATCGAAGCGGACGCTGAAGATGCAGCGAGCGCGAAGGCCAAAGAAAACGCCGATACCGATGACGTCGTTCTGGAAGATGACGATGACACGGTGGACGTGGATCTGGGCGATGACGTTCTGGATGATGACGACGACGAGGATAGCGTGCCTCTGGATGAGCTGGCCGATGTCGCCGCGCCAGACGACGATTCCTGATCCGACCCAAATCGCGCCACGTTCCACATGGAATGTGGCAGACCAAAGAGGAGGCTTCCTAGCCTCCTCTTTTGCGTTTTAGGGCCCCGAGCGGTGTGGTGACAGATGGCGCCAGCCGCGGTGCGCGTATCTGCATGAAAAATCACAAGGTAATTGCATTTTCCTCTTGCGAAGGTGCGGATCTGGGCTTAAACGACCTCTCACACCTAAGGGCATATGCCTAGACGGTTGGAAGGGGCCTTAGCTCAGCTGGGAGAGCGCCTGCATGGCATGCAGGAGGTCAGCGGTTCGATCCCGCTAGGCTCCACCAAATTTCTCTGTTTTCTGTGACATTAGCGCCGATACGACAGTTTAAGGTGATTTGATAAGAGCGGGTTTCTGGCTCGTCGTCATCACCTGAGTATGCAATCCAAAACGCTTTCCCTGAACTGAGCGCCTCGCTTTGCGCGCACACACCTCGTTTGGCGCGACGACCATCGTGAAGTCGACTATGTTGTACCGCGTGTTTTGCACGCGCCGTTTCACGGTTGAAGGTTTCAAATCCTTTTGCCTGAACTCAACCTTTGGATGAAATACGATAAGAATTGATCGCGCGGTTAGTTTGCCAATCAGCGGGTTTCCGCGTCTACCTCATCACAAAAGGATCGGGAATTGGCTCATCGCTGGTCCGTAGCCAAACGGCCTTAATTTTTGTGTAGTCGAGTGCGGCCTGAATACCGCCCTCGCGGCCGTGACCTGATAGGCCGTGGCCTCCAAAAGGGGCAATGGGGCTGACGGCTCGGTAGGTGTTCACCCAGACAATACCTGCACGGATGCCACGTATCATGCGGTGCGCCCGTGTTAGGTCCTTTGTAAAGACACCTGACGCAAGTCCAAACGCCGTGTCATTTGCAAGCTGCAAAGCCTCAGCTTCGGAGTCAAAACTTAGAACCGACAAGACTGGGCCGAAGAATTCAGCCGACAGGCAGGGGGCGTCCGGCGCATCTGTGCAATCAATGATTGTTGGCGGGAAATAAGTCCCTTCGCGGTCAATCGCTTTGCCACCGGTGATAACCTTCGCACCCGCGGCCTTGGACGCGGCGACCAAATCCACGGCTGTCGTCAGTTGGCCTTGCGTGCACAGCGGGCCAATTTCGGTCTGCATGTCATCGGGTGCCCCGATCACCACGGCTTCGGCTTTTTCCTTCAAGCGAGCAAGGAAGGCATCTTTGATCTTGTTCGAGATAATCAACCGTGAACCTGCAACGCAACTTTGTCCGGTGGCAGCAAAAATACCCGATATCTGTGCATTCACCGCGCTTTCAATGTCAGCATCTTCAAAGACGATGAATGGAGATTTGCCACCAAGCTCCAGCGAGGTTGAAGCAAGGTTTTCAGCTGAATTTCTTACGATTTGCCGTGCCGTATCAGGCCCGCCTGTAAAGGCGACATGATCAACCTTGGGGTGCGCGGTCAGGACGGCGCCACATTCAGCCCCAAACCCTGTGATGACATTCAAAACACCGGGTGGGAAACCAGCCTGGTCAAAAATACGGGCAAATTCCAGCATGGGAGCTGGTCCGTCCTCGGAGGCTTTGAGCACGACAGTGCAGCCTGCGGCCAAGGCAGGGCCAATCTTGACCGCTGACAGGAAAAGCTGCGAATTCCAGGGAACGATGGCAGCCACAACGCCAATAGGTTCGCGGCGCAGCCAGACCTCCATATCGGGTTTGTCGATGGGCAGATGAGCGCCTTCGATCTTGTCGGCAAGCCCTGCGTAATAGCGGTAATACTCAGCCACATAGGCGATCTGGGCCGAGGTTTCGCGGATGATCTTGCCCGTATCGCGGGTTTCAAGCTGGGCTAATTTTGGTGCGTTTTCTGCAATTAAATCGGCCAACCGGTACAACAGCTTGCCCCGCGCCGAGGCTGTCATAGTTGCCCAGCTTGGATCGCAAAACGCATCATGTGCTGCGTTTACAGCGGCGTTAACGTCCTCGGTCCGGGCCTCTGGCATCATCGCCCAAACTTTGCCTGTCGCGGGGTCGTGGCTTGGGAATTGGGCACTGCCGTTTGAAAATGCGCCGCCGATATATTGTTGAAAATTCTGCATGGATTTTCCTTAGGCGAAGGCTGGCATGACGTCTGCGATGAACCGCTCGAGGGATGCTTTCTTACGCGCAAAGCTCATCCCGCTGTCGATCCAAAATGAATACTCATCATACCCCAGGTCTTCGTATTCTTTGATACGCGCAATTGCGTTTTCGGGGGTGGCAATCACGTTGTCGCGCAACATGGCTTCGGGTGAATAGAAAGGATGGGCTGCGATCTCTTGCTCTGACAGCTCCGCAATCAACCCCTGTGAAACGGGCCGTTCGTTTTTGAACCATGCCCCGAAATAACAATAAAACCGGTTAATCTCCTCTGCGGCGCGTTGCGCATCTTCGAGGTCAGAAGCGATGTATGTGTGGTTCAGCAACATGATTTCAGGGCGTGGTACGTCAGGAAACTTGTCACAGGCTGCGTTGAATGTATCCATCAGTTTGATGATTTCCGCGTCGCCTTGCCAAAGCGGAGTCACCTGCACATGACAGCCGTTTGAGACCGCAAATTCGTGGCTGTTCGGGTCGCGCGCAGCAACCCAGATTGGGGGGCCGTTTTCTTGCATTGGTTTGGGTGATGAAGTGGTTTCGGGGAAAGAATGATATGTGCCTTCATGGGCATAATCGCCTGTCCACAATCCCTTGATGGCGGGCACCAATTCACGCATGCGCAACCCGGCGTCCCATGCATCCATACCGGGAACCATTCGTTCGTATTCATAACTGTAGGCGCCTCGCGCGATACCGAGTTCTAGCCGTCCGTCGACGATCATATCGGTCATCGCGGCCTCACCTGCCAGCCGGATGGGGTGCCAAAACGGAGCGATGACAGTGCCGGTCCCAAGGCGGACATTTTTGGTTTGGCGGGCGAGATCAATTAGATTTAAGAATGGGTTCGGCGCGATGGTGAAGTCCATACCATGATGCTCACCCGTCCAAACCGCATGCATGCCGCCCTCATCTGCAATCTTAGCAAGGGCAATGAATTCATCATAAAGCGCGCGCTGGTTCTGATCGCCAGAGGTCCGCTCCATATGGACAAAAAGTGAAAATCGCATGTGGTTCCCCTATGCTATCGGGCGGACTTCGCCACTGTTTTGGTTTCCGTAGTAAATGCCAAAGCTTCCAATGATGGCCTCGCGGCTCAACCGCTCCAACATGCTCAAAATGGCCGGGTCCGACACATCATCTAGTGCGGTTGTGTTCAGCGGAACAAAGGTTCCGTGTTTGGGCGTGCCCTGTGCCGCGGAGCATAAAAACGCAATATGTTGGCGCTTGCGTCCGAGATCTTCGAAAATGGAATAGATAAATCCTGGCTTTGCCGTCAGGCCCGCCGCGTCAATCAGGCTTTGTACAGCGGCCGCGGTGCCTTGGTCCTTCACGGACGTTTCAGGCAGTGCCAAACCGCCGTTGCCATCATCAATAAGGAGCACCTCACCATTCCGTTCAATCACAGCTGAGACGATCAAATTGCTGTTCTGGGCGAGGGCCTCTGCCGACATAGCCGGGGTTACATAGGCACCGCCGACATAGCCCAAACCGGGGTTGGATGATTGATCAAATGCCATAACGGTGCCGATCAGAATCACGTGGTCCCCTGCTTCAACGGTTTTATGCATGGCGCAGTCAAACCAAGCGGACACATCCGCAAGGATTGGCGACCCATGAGGGCCGTTTTCCCATTGCGTGGTGGCAAAGCGGTCTGCAACGGGCCACGCAAATGTATTGGAAACATCGACCTGAGTTTCGGCTAGAACGTTCACCGCAAATCCGTCCGCTGAGGTAAGCGCGTCGTAGTTTTGGGATGTTTTCGCCAGGCAGACCAAAACCAACGGCGGATCCAGCGAGACAGATGTGAAAGAGTTCGCCGTAAACCCAATCGGCTCGCGGTTTTTGTCATACGCGGTCACGACGGTCACGCCTGTCATAAAGCTGCCAAAAGCATTGCGAAGGGCCCGGGGATCAAGCGAGGTCATAGCTGCTCCTTTTTCGTAACGGGCATTTTTAGCCATGCATCCAGATGTGCGTTTACGGTTTCCGCTGCAGTCAACGAGACCATGTGGCGATGCCCGTCGATCACAATGGCATGTCCATCGGGCGCACCGGCGACCATTGCCCGTGACATTTCGGGCGTCGAATTGGGGTCATCGCTCCCGGTCAGGGCTGCAAAGGGGCATTGGATGTGAGGGTATTGCGCCGCATATGTCGCGTCACCGTGCGCGAATGCAGTATAGGCCGTGGCATACCCATCCAGATCAACAGCACCAAGCCATTGTGCCACTTGGTCGCGTGTCCGTTGATCAATCGCGCTGTCGCCAAACCAGCGTGCCAGCGGCGTTTGCAGATCGAATTCACGCCTCTTGATCTGGCTTGCGCGGCCTCGCACGGCGGTACGTGCCGCTTCGTCGCGACAAAAGACACCGTTGATCAGGCAAACGCGGGCGGTCAGGTTGGGATAGTCCACCGCAAATCCGCCAGCGATCAGCGCGCCCATGGAGTGGCCCGCGATGTTTACAGGCCCAAGATCCAATGTCTGAACCACATCGCCGCACCACGCAACAAAGGCACGCAAATCGCTTCCTGCGGGGAGGGGGGCACTGCCACCATGACCCGGCATGTCTACTGCAATGACGCGGTGCGTTTTGCTCAGCGCTTGGATCTGCGGCGCCCAAGCTGCCGATTGCATTCCTACGCCGTGGATCAAGAGGAGCGGTGCACCAGCCCCCTGATCACGCAGGGCAACCGTAAGACCTGAACTAGACAGACGCAGGGTTGTCGACGTCATGCCCCAGCTCCTTCAGATCTTGGTAACGGTCACCAATACGGTGATGCGGGCGCCCGCCAATTGAGGCCCCCAAGGCGATT
The DNA here is from genome assembly GCA_947497985.1 of uncultured Paracoccaceae bacterium. GTDB lineage: Bacteria > Pseudomonadota > Alphaproteobacteria > Rhodobacterales > Rhodobacteraceae > Epibacterium. The sequence goes on from CANMIX010000003.1 coordinate 64,687, forward strand.
AGGATTTCGTCGCTGGCCGGCGCATCCGCCACCGAGGTTTGAATGGTTAGATAATGCGAGCGTCGCCCGCCGTCGTTTTTATCCATCAAGGGGATCATCAACGGGGCATTTGCAGGCCCGCGTGTGTTGCAGAACGACAGATAGGATTTTGCTCCCACCGCGTTGCGGTAGTGATTGCCAAAATGCAGGGTGTGGATCAGGGCCGAGGCATGCTCGACCTCGCCATTCAGGCCGACTATTCCCGCCTTGCCGTATCCTTCGACCTTATCGCCGCCGCCGGCTGCGTCCAGAACCATCTCGGTCAACATTGCGCCAAGGCCTGACGCGCAATCGCGAATTTCAGGCGCCAGATCCTCAACAAATCCACGCCCCGCCCATGGGTTCCGGATAACCGCAATCGCAGCGATCATTTTTAACGGTGTCGCGGCGGGCTTCCCGCCTTCGATCAACGTGTTTTCAACATGCAAAAGTGTTTTGCGAATTTCAGCAGGCATAGCGGTGTCATCCTTGGGGTCTTTGTATGAACGAAGATGGTATACCATAAGACAATATGTCAATCATATTGTTCACTCAAACCAGTTCAGCTATGATCGGACGCATGGAAAAAGCTGAACTGATGCTCGAAAAAATTGAAAAAGCGCCGCAAACGTTACGGGATATCGTACAAAATCGCCTGAGAGAGGCCATTTTGAGGGGCCAGTTTGCGCCCGGATCGCGTTTGGTCGAGCGCCCGCTATGTGAGCAACTGGGGGTGAGCCGTACCGTTGTTCGCGAAACGATTCGCTATCTGGAGGCCGAAGGGCTGGTCGAAATTATCCCAAACCGTGGTCCAATCGTCGCCACACTGAATTGGGATCAGGCCAAACAGGTTTATGATATCCGCCGCCAACTGGAACGCGCGGCTGCAGGTGCTTGCGCACAATCGCAAGGCGCGGATTTTGCGCCAAAGCTCTCTGCGGCTCTGGCGACGTTGCAAAGCAAAGTGAACGACACCGAATGGCTCGGCTTTTTGCAGGCGACGACGCATTTCTACCAGCTGATCTTTGAAGAGGCTGGTCATCATATTGCATGGGATATCGTTCAGCGGCTGAATGGCCGGATCAGCAGGCTGCGCACCCTGACAATTGCCGATAAAACCCGTGAACGCGCAGGAATGAGCCATATGATCGCTATACACGACAGTATCCTAAGCGGCGATGTGCAACGCGCTGAACAGGCGGTCGAAGATCACATTGCGGACGCGGCAAAAGTGGCCAATCGGTTCCTGAACGACACAACGATGGAACATGGAAATGGCTAAAGGGTATTGGATTGCATCTGTCACCGTTACGGATGCGGCACGCTATGCGGGGTATCAAAGCTATGCGCCTGCGGCCTTTGAAAAATACGGTGCCCGCTTTTTGGCGCGGGGAGGCGCGGCCGTTACCCTCGAAGGACAAGAATTCGAGCGCCATGTGATCATTGAATTCGACAGCAAGGATCAAGCGCTCGCCTGCTATCACTCCGCCGAATACCAAAAAGCCCGCAGCCACCGTGACGCCGCGTGCACAGCCAACATTACGATCGTCGAAGGCCTCCCTTTGACTGCCGCCCAATCATAAGGACATACACATGGACAGCTTTGACGAAGATCTGTTTCTTAAAGGCTTGGAACAACGCAAGGCGACGCTGGGCGCAGAGTATGTAGAAACTAATCTCGCTGCCGCAGATGATTTCACCAGACCTTTTCAAGAGGCGATGACAGCGTGGTGTTGGGGATTTGGCTGGGGGGATGACGTCATAGACGCCAAGACACGGTCAATGATGAACCTTGCTATGCTAGGCGCATTGGGCAAGATGTCGGAATGGGAGCTGCACTGCCGCGGGGCGATCAACAACGGCGTCACCAAAGAAGAAGTTCGCGCAATCATCCATGTCATTGCGATTTACTGTGGTGTTCCGCAGGGGCTGGAATGCTTTAGAGCGGCCAAGAAGGTGTTTGTTCAAGAGTGACCATTTCGGTCGCCGTTTGAACTTTCCAGTTTCTGTCTTTGAACTTTAAACGGATTGCTTTTACCCGTCTCCGCATCGCAGACAGCAGGGTCAACGCTGTATCCGCTGGGGCTATGCAAATTGCGGTGTTGGCGCACAGGTCTCCTTTTGGAGACTGCGTGAAGGACATCGTTGCCCGGCGTTGACCGTGGTGCCGATCAGCGCAGCTCACATGATCGCGGCCCTAGGTAAATCTATCGGCGCGCCAGGTGGTGCGCTGCTTTCCAGATCAAAAATAGGGTGCATCTCTATATGGCGCAGGTGGCGGTGAGACGGGGAGCGGTTAAACGTCACTCAGGAAAATGCGAGTGTTCATTCGCAGCGAGAATTTATTGGTCGGAGCGAGAGGATTCGAACCTCCGGCCCCTGCCTCCCGAAGACAGTGCTCTACCAGGCTGAGCTACGCTCCGACCGTGGAGGGCTGACTATACTCAGGTTTGGGGCGATGCAAGCCCCATTCATTCGGTTTTGCGACGCGTTTTTTGGCGCAAAAAGACGGTGACATTTGGGCCGGTGCTGGTGACGGCTCGGCTGCGGGTTTTGAGAACTGGTGTGTTGTCTGAACGTCCGCCACTGGCCTCGCGCATGACGATGAATATACCGCTGGAGATGATGATAGCCGCGCCCAAAAGTGTCATAAAATCAATGGTATCTCCAAAGAGAAGCGTTCCATAGATGGTGGCCCAGATGATCTGTGAGTACTGCATGGGGGCGACGGTTGCTGCTTCGCCGTGGGTATAGGATTTGACCAAAAGCAGGGTCGCACAGAAGCCGAGGCAGGCCACGATCGCGAGGCTGCCAAGCTCGCTGGCTTGTAACGGGGCATAGGTGAAGGGCAGAGCAATCCCCATGACGATGACGGTGGCCAGCATTGGGTAAAGCATCAAGACAACAGAGCGTTCCTCGTTGCTGATTTTGCGCAGGATGACCGATTGAAATGCGTTGCCAAAAGCCGCAACCAGAGCTGCGGCATGCCCGAGGCCCAGTTGCGTGTCGCCCGGGCGGAGCACGACCAGAACGCCGATGAAACCAACGGCAACGGCCGCCATCCGCGGCAGTCCCACGCGTTCCTTTAGGATGGGGATCGACAACAGCGTGATCAGCAGCGGCGTTGCAAAAAACAGGGCATAGGCCTCGGCAAGGGGAAGAACGGAAAACGCATAAAATGCACAAAGCGGGATGACGGGGATAATGGCCGCGCGGGTGATCGTCCAACTGGGCTTGTTGGGGCGCAGGTTCCCAAGAGTTTTGTCACGCACCATCATCACTGTCAGAAGCGGAAAAGACAGCAAGCAGCTGAAGAACACGATCTGGAAGGCTGATTGGGTATCACTCACGAATTTTACAATGACATCGTGCGTGGAAAAAATCCCATAGGCCAACAGCGCATAGAGGGTCGCTTTTGCGTTCATAACGGCATACCGAGTTACAGAGAGGTTTCGTGACAGCGCGAGCGTGTCATAAGAGGCCTGGCAGAAACAAGCTTTTGCTGTCTCGGCTGGCAAAAAGATAAAGAAAAACGGACCAAGATATCTCCTGATCCGTTCATTGTTTTAATTCATCAGCGCAAGTTTAGAGGCTTGCGTCCAGCGCTGCCACAACCGCATCGCCCATGCCGGATGTTGATACCGGCGTGACACCGTCTTCGCCCAACAGGTCAGCAGTGCGCACGCCGTCAGCCAGCACTTTTTCGACTGCCGCTTCAAGGCGGTCCGCCTCGGTGCCCAGATCAAAGCTGTAGCGCAGCGCCATTGCAAAGCTGAGGATACAGGCGATTGGGTTGGCTTTGCCTTCGCCTGCGATATCAGGTGCAGAACCGTGTACGGGTTCATACAGCGCTTTGGGGCGGCCATTTTCCATTGGTGCGCCCAAAGAGGCAGACGGCAGCATGCCCAGCGAGCCGGTCAGCATCGCGGCGGCGTCAGACAGAAGGTCGCCAAACAGGTTGTCGGTGACGATAACGTCGAACTGTTTGGGCCAGCGGCACAGCTGCATCGCGCCTGCGTCTGCATACATGTGGGACAGCTCGACTTCGGGGTAGTCTTTGGACACCTCGGTCACAACTTCGCGCCACAGGATGCCGGATTCCATGACGTTGGCTTTTTCCATCGAGCACAGCTTCTTGCCGCGACGCATCGCCAGTTCAAAGGCGGAACGCGCAACGCGGTCGATCTCGCTCTCGGTGTAGCGCTGGGTGTTGATGCCCACGCGTTCGTTGCCTTCTTCGATGATGCCGCGTGGCTCACCAAAGTAGATGCCGGAGGTCAGTTCACGCACGATCATGATGTCCAGGCCGGCAACCACGTCTTTTTTCAGGGACGAGAAATCCGCCAGCGCGTCAAAACACTGGGCTGGGCGCAGGTTGGAGAACAGGTCCATTTCCTTGCGCAGGCGCAGCAGGCCGCGTTCGGGTTTCACAGAGAAGTCCAGAACGTCGTATTTCGGACCACCAACAGCGCCGAGCAGAACTGCGTCCACCTCTTGCGCTTTGGCCATTGTGTCGTCGTGCAGCGGGGTGCCGTGGGCGTCATAGGCTGCGCCGCCGACCAGGTCTTCGCTCACATCGAACTGAACATCGCGCTTGTCGCCAAACCAGCTGATGATCTTGCGCACTTCGGCCATTACCTCGGGGCCAATCCCGTCGCCGGGCAGAATCAGAATCGATGGGTTAGACATCCTCAGTCTCCTTGAAATCGGTCGCACCGGGGGTAACGTTCCTGTCCGGTGGGGTCAATAAGAGGGCTGAAAATAAGGGGCTTTGGGGGTGGTCTTAAGGGATTTCTATGTCTAACCACACCAGACCGTGTCGGCTGGCGTGCTTTGCGGTGCTACTGGCCTCGTCTGGCCAGATGATGCCAGCGGCGTGAACCGTGAGGCGCGCGTCCGGCAAGATGTAGTCCACCCGCAGTGGCCCGGTTTGGGCCCAGTTGACCGTGGCGTCCTGGCCTGCGGGACCGGTGGGGCGGGGATCCTGCAAGCGCGAATGGGTCAGCAGGGTCTGAATGGCCGTGTGCCGCCCATCGCCGCGCGTCGGGTCGAGATTTGCGTCGCCCATGACAATCACCGGATCGGACGGTGCAAGATCGCTGTCAAGAACATGGGTCCACAGCGCGATTTCATCGTGGTTGCGTTTGCCGTTGCGGTCTTCGGTGCCATCAAAGACCGGTGGCGTGGGGTTGAAAATCATCAGGTCGACTTGCACGTCTTGCGACAAGCGCAGGGGCAAGATCCAGTGATTGGTCGACGATAGGCGTTGCAGGGCCAAAGCTTCAGCGGTCAGAAAGGGGCGTCCATCCGGGAAACGTGGCAGATCGGCCCAAGGGAGATCTGCCCAAAGCTGATCTGAGAGGTCAGCCAGCTGGTCGGACAGGACCGGAAAGCGCGACAAGACAGCCATGCCGTGGGCCCCGACAAAGGCACCATAGCCTTGGGCATCGCGGGGTCCACCGGTGCGCCCGTCGCCGTCCATGTCCAACCCTGTTGGCATCCCGCTATTGGGGCGGGCGGTAAAGAGGTGGGGATAGGCCAGACCGTTTTCTGAGAGGCGGTTTTGTAATGCTTTTAGCGCCTGGGCCTGCAGATCCCAGTCAAAATCCTGCAGCACCAGGATATCGGGATTGGTGTCTTGGATTACGTCAATCACCGCATCCGCCTGGGGTAGGGATTTCTGTTCCAGACCTCGCAGCAACAAGCCTGGCCCTTTTTGGGATAACTCGGTGTTGTAAAGGGCGATCCGAAAAGTGTCAGCCCACAAGGGCAGGGCAGTTAGCAGGAAGAGACAGGCTGCGACCGCTATTTTCATATGGTTTGCAGGGTGTCAGACGCCGCATAGGTGCGTCGACGCTGTGCGGCGATCAGTTCTGCCACGCGCAGCATTGCCACACCCCGCATCACCATTGACGCCGGCACAAAAGCCCAAAGAGCGATCCCCCAGATCATCAACATCGGATGCCCCAGGCTTGCAGTTCCAAAGATACTGTCGATCATTTTGATGCCACCGGGCACTGCAAAGGGCAAAAGCGCGCCTAAAATCACGTTCAGTCGCCCATCTCGTGTCATGCGGTTAACGACATCGCCGCCTGCGGTGGGGTCAAATAGGGGAAGATTGGTCCAGACGTTGAAGGATCCGCCTGTCAACGGCCAACCGGTTGTTCGGATCGCCAAAATCATCAGCCCGGTTGCGATCAGAGCGAAAAAACACGCAAGACCAGCGGCGGACCGAACGGTGTTGATGGTTTCAGGGGCAGTGTCGTCAGGCAGCATCAGGGTCATAAGCTGGACGGGAGATAATGGAAAATCCAGCACTTCGCCCAGCAGATACCCAAGACCGCGCAGTAAGGTAGTCAATCCATTTGGGTCTGCGTCATGACGCATAAAGAGCGCCAGACTGGCGGCAATCACAAACAAAGCTGCATAGCGGATGCGATTCAACGGCGGCGCATCGCGAAACTCGACAAAGCTTGGAGAGAGGGAGTTGTATTCGAAAAACACCAATATACCGGCCAACAAGGCCAGAAAGACCACCATTTCGGGCGTTCCATTGCCGTCTTGCGTCAGAATTAATGACGGCATTGCTATCAACAATGTCACCAAGAACCCGCGCGCGGCTGCTGCTGCAATCCGAGCTATCACGTCTTCATCCTTCAAATAGGCCCGGCGCATTTGCTGCGCTCATCGCCACACTTTGAAGCGCCCCTATGTTGTGATGGGGTGCTCTGCCTCATTTTTGCCCCATTCCATCACAATTGCCTTAATTCGCTCAAGGAGAGATTACGTTTTTTTGAAAGTTTTGCTGGCCGGCGTCAGGAGGTGGTGCTGGAATGCATCATCATTCACGTGGAAAATCAGCAGTTTGCATTATTTTTCTTAGCCGTGGCCGATTTGCGGAGCGGTGATTGCGCGTTTGCGGAAGATTTTAATTGCGGCAGATCTGTGGCGGATTTCTGGTGCGAGTAACGTAAAAGGCCGCCCCTAAAAGGAGCGGCCTTTGTAGCGGTTAACGGTGCTTTCGACCCAAGTTAGACCCAGGGACGCGCCTGTGCGGCCTGGTCCTCGAAGGACTTGATCGAGTCTGCTTTTTCCAGAGTCAGGCCGATGTCGTCCAGACCGTTCAGCAGGCAGTGCTTTTTGAACGCGTCAACGTCAAAGCTGATCACGTCACCGTCTGAGGTGGTGATCTCTTGCGCTTCCAGATCGACGGTCATTCGGGCGTTTTCGCCCTTTTCAGCATCCTTCATCAGGATGTCGACCTGTTCCTGCGGCAGAACAATCGGCAGCATGCCGTTTTTGAAGCAGTTGTTGAAGAAGATGTCGGCAAAAGAGGTCGATACGATGACCTTGATGCCAAAATCTTCCAGCGCCCATGGTGCGTGCTCACGCGAGGAGCCACAGCCAAAGTTGTCGCCGGCAATCAGGATCTGCGAGCTGCGATACTGCGGTTTGTTCAGCACAAAATCTTCGATCTCGGTGCCGTCGCGGTTAAAGCGCATCTCGTCAAAGAGGTTCTTGCCAAAGCCGGTGCGGGCGATGGATTTCAGGAACACTTTGGGGATGATCATGTCGGTGTCGATGTTCACCAGCGGCATGGGGGCCGCGATACCTGTGAAGGTTTCAAACTTGTTCATAATGCTTGCTCCTTACACCAGCTCGCGAACGTCAGTCAGCTTGCCGGTCAATGCGGCAGCGGCGGCCATGCCGGGCGACACAAGGTGCGTACGGCCCTTGTACCCCTGGCGACCTTCAAAGTTCCGGTTGGAGGTTGCGGCGCAACGCTCCCCTTCGCTCAGCTGGTCAGGGTTCATGGCCAGACACATGGAACACCCGGCCATACGCCATTCAAACCCAGCAGCTTCGAAGATTTCGGCAAGGCCTTCTTCTTCGGCTTGGGCGCGCACCAGGCCAGAGCCCGGAACGATCATGGCGCGCATGCCATCTTTGATCTTCTTGCCTTTGACAACTTCGGCAACAGCACGCAGATCTTCGATACGGCCGTTGGTGCAAGAGCCGATGAAGACTGTGTCGATCTCAATGTCAGTCAGTTTCTGACCGGGAACCAAGCCCATGTATTCGATCGAGCGTTTGGCCGCTTCGACTTTGCCGCCTTCGAAATCGTCAGGGTGCGGAACCACACCGGTGATCGGCAGCACATCTTCGGGAGAGGTGCCCCAGGTGACGACGGGTTGGATGTCTTCCCCTTTGAGGGTCACAACCTTGTCGAAATGTGCGTCTTCGTCAGTGAAGAGAGTTTTCCACCAGTCCAGCGCGGCTTCGAACTGCGCGCCTTTGGGGGCGTGCGGGCGGCCTTTGACATAGGCATATGTGGTCTCGTCAGGTGCGATCAGGCCAGCGCGGGCGCCGCCTTCGATGGCCATGTTACAGACGGTCATCCGACCTTCCATGGACAGATCGCGGATCGCTTCGCCGCAATATTCGATCACATAGCCCGTGCCACCGCCGGTGCCGGTCTCACCGATAACTGCGAGGGTGATGTCCTTGGCGGTGACGCCCGGCTTCAGCTTGCCGGTGATTTCCACCTTCATGTTTTTGGACTTCTTCTGGATCAGCGTCTGGGTTGCCAGAACATGCTCAACCTCCGAGGTGCCGATACCATGCGCCAGTGCGCCGAACGCACCGTGGGTGGCGGTGTGGCTATCGCCGCACACGACCGTCATGCCGGGCAGGGTCCAACCCTGTTCGGGGCCAACGATGTGCACGATGCCCTGACGGACGTCAGACACCGGATAGTAGTGAACGCCAAATTCCTTGGCGTTTTTGTCCAGCGCTTCCACCTGGATCCGGCTTTCCGGCGTCATGGTCGCAGGGTCAGCACGGTCCAGCGTTGTCGGAACATTGTGGTCCGGAACCGCGATGGTTTTTTCAGGCGCATGAACGGTGCGACCGGCCAGACGCAGGCCTTCGAAAGCCTGGGCAGAGGTGACTTCGTGCACCAGGTGGCGGTCGATATACAGCAGGCAGGTGCCATCATCGGCCTCGTGGGCGACGTGGGCATCCCAGATTTTATCATAGAGCGTTTTGGGGGACATATGGTCCTCTCCCCTTGAAAGTTGTCATGGCTGGCGATTGGCTGTGTACGCGCCTTATAGGCGGGCCAGAACCGTGCGGGCAGCACCATAGAAACGCTCGCGCAGGCGGGCGCGGTCTTGCAGTTCTATAAATTGTGCGAATTCCAGGGTCATGCACGTCAGATACAGTCCGCGCGGGCTGCGATCAAGGCATTGACTGGCCCTGAAACGCCCAGAATTTGCATAGAAAGCAGGCAAATTGAGGATTAGGGGGCCTTTTGCCTTTCCTCGGCAGGCGGAATCGGGCAGACAGCGAGCTCGATTCGCCTTCTGGTTTTTAGCTCGCGTTGAAAACCCGGGGGCTTTCTGCTATGGTTAGACCACCCGGCGCCGGGGCATGCGGCGCGTTAATAGGAGGACATTGTCCTGTCACCCCAAGCTGACGTGGCCAGCACCAACGGCCACACTATGGCTGTTAAGGCCACCTCTGAAACGCCAACCAGCGAAAAGCTGCTTGAGCGTATTCTTTCCTCACTTGATGATGATAAAGCCGAAGATGTCGTGCAGATTGATCTGCGAGGCAAAACGTCTATTGGCGACTACATGATTGTGGCCTCGGGGCGCTCGACGCGTCAGGTTGCTGCGATGTCAGAGAAGCTGATGGATCGTCTCAAGCAGGAATATGGCATTGGCTGTAAGGTCGAAGGCAAGGACACAGGCGACTGGGTTCTGATCGATTCAGGCGATGTGATTGTTCATCTGTTCCGTCCCGAAGTGCGCGAGTTCTACCAGATCGAAAAGATGTGGCAGCCTGCGGCGGGGCAATCACCGGTGGCGCCTGTAACGGTCTAACGCCGTTACAGATAAAACATTCGAAACGGTCGCAACCTTGTGCGGCCGACTTAGAAAGCGTTTTCAGATGCGTATTCACATCTGCGCCGTGGGACGTTTGCGTTCAGGGCCTGAAAAGACTTTGATCGACGATTATGTCACGCGTTTTGACCGCAGTGGACGTGCGCTCGGCCTTGGGCCTGCACGCATCGTCGAGGTCGAAGATAAGAAAAACGCAGGCATGGGTGCCGAGGCGCAATTGTTGCGCAAATCCCTGCCCAAGGGGGCGCTGTTGTGTACGCTGGATGAACGTGGCAAGCTGTTGACCTCGCCCGAATTTTCCCAAAAACTGGCCGGGTGGCGTGACGGTGGGCGTCAGGATCTGGCTTTTGTTATCGGTGGGGCAGACGGCATTGATCCGGCTCTGCGGGCCGAAGCCGATTTTTCCATTTCATTTGGTAAAATGGTTTGGCCGCATATGATGGTGCGCCTGATGTTGGCGGAACAGATCTACCGGGCAGCGACCATTCTGGCAGGCAGCCCGTATCACCGTAGCTAGTGGTTACTTCAACGGCAGTGCAAACAGCGGCTCCGCCCAACCTTCCACATTGTCGCGGGCCTGAATGAACACCTCGGTGGTGCCTGCCGGGATATTTACACCACCAAGGGAGCGGGTGAAGGGCTGTTCGTTTTCATGCGGGTGAAACAACGTCCGCAGACCCAGTTCCTTGCCATCTGCATCCACAACACGCCACCCATCAGCATAATGATCCCAACCCGTGTCAGGGTGGAGGAGGGTGACCGAAAAACTCCAGCTTTTCCCCTGTTGCGTGGCCGTTGCGGATACAATTTCCGGGGCATCCGCCCACAGTGCGGAGGTGCTTAAACAAAAAAGTGCAAACGTGGATGTAAATCGGATCATGATCAAAACCTATTCTGTCTGCGTGTTATTGTTACCCGCATTTGCATGATCCGCAGGGGTGCTTAGCAGGACCTCGCGCGATCTTGATGCAAATTCGCGTCGGTACAGGACGGCCAGTGTGACAACAGTCGCGAGCAAAAGGGCGATGGGCCCGATGAGCCACGCACATGTGGACAAAGAAAAATAGGTCGCGCGCAAGCCGCGATTAAAGCTGCGCGCAGCCGTGATGTTCAGCTCGGCTGCTTGCGCTGCGCGTTGATACACCAACGGGGCGTTCGGGTCATTCGGCACCGCGGCCATGATGACCGAGCCATATCCAAACAGGCGGTTGGACCATACGAATTTCAAAAACGCATTGCAGAGCAACAGCAGAATGACCAGGAGCTTGGCCTCCCAAACAAAGGTCGGCGCTTCGGTATGCATAAAGTCTTTTGCGATGCCGGCGACCTGCTCGGTGTTGCCAATCAAAGCCAGTCCACCGCCGATTGCCAGCATTGTGGTCGAGGCAAAGAACGCGGTGCCTTGGCGCAGGCTTCCCACCATCATCGCATCAAAGACGCGGGGCTCGCGGGTGACCATGGCATGCAGCCAGTCACGCCTGAAATCTGCCATCAGATAGGAGACCGACGGGCGGCTTTTGGGCGGGTGTTCGATCCGCCAACCGATCCAGACCCAAGCCACAAGGACGAATGCCAGACCTGCGAAATCTAGCGGTGAAAACAATGCGATACGGTTCAGCCAAATCATGCGCGCACCTTAGTGCCAGAGGCGGGGGCTTGTCAGGTGGAAAAATTGGTAATATAATTTTACCAAATTCAATTTGGCCGTTGGTCAGTTAGGAGGCGCACCATGGAAATGCCCACGCCGGACGCGACGGTACTGAGCCAGAAGGCCCAATTGGTGGCTGAGCTGTCCGGGGTCTTGGCCGCCGATGCAATTATCTCCGACCTTGCAGAGACGCGAGCGTATGAATGTGACGCTCTGACGGCCTACCGCTGTCCGCCGATGTTGGCCGTGTTGCCGGAAACGACGCAACAGGTCGCAGAGGTTCTGAAGATCTGTCATGCCCGCAATGTGCCGGTGGTTCCACGGGGCGCGGGAACCTCGCTCGCGGGTGGGGCTTTGCCCACGGCGGACTGTGTGATCCTGGGCGTTGCGCGGATGAATGACGTGCTTGAAACCGACTACGACAACAGGATCATTCGGGTTCAGACCGGGCGCACCAATCTAAGTGTCACGGGTGCGGTCGAGGATGACGGGTTCTTTTACGCGCCTGATCCCTCCAGCCAATTGGCCTGTGCGATTGCGGGCAACATCGCCATGAACTCAGGCGGTGCACATTGTTTGAAGTATGGTGTTACGACCAACAATCTATTGGGGGTCACCATGGTGTTGATGGATGGCAGCATCGTCGAAATCGGCGGGGCACATCTGGACGCCGGTGGCTTGGACATGCTGGGGGTCATCTGCGGATCAGAGGGCCAATTGGGTGTGGTGACCGAGGCAACGCTGCGTATCTTGCACAAGCCGGAAGGCGCGCGACCCGTTTTGATCGGATTTGACAGCAACGAGGTGGCGGGTGCCTGTGTCTCTGACATTATCAAATCGGGTATCTTGCCGGTTGCGATCGAGTTTATGGATCGCCCTTGTATCCGGGCTTGTGAGGCCTTTGCCAAAGCTGGATACCCCGACTGCGAAGCATTGCTGATTGTCGAGGTTGAGGGCAGCCCGGCCGAAATAGACGCGCAATTGACGAAGATCATCAAGATCGCCGAGCGTCACAGTCCGGTTGCCTTGCGTGAAGCGAAAGACGCCGATCAGGCGGGTCGGATCTGGTTGGGACGCAAGTCGGCCTTTGGCGCGATGGGGCAGATCAATGACTACATGTGTCTGGACGGCACAATTCCGGTGTCGACCTTGCCCGAAGTTCTGCGGCGTATTGGTGAATTGTCGCGCGAATTCGGGCTCGATGTGGCCAATGTATTTCACGCAGGCGACGGAAATATGCACCCGCTGATCCTGTTTGACGCCAATCAGGACGGGCAATTGGAGGCGTGCGAGGCGCTGGGGGCCGAAATCCTGAAGCTTTGTGTCGAGGTGGGCGGTTGCCTGACCGGGGAACATGGGGTTGGCGTCGAAAAACGCGACTTGATGCTGCATCAATACACTGCAGAAGACCTGGAGGCGCAGCTGCGCGTCAAAGATGTGTTTGATCCCAAATGGTTGTTGAACCCAGCCAAAGTTTTTCCGCTGTCTGTCACCGCCGCACGGCGGTCGATTTAAGTGGGGCTTTGCCCCCGTCCCACCCGCTGGGTGGGCCTCCCCCAAAGTATTTTGGAAAAGATGAAATGATCACACCCACAGATGAGACAGAGCTGGCTGCGGTAATCGACCAGGCGGAAGGTCCGTTGTCGATATCAGGAGGAGCCACACGTGGTATAGACGTTGTCGGCACCAAGGTAAGCACACGAAAACTGAGCGGTGTAACGCTTTATGAGCCGGGCGCGTTGACGATGGTTGCCCGCGCCGGAACACCGTTGGAGGAGGTGCAGTCCATTTTGGCCCAAGAAGGCCAGCAGCTGGCTTTTGAACCTGCGGATTATCGCGGTTTAATGGGGACACAGGGCGTGTCGACGATTGGTGGCGCATTTGCCAGCAACAGTTCTGGGCCGCGCCGGGTGCAGGCGGGAGCGGCGCGCGATTTCTTGCTGGGAGTGCGGTTCGTTGATGGGCGGGGCGCGGTTTTGAAAAACGGCGGCCGGGTGATGAAGAATGTCACCGGCTATGATCTGGTCAAGTTGATGGCCGGGGCATATGGCACCTTGGGGGTCCTGAGCGAGGTGTCGTTCAAAGTTTTGCCCAAGCCCGAATGCTCTGGCACGCTGGTGTGGGAGGGGTTGGATCCGGTCCAATCGCTGCGGGTGTTCACGGCGTCGATGAATTCGCCCTTTGACGTCACTGGCGCCGCGCGATTGCCGGAGCAGGAGGGTCTGCCGTCGAAAACGTTGATCCGGCTGGAAGGGTTTGAAAGCTCGGTTCAATATCGGATGCGGCAGTTGGAAAGCAAACTGGATGTGTTTGCACAGCCGCATGCTCTGATCGATGCAGACGCGCTGTGGCAGGCGGTGCGCGATGTGGAGCCGTTTAAGAGGCACGTTGGAGCGATCTGGCGCAGCTCGATCAAACCCAGTGATATGCCCAGCTTTGTTGAGCGTATCCCGGGCGAGCATCTTGTTGACTGGGCAGGCGGGCTGGTGTGGAGCCTTCTGGACCCGTCGGTCGATCTGCGCGACTTGCGCGGTGAGATCGGTGGTCACAGCACATTGGTACGTGCGGCACATGGAGGGCAAGCCTTTGCCCGGTTTGAGCCACAGCCCAGCCCATTGGCGATCCTTGCGCAAGGGTTACGGGCTGAATTTGACCCCCGTGGGATCTTAAATCCGGGATTGATGGGGTAGGTTATGAAAACAAATTTCACCGAAGAGCAGCTGCGTGATCCTGGGCTCAAACGCGCCAATGACATCCTGCGGTCTTGTGTGCACTGCGGGTTTTGCACGGCGACCTGTCCGACCTATCAAGTGCTGGGCGATGAGCTGGACAGCCCGCGTGGGCGGATCTATTTGATCAAGGACATGCTGGAGAACGAGCGCCAGCCGGACGCAAAGACAGTGAAACATATCGATCGCTGCCTTGGCTGTTTGGCGTGTATGACGACCTGCCCATCGGGGGTGCACTATATGCACCTGCTCGATCAGGCGCGGGCCTATATCGAGGGCCGATATAAGCGTCCTTTCATGGATCGTGGGTTGCGCTGGATCCTGTCCCGCATTCTACCCTATCCGGGCCGATTTCGGATTGCCTTGTTGGGGGCGAAAATTGCGCGGCCTTTGCGCCGGTTCGTTCCGGATCCGCGATTGCGGGCGATGTTGGACATGGCGCCCAAAACAGTTCCGCCTGTGTCGCGCAATGATGATCCGCAAAGCTTTCAACCCGATGGGGCGCGGCGCATGCGCGTTGCGCTGATGACGGGATGTGCGCAAAAGGCGCTGAACACCGATATCAATGATGCAACGATCCGCCTGTTGCGTCGTTTGGGCTGCGAGGTCGTCGTGGCTGAGGGCGCAGGCTGTTGTGGGGCTTTGACCCACCATATGGGGCGGGAGGGCGAAAGCCATGCGACGGCAGCCAAGAACATCCGTGCCTGGAGTGCTGAGGTTGCGGGCAAAGGGCTCGATGCGATCGTGATCAATACCTCGGGCTGTGGCACCACAGTCAAGGACTATGGTCATATGTTCCGCAACAGCGATCTGGCGGTGGAGGCGGCGCAGATTTCGGGTTTGGCCGTTGATATAACTGAGCTTTTACAGCGCCTTGATCTGCCTGAGGGAGAGAGCAAGGAGATGGTGGTTGCCTATCATGCGGCCTGTTCATTGCAACACGGGCAGCAGGTCAAGGCAGCGCCCAAAGAGTTATTGAAGCGAGCAGGATTTACCGTGGTGGAACCCAAAGACCCACATCTGTGCTGCGGTTCGGCCGGGACGTATAATCTGTTGCAGCCTGAAATCTCGGGCACGTTAAAGGCGCGAAAGGTCAAGACCTTGGAAGCAGCGGCGCCGGATGTGATCTCGGCTGGAAATATTGGCTGCATGATGCAGATCGGTTCTGCTGCGCAAACGCCGGTTGTCCACACGGTTGAATTGCTGGATTGGGCCACGGGTGGGCCAAAGCCGCCGGCGCTCAGCGCAGACGTGTCGGCTGATCCGGTTCCGCGTCTGCGGTAAACTGCGGCTTTTGGGCCACGCTTGCGTTAACCGCTTCTTAAATCTTTCCGGTTGCCCCATTTTTGCCTCAGTCCGGCCCGACAATGCGCAGATAGTTTTTTTGAGAATTGGGGACGCACCGCGTGCGTACAAGCAATATTATCAAAGCTGCATTGATCACGGTCGCAGGTTTCATGGCCCCACCGTCATTGGCGCAGGATAGTCAATTGGAGCGTCTGGAAACGCTGGACGCTGGTCGGCAGTGGGATGCTGTTGGTCGTTTGGACCTGAATGGGCAGGGGCTCTGCACCGGCGCGCTGATTGCGCCCGATTTGGTTTTAACAGCGGCACATTGTCTGTTTGACCCATATACCAGCGCGCAATTTGATCCCACGACAATCGAGTTCCTGGCTGGATGGCGCAACGGTCGTGCCTCGGCTTATCGCTCTGTGCGGCGTGCGACGGTGCATCCGTCTTATGTCTATAGTGGTGAAGTATCATCAAGCCATGTGCGCAACGATATTGCATTGTTGCAGCTGCAGCGCCCGATCCGAAACACAACCGTCAAACCATTTGAGACCGATGCCAGACCGCGCAAAGGCGATAAGATCGGGGTTGTATCCTATGCCCATGATCGCGCTGAGGTGCCGTCGTTGCAAGAAGTCTGTGGGATCATGGCACGCCAGCTCGGTGTGTTGGTGATGTCCTGCGACGTCGATTTTGGTGCGTCAGGCGCGCCCGTATTCTCATTTGAAACCGACACGCCGCGTATCGTGTCGGTGATCTCTGCCAAAGCAGAGGTTAAAGGTGAGCGTGTCTCCCTTGGGGCGTCCCTTGCAGAAGATCTGGATCTGTTGCGGGCCAATCTGACATCTGCAAATGGATCTACGTTCCAAGCACCCGTTGGCGCGCGCCGTGTGCGTGTCGGAGATGGGCCGGGTGGGACCGGTGCGAAGTTTGTAAAACCATGATGTGGCGCGTGGTGATAAGTGCCGTTGTCGGACTGGCATGCTGTGTGCAGGCCACCTGGGCCGAGACAAGCGGTCTGCGCCGGTTGACGGACCGCGACGATCTATTGGGCTGGGAAGGTGTTGGGCGGCTTGAGGTCAAGAACGACAGTTACTGTACCGGCACATTGATCGCGGCTGATTTGGTGCTGACAGCGGCCCATTGTGTCTACAAACGATCGGGGGAATTGGCGCATCCAAAGGAGGTTTTATTCCGTTCTGGCCTGCGCGACGGGGTCTCGATCGCAGAGCGTCAGGCGTTGCAGATTGCGGTGGATCCAAAGTTTACCCCGGAAGGACGGCTGACATCCGAGGATATTCGGCACGATGTGGCACTGGTGCGACTGCGCGAGCCGATCACGTTACTAGATGCCGACCCGTTTGCCTTTCACACCGGTGATATACGCGGGCGCGACATCTCAGTGACCTCTTATGGACGCGGACGTAGCAAGGCCTTATCGCGGCAACGTCACTGCAATATTTTGGACCAAGAGCGTGGGATATTTGTGATCGACTGCAATGTCACCTTCGGTTCATCCGGTGCACCCATTTTTGTAAAGGGCGGTACACGTGGGCGTATCCTTTCGCTGGTGTCCGGAAGTGGAACCTATGGCGGGCGTGAAGTAGCCTTTGGTATGAAACTGCTGGACCGGGTGGCCGAGCTGAAAGCTCAGCTGCGCCGCAACCCGGTTCCTGCGCCGTAAAACGATTTAGACCGCAAACCCGCGACGTCTGGCGCAGTAGCGCGAATTTTGTCCGTCCGGGTGGTTGAAACCCCTTTTAATGCACTTATGTCGATTTTGTTCGGGTCGCCCAAAGCGGGGCCAGGGCATTTGAACCGCCTGTCCATATCGGAAGGCACTGACATATATCGCTCTTGAAAGAGGATAAAACGACATGCGTACGTTTGATTTCGCGCCGCTTCACCGCGCGACCATTGGTTTTGACCAAATTGCGGATCTGATGGACCGGGCGCTCAGCGCCGATGGATCTCAGTCCAGCTACCCACCTTATAACATTGAAAAAACGGCTGCTGATGCTTACCGGATTTCCATTGCCGTTGCGGGTTTCTCCGAGAGTGAGCTGAACGTTGAGGTCAAGGAAAACGCGTTGATCATTGCAGCGCAAAAGGCTGAGCCTGATGGAGCGCGGTCTTTTTTACATCGCGGTATTGCCACCCGTGCGTTTGAGCGCCGCTTTACACTGGCTGACCACATCCGGGTGACCGGGGCCAGCCACGCCGATGGCATGTTGCACATCGAATTGCACCGTGAGGTTCCCGAAGCGCTAAAGCCACGACGGATTGCCATCAATGGCCAACTGCCTGAGACCGCGGAAATCGAGACCAAGCCCGTCAACTGACCCTGTTCTCCTCCCTTAGGGTCAATGAAACCCGCGAGCTGAATGCTCGCGGGTTTTTGGTTGTTCCATTGAAAAAAGGGGCCCGGTTGGACCCCTTTTCCCAGATGTTACATGATTGGGATTATTCGACTTTGCCGAAGGACCAGAACATGGTCTCACCCGAGCTGTCGTCAACACCGTCGTTGTCGGTGGAGACAAACGCCGTGCCGTCGTTCAGGATCGCCAGGCCTTCGATCTTGTCCAGAACGTAGCCGCCGGTGGACTTCAGATCTGGCAGCAGGTCGCGCACCAGCTCTTTGGTCACCACAGGCAATTCACCGCCCAGAGCAGCCGGAACCATTTCTGACGCCGCGATGCGGTAGATCTTCTTGGTCACGGCACGGTCGTCATGCTGGTTGTCACGCTCGACAACGTAGACGTAGTCACCATGAGCAACGATTTCCGACAGGCCGACCCAACCGGTTGCAGGCTCGGCTTTGGGATAGTGAACCGCGCCCCATTCTTTGGTTTCCAGATTGTAGGAGACCAATTTCACGTGGTTTTTCGGATCGTCTTTCCACTCGCGCTGAACGGCCATCCAGAGGGTGTCGCCAACCTTGGTCACACCTTCAAAGCCGAACCGCTTTTCAACCGCTGCCAGTTCCGCAGGAATTGTGATCTCACCCTTGTTGGTTTTGATCAGGCCATCGGCGGTGACGTGGTAGATCGCGTGTGGAATGGCGCGCTCGGTGCGGCCTTCAGAGGCCACGTAGAAGCCGCCTTTGCCGTCCAGGGTGATGCCTTCGAGGTCGATTTTCTGCGCAGCATCGCCGTTTGCACGGTGGATGCGGATCACGTCAACGATGCGGGCAGGGGTCTGGCTTGGATCGATCTTAAAGATCGAAGGCTGGAAGCCATAGAAGCTGTCGTTCACCGCATAGATCATGCCGTCAGCGTCGGCGACCATGCCAGAGATCGCGCCCCAGCCGATCAGCTCATCCGCGCCTTCAGACGTCAGATGCGGGTAAACAGCAGGTGCGTCCTGATATTCAAACAGCATGACATGCGCGCGGGCACCGCCGTCTTCGATCAGGTCTTTTTCGTTTGCGGAAACCAAAAGGTTACGCTCAGGGATAGTAACATAGCCTTCTGGGCCAACACCGGAGGACAGCAGCTGCTTCAGCACCGGGTTTGCAGGGTCAGTTACGTCATAGACGCCGACAACCGACGCGCGCTCAGCACCAACAAACACATAAGGCGTGCCGTTGAATTCGCCAAAGGTCACGGATTCTGGCTCAACGCCTTTGGCGTCAGAGCGTTTGTCCGGGTAGTGGCCGATTTGGATGATGGCTTTTTCAAAGTCGGTGCCGCTTTCGTAAACAACGGTGCCGTCTTTGTTGAAGATGGTCCAACCGCGAGAGCCGCCGTTGTAGTCACCTTCGTTTGCAATCGCAAAATGGGTGTCGTCGATCCAGGTCACCGCATCAGGCTCGCGCAGGCGGCCGTCTTGGCTCTCGTTGAAGATCAGCGCGCCGCGTTCGTCTGTGGCGTCGATGTCCTTCAGGTCAACTGCACCGGCAGAGAAGTGGTTCAGAACTTCGCCGTCTTTGGACACAACAACCATGTGGTTGTTTTCCTGCAGGGTGATGACAGTTTCGCCCAGACCGTTGATCGAAACATATTCGGGCTCGGGGTCGGAACCTGCGATCTCGGCCAGGCCGGTCAGATCAACCATTTTCATGGAAGAACAGTCCAGACCGCCGTCAGTGGTGTTGATCATCACCAGATTGCCGGCTGGCAGCTGTGGGATGATACCGTCGTTCAGATCTTCGTCACGCTCGTTTTCGATCGCAACCGAGATGAATGCGCCGTCTTTGGATTTGGCAACGCTGTCGGGCTGGCCGCCCAGATCACAGGCCGCAACCTCGGCACCGGTGGTGGTGTCGATGGCTTTCAGGAAACCAGAAGGCTGTGTGTAGCTCTCGGAGGTGTTCACGCCGACATATGCAGTGGTACCAACGATCGCAACTGATGTGGGCTCACCGCCCAGATCGATATTGCCTTTTGGCGCAGGGTTCGCGGGATCGGTGATGTCGATCAAACCGAGCGCACCCAGTGGGCTGTCGGTGTAGACCAGTGTCATACCGTCCGCAGTCGCATCGATGATCTCTGGCGAGCTTTCACGGCTGGTGTCTTCACCGGCGGCCATGTTCTTGATGACCGGGAAGGAAGCGATACGGTTAAAGTTCATCTCAGCCGAAGCCTGAACAGCGCTCAGGGCTAGGGCCGATGTCAGGCAAAGAAAGCGCGCGGACATCTGTGGGTCTCCCAATGTAAGAATTCGGGAGGGAGATGACGGGCGGCGGTAACGACCGTGTGACGCTTTTGATTCACAAATGTGAAAGACCGCCCAACACCCGTCCGAGCGGCCCTTTCCGAGGTTTTTAGCCCTTGGTCCTATACGGACATGCAGATGTATTTCATCTCCAAGTAGTCTTCGATCCCGTGGTGACTACCTTCACGACCAAGGCCAGATTGTTTGATGCCGCCAAAGGGCGCATTCTCGGTCGAGATAATGCCGGTGTTTACCCCAACGATTCCGTATTCCAATGCCTCTGCCACCTTGTAAACGCGGCTCAGATCCTTGGCATAGAAATAGGACGCGAGACCAAAGATCGTGTCATTGGCCATCGCGATCACCTCGTCTTCGTCCTCAAACTTGAACAAGGGTGCCATCGGGCCAAATGTCTCATCCGTGGCAAAGATCATGTCGGTGGTCGCGCCGGTCAAGATTGTGGGTTCAAAGAACGTGCTGCCCAAATCAGACCGATTGCCGCCCAAGATGACTTTTGCGCCTTTGGCCGTCGCGTCGGCAATGTGCTCTTCGACCTTGGTGACTGCCTTGGCGTTGATCAGTGGACCAAAGGCGCTGTCGACCTCAAACCCATCGCCAATTTTCATCTTGGCGACTTTGGCACGCAGTTTCTCTGCAAAGGCGTCATAGACGCCGGCCTGGACGTAAATCCGATTGGCACAGACGCAGGTTTGCCCGTTGTTGCGGAACTTGCACATGATGGCACCATCGACAGCAGCATCCAGATCGGCGTCGTCAAAGACAATAAAGGGCGCGTTGCCGCCCAGCTCCATCGAGCATTTCATCACGCTATCGGCCGCCTGACGCAGCAGAATGCGACCGACATTGGTGGACCCGGTAAAGGTCAGCTTGCGCACGGCATCGTTTTCGCAGAACTCTTGGCCAATTTCGGCGGCGTTGAGGCTTGGCACCACGTTGAACACGCCTGCGGGGATGCCAGCGCGGTCGGCCAGCACCGCCAGTGCCGTCGCCGACAGCGGTGTCTCTTCGGACGGGCGCGCGACAAAGGCACAGCCTGCCGCCAATGCGGGGCCTGCTTTGCGGGTGATCATTGCATTTGGAAAGTTCCACGGCGTGATCGACGCGGCAACCCCGATGGGTTGTTTCAGCACCGTGATACGTTTGTCGCGTTGATGGCCGGGGATCGTCTCCCCATAGATGCGCTTGGCTTCTTCGCCAAAAAACTCAATGAAGGACGCACCATAGGCGATTTCACCGCGTGCTTCGGACAAGGGTTTGCCCATCTCCGCGGTTAAGATGATGGCCAGATCTTCCTGGTTTTCCATGATCAGATCATAAAATTGGCGCAACAAGACAGCGCGTTCCTTGCCGGTCCATTTGGCCCATTCTTTCTGGGCGACTTCGGCTTGCGCAATCGCGCCTGCAACTTGAGCCCGTGAGAGGTCGGCAACTTGTGCGACAACGTCACCGCGCGCCGGGTTGATGACGTCAAAAGCACCGTTGTCGCCGTCCACAAAGGCACCCCCAATATAGGCGCGCGTTTCGAGAAGGGATGTGTCTTTGAGAAGAGATTTGAGGTCGGTTGCGACGGCGGTCATGGGGCAGGGTTCCTTGCATACGGATTGGCGTATCGAGAGCAAGGATTGTAGTTTTTGTCCATACGGTTTTCTAAATCCAGTTTTACAATGTGCTTAAAGCCAGTTCCCGCGCGGCTTTTGGGCAAGTTCGCCAAACTGATAAACCTCAGCGAAAAATCACAGGTCGCGAACACGATTTTGCTTGTCCTGAGCTGCATCAAGCGGTTCTAGTTCTGTTACGGTCGGGCGATGGCGTCGCCACATGATCGGCATCATGCCAAAATCATGGACCGGTTCCATATCATGTCCTGAACGCCGGGAGCTTTCTTTGCGAAAGGAAGGATCCAGCATGACTGCACGTCCTGAAATGTATCGTTTTCACAATGGCGAAAAAGCGCCATTGCAGTTTTCCGTTGCTGAATATGAAGCCCGTATCGCTGGCCTACGCCAGACGATGGCAACCCTTGGGGTGTCGGCTGCGGTTTTCACATCCATGCATAATATCTCGTATTATTCTGGGTTTACCTATTGTGCCTTTGGTAGGCCTTATGCGCTGGTTGTCACCGCTGATACGGCTGTCACCATCAGTGCGGGAATTGATGCAGGCCAACCCTGGCGGCGCTCGTTCTGCGACAACATCACCTATACGGATTGGCAACGCGACAACTTTTGGCGCGCAATTTGTTCTGTCACCGGCGAAGGTGCCACAGTTGGATTTGAAAGCGACCACCTGACGTTGTTGCAACGTGACAAGCTTGTGGCGTTTTTGAAACCCTCCCAGTTGGTTGACCTGTTTGAAGCCACTATGCAGCAGCGCATGCGCAAATCTGCGGCTGAGATCGAGTTGATCCGAGCAGGCGCTGCGGTGGCAGATGTTGGCGGTTACGCCATTCGTGATGCGGTGAAAGAAGGCGTGCGTGAGATCGACGTGGCCATGGCGGGCCGTGACGCGATGGAGCTGGAGATTGCCAAACGCTTTCCCGACGCCGAATACCGCGACACATGGGTGTGGTTCCAATCGGGGATCAACACGGATGGGGCACACAACCCGGTCACCGGTCGCCAATTGCAGCGCGGCGATATCCTGTCGCTGAACACGTTCCCGATGATTTCGGCCTATTACACGGCGTTGGAACGCACCATGTTTGTGGGTGAGGTCGACGCGGATAGCCTTGAAATCTGGCAAGCCAATGTGGCGGCCCATGAATATGGTATGTCCCTGCTGAAACCCGGTGCTTCGTGTGCCGAGGTGACCGAGAAGATCAACGCGTTTTTTGAAGAACGCGATCTGCTGAAGCACCGCACCTTTGGTTATGGTCATTCCTTTGGTGTGCTGTCGCATTACTACGGTCGCGAAGCCGGACTGGAGCTGCGTGAAGACATCGACACTGTGCTGGAACCGGGCATGGTGATCTCAATGGAACCGATGCTGACCATCGCCGAAGGCGCACCGGGTGCGGGTGGGTACCGGGAGCATGATATTCTGGTCATCACGGATGACAGCAATGAGAACATCACCAAGTATCCTTACGGCCCTGACTTCAACGTCGTAGGCTGATTTCACAGCGCCGCCTGGAGATCCGGGCGGCGTTTTCCTGCATCAGACGAAAATTGTCACATTTGCCCCACTTGACGCTTGGGCTTTTGCTTTGCATGCCCCACATAGAAGAAACGTAGGAGACCTACGTTGCAGATTTTTTTGGAGGCGTTGTCATGGGCTATTTGCGTTGGGGTCTTGCCTTGGTGTTTTGGGGCGGTATTGCTGCCTTTCTACATTACACGCTTCCGCAATATGACGTTGTACGTATCGTCAACACCTATGAAGAGCGTCAGGAACTGAATGACTGGACCCGCGTTTTCTGGTCACGCCCCGATGCGCAGTCGCAAAACCTTACCAACCGCGATGTCCAATTCCTTCAGGCGGTGCGTCCCGATGGTGATGCAATTGTTTACCGAAACGAAGACACCGGCTGGAGCTGGCCGCCGTATTTCAAATTCGACACGGCGAACCTTTATACGGAAGCCAATGATGCGATTTCGACCAAAGATGCACCTGAGTGGGTTGCGATCCGTCACTATGGCTGGCGCAACCAGTTCTTGTCGATCTTCCCAAATGCGATTTCTTTGAAGCCGGTAGACGGGCCTGACGTCCGCGTCACGAATTGGAGCAGCATTGTCATCCTGATTGGATTGGCGCTGGTCTTCTGGGCGATCTACGTGCGCTGGCGCCGCTTTAAAGCGCGCCGTGTGGATCCGCTGATGGATGACGTAGAAGACAACCTGTATGCTGTAGGCGACGCTGTTACAGACCGTAAAAACAAGCTGATGCGGTTGTTTAAGAAGAAATAATTCTTGGCCTAGGTGCCGTTAGTCCGCAAATAGATGTTCGGTGCTTAGGATCCGATCTGCCTGTTCCTCAGAGATAGAAAGGAACTCTTGCAATCGCTGCCGATTTGTTTCGGGATCGTTGGTTTCGCGCAATATGACATGGTGGTCGAGGTTGGCGTCCCGAAGGCGGTCAGCTTCGAACAGAATATCGTTGCGGATTGTCGGCAATAGACGTTCGAGTGACTGGGGAGAGGTCTCCTCGCCAGCGAGCCCCACACGGCGCGCGTGGCCAGACAGGTAGCTGTCGCTAAAGTTACATTCGATCTGCAGCAACCGTGTTTTGGACCGGTCCGAATAGAAATCCTGGATCAAATCCAGAGAGGCCGGATCCATACAAACCACCACGCGGTCGCTGTCAAAATATTCAAACAACATACGCATCAAGGCCCTACGGTGACGGGTGCGCTTGCTCAATGACCCCTCGATCCCTCCCAAGTCGGGTAAGGGCGTGTTTTCTTCGTTGAAGAGATACTGAAGGCAGGGAACGTTGGTGACCTGTTGGACAGGCTCTAAAATGCGTTTGGCGACATGCCACTTTTTGCACGTGATAATCATCAACTCGCGTTCGCGCCCAAGCGAGCTTTCGGTTTCCCAAAACCGCGGCGAAAAGCGGCGTCCAACACGCCCTCGTTCGGTCAGGAATTGATGCAGGTTGCGGCCCTCGTTTGAAATCGAAAACGCGATGTCCTGGGCTGCGTAAAGCTTACCAAGACGCAGCTTAAGCTCCTTGGCGTCGGGGCTGATTTTGCGGGCAAAGAGGAAATCCTGGCTGAGCAACAGATCATAGTGATCATTGTAAAAGGAAATCGGCATCCCATAGTCGCTGAACATCAGGAACGTCAGAGTGCGGGCTTCGATTTCCTCTTCTGGCACCAGATGACGGACCAGGGTTTGAAAAAACGTCTCGTCCGGGATCCAGGTGGTGCGGAAAAACCGAATGATGTCTTTGCGCTTTTTCAAGAACTCCAGAAGGCGTTCAACGGTCCGGCGGCGCAAACACCACCATTGGCTGCCAATTTGCACTTGCAGATCTGCGGGGATCTTGCGGTCCAGCTTTAACCGTCGTTGCAAGTTGACGCTGGCGTAGAACAGGCTCTTGTTCTTACGTTCGTTAAAGACGTGCCGATAGATAAGCCGGTCTTCTTTCATCCCGGTTTTGATCCAGTCGCTGTCAAAGAAATCAAAGCTTTCGATGAAATCACAGTCACGCTGGTCAAGAAAACGATGCGCATACTCTGCCGTCTTAACGGCCATGCAGTCACCGGACACCATGTAGAAATGTGTCGCGCGCGGAAAGCTTTGAACGGCGGTTTCCAACGCATGGAGCGTCGCTTGGACCAGGGACCATTCACCCCAGCCGCATTTTTCACGCTTCTTGGAAAAGGCAACGTTGGGGTTGTCTTTCAGAGCGTTGCGGATGGTATCAAAATCCGCTTTGGGCGCGCGCGCGTCAAAATGGATGGAGATATAATCACCAACAGCCGTCAGTTGGTTGGCCTGCTGCACAACGGCCTCGGGGTCTTTGTGGCACAGAAGGATGTAGGCAATTTTGGCCATTTATGAAACGATTAATCCTGACGCTGGGACTTGTTTTCCTTGATAAGCGGGATCACAGGGTGAATAAACCGCAATGTTCTGTATTTTATCTTAAGTCTAAAGAATGCAGCGGAATTGCGATAGTTTCATAGGCTGTAAGAAATAAGGAGTGCACATGGGGTTTCCTGGAACCTGGATGACCGAAAGCAAAAGCGTCGTATATCGGGTTGTGCCCAAATGCGCGTGTTCGACCATTGGTCAGATCATGTATTACTCAGACCATGGGCGCTTTTTTGATGGCGATATCCATGATGCAACCGATGGGCTGCACAAATGGGCGCTGGATCACAGCCAGGATCCGATCACCGAGGTCGTGAAGGCGCAAGAGGCATACGCATTCACCTGCGTGCGCAACCCTTACACACGGGTGCTGAGCTCGTTTTTCGACAAGATCTGCGGCATCCAGCGCAATGGGAAACGCTATCGTGGAAACTTGGTTCCAAAACTGACCTATGAATACGGGATCGAAGTTGGGGGTGACGACGGAAAGCAGGAGTTTGACCAGATCAAAAGCTTCCGCCGCTTCCTGCTGTTTGTACGTGACACCGTGCGTTACCGGCGCCCGATGGATCCGGATATCCATTGGTCGTCTACCTCAGGTCATGTGTCGACGTTCATTTGCAACGGGGGACGCTATGACAAGATCATCTGGACCGAACAGTTCAACGAC
The DNA here is from genome assembly GCA_947497985.1 of uncultured Paracoccaceae bacterium. Lineage (GTDB taxonomy): Bacteria > Pseudomonadota > Alphaproteobacteria > Rhodobacterales > Rhodobacteraceae > Epibacterium. The sequence continues at coordinate 91,167 of CANMIX010000003.1, forward strand.
GGCATGCAGCAGGTGATGGATGCGATTGAGACACCCAATACGGTGGATCTTGCGTCAATCCCGCGGTTTAACGAAAGCGAAGGCCACGGACCAAAACGTGCGCATCCGGTGGAAGACTATTTTGACGATCTGTCGATGCATCTGGTCTACGAGATCTACAAACGTGATTTCGAAGTCTTCAAATATGACTTCGAAAACCCGGGCAACAAAATGCCGATCGGCGAAATTGATCTGGATGAGGTTCACGCCAAACTTGGGAATTGATCGTAAAGGCAGGACACTCCCGCCCGTCGATCAGGCATAGGGATGCCTTCCTCCTGTTGGGCCGGGCGCCGCTATCGCGGCGCGGGTGCCGAGGGATTTAGCAGTTTTTGCTTCAGCCCCGTTGGGTAAAGCGCCAAACCGTTAGTGTCGAGCTGGTCGAGCGCATACCAACCTGCGGTGCAGATTGTGCCATTGTCCTCACGAAATGTGATTTTGTCCCCTACCAGATGTGGTGCTTGGGGCAAAACGATTGGCGCGGCAAAGATGATTTCATGGCCGGTGCTGCCTTCGTGCGTGAAGATATTCTCCAAGACTATGGGCGTTCCGGTAATGGTGATGTCGACTTCCAGCTCCTCGCGAAATTCTCGTGTGAGGGCGGCTTGCCAGGTTTCGCCAAACTCGATTGAACCACCCAAGGGGCGTACCCCTTTGATGCGGCCGGTGTCATCGGTCACTTCGGCGGCAAGTAGCCGGTTGTCCCGCCACGCGAGGCCAATGGCCTTGGTGCGAATATTTTGTGCTGGACGCCATTGGGACATGCTTGGTTCCTGCCAAAAGTAAAAAGCCCCGCCAAATGCGGCGGGGCGGTGTTTTTGAGCGGCCTCGTGGCTTATTCGTCGTCGGGCAGTGCGCGGACCGCGCCTTTGGCGGCTGATGTCGCCAGCAGCCCGTAGGCTTTGAGCGCGGTAGAGACTTTCCGTTTGCGCGGTGCCGCGGGTTTCCAACCTTTTTCGTCCTGAACTTTGCGGCGTGCTTCGAGCACCTCATCAGAGACCACAAGCTGGATCGACCGTTTGGGGATGTCGATTTCGATCCGGTCGCCGTGCTCGACCAGACCAATGACACCGCCCTCGGCCGCCTCGGGGGAGACGTGACCAATGGACAGACCCGAGGTGCCGCCGGAGAAACGGCCGTCGGTCAGCAGTGCACAGGCTTTGCCCAACCCTTTGGATTTCAGATAAGACGTTGGGTAGAGCATTTCCTGCATGCCCGGGCCACCACGTGGACCTTCGTAGCGGATAACCACAACATCGCCTTCGCTGACTTTCCCGGTCAGAATATCGTTCACGGCTTGATCCTGGCTTTCGCAGACATAGGCCGTGCCGGTGAAGGTCAGGTTGGAGGCGTCCACGCCAGCGGTTTTAACGATACAGCCATCGCGCGCGATATTGCCGAACAGTACCGCGAGGCCACCGTCCTGGCTAAATGCGTGCTCTTTGGAGCGGATGACGCCGCCTTCGCGGTCGGTGTCCAGCTCTTTGTACCGGTTTGATTGGCTGAAGGCTTCGGTGGTGCGTACGCCACCTGGGGCCGCCTTGAACAGCTCTTCGGCGTCGGTGTTGTTGGCAACCTTGATGTCCCATTTGGCGATGGCCTCGCCCATGGTACTGGAGTGCACAGTTGGCACGTCGTTATGCAGCAGGCCTGCGCGGCTCAGCTCACCCAGGATCGAGAAGATCCCACCGGCGCGGTGCACGTCTTCCATATGCACATTTTCGGTATTTGGTGCCACTTTACATAGGCAGGGCACGTTCCGGCTGAGGCGGTCCATGTCGGTCATGGTGAAATCGACATTGCCTTCATGCGCGATCGCCAGCAGGTGCAGAACGGTATTGGTGGACCCGCCCATCGCAATGTCGAGGCTCATCGCGTTTTCAAAGGCGTCAAATGTCGCAATCTCACGCGGCAGCAGGCCTTTTTCGTTTTCTTCATAGTGACGCTTGGTGATCTCAACAATCTTGCGGCCGGCTTCCAGGAACAGGTGTTTCCGGTCGGCATGAGTCGCTAGAGTGGAGCCATTGCCCGGCAGGGCCAGACCCAAGGCTTCGGCCAAGCAGTTCATCGAGTTTGCGGTGAACATGCCAGAGCAGGACCCGCAGGTTGGGCAGGCGTTTTCTTCGATGTGCTGGACTTGTTCGTCAGTGAATTTGTCGTTTGCGGCAGCCACCATCGCATCAACCAAGTCGATCTTTTTCATGTCGAGGTCGGCAATGTCGATTTTGCCCGCTTCCATTGGACCGCCGGAGACAAAGATCACAGGGATATTGAGGCGCATGGCGGCCATCATCATACCCGGTGTGATCTTGTCACAGTTGGAGATACAGACCATCGCGTCCGCACAGTGGGCGTTGACCATATATTCGACACTGTCGGCAATGATTTCACGCGAGGGCAGGGAGTAGAGCATGCCGTCGTGGCCCATGGCGATGCCGTCATCCACGGCGATTGTGTTGAATTCCTTGGCGACACCGCCTGCGGCCTCAACCTCACGCGCAACCATCTGGCCGAGGTCCTTGAGATGGACGTGCCCGGGGACAAATTGGGTGAAGGAGTTCACGATGGCGATAATGGGTTTGCCAAAATCAGTGTCGGTCATGCCGGTCGCGCGCCAAAGGCCACGCGCACCAGCCATATTACGGCCATGGGTAGAGGTTCTGGATCGGTACATCGGCATTTTGCTTTTTCCCTTAATTCTGGCCCACAGGGACACTATTTGCGCAACAATGGCAATATCTCGGGGGCGTGTTCGGTCATTTTTGGTGGCTCAGGACCTTATGTGACCCTGATTGCGACGGGTGTTTGGGGTCATGATTGCGCAGCGCGACGTGTTGGCTTGCGCAAAAGCGTGTCTACGACAAGCCCGGCAACCAATGCCCAGAACGCGGCGCCAATGCCCCAGAAGCTAATGCCAGACACTGCGACCATAAAGGTGATCAGCGCAGCCTCGCGTCCCTCAGCCTCATTTAGGGCCTGCGACAGGCTATTGCCGATGGTGCCTAGCAAAGCAAGACCGGCAATAGCCGCGATCAGCGCTGGCGGCGCAATGAGGAACAGGCTGATGACAGCGGCACCGCCAAGACCCACACCGCAGTAAAATACCCCTGCTGCGACTGCGGCCATGTAGCGGGATGATGGATCGTCATCGGCTTCGGGTCCTGCACATATGGCGGCAGTAATCGCCGCAAGATTGAAGGCATATCCGCCGAAGGGGGCGAGAAGGAGTGAGGCAAGCCCGGTAACGGTGAGGCCGGCGGACACCGGCGGCGTATATCCCGCGCCGCGCAGGGTTACGACGCCGGGCATGTTCTGCGAGCACATGGTGACAATATAAAGTGGCAGCCCAAGACCGATCAGCACCTGGAGTGAAAATTCCGGCATCACGAACACTGGGGCGCTTATGCTCAGGTCCAGCTCTGCGATCTCACCAAAGCTTCCGGCGCTGATTGCCCAAATGCAGCCGATCAGAAAGCTGGCGGGAACTGTATAGCGTGGAAAGAGAATTTTTCCGGTGATAAAACAGGCTCCCATAATCAGCACCAATGCAGGGTCGGTTTCAAGCGCGTGAAATGCGGCCAGACCAAATTGGAACAGAATGCCTGCGAGCAGCGCGTTGGCGAGGGTATCTGGGATCAATTTGGCGAATTTTTCAAACCACCCTGTGAGGCCGGTAAGTGTCAGAAGAATGGCTGCAAACACAAAGGCGCCGATGGCTTGGTTTATGGAGACACCGGTCATGCCGACCGCAATAAGGGCCGCGCCGGGGGTCGACCAAGCCGTAAGAATCGGCATTTTGTACCGCAGCGACAAGATAAGGCAGGTCACCCCCATGCCGACACCCAAGGCCATCATCCAACTGGCGGCCTGTGCCGGGGTGGCTCCTACGGCGTCAATGGCTTGGAAAATGATGGCAACCGAGCTGGTGTAGCCGATCAAAACGGCAATCGCCCCTGCGGCGATATGGGAAATTTTCAAAGACATGGCCCGGCGGCTTTCCATTTACTGCAGCTGCGATTAGCTTTGTGCGTTATAACGTCCAGCCTAGCTTTGTGCGTTATAACGCACAAGGGGCAAATGTTAACCACGCGATATGGGGCTTTTGTCCGCAATGAGAGAAGACACGATCGCGCAGAACCTGCGCCGAATACGAAATGAAAAAGGGATCAGCCTGAGCCGGGCTGCGGATCAGACGGGTGTCAGTAAAGCGATGCTGGGACAGATTGAGCGGCAGGAATCCAGTCCGACAATTGCGACGCTTTGGAAGATATCCCAAGGCTTTGGGATGCCACTTTCTTTTTTACTGCAAGAAGTTACCTGTACCGAAAGTTGCGGCGCTGTCCGTTTTCCAGGCAGTATCTCGGTGCGGATTGTCTTTCCCTACGATGCGATGCTTGGGGTGGAGACGTTTGAGATCACCCTGAGCCCAGGACAGTTCCATCAATCTGAGGCGCATGTGGCCGGGTTGGTCGAAGATATTTTTGTGCTCTCGGGGGGGATGGAATTACATGTCGATGAGACAGAGCGTCAATTGAGCCAGGGGCAGGCTGTTCGATTCGCCGCGGACCAACCACATGCGTATCGCGGGTTGGACGAAGGCGCGGTGTTCCTCAACACCCATTATTATGGTCGCGGTGCGTTTTGAGCGCGGCTTTGCCAATTCACGCACGCGCGTCCGACGATGCACATTTGGCCGGTGTTCCATACGCGCGTGATCTGCACAGTCTGCGTTTTCTAGCAACCCGAGGTGCACGCGATCTCTTGCGTCTGCCCGTCCGCCCGCTTACATCTGCGTTCCATGGCCAAGAAGCAGCAAAATACTGACCCGAACTACAAAGTTGTCGCCGAAAACCGGCGCGCGCGCTACGATTATGCAATCGATAGCGATCTGGAATGTGGCGTGATGCTGCACGGATCAGAAGTCAAAGCGATGCGCGGCAATGGCGTGAATATCGCGGATTCCTATGCTGCGGTCGAGGATGGCGAATTGTGGTTGGTGAATTCGTATGTGCCGCCCTATGAGCAGGCCAAAGTGTTCAAACATGTGGAGCGTCGACGTCGCAAGCTGTTGGTGTCGCGCAAGGAATTGGCCGAGTTGTGGAACGCCACTCAGCGCAAGGGTATGACGCTGGTTCCGTTGGTACTGTACTTCAACCACAAAGGCCGTGCTAAAATCAAAATCGGCATCGCCAAAGGTAAGAAGCTGCACGACAAACGTGCGACTGAGGCCAAACGGGATTGGTCACGGCAAAAACAGCGTCTGCTTAAAGACAACAAGTAAGTCGCAGGCAGCTGCAAATTTATCCGAATTGACGAGTTGGCCCGTCTTGCACAGGGTCAAGGGGGGTAGTACCCATGCTTTCAGGTTTTCCCGGGAGGCATAAATGAAGGACGATCCAAAGACACTTGTTTCGACCGAATGGCTGGCAGAACATCTGAAGGATCCAGATCTACGTATTCTGGATGCGTCCATGCCGCCTGTGGGCAGTGGCCCGGAAGCGGCAGGTACTGCCAAGGCGGCCTATGACGCAGAGCATATCCCGGGTGCGCGTTTCTTTGATATCGACGACATCTCAGATCAGCGATCTGATCTGCCGCATATGGCGCCCCCTGTGGAAAAATTCATGTCGCGCCTGCGGGCAATGGGTGTGGGCGATGGGCACCAGATTGTCATCTATGACTGGCAGGGATTGTTTTCCGCTGCACGTGTCTGGTGGTTGTTCCGTCTGATGGGGCAAAACAATGTCGCGGTGCTGGACGGGGGACTGCCGAAATGGAAGGCCGAAGGCCGCGCCGTCGAAGATCTGCCGCCGGTGATCCGCGACCGCCATATGACCGTACGGGTGCAGAAACATTTGGTGCGCGATGCCACACAGGTGTCGTCCGCGTCAAAACTGCATGACCACGAAATTATCGACGCACGCGCTGCCGCAAGGTTTCGTGGCGAGGCAGCCGAGCCCCGGGCGGGCTTGCGCGCTGGGCATATTCCAAATTCAAAAAACGTGCCGTTTGGCACTGTTCTAAATGCCGATGGCACCATGAAACAGGCGGCTGAGTTGCAGGCTGTCTTTGCAGACGCAGGCGTAGACCTTGCAAAACCCGCCATCACCACCTGCGGGTCAGGGGTGACCGCCGCAATCCTGTGCCTTGCGATGGAGCGCATGGGAAAGACTGATTATTCGCTATACGACGGTTCATGGGTGGAATGGGGAGCCTTCCCAACCCTGCCGATCGCGACTGGAGAGACCTGATGTTTGAGAACCTGAAAGCACAACCCGCAGATAAAATCCTGGCGTTGATGCAAAAATTCCGTGAGGACCCGCGTGCCTCCAAAGTTGACCTTGGTGTCGGCGTTTACAAAAACGCCGAAGGTGTCACCCCGGTTATGCGTGCCGTAAAAGCGGCCGAGCAGAAGATTTGGGAAACACAGGCCAGCAAGTCCTATGTTGGTCTGGCCGGTGACCCTGCCTATGCAGACGGGATGATTGGTTTGATCCTGGGTGATGCCGTTGCACGCGACAAGATCGCCGCGGCAGCCACACCTGGTGGCACTGGCGCGGTGCGCCAAGCGTTTGAGCTGATCCGCAACGCCAATCCAGAGGCACGGGTTTTTGTTTCCAACCCGACATGGCCGAACCATTTGTCGATCCTGAAGTATCTGAACATCGAAACCATCGCCTATCGCTATTTCGACAGTGAGACGCGTGGTGTGGATTTCGATGGCATGATCGAAGATCTCAAAACCGCCAATGCAGGCGATGTGGTGCTGCTACATGGCTGCTGTCACAACCCAACCGGCGCAAATCTGAACCTGTCTCAGTGGCAAGTGGTTGTGGATCTGGTGGTCGAAAAAGGCCTGATCCCGATGGTCGACATTGCGTACCAGGGCTTTGGCGACGGTTTGGAGGAGGATGCGCAGGGCGTGCGTTTGGTGGCCTCTTCTGTGCCAGAGTGTCTGATTGCGGCGAGCTGTTCCAAGAATTTTGGCATTTACCGCGAACGTACCGGTCTGTTGATGGCGATTTCGCAAGACGCTGATGCACGTGCATTGAACCAAGGCACTTTGGCCTTCTTGAACCGCCAGAACTATTCCTTCCCGCCAGATCATGGCGCACGGATTGTGACCACGATCCTGAATGACGACGCGCTGCGCACCGATTGGGCGGCCGAGCTGGAAGATGTGCGCCTGGGCATGCTGGGTCTACGTCAACAGTTGGCGGATGAGCTGCAAAAGCTGACCGGGTCCGACCGCTTTGGCTTTATCGCGCAGCACCGCGGCATGTTCTCATTGCTGGGCACGTCTTCGGATCTGGTTGAAAAGATGCGGGCCGAGGATGGGATTTACATGGTTGGCGACAGCCGGATGAACATTGCGGGCCTCAACAGCGAGACCGTTCCGATCCTTGCGCAGGCAATTGTAAAAGCAGGCGTCTGACGCCACAATTCTTTACTGAGAAACGAAAGCCGCCACGCGAAAGCCTGGCGGTTTTTTTTGTGCACCCGTGGCGGAGGTTCACAACGAAAAAGCCCCGGGCGAACCCGGGGCTTTCTTGTATCAGTTCGATGCTAAAGCTTAGCTTGGCGAGAACTCAGGATAGGCTTCCATGCCCAGCTCTGCCATGTCGAGACCGTTGACTTCGTCTTCTTCGGAGACCCGGATACCGAACACGGCTTTGAGGATCAGCCACATCGCGCCGGAGGCAACAACAGTGAAGATACCAACAACCGCAATCGCGTAGATCTGTGTGCCAAAGCTTGCGTCAGAGTTGGACAGTGGAACAACCAGGGTGCCGAAGATACCAGCAATCAGGTGAACCGGGATCGCGCCAACAACGTCGTCGATTTTCAGCTTGTCCAAGAATGGAACCGCGAAGACAACGATCACGCCGCCAACTGCACCGATCAAGGTCGCCAGACCCAGGGAGGGTGTCAGAGGCTCGGCTGTGATGGACACGAGGCCCGCCAGTGCGCCGTTCAGGATCATGGTCAGGTCAGGCTTCTTGAACATGACTTGTGTCAGGATCAGAGCTGCAACCGCGCCACCAGCAGCTGCTGCGTTGGTGTTTGCAAAGATACGGGAGATGTCAGCAACATCACCGATTGTGCCCATTGCCAGCTGCGAACCGCCGTTAAAGCCGAACCAACCCATCCACAGGATGAATGTACCCAGTGTGGCCAGAGCCAGGTTGGAACCAGGCATCGGAACGGTTTTGCCGTCTTTGTACTTGCCGATACGTGGGCCGAGGATGATTGCACCGGTCAGAGCCGCCCAGCCACCTACAGAGTGAACAACGGTGGAACCCGCGAAGTCCAGGAAGCCCATCTCGTCCAGGAAGCCGCCGCCCCATTTCCACGACGCTTGCAGCGGGTAGATGACGGAGGTCAGAACGATGGTGAAGATCAGGAAAGGCCACAGTTTGATACGCTCGGCCAGGGTGCCGGATACGATCGAAGCAGTTGCCGCACAGAACATCAGCTGGAAGAAGAAGTCAGAACCAGTTGTCGCGTAGCTGTAGTCATCAACAGCATCGGCACCAACACCAACAGCTTCCAGAACACCAGGGCCCCAAACGCCAGACAGAACGCCTTCGACGGACCATGTGCCCAGCGGGTACATCAGGTTATAGCCGATCAGCCAGTAGAAGATGGCGGCCAGCGAGAACAGCGCCATGTTTTTGGTCAGCTGCATGGTTACGTTCTTTGCACGCACCAAGCCAGCTTCCAGCATGGAGAAGCCTGCGGCCATCCAGAAAACCAGGAAACCTGCCATCAGGAACAGCAGTGAGTTCAGAATAAAGACCGTGTCCGTCGACGGGTTTACACCCGGAACTGGATCATCGGCCAGTGCCAGACCGGGCAGGGCAACAAGTGCCGCCGCGGCTAGCGGAAGAGTATATTTTTTCATGTCCGTATTTCCTTCCCTGTGGACGCTTTAAAGCGCCTCGTGGTTGGTTTCGCCGGTACGCACGCGTACGGCTTGTGCCACATCCAGCACAAAGATCTTGCCATCGCCGATTTTGCCGGTGCGTGCAGTCTGAGTGATGGTTTCCACCACTTGTTCCGCCTGCGCCTCAGGAACTACGATCTCAAGCTTAACCTTGGGAACGAAGTTCACTTCGTATTCAGCTCCACGATAGATTTCGGTGTGCCCTGCTTGCGCACCAAAGCCCTTAATTTCTGTCACCATCAGTCCCGACACGCCGATTTGGGTCAGCGCTTCGCGGACCTCTTCCAGCTTGAAGGGCTTGATGGCTGCAATGATCATTTTCATCTCAACACCCTTTCTCGGGCATTGCGCCCGTTCATTCGCAATGGCAGCAAAACGATTGTGACGAGTCGATGAAACTGAGGTTGCGCCTTTCAGGTGCTCATGAAGTGGCTGAGATGAAAAATTTTGCTTAAAAACTGGTCAATGCACAAAAATGAAGCAGAAAACAAAGAGCAATTCCTAACAAATTGCCCTTCAACCCAGCAAATTGCGCGTAGTAATGTTGGTAAAACGGGCAAACCGGGCAGGATATAGGCATGGTACGAAAAACAGGACGAAAGTCTCTGGTTGCGGACAACAGGTATGGATCTGCCCGCAAGAAACCAAAGAAGAAGGCGCGCGCACCAAAGCGTGCCGGTAAAGGCTTTTTAAGCGTCGTATTTGGGCGTAAGCGAAAAACCAGAACCAAGGCCAGCGCACCACGCAAACGGGGTGTTTTTGGCTGGATGCGCTGGTTTGTTGGGCGAATTTTCGCCACCCTATGGGGGGCTGGTTGGCGTATTGGCCTGGCCGCTGGACTGTTGCTGGCCATAGCAGTGACCAATATCTATGTCTCCCTGCCTGATTTTCGCGGTTTTGTGGACGGGCGTGCGCAGGGTTCTGTGACGATGCTGGACCGCAACGGCGATGTCTTTGCCTGGCGCGGGGACCAATTTGGCGGCGTGGCGACGACCGATACCGTCTCGCCCCATCTGAAACACGCCTTTGTCGCCACCGAAGACAAACGCTTCTATCGTCACTTTGGTATCAGCCCGCGTGGCGTGGCCTCGGCCGTGCGTATCAACCTGCGTGAGGGGCGTGGACCGCTGTCTGGCCATGGTGGCTCAACGATCACTCAGCAAACTGCCAAGCTGTTGTGTCTTGGGGTTGCTTATGATCCGCAGGATTGGAAGAGCGAAGCGGCCTATGAGGCGGATTGTCGGCGTGGCTCCCTGGGGCGCAAAGCCAAGGAAGCGCTGTTTGCCCTGGCGATGGAGGTCAAATACAGCAAGGACGAGATCCTCTCGATCTATATGAACCGCGCTTATCTTGGTGGCGGTGCTTATGGTGTCGAAGCTGCCGCGCAGCGCTACTTTGGCAAGTCTGCCAATCAGGTGAACGCCGCAGAAAGCGCAATGCTGGCCGGGCTTTTGACCGCGCCCAGTACATTGGCGCCGACAAACAACCTGCAACGCTCACAAGACCGCGCCGCTACGGTTTTGCGCTTGATGAACGAGCAGGGTTATCTGACAGCGGAACAAACCCGTACGGGACAAAACAATCCCGCGACTTTGTCGAAGGCCGCGCAAGCGCGCGCTGGTGGATATTTCGCGGATTGGGTGATGGATACGATCCCTGATTTCCTGGGGCAGGAAACAACCGAAGACGTGGTGCTGCGCACGACGCTGGATCAACGGCTGCAAAAAGCCGCCGAAGATGCGCTGGACTACGTTTTTACCAATAAGGTGCGTGCAGGCTCCAAAGCGCAGGCCGCCATTGTGGTGATGAGCGCGGATGGTGCGGTCCGTGCAATGGTCGGCGGACGCCAGACACGTGTTTCCGGTGTCTTTAACCGCGCCACACAGGCGAAACGGCAGACCGGATCTTCATTCAAACCCTTTGTCTATGCCACCGCGCTTGAATTGGGGTACTCGCCCTATGACGTGGTGCTGGATGCGGAATACTGCCTGAACATCCCCGGATCTGGGCAGTGGTGCCCCAAGAACTATACGCATCGTTTCTATGGCGAAGTCACACTGACTCGGGCGCTCAAGGACTCGTTGAACATTCCTGCGGTCAAAATCTCCGAAGCGGTCGGACGTGACCTGGTGCGTCAGGTTGCAGGTGACTTTGGTATTGCAAGCAGCCTGGCAGATGGCCCCGCACTGGCCCTTGGCGCGTCCGAAAGCAGCCTGTTGGAGATGACCGGGGCCTATGCGGGTATCTTGAACGGTGGGTCCTCTGTCGCGCCCTATGGGCTGGTTGAGCTGCAACTATCGCAGGACAATGAGCCGCTGCTGCGAAATGACAGTGGTATTGGGGAACGCGTGATCCGCACCGAGGCGGCACAACAGTTGATCTGGATGATGGACAAAGTCATCACCAACGGCACAGGGACACGCGCACAGTTGCCCGGCTGGCAAGCGGCAGGCAAGTCTGGCACCACCCAAGCCGCCCGCGATGCCTGGTTTATCGGGTTCACTGCGGATTACGTTGCGGGGGTCTGGATGGGCTACGATGACAATACGCCGTTGACAGGAGTGACCGGCGGCGGTCTGCCCGCTGAAATCTGGAAAGAGACGATGGTGCGGGTGCATGACGGGCTAACCCCGAAACCTTTGCCCATGCGCGCACCACCCGAGTTGCAGGTGCCGGAAGTCCGCCACGAACCTCAGCCGCGCCGCGTTCCGCAGAGTGGTGGGCAGGGCCAAGGGCAGGGGCTTGGCAATGCGATCGACAATGTGTTGCGCGGGATTTTTGGCAACTAAGACCCAGGATCGTCGCTTAAATAAGAAAAGGCCCCAAACGGGGCCTTTTTCATGTCTGACGTTCGAGCTGGGTCTCAGCCGAGTTTCTTGAGCTCGGCGATTGTCTTGTCGATGTCGCCACGGTTGCGATCCAAGATCGCGCCAACCTCAGTCCGCTCCGTCAACAAGAGGTTCACGCCTTCGATGAACATATTGAAGAAACGGTCCTGACCCGAACGATCGGAGACAAGGAATGTCACCTTGAACGGAGACTGACCTTGCAGATAGGCCACGGTGTCGACCTCATACCACTTCTTGACCTTCTTGACGCCTGTTACCTCAAGACGACCACCAACGAACTCACGGAAGCGGCGGCCGTATTTGCGGGAAATGTAACCTTGGAATGCTTTGGAAAAGGCTTTCTTTTGGCTATTGCTCGCGCGGCGGGCTTCGACACCCATCGCGTAGGCCGCGATGTAGGATGTATCGCTGTAATTCGCAAAGATTCGTTCAAACTCGCGGAACATCGCGGTTTCACCTTTGCCGGATTCGATGACATTATTGATGTCGCCAACAAGGTTATCGATCAAACGGCTTGCGCTTGCGTTGTCCAATGCCCAGCCAGCAGCCGGAGCAAATGACAGGCTTGCGCCCAAGGCCAATAGGAAATTTCGACGGTGCATGACTTAAAATCCTTCCGTGCTCAATTCAAACGGATCGATCTCTGCGTTCTCAGAAGCCTGGCCCAACTCGAACCGGCGGTTCTGCAAATAGATCAGACGCGCCTGCGCGTAGCTGTCGGCGCTCTCATACAGAATCGAATCCACTGTATCGGAATATGTGCCACGATCCCCGAGACGACGCACGATTTCGGCGTAAACGTCGATGTTATCGGCAGGATTGTTCTTGGCATATCCAATGGGGTTTGTGAAAAAGTCGATAACCAGACCCGTCGCATCGCGTGCGGTCGAGGGGCCAAAGAACGGCAGTTCCACATAGGTGCCTTCGCCAACACCCCAGACGTGCAGCGTTTCACCAAAATTGGTGTCGACACGCGGGACGTTGAAATCAGACGCTGGATCTCCCAGACCGCCAATCCCAAGGATCGAGTTGATCGCAAAACGCGACAATGCGATCCCAGCCTGTTTGAAGTTGCCTTGCAGGATTGAATTCACGGCCTGCCCTGGCATCGACAAGTTTTCGGCGAAGAGGCCGAAGCTGGTAACCATGTCGGGAGGGACGATCGCAACATAGCCCTTGGCTGCGGGGCGGAACGCAAAACGGTCGACGCCACGGTTGAACTCATGAACGGCGCGGTTGCGCTGTTCGTGTGGGTCCGAAATGGTGCCCTCGGCGATCTGCTCGCCTGTAGGTTTTGCACAACCAGAGACCACTGTGGCCGCCATTAGGATCAGTGCGGGAAGTATCGCACGCATCTTCATTTTCATGTTACCGATGTCTCGTCTCAGAGCGCCAAAAGCGGGCGCAGGTAATATGCTTCGTTCACATACAGTTATTTTCCTGGCGTCCCAGGGGGCTAAAGTCGCTGTTTATCATTTTGTGGCACATAAGGAACAGGGCAAAAGAAAGCCTGTACGTATGTGTTATCTAAGCGCATATATGATCGAAAATTGGTTTCAGCACTCCGAACATGCAAAAAAATACTACACAAGACGGAATTAATGAGCTGCGCGCCGTGCGTAGACAAAGCCGACACCTGTATTGGACGGTCGGATTGTTCAGCTTTTTCGTGAACTTACTTATGCTCACAGGCCCGCTCTATATGATGCAGGTCTATGACCGGGTACTTGGCAGCCGATCAGAGGCAACATTGGTTGCCCTATCGATTCTCGTCGTCTTCCTCTACGGGATGATGGGGCTTCTGGACTATGCGCGTGGGCGGATTCTTGCCCGCATCGGTGCTCGGTTCCAAGCGGCTTTGGACAGGCGTGTATTTGACGCAATGGTCCGGAAATCCGCATTGGACAGCGATCCGGTGGCCCAGACAGGGCTGCAGGATTTGGAAGGCATACAGCGCCTTATGTCGTCGCCTGTTTTAGGCGCTGCATTTGATTTACCTTGGACACCGATCTTCCTGGCTGGGATTGCATTGTTCCACCCATGGTTGGGGCTTTTGGCGGTCGGGGGCGGGCTGATCCTCGTCGTCATCGCGATTATGAACCAGTTCTTCTCCAAGAAACCTCAGTCGCAAGCGAGTTCCTCTGGCCACAAGGCAAATCTGCTCTCCGAAGAGATCCGCAAAGAATCCGAGATGATCCAATCCATGGGCATGCGGACCGCCGCGTTCCAGCGTTGGAAAGTTGCTCGTGATGCCGCGCTGAGCGATACGGTTGTGGCAAGCGACACCGGCGGTGGCTTCACGGTATTGACCAAAACCCTGCGCCTGTTTTTGCAATCCGCGATGCTGGGCCTTGGGGCCTATTTGGTGTTGCAGGGCAATATGACGCCGGGTGCGATGATTGCAGGTTCTATCCTGATGGGTCGCGCGTTGGCACCGATCGAGATGGGGCTGGGTCAATGGGCCATGGTGCAACGTGCCTTTAAGGGGTGGGCCAATCTGGCCGAGCTGCTTGGCAAAGTACCTGAAGAGCGCGAACGCACCGAATTGCCAAAACCCAAAGCGCGTCTGGACGTTAAAGGTCTGGCCGTGGTGCCACCAGGTGAAAACCGGCCGCAGTTGCGCAACGTGACGTTTAAGGTTGAACCTGGCCAGGCAATCGGCGTGATCGGCCCATCTGGGTCCGGTAAATCAACACTCGCGCGCGCTTTGACAGGAACATGGCGTCCGGCCGCAGGCTCAGTCCGCTTGGACGGGGCGTCATTGGATCAATATGCGCCTGACGTCTTGGGACAACACATCGGTTATCTGCCGCAACGCATTCAGCTGTTTGAGGGAACGGTTAGCCAAAACATCGCACGTCTGGCTGCCAACCCGGATGCCAAACAGGTTGTGGCAAGTGCAAGCAAAGCGGCTGCACATGAGATGATCCTTAAACTTCCAGCCGGATACGATACCCCGGTTCATGCGGGTGGTGGTCGGCTTTCGGGTGGTCAAATGCAGCGCGTCGGACTGGCGCGTGCCTTGTACGGCGATCCGGCGATTGTCATCTTGGATGAACCCAATTCCAATCTCGACAATGAGGGGTCAATGGCACTTAACGCTGCGATCCGTCAGATGAAGAAGGAAGGGCGCTCTGTGCTGATTATGGCGCACCGACCGGCGGCGATCCAAGAATGTGATATGCTACTGGTTATCGAAAATGGCGCACAGGCTGCGTTTGGCCCCAAAGACAAGGTTCTTGCCGAAATGGTATCCAACCATAAAAATATTCAAGCCGCTGCCAAGAAAACGCCGATAGGCCAGGCGAAGGCCGGAGGCGTATCATGAGCGATACAGAGAAGTGGTCGGCGCGCCGACCCTTGTTTATTGGCTTTTTTGCGCTGTTGCTTTTGGTTGGTGGGTTTGGGACCTGGGCCGTTATGTCGAACCTTGCTGGGGCGATCATTGCCACGGGCCGTATTGAGGTGGACCGGAACCGCCAGGTTGTTCAACATATCGACGGGGGCATTGTTTCGGAAATCCTGGTGGATGAGGGAGACACGGTTGAACTGGGTTCCCCCCTTATCAAGCTTGACGCCAGCGAGCTGAATTCGCAGTTGGCTATCACCGAAGGCCAATTGTTCGAAGTTATGGCACGCCGCGGACGCCTGGAGGCTGAGCGTGACAACGTGCAGGCTATCTCTTTTGATCCTTTGTTGATCGAAATGGCGGATGAAAACCCGGATGTGATTGACTTCTTGTTGGGTCAACGGCGCCTGTTCATGGCCCGCAAAGACAGTGTCGCGCAAGAATCTGCTCAGCTGGAAAAGCAGCGCAATCAAATCGACGAACAGATTATCGGTGTTCAAGCGCAACAGAAATCCATGCGTCTTCAGTTGGAGTTGATTGACCAGGAGTTGGTGAGCCAACAGTCGCTTTTGGATCGCGGGCTGGCGCAAGCTGGTACCGTGTTGAACCTGCGTCGAACTCAAGCCGACCTGGAAGGTCGATTGGGTGAGCTGGTTGCAACAGAAGCACAGGCCCGCGGCCGTATCACTGAATTGGATATCGAAATCCTGAAGCTCGGCACCCAACAGCGTGAAGAGGCGATCACACGTCTGCGCGATCTGCGCTTCCAAGAGGTTGAGCTGGCGGAAAACCGGCGCAGCCTTTTGGAACGTCTCGAGCGCCTAGATATTTCTGCGCCGGTGTCTGGTATCGTTTACGGAATGGAAGTTCACACACCACGTTCCGTCATTCGTCCCGCCGAACCTGTTCTGTACCTTGTCCCGCAGGACCGCCCTTTGGTGATTGCAGCAGAGGTCGCCCCTACGGATGTGGACCAGATTTTCGTCGGCCAAACTGTGACTTTGCGGTTTTCCGCACTGGATCAACGTGAAACGCCTGAGCTGTTCGGGACAGTTGCGCAGGTCTCTGCGGATGCGTTCGAGGATGAGACATCACGCGTCTCTTACTATCGTGCGGAAATCCGTTTGGATCCAGGTGAACAAGAACGTTTGCCTGAGAACGCTGTTTTGATCCCTGGCATGCCGGTAGAGAGTTATATTCGGACCGAAGACCGCTCACCGCTGACCTATTTGATTAAACCTTTTGCCGATTACTTTGTGCGCGCCTTCCGTGAAACTTAAGGCGCAAGGCTGGCGTTCTGTCGTATTTTAAAGGGGTCCTCAGGTGGGGCCCCTTTGCTCTTTTCCAAAACCGCTCTCGACGTTAGCCTGCGACAAAACTCTCTTTCTATAAGGAACGAAAAAATGACCATAGATGCAAAACTGGCAGAACTGGGACTGAGCCTTCCTGCGGCACCGGCCCCGGCGGCGAACTATGTCCCATATGTGGTTGCAGGCGATATGGTCTATGTTTCGGGGCAGATTTCAGCAGATGAAAATGGCTTGATCGCCGGAACATTGGGTGCAGATCTGGACGTCGCGGCCGGGCAGGCCGCTGCACGCCGGTGCGCCTTGTCGTTGTTGGCTCAGTTGAAAGCTGCCTGTGGTGGGGATCTGGGCCGCCTCGTGCGGGTGGTAAAGCTGGGCGCCTTTGTGAATTCGACCGCAGAGTTCACCGAGCAGCCGCAAGTTATCAACGGCGCGTCTGATCTTTTGGTTGAACTGTTGGGTGATGCAGGTCGCCATGCGCGCTCTGCTGTGTCTTCACCATCGCTCCCCATGGGTGTTGCCGTCGAAATCGACGCAGTTTTCCAGATCAAGTAAGATAATTGCACAAGTGCTGGTCAAAACGACTGTCACGCCCAATGTCGGGGCGTGACGGGGCATAGTGCCGGTATTGTGAACATGTGCCCGCTGTCAGAGGCGAACTGAGGTTGAACCGCATGTGGGGCATCCCAGATACTGGCAATGCCTAGTCAACATCACGCAGGGGATGGCAATGGACGGATCCGCAATCGAAATCCAGGTATTGGCCAGCATCGAACAGATGAGCGCCGGGGATTGGGATGCTTGCGCTTGTCCAGAGAGTGATGACGGCGGCCGGCCTCTGGATCCGTTTACGACACATCGGTTTCTGCGCGCCCTGGAAAAAAGCGGTTCTGTCGGACCCGGAACGGGCTGGCAGCCGCAGTATCTGGCGGCGTTTCAAGATGGAACCCTGATTGCCTGTGCGCCGCTCTACGCAAAGGGGCACAGCCAGGGCGAATATGTTTTTGACCACAATTGGGCCCATGCATACGAGAGTGCTGGCGGTCGTTATTACCCCAAATTGCAAGTGGCGGTCCCATTTACGCCAGCTACGGGTCGGCGCTTTCTGGTGCGACCGGGATATGAAGGGCTTGGCCATTCCGCCCTGGTCCAAGGTGCGGTGCAGCTTGCCGAGAACAACCAATTGTCCTCACTGCACATCACCTTTTGTACGGACACCGAACGCGCAATTGGCGAAGAGATGAAACTCTTGGTGCGCAACGGGCAGCAGTATCACTGGCTGAACGATGACTATGCGGATTTTGACGGTTTTCTTGCGTCTTTATCTTCGCGAAAACGCAAAAACATTCGCAAAGAACGCAAACAGGCGCAGGACTTTGGGGGCACGATCCACAGTTTCAGTGGGCAGGATCTTCGCCCGGAACATTGGGATGCGTTTTGGACATTTTATCAGGATACGGGCGCGCGCAAATGGGGCTCTCCCTATTTGACCCGTGCGTTTTTTGACATCGCGCATGATACGATGGCCGATGACATGACGCTGGTTCTGGCCGAACGCGAAGGGCAGTACGTCGCGGGTGCGTTGAACTTCATGGGGCGCGAGACGCTTTTTGGCCGATATTGGGGCTGTTCGGAACACCATCCGTGTTTGCATTTCGAACTGTGCTATTATCAGGCAATTGATCTGGCAATTGCCGAAGGGATGTCTCGTGTCGAAGCTGGTGCGCAGGGCGATCACAAACTGGCGCGTGGCTACCTGCCTACGATGACGCACAGCCTGCATTGGATGCGTGATCCGGGGTTTTCTGACGCGGTTGAGCGTTACTTGGTGGCCGAACGCGCCGCCATCGAGGAAGAGATCGAGGTACTCACCGATTATGGACCCTTTCGCAAAGCTGACGTGGAGGAACAAGAATGACCGAGAAATTGTCTGAGACCGCCCGTGGCTCACTGCTGGGCCCATTGTTTGAGGCCGGATGGGCGATGGTGGAGGGGCGCGATGCGATTTGCAAAACCTACAAGTTTGCCAATTTTGTCGATGCTTTCGGCTGGATGACCAAAGTGGCAATTTGGTCGGAAAAATGGAACCACCATCCGGAATGGTCCAATGTCTACAACAAGGTAGAGGTTGTCCTGACGACCCATGATGTCGACGGCATCAGCGCGTTGGATGCTAAATTGGCCCGAAAAATGGACTCTTTAAGCTAGGTGAGAGAGGCGCTGAGCTGCGCCCCCCAGATGTTGTTGTGGCTCAGCCCATGGCGTCCAGAAGGCCTTCACCGGCGGAGACTTCGCACTGTCCGGGGCTCTCTTCGAGGTTCAGAACTTTTACTTCACCATCAGTGACCAGCATTGCATAGCGTTTGGAGCGTCCAATTAGGCCAGCGGGCGGTGCGTCAAATCGCATCCCGATGGCGTCGGTGAACACGCTTTCGGCGTCGCCAAGCATGGTAATCCCTGCATCAGCGGCGCCAGTGGCCGCACCCCAGGCCTGCATAACAAAGGGATCGTTGGCCGAGACACAGATGATCTCTTCCACACCCTTGGCCAAGAACTGGTCTTTTGTACGCATGAAGCTTGGCACATGTGCTGAGTGACAGGTTGGTGTGAACGCACCGGGAACGGCAAAGATCACGATGGTGCGCCCTTTGGTGAGATCGCTCAGTGCGACCTGTTCGGGGCCGTCTGCTCCCATGCGGGTTAATTGAGCATCAGGCAGTTGGTCGCCTACAGAAATCATCGCGCGTTCCTCTTCTTGCATTTGCGTTTCCTAGCACTCGGAATATAGGTTCCACCGAGACCGTGACCAGATTGTTTTCAGGAGGCAAGCAAGTAATGGGCCATATCGTAGTTGTTGGGGCAGGGCAGGCCGGATCATCCTTGGTTGCGAAGCTGCGTAAGGATGGGTTTGACGGCGACATCACTCTGATTGGTGCCGAAACCGCGCTTCCCTATCAACGTCCGCCACTTTCCAAAGCGTATCTGCTGGGAGAGATGGAGAAAGAGCGCCTTTATCTGCGACCAGAGAGCTTTTACGCAGACAACAACGTCACCCTAAAGCTGGGAAGCCGCGTTCAAGCGATAGACCCTGTTGCAAAGACGGTCTCCCTTGAAGGTGAGGTGATTGCCTATGACCAACTGGCGCTGACCACCGGTTCACACCCGCGCCGTTTGCCTGCCGCTATTGGCGGGGATTTGGGCGGCGTGCATGTTGTTCGGGACTTGGCGGATGTGGATGGCATGTCCCCTGACGTAACTGCAGGAAAACGCGCGCTTATTGTTGGTGGTGGCTACATCGGCCTTGAGGCCGCGGCGGTCTGTGCCAAACGCGGCGTGTCGGTTGTATTGGTCGAGATGGCAGACCGTATCCTGCAACGTGTTGCTGCACCTGAGACATCCGATTACTTCCGAACACTGCATCAATCTCATGATGTTGAAATTCGCGAAGCAACCGGGCTTGTGCGCCTGCTGGGCGACAACGGTCGTGTCACCGGTGCAGAACTGAGCGATGGCAGCACGTTGGAGTTGGACTTTGTCATTGTGGGTGTCGGCATTTCCGCAGCGACTGAGCTGGCTGACATGGCCGGGCTTGAGATCGACAACGGCATCAGGACCGACACCTATGGACGCACGTCTGTGCCCACGATCTGGTCGGCAGGCGACTGTGCGTCCTTCCCATACAAAGGTCAGCGCATTCGTTTGGAAAGCGTGCCAAATGCCATCGATCAAGCCGAAGTGGTTGCACAGAACATGATGGGAGCCGACAAGGAATATGTCGCGCAGCCTTGGTTCTGGTCGGATCAATACGACGTCAAATTGCAAATCGCGGGTCTGAACACCGGCTATGATCATGTGGTCACGCGCAAAGGCGAGGGAGCGCAGGCGTCGTTTTGGTATTTCAAAGGGGATCAATTGGTTGCGGTTGATGCGATGAATGATCCACGCGCTTATATGGTGGGCAAGCGTCTGATTGATAATGGTAAAACGGCGGATACATCAATTGTATCCGACCCCTCCGCAGACCTTAAACCCCTACTGAAAGCATGAGGATAATTGCCGGCGATTTCCGTGGTCGCGCGCTTGCCGCTGTTGGCAAAGGTGATGTGGGTGCGCATCTGCGCCCCACAACCGACCGTGTGCGCGAAAGCCTTTTTAATGTTCTGATGCACACTGGTGCCATTCCTGACGCACGTGTGTTGGATCTGTTTGCGGGCACCGGCGCGCTTGGCCTTGAGGCACTGTCGCGCGGTGCGGCGGGTGTAACCTTTGTGGATGATGGCAGGGTTTCAACTGGGTTGATAAAGAAAAACATCGATCTGTGCCGTGCTGCAGATCGATGCCAGTTGATGCGCCGCGATGTGCTAAAAGTGGGCGCAAACGTCGATGCACCTTATGATCTGATCTTTCTCGATCCGCCCTATGGGAAGGGTCTTGGAGAAAAGGCATTGGATGTTGCGACCAAGGGCGGGTGGATCGCACAAGACGCGTTGATCGTCTGGGAAGAAAACGCACCGATGTCACCGCCACCGGGCTTCAGCCTTGAGAGCAGTCGCAAATATGGTGAGACGCATATCACGCTGATGTGGTTTGAAGGTGCTGCGTAATCGCCCGTTACATTTGCGCGTTACTCTGATCGTCCAATACCCCAAAGGAACCCCACCATGCCCGTGACAAATCCAACCCCGAAATTGGTGATATTTGACTGTGACGGGGTGCTGGTCGACAGCGAAATTGCCACCAACCATGTGTTGATTGAGGATCTCGCCACACGCGGTCTGAATGTCACAATGGATCAATGCATGGATCTGTTTGTCGGGGGCACGATGAAGGGCGTTTACGGCAAGGCGCGTGCAATGGGCGCAGATCTGCCCGAAGGCTGGGTCGAATTGATCTATGCCAAGATGTACGCGCGATTAGAGGAGGGGGTCGATTTGGTTCCGGGGGTCCCCGAATTATTGGCGCAGTTAAGGGCTGCAGGTATCCCCTTTTGCGTGGCCTCCAATGGCAGCGAAGCTAAAATGAAAATCACCCTTGGGCAAAACGGCCTATGGGATATGTTTCATCCGCATGCAATGTTTTCCGCACATTCCTTGAGGATCGCCAAACCGGATCCTGGGTTGTTCCTGGCTGCGGCAAGCCATTTTGACGTGCAGGCTCGCGATTGTGTCGTGATTGAGGACAGCGAAACCGGCGCGCTGGCCGCTGCACGGGCTGGCATGCGTTGCCTAGGTCATGTGCCACACGGAAACGGTGCACGGCTGGCCGGGCACAATGCTGAAGTATTTCAAAGAATGGAAGACGTTGCTACGCTACTTAGCCTAGGCTGATTAATCAACTTTATGTGATTTTCTAGCAACTTATCGGTGTGTTTTTCGGTATTTTATCGAGCGCGTTTTGAGTCGGTGTGTCGTGGACTTATACAACTCAGGTGAAATGCGCGTATTGAAACATTGGCTTTTAACGAGCTTTATTTACCTGGAAGATCCATGAAGTTTATCAAAACACCTAGCCTTTTATTTGTATCTGTGTTGGCCCTGTCTGCCTGTGTTTCACCTGATGTGGTGACCAAATCCAATGTCGGCGACCGTGACTTGACCTGTGAACAAATCGCCGCCCAAATGGTACAGCTGGACGAAATTCGGGCCGAGGCCGAAAAAGGAAAAACCGCGTCTGGTAAGAATGTTGCAGCCGCAATTCTGTTCTGGCCAGCAATTATCGGCAACTACCAAAATGCGAAACAGGCTTTGGAAGCTGCGAATGAACGTCATGAAGTTCTGGTCGAGCTGGCTCAGAAGAAAAATTGCCAACTGTAAGGGGCAATGGCCTAAACCGGGTCAACATCTTGAAACGTTGATGGTGCAGGAGGGGTCCCTCCTGCATTTCTATTCATAAGTCGGGTGGAATTTATCGCCGGGCGACAGCGTGAAAATCTCAAACCCATCTGCGGTGACACCGATTGAGTGTTCAAACTGGGCAGACAGCGACTTGTCACGCGTCACGGCGGTCCATTCATCGGCCAAAACTTTGGTTTCTGGACGACCAAGGTTGATCATGGGCTCGATTGTAAAAAACATGCCCTCCTCAAGAACCGGGCCTGTTCCAGGACGGCCATAGTGCAGAACATTTGGGGGGGCATGGAACACTTGGCCTAACCCGTGGCCGCAGAAATCACGCACCACGCTCATGCGGTGGCTTTCAGCATAGACCTGAATGGCATGACCGATATCGCCAAATGTATTGCCCGGTTTGACCGCTTCGATCCCTTTCATCAGGGAATCGTGGGTCACTTGGATCAGACGTTCCGCCTTGCGGGGCAATTTACCGGCAACAAACATCCGGCTCGTGTCGCCGAACCACCCATCCAGAATCACGGTGACGTCGATATTCATAATATCGCCGTCTTTTAGCTTCTTGTCGCTTGGGATGCCGTGACAGACGACATGGTTCACACTGATGCAGCTTGCATGCTGGTAGCCTTTGTAGCCGATCGTGGCTGAAGTCGACGGGGACGCCTCCACCATTTCGGTGATCAAACGGTCGATTTCACCGGTGGTCTGGCCGGGGAAAACATGCGGTGCGATGTCATCAAGGATCTGCGCCGCCAGCTTGCCTGCAGCGTGCATGCCTGCAAAATCCGCTTCTTGGTAGATGCGGATGCCATCTTTGGTGGTGCGGCCGTCTTTCGATCTCATCAAGGGCTCCAATGCTTACCTGTTGGCCCGTATTTAAGGGGTTTTCCGGCAAAGGGCCAGTGCCCCGAAGGACTAGGTCTCATACTGTTAGAATTGGCTTCCCAATCTGGATGCCAACTGGTGAAATAACCGTGTCATAAACCAAATGTTGCACACCTTGGGCTTTTGCTTCCGCAAAAGTCGCCGCATAGGTCGGATCTATGTCTGCAGCCAAGGTGAAACGGTCACAATCGGTGCGCTGGATCAGATAGAGCATGACCGAACGATGCCCTGCTTTGACCATCTCGGCCAGTTCGCTCAAATGTTTGGTGCCGCGCTTTGTCACACTGTCCGGAAACTCTGCCAAACCCGGTTGGCGCGACAGGGTCACGCTTTTGACTTCGACATAGCAGTCCGGCAGCCCCGTCGCGTTGAGTAAAAAGTCGATCCGGCTGTTTTCGCCGTATTTCATCTCAGGCCGCACAGTGGTGTAATCAGCCAATTCATTAATCGCCCGATCTTCCAGTGCTTGGCGCAAAGCCCGGTTTGGTACCGACGTATCCACCCCGGTAAAATGTCCGCCACCATGTTCGACCAAGCGCCAGCCATAGTTCAGCTTTTTCTTGGGATCATCATTCGGTTCCAACCAGACACGCATGCCTGGTTCAGCCAGTCCCATCATGGAACCCGGGTTGGCGCAATGCGCGGTGATCAATTGCCCGTCGTCAAGCCGACAGTCGGCTAGGAAGCGTTTGTAGCGCTTAATCAGCGTGGCGGGGATCAAGGGAGTTGGAAATTTCATGGCATATGCATGTCAGACAATTGCGAAAAATCAACGGCTTTGTGACATTGATCAGTTGCACCATCTGTGTGCAGGTCTATCTTGCACACATAAGGCCAACATTTGGGAGATCTCCGATGACCAACCCCACTGCAGCCATGCTTGTCATTGGCGATGAAATCCTGTCGGGCCGTACGCGAGATGCCAATATGTTCTTTCTTGCGGGTGAATTGACCAACCACGGAATCGACCTGAAAGAGGTACGTGTCGTCAGCGACGACGCGCAGGCGATTGTGACTGCGGTGACGGCGTTGTCAGGGAACTATGACCATGTCTTTACCAGCGGCGGCATCGGTCCGACCCACGATGATATCACCGCTGATTGCATCGCGCGGGCCTTTGGGGCGCATCTGGATGTCCGTGATGACGCGCGGGCCATTCTTGCGGCACATTACCAGGAGACTGGCAAAGAGCTGAATGCGGCGCGCCTGCGAATGGCGCGGATCCCTCAGGGGGCCACACTAATCGAGAACCCGGTTTCGGCCGCACCTGGGTTCACTCTTCGCAATGTCCATGTGATGGCCGGAGTGCCGTCGGTGTTTCAGGCGATGGTGGCCGGTGTGTTGGCCACCATCGCGGGTGGGGCGCCGTTGCTGTCACAAACCTTGAGGGTTGAGCGGGGTGAAGGGGACATCGCAGATATTCTCAGCCAAGTTGCGGGCGACTTTGCGGACGTTTCTATCGGGTGTTATCCATTCCAGCAAAACGGTGCCTTTGGGGCGAATGTGGTTTTGCGCGGGACGGACGGAGCACGGATAGAAGCCGCGTTGAACGCGTTGGTTGTGGGGTTACAGCTATGAGCGACGCTGTTCCCGAGGCTGAACCCGCTCTTTACGATGTTATCGACGCAACATGGCCCGCGGCGCGGGTTGAACGTCTGGGACCGGTCACCCTGCGTGAGGGCCGGGGCGGCGGCAGCCGGGTTTCGGCAGCCACCGTCGATGGCGCATTTGAACCCGCAGATCTGGAAAACGCCATTTCAACTATGCGTCAGATGGGACAGGTTCCTTTGTTCATGATCCGCGACGGGGATGACACATTGGATCATTGGCTGGCAGAACACGATTTCAAAGTTAAAGACCCAGTTTTTATTCGCACAGGGCGCACATCTGATCTGGCTGAAACGGTTCTTCCACGGGTGACGACCTTCACGGTTTGGCCGCCTCTGGCCATTCAAAAAGACATCTGGGCCGAAGGTGGCATCAATGCGCCGCGTCTTGCGATTATGAGCCGTGTAGCAGAGCCCAAGACTGCGATCTTTGGCCGGGTGGATGACCAACCTGCGGCCTCGGCCTTTGTTGCTACTCATGGCGAATACGCCATGCTGCACGCGCTAGAGGTGCAATTGGAGCATCGCCGCAAGGGGTTGGCCAAGTGGATGATGTATCAGGCTGGACAATGGGCGTTACGCCATAAGGCCCAGAAACTGGCGGTATTGGTGACCCAATCCAATCTGGCCGCAAACGCCCTATATGATCAATTGGGGTTAAAAATTGCCGGTGGATACCACTATCGAGAACTCAGAAACGCGTGAATGTCTGAGATGCTGCGAATTTTAGTTCGGTTACGCGCACTTTTGGGTGCAATGGCAGTGGTCCTTTGCCTAGTGTCGTCGGCTTCTGCCGGAGAGCTGGCATTGCCGTTGGGTGCGAATTCCCTGGCCCATCGCGACATGCCCTTTGCACGCTACAATGTTCCCGTGGGACCGTGGCGTGATAGCGGTGTCGCTATGGATCTGGCAGAGGGGCGTGTACTGCGGCGGACATGGCGGATTAATGGTGGCCAGACGACCTTGCAGATTTTTGATCCATTACGGGCTCAGATCGAAGAGCAGGGCTATGAAGTTTTATTCCAATGTCACGATGTTCAATGCGGTGGCTTTGATTTCCGTTTTGCCATCGATGTTGTGCCTGCGCCTGATATGGCGGTGGATTTTGGGGACTACCTGTTCCTGTCGGCGAAATCCGCAACGTCTGAATTCATAACGCTTTTGGTGTCTCGCTTTGGCCGTGCGAATTTCGTGCAACTTGTTGAAGTTGGCACGGGGGATGCCAATGTCATCGTAACCCCGACTGTTTCGCCTCAAACGGAAACCGAGCGACGGCACGCGGTACAGCCCGATGTTGACCAAGATCTCTCCAGCCGTTTGTTCAGCGAAAGCCACGCTGTCTTGGCGGGGTTGGAGTTTCAGTCCGGGTCTACGACCTTGGCTCAGGAGCGTTATGAGAGCCTGGATGCGCTGGCAACCTTTATGGAGGTTCATTCTGACCAGCGGATCTTGTTGGTGGGCCATACGGATACCGTCGGCAGTTTGTCGACCAATACGGCTCTCTCGCTTGCGCGAGCCGAAGCGGTGAGAAACCAGTTGCAGCAAATCTATGGCGTGGACCGCAGCCGGATGGAGGCCGCAGGCGCCGGGTATTTAGCACCTCTTACAACAAACCAAGACGCGGCCGGTCGAGAGGTCAACCGCCGCGTCGAAGTGGTCTTGCTACCGCCCAGATGAGGGCAGGCGGTTACCAGACCGAGGGATCTTTGTGTGCGTAGGCCTGCGCCAAGAAATCAATAAAGGCACGGACCTTGGGCTGGGTGAATTTGCCGGGCGGGTAGACCGCATAGATACCTTGGGTTTCCATCGGCAGGCTAGGCATGACGTCTTCGACCAGCCCCTCTGCCATGGCATCCGCGTAAAGGTAGCTGGGCAAGTAAGCGATCCCAAGGCCTGAGATCGCGGCAGTCAGCAGCGATTGCCCATCGTTCACGGACAACCAGCCGCTGGTGCGCACTTGGCGTTTCTCGCCAGATGGTGCCGTCAGACGCCAGACACTGCCGCTGGATTGGTTCGAATAATGCAAAAGTTTGTGGTGGTTCAGATCGTCGATCTTTTGCGGGCGGCCAAATTCTTCGAGATAGGCCGGAGACGCGATCATCCGTTTGGTTGTATCTGCCAGCTTGCGTGCCCGCAGAGAGCTGTCTTCCAGCTCACCAATGCGCACAGCCATGTCAAACCCTTCGGAGATCAGCTCGACGTAGCGATTGTTCAGCACCATGTTGACGGTAATATCCGGGAAGTCGCGCAAGAAGTCCGAGAGCACAGGGGACAGGTGGTTGACGCCGAAATCAGTCGCGACCGAAATCCGTAACAGGCCAGAGGGGGCAGATTGCATGGACGTGACCAACGCATCTGCTTCACCAGCATCGTTCAACACGCGGCGCGCCCGATCGTAATAGGCCAGTCCAATTTCAGTTGGCGAAACCCGGCGCGTTGTGCGGTTCAGCAATCGTGCACCCAGCCGTGCTTCCAAGCTGGAGACATGTTTGGAGACGGCGGATTTTGAGATACCCATTTTCTTAGCCGCATCTGTAAACCCACCTTGGTCTACAACATTGGCAAAGGCTTCCATTTCGGTCAGCCGATCCATAATCCCGTCTCCTAATTCGTTCCTGTGCTGATGCCAGTTCTGATAGGAGATTGAGGCAGCTTCGCGGCGCGCTTGGGATAATTCAAGGGTTTTCGGGAAATCGTTTTCACTCTGGAAACAGGGAAACAATCGCGACTTCAATTGGTTAAGGCGAAACGGCCGCTATCGTTTCCAATACCTCATAAAACTGCAAGACTTGGGCCTTTTGTGAAATCCACCCAAAACCAGCTTACACCGGGGACTGTGTCTTATGTCTAAAGCCGCGCGGCAAGCCGCGTTCCTTGATCAATTGCGCGCTTTGCATCAAGTTCCCCCGCAAAATCAGCGCCGCCGATGACATGGGGAGGTTCGCCCAGCTCGGTCAAAGCCTTTGCCAAGCGGTTCTCGGAAACTTGGCCTGCACAAAGAACAATTGTGTCTGCGGCCAACAGTTCTGGCGCTTGCCCACGTATCTGAACAACGAGGCCTTGTTCTGTGATTTCCTGATACTGCGCACCCTGAACGAAACGGACACCTTGGCGTTTTAACTTTGTGCGGTGGATCCAGCCGGTTGTTTTGCCGAGCCCGCGCCCCAATGGTTCCGCTTTGCGCTGTGTCAGAGTGACGCTTCGTGCAGGCTCAGGTGGTTTTGGTCCGGCTGGCAGGAGGCCTGCGCGGTGCAGGGTAGGGTCGCCGACACCCCATTCCGTGCGCCAATCCGCCAAATTGGGTTCAGACGCTGCATGCGTTTTGGGGCCGGGGTGTAGCAGGTATTCAGCGACGTCAAATCCGATCCCGCCCGCGCCAACAATTACAACGCGATCTCCGACGACGGCATTGTCGCGCAGCACGTCTATGTAAGAAACTACATGCGGACGCTCTTGTCCTGGGATGCCGGGATCCCGCGGGTTTACCCCGGTTGCGATAACAACCTCATCAAAACGCGACAGCATTTCGACTTTGGCGCGCGTGTTTAGGTGAACGGTGATTGGCAAAGCAGCGAGGCGGGTTTGAAACCATTGTACGAGACCGTGAAACTCTTCCTTGCCGGGAACCTGTCGGGCCATGTTGAGCTGCCCGCCTATGGTGGGTGATTGCTCAAAAACTGCCACGTGATGTCCACGTTCGGCGGCTGCAATTGCTGTTGCCAAACCTGCGGGTCCTGCACCAACAATTGCGATGATTTTGGAGGTCGCCGCAGGTTGGAGACGCAGTTCGGTTTCATGGCACGCACGTGGGTTCACCAAACAGGAGGAGAGCTTTCCGCCAAATGTATGATCCAGACAGGCCTGATTGCAGGCGATGCAGGGGGTGATCATCGCTGCCGCGCCACTGGCGGCTTTGACCACAAAGTCCGGGTCCGCCAACATTGGCCGCGCCATCGACACCATATCGGCAGCGCCGTCGGCCAGCACCTGCTCTGCCACCTTTGGCGTGTTGATCCGGTTCGAGGTGATCAGGGGGACCGAAACTTTGCCCATCAGTTTCTGGGTCACCGAGGCAAAGGCGGCCCGCGGTACAGATGTCGCAATGGTGGGAATGCGCGCTTCGTGCCAGCCGATACCTGTGTTGATAAATGTCGCTCCTGCATCTTCGACAGCTTGGGCAAGTAGCACAACTTCATCAAAGCTGGACCCGTTTGGGATCAGGTCAATCATCGACAGGCGATAGATCAGAATGAAATCGGACCCCACGGCCGCGCGCACGCGGCGCACAACCTCGACCGGCAGGCGCATCCGGTTTGCGTAACTGCCCCCCCATTCGTCGTCACGTTTGTTGGTGTGGGTCACAAGGAACTGGTTCAGGAAATACCCTTCGGACCCCATGATTTCGACACCATCATAACCGGCGTCCTGCGCCAACCGCGCGGCTTGTACGATATCTTGGATCTGCTTTTCTATTCCGGTGGCATCCAAAGCAGTCGGCGCATGGGGAGAAATTGGCGATTTGATAGCGCTTGGAGCCACACAGTTGGGTCCATAGGCGTAGCGTCCTGCATGGAGGATCTGCATCGCAATCTTGCCGCCCTCTTTATGAACATGAGAGGTGACGATCTGGTGGTTGGCGACGTCCCGGGCGGTTTCCATGCGGGTTGCATCGGGGAAAACAGCGCCCTCTTGGTTTGGGCCAACCCCGCCGGTGACCATCAACGCCACGCCCCCTTTGGCACGAGTACCATAGAATGCGGCGACGCGGTTCCAGTCGCCCGTTTCTTCAAGGCCCGTGTGCATAGAGCCCATCAACACCCGGTTTTTGAGCGTGGTGAACCCCAGATCCAAGGGCGCGAGCAGATGGGGGTAGCTGGTCATTTCGGCGTCCTCGCTCATTTCAGCCTACACTATTTGCGGCCCATTGGGCCCTGTCACCACGCTACGCCGCGTCACCCTCTTGCGTGCCGTCGCGGCACAGGTTCTAACATCATCAGGATTATGAGGGCTTTGAGCATGACACCCGAAGAGATTGAAAAGCTGCCATATCGGCCAAATGTTGGCGTGATGTTGATGAACGCCGCCGGTGCGATTTTTGTAGGGCAACGTCTTGATCGGCATAAGGACGCCTGGCAGATGCCGCAAGGCGGGATTGACGCAGGTGAATGTCCAAAAACGGCAGCCCTGCGCGAATTGGAAGAAGAAACCGGTGTGTTGCCGGAGCTGGTTGAAATCATCGCCGAAAGCGACGGTTGGCTGCCCTATGACTTGCCACATGACGTGGTGCCGCAGTTTTGGGGCGGGAAATATCGCGGTCAGGAACAGAAGTGGTATTTGATGCGGTTCTTGGGGCAGGATGCACAGGTCAATATCGCGACCGAACACCCAGAGTTCGGGGCATGGCAATGGCTGCCGGTCGATCAATTGGTGGACAATATCGTGCCCTTCAAGCGCGAGGTCTATGTGCGCGTGTTGGATGAGTTTAAGGCGTATCTGTGATGGTGGGGCGTGTCTTGCAACATTTGGCGGGAATTGGCGCTGCCTTGGCCATAAGCGCATCAGCGGCACAGGCGTTGAGCTGCATGCCCTCGGGAATTTCCGACAGCTATCTAAAGGCGGCGTCTGCTGATGCGGAATACAATGTCATCAAAGGGCGTCTGACGTTTAATCAACTCAAGCTGGACCGCCGGTTGGATGCCATCACGCGTAACAACAGCGGTGGCTCGGTGGAGGTCACCGCGCAGCTGCAGGGGGCGGCGCTTGGTGCCACTGGGTTCACCATTCCGGCCAATGTGCAGGTGACATTGGGCTTGACCTGTTTTGGCCCTTGGTGTCCGCGTGCGACGACGGATCGCGATGTGATCGTGTTCGCCGAAAAAGTTGATGGTGGATTGCGTGTGAGCCTTGATGCCTGTGCAGGTGACTTGCACAGCTTGACCCCAGAAAGCGAACACGAGGTCCTGACATGTCATCAAGGTGGGACTTGCATTCCGAGGTCTGAGCAGTTGAACCGATAGGGGCTTAAACCCATAAACGGAATAGCCCCCCAAATGGGAGGCTATTTGCAGCGTGTTATTGTGTTGAGATTAAAGCAGCCCGGCCGCTGTCAGCAAATCACGCACATCTGTTTGTGGCCGCGGGCCGATGTGACGAATGACTTCGCCAGCGCAGATACAGCCAATGCGCGCACATGTTTCCAGATCCCGACCAGTTGCCAAACCATAAAGAAAGCCTGCCGCAAATTGGTCACCGGCACCTGTTGCATCAATTGGCGTGATCTTTTCGACGGGCACGTCGATTTTGTTGCGGTCGCTCAGAACGGTGACGCCATCGCCAGAGCGGGTGCAGACCACCAATGGACAGATCGCAGCGGTTTTGGCCAGGGCGGCGTCCAGATCATCGGTTTCAAACAGCGATTTGATCTCAGCCTCATTGCCGATGACATAGTCGAGATCGTTTTCGATCAGCGACAGGAAATCGGCGCGGTGGCGCTCAACACAGAAGGGGTCAGAGATCGCGATGCCAGCCTTACCACCACCGGCCTTGGCTGCGCGTGCGGCCTCGCGGAAGGCGGATTTGCCTTTGTCCTTGTCGAACAGATACCCTTCGAGGAAGACGATCTTGGCGTTCTCGGCAACGCCTGCGGGCACGTCGTCTGAACTGACTTCGGAGGAAATCCCAAGGTAGGTGTTCATCGACCGTTCGCCGTCAGGGGATACAAAGATCATCGAGCGCGACGTGGGCAGTTCACCACTGGCAACGGGTGGGTTCACAAAATCAACGCCGTCGTCCTGCATGGCCTGGGCGTAGAATTTGCCCAAAGCGTCGTCATGCACCCGGCCGATAAACGCGGCCTCAAGCCCCAGTGCACCTGCACCAGCAATCGTATTGGCGACCGAACCGCCGGGCGTTTGAACACGTTCGTTCATCGCCGCATACAGCACTTCGCCGCGATCACGCTCGATCAGCTGCATGATGCCTTTTTCGATGCCCATATGCTCCAGAAAACTGTCGTCGCATTGGCTGATCACGTCCACAACGGCGTTGCCGATGCCAACAAGTTGGTAGGTTTTCATAGGGTCTTGTCCTCGAATTGACAGAGATCACGGATGATACAGGTGCCGCACAATGGTTTGCGGGCTTTGCAATGGTATCGCCCATGTAGGATTAACCAATGGTGTGCATGCAGCTGAAAGTCCGCAGGAATGTGGTCTTCGACCGCGCGTTCGACGGCATCCACGTCTTTGCCCGGCGCAATGCCGGACCGGTTTCCAACGCGAAAGATATGTGTGTCCACAGCCTGTGCTGGCTGACGCCACCACATGTTCAGTACCACATTGGCGGTTTTGCGACCGACCCCAGGCAGGGACTGCAGGGCCGCACGGGAATTGGGAACTTCGCCACCGTAATCTTCGACCAGCATGCGCGACAGTTTGATCACGTTCTTCGCCTTGTTGCGGTAGAGGCCGATGGTTTTGATATGTTCGATCACACCTTCTTCGCCCAGATCCAGCATCTTTTGCGGGGTGTCGGCGATTTTGAACAGCTCTTTGGTGGCTTTGTTGACGCCTGCATCTGTCGCCTGCGCGGACAGCGCAACTGCCACCACAAGGGTGTAGACGTTGACGTGATCCAATTCACCCTTGGGTTCAGGCTCGGCATCCTGGAACCGGGTGAAGATCTCGCGGAGAGTATGATAATCAAGTTGCTTGGCCATTGCGGCCTTTAATGGCCTGTTGAATGGTCT
Organism: uncultured Paracoccaceae bacterium; assembly: GCA_947497985.1. Lineage (GTDB taxonomy): Bacteria > Pseudomonadota > Alphaproteobacteria > Rhodobacterales > Rhodobacteraceae > Epibacterium. Next base: position 123,746 of record CANMIX010000003.1, read on the forward strand.
GAGGCAACGGCAAAGAGGGCGTCTGCGCCTCTTTGCGCGCGCCTGTGTGCTTATCGCAGGTTTCGGGTCGCGTTGGGCAGGGGACTGGGTAAGACTTGGGCGCGAAGGAGAGTGGTGATGGATACAAAAAGCGGACAGATTCAGGATGTTTCAGGACCCGAGCAGGCCTATCATTATGGTGTGATCCGCCGGGCGATGGAGGCCATTGATAAATGCGATGACAGTCTGCCGCTCGAAAACTTGGCATCGCAGATGGGGATGAGTCCATCACATTTTCAGCGGGTGTTTTCCAGTTGGGTAGGAGTGTCTCCAAAACGGTATCAGCAATATCTGCGACTGGGGCATGCCAAATCATTGTTGAAAGATCGCTTTACCACATTGGAGACCGCGCATGCCGTTGGGTTAACTGGATCGGGTCGGCTACATGATCTTTTCCTGCGTTGGGAAGCGATGAGCCCTGGGGACTACGCGCGCCGTGGATCAGGATTGCAGATCTACTGGGGCTGGTTTGACAGCCCGTTTGGGCTAACCTTGGCGATGGGAACGGACCGTGGATTGTGTGGCATCGCCTTTGCGGCAGAAACCGGGGCCGAACCTGCGATGGCGGATATGCGGGCCCGTTGGCCGAACGCCGATTTCGTCGAAGATCCCATGCAATTGCGGCCCTGGGTCGACGGGGCCTTTGCGCAGAAGGGGGAGACAAAGCTCTACCTGATCGGGGCTCCCTTGCAGATCAAGGTCTGGGAGGCATTACTGCGCATCCCGTCTGGGCATGTGACCACATATTCGGAACTGGCCGTTGCGGCAGGTGCACCCAAGGCCGTGCGCGCGGTTGGAACCGCAGTGGGGCGTAACCCGATCAGCTGGCTTATTCCCTGCCATCGCGCCTTGCGTAAATCGGGAGCGTTGGGCGGGTATCATTGGGGATTGCCCGTCAAACGGGCGATGCTCGCCTATGAGGCTGCCCGAACAGAAGAAGTCGCAATTTAGGTCTGTAAACGGGGGGTGATTTGGCGGTTTTTCGCCGAGTTTTCCCCCCGTTCTCTTGAGCCTTTGCTGTGTCGGCATGATATAAAGCCGGAAACAATAAGTATGGCACCTCGGGAATTGAGGTGCTCAGAGCAGCAAAGGACGTAACATGAACCGCTCGAAATTGACTGTCGCCGTGGGCCTTGTTGGCGTGATCGGGCTTTCGGCCTGTACGGATCCGGTTCGGTTCCAGAACGAAAACGGCGAAGCGAACAAGACCCAACGCGGGGCCATTATTGGCGGCTTGGTTGCTGCTACCGTTGGCGGGTTGGCTGCGAACGATAACAAGCTGGAAACAGCCGTACTGTCTGGCGCAGCCGGTGCTTTGGTCGGGGGCGTGATTGGTCATGAGCTGGACAAGCAAGAAGCAGAACTGCGTCAAACCCTGTCCAATGATATTTCCATTGTGAACACCGGCGACCGTTTGATCGTATCGCTGCCAAATGACCTGACCTTTGCAACCGACAGCGCGCAGGTCTCGACAGCTGTGCGCGGTGATCTGTTGAAAGTTGCCGATAGCCTTGTGCGTTATCCCAATAGCTCGGTCCAGGTTATCGGCCACACCGACAGCGACGGTGAAGCATATTATAACCAAGGCCTGTCCGAACGCCGCGCCAATGCGGTTGCGGATCTCATTCAGGCTGGTGGGGTTCCGTACAATCGGATCATCACCGTTGGCCGTGGCGAGGAACAGCCCGTTGCGAGCAACCTGACGCCAGACGGCAAACAACGTAACCGCCGGGTTGAGATCGTGGTGATTCCCAACGCGACCTAAGCGGATTTCCGTGCACAATCGAACATCTGGCCGCTCGTGAATTCGGGCGGCCTTTTTGTTCTTTGCTGCACATGAGGTGCGCGTTTCGGGGGCTTTTGTGCATTTTGTAAGGTGTTATGTTCATCGCAACAGCGAATGAAACAGAGAGTTTAACGATGACACAGCCAACCTTGCTTTTGATTTCCGGCGCCCTGCGCAAATCGTCCACCAATACCACGCTGCTGCGTGAGGCCGCGCGCCTCTTTGGCGAGGCCAATGTGGTGGAGGCGGATTTGAACCTGCCGCTTTATGATGGTGATCTGGAGGACACCGATGGCATTCCCGCAGCGGTTCAGATTTTAGCAGATCAAATTGCCGCCGCTGATGCTGTGGTGGTGTCTACGCCTGAATACAACAAAGCTCCGTCAGGTGTGTTGAAAAACGCGTTGGACTGGGTCAGCCGCACTGATGGCGCACCATGGGCTGACAAGCCAGTTGCGGTTTTATCAGCGGCAGCTGGGCGCGCTGGCGGTGAATTGGCGCAGTCGATCCTGCGCGGGTTTCTGCAACCTTTTGGTCCGCGTCTGATTTCCGGGCCTGCGCTGCATCTGGCGGCCTCTTACGAAGCGTTTGATGCTGCAGGACAGTTGAAAAGTGAGCGTTATGCGGCGACATTGACCCAGCTGATGGCCAAATTGCGTGCTGAGGCAACCGTCCAAGGCTAGGTCCCTCAATTCCGCTGTTTCAGGACGGATGTTAAAGGTTGTCCTCAACACGAAAGCCATCCGGGATATGATCGATACCCTCAAGGATTAGGTCTGCCATAACTGCGGCCACCTTGGGGGCCATGCCAAATCCGATCTTGAACCCGCCGTTTGCAATGAAATGTCCGGGACGGTCCGGCCAAGGGCCAATCATCGGCGCACGAGACTTGGCCCGTGGTCGCACACCGGCCCAGCGTTCCAGAACCGGTGCTTGTGCCAATTGCGGCATCGCCTTGATGGCGCGGGCGTGGACCTCGTCCAATTGTAAATCGGTGCTTTCGGGGTCGTCAAATGTCCGCTCGCTGGTGGATCCTATGGCGGTGGTGCCGTTGGCATGGGGAATAATGTGCAGACTGTCCGCATAGAGCTGGGGCAAGTCACGGGCATCAAAATCCAACAACAGCGATTGTCCTTTGACACCGTTTCCAACCGGTTTGTCCAAGGTCTGAGACAGGGACAGAAGCCCTTTGTAGCCGGTTGCATGCACCACTGCGCCTTGATCCGCGCCCTCTGTTTGAATCTGGCCCCCTTTGGCCCTGAGCGCGGCAACTAAAGCTTCGCAGGCTTGTCGCGGGAACATGCGACCGCTCAACGTGTCGTGGATCAGATATCCGGTTGCGCTGGGCGGCGCCCAATCCTGTGCGTCGCTGGCTTGGATGACTTCCCAGATCGCGTGATCTTGCCACACGTCCTTTGCGCTTTTTGTGCGTGCATGGGCGAGCGTCAATGCACGCTCGTCCGGGATTGGTTGCAAGCGCCCTGTGCGCCCGTAACCCGCAGAAATACCGCCTGCCTGCTCAACAGCTTGCCAAAACCCTTCGGCCATCAGCAGGCTTTCCAGTTGAAAGGCCTTTTTGGGGTTCCAGTTCTCAGGCACATGCGGCGCGAGGGCTCCGACAAGACCGCCGCTGGAGCCTGCACCTGCGCCATTGGGATCAATCACTTGCACCTTTGCGCCGCGCTGCACACAGGCCCAAGCGATGGACAGGCCAAAGATGCCAGCTCCGCGTACCGTCACATCTGCCATTGCCATTTTTGGTCCCTTTCGCCAGTGTCGCGCCGTTGCGCCAAACGCCATTTAAGGGACTTTTCCATGTCAGACCAGCCGTTGAAACAGCCAAAAGCACAGCTGAGCTGGCGCGAGGATGTTATCCCGGTCTCCGAGCAGTTTGATGACCCTTATTTCTCAATTCACAACGGATTGGCGGAAACAGAACATGTGTTTTTGGCCGGGAATGATTTGCCCGCCCGGTTTCAGGATGGGTTTCATGTCGCGGAACTGGGGTTTGGAACCGGGTTGAACATGCTGGCGGTCTGGAAAGCTTGGGAACAGTCAGGGCAGACATCCCCACTGCGCTTTACCAGTTTTGAGGCGTTTCCGATGGAGGTCGCGGAAATGACGCGGGCGTTGGAAGCCTTTCCAGAGGTTGCCCCTTGGGCCGCGCGTTTTTTGGCACAGTGGCAGGGCGGCGGCGCGCTGCACTTGGACACATTACACCTTGATGTTGTTATAGGCGACGCGCGCGAAACACTTCCGGTGTGGGCTGCACAGGCCGATGCATGGTTTTTGGACGGTTTTTCCCCAGCTAAGAACCCGGAGCTGTGGGGCGAAGATCTTTTGCTAGCGGTCGCAGAGCATACAGTTGAAGGTGGCACGGCTGCGACCTATACCGCAGCAGGGTTTGTGCGCCGCGGGCTGGAAAACGCCGGGTTTACCGTCGAACGCACACCGGGTTACGGGCGCAAACGTCACATGACGCGCGCCACAAAGGAAGCAAAATGACACGAAACGATACGCGCCGTGGGATTGTCCTGATGGTAATCGTGACCGCGATCTTTGCCATGCAGGATGGGATTTCGCGCCATTTGGCGTCCGAATACAACGTCTGGATGGTGGTCACGATCCGCTATTGGTTCCTGGCCCTGTTCGTTGTTGCCTTGGCTGCGCGAAAACCCGGTGGCGTACGCCAGACCATGCGCAGCGGGCGTCCTGCGTTGCAGGTCATACGTGGGTTTCTGCTTGCAGGACAGATCTGTGTTATCGTCACTTCCTTCACACTGCTTGGACTTGTGGAGACCCATGCGGTGTTTGCCTGTTACCCACTGCTTGTTGCGGCGCTCTCCGGGCCGATCTTGGGTGAGACGGTAGGGTGGCGCCGGTGGGCCGCAATTGGGATCGGATTTGTCGGCATCTTGGTTATTTTGCAGCCGGGTTTTGGCGTCTTTGATCCAGCGGCGCTGGTGGCCTTGCTGGCGGCTGCGATGTTTGCCGTGTACGGACTTCTCACCCGATATGTTGCGCGTACAGACACGCCGGATACGTCGTTTTTCTATGTCGGTACGGTTGGCGTTGTCTTGATGACTCCGCTTGGACTAGCCAATTGGGAAGTTATGACACTGCCTGACTATGGTTGGATGGCTGTTTTGACCGTAATCGGAGCGCTGGGTCACTGGAGCTTGATCAAATGCTATGAAGCAGCCGAAGTCAGCGCAGTTCAGCCCTTTGCCTACCTCCAGCTCGTCTGGGTTTCCTTCATCGGCGTATTTGTCTTTGCTGAGACCCTGCGCGCGAATGTGATACTGGGTGCCTGTGTTGTGGTTGCCGCAGGGCTGTTTACCCTATGGCGCGAACGCATGAAGCGTTGATCCGGACAATTCCTGCGAGAAGGGCTGCGGCAAAGGAGCCTTGCCCAGGCGTGCGCGATAGACCGGCAGGCTTTCAGTGACCCGCATCACGTAATTGCGGGTCTCGTTGAATGGAATATGTTCAATCCAGTCAATGATATCGGGCGTTCCGTCACGTGGATCACCGTAACGTTCCATCCATCCTTTGGGGCGGTGTGGTCCTGCGTTATATCCCGCCGCCATCATAACGACATTTCCATTGAATTCATCCGCAAGCCCGGCCAGATACTGCGCGCCCAGCTGTGCATTGTATTGCCAGTCTTGTGTCAAACGACCGGTTTGATGGCTGTCTGAAATCCCAAGCTCACCCGCCACCAGTTGCGCGGTTGCCGGCATCAACTGCATAAGGCCACGCGCCCCGGCATGGCTGACGACGCTCGGGTCAAATTCGCTTTCGCGACGGGAAATCGCCAGGGTCATTTCTTCGGCCATCGGCAGCCTGCGCCCGGCCACGGGATGTAGTGGGAAATAAGCGTTTTTAAGTTCGATCCCCTGGCGGGCTGCTTGTTTTGAGATCATGACGGCCAAATGCGGTTCGTTCAGATCGACCGCCATCTGGCCGACCTGTGCCGCTTGATCAGCGGGAAGGCTTTCCACCAAATGGGTCAAGAAGCGTTCAGCGAGGGTCAGTTCTCCGGCTTGCAGCAGTGCCAAGCCAACCTGAGCGACCGAGCTTTGCAGGAACGCCGCCTCGCGCCAGTTTCCTGCGACGGCGGGGTTGGCCAAGCTCGGGTCAAAGGGGCGTCCCAAAGCTTCGGCTGCAAGGAGGCCATAGAACGATGTCTGATACTGCGCGGCCCGGTCCATTGCCTCATGGGCCTTTTCGAGCTGGTCCTGGGCACCATAGGCCAGTCCCAGCCAAAATCCGCCGCGCCCTATGGAAATAGGTGTTTCAACGGCTTTTAGGAAGCGATCAAAGTGAAAAACGGCGAGCTCTGGGTCCTGTAGAAACCGCAAGGCGACATAGCCGGCGATCCATTCGCAATCTGCATAGCCATAGCCGTCCTCTGGCGTGCTGAAATGGAAGGCTGCCAGTTGATAGGCCTTTTCATAATTGCCATCTCGCATTTCCTGACGGGCAAAGTCGCGACGGCGGCGCAACCACTTGGCGGGTTGCCCCAATGCCTCGACACTGGTGCTTTGGCTCATCATGAGGGCAATCGCGTCGGCCTGTCGGCGTTTCCCGTCACGCCAGGCAAAGCGATCATAGGCCAGGCCGCTGGCCGATTGCAGGCGCGCAGGGATGGCTTCGATCTTACCATCCACGCCCGGTGCGACATCTTGCAAGGCGATACGCGCTTCAGCCAAGGCACGGTGTGCAGGTGTCAAAAGCGGCAACATACGTCCGGCGCTTTGCGTATGGCCGTCCCACAGCAAATAGTCCGTTCGATCCGCATGGTGTTCGCGCAAAAGGGCGCCATGGCGGGACAGGAATGCCTGATGCGCCACTTCCGGCATTGCCATTGTGCGCCAGGCTTGGACAATCTGCGCCCGTCCGTCTGTGCGCCGACCACTTGCAATCAGCGCCTCCCCATAGGCCAGCGCGCCGACGCCGGTTTGCGGTGCAACCTGTTCAAAAAATCGCAGGATGGAGCGGGGATCAGAGCGTGCGACGGTGGCCTCACTGCGGCGTCGCAATAACGCCAGCCCCGGCCAATCCGCCCGTCTGTCCAAAAAGGTCAACACATCCTGCGTCGATCCTTCGCCCGCTCGCAGGCGGTGCCACTCTACCAGGTCTTGCGCGATCACGTCACGGCGCCCAGCCGCACGCCGGGCTGCGTCCCAATCCTGTGACTGAGCAGCTTGAATGGCGGTTGCCAAACTTTGGGTTAGGCCGACCTGAGGCAGGGCCAACCCAAAAGAGACCGCAGAAATAAGGGCGATCCGGCGGAGTGTGTGTGTCTTCACTTGCATTTTCCAGCGACTCGGGGATAGAGCCTGTGACGATAGTTCGTAGCCCGGCGGTATCAAATCAATTCCGCGGGACCACGGACAGTCAGGACTGATCCAGGGCGGTATCCCGCCTACGTTAAAAGCAAGACACTCGCAAGTAAGGGAGCGTGCACCATGTTCAAAGGCTCAATGCCAGCCCTCGTCACCCCGTTTCGCAACGGTGAATTGGATTTGGACGCGCTCAAACACTTGGTCGAGTGGCAGATCGGTGAAGGATCCACTGGGCTTGTTCCCGTGGGCACCACCGGTGAAAGCCCGACCTTGAGCCACGAAGAACACGAAACCGTGGTGGCCGAAGTGGTCAAAGCCGCGGCGGGCCGTGTACCTGTGATTGCGGGCGCGGGGTCTAACAACACAGTTGAGGCCATCCGTTTTGTGGAATTCGCATCCAAAGTCGGAGCCGACGCGGCCCTGGTTGTGACGCCTTACTACAATAAACCGACCCAACGCGGCATGATCGCGCATTTCACCGCGCTGCATGATTGTGCGGATGTTCCGATCATTATCTACAACATTCCAGGCCGCTCCATTGTGGATATGACGCCTGCGACAATGGGTGAGTTGGCAAAGCTGCCGCGCATTGTTGGGGTCAAGGACGCAACCGGCGACATCGCACGTGTCAGCCAGCAACGCGCCTCTTGTGGGGCGGACTTTGTGCAGCTGTCCGGTGAAGACGCGACTGCCCTTGGTTTTAATGCACATGGTGGTGTGGGCTGCATTTCTGTCACGGCGAACGTTGCGCCCAAGCTTTGCGCGGCGTTCCAGGCCGCCACTTTGGCCGGAGATTACAAAACCGCGCTTGAATATCAGGACCGCCTGATGCCGCTGCACGAGGCGATTTTTATCGAGCCGGGTCTTGTGGGTGCGAAATATGCGCTGTCCAAACTGGGGCTGTGTTCTGAGGAAGTCCGCTCGCCTTTGACCGGCCTTGAAGACAGCACAAAAGTTGCGATCGACGCTGCAATGGCTCACGCGGAACTCGTCTAAACCTGTTTGGATATCGCTAAGACATCAACATGCCAGCCCTTTGGGGCTGGTTTTTGATTCTCACATCAACCCCTTCAGATGTGCGGTTTTCTCAGGATTGCGCAGCACATAGATCTTGCGGATTTGAGCCTCGCTGATTTCCACCAAAGTGGCCTGCAAGATACCGTCCGCCTCATAGCTCAGGACGGCGGGAAGCCCGTTCAAGGTGCAAAGTTTCCTGACCTTGGGAAGTTCGTTCCCGGTCTTTGCAGCCAATCCAATGCAAAGACGCTGCACCTTTTCGCGCCCCAAAATAGGGTTGAGCGCAGCCGCAGCTTTGCCACCGCCGTCTGAAATCAGGATCGCGTCCTCTGTCAGGAGTTGGGTCAAAGCCTGAGTGTCACCGGTTTTTGCCGCGGTAAAGAACGCCTGGGTGAGCGTTTTACCCTTTTCCAAGTTCACGTTGTTGCGGTTCGCATCGGTTCCAATGTGGCGGCGCGCGCGGGCCACGAGCTGACGGCAGGTCGCAGTCGACCGGTCCAACGTGTGGGACAAGTCAGTGTAGTCTAAATCAAAAATATCGTGGAGCAGATAGGCTGCGCGTTCCAGCGGGCTCAACCGTTCCAGGGTGCACAAGACCGCATATGAGACATCCTGCGGCGCTATGGGTTCGTCTAAAATGATCGGCTCGGGCAACCATTCCCCGGGGTAGACTTCTCTCCGGTGACGGGCAGATTTCAAATGGTCAAGACACAGGCGAACCGCAGTTTTTTGCAGGAAAGCGGCACTGTTCAAAACCGTGTCCGTCGAGGCACGTTGCCATCGTAAATAGGCCTCTTGCACGATGTCATCCGCGTCGCTGGCACTGCCCAGCATACGATAAGCGACCGCGAATACCCGCGGTCGCGCTTCCATAAAGGAGGCTAGTGGATCTGTGGTCGTGCTTTGGCTCACGCGGTCTCCATCTCTTGGGAGACAGGGTGCGGGGTTTGAAAGCCAATTGCAATCCGGTTCCAGCTGTTGATGGCACTAATCAACAGTGTCAGGGCAACTTGTTCACGTGGGGAGAAGTGAAGCGCTACGGCTGCGTAATCTGCGTCGGGTGCGCCCTCGGTTGAGACGTGGGTCAATGCTTCGGTCCAGGCAAGAGCGGCACGTTCGCGGTCATTGTACAACGAGGATTCGCGCCATGCATTCAACAGATGCATCCGGTCCTCAGTCTCACCATGCGCGCGTGCGTCATGGGTGTGCATGTGAATGCAGAACGCGCAGCCGTTTATCTGTGATGCACGCAGCTTGACCAATTCGATCAGGCTGTATTCCAGGCCGCTGTCTTTCAACAGTTCTTCCTGTTGGATCATGGGCTGAAGCAAGTCAGGGGCGATTGCAAAGTGATTGATGCGTTGGGACATTTCGTCTTCCTTTTCCAGAATGCAAAAACAAGACGAAACAGGCCATGGGTTTGTGACACGGTTGGGTCATTTTTTTTGACGATGACCAACCGGAACGGTTCAGGGTGTGAAACGATGCAACGCTTCGGCCAACAGCTCTAGGCCAGGCGCAATCTGCTGGGCCTCGATTGAGGAATATCCAATGCGGTAATAATTGTGGTGACGGTTATCAACCGCAAAGAAAGGCGCCCCGGGCTCCACAAGAACGCTTTGACGTCGCAAATCTGCCGCGACATCTGCCATATCCACGCCTTCTGGCGCGCGCATCCACAGGGCAGATCCCCCATAAAGACCGCCGCCAGCGATTGTCAGCCCATATTGTTGGATCGCCGTATCCAAACACATCCGCCGGTCGTGCAGCACCTTGGATATTCGCCTGATCTGCGCGTCGTAATGGCCGAGCGACAGAAAATAGGCGACGGTGCGCTGGATGTGGCCGGGCGGATGGCGCAGCACACTGGCGCGCAGGGCACGGGCCTGTCGGATAAAGGGTTCGGGTCCAACCAGATAGCCAAGCCGCAGCCCCGGGAACAGCGATTTTGAGAACGAGCCGACGTAGATGACACGGTCATCCGTATCCAGTGATTTCAATGCCGGGGTCGGCGCTTTGAGGAACGACATCTCAAACTCATAGTCGTCTTCCACCACCACCGCGTCGATCTTGCGGGCATGATCCAACAGCGCTTTGCGACGGGCCTGCGGCATGTTCACTGTTGTTGGGCTGTGATGGCTGGGGGTGACAAAAATCACATCGGTGTCGTCGGTGATCTGATCCGGTGGCATCCCGTCCGCGTCGACTGGGACCAAATCCATGGCGCAGCCGGTATCCATCAATTGATCTCGCAGCGTGTAATATGTTGGATCTTCCAACGCGGCTTTGCGGTCCTTCGACAGCAAGATCTGCGCCGTGAGCCACAACGCGTTTTGCGCTCCCATGGTGATCAGAATTTCCTCTGGTCGGGCGACAACACCGCGCCGTGGTAGGGAGTTGCGTGCGATGTATTCCACCAAAAGCGGGTCGTCTTGATCATATTGGTCATTGGCCAAGGCAGTGAAATCGCGCGCGCCCAATGCGCGCAGGGCGCATTGGCGCCAATTGGTATGATCAAACAAGGACGGATCGGCCTGACCATAGATGAACGTATAGCGGTAATCGCGCCAATCCTTGGGTCGGCGCGGGGTGTCGCCACCTGTGAATGTGCGGGCTATGGCCGCGTCCCAGTCCTTGGTCGTTGTTGAACGCTGGCGCGGCTTATAACTCGGCGGGATCGGTGCGTTTTCAGACACAAAGTAGCCAGAGCGCCCACGCGACGTCAGGTAGTCATTCGCGACAAGCTCGGTGAAGGCGAGGGTAATGGTAATCCGGCTGACGCCTAAATGGGTGGCAAGTTTGCGCGAGGACGGCAGTTTTTCTCCCCGGCGAAATCGGCCAGACAAAATGCCTTCTGCGATCATCTCTTGCACCTGTACCTGCAGGGTGCCCGGCGCATCCGGTTTCAGGAAGAAGGTGTCGACGGCAATGGCCATTGGGGGAGTCCGTTTTGAGCAAGGAAGGCAGTGTATTTTGGACTTATATCAGAAAATTCTGGTTATAGGGATGGGATCCACCGCGCATTCAAACAATCCGCCGGGTTGACCATGTCAAATAAAACTATATAACTAGTTATATAGATTAAATAGAGGTGCACGCATGGAATGGGAAGAAGCTGCGCAGGGGTTCTCCGCGATGGGGTCTGAGGCTCGATTGCAGGTGCTCCGTGCGCTGATCCGGGCCGGGGATGCGGGCCTAACAATTGGCGATCTGCAAGAGCGGACCGGCATCGCGCCGTCAACATTGGCGCATCACATGAAGTTTTTGGCGGGCGCAGGTGTGGTCGCACAAGAAAAACAAGGGCGCAGTACGATCAACCGCGCCTGTTTCGACAAATTGGAAGCGCTGGCAGGTTTTATCCTCAGCGAATGCTGTGCTGACCAGGTCAGCTTATCAAAATGCGAAAACGAGGTTGAGACATGACTGACTTAACACAAGGCGCGGGCCTTCCACGCCCTCAATGGAAATGGCTTTCCACGCCCTGGACGATCAGCCTCGGCCTGCTGATCGCTGTGGCTGTCATTGACAGCGCTCAATTCGGGTCTGTGGCGGCCTTTGCCGGCAATGCGTTGTTGCATACATTGCAATATGTAGTCTTTGCGGTGCTGTTGCTCGCTTTCCTGAAAGCAACCGGGGCCGAGGTCATGGTGGCCCGCGCCTTTGTGGGGCGCGAGACCCGTATGATCTTCCTCGCGGCCATGTTTGGCGGGCTGGCCCCGTTTTGCTCCTGCGAGGTCATTCCCTTTATTGCCGGGCTCTTGGCGCTTGGCGCGCCTTTGTCAGCGGTGATGGCGTTTTGGCTGTCCTCTCCGCTGATCGACCCGCCGACACTGTTGATTACTGCGGCGGCACTGGGGTGGCCGTTTGCCATTGGCAAAGCCCTGGCCGCAATTGGCCTTGGCCTATTTGGTGGATTTGCGATCAAAGCGGCGCGCAGCTGGGGCGTGTTTTCCAACCCGTTGAAACAGCAGCAATCCTCGGGATGTTGCAGCTGTGGAACGCCAAAAATGGACGCCAAGCCGGTTTGGAAATTCTGGACAGAAACCGCACGTGTTGAAACCTTTCGCAAGGAAGCCGTTACCAATGGGATATTCCTGCTGAAATGGCTGGCACTGGCCTATGTGCTGGAAGCGCTGTTGGTGCATTACGTCAAAGCAGAGACGATCGCCGGACTGGTCGGCGGCGAAGGTGTGGTCCCAATCGCGATCGCAGCACTTGTGGGCATGCCCGCTTACCTGAACTCTTATGTTGCTCCGCCGCTTTTGGCCGGGCTGATGACCCAAGGGATGAGCGCAGGTAGCGCGATGGCCTTTATGGTGGCGGGCGCCGTGAGCTCGATCCCGGCGATGGCTGCGGTCTGGTCACTGGTTCGCCCGCAGGTTTTTGCTGCATACTTGGGACTGGGTGTATCGGGTGCTATCCTAGCTGGATTGCTGTTCCAAATGGTCTAGATGGCCGACATACATATCCTAGAAAAAGAAAGCCCCAGATTTGCATCTGGGGCTTTTGCTTTTCATCGACTTGGCCGTGTCTTTAGGGCCGGAATTAGCCAAACACTTTGGTCAAAGCGATATCAACCGCGTCGGTTATCTTGTCGACATCTTCTGCGGTGATGATGAGCGAGGGGCTGAAACACAGGGTGTTGTTTTTACCGGGGATCGAGCGGTTGGTCACACCAATCAAAACGCCTTGCGCACCGACTTCAGCAACAACCTGTTGGGCGAGTTTCTCGTCCACCGGTGTCTTGCTGTCGCGATCAGAAACCAGTTCCGCACCCAGGAACAGACCTTTGCCGCGTACATCGCCGATGACCGCGTGTTTCTTTTTCAGCGCTTCCAGATTGGCTTTCATGCGGGCACCCATTTCGGTGCAGTTATCCAGCAGGTTCTCATCCTCGATGATGCGCATGTTCTCAAGCGCTGCAGCTGGACCAGCGGTACAGCCACCAAAGGTCGAGATATCGCGGAAGTAGTTCAACGGATCGCCTGCGTCGTCTTTGAACATGTCAAAGACCTCTTCGGTGGTGACCATCACCGCAATCGCCGCATACCCAGAGGCCACGCCTTTGGCCATCGTAACAAAATCAGGTTTGATGCCATAGTGTTGGTAGCCGAACCATTTACCGGTACGGCCGATGCCACAGACCACTTCGTCGATGTGCAGCAAGATGTCATACTTCTTGCAGATCTCTTGGACGCGCGGCCAGTATCCTTCGGGGGCTTCAATCACACCACCGCCGGCGGTCACCGGCTCAAGGCAGAGGGCGCCAACGGTTTCGGGGCCCTCTTTCAGGATGACCTCTTCGATCAGATTGGCCGCTGCGACGCCAAACTCCGCACCGGACAGATGGCCAAGGCCAATCTCTTCCTTGCGGTATTCCATGCAATGGGGGACGCGGATGAAATCGGGTGCAAAGGGGCCGTATTGCACATTGCGCTCGTCCTGGCCGCCTGCCGACATCGCCGCCAAAGTGGAGCCGTGATAGTCGCGATCGCGATACAGGATCTTGGTTTTCTTGCCGCCGTATTTCTTGTGCGCGATCTGGCGCACCATTTTGAACGCTTTCTCATTCGCCTCAGAGCCAGAATTCACATAATAAACACGGCTCATGCCCGGCATCTTGCTGATCAGCTTTTCCGCATAGAGCGAACCGGGGATTGAGCCCGCTGAATTGGCGAAATAGCAGACCTTCATCATCTGGTCATAGACCGCTTTGGCGATGCTTTCGCGGCCATAGCCCACGTTTACAGTCCAAACACCACCAGATACCGCGTCCAGGAATTCTTTGCCGTTTTGGTCCCAGACACGCATGCCTTTGCCTTCGACAATGATGCGTGGATCCGAGGTTTCCAGCGGTTTATGTTGCAACAGATGGTGCCACAGGTGCGCCTTGTCGGCTTCTACGATGTGGCTCAGATCATTCTCTGTAAACGCGCCTTCCATTTCCGTTCCTTTCTTGCGGGCATAGGGGGGCCCCGTGTGCAAACGAGGCTGTTATTCCTGAAGTGACGGATCTTAGATTTCTTGGACAGGGCCAGTTTGTTCCCCTGTTTATATCCAGAAGTAATCCAGCGCGCGTTTCTGGCAAGCGCTGCGGAATTACCGAATGCAGTGCCTGAAAATTAAGCAGATCAATTGTACAAGAGATTCACGTGTAACCGAACGGGCAGGGGGAGCACGGTCCTTACAGGAAACTTTGCGCTGTTTTGGCGACATGTGTAGCCGACAGTGGTTGAAGACGTTCTGGCTGTGACGCTCGCGATCCGTAAATTGACGCTAACGGCCACAGAGGGCCATTTCCCGCGTGCTATTGACCCAAAGTTGAGAGATCAATTGCTGAAATGGCTGACACAAGATGTGCGGGTTCGTTCCCTTGTACATCCACCCGAATGAAAGACTGAGCTATGTCGAAATTTGTGCTTACTGTTCAATGTACCTCGCAGCGAGGATTGGTGGCTGCGGTGTCCACATTCCTAGCGGATCGCGGCTGTAACATCACCGATGCGGCCCAGTTTGATGACACCGAGACAGGCCGCTTTTTTGCGCGTCTGGCCTTTGAAGCACCGGAAACCGAAAATCTGGAAGGTTTTAAAGAGAGCTTTGTGCCAGTCGCTGCGCCTTTTGACATGCAGTTTGGCTTCCATGAGCAGGGCGCCAAGATGAAGGTGCTGATCATGGTCAGCCGCTTTGGTCACTGCCTGAACGATCTGCTGTACCGCTCGCGCATCGGCGCCCTGCCGGTTGAAATTGTTGGCGTCATCTCCAACCACATGGATTACCAAAAAGTTGTCGTGAACGCGGACATTCCGTTCCACTACATCAAAGTTACAAAAGAGAATAAGCCCGAAGCTGAGGCCGCGCAGATGCGGGTGATCGAGGAAACCGGTGCAGAACTGGTGGTTCTGGCGCGCTATATGCAGGTTCTGTCGGATGAAATGTGCACCAAAATGTCCGGTCGCATCATCAACATTCACCACTCCTTCTTGCCATCGTTCAAAGGCGCGAACCCTTATAAGCAGGCGTTCGAAAAAGGTGTGAAACTGATCGGTGCGACGGCGCATTATGTGACGGCTGACCTGGACGAAGGTCCGATCATCGAGCAGGACATCGTGCGGATCACCCATGCACAAGCGGCCGCAGATTACGTGTCTTTGGGACGCGATGTGGAAAGCCAGGCTTTGTCCCGCGCCATTCACGCCCATGCCAATCACCGGGCCTTTATCAACGGCAACAAAACCGTGGTCTTCCCGGCGTCGCCCGGCAGCTACGCATCCGAGCGGATGGGCTAAGACCTCTTACCTGCTGGAAAAAGAAAACACCCCTGGCCTGATGAGGTTGGGGGTGTTTTTACGTCCAAACGGACCTAGGTCGCGCTGCCTTCCAATCTGGCAGATGTGTCTTCGTCCAGCTTTCCTGTGGACATTTTTGCAAATGCGGCACGCCAATCGTCGGACAGTTGATCCAAATGCGCGAGTGCAGTCGCATCTTCTGCGGTGACTTTGCGGGTCAGCCGGGCGGCTGTGACCATGGCAACGCTCCAGTCAGGGCAGGGACGCTCAACCAGGTGGATTTCGTCACCCGCCTGTACTTCACCGTTTTCCAGAACGCGATAATACCAACCCGTGCGACCGGTTTTCTGGAAGTTATAGGCCATCCGCTCTTCACCGGTATGGGCGTTCAATTTCCAACAGGGTTGGCGACCCTGGCTAATCTGTACCAGTGCCTCACCCAGCCGGAAAACATCGCCAATAAATACCTCTGTTTCCACCAATCCGTGGGTTGAGATATTCTCTCCAAAGGAGCCGGGAACCAGATCAGGGCGTGACAGTTCGCTTTGCCAGTGGGGATAATGGTCACCCGCATAGTGGTGAAGGGCTTTGTCGGCGCCGCCATGAACGCTCAGATCGGCTTGACGGTCGCGTTCAAATCCTGTGTGGGACAGTGTCAGGCGGGCGAGCGTTTCCGTCTTGTTTATCGCGGATTGGGGCCGGCCGGGCCAAAGTGCTTGAACACTGCCGATATAGAGCGCGTCAATTTTTGTGGTCTGTGTCATGTCATGTGATCCCCTAATTGAAATTGAACAAGACAGTGTTGGGGTCCGCCCATCGTAGAATGAGCAAACATCAGTAGAGTGCAAGGGGCGCGTTCGATAGGGTGAATATCACAGTCTGTGCCTGTTCTAAATCAGCGCAATTGTCACAGCGGCTGTGTCCGCGAAACGCCTGCGCCTAACTGTCGAGCAGCTTTCTGTAGCGCAGTGAAACCCAGATCAACGCCCCCAGAAACAGCGCGGCCATGGCATACCATGTCAGGGCATAAGACAGATGGGAATTGCGAAACGTCACAATCGTGAGCCCGCCACGTGGAGCGGCCCCAATTGGTGCCAAATGATCCGCATCGACAAAAAAGGGCCGCGTGGTCTCTAATCCCAGGGTTGCAGACATTTGGGACGTATCACGGGCAACCCAGCGGTTGGCGGTGAGATCATTGCTTTCCAGCAGCGTGCCCTCTTGTTCGCTTGCGCGGATCAATCCGGTGATTTGATGCGGTGCAGGGTCCCAAGCGGCTGGGGTTTTCTTGTCGCCGGGCACAAATCCACGGTTCACCCAGACAAGGCCGTTGGCGGTGTCATAAGGCTGCATCACCCAGAAACCAGGGCCCAGTTCGGTCACGGCTTTGACCAGGATATGTTGCGACAAAGGGGTGCCATCAAAACCCACCCGCAGATAGCTGTGGTCCGAGGCGTCAAAGCGCGCGGGCAGGGGCTGTTCCTCCCCAAACGCGCGCGCTTCAACAGTTTCAATCAGATCGAGCTTCCAGAACAAGCGGCGCATTTGCCAATTGCCCAAAAGAACGAATGTCACGACCATCACGACAGAGATCAGCAGCAAGACCGCTGTTCCCCAACCCGGACGACGCTCGTGACGATCTTGGGTCATGGCAGATTGCGGACCCGTTCGATCTGTTCATGGGCAGGCATCATGTTTTCCTGCAGGTTGAACATCACCCAGATAGAGCCTGACATGATGATCACCAGAAGCAGAATTGTCAGTCCGATGGACATCGCCTGCCAGCCTTCTTCGGCTTTGATCGTGACATGGAGGAAGTAGTGGATATGCACCATCATCTGAGTTCCACCCAGAATAAAGATCACGGCCACTGCCAGCCCTTTGCTGTCAAAGGGTTCGCCCATCACAACCCAGAAGGGGATAACCGTCAGGATAACGGACAGAACAAAACCAACAACGTATGATTTCAGCGACCCGTGGCCGCCCTTTGCATGATCGCTCACAACAGGACTCCTGTCAGGTAAACCAGAGAAAATACGCCGATCCAGATCAGATCGAGGAAGTGCCAGAACAGGCTGAGACACATGACCCGTCGCTTGTTTTCATGGGTAAGACCGCGCTGGCTAAGCTGGATCAAAAGAACCACCAGCCAAATACTGCCGCCCAGGACGTGCATTCCGTGGGTGCCGACCAGGAAGAAGAAGGAGGACAAGAATGCGCTGGCTTGTGGGGTGGCGCCCAGATGGATCAAGTGGCTGAATTCAGCATATTCCAGATAGAGGAATGCCAAACCAAATCCACCAGTGACCATCAGCCAAACCAACGTGCCCTTCAGATCGTTGCGATCCATCCGCAATACGGCAAAGCCATAGGTGATGGATGAGAACAGCAACATGAAGGTCGAAACCAGGATCATGTCCAGTTCAAACAGGTCCGAAGGTGCTGGGCCCGCCGCATAGTTCTGGCCTAGAACCGCATAGGTCGCGAACAAAATGCCAAAGATCAGGCAATCGCTCATCAGGTAGATCCAGAAACCCAGCATGGTACCGGTTTCGTGGTGATGTTCCTCATGATCGCCCCCATCGTGATGATGGGGGTCTTCGGTCACGAAAAACTCGACAGGGTCTTTTACAGATGTATCAGCCATTAGTCTGCCGCCTTTGCCAGCTGCTGCGTACGTTGATTTTCGATTTCACGCACTTCCGCGGCTGGAATGTAATAGTCGCGGTTGTAGTTGAAGGTGTGCCCGATGCCGTAGATTAGCGCCGCTGCAAAGCTTGCAGCCGCCAGCCACCAGATGTGCCAGATCAGTGCAAAGCCCATGACCGTCAACAGACCCGCCAGCACAACACCAGTTGCGGTGTAATGGGGCATGTGGATCGGCATGAAGCCATCGGTTGGGCGTGTGTAACCTTCGCGTTTCATATGGGTGAAAGCGTCGATTTCATGCACTTTGGGTGAAAAGGCAAAGTTGTAGTACGGCGGAGGCGAAGACGTTGCCCATTCCAGGGTACGTCCACCCCAGGGATCGCCGGTTTCATCCGCCAGTTCCTTGCGGCGCATGACAGATACGACGATTTGCACGATGAAGGCACCGATGCCTGCTGCGATGAACAGCGCACCCACCAGAGCTACGATAAAGTAGATGGAATAGAACGTGTCCTCAAACTGGCTCAGACGGCGGGTAACACCCATCAGGCCCAGCACATAAAGCGGCATAAAGGCGAGGTAGAAGCCGATGATCCAGCACCAGAAGCTGACTTTGCCCCAGAAGGGATCAAGGCTAAAGCCAAAGGCCTTGGGCCACCAGTAAACGATACCGGCAAAGATCCCAAATACCACGCCGCCAATGATCACATTGTGGAAGTGTGCAATCAGGAACAGCGAGTTGTGCAGCACATAGTCCGCAGGCGGAACCGCCAGCAGAACGCCGGTCATACCACCGATCACAAAGGTGATCATGAAACCCATGACCCAAAGCATCGGAACGTCAAAGCGCACGCGGCCTTTGTACATGGTGAACAGCCAGTTGAACATCTTTGCACCCGTCGGGATCGAGATGATCATCGTGGTGATGCCAAAGAAGGCGTTCACATTCGCACCTGCGCCCATGGTGAAGAAGTGGTGCAGCCATACGATGTAGGACAAAACCATGATCACACAGGTCGCATAGACCATCGAGGCATAACCAAACAGGCGTTTGCCGGTGAAGGTCGGTACGATTTCTGAGAAGATGCCAAAGACGGGCAGAACCAGAATATACACCTCAGGGTGACCCCAGATCCAGATCAGGTTCACATACATCATCGGGCTACCGCCCAGATCATTGGTGAAGAAATGGGTGCCAAGATACCGGTCAGCGGTCAGCAGCGCGAGGGTTGCAGCCAGAACTGGGAAGGTCGCAACGATCAGAACGTTGGTACAGAGCGTCGTCCACACAAAAACGGGCATTTTCATGTAGTCCATGCCCGGTGCACGCATCTTGACGATGGTTACAACCAGGTTGATGCCCGAAAGTGTCGTGCCGATACCTGCAATGTTCAGCGCCCAGAGATAGTAATCCATGCCAACAGATGGGCTGAATTCCAATCCTGAGAACGGTGCATAGGCCAACCAACCCGCGGTCGAAAACTCACCCACAAAGAGCGAGACCATGATCAGGATCGCGCCAGACACCGTAAGCCAGAAGCTGAAGTTGTTGAGGAACGGGAACGCCACGTCGCGCGCGCCGATTTGCAGCGGCATCACATAGTTCATGAAGCCGGTGACAAAGGGCATCGCCACAAAGAAGATCATGATCACACCGTGCGCGGTAAAGATCTGATCATAGTGGTGCGCGTTCAGATAGCCTTCACCACCCGAGGCAGCCAAGGCTTGGTGACCCCGCATCAGCAGCGCATCGGCAAAGCCGCGCAGCAGCATGACAAGGCCAAGAATCATATACATGATCCCGATTTTCTTGTGGTCGATAGAGGTAAACCAGTTCTTCCAGAGATACCCCCAAAGGCGGAAGTATGTCAGCGCGCCAACCAGCGCGAGCCCTCCGAGGACGACACCGATAAAGGTGACAAGAACAATTGGTTCGTGAAAGGGGAACGCGTCCCAGGACAGCTTTCCCCAAAAGGGATGCACGTCAAGTGCCGAAGCACTCGTGCCATGATGAGCTTGAGAAGCCATAGCGGTCTCTACTATTTGTCGTTTCAGTTTGCGTTTACAGGAGCGGTCAGCGTCATTGCCGTGACCAAGTCATCCTTGTTGATACGCAGTTCAGGACGGATCAGAGCCATCAGAGCGCCGGGATCGTCAGCCGAGCAGATGCCGCGGAACATATCGCGGTTCCACAGACCTTCCAGACCACCGCCACCCAATGCGTCGACCATCATCATGTCGTGACGGCACAGATCTTCGCCGTTCACACATGTGTTGACGATACGCTCCCACAGGGTGTCCTCAAGACGCCCATAATAGGTCACAGGGTGGGAGATGCTCTTTTGGTTCAGCGCTTCCAAAGTGTCGGTATCCAGCACCTTGTCGTCGCCACGAACCTTTTCGACCCAAGTGTCGAAATCAACTTCGTTCAACCCGTGGAACTTGAACCGCATTTGCGAAAAGCCCTCGCCAGAGTAGTTGGCAGAGAACCCTTTGAAGACACCGGGTTCGTTGATCACCGCGTTCAGCTCGGTCTGCATGCCGGACATGGCATAGATCTGACCAGCCAGCGCCGGCACATAGAAGGAGTTCATAACTGTGGTGGAGGTCAGTTGGAACTCGATCGGGCGATCCACGACGGCGGCCACTTCGTTGACAGAAGCAATGCCAAGTTCGGGATAGATGAACAGCCATTTCCAGTCCATCGCCGCGACTTGGATCACCATTGGTTCGACGCTTTCGTCGATCGGTTGGTCTGCAGAAATCCGCGACAAAGGTTTGTAAGGGTCCAGCCGGTGGGTCGCCACATAGGTCAGGCCTGCCAGGCAGATGATAATGGCCAGCGGTACTGACCAGATAATGATTTCCAGAGTGGTGGAGTGGTGCCAATCGGGATCATATTCCGCATCCGTGTTGGAGGCGCGATAGCGATAGGCAAAGAAAACCGTCAAAGCCAGTACAGGCACGATGACGATCAACATCAATATGGTGGAGTAAACAATCAGGTTCGCTTGTTGTTCCGCAACGTCACCCGAAGGGTTCATAACAACCAGATTGCATCCAGATAGGAGGAGGGTCGACAAAAGAGTCGATGCAATAAGTGCGCGTTTCATTGGTCTTTCTCACAAGGTGAGACTGTGTGGAGGAGGAGGAGCTTGCGCGTCAGTCTCAGGCGGCCAGCGCGGACCTTTTGCTCCAAGTCTCAACAGGTTGCAATGCGACAAATGATGTCTCGGTGAATGGTCTTTTACTTGATGGATGGTGCAACCCCATGCATGATCCTCTTTAGGAGAAGAGGAGGATTATATGAATAGCGTGGAAAATACGCATCTGCACGAGGCGACAATCGACGAGGTGGTCATCACTGTCGTGATGGCGCGCGTGACAGATTTTTTTGGCTTTTTTGTGTACGCGATTGCATCTGCCCTGGTCTTCCCTAGGTTGTTCTTTCCGTCGTTTGATCCCGTTACCGGGACATTGATGTCGTTTGCGGTCTTTTCTTTGGCGTTTTTGGCCCGTCCAGTGGCGTCAATGTCGGGACGTATTATCCAGCGAAAGATCGGGCGCGCGGGCAAAGTTACCCTAGCGTTGCTCATTTTAGGCAGCGCTACAGTGGCAATTGGCATGCTTCCAGGGTTCGACTCTATCGGCTGGTGGGCACCGATTCTGTTGGCGGTTTTGCGCATCTGCCAGGGCCTCGGATTAGGGGGAGCCTGGGACGGTTTGACGCTGCAATTGCAACACAGCGCGCCTGAAAATAAGCAAGGTTTTTATGCAATGGTGCCGCAGTTGGGCGGTCCCATTGGGTTCGTGGTCGCAGCGTCGCTGTTTTATGTTCTGACTGGCTTCCTGACCGAGGAGGAATTCTTCACCTTTGGATGGCGATTCACATTCTTTGCGGTGTTTGCCGTAAACGTGGTCTCCCTCTTTGCGCGGCTGCGTCTTTTGAATGCAGACTGGGGCGTTGAAGAAGAACTGGTAACATCCGCGCCGATACGAGAGCTGATTGAAACACAATGGCGTCCGATTCTGTTGTCGGCCTTTCTGCCACTGGCCAGCTATGCGTTGTTCCACATGGTGACGGTTTTCCCACTGGGGATTACATCGCTGTTCACGGGGCGCGATATCTCGGACATTCTGTTCCTGCAGCTGATCGGCGGGACGTTGGCCGTCTTTGCGGTGATTGCAACCGGCCTCTTGGCGGATCGGTTTGGGCGGCGCTATGTGCTTGGCCTGTCGACGGCACTGATCCTTGTGCTGTGTCTTTTGGTTGGGACACTGGCGACGAACCCGGCGGTCTTCATCCTATTTGGTTTTGTTGTCCTCGGTCTCACGTATGGGCAAGCCAGTGCCATTGTGCCGCGTCGGTTTGAACGCAAGTACCGCTACTCCGGCACTGCGCTTGCAACCAATCTCAGCTGGATCCTGGGCGCAGCCTTTGCGCCACTCGTCGGACTTGGACTTGTTGTGGGGATCGGCCTGTGGGCGGCGGGAATTTACCTGTTGTCTGGTGCGGTTGTGACATTTGTCGCCTTGCGCATCCTGTCAAACAGTGAAGCCACCACTTAACGAGCCGATCACACGGTAAAGTCTTGGGCGCGGGCATTGCCTGCGCCCTTTTCACATGTAGCCCAGTCTCATTTCAATTTGGACAGCATCTCTTCTTTGGAATGTGTTAATGCTTATCGAAGGTTCACCTAACGTGTAAGAGTAAATGGAGAACGGTATGCAGGATTTAGGCGAGGATCCCTCAAAGCGCACAAACGATCAGATGCTAGACGTGGGTGCAGATGTCTTCCCCCGTGAGGTCGCAGAACTCTTACCGCGCGGCGATCTGGATGCGCTGGCCATTTCGGCAGAGACGGACAAAAGCTCCAAACGCCACGACTATATGCGTCTTTATGAACACCTGTTGACCCCATACCGCGACAAAAGTTTTTCGATGCTGGAGCTTGGCGTTGGTATTCCCAGCCGTCGCGCGCCGTCGCTTAGAACGTGGAAGTCCTATTTCCCAAATGCGCGTATAGTTGGGGTTGATATTCGAGGCATATCCAAGACATTCGAAGAAGACCGCATCCATATCGAGATCGGCAACGCCGCCCGTCCGAGATTTTTGCGGCGGGTTTTTCAAAAATATCAGCCGTCGGTAATCTTGGATGATGCCTCGCACTTCTGGTCGCATCAGATCATCGGATTTCAGACCCTGTTCCCCCTGTTGCCGCCGGGCGGCGTCTACATTGTGGAAGACATCCACACCAGTTTCCTGGCCAAGGAAGAGGGGTCCCAATATGCGGATCACACCGAAAGTTTTTGGTCATATTTCAATCGCTTGCAGATGGCCATGGTCTGCGCCCAAAATCACGGACCTGAGCTCACCCGCGAGGAAAACCGTTTGGTTTCGTGGATTGACGCGATTTTTGTCACCCGCAAAACGGTGGCCGTCGTAAAACGCCGCGCACCGCGTCGGCGGGAGTGGCAGGCGTCTTCAAGCGTTGAGACCTAACATACGCCTGCCCAAAAACGGCTATGCCAGATCCGGTGCAATCGGGACCAACACCCGTCCGCGCACCTCGCCCGTCAGAAATTTGGGCGCGGTCTCAATCACGCGGTCCAACGGCACTTCGACCATCATCTGGTCCAATTTGGCCATGTCCAGGGTCTCGGCCAGCGCGGACCAGGCGATCTCACGCTTGGCACGCGGCACCATGACGCTGTCGACCCCGGCAAGGGTGACACCACGCAAAATAAACGGAGCCACAGATGAAGGGAGATCCATGCCGCCCGCCAGTCCACAGGCCGCGACAACCCCGTCGTATTTGACGGCCGACAGAACATTGGCCAAAACGGTGCTGCCGACAACGTCGATCGCACCCGACCAGCGTTCCTTGGCCAGCGGCCGAATTTTTCCGGACAATTCATCGCGTTCGACAATGGATGTCGCGCCCAAAGACTTCAGGTAATCGCCCTCTTCGGGGCGACCTGTGGCGGCCGCGACCTGATAACCTTTGCTCGCCAACAAGGTGACAGCGACGCTTCCGACGCCTCCGGCCGCACCGGTGACGAGGATCTCCCCCTGATCCGGGTTCACACCGTTTCGTTCCAACGCCATGACACATAGCATTGCGGTGTAGCCCGCGGTGCCAATGATCATTGCCTGTTTGAGGTCGATTGCGTCGGGCAATTTCACCAACCAGTCGCCGCGCACCCTGGCGCGCCCGGCCAAGCCGCCCCAGTGTTTTTCACCAACACCCCAACCATTCAGAACCACCTTGTCGCCGGGGGCAAAGTCCGGATGGCTGCTGTCACGCACAATGGCTGAGAAGTCGACACCTGGCACCATCGGGAAACTGCGGACAACGGGTGCCTTTCCCGTGATTGCCAGCGCGTCTTTGTAGTTTAGGGTCGAATATGCCACGTCGACCAGGACATCGCCTTCGGGCAACTCGGCGTCATCGACATCGGCCAGGCGCGCTGTGTAGTTGTCGTTCTCATTCTCGATCAGGATGGATGCAAACATGGTCGGGCCTTTGTTCTAGGGTTCAAGGAGCGTCGTGAAAGTGTTCATAAAAAGCCGGAGCGGCGCGGGCCCGCGGTCCAGCTTGGCACGCAGCACCGCACCTTCCCAGCCGATCCAGAAAAAGGCCGCCAGACTGGCAGGATCCTTGTGTATGGGCAGCTCCCCTTGGCTCTGAGCCAGACGCAGACAGGTTTCAAGGCGCGCCTGCCAGCCTTCAAGCGTTGAGATCAGCGCGGTACGATAGTCATCGGGCAAGGTGCCCATTTCCTGACCCAAGTTCCCGATCAGGCAGCCGCGTTTGAAATCGTGTCGGTCCATCCCGGCAATCGCATCTTCTGCGAAGTCTGATATCCGTGTGATGGCGGGGCGGTCAGTGTTCAGAAACGCTGCATCCAGTTTGCGCAGGAAATAGGCGTCGTAGGCCTCGATCAGCGTCATGCCAAAGTCGGATTTGGATCTGAAGTAATGGTAGAAATTGCCTTTGGGTACACCTGCGGCTTTGAGGATCTCATCCACGCTCGACGCGCCGTAACCCTTTTCCGTCAGAAACTCCAAACCGACGCGGATCAATTTGTTGCGCACATCTGATGCCTCGGGCGTGCGGCGGGGACGTCCGCGCCGACGCGGCGATGAGGGGGTGTTGGGAGGCGGTTGTGAGGTCATAA
Source organism: uncultured Paracoccaceae bacterium (assembly GCA_947497985.1). GTDB lineage: Bacteria > Pseudomonadota > Alphaproteobacteria > Rhodobacterales > Rhodobacteraceae > Epibacterium. The sequence continues at coordinate 149,059 of CANMIX010000003.1, forward strand.
ATATTTATTAGACGGAATCGTCTAATAAATGCAAAGAAAACCTGCGAAAAACACCGATGTGAAAATTTACCTTATAATGCTTGCTGCCACAGACCCCGGATAACCCTCAGCAGTGCGGCGATGACCGGCCCTTCTGCGCGCTGGCTCGGAGTGATAAAGCTGAGGCAAGCGGACAGCGACACGGTCTCACACAGCGCAATGCCGACGGACTGCTTCTGGTTCAGCGCAATGGATTCCCGGCTGAGACACAGACCAATCCCTGAATGGACCATCTCCATCATCGAGGATTCCTGATCCACCAAGGCTACAACATTCTGCGTACAGCCATGCTCTGCAAATACGGTTTTTAGCAACCGATGATGGACGGAATTCACCGGGGTGCCAATCCACGGCAGGGCTGCCAGTTCTTCCCAGGACGCGGTCTCGATACTTTTCTGCCAGCCGACGGGGCCTACAACACGATACGAGAAATCTGCCAGTTTGATCGCACTCAAGTCACCGCCCAACTTTGGATGTTCAGATGCGATATCCTCCGGTTTACTCAAGTAAAATCCGGCATCCAGTTGATTGCGCCTTATGCGTTCGATGGTGTCTCCGCTGACCCCGTGACGCAATTCCGTCGCGATATCCGGGTAGTTCTGGTTCAGTGTTTTCAACAGCTGGCCCAAGCGAATAAATTCCGGATCAACAATCGTTCCGATCCGCAGCTTCCCGCTGACCCGACCCACATGTTTGCGGGCGCTGCGTTGAAAATCGGCCGCTGCGTTCAAAGTGCGTTCGGCCAAAGTGACCAGATTTGCGCCTTCAGACGTGAGCTGCAGTCCGGACGAAGACCGTTTAAAGAGCGTCAGCCCGGTGTCTTCGCTCAACCGTTTGATCTGATGGCTGATGGCGGGCTGCGTCAGGTTCAACACGTCAGCCGCAGCGCTCACGCTACCCTCGCGCACAACGGTCACAAAGGCCAGCAGTGAATTTAAGGTTGGTAAGTCTCTCATATAAAATATTTCTATATTGAGCACTAAAATTTGTCATTAGCGTTTTTGAAATCCTGGCCCTAGCGTGCCGGAAAACGCGCGGTGTCTGGTCAGCTTGTGATCGCATTGCCGACCGGGAGAAAAAGGCGAATTTACCATGAGCACACCCGCTGAGAATGAGACGTTTGACTATATCGTCGTCGGCGCAGGCTCGGCTGGTTGTCTCTTGGCAAATCGCCTCAGTGCGGATCCAAAAAACCGCGTTTTGTTGTTGGAGGCGGGCAAGCCAGACACCTATCCGTGGATCCATGTGCCGGTTGGGTACCTCTATTGCATCGGCAATCCACGCGCTGACTGGATGTACAAGACAGAAGCCGACAAGGGTTTGAACGGGCGGTCGCTGCTTTACCCACGCGGTAAAACCCTGGGCGGCTGTTCGTCGATCAACGGCATGATCTACATGCGGGGTCAGGCGCGGGACTATAACAATTGGGCCCGTCTGACGGGCGAGGATGCCTGGAATTGGGACAATGCGCTGGAGGATTTCAAAGCGCATGAGGACCACTACAAGCTGGACGATGGCGGTGATCCTGTTACCGGCAGCAACAGTCGGTTTTCCGACACCCATGGCACCGGCGGAGAGTGGCGGGTTGAGAAACAGCGCTTGCGGTGGGATGTCCTCGACAGTTTTGCGGATGCCGCAACCGAGATTGGCATTGAGAAAACCGATGATTTCAACAGCGGCGACAACGCCGGGGTGGCCTACTTCGATGTGAACCAACGCTCCGGGTGGCGTTGGAATACCTCCAAGGCGTTTTTGCGCCCTGCTAAATCCCGTCCGAACCTCACCATTTGGACCGAGGCGCTGGCCGAAAAGCTCACCCTGCAAAAAGATGACAGCGGAGCGCTGCGGTGTACAGGTGTCGTGGTCAACCGACAGGGACAAAGCACCACGGTGAAAGCTGGAAAAGAGGTGATCCTGTCGGCCGGTGCCATCAACTCACCTCAGATATTGCAACTGTCCGGTATCGGACCGGCGGATCTGTTGAACCGTCACGGAATCGACGTTGCGCTGGACGCGCCTCATGTGGGACAAAACCTGCAGGACCACTTGCAAATCCGCGCCGTGTTCAAGGTCAACGGAACCGCGACGTTGAACACATTGGCGAATTCTTTGGTCGGTAAGATGAAGATCGGGCTGGAATATGCGTTCAAACGGTCCGGCCCAATGTCTATGGCACCCAGCCAACTGGGCGCGTTCACCCGGTCTGATCCAACACGCAAACACGCAAACCTTGAATACCACGTGCAGCCTCTTAGCCTTGAGGCTTTTGGAGAGGATCTGCACAGCTTTCCTGCGATGACAGTCTCGGTTTGCAATCTCAACCCGACCAGTCGCGGCTCGGTTGCGATCACGTCCAACCGGTTTCGTGACGCGCCCAAGATTGCGCCCAATTATCTGGATACCGAAGACGATCGCAAAGTTGCCGCTGACAGCCTGCGACAAGTGCGCGAGATTATGGCGCAACCGGCGATGGCTGCATATGCGCCGGAAGAATTCAAACCGGGTATCCAATATCAAAGCGATGACGAGTTGGCCAAGCTGGCGGGCGACATCGCCACCACCATCTTTCACCCTGTGGGCACCGTAAAAATGGGGCGCGCGGAGGATGACACCGCCGTTCTGGACCCGCATCTGCGCCTAAAAGGCGTGTCTGGGCTGCGGGTGGTGGATGCCTCGGTCATGCCCGAGATCACCTCAGGCAACACAAATGCACCAACCCTGATGATTGCGGAAAAAGCCGCGCGTTGGGTCTTGGCTGGCGAATAACTTCGATCTTCTGACACGACAGCTCCAATAGAGGAGCGCTGGAGGGAAAATGTACGGCTCCTTTTCAAATCTACCCTTGTATGGGGTCAAGGTCGTCGATTTTGGGCAATATATTGCAGGCCCGGCGGTCGGCATGCTGCTGGGCGATCTGGGGGCCACCATCGTCAAAGTGGACCCACCCACCGGCCCAATGTGGGACAGCCCGGCCAATGCTGCGCTCAACCGAAACAAGGTCATCGTCAATCTGGATCTGAAGACCGAGGAGGGCTTGGCCAAGGCCCGCGCGCTGTGTGCGCAAGCGGATATGATCATTGAAAACTTCCGCCCTGGCAAGTTGGCCAAACTGGGGTTGGACTTTGCACAGATGCGTACGGAACGCCCCGAGCTGATCACGCTATCGCTGCCTGGGTTTGCCTCCAACGATGAAGCGCGGCGCGAGCAGCGCGCTTTTGAGAGTGTGGTTGCTGCCAGTTCTGGTGTCTTTACCGATATGGGGTTGAACCGGGTTTTGATGGGGCTCAACCCGTCCTTTTCACCACTGCCCCTCGCATCTGCTTATGCGGCGCAAATTGGCGCGTCCTCCGCTGTTTTGGCTTTGCAATCGCGCCAGATCACGGGCTTGGGCGATCAGATCGAGGTGCCCTTGGCCGCGGCCATTATGGAAGGGCTATGTTACAACTCAATCAGTGTGGCGGACATGCCCGAACGTTATCTCACCCAACGGGAAACGGAGATCATGCGGCGGCGTACCGAAGGTCTGCCGATGAATGTGACCTATGAGGATCTTCAAGAGCTGTTGGACCCGTTCTTTCGCAGCTACATGTGCAAGGACGGGCGCATGTTCTATGTGGTCTGCCCCAGCCACAAATTCCACGCCAAACGCTGTCTCGAAATCCTCGGTATTTATGACGAAATGCTGGAGGAAGGTCTGACCTCGGAAGAGGATACATACAAACCCTACGCAGAATGGACCTCTGACACCTCTCTTGGCGTCTATCCCATGCCGAAATTCTGGGCCGACAAATTGGCCGAGCGGATGAAAGAGGTCTTTATGACCCGGACATCGCATGAATGGCAGCGCCTGTTTGGTCGCGGTGGCGTGCCCGCAGCGCCGCAACGTTGGTTGCAGGAGTGGGTGAACGACGAATATGCCGAACAATCGGGTCTGATGATTGATGTCTACGACCCGGAATACGGTGAGATGACGCAGCCTGGTCCGGTTGTTTGGTTGGAGGAAAGTGGCGAGGAAGCGCTGGCCCCAGAACCACGACGCTGGGTCGGCTTTGACGAAGCGATGACGATCCTGATGAAGCATCGCACCGAAATCCCAGCGCCAACGGACGAAAATGCGCAAGACGGCTGGCTCAGCGGATTGCGTGTCCTTGATCTGTGTAACGTGATCGCGGGTCCACATTCCGCGTGCTATCTGGCACGGTTCGGGGCTGAGGTGATCAAACTGGACCCGTCGCAGCCGCTATATGACAGCTGGAACACGGTGATCTATGGCCTGTCGCAAATGCGAGGCAAACGCTCTGTTCTGGCTGATATGAAAACCCATCACGGACGTCAGGTGTTTGAGGATCTGGTCAAAAGCGTGGATGTGATCGTCTGGAATGCACCGGATACGCAGATCAAACGAATGGGGCTGGACGCCGAAAGCCTGCGTCGTCTGAACCCCAATGCGATTTTCTGTAAGCTGGACTGTTTCTCGGGCGTGCGGCGTGGCGTGCGAACTGACTACATCGGCTATGACGATCTGGTGCAGGCGGTGACAGGCATCATGTTGCGGTTTGGTGGGGCAATGGATCGTCCCGAAGAACATGCTCATGTGGGCACTATCGACGTGATGTGCGGTTTTGGCGGGGCGCTTAGCGTGGCGGCGGCCTTGTATCAGAAGTACCGCCATGGGCGAATTGGGCGCGGGCGCACATCGCTGGCTGCAAACAGCGGCTTGCTGCAGATCCCATTTGCCTATGACTATCGGGGCAGGGGGTTGTTCGATGAACCCTCCGGGCCGGACCACAATGGCTATGACGATCTGTCCCGGTTTTATTGGACCGCTTCGGGCACCTACATCCTGCTCAGCGCATATGAGAGTGACCTGCCGCGCTTTCGCACCGTTGACGGGCTGAGCGACCTGCCGGACATCGCGGTCGAGGATCGCGCTGCGTTCCTGGCCACTGCATTCCAGCAACACCCGGCTTCGGAATGGGTTACCCGCCTGAGGGCCGCGGATATTGGTGTTGCGATTTGCGACAACATTGATGCGTTGCGATCCGAGAATTCACGCCCCGCAGATGGTGAGGCAGGCATTGGGAACGGCAGCTATTCTTTTTCGGTCTATGCGGATCATCCGAGCGGCCACGAAGTGACCCAATTGGACCCCTACGGAGTGCGTGCAACCCGTGGTCAGGTCTACGCGCTCAGCCCTTCTGAGAAATTCGGAGCGTCCACCCGAGATGTCTTGAAAGAATTGGGGTATGTGGATCAGGCTATTGATGCCATGATCCGGTCAGGGGGCGTCAGTGAAAGCTGGAGCCAAGAATACCTGCCAAGTTGACCCGAGGAAAGGCGAAAACAACGACCAGCCCAGGCCGGTCGTTGCAGTTGGGGAATGCGTGTGCGCGGGGTTAGTCGCGCCAGCTGCGGTCGTCTTGGTCGAGGGTCGATTTGAGAAAATCGAAGTGATTGTAGGCCATGCCACGATAGGCTTCCCAGCCCTCTGCCGTATTGCGTGCAACCTCGTCACTAAGCACTGACAGAGGCTGTCCCGACGACAATGCCAAGATCTGCGTCTGGGCCGCTTTTTCAAAGAAATAGAGATCTTCAAACGCCTCGGCGACAGTGGGCCCAGTAACGGTCACACCATGGTTGCCCATAACCAGAACAGTGTTGCCCTGCATCGCTTCGGCAAGGTGCTGGCCTTCTTCAGCGCTGTCTGAAATTCCGCCGAACTCAAGATCATAGCCAACCCGCCCCCAGAAGCGCGCCGTGTTATTGTCCATTGGGATCAACGTCGGATCTTTCAGGCAGGCCAGTGCGGTGGCATAGGGGGAATGGCAATGCAGCATCACACGCGCCTGCGGCACAGCACCATGAAGGGTGCCATGCACAGCCCAAGCGGACGGATCCGGTGCATTTGGGCCGGACATGACCGTGTCATCATCCACATCTAGCAACAACAAATCGCTGGCCCGGATGGTGGCAAAATGCTGCCAGCGCGGGTTCAGCAAGAATTGGCGACCATCCTCAGAGACAGCAGCGCTGAAATGGTTGCCAACTGACTCGCTCCACCCGAATTTGTGGCACAGCCGGAAGGCCGCTGCCAAATCCTGCCTCAGTTCAGTCAGTGTTTCTGAAGCGCTCATGCTTTGAACCGCCCTTCAGAGACCAGCGCCCGATAGGTCGAGCGCAGCTCGGCACGGTCGGTGTAAGTGCCGCGCAGATACCGTTCGCCACTGCTTGCGGAATAGGCGGCACGCCCATGCACGATACGGTGGTTGTCAAAGACGATGCATTCGGTGGCTTTCAGCGTGAATTTCATGATGTATTTGTCGTCCTGCAAAAGTTTTCCGAAACGGCAGAAGGCTGGATAATACGCATCCAGAGCTTCCTGCGGCAGGTCGATCAGGTCCAGCATGTGTTGGCTGATGGTCAGGCCAGAGACTTCGCCGTGATGATCCAGCTCGATCACACGTTGGTAGCTGCGCATGTCGTAGGTGTCATGCTCACAATAAAACGGAATTTCCGTCTCTGCCAGCAGGCGGAAACCTTCTGGGTCAATCTCACGGAAGTCATTTGCAGCAGCAACACCGTCACCAAATAGGTTGAGCCCACCGTCCACAGAATTCGCACGCATGTGAAGATACTGTATACCCGGCGCGACCTCTTCGGCTGGCACGTCTGTGTGCAGTTCAAGTGCGGCCGCGGTATAGGCGGTGTTGGTCGGGTTGATATGCGTGCGCACGTCAAAGTAATCGCCAAAGAACGTGGGGCGCACAGCGCCGGCAAGGTTGGCAAGATCCGTCAAAGCCGCATCGGTGTCAGGCATTTCGGTGATGACGGAAATACCTTCAACGATCATGGCTTCAAGCCATGTTGCCAACTTTTGCGAGTCGGATTGCAGTTCCGCAAAGGTGAACCGTGTAACGTCAGGATAATGATCGCCGAACCATGCCTTGCGCGGCAGGTCAGCAGGGTCACGGCGTGGGGTGCCCGTTGCGTAAATCTCTAGCGTTGCCAGCGGCATCCGGGTCACGTGCTCTTCACCCGCCCATTGGATGACCAGCGCGTCACCTTCGATCTGTGCCGCCGCTGCTTTTGGTGCGGTCTCCAGATGAAAGATGTCAAACGTGCGCTCACGCGTGGTGGTGTTGAAGGATGTCGGGCAGTTGTCGCGCAGCCAATAGTAGTTAAAGTACTTGGCCTCTGCGCCTTGCAGGCTAACCCACAGGCCTTTTTCCTCGAGGGCTACGCTGCTGTCTTGGGGGGCGTGAATGTTCATGGCTGATCCTGTTCGCCGCTATGTGGTTGTTGCGGAAATTATGCCTGCGAAAAACACTTGAATAAAAGATCTGAAAATCTGAACATAAGTTAACTTAGGAGTTAACTTGTGGATCGTCTTCCCCCCTTGCGTCTGCTAGAGACATTTGACGCCGTCTGCCGCCTTGGCTCCATGCACCGCGCGGCGCAGCTGCTGAATGTGTCGCCACCTGCCATTTCACAGGCGGTGCGCAGTCTAGAGCAGGAAATTGGCACGGATCTGATGGACCGTAGCGCGAAGCCAGCCATCCCGACCGAGGCCGGTGAACGTCTGGCGCGGGCCACGCGCAACGGGTTGAGCTTGATCGAAGATACCATTGTTGAGATCCGCGAAGAGGCGGGATTGAGCGAGACTTTGATCACCCTGTGCTGCACCATCGGCATGGCAACCCAATGGCTGATGCCGCGCTTGTCCGGGTTCTATGATCGCCACCCCGAGATTACGGTAAACATTCAGGCACCTCCCTCGGATCGCCCCATCCTGTCACGCGGGACTGATATTGCCCTTCGCTATGGGCGCGGCGATTGGAAAGATGGAACAACGGTGAAGCTGTTTGACGAGGTGGTCTGTCCCGTTGGGCGGCCGGATGTCGTGGATCGAGCGCTGGACCGGGGGCCGTTGAACACCGCCTATCTTATCGAAGTTAGATCTGGCGGCGGCCCACGTTGGGAAAGCTGGGCGGATTATTTCAAAGGCCAAGGCCTATCTCGTGCCCCTCGACCCAGCGAGACTTTCGACAACTATGTACAAGCGGTCCAGGCGACGCTGAACGGACGGGGGATCATGTTGGGTTGGCGGTCAATTACCCAAAGATTGGTGGACGACGGATCGTTCAAGAAATGGCCCGCCGGAACCTATGACTTTGGCACAGGTTATTACCTATCCTATTCCGCCAGCTCCAGCACCAAGGAGGCAACGCAAAAATTCCTCGACTGGGCTGTAAATGAAGCGGATACGCAGCTTTAATCCTGCCCAATGTCAGGGTCGCGGCTAACGGTGTCGCTAAAGACACGCTCGAACACGCAGTCCTCGCCCTCATAGGCTTGCAAATGCGCGGTGACATGGAATGCGTGTTCATCGCAGTGCATCTTGGTGACCACACGGGTAGAGGCGGAAAAATCGCCGCGGGACATGGATCTGTCCCAGTGAAGTTCAGCCTGAGCCGCGGTGACATCGTCGTGCGCGATGGACCAGACCTCTTTCATCTCACTTGCAACGCGCAGCCCATGGTCCAGAAACTCGATCTCACCATGATCGCCATAAATGGTCAGCTGATCCCTGCCGTGGTCGGTGGTAAGCGTCTTATGTTCGGACCCCACACGTACGGTCCGGGTGATCTCACGATCCGTGCCCGTGGGCGCGGCAAAATGACAGTCCGACCCTGCGCCCTGCGGCAAAACCGGAAGATCCAGCGCCCCATTGGACAAGGTGAGTGTCACAGCTCCGCGTTCCGGCCAGATGAACGGCCAGTAGGATGGGGAGACGGCCAAACGCAACCGGTGGTCGGCAGGCACCACATAGGCCGCTTGGTCGAGATCAATAGCCACATCATACATGCGACCCGGCTCCAACGGGCGATCCACGTCAAACCCGTCCCTGTAGCGCAGATTGAGCAAACCATAGGTAATCAGGGTCGAGGCACCATCCGGCGCGACATCGCACAGACGCACGGCGATTTGGCCAAACATTTGATCAGACGCCAGTGACAGGCGCAGGCGGGGCGCACCAAACACCGTCAGCGGCGTATCAAGCGGGGCCATTTCGAAACAGGCCGACAGTGCGTCATCTTCGCGTTGGTCGTCCGGCAACTCGCCGGGGCCAAACCCATAGGGGAAGTATTCGCCAAATGCGCGTCCACAGGTAGGGTCTGTCTCAACCGAGATGGGCGAGGTCATCTGACTCTGTCCCAGCAGACCGTCGCCCAAAGTGAGGTTTGTGTTTTTGACTTCGGGCGCGGGCCATTTCGGCAAGGCCACCCAGCGTCCTGGGCGCGTCTCATAGCTGGATTTGGGTTCAATTCCATCCATGACATAGGCGCGATAATCGGGATCTGTGTCCGCTCCATTTGGCACAGCTTTGAGCCAATGATCCCACCAGCGTAGCGCTTCGGCGACAAAATCAATGCGGGGGGCCGGCGCGGCGATATGCGGGTATTTGTGGTTCCATGGCCCCAGGATTGCCTTCACCGGGCCAGTCGTCTGGCCTTCCAACAATTTGGCGGGTGTATTGCGATAGCCGTCGTGCCAGCCACTAATGCTGAGAACAGGTGCTTTGATCCGGCTAAAATCCTCGCAGACAGATCCGTGTTCCCAATAGGCATCGCGTGCGGAATGCGACAGCCAATCGCTGATCACAAAAGGCGTGTTTTCCAACCGATCCGACCATATGTCACGCCATGCCTCGCCCACGATGGCAGGATCCGGTGGCATGGAGAACCAGGACAGAACCGTTGCAGCCCAGCCGATGTTTTCGGTCAGTTGGCACCCGCCCTTATAGTGGATGTCATCGGCGTAGCGATCGACGCTGGAACAGACCGTCACCACGGCTTTTAACGCTTTTGGTTGTCGTGCCGCGACCTGCAGACCGTTAAAGCCCCCCCAGGAAATGCCCATGATGCCAACCGCATCGGAGCACCAAGCCTGCGCGGCGATCCAGGCAATAGTGTCCTCGATATCGCAGAGCTCTTGTTCCGAATATTCGTCGTCAAACAACCCCTCAGACTCACCTGTTCCTCGCAGATCGACCCGCACACAGACATAGCCATGTTTGACAAATTGCGCATGGGTGGTCTCATCGCGGGCGGCAGTGCCATCGCGTTTGCGATAAGGCAGGATCTCGAGGATGGCAGGCAAGGGTGCGGTTTTGGCATCTTCCGGCATCCAGACACGCGCGGACAAAGCAATGCCATCCCGCATTTCGATCCGAATATCGTCAAAAACCTCAAAGGTCTGATCGGTCTGTTGTGCCATAGGTCCCTCAAACTCGGCCCCTGTGATCGGGGACTGTAACTGGGTGCTACAATGGGGTCTTTTATGTGTCGAGCATTCTTCTATGGAGCCAACTCTTAGACCTTGTTGATTGGGTTCGTTCAAAAGGATCTGCATGAAAACAGGTCACTTTTGCGGACAGGCCCCGATGCAGAACACCGGATCTGGCTCAATCAAGACGCGGCGGCTGTTGCGGGCGCAATTGGTCGAATTCTACGCCATAAACCCAGGCCTCACCCATACTCTCCGGTATTTGCACAGGGCTGTGCAGAAAAAGAAGCGATGCCCGACAAAAGCTGTGTCACGCTAAGGGGGAGAGCCGAACGCGCCAACAGACGTTCGCCTTTAACAAAAACCGCAAACAAAAATAAAACAGCTTTTCCAACAGGAGGTCCTGAAATGACGACCATGTCACTTGCGACACCCACAAACGATCAATCCGTGCCGAGCACCGACAGCGCTTATGGCCCCGCGCTGGGGATTTTTCCACGCACTGCGATGGGGAGATTCTTTTTTCTCTGGGGCACTTTGAATGTGATCTTGGCACTTTTGCCGGTCTACAATATCCTGGGCAACAGCGCGGAGGTCGGATTTATGAATATGCCGATCACCGTGATTTACTGCTACGCGGTGTTTTCACTCAACTGCATTTTGGGAGTGGCCTACTACTTGACCCGCGGCAGCGCATGGGTGGCGATGTGTGGTGAGTTTGCTCAAAAAGACACCGCAAAAGGAGAGGCGCAATGATCACGGCCCTCACACTGTTGGGCATTGGGCTGTATCTGGCACTGATGTTCTATATCGCCTACCGCGCGTATCAGATGAACAAACACGACGACCCGGAAGATTGGTTCCTGATGGGGCGCAGCGCCAATACTGCGATGCTCGTTGGCACAATGTTTGCCACGTGGTTCTCCACCTTTGCCTTCCTCGGCGGGCCGGGCTTCTTTTACAAGAATGGGGTCAACTGGTTGCTGTTTGGCTTCTTCAATGCGATGGGGCCGATCTTGGTGATGGTCATCGGGCCGCGCATCTGGGCCTTGGGAAAGAAGTTCGATTTCATCACCCCGGCGGATCTTTTGTCGGCGTATTACAACAACAGCCGACGCATCCGCGTGCTGACAGGATTGATCTGTATTGCAGTCCTGTTCCCTTATTCGGCCATCCAAATCACCGGTATCGCCACCGCACTCAACTCCATCTCCGGCGGGCTGATTGCCTTTAATGTGGGCGTTCTTTTGATCGCTGTCTGTGTCGGTGTCTATTCCTTTGTTGGTGGTAGCCGCGCGGTGGTTTGGACCGATGTCATTCAGGGTTTTGCGTTTGCAGCTTTGCTCATTGTGACCATGCTGCTGGTTATTCGCTGGTCAGGTGGCTGGGAGCAGGGCTGGGCAGCGGCGACGCAGACCAAACCAGAGCTTTTTGCCTTTGAAGGTGGCGCTGGGCGTTACATCACCGTGATGACACTGTTCACCTTTGGCTGGATCCTGACGCCGCATCTGTGGCAGCGCCTTTACATGGCCGACAGCCCGCAGACCCTGGTCAAAGGCGCGGCGATCACCTCGTTCTTGGCGCTATTTGTTGTCACCTTTACCGGTGCAGTTATCGGGATGATGGCGTTGGGTATGGATTTCGCTCTCCCCGAGGGGATTACATCTGACGCTTTGGTGCCTGAGCTCTATGCGCAGTTCTTGCCTGCCATGGGGGCCGTTTTGGTCATCGCGGTTTTTGCAGCAGGCATGTCGACCCTGGACAGCCAGTTGATTTCGGCCACGTCGAGCTTCATTCAGGACCTTTTGCCCAGTGTTGCATCGGTCGAACCTCGCAGAGCAATGCAGTTGGCCCGCGTGTTCGAAATCGCCTTTGTTCTGGCGCTCGTGGCCTTTGCATTCTCACCTTCTGGGCGCCAGTTGATCGCGCCCTTGGCATCGATCGGGGTTGGGATGGCATTGACCCTGCTGCTGCCGCTCTTGGGCGCTCTGTTCTGGGCGCGTGCGTCCGAGCCTGCGGTGTTCTGGGCGATGTTGCTCAGCTGGGGCGTCATGATTGCGATGCAGTTTAACGTTCTGCCTAATCCAGGCATTGTGGGTCCGCCTCTGTGGGGGTTGTTGGTCAGCGCCATCGCCTTCTTTGGGATCTCTCTGGCAAAAGACGATCCGGTCGACGTCGAACGTCGCAAAGCCTTCCAGGATGACATGGCACCGCAGTTCCCTGAGACAGCCGAGGCGCAAGAACAGGCCGCGCAGGCCGCCACCGCATAAGCCGAGACCCGGTCATTCGCATGAAAAAGTAGCGCCCCGCAGAGCTCTCTGCGGGGCGAGTCCTGTTTAAAGGTCCGCGCGCCTTGTGCCGGTTTTGCTTTCCCGTCTTAGATGAAGCCTAGGACATAAGAGGCAGCAGATGGCTGAACCAGCTGACCCACTTGCAAAATTGGATTGGGATGATCTCAAAGTATTTTTGACATCTGTACGGTGTCAAAGCGTCTCTGCTGCGTCCAAGGACCTCTGTATCAGCCATTCTACCGTATCGCGCCGCCTGTCTCGGCTAGAATATACGCTTGGGACCGCATTGTTTGAGCGAAATCGCGATGGATTGGTGTTGACCACATTTGGCCGCACGGTGTTGCGCCGGGCCGAGGAAGTTGTGTCTGGGATCAACAACCTGCGCAGCGACCTAATCGGCGACGGGGACACCAGCGGTGTTATACGCTTTGCGACAATGGAAGGCATTGCTTCGCTGTATCTGTCGTCGCGACTGGCGGATTTCCAGGCGAGCTATCCCGGCATTCGGCTGGAATTGCTGACAACCTCGCGTCAGGTGCACATAAGTCACCGCGAAGCGGATATGTTCCTCAGTTTCTTCCGACCGCAGGGCGACAAAATGGCGACCCAGAAAATCGGTGCCTTTGGCATCGGCCTGTATGCGTCACCGCAATACATCGAAACCCATGGAATGCCGCAGTCGGTGGATGACCTCAAAGATCATTCCTATGTGGGATATCTCGACCAATTTGTTGAGCTGGACGCCGTGCGCTGGTTAGAGGAACTGGTCAATACGCCGCGCGTTGTGTTCTGGAGCAATAGTATGATTGCACAGCGTGCCGCGGCACGTGGCGGTTTGGGCATCGTCGCACTGCCGCATTTTGCCTTGGCCGACCAAGAGGTCCTGGTTCCGATCTTGCCTGAGTTGAAGGCCAAGCGAAACTTGTGGATGACCGTGCATCAGGACCTGCGTCATTCACGCCATATCGTTGCATTGCGCAGCTATTTTGCCCGTCTTTTTGAGGAAGACGCGGCCTATCTTATGGGGCCACGGCGCGACGTTGCACAGTCCTCAAAAACGGCGGCAACCGAGACCCAGCCCGCGTGATCTTTGGCCGATGATTTCGGCACGGCGGCGTCCACAAATGAACATTGGGTTCTCTTTTTCTTTCGCGGACAGTTGGCGCAAAGAACGGAGACACCCGAATGTTTGACACTCACCGGTTTAAAGCCGCTGCGGCCCATATCGCACCCGTATATCTGGACCCGCGCGCCAGCGTCGATAAAGCAATTTCCGCTATCGCCGAAGCGGCGCGTGCCGGCGCCAAGATCATTGCGTTCTCCGAAGCTTTTTTGCCGGGGTTCCCGATTTGGGCCGCCATTCACGCACCGATCAAGACACATGCGCATTTCGCTAAATATGTCGAAGCTTCGGTCTATGCGGATGGGCCAGAAGTCGGGCTTATTCGCCGGGCGGCCGCGCAGCACCAGATTATGGTCTCGCTTGGCATTTCCGAACGCAACCCTGCCTCGGTTGGCAGCCTGTGGAACAGCAACCTGTTGATCGATGAAACAGGGCAGGTGATCAATCATCACCGCAAGCTCGTGCCGACCTTCTTTGAAAAGATCGTGTGGAGCGGTGGCGATGGCGCGGGTCTATCGGTCAAACCCACCGCGATCGGGCGTGTGGGCGCCTTGATCTGCGGTGAAAACACCAATCCTCTGTCGCGCTACAGCCTGATCGCCCAAGGGGAGCAGGTGCATATCTCAACCTATCCGCCCATCTGGCCGACGCGCCCGCCACAAGAACAGGGCAATTATGACAACCGCGCCGCCAATCATATCCGCGCTGCGGGGCATTGTTTTGAGGCCAAATGTTTTGGCATTGTCGTCGCCTGTCCCTTTGACGCGCAGGCAACGGCGCTTGTGGCGGACAATGATCCCGATTTGATCGCGCTTTTGGATGCGTGCCCGCGTGCGCCAAGTTTCTTTGTCGCCCCGACGGGGCAAAAAATCGGCGATGAAATCCTGGAAGAGGGCATCGGTTATGCTGACATCGACCTCTCCCAATGTTTAGAACCCAAGCGATTTCATGATGTTGCGGCGGGATATAACCGGTTTGATGTATTCAATCTGCAGGTCACCCGTGGTCGTGATATTGCAATCAATTTTGCAGAACGTGCGCCTGTGACACCAGATGGTTCGCGTGATGCAGCGGACACTGAGCCCCACGCAGATCTTGTTTCATGAGGCGTGATGATTCCGTTTTCGCCATGTGTTTCCATGGAGGATCGACCGTGTAATCTAGATCTGCACCAAGAGTTTGCGGGTGGAGGAAACGCCGCGGGACGGTGCGAGAAAACCGAGATTTGATTCGGTTTTTTCGCCATAGTCTGGCGCTGTCTTTGGTGCAGAAATTTCTGAAAAATGTGTCCAAATGGCTCTAAAGGCGACAAAATGCCGGTTTGAAAATTTTGCTATGCGGTCATGTAAGATACTAGTATGCTAGAATGTCATAAGCGATAGTTTTCACGTTACGGGGAGGTTACGGTGAACAAAGTTTTCGTTTCGACAGTCTGCATAGGTGCGGTATCGGTATTGGGAGGGCAGGCATCCGCAAATGAGGCATGCGATGCAACCGGACAGCTGACGATCATTTCGGCGACTGACGATGGTCAATATGACGACACACGCGGTCCAGAAAATTCAATTGATGGGGTCATTGATCCAGAATCGCGCTGGTCCAATGAATCGATGGGCACGCCAAAACATCTGACGCTGGATTTAGGGGCCACGCAGACGCTCAAATCTCTGGGTGTTGCCTGGTACAAAGGGGATAGCCGCAAGTCCGCCTACGCGATCCAGGCCTCAACCGATGGTACGAACTTTGAAACAATTGTGCCTGAACGCAATTCGACTGGTGCAACGCTCGAGCTTGAGCCGATCGAATTTGACGATCTTCAGGCCCGCTATGTCCGGATTGAAGGCAACGGTAATGACAGCAACAGCTGGAACAGCGTTGTCGAAGTTGTGGCCTATGGCTGTGGCACCCCGGTAGAAAAGCCTGCCGAACCCGTTCTGACTGAACGGCTGGGCACAGGCTTGTTCAACTTGCACACCGATCGCCCCCCAAGCGAGAATTTCGACTTGGCAGGCTGGTACATCACCACCCCTGCTGATGACGATGGCGATGGTCGGGCCGACAGTGTCTATGAGAACGAACTGATCGCAGGCTGGACCGATCCGCGATATTTCTACACCGACCCTGCCACCGGTGGCATGGTGTTTCGTTCTACACCGGCCGGGGCCAGAACCTCTGCCAATACAAAATATACCCGTACCGAATTGCGGGGTATGTTGCGCCGTGGGGACTACTCCATCCAAACACGTGTTGAGGGTGGCTATCCAAACAAAAACAACTGGGTCTTCTCATCAGCACCCGCAAGCGCGCAACAATCTTCAGCCGGGGTTGATGGCGTCCTCAAGGCGACATTGGCCGTCAATCAAGTCACCCGCCAAGGCAAGGGTGGTCAGGTCGGTCGGGTGATCATCGGGCAAATCCACGCCAAAGATGACGAACCTATCCGTCTTTACTACCGCAAACTGCCCAAGAACAAATATGGGTCGATCTACTACGCTCATGAGCCTGCGACAGGCAAAGAGCAGTGGATCGAAGTCATCGGCAGCCGCACCGATCGGGCCGAGAACCCGGCCGATGGTATCGCTTTGGATGAGGTCTTCAGCTACGAGATCGAAGTCAAAGGTGTGACCGAAGGCGACAAGGTCATCCCCATGTTGCACGTAAAGATCATCCGCGATGATGGCACCGAAGTTGTGGCAGAGCCGTTTGACATGCGCGACAGTGGTTTTAGCATTGAAGACGAGTTCATGTTCTTCAAAGCGGGCGCCTATTCGCAGAATAACACCAGCCCTGAGCCGGAAACGGACTTTGACAAAGTCATCTTCTACAAGCTGGACTATTCCCACGACCCCGCGCCAGAAGGCGAAGGGATCGTTGCGACAGCACCTGCGCCTGCAAAAGCTGCAGTTCCAGCGGTAACTGGCATCGTTTTCGACGACAGTTTTGCCGATGGCACGCGCGATGATGGTGCAGATGCCAGCGATTCAAACTGGTGGACCACCACAACCAGCTCTGCCATCGAAGTTGCTCCCGGTCACCTTGGTCTGGTCTCAGGCGGATCCGGTCGCGGCATTCGCACAACCTTTGAACCGCAGGCTCTGGCAGATGGTCAATCGTTGCAGGCAACCTTTACGTTCACTACGCCGGAAACCATCGGTTCAGACCGGGACTCCGCGTTTCGCGTTGGTCTCTATGACACGTTGGGCCGGGCAAAGCTGAACGGGGATCTGTCGGCCTCATCCAAACAGCCAAACGTTCTGTATGACGGTCTTCCCGGTTACATGATCGACTTTGACGTCAATCTGAATGACGCGGCAGCGGCCGATATCAACGTCCGCAAGCACAAAGACGATACCCAAGGGCGTCTGCTTGGCACCACCAAAGGCTATGCCAATCTTGGCGCTGGCGGGGACGCGTATAAGATCGAAGCCAACACAACCTATACAGCGGTGCTCAAGCTCACCAAACTGGCTGAAGGTGTTGAAATCGCGGGAACCCTGCGCAGTGGCGACCAAGATCTGAGCCACTTTAGCACCCTTGATGCCGGTGGCGACGCTGACACCTTTGGGATGCTGGCCTTCCACGTCAACAGCAAGACGTTTGGCACGTCCAAAAAGCCGGACACGCCGGACAATGGTATCGACTTTACTAATGTCCGTGTTGAGGTTCTGGCCGATTAAACAATGCAGGAAGGCTCTGGAAACGGGGCCTTCCTACACATCGGGAAAGGACGAAATCCGCAGTCTTGTTTCGTCACAACTCAATTTAACACCGCGTTTTTTTACCACTCAAGATAGGGTTCACACGGGAGTTATGCAGCGTTTGGTCGACGAAATAGGACTTACGGATACT
The DNA here is from genome assembly GCA_947497985.1 of uncultured Paracoccaceae bacterium. Lineage (GTDB taxonomy): Bacteria > Pseudomonadota > Alphaproteobacteria > Rhodobacterales > Rhodobacteraceae > Epibacterium. The sequence goes on from CANMIX010000003.1 coordinate 166,648, forward strand.
TAGATTTCCGAAAACGCCCAGGGCGTATGAATGGAAACGCCCACCTGAGCACCGACCGGAAACTGCACGTGACTTTCTGCGATCAGCTGCGCGCCGGATGGGGCCTCAAGTGTCAGGCGATAGCGACCACCAAGGTATGTGCAGCGCTTTACGATACTGCGGACATCGCCGTTTTCTGTGATCTGGATGTTTTCCGGCCGCAAGCAGGCTAGGTCGGGGTTTGGGCTGTCGGTCTTGATTGTGATTTTTGACCCAAACAGATTGGCGGTAACCTTCCCATCCTCTTTTGCGACCTCTGAAATAGGCAGAACCGTGCCTTCTCCGACAAACTCGGCAACGAAACGGCTGCGCGGCTTTGAATAGAGCGTCTGCGGAGTATCAAATTGAACAATGCGCCCCTCAGACATTACCGCGATACGATCTGCCATTGCCATGGCTTCGCTTTGGTCATGAGTCACATAGACCATCGTTGCGCCGGTACGGCGGTGGAAATCCGAGAACACGTCTTGCATCGAGGCACGCAATGCCACGTCCAGATTTGCCAACGGTTCATCAAGCAGTACGGCATTGGGTGCTGAGACCAAACAACGCGCAAGGGCGACCCGCTGGCGCTGACCACCCGACAATTCGGATGGCATCCGGTCCGCATAGGGCATCAACCCAGTGGAATTGAGGGCGGCGTCAGTCTGTTCGCGCAAGGCGCTCCTTTCTGTGCGTCGCACTTCCAAAGGATAGGACACATTCCGGCGCACGGTCATATGCGGCCACAGCGCGTAGGACTGGAACACAAAGCCAATATTGCGCGCCTCAGGGGGAACATTGTGTCCGGTCTGACCATTGGACATCACAGTTGCGCCAATAGAAATCGAGCCTGCCGAAGGCATCTCAAACCCTGCGATCAATCGCAGCAACGTTGACTTGCCGCATCCGGACGGGCCCAGCAGGGCCACGAACTCGCCATCTTGAAACGCGGCGGAAATGGCATGCAGGGCAGGGACGCCGTCGAATTGTTTTTCAACGGCGCGCAGATTTATGTCTGCCACGGGACAACTCCTTTTGGAAGGCGGCGAGCCGAAAGCTGGATCGCGCCCATCAAGAGCATCACGACCAAGACAATGGTCATTGCCAGCGCTGAGGCCATGACGGTTTCGCCACTGTCATCAAGGTTGAAAATCATCACCCCCAGGGTTTCAGTGCCCGAGGACCACAACAGTGCAGAAACAGTCAGCTCGTTAAAGGCGGTCAGAAACACCAGGATTGCACCAGCCGCCGCCGCAGGGGCCGAGAGTGGCAAGATGATGGAGCGCAGGCGCTGAAACAATGAGGCGCCAACGGATTGTGCAACCTCATTCATTGCGGGATCCAACTGACGAAGGCTGGCTTGAATGGGGCGGAACATGATGGTCATGAACCGCGCAAGATAGGCGAGATAGATGATCCAAATCGTGCCATAGAGCGTGGTGTCCGTAAAAGGTAGATTGATCAGCAATAGGATCATGGCAATGGCCAGTACCACGCCGGGAAGTGCATAAGGCAGATCCACCAGCCCGTCGAACAGGCGGCCCAACCGGGTTGGGTTGCGCTCCATCAGCCAAGCGAGAGGCAGACAGATTAGGATCAATGCCAGCGCAGTACCGATCGACAAGCTGAACGAATTGACAAAGGCGCGCTGTGTTGCGGGTTGACGAAATAGCGCCTCATGCCATGCAGACAAGGTCATTGTATCCAGTCGCAAGGGCACGCCATAGGCCGGGACCAATGACGTCGCAAGAAGACCCAACATTGGCAAGACCAAGATTGTGGCGACCACTGCCCACAAGGTGAGTTCAACCACCAGTCGCGCGCGTCCCAGCGGGATTTCGAGGGGCCGTGAGGTCGAGCCGACAAGATGCACGCGTTGGTGGGATTGGAAAAACCGCTGAAGGACAATGCCGCAGGTGGCTATGAAGCCGATCAAAATGGCCAATACAGCCACTTCGGCCAAAACACTGGTGCCGAGCCCTGCAAGCTTTTGATAAATCAATGTGGGTAGCGTCACATAACCCGCAGGGATCCCAAGCATCGCCGGAATTCCAAAGTTTCCGAGAGCAGTGACAAAGGTGATCGCGACGCCAGCGGCCAGGCTGGGCAGGCAAAGCGGTACGATAACCTGCCACCAGACCCGTAGTCCTCTGGCACCACTAACGCGTGCAGCTTCCACAACTTCTTGCGGTATGGCACGTAGGCCGGCGCGCAGCGTTAGGAATATGATGGCGGTATGCTGAACGCCCAAAAGTAAAACAATACCGTGCCGTGAATAAAGCGGCTGCGGCGCACCAAGCGGCGGTGCCACGCCCAGGGTTTTGAGCAGCACCGAGGAGGGGCCCATGATCTGGGTCCACGACAATGCGGTGATCTGTGGGGGGATCATCATTGGGATCATCAGGCAAAAGACCAATGCAGCCTTGGCCCGAAGATCGGTGAGCGCCACTAGGAACGCAAAGGCGCCACCAATCACCACTGACACCAGTGTGCCCAATCCGGCGGTGACCAGCGAATGCAGCAATGCGGAGTGGGTGCTGCCTTCGCTCAAAACCTCCTGCATCAGTCGCAGACTGAACCGGTCACCCTCTGTTACCCCTTCGATAAAAAGGCGAACAACGGGCGTCAGTGTCAGCGTAATCGCGACGAGGAGGACAATAGAAAGCAGCCGATCCTCGGATCGGCTGCTTCCAAAACCTTTAAGCGGCGACATTAGTTGGCGCCAAAGAGATCAGCGAATTTCGCCTTGTTCGCCTCAGCGTTTTCCAGAGCAGTTGCTGGGTCAAAAGCCATCAGTTTGATGTCTTCACGCGCAGGGAACCCCGCAGGAACGCCCATGTCGTTGCGCGCTGGGATGTATCCCATGTCGAGTACCAGATCCTGGCCCTTCTGGCTCAACACAAAATCAACGAACTTTTGTGCAGCTTCCACGTTTTTGGCGGAAGACATGATTGCAACAGGTTCGGTCACATAGGATACGCCTTCTTCAGGAAAGACGAATTCAACCGGAGAGCCGTCTGCCTTGTTGCGGATTGCCAGGAAGTCGACAACCATGCCGTATGGTTTCTCGCCTGCAGCAACTGCCTTGAACGTGCCGCCGTTTCCGCCTTTGGCACGGGCTTCGTTCTCGGCCAGCTCTGAGTAGTAGTCCCATCCCAGGGTATCGTCGCTTGTCAGGGTTGCCAGGTGGATCAAGGCAGCACCAGAATACAGCGGCGACGGCATTGCGATTTGGCCTTTCAAGGCCTCGTCTTTCAGGTCGGCCCAGGATGTTGGCGCTTTCTCGGCGCCGCTGTTGTAGACGATGCCAGTGGTGATCAGCTTGGTGGAGTGATAAAATCCTTCTGCGCTAAACAGAGCAGGGTCATAAGCTGCGGCTTCCGGAGACTGGTACGCGGTCAACAGCCCCTCTTGGGCCATGCCTTCCAATGTCACGGTGTCAGCGATCAGCAATACGTCTGGCTGTGGGTTGCCAGCTTCAATTTCGGCCCGCAGACGCGCCATCAGTTTTGTTGTGCCATCGCGCACCCATTCAACTTCGGTGCCGGGGTTGGCGGCCATGAATTCATCCACGGTCTTTTGTGCGTCCGCATTGGGTTGGGACGTATACAGGGTCAACGTATCCGCAAAGCTTGCAGAGGCGACACAGGCAAATGCTGCGGCTGTCAGAAGGGATTTCATCGCACATCTCCAGAGAGGTCAACTTTCGAACGAAAGCTATTCATGGCGATCTAATGTCTTGATTCTTGAGAAGATTGCGTGACGGTTTGATGAAGCTTTTTACGTTGCTTTCAGATGAGCCTTCGACCTTCGGGACCTGAGAATGCCAGTGCAAAGGCCGTACACGTCAGGTCAGTGAAAGCAACGCGTCGCAAACCCGCTCAGGATTGTACTTTTCGATTTCACTTTCGTGTCGCAGGGGCAAAGCGACATAGGGAAGGTCATGGACCCTGGACATTTTCTTCAATGCGCTTTCCTCGACCGCGTCTTGATCGCAGATCACTGCGGATATCAGATCGGATGCGGGGCATGCGGCACCGGCATCTTGGCGTAACGTTTTCAACAATGCCGCAACCTGGTCCGACAGGTCCATTCCCACGCACTCTGGGTCTTGGCCCAGGCTGGGAAGGTAGACTTTTGGAACACCTTGCTCTGCAATAGCTCGCCCTGTTCCGTGCGGCAGAAGATTTGCGATGACACTGGTGTAAAGGCTGCCCGGCGGGTAGCAGATCAAATCGGCATGTTCGATGTGTTTTCGGTTTCGCGTCGGAAGCTTGACGTCCTTGCCCGCGACCGCCTCTCCGTTTCGAACGAAATACAGATCCTCAATGGGCGAGGAAATTGGCGCAACTTCTTTGCCGGTAATTTGGCGCTGTCCAAGGACGCTCGACCGATCCGACAAACGCGCCCCAAGGTCGAGATTGCGATCCACGATGGAGCGCACGGTCCCTTGCACGGCGACCATTTTCGACATCAAAAAGAGCACCGGCTCCAAAGCGCGGTCGTTGGCAAGGTAGCCGCCCGCAAGTATCAGGTTTCCAAGGCTCGCACCTTTCAGGCAGAAACCGTCTGGTTTGTGCTGCGCAAAAACACGCAGCTGCGCCAGGATCAGATTGCGCATCGGCTGCGACACGGCGCGCATCAAGCTGTGTTCGCCAGACAGGACTGATGCAAACTCATTCTCAAGATCCCGGTTTTTCGCTTCTTTCGACAATCTATAGGTGAACAGCCGGAAGATATCCGGCTGTCCCAGTTCCGTCTCGTCGGCCAGTGCCATCAATCGGGACCGTAGATCGCCGACGGCTGGCATATCAAAGGCTTCACGCAACACTTGAGAGCTGCCGCCACTGTCGAATGGGGTGATCAGGTGACAGGAGTTGTGCGTGTAGTACTTCAGGCGTCGCGATATCCCATTTAATGCCGAGCCTCCGCTGAAAAACAGCAGCCTTGGTCCTAGGTTTGGCAGGCTCTTTGCGCGTGCAATCCGCAGTGTATCGTGCAGGTGCGCAGTACGGCTGATATGCAGATCTGGCATGAACATAAGCCTCCGACCCCTTGGGGTATTGAAACAATTCGGTTTCCAATGGGTATAACATTCAGAGGATGACGCATTAAAAATATGCCGGTCGGAACCGGAGGAGCAACTGCTTGCTGGAGCCATGACGAATATTGCCCAGAGCCTAGGCGTTCAAAACCCGACCTGGTGACATACAAAGCCTGCTCAAGCACTGTTGGACTATGTTCGGCTTGAGATCGCGGAGATTGTCGAGACTGCGATGCCGGTTGGCATCTTTGATGCCCCTCTGGACGACAGGTTGCGTAAATCTACTTCCGCCTTAAACCGCCTTTTGGCGAGGGATAAAAGCGACTGCATACTTATGGTTTGATGAATAGGTGCTCCGCGTCATGTGTGTCACGTGCCGCGAGAAGTGAGACTGTTTGGCACTATTGCCAATTTTTGCGAGTACACGTTGGCCGCTGTTGGCGTGTTTAGAGACCCCAACAGGGCAGATCAAAAACGATGGGACAAAGATTGAAAGTCACCGTTCCGCAGAGACCGCCAACGTTCCCATCTCTTCTATGCTGCCCCATGTCTATCAGCTGAATAGACTGAGGTATCCGATCAACAAGACCGCGCCTGTGCCCATCCCTGCAAAAACGTTTCGCGTGAAGTAGCCAACAGCCAAGGTCGCGCATCCAACGGCCAAATGAATGAGGCTGGGTTCGCCACCTGTCGGCGTTGGCCAGACCACCAAAGGGGCCACCAGGGCAGGGATGATTGCAACGGCGGTATAGCGAAGATGGCGCATCAGCCAATCCGGCATCGTCCGCCCGCCCATGATCCCGATAAAGGCAAATCGCAAGGCAAAGCTGCCCACGGCAAGCCCGATAATGACTGTCCACAAGGTGATGGGATCGATATCGCTCATGCCTGTGTCTCCTGCGCTTGCGCAGGTGTTACGTCTTTGCGCCCGGATGGCGGCAGGTGCAATTCCGCTTGGGCCCCGGCCATCATCCCAGCCAACCCGGCAACGATCAGGCCAAGATTATAAGGCAGCATTGATGCCGGTAACGACACCGCAATGGCGGTGAAACAGGCCACCACATGCGCGGGCGTGCGCATCATCGGACCAATCATGGCCAAAAACGCCAAGGGTAGGACGAAATCCAGTCCCCAGCTTTCGGGCACCTGATTGCCCAGAAGCGCCCCCATTACGGTGGCCGACATCCAGACCGGAGCAACCAACCCGTTGGTACCAAAGAAATAAGCCAAGCGCTGGTTCAAACTCAGCGGCTCGCCGGTTTCAAACTGGACGATGGACAAAGCATAGGACTGATCCACCGTGAAATAGGCGGCAAAGGCACGTTTCCACAAGGGTGCTTCACCTAAATAGGGGGTGAGCGAGGCCGAATACATTGCAACCCGCAGGTTCACCGCTAGGGCTGAGATCAGGATAACCACCGTTGGTGCTTGTTCCTGCATCAACTGCAGGGCTGTAAACTGTGCTGACCCAGCAAAGACTGCCATGGAAAAACTGGTGGCGGTTAGAACGTCTAGGCCAGCCTCGCTGGCAAGGACGCCAAACAACAGACCAAAGGGGCCCGAGACCAGTATGAAAGGCGCGCCATCGCGGAAGCCTTTCCAAAATGCCGCACTGGTGGTGGTGATTGCCATGAGATACCTTTAGATGAGTATTATTGCATCTAAGTCGGCTGGCGGAGTAATTCAATTGGCGAAATATGATGGTCTTTCGGGATATGTAATCGCGCCGTCTCCAGATAACCCGCGCCTGACCCGTTCTGTGCGCGGTGTTGATCAAAACGGCGCGGTCAGTGAGATTTCGGTTGTCGAAGAACGCCCGCTCACCATCTTTTTGAATTCGCAAGAAATTGTCACTGCGATGACCATTGGCGACTACCCCGAATACCTTGCTTTGGGTTTCCTCAAAAACCAGGGCATGTTGTTGCCCACGGATGTGGTTACGCGAGTTGACTACGATGAGGATCTGGAGACAGTCGTCGTGCGCACTGAGGTGGAAACCTCGCACGAGGAAAAGCTAAAGAAAAAAAACCGCACCTCGGGCTGCGCCGTGGGCACGGTCTTTGGCGACATGATGGAAGGGCTAGAGGGCGTGACCCTGCCCAAGGCCGAGCTGCGCACCAGCTGGCTTTACGCTCTGGCGCATCAGGTCAACCGTACGCCGTCGCTGTATCTGGAAGCGGGCGCGATCCACGGCACGGTCCTGTGCCGACAGGATCGTCCGCTTGTCTATATGGAGGACGTGGGCCGCCACAACGCGGTGGACAAGATCGCAGGCTGGATGCTGTCCGAAGGGGCGCAGGCGGAGGATAAGATCCTTTACACCACCGGGCGATTGACGTCCGAGATGGTGATCAAAACCGCAATGATGGGCATACCGGTGCTGGCCTCGCGATCAGGCTTCACTGCGTGGGGTGTTGAAATCGCACGCGAGATAGGCCTGACCCTGATCGGCCGCATGCGCGGACAGCGTTTTGTCTGCCTGAGTGGGGAAGAGCGGCTGGTTCGCGACATGGACCCGGCAGATGCCCCGGTGGAAGACAAGAAACATCGCCGCAAGGGGGGAGAGCTTTGATGGACGCGAACCTGTATCTAGCATTGGCTTTTTTGATGGGGCCTCCGATGGTGATCGGTATTGCCGCCTTTTTTGTCCTGTTTCGGTTTTATGGGCCCATTGCAGCCGAGCTCAACGTTTCCATTTTTGATAGAAATGCGTCCCGCCGCGTATTCTTCGGTGGAATAACGAACGCAGATCCTGAATTGAAGGTACGCGTTAAAAAGTTCCGCTTGTGCCTTTTCGCCTGTTATGCGGCATTCTTTGTGCACGTCAGTTTGGCGATGGGCATCGGAGCTGCGCTGTTCTTGGGAAGTTTCTTCGTGATCGGAGCGCTTCTGACGCGCCCTTACGAGCCAGAAGAAAGTCACTCATGACCAAAGTATTAGGTGTCATTCTGGCAGGCGGTCTCGCCACCCGGATGGGCGGCGGGGACAAGGGGCTGTTACAGCTTAGAGGGCAAAGCCTGATGTCACGGGTGATTGAACGGCTGTCTCCACAGGTTGCTGACATCGCGCTTAATGCCAATGGGGATACGACGCGCTTTGCTGACCTAGATTTGCCAGTGATTGCGGACAGTATCGAAGGCTTTGCGGGTCCCTTGGCGGGCGTGCTGGCAGGGCTCGATTGGTCCGCCGAACAGGGGGCTGAGGCGATTGTAACAGCGGCGGCGGACACGCCGTTCTTTCCCACCGATCTGGTCGCGCGGCTGACAGCTGCGTCCGAGGGGCAGGCGCATCCGCTGGTTCTCGCAACCACGCCACGTACAGGAGAAGAGTTGAAATCCGGTGGCCGCAGCAAGGTGAACCGACACCCGACCTTTGGCCTGTGGCCAGTCGCATTGCGTGATGACCTGCGGGCGGCCCTTGAAGGTGGCTTGCGTAAAGTGGTGCTGTGGACGGACAGGCATGAAGGGCGTGAAGCCCTGTTTGAGGCCGAGCCGTTTGATCCGTTTTTTAATGTGAATACGCCAGAAGACTTGCAACGTGCCGAGGCGCTGAGGGCATGAAGATCTATGGTGTGACGGGGTGGAAGAACAATGGCAAGACTGGGTTGATGGAGCGTCTGGTGGCAGAATTCTGCGCGCGAGGCTTGACCGTTTCAACCCTGAAACATGCCCATCACAGCACTGACGTAGACCAGCCCGGGACTGACAGCCACCGTCATCGACAGGCAGGTGCGCAAGAGGTCGTTCTGGCCTCTCCTAATCGCGTGGCGATCATGCAAGAGCTGCGCGGAGCAGAAGAGCCGTCTTTGACCGAATTGTTGGCCCGTATGCGCCCTGTGGATCTGATCTTGGTGGAAGGTTACAAACGCGAACCCCACCCCAAAGTGGAAGCTCATCGCAGTGTTGCAGGCCAACCGTTGATCGCGCCGAATGATCCGTCCATACGTGCGGTTGCAACTGACACCCCACTGGATCTGGACCGACCACAATTTGATTTGGATGATACTGTTGCGATTGCGGATTTTATCGCAAACGACCTCAAACTATACCGCGCGTAGGATCGATGAAGGAGCCCAGCTCATGACCCTAAAACCGCCGCCATTGCGCAATGATTGTTTTGCCTTGCCCGCCGGCGTGCATTGGACGCCGGTGGACGAGGCGCTGGCGTTGCTGCGTGAGCGTCTGCATCCCGTGACCGAGGTGGAGACAGTGGCGTTGCAGGACGCGCTGGATCGGGTCTTAGCCGAGGAAGTCACGGCGCGTCGCTCCAATCCACCGCTGCCCAATTCAGCCGTTGATGGCTACGGTTTTGCGGGAGGGTTGGCGGAAGGCGAACATTTCATCCCTTTGATGGAAGGGCGCGCCGCCGCGGGGCTTGCGTTTGCGGGCGTGGTACCACAGGGGCAGGCCATCCGTATCCTCACCGGCGCAAGCCTGCCGGACGGGGTTGATACCGTGATTTTGGAAGAAGACGTCACGACCGATGGCACTGCAATTGCATGCCACGGACCGCTGCGGCAAGGCGCTAATGCGCGCAAAGCTGGGGAGGACGTGTCTGCTGGTGACGTTATTCTGATGGAAGGGCGGCGGTTGACGCCGGCAGATCTCGCATTGGTGTCGGCGACTGGGGGCGACGCTTTGGAGGTGCGCAAACCTCTGCGCGTGGGCGTTCTGTCCACAGGGGATGAACTGGTTGAAGCCGGAGATGGAGCCAAACCGGGGCAGATCTTTGATGCCAATCGCCCGATGCTTTTGGCGATGGCCGCACGTATGGGCTATGTGCCGGTTGATCTGGGCCGGGTGGTTGATGATCGCGCGCTCCTACGTGCTCGTCTGGACGAAGCCGCGCATACCGTTGATGTCATCCTGACCAGCGGTGGAGCCTCTGCCGGGGATGAGGACCACATGTCCGCGCTTTTGCGCGAAAGCGGCGCAATGCAGGAATGGCGCATCGCAATCAAGCCGGGGCGGCCGCTGGCCTTGGGGATGTGGAATGGCGTGCCAGTGTTTGGGCTGCCCGGAAACCCGGTTGCCGCTCTGGTGTGCAGCCTTGTCTTTGCACGACCTGCGATGGATCTGCTTGCCGGACGGGGTTGGTCTGCACCACAAGGGTTTCAAGTGCCCGCGGGGTTTTCAAAACGGAAAAAACCGGGACGACGTGAGTATCTAAGGGCTCGGATGCGTGACGGGCGAGTGGAAGTCTTCAGATCCGAAGGTTCGGGCCGCATTAGTGGTTTGAGTTGGGCCGAAGGCTTGGTCGAACTTGGCGATGGTGCAGATGATATCCGCGACGGGGACTCGGTGACGTTTTTTCCTTATGCCAGTTTCGGTGTGTAATATGACTGTACGCGGAATTCTCCCGCCCGCTTGTCCTCATTCCTAGGGAATGAGGTGTGCGGTTGGGCGTGGCACCGTGCTGCGCACGGTGCAGGTTGCATCCGGGCGCCAACGCAGCGCGCCGAAGGGGCGCTGCCAAGCCCAACGGGAGTAGGGCTGCAAGGCTCGTACGACGGGCGGGAGTTGCGCCTGCCTTATCAATGTGTCGGACTCAAATCCGTGTCGGGAAAGTTCAGTCGAAAGTGCCGGCAACACGTCCCAACAGCATAAAGGCCCGTGCTGTACGAGTCTCGCTCAATGCGGAAATCTCGGAGTCTGAGGCGGCTGCTTCAAAGTCCGAGAACATTTGATCGAACCGGCGCAGGAAGTGATGTGCGGCATCTCGGAAAATCGGATCTTGCTTCATGCGCGCAGAGGCCAGCGCAAGGGCCGCCCGATCTCGTACGCCACCCAGAGTGGCGATTTCTTTGCCGCGAGCACCTTGGGCGAAACTACGCCAGATTTCAGGCCGGGACATGTCCGGGCGTAAATCATCCATATAGATGCCATCCTGGCTGAGCAGCGTCAGCACATCCTGGGCGGCCTGAATAACCTGGCTGGCCTTGCGATCTTGTAACGCCATCCGAAGTGCCACAAAGCCATCGTGGTCCTCTGCGGTTTCCGGAAAGTTCATCGCGCGGATGAATTGATGCGCGGGCAACGGCGGCTTCATGTCGTCCGCTGGAGTGCCAAGCGCCAAGGCCCCTTGGTCCTCTGCGGGAGGTGCCGCTACTTTTGGGCTGTCAGCCGTGTCCCGGCTAGCAGTTGCACCCTCTCGACGGCTGCTTTGGAAGGTGGCAAGCGCGGTTTCGGTGCTGCGCGCGGCCTCGATGATCTCTTCCAGCTTCTTCGTCATCGATGGTTCAGAAAGGGCCGCGTTTTGTTGGGCCTGTGTTAAGTAAGCCGTGCGCAAGGCATCTATCATCACGTGCAGACGATCGCTTTCGCTGCGCACCAGTCGCGCCGACCGGATCGACAGAGCTGCGGCCCACAGCAGCAAGACCGGAACAATCAGCGCAATAATCGACTGAATCGGGTCAACCCAGCTGGCAACACCTATCCCCTCACCATCCAACGCACCACTGAGAAGGAAGAAGAGAACCCACACAAGGCTTAAGCCAGCGGCGATCCATTCTGCCAGCCCCAGAGGGTGCACATCGCTGCGTTCGAAAACCGGCACAGCATGCGGGTTTGAGGTCTTGCTGTCCGAGGGCGATGCGCCGTTCATAATAGGAATGCTCTGGTCACAAAGGTATTAGCCGTAAACGATCGTCAGGATCTCATAAGAGCGTACGCCACCGGGTGTGCGCACGTCTACACTGTCGCCTTCTTCCTTGCCAATCAAGGCACGCGCAATGGGCGATTTGATATTTAGCAGCCCAGCTTCGATATTGGCCTCGTGTTCACCGACGATCTGCCAAGTCTTTTCTTCGTCCGTGTCTTCGTCCACAACTGTGACCTTCGCACCGAATTTGATCGAACCGCTCAGCTTGGTCGGATCAATTACGTCCGCGAGTGAAATAATGCCTTCAAGCTCTTTCACACGGCCTTCAATGAAAGACTGCTTTTCACGGGCAGAATGATACTCTGCGTTTTCGGACAAATCGCCCAGTTCTCGCGCTTCGGCAATCGCCTGAATGATAGCGGGGCGTTCGACGGATTTCAGGTTTTTCAGCTCGGCCTCAAGCGCGGCAAAGCCAGAAGGCGTCATTGGGATTTTTTCCATAGGAAGGTCCGGCGTCTTTTTTGTGGCTGCAAACAGCGGTTGTTGTTTGGTTCGAACGGTTCCGCCCCGCCGCAGGGGACTGCGGGCGGGGCGAAAGATCGAGTTAACAGATACCTGACCCAATCCTGCGCCGGATTGCAAGGGGAGCGGCAATGTCACGAGCGCCTTTTGAGCAAATTTGCGGCCAGATCAGCAGCAAATAGCCGAAAACCCTTGGCTATTTCACGTTGTCTTGGCGCGCGGCGCTGCAGCAAGGTGCTTTAGTCGTAGTGCACGACCTCAAATTCGATCCCATTGTCATCATGGAAATAAAAGCGGCGACCGGGTTCATAGTCATAGTGCTCACCGGGTTTAAAACCCGCTGCTTTGACGGCCCGTTCCGTGGCCTCATAGTCGTCTACGACCACGGCCAAATGGTTGAGCCCACCACGTGTGACATAGCTGGATGGCGCAACGTTTAACGCGGAATTGGGCGTGTAAAGCGCGACATAGCTGTCCGTTGTCCCGACATGTATTGAATGGCCATCGTCAATGGAGCCCCCTTGCCAGCGGATATGCCAGCCAAAGACCTTTTGCATCCAGGCCGCAGTTGCGGCAGGGTCCGCCACGGTGACATTGGCGTGTTCCAAAACAGCAGTCATAAAGTGTCTCCTTGATTGTCATTTGACCTTACGAGTCGCTTCACGCTAATTTCTAAACCTAACTTTAGGTCAAGGTATTTTTGAAGGGGCAGATATGGCGGATGGAGCAGGGGTGTCGATTGGGTATCTGGCAGAGCGCACAGGGCTGGCGGTCTCGGCCATCCGTTATTATGAGGCGCAAGGTCTGGTGAGCCCTTGGCGCAATTCTGGCGGGCAACGGCGGTTTATGCGCGCTGATATTCGCCGCTTGAGCTTTATTATGATTGCGCAACAGTTTGGGTTTTCGCTGCCGGAAATCCGCGAGCTTTTGTCAGATCTTCCTGGCAGCCGGACCCCAACCCCTGAGGATTGGACCCAGATCTCGCTGTCGTTTCGTGAAAACCTGGACCGGCGAATCGAGACCTTGCAGAAACTGCGCGACAATCTGGACGGCTGTATCGGCTGCGGATGTCTGTCGCTGCCAAAATGCAGGCTCTACAATCCTGAAGACCGCGCAAATGGCAAAGGCGCAGGCCCGCGCTACCTGATGGGGGACCGACCAATGCCGCAAAGCAGCGATTGATTGTCGAAAACGATAGAACGTTAGCGCAATTTTGCTGCGACGCATGGCTCCACACGTAGAGTTTGGATTGACGGGTTGCTTCTGCAGACGCTAAGCAACCGCGAAAGAATATTGCGCCCAGCCGGGGCCGTAGCGAAATGTAGCCAGGGAGCACCGCAAGAATGGCCGAGATTGAACGTGAAATGATGGAATATGATGTCGTGATCGTGGGCGCGGGTCCCGCCGGTCTGTCGGCAGCTATTCGTCTGAAACAACTGGATGCGGACCTTGATGTTGTGGTCCTGGAAAAAGGCTCCGAAGTGGGCGCGCATATTCTGTCAGGCGCGGTGTTGGACCCCTGTGGCCTTGATGCGCTGATCCCAGACTGGAAGGAAAAGGGCGCCCCGCTCAACACAGAAGTCAACGAAGACAACTTCTACATGCTGGGTGAAGCGGGTAAAATTCGCATCCCGAATTTCCCCATGCCGCCGCTGATGAACAACCACGGCAACTATATCGTGTCGATGGGTAATGTCTGCCGCTGGATGGCCGAACAGGCCGAAGCGCTGGGTGTCGAAATCTTCCCCGGCATGGCGTGTTCCGAACTGGTCTACGGCGACAAGGGCGAAGTCAAAGGCGTGGTCGCCGGTGTCTTTGGTCTCGAGGCGGACGGCTCGCTGGGGCCGAACTCGGAACCCGGCATGGAGCTGCACGGCAAATATGTCTTCCTGTCGGAAGGCGTGCGTGGTTCGCTCTCCAAAGAGGTGATCACCAAATACGATCTCGCCGCAGACAAAGAGCCGCAGAAATACGGCGTCGGCATGAAAGAGATCTGGGAAATCGACCCGGCCAAGCACAAAGAAGGCAGCGTGACCCATACCATGGGTTGGCCTTTGGGCAGCAACGCAGGCGGCGGATCCTTCATCTATCATCTGGATAACAATCAAGTCTACGTGGGCTTTGTGGTCCACCTGAACTACAAGAACCCGCATCTGTTCCCCTATATGGAATTCCAGCGGTTCAAACATCACCCGATCGTGGCCGAGCTGCTAAAGGGCGGCAAACGCGTGGCCTACGGCGCACGTGCGATCACCGAAGGTGGCTGGCAGTCGATGCCAAAGCTGGTCGCACCAGGTGTGGCTCTGCTGGGCTGTTCCGCAGGCATGGTCAACGTGCCACGCATCAAGGGCAACCACAACGCCATGCTGTCCGGTAAAGCCGCGGCCGAAGCTGCCTTTGACGCGATCAAAGCAGAGCGTTCCGGTGATGAGCTGGCCGCCTATGAGACCGACGTGCGCGAAGGCGCCATCGGCAAAGACCTCAAGATGGTGCGTAACGTTAAACCAATGTGGTCCAAATGGGGGTTGGCGGCATCTCTTACGTTGGGTGGCTTTGACATGTGGACCAACAACATGTTGGGTTTCTCGGTCTTTGGCACCTTGGGCCACGGCAAGAATGACGCGCAATCCACCGAACCGGCCGCCGCGCACAAGCCGATCGATTACCCCAAACCTGATGGGGTTCTGTCCTTTGACCGTTTGACCAATGTCTCCTTCTCCTTCACCAACCACGAAGAGAGCCAGCCCGCACACCTGCGTCTGTCGGATGAGAACAAGCCGATCTTTGACAATCTGCCGATGTATGACGAGCCGGCGCAGCGTTATTGCCCGGCGGGTGTGTATGAGGTTCTGGAAAAAGACGGCCAAAAGGAATTTGTCGTGAACTTCCAAAACTGCGTTCACTGCAAGACTTGTGACATCAAAGATCCGGCCCAGAACATCACCTGGACCGCGCCACAAGGTGGTGACGGCCCGAACTATCCGAATATGTAAGCTCGGCTATCTGGCCTGTCAGTCAGTTGGAAATGAAGATGCCGCCGAACCCATTTCGGGTTCGGCGGTTTTTATTTGGATTTCGTAAACCGGCTGCCCATAGATTTTGCGCAGGGATAAGCGGATGGCAGCAAGTTGATCTATGTGCCATTGCCTCTCGCTTGCCGAGCGCCTAGCTTGGTTCTTAATGATTTGCCCCATCAGATGGAGACCCGCGTGGCCTTTCGTTTTATCCGTTCTCTGACCTTCGCCGCCACATACAGCGCGCTTCTTGCGACCACATCCACAGCCGCACTGGCACAGAGCGCATCTCACGGGTTGGCTGGCGCATATCTGGCTGGGCGCGCCGCCACATACGAGGGCGACTTTGCAGCAACGGCAGATTACTTTGCGCGCGCGCTGGCGCGTGATCCGGAGAACGCCGTTTTGATGGACAATGTGGTGTTCTCCCGCATGGCGCTGGGGCAGTTGGACCGGGCCGAACCCGTGGCACGCCGTATCTGGGATCGTGGTGCCGTCAGCCAGATTGCAAATGTCGCGGTTGCAGGTGCAATGGCCAAGGCGCAGGATTTTGAAGGTCTCTTGGCACGGGATCTGGAAACCCAAGGCACCGGCAATCTGACAGACGGGCTGATCAATGCTTGGGCGCATCTGGGCAATGGTTCCGTGAGCAAAGCCGTGGAAGAGCTCACCGCCTTGTCCGAGGACAAGAATCTAATCTTCTTTGCTGACTACCACCGGGCCCTCGCTCTGGCTTCTGTTGGCGACTACCAGGGTGCGGCTGATATGATGTCGGCCGATGATCGACGCCTCGCGCGGTCATCACGGCGTTCGGTGCTGGCTTATGTGCAGATCCTGTCGCAACTGGATCGCGGCGACGAAGCGCTTGAGTTTATGGAGCGTGCCTTTTCCGGTCGTTTCGATCCCGCTCTGACCCATCTGGCAGATCAACTGCGCGCCGGAGAGACGTTGGCGTTTGACATCGCACCTACTCCGGTGGATGGGCTGGCAGAAACCTTCTTTACCCTCAGCGTGGCGCTCAGCGGGGATGCAAGTGCTGACTTGTCGCTGATCTACGCGCAGCTGACTGTTGCACTGCGGCCCGACCATGTGGACGCGCTCTTGCTGAGTGCGGATGTGCTCGACCAGCTTGGTCGCTATGATCTGTCGATTGAGGCCTACGGCAAAGTGCCTGCAACACACCCTGAATATCACGCTGCAGAACTGGGCCGGGCCGAGGCACTGCGCCGCTCTGCAAAGCCCGATGCCGCAGCCGAAGTTCTGTCCAATCTGGCCAAAGCTTATCCTGATGACCCCGCCGTTCACCTGGAACTTGGGGACTTGCAACGCCAACAGGAAAACTATGCCAAGGCAGTGCCCGCCTACGACCGCGCGCTGGAACTGACGGCTGAGGGCAGTTCACGCAATTGGATTTTGCACTATGCACGCGGGATCAGCCACGAGCGTCTGAAGAACTGGGAGTTGGCCGAGGCCGATTTTCGCGCCGCTTTGGGCCTGAACCCGGACCAGCCGCAGGTGCTGAACTATCTTGGCTATTCCATGGTCGAAAAACAGATCAATCTGGATGAAGCCTTGTCGATGATCGAACGTGCGGTCGTGGCCGAACCCGAGTCTGGCTATATCGTCGATTCACTGGGATGGGTTCTCTACCGCCTGGGGCGTTACGACGAAGCCGTGGGGCATCTGGAGACAGCCGTCGAATTAATGCCGGTGGATCCAGTGGTTAATGACCACCTCGGTGACGTCTACTGGGCTGTTGGCCGCGCCCGTGAGGCCGAGTTCCAGTGGCGCCGGGCCTTGTCTTTTATCGACCCTGAAGACGCCAACAGCGAGGCAGACCCCGATCGCATCCGTCGTAAGCTCGATCTTGGCCTGGACGCGGTTCTGGCGGAAGAAGGGGCGGAGCCGTTGAAAGTGGCCCAGGATGGCTAAGGCCTTTGCGCCTGCCAAAATCAACCTGACGCTTCATGTGACTGGCCAGCGGGCAGACGGCTATCATCTTTTGGATTCACTTGTCGTCTTTGCCGATGTCGGGGATCATATCACGGTGGCACCTGCATCCAATGGCGCAGGACTGAACCTGTCTGTCACCGGGCCGCTGGCGCAGGGTGTTCCAACCGACGACAGCAATCTTGTGATCAAGGCTGCGCGCCTTGCTGGGGTGCGGGATGCGCATATCGCGTTGGACAAACACCTGCCTGCCGAAGCAGGCATCGGTGGCGGCTCGTCGGACGCCGCTGCAACGCTTCGCGCGTTGACGGAAGAATTCGGTTGTGCCGCGCCTGAGACGCTTGAGCGTCTCGGTGCCGATGTGCCAGTCTGTTTCGCCGCCAAAGCTGCGCGGATGTCAGGGACGGGAGAGCAAGTGTCGGTGTTGGCCAACTTTCCTACTTTGCCTGCGCTCTTGGTGAACCCGCGCATTTCCGTCGCGACGCCACCAGTGTTTCGCGCGTTGACGCAAAAAGACAACGCACCGATGCCGGCAGAGCTTCCAGCGTTTTCAAGTGTAAGCGACGTGGCCACGTGGCTGCAGACCATGCGCAATGATCTGCAGGAGCCCGCAATGTCGCTACACCCCGGCATTGCCGAGGCGCTGCAGGTTTTGAGCGGTTTGGAGAGTGTTCAATTTGCACGCATGTCAGGCTCTGGCGCCACATGTTTTGCGCTGTTTGATACCATAGATCAGGCGCACGAGGCAGCTGCGTCACTGCAGCAGGTCCACCCGTCGTGGTGGGTCCAATCCTGCACCCTGTCGTGAGCCCGCTGACGTAGTCCCTCGCAACAGGCTAGAACACTCCCGCCCGTCCTTGTTTCCCGGTGGGAAACGGCGTCCCGTTGGGCATAGCGCCGCGCAAAAGCGCGGCGTGCGCGTATTGAACAAACTGAGCAAGACACTCGGAACGTTTGGATAAGGCGAGGTCGCGCCGTGCGTGAGCACGGCGCTCGGCCCAAGGCTGTTCGGCTGGTTTTGCTGTCGCAAAACAAGTCACGGGCGCGGGAGTGTTCCGCGCGCCGCAGGCAGGCTATTTGAGGCGTGCGACCACGTAATCGGCAAGATCTGAAAGAATCTGGCGCAGTGGATGCTCTGGCAGCTTTGCGATTGCGGACTGGGCCTTGGCAGACCAAGCCAACGCATCCTCGCGCGTTGCTTCCAGCGTTTTGTATTTCGCCATCAACGCTAAAGCTTGGTCCAGGTCACCATCTTCCTGCTTGCCCCGCTCGATGGTCCGCACCCAAAAAGCGCGCTCTGCCTCTGTGGCCTGTGCCACCGCTTTGATCACAGGCAGTGTCAGCTTGCGCTCGCGGAAGTCATCGCCAACGTTCTTGCCGGTCACTTTGCTATCGCCTTGGTAATCCAGCAGGTCGTCTGCAATCTGAAAGGCAATACCCAGGGCGTCGCCATATTCAAACAGCGCCTGCACCGCATCCTCGGATACGCCCGCAATAACACCGCCGACTTCGGTCGCAGCAGAAAACAGCGCCGCGGTCTTGCCGCGCACGACTTGCAAGTAGACGTCTTCGTCGGTGCGCAAATCGCTGGCGGCCGTCATCTGCAACACTTCCCCTTCGGCAATAGTTGCTGAGGCATTGGCAAGAATATCCAGAACCCGCAGCGATCCCGTTTCGACCATCAATTGGAAACTGCGAGAGAACAGATAATCTCCGACCAGCACCGAGCTTTTGTTGTCCCACAACAGGTTTGCAGTTGGCCGTCCACGGCGCTGGCCGCTTTCATCCACCACATCATCATGTAGCAAGGTCGCGGTGTGAATGAACTCTACCGTTGCGGCCAGTTTTAGATGATCCTCGCCTTCGTACCCACACAGTTTCGCTGCTGCCAGCGTCAGCATTGGGCGCAGGCGTTTTCCGCCGGCCTCGACCAGATGCGCTGTCACTTCGGGAATACGCGGCGCGTGTTTGGAGGCCATCCGATCCCGGATCAGCGCGTTCACCGCGACCATTTCGGAGTCCAAATGTTCCGCAAGCAATTCATGCGGTTTTTGCGAGTTGACTTGATCCATCATTTTCCCGTTTGCAAGGCTCGACAAGCGCGTGCCCTTGGCCTTAGATCCATCCCCATGAAAGAACTCTTGCGCAGCACAGATCCAACCATCCTAGCCTTTGCTTCAGCCCTTCTTGAGGGAGAGGATATAGCCTGCTTTCAGATGGACGTAAATATGAGCGTCCTTGAAGGAGGGATAGGAATTTTCCCCCGTCGCTTGATGGTGCGCGTGGATGATCACGCCCGTGCCGAACGTGTGATGCACGACAATGAAATTCCATTGGGACGCTGATCCGTGTTTGGCGATGATGAGTTAAGCCGTGATGCCTTCCTCGGAGGTCAAGTCACTCTTTTGCAACCCAAAAACGGATATCGTGCTGGTGTCGACCCGGTGTTGTTGGCGGCTTCTGTGCCTGCCAAACCGGGTCAATCCGTCTTGGAACTGGGGTGCGGGGCGGGGCAGGCGCTGATCTGCCTTGGTCGGCGGGCTGACGGCATGCAACTGACAGGGGTTGAACTTCAGTCGGCCTATGCCGATCTGGCGCGGCAAAATGGCGCTTTGAATGATGTGAATTTAGAGGTGGTTCAGGCTGATTTGTCGGCCTTGCCCAGCGATCTGCGTCAGATCCGGTTCGATCACGTTATTGCCAATCCGCCCTATTATCGCGCAGGCGCCCATAGTCCTGCGCAGGACGACGGACGCTCGGTGGCATTGGGTGAGCAGACGCCGTTGGATTTGTGGATAGACACGGCCAGCCGCAGGCTTGCACCAAAAGGGTACCTGCACCTGATCCAACGTGCGGATCGCCTGTCGGATGTGCTGCGTGCTTGCGACGGTCGACTGGGCAGCCTTGAAATTCTTCCAGTCACGCCGCGCATGGGACGCGCGGCCGAGCTGATCCTGTTGCGCGCGCGCAAAGGCGGACGGGCGGATTTGAAACTCCACGCTCCGTTGGTTTTGCACAGGAATTCAGAACATCAGGGCGACCATCCCGATTACCGCCCCGAAATCGAAGCAATCTTGCGGCACGGGCAAAGGTTGGATTGGCCAAAGTGACGATTTTTGCGCACAAAATGCGTAATATTCACGGTTTTTGACCTAAAATCGGCATCCAACTGCCGATCCGCCGCATTCGTCTCGAATTTCTCGCATCTGCAGCGTGACAGGTGAGCAGGTTTTATGGTCCACTGAAATCGCCCGGAGAAACCGGGTTCATTCAACGCTCAACAGGAGGATAGCCATGAGCCTCAGCTCGCATCTCAATGAACTGAAGAAGAAGCACGAGCACCTGAGCAATGAAGTGGAGGTCGCACAGCGGTCGCCGGGAACGGACGGTCTGCAAATCGCCTCCCTGAAGAAGCAGAAGCTGAAGATCAAAGAACAAATATCCCGACTATCGGTGGAGTAATACGTCACCGCGCCTCGTAAAAGATGCGGAACGGCACCGATGGGGCACGCCTAACTGGGACAGGCATTTAGGGTCATCCTGAGATGGCCCTTTTTGTTGGCCAAACGCAATGGGATCCGGTGGGGCCTAACGCGATGTTGTATCTGCCACCGAACGGCTTGCGAACGCCGCGCACAGAGCCGCAGCGGTGATCAACCCAGCTGCCAGAGCCAAGTTCCAGCTGAACAGCGCATATCCCGTAAGAACCAAAACAACAGTCGACAGCAGCGGTGTGGCATATGACACCGTGCCCAGCATCTGGATATCGCCTTTCTTGACGCCGATGTCCCAGACAAAAAATGCAAGTCCCACAGGCCCCAATCCCAATCCAACGGCAGATGCCCAGCTCAGCGCGGTCTCGGGCCAGACAGTTTCTTCCAGCGCTAGATGTAGCCCCCAGGACGCGATGGCAGAGAACAGGCAAAACACCGTGACGCTGCTGGTGGGCACCGTCGCAAACCGGCGTGAGATCACGGAATAGCTGGACCAGGTCAACGCACATAGCAATGCTAGCCCATAACCCGGCAGATACTGCGCTTGAAACCCGGCCGCGCCACCGCTGACAATCAACGCCGCGCCGCAAAACCCCAAAACCGCACCAATCACATGGCCTTTGCGCAGATGCTCTCCGGGCAACAGGCCAGAGAACAACACAATAAGCAGGGGCCAAAGATAGGCGATCAACCCGGCTTCGGCCGCAGGCGCCAGGCGCAGGGCAGAAAAATAAAGCGCGTGATAGGCAAAAAGCGCAACCGAGCCAAAGGCATAGATCCGCCATGGCACTTTACGAAATTCTCCCAGGCTGCCGGTTATAGTGCACCAAATCAAACCCAGACTGCCGCCAATGGTAAAACACAGCGCATTCAACAGCAGCGGTGGTGTGGGTTCCGATCCGACCGTCAAAAGGGCCAGCAAGGCCCACAGTAAGATTGCACCGAATCCAATCACGGTCGCGCGGGGTTTAGTCATGGTCGGAAATCTCATCTATGGGAATTACGTTAAATCCGTCGAATATATGCGCCGTTTTGCCGATCTCTGCAAAGAACCAATCGCGAAAGGCCGCGATTTGTGGACGGTCCTGGCTGCTATTGATGCACATAAATCGAAAACAGGCAGAGACTTCGATGGCGGTCGGGAACGGCGCCACCAACCGCCCGTCTTGAATGTCTTTGATGATCATAGGACGTCTGGCCAATGCTACGCCCATCCCGGCAACGGCCGCATCGACGACATGGTTCGCTCCGGAAAAACGAGTTCCATGCTCCGGGGTGAAATCAACGCCGACGGCCTGAAACCAATCCTGCCATCGCGGTGGCCGCGGCAGAAAATGTAGCGATTCATCAATGATAAGCGGGGCGTGGGTGATTGCCTCCGGCGTGGTAAAACGTTCCGCCAATTCAGGGGTCATAACGGGTGTTAGCCAGTCATTGGGCACCTGCCGGGAATACAGCTCCTCTGGGCTGGACGTGCCAAAGCGGATTGCGACGTCCACGTCTTCGCGGTGCAGATCGACTGTGCGCAATGTGGCTGAAAAGCTCAGGTCAATATCCGGGTGTGCTTGGGCGAAATCATACAGCCGGGGTGCCAGCCATTTGGCCGTTAGGGCTGGTCCGGCCGTTACTGTCAGCGTTGTGTTGTTCTGCAAGCGTCGCGTGGCAGACCAGGCCTCGGACAAGCGCAGGAAACCATCTGCCGCACCAGGGGCCAGTATGCGGCCGGCCTCCGTAAGCTCCACTGCACGGTTCAGACGGCGAAACAGCTTGTCGCCCAGATGTTCCTCCAACGTCTTGATCTGAAATGACAAGGCAGCTGGCGTCACGTTCAACTCATTTGCCGCCTTGGCAAAGGACATATGGCGCGCTGCTGCATCAAAGGCACGCAAAGCAGTCAACGGGGGCAGGCGGTCGGGCATTTTCGATCAAGTTTTTCTTAACTGAAATCAGCAGAAGTCTCGTTTGTGATCTGCATAGAAAGCATGCATCTTAAGTTCAGTAAAGACAAGCTGACCTGAATAGGAGGCCAAGATGATCGAAGCAACCACGCAGACACATATCGCACAGGCCATGATGCGCGCCCACAACGAACGGGCCAAGGCGTTTTCAATCTTTTGGGCGGTGCTGTGGAAATTACCAAAACGGCGCACGCGCGCTTCCGCTTCCCGCTGGGCCTAGGCCTGGGTCCTTACGGGATACAAAAAGGGCCGCTCATCCGGGCGGCCCTTGCTTTACTCGAGTGTTGCCTATGACCGGCGGTCGAAATCAGACGACGAACTGCGCACCATTTGCGGAAATGGTCGATCCATTGATAAAGGCCGAGTCGTCGGACGCGAGGAACGCCACACATCGTGCGATTTCTTCTGGCTCACCCAGGCGGCCGGTTGGGATCTGGCCAATGATCATGTCGCGGACTTTTTCCGGAACCGCCATCACCATTTCGGTGGCGATATAGCCGGGGCAGATCGCATTCGCTGTGATACCTTTGGCCGCGCCTTCCAGTGCCAGTGATTTAACGATACCCAGGTCACCGGCTTTGGTCGCAGCATAGTTCACCTGACCAAATTGCCCTTTTTGGCCGTTGATCGACGAGATCACGATAACACGGCCAAATCCGCGTTCGCGCATGCCAGGCCAGATCGGATGGACTGTGTTGAAAACACCCGTCAAATTCGTGTCGATCACCTGTTGCCACTGCTCGGGAGTCATCTTGTGGAACGGGGCATCGCGGGTGATGCCAGCATTTGCGACAACCACGTCAATGCCACCCAAGTCGGCTTCAACCTTTGCGATACCCGCCTTGGAATCTTCATAGTCGCCCACGTTCCATTTGTAGGTCTTGATGCCGGTTTCTTCGGTGAATGCGGCGGCTGCTTCGTCATTGCCGGCATAAGTTGCGGCAACTGTGTAACCTTCGGCTTTCAGCGTTTTTGAGATTGCTGCGCCAATGCCGCGTGATCCACCCGTAACCAATGCTGTACGTGCCATTTTAGTCTTCCTCCACTTGGGTATTCGCCTTGTAATTAAATTGCAAAATTCTGCATCGCAGCGCAAGCAAATTGCGACGCTAGATTTCAATTTATCTAAGGCTATGTTGCACGACCAATGGTAACGGGGCGATGTCAAAACAAAAGGGCACCCCTAGGGGTGCCCTCGTAAATTACGGTTTTTTAATCGTTTATGGCCGTTCAACGCACAAAGCGACGCCCATGCCACCGCCGATGCATAGGGTGGCGAGACCTTTCTTGGCGTCGCGACGCTTCATTTCAAACAGAAGTGTATTCAGAACACGACAACCGGACGCACCAATGGGGTGACCAATGGCAATGGCACCACCGTTGACGTTCACGATCGACGGATCCCAGCCCATATCTTTGTTCACAGCGCAGGCCTGGGCCGCAAAGGCTTCGTTTGCTTCCACCAGATCCAGATCATCAACAGACCAGCCGGCTTTCTCCAGCGCTTTGCGCGATGCGTAGATCGGACCAACACCCATGATCGAGGGATCCAGACCAGCGGTTGCATAAGACACGATTCGCGCCAGCGGTTCGATGCCACGTTTCTCGGCTTCATCGGCGCTCATCAGCAGCGCCGCTGCGGCACCATCGTTCAAGCCGGATGCGTTCGCGGCGGTGACAGAGCCATCTTTGGTGAAAGCGGGACGCAGTTTCTGCATGCTTTCAATGGTGGCGCCGTGACGGATATATTCGTCGGCATCAACCGTGATGTCCCCTTTGCGATGCTTCACAATAAAGGGCACGATCTCGTCTACGAATTTACCAGCCTTTTGGGCGGCTTCCGCTTTATTCTGCGATGCCAGCGCAAATTCATCCTGCATTTCACGGCTGATCTGCCATTTGTCAGCCACATTTTCGGCGGTCTGACCCATGTGATAGCCGTTGAACGCATCCCACAGACCATCGCGGATCATGGTATCGATATACTTCATATCGCCCATTTTCTGACCGGCCCGCATATGTGCAGCATGGGTCGACAGGGTCATATTTTCCTGACCGCCCGCTGCGACAATTGACGCATCTCCCAGTTGGATGTGCTGTGCGGCCAGAGCCACGGCGCGCAGACCGGATCCACAGACCTGATTGATCCCCCATGCGGCGCTTTCTTGTGGAAGGCCTGCATTGATATGCGCTTGGCGCGCGGGGTTCTGACCTTGGGCTGCGGTCAGAACCTGGCCCAGAATTGTTTCTGATACT
Organism: uncultured Paracoccaceae bacterium; assembly: GCA_947497985.1. GTDB lineage: Bacteria > Pseudomonadota > Alphaproteobacteria > Rhodobacterales > Rhodobacteraceae > Epibacterium. The sequence continues at coordinate 191,507 of CANMIX010000003.1, forward strand.
TCGGCTTTGCCGACGCCTGCGCGTTCGACCACGGCTTCCAGAACTGTGGAACCCAGATCGTGGGCAGGTGTGGTGGCGAACGAGCCGCCAAAGCTTCCGACTGCGGTACGCGCAGCGGATGCAATTACAACGTTGGTCATGACTTTTGGTCCTTTGACATCCAGATATTGCGGAAGCGGGTCACAGGTTTGAAACTGTATGTGCTATCGCAGCGACCGGCATTCCCCCTCCCTTGCTGCGCACAATAAACAAGTTTGTGCACTTGCAGCAATTTGCAAGGTGTCGCAGCCCAAGGGCCAAAGTCAACTGAAACTGTCACATCAAAGCGTGTGTTTTTGAGAATTGATAACGCTGTGGTTGCGCGCCTAACTTATGCGCGGTTGCGAGACTTTAGCTCTTCGACCCACGGCGCGCGTACTGTTGGCGCCCCGTACAGATAGCCCTGAAGACAGTCGACACCGATGGATACCAGGAATTCTGCGTCTGCCTCGGTCTCAACAGATTCGGCCACGGTCAGCATATCGAACTGTTTGGCCACCCCGACCAACGCACGCACAACCGCTTGATTGTCAAAGTTTTCTGAAATCTTGCGGACGAATTGCCCGTCCAGTTTTACCGCATCGAAAAAGAACTGGCGGAAATGAGCAATCGACATGCTGCCCGCGCCAAAATTGTCCATGGCAAAGGCAATGCCATATTCCTGCATTCGGGTCATGAAGTCCAAGACCAGTTCCGGCGCGCCCTGGGTTGAAGCTTCGGTGATTTCCAACAGCAGACGTTCGCCGATGGATTTATCTTTTATGAGAAACCGTTTGAGCGCCTGGTTCCAGCGTTCATAACCAATGGATCGGGCCGACATATTGATCGACAGGCGGATCTCGGGATGTTTGCTGAGTGCGCGCAGACCATGCTGCAGCGCCAAACAGTCCAGCTCACGCCCCAATTCAGTGTCCTCGACGACATCCATAAATTCGCGCGCCGGGATCACCCTACCGGTGGAATCCAGAACCCGAATATACCCCTCATAAAAGGCGACACCATGGGGCGGCAGCGCCTGCATGATTGGCTGATAGGCCAGCATGGTTTGATCGTATTTGATCGCATCGGCCACCATATCCAATGTAGAGCGGTCCCGATTGGTCACTGCAGAGCCCAAAGGCGTATCTGCCCCTTCGGCCATATCAGCGAGTTTGATGCGATTTTTCTTCACGGAAATGCTCCCGGCGATTCACGTTGACCAATATGCGTCAACTCACAGGATCCTCCAAAAGAGTGAAGCGGTGATTAAATATAGGATTTTACTTAAAGAAAGAGAGCATGATGACCTCCACCACGCCCTCGATACATCTGGGATAAAAGACCGGCCTTGCGATTGGATTAAATCCAATCAGCACGGCTTATTCTGCGTCGATCATCGCTTGGACAATTGCCTTGGCACTGTCAGAGTTCCACTCGGCATCGCCCAGCAGACGGGCGACCTCTTTGCCGTCACGGTCCAGCAGTACCGTAATGGGCAGGCCGATCACTGCCATGTCACGCGCCAGCGTCTGTTTGTCATCCTGGTGACGGGGCAGGTTGGTGATGCCGTTTTCGTCAAAGAACTTGCGGATGCCGCCTGGGGAATTGCGGCCGGTGGCGATGGTCAGAACTTCAAAATCGTCGCCGCCAAATTCTTCCTGCAGTTCAGAAATCTGCGGCATCTCTTTGCGGCAGGGCGCGCACCAGGTGGCCCAGAAGTTCACCAGAACCACTTTACCTTTGTAGTCCTGCAAAGTGGCACTTCCCGCATCATCAGCCAGATTGAACGGCTTGTCCGAGACATCTTTGGCCGCGCTGTGAACCACCAGTCGCCGCAGGCTGTCTTCGCGCAAGGCCTCCAAAGTGGCAGGATCGGCGGCAAGGGCGGCATTTGCACCGAGCGCCAGAGCCATATAAAGGGTGAGGTGACGAAACAGACGCATAATTTCTCCAGGGTTCCACTATGACAGATCAAACCTCGAACCAGATGTGGGGCGGCCGCTTTGCCGCTGGTCCAGACGCGATCATGGAGGCAATTAATGCCTCGATCGGTTTTGACAAGCGGATGGCAGCACAAGATATCGCCGGTTCCAGGGCCCACGCAGCGATGCTCGCCGCAACAGGCGTTATTACGGATAATGATGCCGAGGCCATTCGGGAAGGTCTGCTCACTGTATTGTCAGAGATTGAAACGGGAAAATTTGAATATTCGACAGCGCTCGAAGACATTCACATGAACGTGGAAGCGCGCTTGAAAGAGATCATCGGCGAGCCGGCCGGACGTCTGCACACAGGCCGGTCGCGCAATGATCAGGTCGCGACTGATTTTAAACTCTGGGTGCGGGATCAATTTGATGCCGCTGAAAAGGGTCTTTTGGCGTTGATCGCCGCTCTTGTGGATCAGGCCGAAGCTGGCGCCGACTGGGTGATGCCGGGCTTTACCCACCTGCAGACCGCGCAGCCGGTGACCTGGGGCCACCATATGATGGCCTATGTTGAGATGTTTGGCCGTGATCTGTCGCGTGTGCGGGATGCCCGCGCCCGGATGAACGAATCCCCTTTGGGCGCGGCTGCTTTGGCTGGTACGTCTTTCCCAATCGATCGGGAGATGACGGCATCCGCGCTTGGCTTCGATCGCCCGGCTGCCAACTCGCTGGATGCGGTGTCGGACCGCGATTTCGCGCTGGAATTCCTGTCGAGCGCATCAATCTGTGCCATGCATTTGTCGCGCTTTGCCGAAGAGCTGGTCATCTGGTCATCCGCACAATTCCGTTTTGTGACGCTCTCGGATCGTTTCTCGACCGGATCATCGATCATGCCACAAAAGAAAAACCCTGACGCAGCCGAGTTGATTCGCGCCAAAGTGGGTCGGATCTTTGGGGCAAACACCGCGTTGATGATGGTGATGAAAGGTCTGCCGCTCGCCTATTCCAAGGACATGCAGGAAGACAAAGAGCAGGTCTTTGATGCCGCCGACAATTGGATGCTGGCGCTGGCTGCGATGGAAGGCATGGTGAAAGACATGACTGGCAACCGCGAGTCGCTGGCGGCCGCCGCAGGATCTGGCTTTTCTACTGCGACTGACCTGGCCGACTGGATGGTCCGCGTGTTGAAAGTGCCGTTTCGGGATGCGCACCATGTCACCGGCGCGCTGGTTGCCATGGCCGAAAGCCGCAGCTGTGATCTGCCGGACCTGAGCCTTGAGGATATGCAAGGGGTGCATGCGGGCATCACTGAGGATATCTTCTCTGTGTTGGGCGTGGAAAATTCAGTGAATTCGCGCATGAGCTATGGCGGAACCGCGCCCGCACAGGTGCGTGCGCAAGTTGGTCGTTGGAAAGAGATTCTGAACAGCTAAGTTGTACGCTAGGTCGCGTGACGTAGTTTAACAAAGTACGGAGGTTGAAATGTCCAAAATTGTTTGCCTGATGGCGGCCCTTCTGGTTCTGGCCTCCTGTGGCGCGGATGGGGAACCCATCCGCCCAACGTTTGGAGCCGGGGTGAATGTTTCCAGCAGCGGTGTACATGTGGGCACCAATGTTGGCGTGAGCAAAGGCCCGCTCTCTGTCTCACTTGGGCTTTGAGCCGGCGGCCGATGTGCTCCCGTCCGTCGCGTGTTTTTCATAGAAAAACCGCTCCCGTTGGGCGTTGCACCGCGCAAGCGCGGTGCGGGTTGTATTTAGGAGCAGGGAATTGCGTCGATCAGAATTCGTATCGATTGCGGATAAGTTGAAGGGGACAGGTGTGATGCGCAGCCTTATGGTATTGATACTGACCATGCCGCTTGTGGCCTGCGAGCCGCACAGGCCTACTACGCATGCACCGCGCAAGGCGCCTCAAGAAACCGCCAAAAGCGGGATCACGATTTCAGGTAGCGCGCAGGTCGGGGTGTCTGGCCGTTTCTAACACGCGCCCATCAGCGATCGGGGGCTGCGCCAGCGGACAATTGTGTCGATCCGTTCGGAAATCATTGATCCTCACTGCCCTTTTACCCTAAACGCCATCTTATGGATCATTTTCTCTACCGCGACGGCGCGCTTTACGCCGAAGACGTGCCGGTGGCCGAGATTGCGGCCGCCGTTGGCTCCCCGTGTTATATCTATTCCACCGCGACATTGTTGCGCCACTTCCGGCTGTTCGACGAAGCCCTTGAGGGCACCGAGCATCTGGTGTGTTACGCGATGAAAGCGGCCTCCAATCAGGCGATCCTGAAGACGCTTGCTGATGCAGGTGCTGGCATGGATGTGGTGAGCCAAGGTGAATATCTGCGTGCCAAGGCCGCGGGAGTGCCCGGGGACAAGATCGTCTTTTCCGGCGTTGGCAAAACCGAGGAAGAGATTCGCACAGCGTTGAGCGGTGGCATCCGGCAGTTCAACGTGGAATCTGAGCCCGAGATGGTGGCGATCAGCAAGGTTGCTCAGGAATTGGGCAAAACCGCGCCGATAACCATTCGGGTCAACCCGGATGTGGACGCCAAGACCCATGCCAAAATCGCCACCGGAAAATCCGAAAACAAGTTCGGCATCCCGATCTCGCGCGCCAAGGAAGTCTATGCGCTTGCCGCGTCTTTGCCCGGCTTGGACATCGTGGGGATTGATTGCCACATCGGTTCGCAGTTGACCGAGCTGGAACCCTTTGCACTGGCCTACAAAAAGGTCGCTGAACTGACCGAGACACTGCGGGCAGAAGGCCACAATATCCGCCGTCTCGACCTTGGGGGCGGTCTTGGCATTCCCTACACCCGTTCAAATGATGCGCCCCCTCTGCCGGTGGAATATGGTCAATTGATCAAGGACACGCTGGGCTATTTGGGGTGCGAGATTGAGATTGAGCCCGGCCGTCTGATTGCCGGTAACGCGGGGATCATGCTGTCCAAAGTGATCTATGTGAAGTCCGGAGAAGACCGCGATTTCCTAATTATCGATGGCGCCATGAATGACCTGATCCGTCCTGCCATGTACGAGGCGCATCATGACATCGTGCCAGTCGTCGAAGCCACGCCAGGTGTTGAACCGCGCCCTTATGATATCGTTGGTCCGGTTTGCGAATCTGGTGATACCTTTGCCAAAGGGCGCAATATGCCGCCGCTTGATGCAGGCGACTTGATCGCCTTCCGCAGCGCGGGTGCTTATGGTGCGGTGATGGCCAGCGAATACAATTCCCGCCCCCTGATCCCCGAGGTTCTTGTTAACGGAGATCAATTCGCGGTTATTCGCAAGCGGCCAAGCTTTGACGAAATGATAAATCGCGATACCATACCTGAGTGGCTCTGAAGCGGTTTTGCCTTCGGAGCATACGGAGGCAATGCCAAATGTCCAAAAAGGACCGCCAGAACAGCTCCGCCAAATCGGCTTGGGGTGGACCGAAGGGGCCGCAACACGACAGGCAGACCGGCTTATTCGGCCTTGATCCCCGTCTGTTGCCCCTGCGCCGTCAGCTATGGCTGACTCGGCTTGGCCTTTTTGGCGAGAGTCTGATGCGCGCGCTGTGGCCTGCTGTTTCGGTCTTGTTTGTGATTCTCGCAGCCATAATGTTGGGTGCGCCAGAATTTTTGCCGCTCGAGGTGTTATGGGCGGGCGCAGTACTCTTGGGTCTCTTGTTGAGTGCGACCAGTGTTTGGGGTTTGCGGCGGTTGCGCTGGCCCAGTTGGCAGATGGCGCAGACCCACCTTGACCAAACCCTTCCAGGGCGTCCGATTGCAGCGCTGCTGGATGATCAAGTTATTGGTCAGGGCGACGCGGCCTCTGCACAATTGTGGAAATTACACCAAAAGCGTATGGCGACGCGCGCAGCACAGGCCACGGCCCCTGCGCCGGACCTGCGTTTGACGTCCGCTGACCCCTTTGCACTGCGCTATATGGCTTTGACTGTAATGGTGGTCGCGCTCTTGTTTGGGTCGATCCTTCATGTGGGCGGTTTGCAAAAGATGGCTCCCGGCGCTGCGCAGGCGCAGATTGGCCCCAGTTGGGAAGGTTGGCTGGAGCCGCCACGTTATACAGGGCTGCCGGTGCTTTACCTTGCGGATCAACCCGGTTCGACCCTAGAAGTGGCCGAAGGCAGCACTGTTACTTTGCGTTTTTATGGTGAAGTCGGCGATTTGACCTTGGCGGAAACCGTGTCCGGCCGTACCGACGCCGTGCCATCTGCTGCCGATCCAGAACAGCAGTTTGAAATCACCCAAGGCGGAGACATCGAAATTCGTGGCCCCGGTGGGCACAGTTGGAACGTGTCTGTCATTCCGGACACCGCCCCTCATGTTTCTGTATCCGGGGAGCCCGAAGTGGGACCCGAAGGTCTGATGCAATTGCCGTTTGTCGGTCGTGATGACCATGGCATTGAACGAGGGCAGGTGATCATTGATCTGGATATCCTGGCGCTGGAACGCCGCCATGGCCTGGCTGTGCAGCCAGACCCACGCGCCGCGATCGAGCTTGATCTGCCATTGCCGCTGACCGGGGACCGACGCGAGTTTACTGAATTCCTGATGGATGATTTCTCGCAGCACCCTTGGGCCAATATGCCCGTGGTCTTTACGTTCTTTGTCGAAGATGCAGCTGGACAGACAGGCGAAAGCGCAGGCTTTGGTGCGCCCCTTGCAGCGCGGCGGTTTTTTGATCCACTGGCGGCGGCCATTGTTGAACAGCGCCGGGATCTGTTGTGGGCGCGGGCCAATGCGCCCCGGATCACCCAGATCCTGCGCACGTTGACCCATGAACCCGAAGATCTGTTTCGCGATACTGGCGACTACTTGCGGCTGCGCGCCATTTTGCGGCGGCTTGAGACCTATGTGGAGGCCGGGCTTGACGCGGCAAAGCAGGAAGAGATCGCGACGGCGCTTTGGGATCTCGCGATTGCTCTGGAAGACGGTGACATTGGCGACGCGTTGGAACGGATGCGGCGTGCACAGGACCGGTTAAGTCAGGCGATGCGCGATGGCGCCTCGGATCAGGAAATAGCGGAATTGATGCAAGAACTGCGTGAAGCCACGCAGGACTATATGCGCCAATTGCAACGTCAGGCCCAAGAGAATGAGAGCGACGACCGCGACAGCGGGCAGCAGTCGGAAAATATGCTGGAACTCAGCCAGGACGATCTGCAGGCCATGATGGATCGTATCCAGGAGCTGATGGAACAGGGCCGCATGGCCGAGGCCGAACAGGCGCTGCGCGAATTCCAGCAGATGATGGAAAACATGCAGGTCACCCAAGGCCAACAGGGTCAGGGCAACTCGCCCGGCGATCAGGCCATGGAGGATTTGGCTGAAACCCTGCGTGAACAACAAGGCCTGTCCGACCAAGCGTTCCGTGATCTGCAGGAACAGTTCAACCCCAATGCGCAATCCGGCGAAAGCGGCCAGAACGAAGGCCGTCAGGGTGGCCAAGGTCGTGGGCAAAGTCACGAACCGGGCCAGCAATCGCCAGGCGCAGAAGGCCAGACCGGCGAGGGATCCGAGGGCGGCGCGCAGCCTGGTCAAGGGCAGGGGCAATCGCTGGCAGATCGTCAACAACAGCTGCGTGATGAATTGCAGCGCCAGCAGGACGGCCTGCCTCTGGGCAATTCCTCCGAAGGACAAGACACACGTGAAGCGCTGGACCGGGCAGGACGCGCAATGGATGACGCTGAGGGTGCGTTGCGAGAGGGTGACATGGCCGAAGCGTTGGACCGGCAGTCCGAGGCAATGGAAGCCCTGCGCGACGGTATGCGCGCGCTTGGTGAAGCGATGGCTGAACAACAACAAGCCCCCGGCGGCCAAGGGCAGAACGGCCAACAAAACCGCGCCGAGGGCACCGATCCTCTGGGGCGTAATGGTGGCGGTGCCAGCGAAGGGGGCAATGTCGGCGACGAACAAGCCTATCGCCGGGCCTGGGATCTGCTCGAAGACATCCGCCGCCGCTCAGGCGAGCAGAACCGCAGCGAAAGCGAACGGAACTATTTGCAACGATTGCTTGACCGCTTCTAAGCGTGATTAGGCCACACGGCCTGTCATACACGTGCAAGGGGAGGTCATTCGGCGGGCGTGGTGGGTTGCTGTGCCAATTGTTCAACCTGCGTATGTAACCACACACGGGTTTCATTTACCCAATCCACATAGTCCTGCAGCAGCGGCTCTGCCTCTGGGACATAGACGGCCAAAGTTGCGGAATATAGGTAAATCAAAGTGGCTGCCGCCGCGATCAGGATCGCAACCATGAACCCACGTAAAAAACCACTGCGTCGCTGCTGAGGCGCTTCGTCATACGCAAGCCCATGGGCCGCTGCCGCAGAAGGCACCTCGTAACCGCCTCTGAGTGACGAGTTTATTTCCTCAATATCCGGCAACAAGCCGCGGCGCGAGCCAGAGAAATCCTCTTCTGGTACGTCTGGATCCTCGCCGCGCAGCCGCGCCATGCGTTCACGGGTCTGTTGCGCGCGTTGCTCGGTATCATCCGGCGATGGCGTCGCCAGTCCCAAATCTGGCTGCGTCTCCAACCCGGTCGCTTCGGCAGCGCGCAGCGCAGCTTCGCGTTTTGCCTCTTCTCGCAGAATATCCGCGACCGAGGCATCAAGCCCGCGCTGTTTGGCCCGTTCCGGCTGCGGCTCAGGGTCGGTTGCATCCTCTTCGGGATCCACCTCCTCCTCGTCAGAGGAAAAATCCTCAGCGTCTTGTGCTTGCTCTTCCTCAGGTTCTTCGGCTTGTGACGTCTCGTCCTCGACATCGTCGGCAGTATGGTCCTCTTCGAGGTGATCTTCCGGCGGGGTCGCGAAATCCTCCTGGGAGCTGACGTCGGCCTCAGGTGCGTCATACGCCTCTGCGACCTCTGGCGTCGCCTTTTCCGGTGGGACATCTACAACCGCTTTTGCGATCGCAGCTGCGGCCGCATCTGAGCCTTCCTGAAACCAGGTGGTTCCACAGTCCGAACATTGCACGTCCCGGCCTTCGGCAGGGATGACATCATCGGGAACCTCATATTGGGCTCCGCAATTTGGACATGTCAGGCGCATTCGGTTCTCCTTGTCGCAGATGATGACACAGGTGCACCATCTTTGATTTTCCAGAAATCATAAGCAGTTCGCGGCCTTCACGAAAGACACAATTGCCACAGACGCGGGCCAAGGCAGCGCAGAGGGACCGCAGAGACACAACTGGACCACGCCAACCATTGAAACCCGCCGCCGGCTGAGGCACAACTGGCGCGTGATATGAGGGGGCAGCCGTGATTGAGCTGGACAACATAGCCTATAACTACGGGGGTGGTGAGCTGCTGAGCAATGTCTCAGTGCAACTTGCACCCGGCTCATTCTACTTCCTGACTGGCCCGTCCGGTGCGGGTAAGACGACGTTGCTCAAGATGTGCTATGGCGCGTTGGCGCCAACGGCGGGGCGTGTTCGGGCCTTTAATATGGACGTGAACGGGCTGGACCGCGACCAGATGGCATACCTGCGCCGCCGTGTTGGGGTGGTGCATCAGGACTGCCGCTTTCTGGATCATTTGACCCTGATCGAAAACATCGCACTGCCTTTGACCGTGTCCGGTAAGGATCTGTCCCAGGAAGAGGCCAACTTACACGAATTGTTGAACTGGGTCGGCCTGTCGGAACGCGCCCATGCGCTGCCGCCAGAACTGTCGGGCGGCGAGCGTCAACGGGCAGCGCTGGCGCGTGCGGTGATCCTGTCGCCGGATGTCATTATTGCGGATGAACCCACCGGTAACGTTGATTGGGAAATGTCCCAACGTTTGCTGCGCCTGTTGGTCGAATTGAACAATATGGGCAAGACCGTGCTGGTTGCGACCCATGATCTGCCTCTGATCCGCGCTGCCAAGAACCAGGTGCAAGCGCGCGTGTTGCGGATTTCGAACCGGCAGTTGGCCTTGGCGGGGGTCGATCTATGAGCGCGCGCAATCTGATCCTTGGCGATGCCCAGGCGGACCGCGTGGTGCCCCCCAGCGGCTTCACGGCGCAGCTGACGTTGTTTGTCGCCGGTGCCATGGCTTTTTTAACTGTATTTGCGCTGGCTTTGTCGGTGGCTTCTGGCCGTTTGGCGGATCGTTGGGCGGATGAGCTGGCCGGGGCGGCCACCCTGCGCATCAACGCCCCCGCCGACCAACGCCAGGCCCAGACCGACGCGGCGCTGACAATTCTGCGCCAGACTCCCGGCGTGGCGGATGTGCGTGTCATTACGTCCGAGGAGCAGGCCGCGATGCTGTCACCCTGGTTTGGCGCGGACCTGCCCATCGACAGCCTGCCGGTACCGCAACTGGTTGAAATACTCGCAGGCAACCCTGCCTATGATGCCACTGGCCTGCGCCTGCGTCTTCAGGCTGAGGTGCCCGGGGCGGTGCTGGATGACCATACCCGCTGGCGTGAACCCCTGGTGGACGCGGCCCGCGCGCTGCGCCGTTTGGCCGTTGTGTCCATCCTGCTGATTGGCGGTGCCACGGCAGCGATGATCACACTTGCAGCCAATGCTGCTTTGGCCGCCAATTCCCAGGTGATCGAAGTGCTGCGTCTGGTCGGTGCTCTTGATACCTATATCGCCCATGCCTTTATCCGTCGTTTCACCCTGCGCGCGCTTTTGGGCGCGGCTGTTGGCGTGATCTGCGGCATGCTGGGGGTATTCTTCCTGCCCGCGGCCTCTGAGGAAGGCGGCTTCCTCACGGGCCTAGGCTTTAGTGGCCTCAGCTGGTTGTTGCCGCTGGCTATTCCTCCGCTGGGCGCGCTTGTGGCGTTTTTTGCCACCACGCGCGCCGCTAAGAAACGACTGGGAGCTCTGACGTGATCCTTATCCAATGGCTACGTTCGCTTTTGTATATGGTACAGATCTACGCGGCGATGCTGATCCTTGGCATCCTCTTTGCGCCGCTTGCGATATTCTCAAAATCGGGCGCCAAACTCGCCTGCAAGGTTTATTGCGCCTGGGTGTTGTGGAGCGCGCGTTGGATGGTTGGCATCCGGACTGAAATTCGCGGCACCATCCCTACGGAGGAGGTTGTCATTGCCTCCAAGCACCAGAGCTTTCTGGATATCCTGATCCTGTTTGGTCACATGCCCTGGCCCAAGTTCATCATGAAACGTGAGCTGATGTGGACACCGGTTATCGGCCTTTATGCCAAACGTCTGGGCTGTGTGCCGGTGAACCGAGGCAAAGGTGGCACGACAATTGCAAAGATGGTGCAGGACGTTGCCAAAGAATTTGCCGAGCCCGGCCAATTGGTAATCTACCCTCAGGGAACCCGCGTCGCCCCCGGCGTCCACAAACCGTACAAGGTCGGTGCGGCGGTTCTATATGAACAACTAGGCCAGCCATGTATTCCAGTTGCCACCAATGTGGGCCTTTTCTGGCCACGCACGGGAATTTTACGAAAGCCAGGCGTCGCCGTTATTGAATTCCTTGACCCAATTGCCCCAGGACTGTCCAAGGACGCATTTATGGCGCGGGTCGAAGATTTGGTCGAAACCCGCTCTAATGCTTTGATGAAAGAGGCCGGCTTTGACCCAGATAAACTACATCAAGACAGTGGAAGCGCTGGAAGCGCTCTATGAGAAACCCGCCGATCTGGTGATCAACAAGGTCACTGGAGAGATTACGCCTCTGTATCAGAAATGGATTGAGGCCTCGCGCATCTGCATGCTCGCCTCGGTCGGCCCCGAAGGCACCGATGATACGCCGCGCGGCGACCGCGGACCGGTGGTGCAGATCCTCGACAGTAAAACTGTCGCGCTGCCGGATTGGCCCGGCAACAACCGCCTGGATACGCTGCGCAATATTGTGCGGGACGGTCGGGTGTCCCTGATGTTCCTGGTGCCGGGCTCGGAAAATGTGATCCGCATCAACGGCACCGCGCGCCTGACCGATGACGTTGTGTTGCGCGCCCGCTTTGACCGCAATGGCAAACAGCCCAAGACCGTGATCCTCGTCTCGGTAGAAGAGGTCTACGGCCAATGTGCCCAGGCGCTGAAAACGGCTGAGATCTGGACCAGCGGCGATCTGGCCCAGGATCTTCCCACCGTGGCAGAGCTGATCGGCGAAGCGCTGGAATGGAGCGCGAAAAACTCCGCCTAGGCGACAGTCACACAATTGTGTGGCTGCTGTTGCGCCGTTGTCATAAAACCAAAGGGTTCCGTTGCGTAAATGCGGCGGAGCCCTATGTTTTTATGCCTGACCTGTGTCTTGGGCTCGGACACGACAGCGGACTTAGAAAATGCAAACAATCGAGACAATTGAACAGTTGGAAATGCTCTATGGTGCGCCGGGCGCGCCGTCTTTGCGCAAGGTGGTGACACGGATGACACCGCTTTATCGCAAATGGATCATGGCGTCTCGGTTCTGCGTGTTGTCGACAATTGGCCCCGAAGGCACCGATGGCAGCCCGCGTGGTGACGAAGGTTCGGTTGTGATGGAACTGGATGCCAAAACGCTGGCGCTGCCCGATTGGCGTGGCAACAACCGCATCGACTCCTTGCGCAATATCGTGCGCGACAACCGTGTATCGCTGATGTTTATGGTGCCCGGTTCCAACAATGTGATCCGCGTCAATGGCACCGCGATCCTGACCGCCGACACAGAGCTGCGGGCGCGTTTTGAAAAACAGGGCAAACAGCCCGCCACTGTCATCGTGATTACTGTGGCCGAGATCTACTCGCAATGCGCCCGCGCCTTGATCCGCGCCAAAACCTGGACCAGCGGCGATGAAAGTAAAGATCTGCCAACGGTCGGCCAGCTGCTGGCCGAAGCGACACAGGGCGAAGAAGGCGGTGAGACCTACGACCGCGAATGGGCCCCGCGCGCCGCAAAAACAATGTGGTAACGTCCGAGGATTGCCACATTTTTAAATAAACTTCTGCACAGTAAATCGCGTGGGATCAAAACCCCACGCGACGTAATGAGTTCGTAAATTGCAGAGGTGATCCGCCGTGCAGGAGTTTTTTGCTAGTTATCTGGCCTATGCCAAACATGTCCTTATGGCGATTTTTGACCCCGGCCAGCGGATCTTTTACCTCTATATTGCTACCTCAATCCTAGCGGCTTTTGGCATCTACTCTGTGCATCGTGCCCGCAAGTCTGCGGATACGCCCGACAGTTTCGTCGCCTTTCTCTTTCCCAAATCCGTCTGGGGGCATCCCTCGGCCTGGCTCGATGTGCGTTACTTCTTCTTTCACAAACTAATCGGCCATTTCCTGATGTTCGGCCTTCTTGCCGGAGCGGCGGCGATGGTGTTTCGCCTGATGACCGGCGTTTCGATCACCTCTTTGCCAACAACCGCGCAGGGCGGCCTCAGCTGGGTGATCGTGATCGCCTATATGTTCGTGTCCACATTGGTGTCCGATTTCATCGGCTGGGGCGTGCATTACCTGCAACACAAGGTGCCGATCCTGTGGGAATTTCACAAAGTCCACCACAGCGCCGAAGTCATGCATCCGCTGTCCAATTATCGCGAGCACCCGATCGATAATCTGTTGTATCAGCTTTGCATTGGCCTGGGCTACGGGGCGGTGACCGGTGGTGCATATCTGGTGCTGGATGTGGTGCCCAGCCTGCCCAGTATCCTCGGCGTGCCCGTATTGATGTTTCTGTTTAATATCCTGGCCTACAATCTGCGTCATTCGCATATCTGGCTGCGCTGGCCCGGCGTCTGGTCCAAGGTCTTTCCCTCACCCGCGCATCATCACGTCCACCACAGCTGCCATCCGGCCCATTTCGACAAGAACTTTGCCTTTCTCTTTCCGTTTTGGGACGTGATTTTTGGCACGTACATCATGCCGGACGACAATCGGGACGTGAAATTTGGCGTTGCGGGTATGAAAGCGATGGAGATGGACAGCTGCTGGAAGCTTTATTCCATCCCCTTTGTCAAAGCCGCCCGTCGTCTGCGGAAAAAGAAAACTCAGGCCAAAGGCAAATCAAACAGCCTGATTTAAACTCTTCCCGAAACCGTGCAGGCAGAAATTGGGTGAATTTAACTTTTTCTGTTTTTTTGTAGCACGCAGCCGACGGAAACGCGCTGCTGTACCGTGATAGTCTACAGGCGACACTCTTCGTCTCTGTGTCGCCCATGTTCCGAAAGTTGGTCCTGCCCCCTTAGCGGGCCATACTTACCTGGCCGGTGGTTCACCCCCACCGGCCACTTTTCTGACAGAGACAGAAACGTGCGGGTGAGATGGTGGAAAATCAGCTCCTAGGGGAACTTGTTCCGTTGGGAGGGCGGGCGCGTGAATGTCAAAATACTTCCGGCGCTGTCGCCTTGCTCTGGATATGCAAAGGAATAGATCCCCCAACGTTGCGTCGAGTGTCTCGGACCATGCATCCAAGACGTAGCAAGTGCATCAACTCCCAACTTGGGCTTTGGATCAAAGCTCAACTCAGGAAACTGCTCAACTGCAAAAGCATCGACCAAGATGCGCAAATCAGCCGCGTCATCGGCGCTCAAGGCAAAGGGCGCGTAGGTTGAAATACTGCACTGCTGCACGCCTACCCGCAAAAAACTGGCAGATCTGTCATCAACCCAATGGGCGGTGTCTGGAGACGTGGTCCAGCGGCTCAACCTTTTATCCAGCGTCGCTTCCAAGGTTTGGGTGTAAGGCGGCATGCAATATTGTGAAAACAGCCACATGATCCGCTCTGCGCGACTTTCGCGCGGCCACAGCTGAGATGCACCTAAAAAACCGCCCCCTAGGCAGGCGAAAAGGAAGCAAATGAAAAATGCTTTATTCATAAGGGTCTCATGTAAAAAAGCCCGCTCGAAACACTGAGCGGGCTTTTAAGAGCTTAAGCGTGGATCGCGCCGTCTCCACAGGAGAGCGCCGCCTCACGCACCGCTTCCGAGTATGTCGGGTGGGCGTGGCAGGTCAGGGCGATGTCCTCGGCAGAGGCGCCGAATTCCATCGCAACGCAGATCTCGTGGATCATGTCACCGGCTGCCGGGCCGATGATCGCAGCCCCCAGAACGCGGTCGGTTTCGGCATCCACGATGATTTTCACAAAACCATCCGCCTGGCCCACGGCCTTGGCACGGCCATTGCCCATAAAGGAGAATTTGCCAACTTTGACCTTGCGGCCTTCGGCCTTCAGCGCATCCTCGGTTGCACCAACGGTGGCAACCTCAGGGGTGGTGTAAACAACACCCGGAATGACGCCATAGTTCACGTGGCCATGTTTGCCCGCGATCACCTCAGCCACGGCCATGCCTTCGTCTTCGGCTTTGTGCGCCAGCATCGGACCTTCGATTACGTCACCGATGGCATAGACGCCGGGCACGTTGGTGGCCCATTTCGCGTCTGTGGCGATCTGGCCGCGTTCGGTCATCTTGACGCCCAATGCATCCAGACCCAGACCTTCGGCGTATGGTTTACGGCCGGTCGCAACCAGAACCACATCCGCGTCGACAACAACCTCGTCGCCACCTTTCTTGGGCTGGTATTTGACCTTGGCTTTGGTCTTGGTCGCATCAACACCTTGAACGGCAGCGCCCATGATGAAGTTCAGACCCTGCTTTTCGAGGATCTTTTTGAAGGAACGCTGAACGTCCTTGTCCATGCCGGGGCAGACCGCGTCCATATATTCGACAACGGTAACTTCGGATCCCAGACGCGCATAGACGGAACCCAGTTCCAGGCCGATCACGCCCGCACCGATGACAACCATCTTTTTCGGAACCTTCGGCAGTTCCAGCGCGCCGGTCGAGTCGACCACAACGCCCGTGTCATTGTCGACCTCAACACCCGGCAGGGAGGAGGGGACAGAACCAGAGGCGATCACGATGTTCTTGGTCGCGTATGTCTCATCGCCAACCTTGACTTGACCGGCCGCGGGGATTGACGCCCAACCTTTCAGCCAGTCGATCTTGTTCTTCTTCATCAAGAACTCAACACCGCCGGTGTTCTGGCCGATGACTTCATCCTTATAGGATTTCATCTGGTTCCAATCGACCGAAGGCGATTTGCCCTTCAGGCCCATCTTGGCAAAGTTATGCTCGGCTTCATGCAGCTGGTGCGTCGCGTGCAAAAGTGCCTTGGAGGGGATACAGCCCACGTTCAGGCATGTGCCGCCCAGGGTTTCGCGACCCTCAACAATGGCGGTTTTCAGGCCCAGCTGGGCGCAGCGGATGGCCGACACATAGCCACCAGGGCCCGCGCCGATTACGATGACGTCATAGGATGACATTTATATGTGCTCCTTTGGGTTTTGAGAGCGGGGAGGGGGCTCTGCCCCCGGCGCTATGCGCCTCCCCCGAAGTATTTGGGAAAAGATGAAACGGGCGGCTTTTTCGGATTTCGGAAACCAGTGCGAACTCATTTCCGTTCCATAACCTCACTATCGAACAAGGTTATCTGTCTCGAAATTTCAGAACAAAGGTGTTCGTAAATGTCCACCATTGCCAAGTTATGCTCGCCGGTCTCTGCTTTTTTGAAGAACCCGTCGCACTTGTTGATGGCTTCGAACAAGCTCAGAGTGCGTTGCAAGTCCCTACTATTTGCCTCGGATAGCCACTGATACAGAGGGAATAATGCCGCAAAAGCGACGGCGATGATGACAAGGCGCTCGATAATAGTGACGATTTCCAACAGCTTGTTCATCTAACCTCGCGTAGTCACTTTCTACGAGACGCCTCCCCTCTTCCTTAGAAAGAGAGGAGGCCATTTTGATTACAGATCCATCAGCAGACGGCGCGGATCCTCGAGGGCTTCTTTGACGCGGACCAAGAAGGTCACAGCGCCTTTGCCGTCGACGATACGGTGGTCATAGGACAGGGCTAGATACATCATCGGGCGGATCTCAACCTTGCCGTTGATCGCCATGGGGCGATCCTGGATCTTGTGCATGCCCAGGATACCGGACTGCGGGGGGTTCAGGATCGGCGAGGACATCAGCGAGCCATAGACACCACCGTTAGAGATGGTGAAGGTGCCGCCCTGCATTTCTGCCATGGACAGTTTGCCGTCACGGGCGCGCTTGCCCTTTTCAGCGATCGCTTTTTCGATGTCAGCAAAAGACATCGCATCAGCGTCGCGGATGACCGGAACAACCAGACCTGTTGGGGTACCAGCAGCAACACCCATGTGAACAAATTTCTTGTACACGATGTCGGTGCCGTCGATCTCGGCGTTCACTTCAGGCACTTCTTTCAGCGCGTGGCAGCAAGCCTTGGTAAAGAAGGACATAAAGCCCAGACGCGCGCCGTGCTTCTTCTCAAACAGCTCTTTGTATTCTTTACGCAGCGCCATCACCTCGGTCATGTCGACCTCGTTGTAGGTGGTCAGCATTGCTGCGGTGTTCTGGCTGTCTTTCAGACGCTTGGCGATGGTCTGGCGCAGGCGGGTCATCTTAACGCGCTCTTCGCGGGCGGCGTCGTCAACCGGTACTGGCGCACGGGGTGCTGCAGCGGCGGCAGGCGCAGGGGTTGCAGCTGCGGCTGCAACCGCGCGTGCAACGTCGTCTTTCATGATGCGACCGTCGCGGCCAGAGCCTGCAACGCTAGCGGCGTTCAGACCGGCTTCGGCCATGGCTTTTTCCGCCGATGGCGCATTGGCGATGTCTTTGCCAGCAGCTGCAGGAGCAGCGGCCGCAGCAGGCGCGGCGGCAGGCGCAGCTGCACCCGCAGATCCACCGATCACACCCAGTTTCGCAGTCGCGTCAACGGTGGAGCCTTCAGGCGCTGTGATTTCGGTCAGAACACCAGCCGCTGGGGCAGGGACTTCGACGGAAACTTTGTCGGTTTCCAGCTCACACAGCATCTCGTCCTGGGCAACAGTGTCGCCAACAGCTTTGAACCATGTGGAAACGGTGGCCTCGGTCACGGATTCACCCAAGGTCGGAACCATAACGTCGGTGGCCGCACCTGCATCCGCCGCCGGCGCGGCTGCTGCCGGAGCCGCTGCAGGGGCCGGAGCCGCCGCTTCGCCGCCTGCGGTGATCATCGCCAGCAGCGCATCAACACCAACGGTTTCACCTTCGGGGGCAACAATCTCACCCAGGGTGCCAGCCGCCGGGGCAGGCACTTCTACTGTCACCTTATCGGTTTCCAGCTCACACAGCATTTCGTCCTGTGCCACTGCGTCACCCGGCTTTTTGAACCAGGTGGCAACAGTTGCCTCAGTTACGGATTCGCCCAGAGTGGGCACACGCACTTCAGTGGTCATTTCTCTGTCTTCCTCAGATGCTCAGCGCTTCGTTTACAAGCGCAGCTTGTTGGGCTTTGTGTTCGCTGGCCAGGCCGGTTGCAGGCGAGGCCGATGTGGCGCGACCGACATAGGTCGGGCGCGAATGTTTCGCTTTGATCCGGGTCAGAACCCATTCGATGTTGGGCTCAATAAAGGACCATGCACCCTGGTTCTTGGGCTCTTCCTGACACCAGACCATTTCGGCGTCTTTAAAGCGCTCAAGCTCCTTCACCAGCGAGATCGCTGGGAATGGGTAATATTGTTCGATCCGCATCAGATAGACATCATCGATGCCGCGCGCGTCACGCTCTTCCAGCAGGTCGTAATAGACCTTGCCGGAACACAGAACGACGCGTTTGATCTTGCTGTCCGCCGCCAGTTTGGTGTCGGAATTGCCGTGCTGGGCATCATCCCACAGAACCCGGTGGAAGCTGGAACCGGTGGTAAAGTCCGCGGCGGTGCTGACCGCCAGCTTGTGGCGCAGCAGGGATTTCGGGGTCACCAGGATCAGCGGCTTACGGAAGGTCCGGTGCAGCTGACGGCGCAGGATGTGGAAGTAGTTCGCAGGCGTTGTACAGTTCGCCACAATCCAGTTGTCCTGACCACACATCTGCAGGAAACGCTCCAGACGCGCCGAGGAGTGCTCGGGGCCTTGGCCTTCGAAACCATGTGGCAGCAGAACGGTCAGACCGGACATCCGCAGCCATTTCGATTCACCGGATGAGATGAACTGGTCGAACATGATCTGCGCGCCGTTGGCAAAGTCACCAAACTGGGCTTCCCAAAGGGTCAGCGCGTTGGGCTCCGCCAAGGAGTAGCCATATTCAAAACCCAGAACCGCATATTCCGACAGGGCTGAATCGATCACTTCGTATTGGGCCTGACCCGGACGAATGTTGTTGATCGGGTAATACCGCTCTTCGGTGTCTTGGTTCACGATGCCCGAGTGACGCTGCGAGAAGGTGCCGCGTGTTGCGTCCTGACCGGACAGACGTACTGGGTATCCTTCGGTCGCCAGCGAGCCAAAGGCCATTGCTTCGCCGGTTGCCCAGTCAAACCCTTTGCCAGTTTCAAACATCTTGGCACGGGCGCCAAGGAAACGGTTGATGGTTTTGTGAACCGGATAACCTTCGGGCAGGGTGGTCAGACCACGGCCCACCTCGTCCAGTGTTTCCGGCTTGATCGCGGTTTCACCACGCTGGTAATCCGCATCCTGCTTGTCGAGATGCGACCAACGCCCATCCAGCCAATCGGCCTTGTTGGGTTTGTATTCTTTACCGGTCTCGAACTCAGCGTTCAGATGGGCCTGGAACGCCGCTTTCATGTCCTCGATCTCACCCTCAGGGATCAGACCGTCTTTGACCAGACGTTCGGTGTACAAGGACAGGGTGGTTTTGTGACCCTTGATCTTTTTGTACATCAACGGGTTGGTGAACATCGGCTCGTCGCCTTCGTTGTGACCAAACCGGCGGTAGCAGAAGATGTCCAGAACAACATCCTTACCAAACTTCTGGCGGAACTCGGTCGCAACCTTGGCGGCGTGTACAACCGCTTCGGGGTCGTCGCCGTTCACGTGGAAGATCGGCGCTTCCACAACCAACGCGTTGTCGGTCGGGTAAGGGCTTGAACGCGAGAAGTGCGGTGCTGTGGTGAAACCGATTTGGTTGTTCACAACGATATGGATGGTGCCGCCAGTCTTGTGACCACGCAGACCTGACAGAGCGAAACATTCCGCAACAACACCCTGGCCTGCAAAGGCCGCGTCGCCGTGCAGCAGGATCGGCAGGACTGTGGTGCGCGCATCGTCGTTCAACTGGTCTTGCTTGGCGCGTACTTTACCCAAAACAACCGGGTTTACCGCTTCCAGGTGCGATGGGTTGGCGGTCAATGACAGGTGAACGGTGTTCTTGTCGAACTCACGATCCGAGGAGGCACCAAGGTGGTATTTCACATCGCCAGAGCCATCAACGTCTTCAGGCTTGAACGAGCCGCCTTGGAATTCGTTGAAGATCGCGCGATACGGCTTTTGCATAACGTTTGCCAGAACCGACAGGCGGCCGCGGTGAGGCATACCGATAACGATGTCCTGAACACCCAAGGCGCCACCGCGCTTGATGATCTGTTCCATCGCCGGGATCAGGCTTTCACCGCCGTCCAGACCAAAACGTTTGGTGCCCATGTATTTGACGTGCAGGAATTTCTCGAAACCTTCGGCCTCGACCAGTTTGTTCAGGATCGCTTTGCGGCCCTCACGGGTGAACTGGATTTCCTTGCCGTACCCTTCGATGCGCTCTTTCAGCCAGGCCGATTGCTCGGGGTCGGAAATATGCATGTACTGCAACGCAAAGGTGCCACAATAGGTACGGCGAACAATATCCACGATCTGGCGCATGGATGCGACCTGCAGACCCAGAACATTGTCGATAAAGATCGGGCGATCCATATCCGCATCGGTAAAGCCGTATGCCTTGGGGTCCAGCTCAGGATGCGGGTCACGACCGTGCAAGCCAAGCGGATCCAGATCAGCAGCCAGGTGGCCCCGGATACGGTGAGCCCGGATCAGCATCAGCGCCCGGATGGAGTCCAGAACCGCGCGTTGAACCTGCGCGTCGGAAATTTCAACACCTGCAGAGGCGGCTTTTTCCTTGATTTTCTTGCCGGCACCTTTGGCTTCAGCGGGGGCCACAGGCCATTCACCGGTCAGCGCTGCGGTCTCTTCATCTGAGGGAACCGGCGGCCAGTCAGAACGGCCCCAGGACGGCCCCTCGGCCTCTTTCTTGACGTCCATCTCGGCGTCGCCCATCTGGCGGAAGAACTCAGCCCATGCGGCGTCTACCGCGTTGGGGTCTTTCGCATACTGGGCGTAAAGCTGCTCCAGATACTCAGCGTTATGCCCCTGCATGAACGAGGAGGCATGGAAGATGTCATTTGGGCTTTGTTCGGTCATTGTAGGTGCCTCTTATGGGGTTGGACCGTTATCTTGTCAGATGCTGTGCGGCAGCGTGGTCTTGAAGGGTTTCAGAAAGGTGAAGCCCAGACCGGATCCGGCTGCGAATAGGGCACGTGTGCCCTATTGGCAGCGCAATCGTCAGGCGTGCGCGGCAGAACGGGGGAAAAGGCGGGCGCAGAACGCCCACCTTTCGTATTCGGGTTGAGCCCGCCAAAAGGACAGTCTCGAACTAACATCGCTTAGCCGATCGCCTTCAGAACGGCTTCGCCCAGACCGGCAGGGCTGTCAGCAACAACGATACCCGCGGATTTCATCGCTTCGATCTTGTCGTCTGCGCCGCCTTTACCACCGGCAACGATCGCGCCAGCGTGGCCCATGCGGCGGCCGGGAGGGGCTGTACGGCCCGCAATGAAACCAGCAACCGGCTTCCAGCGACCTTTTTTCTTCTGCTCGGCCAGGAATTCTGCGGCTTCTTCTTCCGCGGAACCACCGATTTCACCGATCATGATGATCGATTGGGTCTCATCATCGTCCAGGAACATGTCCAGTACGTCGATGTGCTCGGTGCCTTTGATGGGGTCGCCGCCGATGCCAACAGCTGTCGACTGGCCCAGACCGATGTCCGCGGTTTGCTTAACCGCTTCATATGTCAGGGTGCCAGAGCGCGACACAACGCCAACCGAGCCACGCTTGTGGATGTGACCAGGCATAATGCCGATTTTGCATGCGTCAGGGGTGATAACGCCGGGGCAGTTGGGGCCGATCAGACGCGAGGTGCTGTCTTCCAGCGCGCGCTTCACTTTCATCATGTCCAGCACAGGGATGCCTTCGGTGATGCAGACGATCAGTTCCATATTCGCGTCGATCGCTTCCAGGATCGAGTCCGCCGCGAAGGGGGGCGGAACATAGATCACGGATGCGTTGGCTTCGGTCACGTGCTTGGCTTCGTGAACGGAGTTAAAGACCGGCAGGTTCAGGTGAGTTTGGCCACCTTTGCCTGGAGTTACACCACCAACCATTTTGGTGCCGTAAGCGATGGCTTGTTCAGAGTGGAATGTGCCCTGCGAGCCGGTAAAGCCCTGACAGATCACTTTGGTGTTTTCGTCGATGAGGACTGCCATATGAGGAGTCTCCTTAATAATTCGATACGCTCAACGAGCGCTGAAACATGAGGAAAAGGCCTGTTGCCAAGCCTCTGGGTTCCTTAGCCTTTGACCGCCTTCACGATTTTCTCGGCACCGTCAGACAGGTTGTCTGCTGCGATGACGTCCAGGCCCGAAGTGTTGATGATCTCTTTGCCGAGCTCAACATTGGTACCTTCCAGACGTACAACCAGCGGTACTTCCAGACCAACTTCTTTAACAGCCGCGATCACGCCTTCTGCGATCACGTCGCAGCGCATGATGCCACCAAAGATGTTCACCAGAATACCTTTGACGTTGGGGTCCGAGGTGATGATTTTGAACGCCTCAGTTACTTTCTCTTTGGTAGCACCGCCACCAACGTCGAGGAAGTTTGCAGGCTCAGCACCGTAGAGTTTGATGATGTCCATAGTGGCCATCGCCAGACCCGCACCGTTCACCATGCAGCCGATTTCACCGTCGAGCGTGATGTAGTTCAGGTCGTATTTGGACGCTTCCAGCTCTTTGGGGTCTTCTTCGGTCTCGTCGCGCAGAGCGGCGACATCGGCGTGGCGGTATACCGCGTTGCCGTCAAAGCCCAGCTTGGCGTCCAGAACCTTGAGCGAACCTTCGTCGGTCACGATCAGCGGGTTGATCTCCAGCATCTCCATGTCCTTCTCAACGAAGGCTTGGTACAGCAGACCCATCAGCTTGACGCATTCTTTAACCTGTGTGCCTTCGAGGCCCAGAGAGAACGCGATGCGGCGGCCATGGTACGCTTGGTAGCCGGTTGCCGGATCAACAGAGAAAGACAGGATCTTCTCAGGGGTGCTTTCAGCAACCTCTTCGATGTCCATGCCGCCCTCTGTGGAGCACACGAAAGAAATGCGCGAGGTGACGCGGTCAACCAGCAGCGCAAGATACAGCTCGGTCTGGATGCCAGAACCGGCTTCGATGTAGATGCGGTTGACCTGCTTGCCCGCTGGGCCGGTTTGATGCGTAACCAGGGTGCGGCCCAGCATCTTCTTGGCTTCTTCGGCGGCTTCTTCAACCGACTTGGTCAGGCGTACACCGCCCTTTTCGCCCGCGTCGGCTTCCTTAAAGGAACCCTTGCCGCGACCACCTGCGTGGATCTGCGCCTTTACAACCCAAAGAGGGCCGTCCAGCTCGCCTGCTGCGGTTTTGGCGTCTTCTGCTTTGAGTACAGCGCGACCCTCAGATACTGGCGCGCCATAGCTCTTCAAAAGGGCCTTGGCCTGATATTCATGGATGTTCATGAGAAACTGTCCCGTCTGGCTACAATTGTCCTTGGTAATTGAGCCCAGATACACCCATGGGTTAAAGGTTTATTTGACGGAGGATGCAGAAATATCGAAGATTTTCTGATTTTGTGATCACGCTATTTCGGGGTGTGATCACAAGTGCCTTTGTGCGAGGCGCTAACATGATTCGTGCAAAGTCAATATGTCTGTTTTTTGTCAGCTTCGCATGCAAATGTGCACTGCACGTCGAAAAACCCGCTTGCCACTGCCAAAAACCTACGCAACCCGGTCCGGGTCAGCATTTAGCGGCGGGTGAGTGTCCGGAACAACCTCCTACATCTGGCTTAACTCACAATGGTGAGAGCCTGGCGATCAGCCCCATTTTTAACGCTGGCTACCCCTACGAAGCCGTGCTCCTATTTCGACATTTGACACAGATTCTGGATTTGAAATATGCGTATTATCTTACTTCTTATGTTGGGGTTGTTTGCTGGCCCAGTCACCGCTCTGACGCTTGGTAATCCCGTGCACTTTTGGCTGGCGACCTATGATTGTGAACAGGGCGACGTTCAGGCATGCCTGCATATGATGCAGGAAGAAGAATTGATCGCCACCATTGCCAACCGACCCAAGGCAGAACAAGCGCTCCCCGATCTGCAGTCCGCCTGCACCTCGTCAAACGCCGAGGCCTGCGCCCGGTTGGCGGGCACGCTCATGGCCGTGTCATGGGAGAACTCGGTCGAGGCCTTCGACTTGTTTGCGCAATCTTGTGACGCAGGCTTTGGCTGGTCTTGTCTAAAGGTTGCCTATCCGATCCATGTCATCCTGGCTGAGGGGCAGGTGAGTAGTCTGCGGGAACGCGCTTCCACTTCCTATGACACATTAGCGCAACAGTGTGAGGCGGGCGATGCCTTTGCCTGCGCGTCACAGTCGCGCCTGCATCTGTCGGTGTACCTTGTCGAGCTTGAAGCCGAAACGTCCAAGGCAATCTGGTATCATCAGCTGGTCCCGCTTTGCGAACAGGACGTAGCGCGGGCCTGCGCGCAGCTTGGCTTCCTTGTGGGATCTGAAGATCATGCACCGCTCAGTGCCGGAACCGAAATCGGCAACCTCGATCTGGCGGTTGAGCTTTCGCACAAGGCCTGCGATCTCGGCAATCCTCGCGGTTGTTTTAACACCGCAGTCGATACCGAGGGTGATCAAGAGGCCAACGCCTATTTCACCCAAGCCTGTGTTCATGGGGATCTCTTGGCCTGTCAGATCCTGAATGTTGAGCCGATCTGGAACGGCCGGTCTCCGGTGGATGTTCTGGAACAGGCCTGTCACGCCGGTGATATCTCCGCCTGTTTCACGTCGCAGGTGGCGAATGCTCCGGGGCCTGCAACGTTGCGCGACTCCATCACAGATCAAGAACGCGCGGCGGCACAAACCTATGCCGACCAAATGGAGGTTTTGTGCTTGCAAGGCTCTGCGCCCGCCTGTGGTCAGGTTGGCGATGCCTTGTTTGACGAAGTGGTGTTCAATCCCAAGGGCGCGCGACTGGCCTTTGCCGGTTGTGGCGACGAGGACGAGTATGGATCCGACGCGCGGTCCTGCGAAATTCTAGAAGCCTATCAGGCGCTTTTGCCAACCGAATAAGGCGGCGCATCCACCGCGTCGAACCGCAGGTCGGTACAAAAAAAACAAGCCCGGCGGATACCGGGCTTGTTCATCAAAATGTCGAGCCGTGGCTTACGCCAGCGAGCCGTCGATGCCTTTGCATGCGTCCATCAGGCCTTTTACGGCGTTGACAGAGTTGTCGAACATGTCCTGCTCTTCTTTGGTCAGGGTGATGTTTACAACTTTTTCGATGCCGTTTGCGCCGATCACGGTGGGCACGCCCACATACATGTCTTTCACGCCCAGCTCGCCGTCACAATATGCGGCACAGGGCAGAACGCGCTTTTGGTCTTTCAGGTAGGCTTCGGCCATTTCGATGCCTGCGGTTGCAGGGGCATAGAAAGCAGAGCCGGTTTTCAAGAGGCCAACGATCTCAGCGCCGCCATCACGGGTGCGCTGCAGGATCGCGTCCAGCTTCTCTTGTGTGGTCCAGCCCATTTTCACCAGATCCGGCAGCGGGATGCCTGCAACGGTGGAATAACGAACGGATGGAACCATTGTGTCGCCGTGGCCACCCAGAACAAACGCGGTGACGTCTTTCATGGAAACGTCGAACTCGTCTGCCAGGAAGTGACGGAAACGCGCGGAATCCAGAACGCCAGCCATGCCGCATACTTTGTTGGTGGGCAGGCCAGAGAATTTCTGCAGCGCCCAAACCATCGCGTCCAGCGGGTTGGTGATGCAGATGACGAATGCGTCTGGTGCGTTGTCACGGATGCCTTCGCCGACAGACTTCATCACTTTCAGGTTGATGCCCAGCAGGTCATCGCGGCTCATGCCTGGCTTGCGTGGAACGCCAGCTGTCACGATGCAGACATCTGCGCCAGCGATATCTGCATAGCTTTGCGTGCCTTTCAGCTTGGCGTCGAAGCCTTCTGAAGGACCGGATTCTGCGATGTCGAGGGCTTTGCCTTCGGGGGTGCCTTCTGCGATGTCAAACAGAACAACGTCGCCAAGTTCTTTCAGGGCTGCGAGGTGTGCCAGGGTGCCGCCGATTTGGCCTGCGCCGATAAGGGCAATTTTGGGTCGAGCCATTGGAATGTATCTCCGGTCCGGTTGAAAATCACAGGATGCCTACGGTTTAACGCCGCGTGGTGCAAGGGTTGAGCCACGTGCAATCGTATTCAAACCCTACCCATTTTCATGCTCGCAAGTGCAAAATAATCTGCAAATAAAGCGATTTTCAGCCTGTGGATGGTTTTGCAAGGCCTCAGATTTTTTGCGATAACCCGGTTTCCGGGGATGAATTCCCGCTCATTTTTCAAGCTGTTCCCGCCTGTTTCAAGATGTCTCATCGCAGAGCGTACAGCGATTCTGTGTTATGTGATCACAAAAAGTATCATGATTTGCCGACCATGCGGCTGCAGCATTTGCGGTGCGAAGGTCGATATTATGGCGTCGTAGAATCGCACATAGTCGACCCCGCACGACGGCGGATCAGAAGGTCGATCCGGTCACCGAGCAGGGTTGATCTTTGGCTGTTTGATGCTCGCGCAAAATGGTATTGTCGGTCTTGCACACAGGCAGTGCCCGCGCGGGAATGGAATGGTCGTCGCTTGGCCAGCAGTGATACGCCCAAATAGGTCAGAAAGTTCAGGCGTCTTGTTCTGGATCTGGTACAACTTCGGCCAATGTCTCAAACGACTGGCCAGAGGCCACAAGGCATGTCACGCCAGTTGGCATTGTCACGGTGATCGTCCAAGTACCGGTGTCTTCGGAGGCAAATGTCTCCATCACGGTGCCTTGTTGGCCGATGCCGATACTTTTGCGGCTCTCGCCGTATTTGTTGGCCAATCGCTGCACGACAACTTCACGCGGTGCGCAGTTGCGGCTGGCCGTCTGTGCTTGAACAATGGGCGCGGTCATAACGGTGCTGACCAGCGCGGCGATGATAGTCATAGTCGTCTTCTTCATGGGTTTTACCCTTTCCGGAACGGCCGCCTGCAGGAGTACTTCCACGCCCCCAATAACGCTCTGCACACAAGCCGGTTTGACGATAAGGCAGGTTTTCCTGCCAACGGATCCGCCTGCACGTGGTCGATGCAATGAACTCGGTCCCGTATGAAAACTGTCTCAGGAAGTTCCTGCAAACTGGTTAACGCTGCGCGCGCACCTCCAAATTTGACATTGAGGACATGGAATGTGACCGCTATTTGCACAATTTTTCTGCGGCGCAGAGAAATTTGGGTTGAAATCATATTTCTAAAATTATAGCAATCTAGCAACATTATGACTCACTGGGAGAGATTCATGGCCTCGCGCAACCGTCCGTACCGTTCCGTTCTCTATATCCCTGGCTCCAAACCGCGGGCGCTGGACAAGGCTCGTGGCTTGCCGGTGGATGCGATTATCTTTGATCTCGAAGATGCTGTGTCCTTGGAGGAAAAGGAAAATGCCCGCCAAACCCTGTCCCAAGCCCTGGAAGAGGGTGGCTATGGCGCGCGGGTGAAAATCGTGCGTATCAATGGCTTGGATACGGAGTGGGGGCGAGCTGATGCGGAAGCTGCTGCCAAGATGGGCTGCGACGCGGTGCTTCTGCCCAAGGTCGACCGCGCGGCGGATTTGGATGCACTTGCAGAAATCACCGGCGAAATTCCCCTTTGGGCGATGATGGAAACGCCGCGCGGCATGCTGAACGCCGCAGAGATCGCCGCACATCCTAAATTGCAGGGTCTGGTGATGGGGACGAATGATCTGGCCAAGGAACTGCAAACTCGGTTCCGCCCCGACCGTCTGCCGCTGATGGGAGGCCTCAACATGTGCTTACTGGCCGCCAAGGCCGAGGGAAAGATTATCGTCGATGGGGTCTACAACGCATTTAAGGACGCCGAAGGTCTGGCTGCCGAATGCGAACAGGGCCGCGATATGGGCATGGACGGCAAAACCCTGATCCACCCGGCGCAGGTTGATGTGGCCAATGCCGCCTTTGCCCCGTCTGAAGCTGAGGTCGATCTGGCCCAACGTCAGATCGCCGCCTTTGAAGAGGCCGAGGCCGCAGGGCAGGGGGTCGCCGTGGTGGATGGCAAGATCGTGGAAAACCTCCATGTTGTCACAGCCCGCGAAATTCTCGCCAAAGCGGATGCAATCGCGGCGCTAGGGGCCTAAGTGTTTAGCAGATTTACATTCTGCGGAGACTGACATGGCACTTCTTGTCCTAGGCATCCTATTGTGGTGGGCGGCCCATCTGTTCAAACGCTTGGCTCCCGAACGGCGCGCAGCTCTTGGTGACAAAGGCAAAGGCCCGGTTGCGCTGGCGCTGTTTGCCAGCGTGATCTTGATGGTCATTGGCTATAAATGGTCCGGCGCCTTTGACCTTGGTACGCCCCCTGCGGCCTTGAAGGGCATCAACAATCTGATGGTTCTTGTGGCGTTTTATATGATGAGCCCCGCCCCAAAGAAAGGCGCGCTGCTGAATGGCATCCGCCACCCGATGCTGATGGGCTTGGGCCTCTGGGCGCTTGCGCATCTCTTGGTCAATTGGGACGCGGCTTCCTTCCTCCTGTTCGGCTCGATGCTGGTCTGGGCTGTGGTTGAGATCAAAGTGATCAATAAGGCCGAGCCTGACTGGACCCCAGGCCCCAAAGGCACCATCGCCAAAGACGCGATGTTCTTTGTTGGCTCGATTGTCCTCGTGGGGGCCGTCGGCTATGTCCACAGCCTCATTGGCCCATCGCCTTTTGGAGGATAACAGCATGAAACTTTACCGCTTTTTGAGCGAAGACGACACGTCGGCCTTTTGCCACAAGGTGACCGATGCCCTGAACAAGGGCTGGGAACTGCACGGAAGCCCAACTTATGCCTATGACGCCGCCAATGGCATCATGCGCTGTGGTCAATCCGTGGTGAAGGAGGTCGAGGGAACTTACACCCCTGACATCAAACTGGGAGAACAGTGATGGCAAAGACCAATCCTGGCCGCTTTTTCGAAGACTATACAGTGGGCGATGTGATCAAACACGCCGTCCCGCGCACCGTTTCGGGAGGCGAGCGCGCGCTGTATCACGCGCTCTATCCGGCCCGTCATGCGCTTTATTCTTCGGATGAATTTGCGGCTTCGGTTGGTCTGCCAAAGGCGCCGCTGGACGATCTGGCGGCGTTTCACATCGTCTTTGGCAAGACGGTCCCGGATGTGTCGCTGAATGCGGTGGCCAATCTGGGCTACGGCGAAGGGCGCTGGATGTTGCCGGTCTATGAGGGCGACACGCTGAGGTCCGAGTCTGAGGTGATCGGGGTCAAGCAGAATTCCAACGGCAAATCCGGTGTTGTCTATGTGCGCACCTGCGGTCTGAACCAGAATGATGACGTGGTGATGGACTATGTGCGCTGGGTGATGGTGCGCAAAGGCGATCTGGACGCGCCGGCACCTGAAACTGTGATCCCCGAGCTGAAGAAGGTGATTGACCCCGATGATCTGGCGATCCCCGCGGGGCTGGATTTCACCAATTATGATTTTACGCTCGCTGGTGAGCCGCACCGGTGGGGCGATTATGAGGTGGGGGAGACCATCGACCATGTGGATGGTGTCACCGTGGAAGAGGCCGAACATATGCTCGCCACACGCCTGTGGCAGAACACCGCCAAGGTGCATTTTGACAGCACCGCGCGCCCGGATGGCACCCGGCTGATCTATGGCGGTCACGTGATTTCCATGGCGCGGGCCCTGTCTTTCAATGGTTTGGCCAATGCGCAGATGATTGTCGGTCTCAATGGTGGTGCCCATGCCAACCCCTGTCTTGCAGGAACAACCATCCGCGCCTGGTCCGAGGTTCTGGACAAGGCCGAGACCGCAGCGCCGGGCGTTGGCGCGATCCGGCTGCGGCTGGTTGCGACTTCTGGCGGTGATGCCTTTGAGCTGAAAGGTGAGGGCGGCAAGTACCGCCCTGAGGTCTTGTTGGACCTGGATTACTGGGCATTGATGCCGATCTGATCTGCGGCGGCGCGTCATGCGTGTCGCTTGTGATCACGGGCAGATGAGAGGGCCAGCCTCTTCGCGCCTTTGGCGCTTCACCCCCGAAGTATTTTGGAAAAAATGAAGAGGCGCGTCGGTTCTGTCGGTGTGCCTTTTGTCGTGAAGGTATCGTGAAATTTTCTTTGCATTAGGATTTTGTCGTATTTTATGACGTTCCTAGCTTATTCAGGAAGAGATTTGAGTGATTCCTATCCGACAGAAAAACTCGGATAAATGTTTGTGATCACTTAATATGTTGCCGTGATCACGTTTGTAGTTTTTTAGCGCCAACAGCGGTGCTGCATCGCAAAATTTACTCCGCCTTAGCGTGACAGCAGCCAAAAAAACGGTAAAACGACGTCAGCTAACCGGAAAGGAGCCAACATGGCCGATGTGAATCGGGGCAACCGCCCTCTGTCGCCACATATGACAATCTACCGCCCCCAGATGACCTCTGGATCGTCGATTATGGTGCGCATTACTGCAATCGCATGCCTGGTGCTGTCGCTGTTCATCGTATGGTGGCTTGTTGGCGCAACAACCTCTGAAACGGGCTTTGCAGGGATCGATGGATTTCTGACCAGCTGGTTTGGGGATCTGATGATGCTCGGCGGGACCTGGGCGCTTTGGTACCACATGCTGGGTCGTCTGCGTCACGTGATCTGGGACCTTGGTTATGGGCTGGATGTCGACTTTTCCGAAAAAATGGGTCTGGGCATGTTCATCGGCGCAACCGGCCTGACCATTATTACGATCGTTGCGGTTTAAAGGAGCGAATGATGCGTTATTTGACGGACCGTAAACGCGCGCAGGGCCTCGGGGCTTCTGGTGCTGGGACACACCACCACTGGCAGATGATGGTCTCCTCCATGCTGATGGTGCCTGCCGTACCTCTGTTCATCTTCATCGTGGGCGCTGGCATTGGCGGAACCTATGAAGAGGTTGTGGCCTATTTCGCGCGCCCTTGCACCGCGATCATCACCGGGTTGAGCCTGACCGTGATCCTCAACCACCTGAAGCATGAGGCGCATGAGGCGATCGAAGACTACATGCACGGCGTCGCTGAAAAAGTGGCTCTGGTTGCCGCAAGTGCCTTTTCCTACACGCTGATCGCTGCAGGGCTCTTTTCCCTGATCAAGATCGCGCTGTAACGCCTGCCATAAGGAATTCAACTGATGACAGCAGCATATGAATATGAAACCCACGAATACGACGTCGTTGTCGTAGGCGCAGGTGGTGCAGGTCTGCGCGCGACCCTCGGCATGGCCGAGCAAGGTCTGCGTACGGCGTGTATCTCTAAGGTTTTTCCGACCCGTTCCCACACGGTTGCAGCGCAGGGTGGCATCGCGGCCTCTCTGTCCAACATGGGCCCTGATAACTGGCAGTGGCACATGTATGACACCGTCAAAGGCTCTGACTGGCTGGGTGATACGGATGCGATGGAATATCTGGCCCGCGAAGCGCCCAAGGCGGTTTACGAGCTGGAGCATTACGGCGTGCCCTTCTCGCGGACTGAGGAAGGCAAGATCTACCAGCGTCCCTTTGGTGGTCACACCACCGAATTTGGCGAAGGTCCCCCCGTTCAGCGGACCTGTGCGGCGGCGGACCGGACCGGTCACGCGATCCTGCACACGCTTTATGGGCAGTCGCTGAAGAACAACGCGGAATTCTACATCGAATATTTCGCAGTTGACCTGATCATGTCCGACGATGGTCAGTGTCAGGGTGTTGTCTGCTGGAAGCTCGACGACGGCACCATGCATGTGTTCAACGCCAAGATGGTTGTTCTGGCAACTGGTGGTTATGGCCGTGCGTATTTCTCTGCGACCTCTGCGCATACCTGCACCGGTGACGGTGGCGGCATGGTGGCCCGTGCGGGTCTGGCGCTGCAGGATATGGAATTTGTTCAGTTCCACCCAACCGGCATCTACGGTTCGGGTTGTCTGATTACCGAAGGTGCACGCGGCGAGGGTGGTTATCTGACCAACTCCGAAGGTGAGCGTTTCATGGAACGCTATGCGCCGAACTACAAAGACCTGGCACCGCGTGACTATGTTTCGCGCTCCATGACCATGGAAATCCGCGAAGGTCGTGGTGTGGGTGAAGGCGGTGATCACATTCACCTGAACCTAAGCCACCTGCCGGCCGAAGCGCTGGCGGAACGTCTGCCGGGTATCTCGGAATCGGCCAAAATCTTTGCCGGTGTTGATGTGACCAAAGAGCCGATCCCGGTTCTGCCGACGGTTCACTACAACATGGGCGGTATTCCAACCAACTATTGGGGTGAGGTTCTGAACCCAACGGCGGAAGATCCCAATGCGGTTGTTCCGGGTCTGATGGCTGCTGGTGAAGCGGGCTGTGCCTCTGTTCACGGTGCGAACCGTCTGGGCTCTAACTCCTTGATCGACTTGGTGGTCTTTGGCCGCGCGGCCTCGATCCGGGCGGGTAAAGTTGTCGGCAAAGATGCGCCGAACCCGGTTCTGAACCAGTCATCCATCGACAAAGCCTTTGATCGTTTTGACGCGTTGCGCAATGCAAACGGTTCGATGGCAACCGCTGAGCTGCGTCTGGAAATGCAGAAGACTATGCAGTCTGATGCTGCGGTGTTCCGCACCGACAAGACCCTGAAAGAGGGTGTTGAGAAGATGACCGCAATCGCGGCCAAGATGGATGACCTGAAGGTGACCGACCGCTCGCTGGTTTGGAACTCTGACCTGATGGAAACTCTGGAGCTCGACAACCTGATGCCTAACGCTTTGGCGACCATCGTCGGCGCGGAAGCGCGTAAAGAGTCCCGTGGCGCACACGCACATGAGGATTACGCGACACGTGACGATGAGAACTGGCGTATCCACTCGGTGACCCGCGTGGAAGGCAACAAGGTAGACCTGAGCTTCCGCCCAGTGGTTCTGGATCCGCTGACGAACGAGGACGAAGGCGGCATTTCGCTGGCCAAAATCGCGCCCAAGGCACGGACATTCTAAACAAAATACCCCCTCAGCCAAAGAGCGGGGGGGTATTTTGCGATTTAAACGAAACATACGGTTCCGTTTGTTCGATACGTCTTAAGTGATATTTGTGAGGCCTAAGTGCTCTCTTAGGCGGGACGCCGCGACATCCGTGCTAAATTCAGCCACAATTCGCGCCCGCGCAGCTTCAGCCATCTGAGCAATTTCGGCTTCGGGTTTTTGGTACAAGGCAACCAGCGCAGCGGCCATCCCTGGAACATCGTGCTCGTCTACCAAAAAACCGGTCTCTCCCTCGATCACTGCTTCTGGAATGCCGGAGTGGCGGGTGGACACAACTGGCACAGCGGATGCCATGGCCTCTAGCACTGAAACGGGTAATCCTTCGCAATCACCGTTTGGGGCACGTACGGAATGTTGCAGGAAGACTTGGGCGTTTTGCATGAGTGACTGAACGAAATCATGGGGTTGTGAGCCATGGAAGGTAACGTGTTTGTCGAGTCCGTTGGCATCAACGTAGCTTTTGCAACTCTCTAATAGGTCCCCGTTCCCGACAAAGTCCAAATGCAGATCGGGGACATGGCGCAAGGCCAGTTCCACCGCTTTGATTGTGGACAGCGGTGATTTCTTTTCAACAAACCGCCCCACGGCCAAAAGACGTTTCGACTGTCTACGACTAGGGAGGAATTCACCAGGGTCGACGCCGCAGGCACAAACAATGATTTTGTCGCGGGGGCATCCTAATTCGACGAGGCACTCTGCAATGAACTGCGATGGCGCAATAAAGCCGTCGGCGCGCTCGAACATGTGCCGATACTTTTTTCCCTGTGAACTATTGATGTCCTTTGTCGCGTCATAGCCATGGAAGTGGACAAAAACCCTACGATCCCGCTTTGCCAAAGGAGTAATGTATTCAGCTCCAACAGTGCCATATTCGACGAGAACGGTGTCGATGTCTTCACGGGTTAGAAAACGATGAATGCGTCGATTGACCTTGGACTTCGAAAGAAAGAGACGTAAGCCTTTCTTTTTTTTGGAAATTTGCGTCCACAGAGCGGGGAATGTCGAGAAGTTTTCGGAGCTTTTCTGCTCTGTTGCGATCAAGACGGTATGACCTGGTGCCAAATCATGCGCGTGTCGGCGGATAAATGTCTCTGACGGCCGGTCAAAGGATTTTGCGACAACGGCTAAGCGATTGGATGGCATTGAAAACCTACCTGAGTTATTGAGACATGCCAACATAGCGACCGAGATAAGAGATAACTAGAGAGGAACCGGGCAATGGGAAAGCTTCTGCGACAAATTTTCGGTGGAAAGGCTACCCGAAAACAGCCCCCGAGGTTCAGCAATGCAGTGCTGGCTGAGACCGACGTGCGCCATGTCCATCTTTTGGACACTGGTGTTGGCTCCGACAATGTCGGTGATGAAATCATTATGGAGAAATGCCGTTTAATTCTAGAGCCTTATATGCAGGACTCTTATGTAACCTCATCCAGCAGCCATGATGGTTTGGGGCCGTGGAGCCGAAGTCTGATTGAAACAGCGGATCTTGTTATTTTGTTGGGGACAAACGCGCTTGCGCCGTTTGATCAGCGAACGCGGCAGCATGTTTGGACAATCCGAGATGAGGATCTTGAACTGCTGTCCGGGAAGGTCGTGCTTTTCGGCGTCGGCGCCAACCGCTATTTTGACGAAATTGACGCTGCGCAAAAAGCTTTGTTGCACCAGATCCTAGCGACGGATTTTACCCATTCCGTGCGCGACAATTTGGGAGCGGAAATTGTCCGTGCTTGTGGACACAAAGCCATAAACACGTCATGTCCGACGCTTTGGGGTTTTGCGGATGTACGGCAGGACTTGCCGAAAGAACGCGCGGCTACGGTATGCTTCACATTAACTGCGCACAAAGCGACGGAGGATGATGTCGAGATGGTCGAAATCTTGCGCGCCGTATATGAGCGTGTCGCATTCTGGCCACAGCAACCCAGAGATTTAGCTTACTTGCGCAGCATGCCAAACGGTAGCGACGGGATTGAAATTCTTGCACCTAATTTGTCCGCCTATGATACGTTTTTGACATCCGAGCGCCCGGATGTCGTTGGCACTCGGCTTCATGGGTCTATTAGAGGATTGCATAACAACTGCCGTGCGTTGGCCGTCGCGATTGACAATCGTGCGGATCAGATTGGGAGCGAAACCGGGCTTCCAACACTGAAGCGCGAATGGGTCAAAACTGACTTGGAGCGTGTTGTGAAATCAGACTTCGCGGCGTTACCCAATGTACCTAAAGACGCGATTCGTACCTTCCTGATGCAGTTTGAATAAAATTGTGATCACAAAAGGGGAAAACAGGTATTTTTACACTTTTTTGCCCGCTAACATCATGGCTTGAGGCTTTGATAACGGCTCCTAATGCAGTATTCACAGGAATGAAGCAGAGCCCAATATTCAGGAAGCCTAGAGGATACCCAGATGGTTGAATTTGCACTACCTAAAAATTCCCGTATGACCACGGGTAAAACGTGGCCAAAACCGGAAGGTGCCACCAATGTTCGGAAATTCCAGATCTACCGCTGGAACCCGGATGATGGCAAAAACCCAAGCTTGGACACATATTTCCTGGATATGGACAAATGTGGCCCGATGATCTTGGACGCGCTGATCAAGATCAAAAACGAGATTGATCCGACCCTGACCTTCCGCCGCTCTTGCCGCGAAGGGATCTGTGGCTCCTGTGCGATGAACATCGACGGCATCAATACTCTGGCCTGTATTTACGGTCTGGATGAGATTGAGGGTGACGTGAAGATCTATCCGCTGCCGCATATGTCGGTGGTCAAGGATTTGATCCCGGATCTGACACACTTCTACGCCCAGCACGCGTCGATCATGCCGTGGCTGGAAACCAAGACCAACCGTCCCGCGAAAGAGTGGAAGCAGTCCATTGAGGACCGCAAAAAGCTTGATGGTCTGTATGAATGTGTGATGTGCGCCAGCTGCTCGACCTCTTGCCCGAGCTACTGGTGGAACAGCGATCGCTACCTCGGCCCAGCGGCGCTGCTGCATGCCTATCGCTGGATTATTGACAGCCGTGATGAAGCAACCGGTGAACGTCTGGACGAGTTGGAAGATCCGTTCAAACTCTACCGCTGCCACACTATCATGAACTGTGCGAAAACCTGCCCGAAGGGTCTGAACCCGGCCAAGGCGATCGCCAACATCAAACAGATGATGGTGGAGCGTGGGGTCTAAAGACCGTCACCACTGCTAATTCAAAAGCCCCCGTTCCCAAAGGTGGAGCGGGGTCTTTTCTTTGTAAATTCACGGTTTTCCACACTCAGCCTTGGCCGCAAAATTTGTTATACTTAACCTGCACACAAGTCAGGAGTAACGCCATGTTGCGGTCGATGGGACGCCGGTTTTTGATTGTCGGTTTATTGGTGGTGCTGATGTTCGTACCGCTGTTTTTCGCCGCTGAGATCGTGCAGGGGCGCAAGTCTTTTTCGACAACGACCATTGAAACCGTAGGTCGGGAATGGGGCGGGGCGCAGATTCTGTCAGGGCCGCAGCTGGTGATCCCGGTGGAGCGTACTGTGACCAAATACAGCAGTCGTCCCAAGGTGCACGCCACAACCGGCGTGGTGCTGTTGGGTGAAGATGGCGCGCCCTTGACGGAACGTTTCGCCGAGGAAGTGACCGAATTGGCGGCGCCGGTGTTTCTCTATCCTGAGCAGTTTGACGTTGACCTGACCACCAGCGCGCAGATCCGCAAACGGGGAATTTTCGAGGTGCCGGTCTATCAAGCGCAGTCAAAATTCGCCTTTGATTTCAAGCCAGACGATGCGGAGCGCGAGATTGGCGAGACGGAGGTGCTCTTGTGGGAGAAAGCCACGCTTCGGATGTCTGTGTCATCGAACAGGGCCTTGCGTGGGACCGCGCTTTTACGCAGCGGTGCTGCGGCATTTACACTGGAGCCGTTTGACCGGGGCAATGGGATCGAGGCCGCGGTGGGTGATCCGCGCGGCTTGCCCGCATTCGGATTGGAACTGGACTTTAACGGGGCGCAGTATCTGCATATTGCACCCGTCGGACGTAACAGCAGCGTTCGAATTGCCAGCGACTGGCCGCATCCTTCCTTTGATGGGGCGTTTCTACCGGACGCGCGCGCGGTGACGGACAGTGGGTTTGAGGCCGAGTGGCGCATTCCCCATCTGGCACGATCCCTACCACAGGCCAGCCGTGATGACCCTGATTTTTCCGCGCGGTCAGAGTTTGCCTTTGGGGTGACGTATCTGCGGCCCAATGATTTCTACCAAAAGGCCTATCGCGCGGCGCGCTATGGTATCTTGTTCATATCGCTTACCTTTTTGACGATCCTGTTGGTGGAAAAGGGGCGCGAGAAACCGGTGCATCCGGTGCAATATCTGCTGGTCGGCTTGGCGCAGTCGTTGTTTGTTTTGTTGATGGTCGCCTATGCGGAGCTGATCGGATTTGCGCTGGCATATGCGGTGTCCGCGGGGGCGGTTGTGGTCTTGTTGACCGCTTATGGCTGGATCGGGCTGAAGCTCGGGGCACGGACGCTTGTTCTGGGCGCGGTTCTGGTGGTGATTTATGCGGTGCTCTACCTGATCCTGCATTCGGCGGATTATGCGTTGATGGCGGGCTCGACATTGGCCTTCCTGGCGCTGGCGCTGACCATGTTTGCCACCCGCAACGAGGATTGGTTTGGGCCGGAACGGCCAGAGAAGCCAGGCAAAAAGAAATCGGGGAAGAGTGTTTTGCCGTGGGGCGACGCGGTTGAAGCAGAGGCAAACCCGTCTGAGTAGGGCACGCGTTTTGCCCCGCCCGGATGTCTTCCGGGTGGGGCCCGCCGGGTGATGCATTTTTAACTACGGCTGCGGACTATGTCAGGGCAGGGTTAATCGCCTGTAGCATGGACGTGCGCGCAACGGGCTAGCTGCGGGCGTCATAGGTGGCTCGGTTTTCTTCCACGTCGGGCCAGCGGTTTGAGGCCCAGCCCATCAGACCCTTTTGCAGATCGGCGAGCTCTTGCCCCAAGGGGGTGAGCGTATAGGTC
Source organism: uncultured Paracoccaceae bacterium (assembly GCA_947497985.1). Taxonomy (GTDB): domain Bacteria; phylum Pseudomonadota; class Alphaproteobacteria; order Rhodobacterales; family Rhodobacteraceae; genus Epibacterium. The sequence continues at coordinate 229,646 of CANMIX010000003.1, forward strand.
ACAGCCACCGGCGGGCCGGGGTCGACATCGCGGGTGAGATAGCCGTCACGTTCCAGATTGCGCAGGTTTTCCGTCAGCACCCGCTGGGTCACATCGCCAATGGCGCGGCGCAGCGCGTTAAAGCGTAAAGGCCCCTGCGCGAGTTCATAGAGGATCAGCATATGCCATTTGCCAAGGGCGCGGGCGAGCACGTTGCGCACCGGGCAGTCATCGCTGTTTTTCGGGGCGGTGTCGGTATCCTTGGCCATACCTAGTCTCCTTAAGGTGCGTAATTGACGCTTGGTGCGGATTTGATACCACATGTTGCATCACGTGACCACAAGCAGGATAGGAGCAAGGAAATGGCTGTGAAGGACATCGTATTGGCGACAGTGACGGCGCTGTTTGGAGACTATGACGTGGAGGCGGCGCGCCAGTTGTTGGCGCCGGACTACCTCCAGCACAATCCGGCGGTGCCGACGGGGGCAGAGGCGATCCTTGGCTTTGTGCCCGCGCTTCAGGAGATGGGTCTGCGCGGAGACGTGCACCGGGTGATTGCCGAGGGCGATCTGGTGGTGCTGCATGCGACCTATGAAAACGCGCAGGCTTTTGGGGCAGAGACTTTGGTGGCCTTTGACGTGTTCCGGGTGGCGGACGGCAAGGTTGCAGAACATTGGGACAATCTGCAGCCGCTGGTGCCGCAGGATCAGACCGCATCGGGGCGCTCGATGGTGGATGGGCCGGTGGAGATTGTTGATCTGGACAAGACGGCTGAGAACAAGGCACTGGTTGAAGGCTTTGTGGATGCGGTTTTGCTGGGCAAGGCACCCGAGACGATCACCGATTACATCTCAACCGAGACCTATCATCAGCATAACCCCTATGTGGGCGATGGGCTGGATGGGCTGGATGGGCTGGGCGCGGCTTTTGCGGCATTCGCCGAACAGGGGCTCGCGGTGAAATATGATGAGGTGCATATGGTTGTGGCTGAGGGGAATTTTGTATTCACCGCGGCTGAAGGCTGGCTGGGCACGCAGCCGACCGCGTTTTTTGATCTGTTCCGGGTTGAAGGCGGCAAGATCGTGGAACATTGGGATGTGGTGTCCGAGATTCCGGCGGAGTTTGCCCATGAGAATGGCAAGTTTTGATCGCCTGATCTAATCCGAACTGAAATCTATCTGCGCTGGCCCGGTCTCCTTTGATCCGGGCCGGTTTCACGTTTTGGGACAGAAGCTTGCGGGCGGGCGGTTGTAGGTGGGCGGCGGCGTTCTTATTTCGGCGCTAATGCTTACGCGGGGGCGCTCCCTGTGTGGCCAACCACAACGAGGGGATTTGGGATGAAATACCGCAAGCTTGGCACCAGCGATTTGAACGTCTCGCGCATCTGTCTGGGGACGATGACCTGGGGGCAGCAGAACACCTATGAGGAAGCGGCGGCCCAGATGGAGTTGGCACTGGATCATGGCGTCAATTTCTGGGACACGGCCGAGGTGTATCCCGTGCCGATCTCCAACGATGTGGCGGGTGGCACCGAAGACATCATCGGCCGCTGGTTTGAGGCCACGGGCCGACGCAATGAAGTAATCCTTGCGACCAAGATGGTGGGGCCTGCGCCCTTGTTACGGGGGCGGGGCCTTGTGCCTGCGGATGTGGAAGAGGCAGTTGATGGCTCTCTGCGGCGGCTGCGCACAGATGTGATTGATCTCTACCAGCTGCATTGGCCCCAGCGGCAAATGAATGGGTTTGCGCAGCGCGATTTCCAGCCGGATCTGCATACCTCCTTTGCGGGGGAAGATCTGGAAGGCATGTTGGAAGCGCTCGCCCGGATGGTGGAGAAGGGCAAAATCCGCGAGATTGGCGTGTCGAACGAGACCCCCTGGGGGATCATGAAATACCTGCGTCTGGCCGAAGAAAAGGGCCTGCCGCGCATTCAAGCCAGCCAGAACCCATACAGCCTGTTGCAGCGGAACTGGGATGTTTCAACCGCCGAAGTTGCCATGCATGAACGTGTGGACCTGCTGGCCTATTCCCCACTGGGGGGCGGGGTGTTGACTGGTAAATATCTGGATGGACAACAGCCCGAGGGCGCGCGTTTCTCGGAAGCCTGGGGCGCTGGTGTGATGACCAAACATTACGAGAACCGCGACAGTGATATCGTGCGCAAATATGCGGAGTTGGCGCAGGATCATGGGATGAGCCCCACCCAGCTGGCCATCGCCTTTGTGAATTCGCGGGCCTATCTGGGATCCAACATCATCGGGGCGACAACCATTGCCCAGCTTGAGGAATGTCTGTCGGCGGAAGAGATCACCCTGAGCGCGGATGTGTTGGACGCCATCGAAGAGCTGCATGACGCCTATCCAAGTCCATCCTTGGGGCGCAAAGGTATGCGTGACGCGGGCTGATCGGTTCGGGGAAACTACGGTCAGGCGCTGGGCAACTGGCGTCTGACTCACCGATCATGCTGCAATGCAGAGTGTGCATATCGAGACTGCAAAAACGTCTGATGTAACAGCTTCGTAAACCCCCTTTATTTGAAGGCATCACCAGATGAGTCCTTTGAAGGGAAATCGACATGACTGACGTTGTTCAAATCGCCGAGAAGACCGATGCGCAAGCTGCGCTGGACATGCTGACCGAGGCGTGGAGCTATTACATGCCCGAAGCCGTGCCGGTCAAAGACGTCGCTGAGACAGAAGGTTATGTCGACTACTATGCAGACGCGGCCTAAGGCGGCGTATCGGGCGCAGTGATCCATCAAAGGTAAAGGAACGCCCTCCCATTGATGGAGGGCTTGGCCTTGGTGTAAGGGGCAGTATGCCCGTGATCCTGATCCTTTTGTTGCTGGGTGTGTTTGCCTATCTCTATTGGAAGCGCACAACCACTACATTGACCCGCAATTGCCGCTGGCGGGAGAACCGCCGCGCGGCCAGTTGGACCTGTGCCTATTGCGGGGCCACGCAAGCAGGCAGTGAGATGCCGAAGATCTGCAAAGCCGCGCCAAAAGGCTGAGCGCGGTTACTGCGATCCGGGGAAGGATCCATCCATAAAGATCGGCGCAAAACCGCCATAGATCAGGCGCTTGCCGTCAAAGGGCATCTCCTGCATGGAGGCCATCATCTCCGGGTCGTTTTCCATCGCTTTCCAGGCTGCATTGCGGGTCTCTTTGTCGGGCCAGACGGTGAAAGAGACCACGACGGTTTCGCCGGCTTCGCATTTGACGGCCAGCGGGAAAGACGTGAGCTCGCCATCGGGCACGTCATCGCCCCAGTTTTCGCAGATGGCAATGGCCCCATGCGCTTTCATCAGGGGCCAGAAGTCGCGGACATGGGCGAGATAGGCGTCTTTCTTCTCAGTCGGGACGGCGGCAATAAAACTGTCGAGGTAAGGCATGTGGTCTCTCCTGCGCTGGGCTGATCGGATCGAACGTATTGGTGGGCGCAGTCTATCGGAAATTCGTGACAAAATCACGGGGAAGGGCAGCGGGGTGTGGGATCGTGAAATGAGCAAGGACAAGAGGCCGTGCACATTCTCTGCCTTGCGGAGCAGGCGATGCTTGCCATTTCAGGTATTCCCGGTCTTTCTGTGCTAAAAACGGGGATTGAATATGACCAAGATAACGACTGTCGCTCCGCCCGAGGATGCAGCCCTGCGGCGCGCGGTGGCGCCGGTGATCTGCTATCCGAATGAGACCCTGCCTGAGGTGCCGCTGGCGCTTTATCAAAGCGCGCGCGCCGGTGCGGAAAAAGTCGATGAAGTCTTGGTGCAGCCGCGCGAAGCGGCCTGTTTCACGGTGCCTGCGGGACAGTTTTTTCGGATCTCTTCGGTTGAGGGGCCGCAGGTGGGCGATCTGAACCTGTGGAACGCCAAGGATCTGAATGAGCGGTTTTATTCCGGCAAGACCCGCGCGTTGCATGGCACCCATTTGACCACGGGTGAGCGGATGTGGACCAGTTTCCCCCATTTGCGCCCCATGGCCACTATCGTGGAGGACACGTTGGGTTGGTACGGGATGGATGAATTCGGCGGCTCGGTCCATGATGTGATCGGCACCCGCTGCGATCCCTATACCGGCAACCTGTTGACGGATGTGCAGTACCATCACTGTTGCCATTCCAACCTGACCCGTGCGTTGGCGGATCACCTAGGGGTATCGTTGGCTGAGGCGGAACCCCATGTGCATGATGTGTTGAACGTCTTTATGTGCACCGGGTTCACCCGCGACACGGGGCAGTATTTTATGAAGGCCAGTCCAGTGCGCCCGGGGGATTACCTTGAGTTCTTTGCGGAAATTGATCTGCTGGGTGGTTTAAGCGCCTGTCCGGGTGGGGACTGCTCGTCCGAGCACACCAGCGATACCGCCGCCTGTTATCCAATGCTGGTTGAGGTTTTTGCTCCCAAGGCTGGCGCGTTGGAGGGATGGGGCAGCCCAGCCAAAAACGGATACGATCAAAGCCATGGGCGGTAGGCCGTTGTTCAGGCCCCCAAGGCAGCTGAGTGGGCGTTGCCTTGGGGCGTTTTATTCAACGCATAGGCGCTGATCAGGCAAATGCGGCCTTAAGTGCAATCTCGACCATATCGCCAAAGCTGCGTTCGCGTTCTTCGGACGATAAAGCCGCGCCCGTTTGCAAATGATCCGAGACCGTCAGAACTGCCAGGGCACGTGCATCATGGCGCGCGGCCAGCGTATAAAGTTCGGCCGCTTCCATTTCGACACCCAGGATATTGTGGCGCACCATCTGTTCATTGAGGTCGGGGCGTTCGTCATAAAACGTATCCGACGAATAGATCCCGCCCACATGGACATCAACATCCAGGCTTTCGGCGGCATGGGCGGCTGCGTGCAGCAGTCCCCAATCCGCACAAGGGGCGAAGTTCACCTCACGAAATATGCTGTCCGAAGGCGAACCCACAGTGGTTGCTGTCATGGCAATAATCACATCGCGAATATTGACCTTGGCCTGCATACCACCACAGGAGCCGATGCGGATCAGGGTTTTTGCCCCAAAATTTCGGATCAGTTCATTTGTGTAGATCGAAAGCGACGGCATCCCCATACCGCTGCCTTGGATTGTCACGGGGTGGCCATTCCAAGTGCCCGTGTAGCCGAGCATGCCACGCACTTCATTTACAAGCCGCGCATCATCCAGAAACGTTTCCGCTGCCCATTTTGCGCGATAGGGATCGCCGGGCAATAAAACCGTTTCCGCAATATCGCCGGGCGCGGCACCAATATGAATAGTCACTCGTACACCTCAAAAAAGGAGTTAGATTTCCAATTCTGAGATATCAGCACCGGCAGTCAATGCAGCATGGACCCAATGTGGTTTGCGTCCACGGCCGCTCCAGGTCTCATCTGGGTTCTGCGGGTTGCGATACTTGGGTGCAGCTTTGCCTTTTTTACCGGTGTGGCGTGCAGTTGCGGCGATCTCTTCGAGCGAGAAACCGAATTTTGCCGCAGCTTCTTCTGCAGCGCGCAAAGCTTCGGTGCGTTCACGCTCTTCGGCGCGTTGAATCGCCGTGTCCAGATTTGAGCGCAATTCGATGAGCTCAAGCCGGGACATGGTCGAAAGATCGATTGTCATTGGTCTTCTCCAAATTAGTTCCACCATAATATATGGCGTATTCTGCTTTATGAAATAAAACAGAACCTGCTTTCATCAACTAATTTGGCAGTTTTTCGCTTTTTTTCCCGAATTTAACTCTCTACTTCCCCAGAAATAGCGAGGTCGGTAATGTCACTCATCATAGAATTGAGTTCAAAGTCCTTTGGCGTAAAAACGCGGGACACCCCCATTTCTCTGAGTTTTGCAGCATCTTCGTCTGGAATAATACCGCCAACAATCACCGGAAGATTTTCCAATCCGGCCTCGCGCAAGCGATTTAGGGTTTCTTCGACGAGGGGTAAATGGCTGCCGGATAGAATGGAAAGGCCGAGAACATGGGCTTTGTCGTCCTGGGCAGATTGTACCAATTCTGCGGGCGTCAGGCGAATACCGTCATAGGTAATATCCATGCCGCAGTCGCGCGCACGATAGGCAATTTGTTCGGCCCCATTCGAATGGCCGTCAAGGCCGGGTTTGCCGATGACGAATTTCAAACGACGTCCCAATTTGTCGCTGGCAGCGTTCACCTCGTCCCGGAGGTCTTCGAGGTTCTCGGTCTTGTTGGACTGGCTTGCAGAGACGCCGGTTGGGCCACGATAGATACCGTGCACACGGCGCATTTCTTCTGCCCATTCACCGGTGGTGACGCCGGCTTTGGCGGCGCGGATCGACGGTTCCATGATATTTGCGCCGTTGCTGGCGGCCTCGCGCAGCGCTTTGAGAGCGGCTGAAACGGCTGCGTCGTCACGCTCTGCACGCCAGGCATTCAGTCGGGTGATCTGCTCTTCTTCTACGGCGGGGTCGACAACCATAATGCCGCCGTCCTCGGTTTGTAGTGGCGACGGCTCACCCTCGGTCCAGCGGTTCACGCCCACAACGGTGGTCTCGCCACGTTCGATGCGGTTCAGGCGGTCGGCGTTTGATTCCACCAGACGGGATTTCATGTATTCGATCGACTGCACAGCGCCGCCCATCGATCCAAGGTTTGCCAGCTCGGCGCGAGCGCCGTCTTTCAGGGCCTCGACCTTGGCATCGACCACAGGGTTGCCATCAAACAGATCGCCATATTCCAGCAGGTCGGTCTCATAAGCGAGGATCTGTTGCATCCGCATGGACCATTGTTGATCCCAGGGGCGCGGCAGCCCCAAAGCTTCGTTCCAGGCGGGCAGCTGCACGGCGCGCGCACGGGCCTTTTTCGACAGGGTCACCGCCAGCATTTCGATCAGGATCCGATAGACGTTGTTTTCCGGCTGCTGCTCGGTCAAGCCAAGCGAATTGACCTGCACACCATAGCGGAAGCGGCGGAATTTGGATTCGGTAACCCCATAGCGCTCCTTACAAATTTCGTCCCACAGATCAACAAAGGCGCGCATTTTGCACATCTCGGTGACAAAGCGGATACCGGCGTTCACAAAGAAAGAAATGCGCCCCACCATGGCTGGGAAATCCGCGGGATCCACCCGTGGTTGCAACTCGTCCAGCACCGCCTGCGCGGTGGCCAGCGCAAAGGCGAGCTCTTGTTCGGGCGTCGCGCCGGCCTCTTGCAGGTGGTAGGAGCAGACGTTCATCGGGTTCCACTTGGGAATGTTGCGGTAGCAGTATTCCGCAACATCGCCGATCATTTTTAGGCTGGGTTTGGGCGGACAAATATAGGTGCCCCGGCTCAAATATTCTTTGATCAGGTCGTTTTGAACGGTGCCTTGCAGCTTTGAGATATCTGCGCCCTGTTCCTCGGCTGCGGCCACATACAGCGACAAAAGCCAAGGGGCTGTGGCGTTGATTGTCATCGAGGTGTTCATCTGTTCCAGCGGAATCTGGTCGAACAAAGTACGCATGTCGCCCAAGTGGCAAACAGGTACGCCGACCTTGCCGACCTCACCCCGCGCGAGCACATGGTCGCTGTCGTAACCGGTCTGTGTGGGCAGGTCGAAGGCCACCGACAGACCTGTCTGTCCTTTGGCCAGGTTGGCCCGGTAGAGCGCGTTGGATTTGGTCGCGGTGGAATGACCCGCATAGGTGCGGATCAGCCAGGGGCGGTCGGTCTTGGTCTCTTTCTGCGTCTGCGACATGGCGAACCTCGTGAATCTCGACGGGTAATTTTATTTCGTTTAATTGTTGTAGATCGTAATTTTGAACCCTTGTCAATTCGCTGCATTGCGGCGTGCGCCGGGTTTTTGTCAGGTCTTAGCGCTTTTGGGAGGCGCGCTTGGCCACAGGTGTCGGCCTTGGGAGTTGTTTTTATATCTACAATCTATGAGGGAGGATATAAATTTGTGAATACGTTTTAAATTGCATAGGGTGAAAGGTAAGTGAGATTATTAACACTTCGGTTAATCCAGCCTTATGTGATTTATTTCACATAGGCTGATCGTTTCAACACGGCGGCGGCTTCATGAACGCCCGCATCAATAATGAAGACTGTTTCCCGTGATACTAGCTTATTTTTGAAGCGCTGTTCAGACCGAGAATAGAACGGGAAATGCGCCTGACGTCGGGGAAGGCATATTTTCAAAGCCGACATATTCATTTTGCGGCACATTGGTTGGAAGCCCGATTTATTTCCGTAAAGAAGCACTGGATTGCGTGGCTTTAAAGGCACCGCGGTACTGCCAAAAGGATGCCAGAGACGGCCTGTAGCCCTTGGCCGATAGGCGTCGACCGTGCTGCATGCGCAAAGTAAATTCTGCGCTTGCGAGGTCATAAAATTACAAAAAAGACGCCTATGGGGTTGCAATATTACTTTGCGGTTTCTATTCCTGTTGGGGAGGCCGCGATTCTGCACTGCGGCGATGCTGTTGAGGGAAGGAGGCCAACATGGCTTTGGACAACGAGAACCAGGCGCTGGCTTATGATGCGCCACAAAAAGATCTCTATGAGATGGGCGAAATCCCTCCGATGGGATATGTGCCCAAGCAAATGTACGCCTGGGCCATTCGTCGGGAGCGTCATGGTGAGCCGGACAAAGCGATGTTGCAGGAAGTTGTGGATGTGCCCGAGCTGGACAGCCACGAGGTGTTGGTTCTGGTGATGGCTGCCGGCGTCAATTATAATGGCGTTTGGGCGGGGCTTGGTAAGCCGATCAGCCCCTTTGACGTTCACGGCGCGCCGTTCCACATCGCTGGTTCCGATGCATCGGGCATCGTTTGGGCGGTCGGTGATAAGGTTAAACGCTGGAAGGTTGGCGACGAAGTTGTCATTCATTGCAACCAGGACGATGGTGACGATGAAGAATGTAACGGCGGCGATCCGATGTATTCCGAAAGCCAACGTATCTGGGGCTATGAGACGCCGGATGGGTCGTTTGCTCAGTTCACCAATGTTCAGGCGCAGCAGCTGATGCCACGGCCCAAACATCTGACTTGGGAAGAGAGCGCATGTTATACGCTGACCCTGGCGACCGCTTATCGGATGTTGTTTGGTCACGAGCCGCATGATTTGAAGCCTGGCCAGAATGTGTTGGTATGGGGGGCCTCGGGTGGTCTGGGATCTTATGCGATCCAGTTGATCAACACGGCTGGCGCCAATGCAATTGGCGTGATCTCGGACGAGAGCAAGCGTGACTTTGTCATGGGGCTGGGCGCCAAGGGTGTGATTAACCGCAATGACTTCAATTGCTGGGGTCAGCTACCGACGGTGAATACGCCAGAGTATAACACTTGGCTGAAAGAGGCGCGCAAGTTCGGCAAGGCGATCTGGGAAATTACCGGCAAGGGCGTCAATGTCGACATGGTGTTTGAACACCCCGGCGAGAAGACGTTCCCTGTGTCTTCACTAGTCTGTAAAAAGGGCGGAATGGTTGTAATTTGCGCCGGAACGTCCGGGTTCAACTGTACCTTTGACGTGCGTTACATGTGGATGCATCAAAAGCGTTTGCAGGGCTCGCATTTTGCCCATTTGAAACAGGCTGCGGCCGCGAACAAGCTGATGGTGGAGCGTCGTCTGGATCCCTGCATGTCAGAGGTGTTTACCTGGGCTGATCTGCCCGAGGCGCACATGAAAATGCTGCGCAATGAACATAAGCCTGGCAATATGTCGGTGCTGGTTCAGGCTCCAAAAACCGGGCTGCGCACGTTGGAAGATGTGCTGGAGGCTGGCAAGTAAACCAGCGATAGAAAGTCTGATCCAAGGGCTCTGCTTCTGTTCATAGAAATGAACAGGGCGGGGCCCTTTTTGTATTAAAATCAGCACAATAGCTTCGCATTTATCGAGTTTCTTGCCGCAGGGGGGCAAAAATTTGTTCACAATGAGAACTTTCTGATAGAGAATAAGAACAAATTTACGGATTTAGAAATGTTTCCGTTGACCGTAAAAGGTTAATGAAGAAACCTGAAAGTCGTTAAGGATTGGGAAAGGTGCGGGCAAAGAGACACATCGCTCTAGGGAGCGTGTGAAACTGCGCGGTAGTGGTTCAAGAAATATGGAGAACAGGGACGATTTGGACCGGATTCTCGACGCGTTGGCCGCTACGACGACTTTGCCCGGGTTGCAAACGATCGTCGAACGCCTGACAGACTATCTGAGCGTCGATCATGCGGTTTACCATTGGGTGGACAGCCAGGGAGATCACTATCACTTTGGGACTTACACCGAAACCTGGGTGGAGCGCTATCAAGCCGCAGACTATGTGCGTGTAGACCCGGTAGTTGCAGGCTGTTACCAGAATTTTCACCCACTCGATTGGCGTCGTCTTGACTGGAGCACGCGCAAGGTGCGGGCTTTCCTAAGTGATGCTTTGGAGCATGGTGTGGGCAACCAGGGTTATTCCATTCCGATCCGTGGCCCCAGTGGCCAGTTTGCGGTGTTCACCCTAAGCCATAATTGCAGTGATTCTGCCTGGGACACCTTCATTGCCGCCTATAATCGAGAGCTGCTTTTGCTGGCACATTTCTTCAATCGCAAAGCATTGGAGTTCGAACCAGGCCGGTTGGACCTGCTGGACATCAGCCTGTCCCCGCGTGAGGTAGACGCCTTAACGTTGTTGGCACAAGGTCAAAGCAGGGCCCAAGTTGCGAGTAGTTTATCCATATCAGAGCACACTTTACGGGTATATATCGAAAGTGCGCGATATAAATTAGGCGCTGCAAACACAACTCATGCGATTGCACGCGCAACGAGCATAGGCTTGATCGTCATATGACGTAAGGATGACTATCATTTAATATTAAGTCTTTGGTGTGTAGCATATCGTGGTGCCTACTGTCCCCGTTTCAAGCAAAAGGGGACACAAAATGCTTCGTTACATCTATCGTCACGACCTTCACCAATTTCCACAACTTGCCCGATCGATGCACTTGGATCGCGCGGATCAGTTCCACACGCGGCTGGGCTGGGATGTCAACCTTGACGCGAATGGGGAAGAGCATGATCAATATGACCAGCTCGACCCGCTATATGTCATCTGGGAGCAACCCGACGGCAGCCATGGGGGATCCATGCGATTTTTGCCAACCACTGGACCCGTTATGGTTAATGACTTCTTCCTGGATCTTACCGGTGGGGTGCCTTTGCAAAGCCCGCTGATCTGGGAAAGCACTCGGTTTTGCCTGTCGCGCGATGTCTCTGGCAATGTGGCCGGTGCCTTGATGCTTGCTGGGATTGAGGTGATGCGCAATTTTGGCATCGAACATTTCGCCGGGGTTTTTGACCGACGAATGGTGCGGATCTACCGTAGTCTTGGCTTTAGCCCCGAGGTGATTGGGCGACGCGGAGAAGGGCGCGAACAAATCTGCCTGGGCCTGTGGGAATATTCCTCCGAAGTCTATGAACGTGTGGCTGCGCGTTGTGAAATTCCGATGGAGACCTCGCAGCAGTGGTTTGATCATTCCTTTGGTGCCGTTGTTCCTCATATGCCCGCCAGCCCGGCGCAATTTGCGGCGGAATAAATTCTCAGATCAGGATGGGGGCGGCCGTATGGTGTCTGGTGCCGTCGGCCCCATCCCTGTAGGGTCGCGCCATGACAGCGACATCCGTACAGTTTTCCGACGATCAGGCCACGGCCTTTGACAGTGTGACCGAAGCATTGCGCCAGGCCGGTGTGGACCTGGACGATGGGCTTTTGCAATCTCCGATGGGCGAAAGCGGCGTGCGCGCGGTGATTGGCAAAGCGGGTTCTGGCAAAACGCTGTTGCTGGCAGAGCTTTATAAAGCCTTGGAAAATTCCGGGGTCGAGGTCGTGTCAGGCGATTATGAAAGCCGCAAGAAAAGCGACCGGCGTACACTGGCTATTTTGGCCCCAACCAACAAAGCGGCCAGCGTTCTGCGTCTGCGCGGCGTGCCGGCAACCACCATCCACCGCATTCTCTATACGCCAGTCTATGACCCGGAATATGAGAAGATCGCCGAATGGCTGGCGGGGCAGGGCGATGAGCCGGATATGGAAGGCCTGACCGAAGAAGCCCTGGCACGTGCGCAGGCGTTTTATGAGAAGAACAAATCCATTCCGGGTGCTTTGGCCGCTGCGGGTTTGCGCGGCTCTGATTTCATCACCGGTTGGAAACGGCGCGAAGAGCCGTTGGACATCGGATTTGTCGATGAGGCCTCGATGCTGGATGATCGCCAATTTGACGATCTGAAAGAGATCTTTCCCAATCTTGTCTTGTTTGGTGACCCGGCCCAGCTTGCTCCTGTGAACCAGTCCGGCTCGATGGTGTTTGATGCTTTGCCCGAAGAGCATCGGCTGATCCTGAACCGCATCCACCGGCAAAAGGCCGATAACCCTATCCTGGATCTGGCCCATGCGCTGGCGGATCCGCAGCTGGGATTTGAAGACTTCGAACGGATGATCGAAGAGACCGCCCAGCGAGACGAACGGGTGGTCTGGGGCCAGCGGGTCGAAGTGGATCTGATGGCACGCTCTCCGGTGCTGGTCTGGCGCAACAACACGCGGATCCGGCTGATCAACGCGTTTCGCGCGGTCTATGGTGCGCCCGAGGATGAGCTGCTGGCGGGGGAGCCCTTGATCTGTGACGGGATTGAGCTGCCGATGAAACACCGTAAGAAACGACTTGATCTTGAGGCGCGGGGCCTGATCAAAGGCGCGCAAGTGATCTACCTTGGCCCGGGTCGCAAGCCCGGATTTTCGCGACTACATGTGATGGGGGCTGAGGATCCGCAAGTCTCGGCCGCCTCCATCGTGAAAATCGAAAAACCTGATGAAGAAGAACCCTTTATCCCGTTTGCCGCACGGATGGGGGCGACGTTTTTGCATGGGGCTGCGGTGACCATCCACAAGGCTCAAGGCAGCCAATGGGACACGGCGCAGGTCTTTGCGCCTGACATCTACGCAGCTGCCCGCATGGGGCGGGTCGAGGCGGGTCAGCCTTTGTGGAAACGACTGGCCTATGTGGCGATTACCCGTGCCCAGGAACGTCTGATCTGGGTTGTGCGCAACCGGTTGGCCAAGCCAAGCGATACGCTGCGGGTAGATGATCTGAAGGTCGCGCCCGTGGCCTTGCAGCTGGAGGCGCAGGAAGAGGAGGTCACATGAACCGGAGCATCATCATCACCGGGGCAAGTTCTGGGATTGGGCAAGCAACGGCAGAGCTGTTCCTCGGGTCCGGCTGGACGGTCGGTCTTTTGGCACGGCGTGTGGACCGTCTGGAGGATATCGCGTCCGGTCATCGCCGTGCTATTGTGTTGCCTGCTGATGTGACCAAACCTGATGAGGTTTCGACCGCGTTTGAGCAATTCGCGGACCAGGCCGGACATCTGGACGTTCTGTTCAACAATGCCGGTATCTTTACTGCGCCAGGGCTGATTGATGAGATCGCGCTGGAGGATTGGTATGCCTCGCTCAATGTGAACCTGACGGGAATGTTCCTGGCGGCACGCGCGGCCTTTGCCCAGATGCGCGCGCAGGATCCGATGGGTGGGCGGATTATCAACAACGGATCGATCGCCGCGCATGTACCACGGCCAAACTCGACCCCTTATGCGGCGACCAAGGCGGCGATTACCGGCATGACCAAGTCCTTATCTCTGGATGGGCGGGCGTTTAACATTGCCTGTGGTCAGATCGATATTGGAAACGCACGCACGCCTATGGTGGAAGAGCTGATTTCTCGCGCCGTAGAGGCCGATCCAGAGGCGCCGGTGATGGATAGTTTCTCCGTTGAGGATGCTGCACGGTCTGTGTTGCATATGGCTGAATTGCCGTTGGAAGCGAATGTGCAATTTATGACGGTGATGGCAACCAAAATGCCCTATATCGGCCGCGGGTGATATAGGCTCTAGGGGGCTCCCGCCAACCCCGATACAGCAGCAAGCTGCAGCCGGGGCTGTTGGACGTGGCGCCTCTGGCAGGCCAGAGGCGCGGTGCTGCCGCAGTCAGCCGTTGCGTAGGAGGCGGAAGATAGCCGATGCGCCCCAGCCAGAAACCATCGCAATCGCCAGCGCCAAAAGCCCGTAGAGCACAGGTTGCTCGCGTGACAGGGTAAAGAGGAAACGTTCCAGACCGACTTTGCGCACGTCGATGCTGCTGTCGTGGTCTGCGATTACCTGACCGCCGCGTGTGAGGAGAATACGAGCTGTGTATTCGCCTTCGGTCAGGTCGGGGGGCATTTGGATTGTGGTGCGAAACAGCGTCTGTTGATCCACTTCCACAGTATTTTCCAGAAGCGCGTATTTGGTTTGGTTCTCGCGGATGCGCACCAGAGCTTCAACGTAATCCTGCGCCTGTTCATGGGCGACTTTGGCTCCGATTGACAGAATGGCGCGTTCGATGGAGACCCTGTAGCGGCGGTCGTTTGACAATGTCAGCATCTCTTCAAACGGGGCGCTGGTGGCGACGGCGTAAAAGATCGGTGCTCGGTCCACTGTGACTGAATCCACATTGGTCCAGATACCAAATCGCTTACCCTTGCGGCGCACCACCGCCGGTACCGACGGGCCGGAGAGCGTGACCAGAACATGCAGGGGCTCGCCCTCTGGTAGGGGGGATTCACGTTTCACCGCGCCAAAGATCAGGATTTCGGACCCGTCAAAGTCGGTGGTGATTTCCACCTGGTTCTGGCTGAGGCCCAAGACCACCTCTTCCTGTGCTGACGCGGTCGACAACGCAAGCAGAAGCGAGACAAGGAGAGTGACAATGATCCGCATCCTACCCCCTTGCCACATTGGTGATGGAATAGAGCTCGGAGGGTTCCAGCAGCAGATCCAGTCCCAACTTACCGCAGACCGCCAGCACGATCACAGCCAGCAGGATCCGCAGTTGTTCTGCCTTGAGGTAGGACCCTAGGCGGGTGCCAAACTGAGCACCGACCACGCCGCCGACCAGCAGTAAGAAAGCCAGTACGATGTCCACGGTCTGGTTGGTGATGGCATGCATCATCGTCGTGGCACCAGTCACCGTAATGATCTGAAACAGTGAGGTGCCGATCACCACTTTGGTCGGAATGCCAAGGACATAGATCATGGCAGGCACCATAATGAAACCGCCGCCAACACCCATAACGGCAGTCAAGATACCGACCAGAAACCCGACGAGAATGGGCGGGATCACCGAGATATAGAGCTGTGAGGTACGAAACCGGGTTTTCAGCGGCATCTTGTGCACCCAGCCGCGCTGCTTGCGCTTGGGCGGCGCGCCGCGCCGGGATTTGCGCAGGGCGTTGACGCTTTCGATGAACATCAATCCGCCAACAATACCAAGAAAGACCACGTAACAGAGCGTCACAAACAGATCGACCTGGCCTAGTGATTTCAGGTAGTTGAAAACCGCGATGCCGCAGGCCGCTCCCATTAGACCGCCGACTTGCAGCACAACCCCCATCTTCAGATCGACCGTGCGACGCCGCAAATGGGCCAGCACCCCAGAGACTGAGGAGGCCACGATTTGATTCGCCCCAGTTGCCACTGCAACAGCTGGCGGTACGCCAATAAAGAACAACAGCGGTGTCAGAAGAAACCCGCCTCCGACGCCGAACATGCCCGACAGGATTCCAACGATCCCGCCGAGACCGAGCAACGTAAAGGCGTTGACCGAGATTTCAGCGATGGGGAGGTAGATATTCATGTCCTTTGTTAAACCCCAGTAAAGGACAAAATCAACTGTGTTTGCTGCTTTGCGGCGTCAGAATTCTTGAATGTGTCCTGAAGCAGAACTGTGTTTCGCCTCAGGAACGCGCGGATTTCTTAGCGTTCCTTCACATAAGGTTCGCCGCCGGCCTTGGGGGGAACGGCTTTGCCGACAAAGCCCGCAAGGATCACCACGGTCATGATATAGGGGAGAGCGCCCAGCAGCTGACCTTGGATTTTGGTCTGGAAAATCGCTTCTAGCACGTCGGGTCGCAGCTCAAGGGCTTGGAACAGGCCGAACAACAGGCAAGCTCCCAATGCGTACCAAGGGCGCCATTTGGCAAAGATCAGCGCCGCCAACGCGATAAAGCCGCGACCAGCCGACATTTCTTTGACAAAGCCTGCCTGCAATGCGGTCGACAGATATGCGCCCGCAATTCCACATAAGATCCCGCAGATGCCGACGGCAGCAAACCGCAGGCCCACAACCGAGACACCAGCGGTGTCCACTGCCGCGGGGTTTTCACCAACCGCACGCAGGCGCAGGCCAAAACGGGTGCCAAAGAGCACCCATGCGGTCAGTGGCACCGCCAATAGCGACAAGTAGACCAGAACGGAATGACCCGAGATCAGTTCAGAATAGGCTTGTTGGAGTGGTCCGGCCTCTGCCAGCAGACGAGATAGGGGGCGACCTGCGGCTTCGGCCTCGGTTGGACCGATGGCAAAGGGGAGTTCGATGGGGGAGAAGCGACCGCCGTCAAGCAGCGACGGCGTGCGGCCGCCTTGTTGGAACCAATCTTGTGCGATCAAAACGGTCAGACCGACGGCGAGGAAGTTGATTGCCACGCCCGAGATCAGCTGGTTGCCGCGGAAGGTGATGGAGGCGACGCCGTGCAATGCGGCCAAAACCAGAGAGGAGCCAATACCGGCCAATAAGCCCAGCCACGCGTTGCCGGTGGTTGCCGCGATTGCGGCTGAGAAGAACGCCGCCATCAGCATCTTGCCTTCGAGACCGATGTCGAAAATGCCAGCACGTTCAGAAAACAGACCGGCCAGACAGGCCAATAGCAAGGGCGTTGCGAGACGGACAGAGCTGTCAAAGATTTGGATAAGGGTCAGGAAATCCATCAGGCTTTTTCCTTCCGCAGAGCAATGAAGATTTTTTCCAGCGGCATCCGGACCATATTGTCGAGCGCGCCAGTAAAGAGGATGACGAGTGCCTGAATGACAACGATCAACTCACGCGGGATGGAAGTCCAGAGCGCCAGTTCCGCACCGCCCTGGTAGAGGAAGCCAAAGAGGATCGCCGCCAGAAAGACACCAAACGGGTGATTCCGACCCATCAGGGCCACGGCAATGCCGATGAAACCTGCGCCTTCGGTTGCGTTCAAGACTAGACGCTCGGCCTCACCCATGACGTTGTTGATGGCCATCATGCCACAGAGCGCACCAGAGATCAGCATGGCAATCATGGTGATCTTGACCGGGGACATGCCGGCATAGCGCGCGCCGGTCTCGGATTTACCATAGGAGCGGATTTCATAGCCAAGCCATGTGCGCCAGATCAACAGCCAGACCAGAACGCAGGCCGCCAGAGCCACCAGAAGACTGACGTTGGCAGGTGCGTTTTTTGAAAAATTGATGCCAAGCGGTAGCAGGATTTCATGCAGCGACGGAAGGTGCACGGCATCGGGGAAACGGGCGGTGGCCGGGTCGAAACCACCTTCGGGTTTCAGGATATTGACCAGCATATAGTTCAACAACGCAGCGGCGATGAAATTGAACATGATGGTGGTGATAACCACATGGCTGCCGCGTTTGGCCTGAAGATAGGCGGGGATTGCGGCCCAGGCTGCACCAAAGAGCGCAGCCGCGACACTGGCAAACAACAGGGCGACAGTCCAATGGGGCCACGGGATAAACAGGCAGGCGTAAGCCACGCCGAGACCGCCCAGCATTGCCTGACCTTCGCCGCCAATGTTGAACAGGCCTGCGTGATAAGCCACCGCAACCGCCAGACCGGTAAAGAGGAAGTTGGTCGCGTAATACAGCGTGTAGCCCCAGCCATAAGTCGAGCCAAGCGCGCCTTCGATCATCAGGTTCAGCGCCTCAGTCGGGCTTTCACCGATGGCAAGGATCACAAGTGCCGAGAGACCCGCCGCCAGCAATAAGCTGATGAGAGGGATCAGGACGACATCCGCCCATTTTGGCATTTTTTCCATTATGCAGTCTCCGCCGTCATGCCCGCCATCATCAGGCCCAGCTCTTTTTCATCTGTTTCTGCGGCCTGACGTTCACCCATGATATGGCCGTCAAACATCACCGCGACGCGGTCGGCGAGCGATAGGATCTCTTCCAGCTCGACCGAGACCAAGAGCACCGCTTTGCCCTGATCGCGCAGGGCGACGATCTGTTGGTGGATGAACTCAATCGCGCCGATGTCGACACCGCGGGTGGGTTGCCCGACCAGCAAGAGGTCGGGATTACGCTCAATCTCGCGGGCGACGACGATTTTTTGTTGGTTGCCGCCCGAGAAATTCTTGGCCGCAAGCCATGGGTCTGGGGGGCGGACGTCGAATTTCTCCATCTTGGCTTCGGTGTCGGCACGTAGGGCCGCGTTGTCCATAAGGACGCCCTTTTGGAATTCGGGCGCGCGGTGATAGCCAAAGGCGACGTTTTCCCAGGCGTGGAAGTCCATGATCAGCCCCTCGCGCTGGCGATCTTCGGGGACGTGGCCGATATGGGCTGCGCGGCGTGCGCGGCCATTGGCACCTGATCCTGTCAGGGGCAGGGGCGTGCCGTGCAGTTTGATCGAGCCTTCACCGGTACGCATGCCGCCGAGCACTTCCAGAAGTTCCGATTGACCATTGCCTGCAACCCCGGCGATGCCGAGGATTTCACCGGCACGCACCGTCAGGTTGATGCCTTTGACACGCTCAACACCGGCCTCGTCCGACACGCGCAGGTTTTCAATCTCGAGCACGGGTGCTGCGGGTCTGGCGGGGACTTTGTCGACCTGCAAAAGAACTTTGCGACCCACCATAAGCTCGGCCAGATGTTCTGGATTGGTCTCAGCGGTTTTGACGGTTGCAGTCATTTCACCGCGCCGCATCACTGATACGGTGTCGGTATATTCCATGATCTCACGCAGCTTATGGGTGATCAGGATGATGGTTTTGCCTTCGCTGCGCAGCCTGTCCAGAATGCGAAACAGCTGGTCGGCCTCGGCCGGGGTCAGAACCCCCGTGGGCTCGTCGAGAATAAGGATATCGGCCTGACGGTAGAGCGCTTTGAGGATTTCGACCCGCTGCTGCATGCCGACGCCGATCTTGTCGATGCGGGCGTCGGGGTCGACGTTCAACTCATACTCGGTTGCCAGTGTTTTCAGGGACTTGCGCGCCTTGGCCAGCGAGGGGCGTAAAAGCCCGCCGTCTTCGGCGCCCAGGATGATGTTTTCCAGAACAGTGAAGTTTTCGACCAGTTTGAAATGCTGGAATACCATGCCGATGCCGGCGGCGATGGCGGCCTGGCTGTCGGGGATTTCGGTCAGTTTTCCATTTATCCAAACCTCGCCTTTGTCGGCCTTGTAGAACCCATAAAGGATGCTCATCAGCGTGGATTTGCCCGCGCCGTTTTCGCCGATGATGCCGTGGATTGTACCCGGCTGGACCTGGATGGAGATGTCTTTATTGGCCTGTACCGGGCCAAAGGACTTGGAAATACTTTTGAGCTCGATTGCGGGTGCGGTCATCGGGGCTCCTACTGTCGTCATGGGGCGGGGGCAGTTGATGTGTTCCAATAAAATGGACGTCGCCCGCTATCACATGGTGTTTTTATGCGAAACCCGGAAGACGCGGAATATGCGTCCTCCGGGTAGATTGGTGTGGGGCGGTTTCACACCCCTGATGATCGGTGAATTAGAATTCCAGAACCGGGCAGCTGCTGTCCGCATAGTAGCTGGCAACGCTGACTTCACCGTCGATGATCTGTTGGCGCGTCGCGTTGACGGTGGCTGCCATTTCCTCAGAGACCAAATCAGCGTTGTATTCATCCATGGCAAAGCCGACGCCTTCTTCGGCCAGCCCCATGGTGAAGACGCCGGTTTCAACCGCTTCGCCTGCTTTCATCGCTTCATAGACCGCGACATCCACGCGTTTCAGCATAGAAGTCAGAACTTTGCCCGGGTGCAGGTGGTTTTGGTTGCTGTCTACGCCGATGGACAGGATGCCTTCATCGGCAGCGGTCTGCAGAACGCCAACACCGGTGCCGCCGGCCGCTGCGTAGACAACATCCGCGCCTTGGGAGATTTGCGCTTTGGTCAGCTCAGAGCCTTTTACCGGGTCGTTCCAGGCGGCGGGTGTGGTGCCGGTCATATTGGCAACAACGGTTGCGTCCGGGTTCACGGCCTTGACGCCTTGGGCATAGCCACAGGCAAAATGGCGGATCAGCGGTACGTCCATGCCGCCAATGAAGCCAACGGTGCCGGATTTCGACGACATCGCCGCCAGCATGCCAACAAGGTAGGATCCTTCATGTTCCGCAAAGCCGACCTGGCGCACGTTGGGCAGGTCCAGCCAGTTCACGTCGATCACGACGAATTTGGTGTCAGGATAGTCAGGTGCAACGGTGGACAGCGGATCGGCCATGGCAAAGCCCATAGTGACAACGGGGTTGGCACCGGCTTCTGCAAAACGACGCAGGGCCTGTTCACGCTGAGCCTCAGATTGCAGTTCGATCTCGCGGTATTTGCCGCCGGTCTCTTCGGCCCAACGCTGCGCGCCATTGTGGGCGGCTTCGTTGAAGGATTTGTCGAACTTGCCGCCAAGGTCAAAGATCAGGGCGGGTTCTGCAACGGCCAGACCAGCTGTCATAGCAAGGGTTGCGGCCGCACCCAGAAAGGATTTCATCAGGCTCATGGTCTACTCCCAGATTAGTTAATTCCGACGGATTTGTTTTTGGCCCATTTGGGGCAATACTTTGTGACGTAGGACCACGGAATTAAGAGGGTAGCCGGTGGCGGGGTCAATGGCTTTTTGACCGTTTGGTCGAGGATTGGTGCAAAAGCTGCCTATACGTCGGGTAAATTATGGGCGGGCAAGATGCGGCGCATGATGATCGCGTCGCATGATGTGCCGTCAGTGCGGGTGTAGTATCCGGTCCGCGTTGCAACCTCTTCATACATGAATCGCAAATACAGCGTGCGGGCTGGCGTGTTGCCGGCTGCAACTTCCAAAAAGGCCTGGGTCGCTCCAAGCGTTGCCGCTTGTGTCTGCCATTGGCGCATCACTTGTTGAGCCAGGCCTTGACGTTGGTGGTTGGGGTGGGTCGCGATGGTCAGCAGCTCGGCTTCATCGGCAATCACACGCACCAAGGCAAAACACCGTGCGTCTCCGGTGGCAAAGACCAGCTGGCTCGACAAAAGGCTTTCGAATTCAGAGGCCGTCCAGGCGCGGGTCTGGGTGAAAGCCGCCTGGTGGGTGGCCGCCATGGTCGAGGGAGAGAGGTTTTTAGTCATCCAACAGAGCAGGCGGGCGGTCTTTGGACGGGGCGGCGTCGGCGGGTTTCAGATACAGCGGCGCAGGCGGCACAGTGGTTTCGGCCGCGCGGCCGGCAGCGGCCCTTGCTATACGGCCTGCGATCCCTTCGGGGCTCGCCTCACACGCCAAAATCAGACCGGCACCGCGGGCAATGTCCTCGGCCTGATCATGTGCGAGCAGACGCGGTGCCTCCCCCGGTGGTGTTACATAGACATGGTCGCGCGGCGCAGGGATCGCAGGTAAGATCCCTTCTCGAGCCCGGCTTTCAAAACCATTGATGCCCACCGCAGGCACACCCAAGCCAAGCGCCAGACCGCGCGCGGCTGATACTGAAATACGGATGCCGGTGAAATTGCCGGGGCCGATACCCACACCGATGGCATCCAAGTCGTTCCAAGTTAAACCGGCCTCGGCCAGAACCTCTTCCAACAGGATCATCAGACGTTCGGCCTGTCCGCGTGCCATGGGTTCCAGCCGTTCTACAACAATGCGACCATCACAAAGCACGGCGGCCGCGCAATGCGCGGCCGAAGTATCAAAGGCCAGAACCTTGGGATCTGTTGGCATCTTGTCAGACGGCAACCGGGCGCACCTCGATCACCTCTGGGATATAATGGCGCAACAGGTTCTCGATGCCCATTTTCAAGGTCAGTGTCGAAGACGGGCAGTTCGCGCAGGCACCCTGCATATGCAAATAAACCACGCCGCGATCAAATCCGTGGAACGTAATGTCGCCACCGTCCTGTGCTACGGCGGGGCGCACGCGACTGTCCAGAAGCTCTTTGATCTGGTTGACGATCTCACCGTCTTCACCGGTGTGTTCCGCATGGCCCGAGGATTGCTCCGCATCGGATGCCATAACCGGCTGACCGGATTGGTAGTGTTCCATGACCGCGCCAAGGATGGCGGGTTTGATATGGTCCCATTCCACATTTTCGGCCTTGGTCACGGTGACAAAATCATTGCCAAAGAACACGCCTTCGACACCAGACACTGCAAAGATGCGGGTGGCTAATGGAGACTTATCGGCCGTCTCAGCGGATGGGAAATCGGCGGTGCCCGCGTCCAGTACCGTCTGGCCTGGAAGGAATTTCAGTGTCGCCGGGTTTGGCGTCGACTCTGTCTGAATGAACATGCGGGACCCTCCGTTTGAATGCCCCAAGGGATATGCGCTTGATGCACCGATAAGTCAAGTTTTGGAACCGTTCTAAACAGAAAAAGACGGCCACGCAGATGCGCAGCCGCCCAGTGACATGCCGGAAG
This sequence comes from uncultured Paracoccaceae bacterium, assembly GCA_947497985.1. GTDB lineage: Bacteria > Pseudomonadota > Alphaproteobacteria > Rhodobacterales > Rhodobacteraceae > Epibacterium. Next base: position 252,045 of record CANMIX010000003.1, read on the forward strand.
GCAATCGCTTACAGGGCTTTCAGCTCTGCCAGGGCCGCGTCGTAACCGGCTTGTGGGTCAGCGGTCAGCAGGGAAGGCTGGTAGCGCACGGTGTCGACGTCTTTGATGCCGATGGTTTCCAGCCACCACTGCAGGTAGTTGCTGTGGAAGTCGGAACCGTATTTCGCATCCGCACCCGGTGCCCAAACGCCGGAAGAGGTGATCAGGGTCGCTTTTTTGTTTTCCAAGAGGCCAAAGTAGCCTTTTTCCGGGTCAAAACCAAACAGCATGCCCGGCTGAGTGATGATGTCGATGTAATGCTTCAGGCGGTAGGATACGCCACCGTTCCACATTGGCGCGCCGATGACGATGTGGTCTGCGGACATGAAACGTTGCGTGATAGAGGCAACCTGGTCCCAGGCTTTCTCTTTCGCGGGGTCCATTTCGCCAACGCCAAAGAAGGTCATCTTGGCCGCTGCTGGGTCACCGTCAAATGCGGGCAGCTCTTCGGCAAAAAGATCCAGAACGTCTACGTCCAGATCAGGGTTTTTCGCTTTTTGCGAGTCAACAAAAGCCGACGCCAGCGCGTTGGATTTTGATTCTGCGCCGCGAGGGGACGCAACGATGTGCAGCAGTTTGGTCATGGATCGTCTCCGTAACTGTCTAAAATATATTTAATAGGTTACATGCGACTCGCGTAACTTGTCAAACTTTGTTATGATGGTTGCAGCACAGCACACAGAGTTGTGAACTTTATCACTGGAAGGTAAAATCATGGCGTCAAATTTGCCTGCTCCTTATTTGGTTGCGGACCATGTCGGACTTGAACTCGTCAATACGCTTGGCGCGCCTTATGGGGAGGAGCTGGACTGGTTGATCAATGGTCAAGAGCTGCTGTCTTGGATGGTCGCAGTCGAATTGTTGACAGTCGGTGACGCCGAACGTTTGGCGGGTGACTTGACCGAAAGTGACCTTGAGACCGCAGCGGGTGAATTGCGGTCTTTGCGCGCTGAAATGCAAGAAAATGTCCCCGAAGCCTCTCCTGAATTCATGCAGCGTTTGAACGATCTATTGGCGTCAGGCCGGGGCCGTTATGAGATCGAGACAAGTGCCGAAGGCCAACGAAATATGAGGTTTCAGCCACTTTTAGAGACGGCAAATGATCTGGTGGTGCGTGTGGCTGTGGAGATTGCAGAGCTGTTCTGTCTGAATACGCCAGAGCGGATGCGCGAATGTGGATCGCCCACCTGCACCTATTGGTTCCACGACAATACACGCAACAACCGCCGTCGCTGGTGCAGCATGGCTGTGTGTGGAAACCGTGCCAAGGTCAAGGCGCACCGCGCCCGTCAGTAACTGTACAGTTAAAACCGAAAGCTTGGCAGCAGGACGGAAGAGATCAGGTGATCTCTTCCAGTTTTTCCTTGGACAGATCGCCGGGTACGATGGTTACCGGCACCGGCAGAGTGCCGGCGGATTTGCTGAGCTGATTGACCAGGGGTCCAGGGCCTGAGCGTTCGTTGCCCGCACCCAGAACAAGGACGCCAATTTCCGGGTCTTCGGTGATTTGTGCAAGGATTTCGGGCACTGCGTCCCCTTCACGGATCACAAGTTCGGGATCAATGTTCTGCCGATCACGCATCCATTTGGCAAAAACTTCGAAATGCACGGTGATCCGTTCGCGGGTCTCTTCGCGCATCACTTCGCCGACGCCGATCCAGTGATTGAACTCATCCGGGGGGATGATCGACAGGATGGTGACACCACCACCGGTGTGGGCCGCCCTCATCGCGGCAAACCGCATCGCATTCAGGCATTCGCGGCTGTCGTCCAGAACAACAAGGAATTTGCGCATTCGATATCCATATCCTTTGTGTCGGGGGATCATGACGCAAGCGACGCGTGCGCGCAATAGAGGCGAGGGCAGGGCGTTGGGTCGGACGCAGCGGTATCTGCGACTTAAGGTACAAGTTTACGGGCTTTGTCTTGCTGTTGGTGTCCGTCAGTCGGTATAGAGGCGCCAAATCAGCACATGACAGGACCTGCCCCATGTCTTTTGACCGGAAAATCAAGATTGCACCGTCTATCCTCTCGGCGGACTTCGCCAATTTTGGCCAGGAAATCCAAGCGATCGAGGCACAAGGCGCGGATTGGGTGCATGTGGATGTAATGGACGGCCATTTCGTGCCGAACCTGACCTTTGGCCCAGCCGCGGTGAAATCCTTCCGCCCGCATGTCAAAACGGTCATGGATGTGCATCTGATGATCGCACCGGTTGACCCTTATATTGACGCCTATGCGGATGCAGGCGCAGATGTGTTGACCGCGCATATCGAAGCGGGACCGCATATCCACCGCACCCTGCAAGCGATCCGTGGGGCCGGTATGAAGGCGGGTGTTGCACTGAACCCCGGCACTCCGGCTGAGGCGATTGAACATCTGCTGGATCTGACGGATTTGGTCTGTGTGATGACAGTGAACCCCGGTTTTGGCGGGCAGAAGTTCATTGATATGACCACGAAGATTCGCAAATTGCGCACAATGATTGGCGACCGTCCGATCCATATTGAGATCGACGGCGGTGTTGATCCCAAAACCGCACCCTTGGTGGCAGAGGCCGGTGCAGATGTTCTGGTTGCGGGTTCTGCCGTATTCCGGGGAGGGTCTGTTGCCAATCCGGATGTCTATGGTGAAAATATAAAAGGTATTCGTGCGGCGGCAGAGGGCGTCTGGACCTAAACTTTGCGAAAAATGCGAAAGTAAAAGGCGGCGCATTGCGTCGCTTTTTTGTTTTTGAGCTCCAGACATGCGCTTTACAAAATCTTTACGCAAGCGTCACAAATAATTTGAGGCGCGTGCCTATGACCTCCCGCAAGTTAGATGGGAGCCGCTCGTGCTGCGTATTAATAAACTAACCAAACGGTTTGGCGACAAGATCGCGGTCGACAGTGCAACACTGGAGATCGACAAGCCGTGCATGCTGGGCATCATTGGCCGTTCCGGTGCAGGTAAATCGACCCTGTTGCGGATGATGAACCGCCTTGGCGATGCCTCTGAGGGCACGATGACTTTTGAAGGGCGTGAGATCACGTCGTTGAAAGGTGCGGCCAAACGCGCGTGGCAGTCCGAATGCGCCATGATCTTTCAGCAGTTCAACCTGGTGCCGCGTATGGACGTCGTGTCCAACGTACTGCACGGAACATTGAATCGCCGCTCGACCTTGGCGACCATGTTCAACCTGTACCCGATGGAAGACATCCATCGTGCGATCAATATTCTGGACCGTCTGGGTATTGCCGAGCATGCGCCGAAACGGGCCGAGGCTCTGTCCGGCGGCCAGCAGCAGCGCGTGGCGATTGCCCGTGCTTTGATGCAGGACCCCAAGATTATTCTTGCGGACGAGCCGATTGCTTCGCTTGACCCAATGAACGCACAGACAGTGATGCAGGCCCTGCGCCGCATTCATGAAGAAGACGGGCGCACCGTGATTGCAAACCTGCACACATTGGATACCGCGCGTCGCTATTGTGATCGTGTCATTGGCATGCGTGATGGGCGTATCGTCTTTGACGGTCTGCCTGAACAGCTGACAACCGGTGTGGCCCGCGAAATCTACGGTGCCGGATCCGAGTTTTCTGAAGCGGCCACGTCGACCGAGATCGAGACGTTGGAAAAAACGGCCGGCACCTACAAGCCTGCCACCGTTCCAGCACAGTAACCACCTGAGTTTTCATCCCCTTCGGAGTGAAAGCGCTCCGGAGACCAACCTGGAGAGCTTTTCGAGATGAAAAAAGTTATCGCGGCCGTTCTGGCCACAACCGCACTGACCACCCCTGTTTTTGCTGAGGGTATCGAAGAATTCCGTATCGGCATCCTGGGCGGTGAAAACGCGCAAGACCGTCTGAACGCGCATGAATGCCTGAAGAGCTACGTTGAAGAAACTCTGGGCGTTCCAGTGAAGATCTTCACCCCTGCAGACTATGCCGGTGTTATCCAAGGTCTCGTTGGCGGCACCCTGGACTATGCATGGTTGGGCGCGTCTTCCTATGCAGCGACCTACCTGCAAGACCCAGAAGCGGTTGAGCCTGTTCTGGTTAAAATCAACGTTGATGGTTCTTTTGCATACCACTCCATCGGTTTTGCTCGTGCAGACAGCGCGATCGCGTCGCTGGACGACATGGAAGGCAAGGTCTTTGGCTTTGGTGACCCGAACTCCACTTCTGGCTACCTGATCCCCTCCATCGAGATCCCGACATACAAAGACGGCGTCACCATGGAATCCGGTGAGTACTTCGACGAAGTTAAGTTCACTGGCGGTCACGAGCAGACTGTTCTGGCTGTTGTAAACGGCGACGTTGACGGCGGTGTAACCTGGGCCGACGGTCTGGGCGAATGGGAAGATGGCTATAACTCTGGCCAGCTGCGCAAGATGGTCGACAACGGCCTGATCGACATGAACGATCTGGTTCAGATCTGGAAGTCCAAGCCGATCCCAGAGGGTCCGATCGTTCTGCGTAAGTCTCTGCCTACTGACGTCAAAGAGAAAATGACCGCTCTGATCGACAGCATGTACGAGACCGACAAAGATTGCGCCTACAACATCTCTGCTGGTGAATCTCTGGGCTTCGACCCGATCACTCACGAAGCCTATGAATCCATCATTGGCGCGCGTTTGGCGAAGTCCAAAAACTAATCTGGACCAAAGTCTATCAGGCGAGCCGACTTTTCCGTTGGCTCGCCAATTTTAATACGGGGGCGCCCTGATGGCTGATCTGGCCACGACCAAATTGACCGCGGACACTGTTGCAGATGATTACATCGCACAGGTTTCGCGCAAGCGGCTGTATTCGGGGCTAATGCTCCTGTTTTTTGTTGTTCTTATGGTGTCCGGCTTCCAAGTCGCCTCGACGCGCAATGGGGGCAGTTTCTGGGGTGGAATCGACAATTTCTTTGACTACCCAAGTGAAGTTGTGTTGGAAGCCTGGACCAACCTGCACCTTCTGCCGGGTTTTATGCTGGAATACCTTCCAGCCTTGCTGGAAACGTTTAATATCGCGGCCTTGTCAACGCTGATTGGCGCGGCTTTTGCGGTCGTGTTGTCGCTTTTGTCGACCCGCGGGCTGGCACGGTTCCCACGCCTGATCCCGGTGTTTCGCCGGATCATGGACGCGACACGCGCCATCCCTGAAATCGTGGTGGCACTGGTCCTGATCTTTATCATGGGCGGTGGTCCGGTGCCTGCGATGATCGCAATCGCGATACATACGGCAGGTGCACTGGGCAAGTTGTTCTCGGAAGTGAACGAGAACGCGGATTTGAAACCTATCGACGGGCTTGCGTCTGTAGGGGCCAGCTGGTCTCAGCGAATGCTGCTGGGCGTGGTGCCGCAGGTTGCGCCAAACTGGTTGAGCTATGCGCTTTTGCGTCTTGAGATCAACATTCGCGCCTCCGCGATTCTGGGTTTCGTCGGCGCTGGCGGTCTGGGGTATGAGCTGAAAAACGCGATTTCCTGGGGGGCGGGCCGTTTCGACGAAGCCGCTGCCATGTTCATCATTCTGTTCTTGACCATCATGGTCGTCGATCAGGTCTCTAGTTATTTCCGCGACCGGCTTGTGCATGGCGCGGCGGGAAGGGCCTAACCCATGGCAATGCTTGATTCTTCTGCTGATCTGTCCTTGCAGGCCACGCGATTGTTCCGTCGCAAACGGATGACAACTTTTACTGTGCTGTTGGCGGTTGTCGCCTATCTGGCCTATATCTTTGTCGCGTTTGACATCCCGGGGCTGTGGCAACGTGCCAATGCTGAGAATGCCAAAACATTGGTGGCGGACGCATACAGCTATAAAACCCACGTCACTATGAACAATCGCAACAGCGAGATCACGGTGTCCATCGAAGGTGACCGCAAGGCGCGTTACACCGAAGAGAATGAACCCGATTGGGTCTCACGCAGCGACGAGACCACTGAAATTGACTTAGGCGACGGGCATCTCGTCACGTTTGCCCCGAATTTTATCACCTTTGACGTACCGGACTTTGGTCTGATGACATTTGAGGTGTCACGTTCTCAGGGGGTGATCCAGACCTATCCCGTTGATGCGGACCAATTGCCGGATTGGATCAGCGCATCCAAGAACCGGGTGGGGATCACAACGGATGCAGGGCGTCTTTCGGTGACACGCAACCGCAGCGAAGTCTTCCGTTATTTCAACGGTTGGGAGCTGTTTTTCTTTGCGCTGGAAAGCCCCTATTACGGCAAGAGCTTTGGCGAAGTGGTTGGACTGGCATTGAACGGTGAAGCGGCGGCGATCTTCCATGATTTCTGGCACAACCCTCTGTGGCGTCACGGTGCCGTGGCTTGGGCGCTGTTTGAAACGATCCTGATGGCGTTCCTGGGCACCTTGGGGGCTGCGATCTTGGCGCTTCCTCTGGCCTTTATGGCCGCCCGCAATTTTGCTCCGTTTTTTGCTGTACGTTTTGCCGTGCGCCGCTTCTTTGACTTTGTGCGGGGTGTGGACGCGCTGATCTGGACCATTATTTTAACCCGTGCTTTTGGATTGGGACCGTTGACCGGGGCGCTGGCGATTTTGATCACCGACTCGGGGACCTTCGGTAAAATCTTCTCGGAGGCCTTGGAAAACGTGGACGGAAAGCAGATCGAAGGCATCCAATCGACGGGTGCTAAGCCGCTGCAACGCTACCGTTTTGGGGTTTTGCCACAGATCACGCCGGTTCTTTTGAGTCAGGTGCTGTATTTCCTGGAATCCAATACGCGTTCTGCCACGGTTATTGGTGCCATTACTGGTGGTGGTATCGGTCTGATGCTGGTGCAAGCGATCATCACACAGAAAGACTGGGAAGAGGTGTCCTATTACATCGTGCTGATCATCTTGATGGTGATGTTCATGGACTGGTTCTCAGGTTGGCTGCGCAAGCGTCTAATCCGCGGTAAGTAAACAACACCTCCTTAGGGATAGGGCGACAGGCGCGGGGGCAATCCCGCGCCTTTTGTCATGGAAGCTTCATATGGGCCCGCTTGTGATCATGAGCGTTGATCTGTAATATTTGTCTAGTTGTATATTAAATCCAGACAAGTTGGAGAGGCCTCATGCCTAAGCTTTCCGCCGAGACACCGCATATCAAAGACGGGTGTGATGTTGTGAACTCCCACTTTGGTCGATTTGTCGAGATCGGCATGGGCACCCGGCTCGCGCAGGTGGTGATGGGCGATTACAGCTATTGTGACCGGATGTGTGATCTGGCGAATGTGGAGGTCGGCAATTTCGCCAATATCGCCAGTTTCGTGCGGATCGGGGCGACGGATCACCCGATCGAGAAAGCCTCGCTGCATCATTTCCTTTATCGTTCGGCATCTTATTGGGAAGATGAACCGGATGACGCTGACTGGTTCGAACGCCGCGCGTCACGGGTGGCACGGATCGGGCATGACACATGGATCGGCCACGGGGCGATGATCAAGCCCGAGGTCACGGTGGGAAACGGTGCAATCGTGGCGTCGGGGACCGTGGTGACCAAGGATGTGGAACCGTATACGATTGTCGGTGGCAACACCGCCAAGCTGATCCGCCGCCGGTTTCCTGAGGCGATAGCTGAAGCGTTGGACGAGCTTGCTTGGTGGGACTGGGACCATGATGCGCTGCAGACAGCTCTCCCAGATTTCCGCGCGCTGCCGATTGAAGCGTTTCTGGAGAAATACAGCTGATTTCAGGTCCGGCGCAGCAGAAGCTCCCGCGCCGATAGGTGCCCCCTTTGGGGTCACCCAGATCGCCTTGCTGGCGCAAGGCGCCCTCGCGCGCGGCACGCGTATGCGCCTTGCGCCAGCAAGGCGCTTGGCCCAACGGGTTTGGGCGTTTTTCAAAACGACTGAACCGGGCGGGAGTGGCCTGGGTGAGTTGTCTTTAAAGCTCGTCTTGGGAGAGCGTGAGGGTGATGCGCTGGCCTGCGAAGTAGGTGGTGCCAAACTCGATTGGCGTTCCGTCCTGATCGGTATTCACGCTGACCGACCGCAGCAGCGGGTCGCCTTCTTTCAGCATTAGATGCAGCGCTTGGGTTGGGTTGGCTGCCACGGCCGTCAGACGTGTCCAAGCGCGGGTATAGTCTGGCACGCCGAGTTGCCGAAAACTTTCTGTTACAGACTGGTTCTCCCAGTGGATCTCCGGAAAATTCGGGAACCGCGTGGCGGGAAAACAGCTTTGCGCCACGGTGACCGGCGCGCCATCGGCAAACGACAAAGAGTCTGTCACATGGATCGGATCACCGGGGGCGAGGTCCAGTGCTTCGGCCTCTTTCTGATTGGCGTTGCGGGTGGTGATAGCCAAAAGTTTTGCCCCTGGCGTGCGTCCTGCAGCGCGCAGGCTTTGCCGAAATCGCACTCGTTTTCCCAAAGGATAATCAGTTGGTGCGGCGGCCACAAAGACGCCAGCCCCCCGGCGCGCGTGAACCAGACCTTTCTCGGCCATCTCTGCCAATGCACGGCGCACTGTGTGGCGGTTCACGCCAAACCGGGCAGAGAGCTGCGATTCCGGGGGAAGCTTGCTTCCGGTCTCATACTGACCTTGGGCAATCTCTTCGGTCAGGGTGAGAGAGATCGATTTCCAAACGGGGGTGCTTGCCATGAATGTGATGCCTCAGCCGGTCAATTCACGGCCTCGTCTTGAAAGTTTCACAAATTCCCAATTGGCCCAGCAGGGCAACTCAGGTATGATTTGTATAGTTGTATAGGACAAGTAGACAAGCTTGCCAAGGGAACAAAGTGATGACGACTGAAGTGGCGCAAGACGAGCGCAAAGCCTGGATGAGCCTGCTGGCGAAATCCCAGCCAAAACGGTTGGCCGAGCTGTGGCGGGCCTATGACGCCGACCCGGATTTCACCTGGCTGCGCCCACCTGAGATCGGCGGCGTGATGCTGCGTGGTCGGATGGGCGGCACCGGCGCGCCTTTTAACATGGGTGAGATGACCGTAACGCGCTGTGCCTTGTCCTTGGACAATGGCGCGGTTGGCCATGGCTATGTTCAGGGGCGTGACAAGGCCCATGCCGAGATCGCAGCCAAAGTTGACGCTTTGATGCAGGGCGCGCAGGCCGATGCGCTAGAGGCCTCAGTTCTCGCCCCGCTGCGTGACGAACAAAACGCAGCGCGCAGCGAACGCGCCGCCAAGGCCGCTGCCACCAAAGTTGAGTTTTTCACATTGGCGCGAGGGGAAGACTGATGAACGCTGCAAATCATTTCGCAGGCGGGTTCTCTGCCCCAGCCACCGATGCAGCCCATGCGTTTCGCGCGGCGATGAACGCCATGGCGCGTCCGGGTCAAGCGTTTGAGATTACGGGCGCAACCCCGCCCGAGGGGATCTCAATTGCGGCGGGCACCTTGTTGCTGACGGTGTGTGATCCGGAAACCAAACTCTACCTCGCCAAAGACGTGGACAGCGAAGCCTTGCGGGCTTGGATCACATTTCACACCGGCGCGCCAATTGTGGCAGCAGGTGAGGCGGATTTCGCTTTTGGCGGCTGGGACGCGCTGATGCCGTTAGATCAATACCGGATCGGTACGTCAGAATATCCGGATCGTTCAACCACGCTGATTGTCGAGCAGGCTGCGTTTGGCGCCCCCAACGCCGTGTTGAGCGGTCCGGGTATCAAGGATCAGATCCAGATGAGCCTGCCGGATGTGGCGCAGCTTCAGCGCAACACGGTGATGTTTCCGCTGGGTCTCGACTTCTTCTTTACTGCGGGGGGCCAAGTGATGGCGCTGCCGCGATCCAGCCAAATCGCTGAGGAGGTATAAGCCATGTATGTTGCTGTAAAAGGCGGTGAGCGCGCGATTGACAACGCCCATGCCTGGCTGGCCGAAGAGCGTCGGGGCGATACATCCGTCGCTGAGTTGAGCATTGACCAGATCCGCGAACAGCTGTCGCTGGCGGTGAATCGGGTGATGGCTGAAGGGTCCTTGTATGATCCGGATCTGGCCGCGCTTGCGATCAAACAGTCCCGTGGTGATCTGATCGAGGCGGTGTTCCTGATGCGCGCCTATCGCACCACATTGCCTCGGTTCGGCTATTCCGTTGCGATGGAGACGGCTGATATGGCCTGTGATCGCCGGATTTCAGCGACCTTCAAGGACGCGCCGGGTGGGCAGGTTCTGGGGCCAACCTTTGACTACACCCACCGTCTGCTGGATTTCAAACTGGCCGCCGATGGCGAAGTGCCCGAGGCCGCAACCGCGACCCCGCGCGAAGAGCCCACGCCGCATATTACCACCTTCCTGAAGGGCGAAGACATCATTCAGGACGAGCCGCAATCGGGTGAGGTGCCGCGCGATCTGACGCGGGAGCCTTTGTCCTATCCGGCGGGGCGCGCGCTGCGCTTGCAGGCACTGGCACGGGGCGACGAAGGCTTCACGCTGGGTCTCGCCTATTCCACCCAGCGGGGCTATGGGCGCAACCACGCGTTTGTGGGCGAATTGCGCATCGGCAAGGTCGCGGTTGAGATGGAGATCCCAGAGCTGGGGTTTGCCATTGAAATTGGTGAGGTTGAACTGACCGAATGTGAGACAGTGAACCAGTTCCAAGGCTCCAAGACCGAGCCGCCGCAGTTCACCCGTGGCTATGGGCTGATCTTTGGCCAGTCAGAGCGCAAGGCGATTTCCATGGCGCTGGTGGACCGGGCGTTGCGCTGGGAAGAGCTGGGCGAGGATAATGTAGGTGCGGTTGCGCAGGATGAGGAATTCGTCCTGAGCCATGCGGATAACATTCAGGCCACCGGCTTCCTCGAACATATCAAACTGCCGCATTACGTGGATTTCCAGGCCGAGCTGGAGCTGGTCCGCAAGCTGCGCGCCGAGGCAGAGGCCAATCTGGCCGCGTCTGAGCAGGTGCAGGAGGCAGCGGAATGAGCCTATTTTCGAAAGCAATCATTCACCCCACCTGCGGTCGGGAACTGCCCTCTGGGGCGCACCAAAACATGTTGGGAAAGCATTGACCCATGTCTGACTACAACTTTGCATACCTCGACGAGCAGACCAAGCGGATGATCCGTCGTGCGATCCTGAAAGGGCTGGCAATCCCCGGCTATCAGGTGCCATTTGCCAGCCGCGAAATGCCGATGCCCTATGGCTGGGGCACCGGTGGAGTGCAGGTATCAGCCGCGACGCTGACGCCGGATGACACGTTGAAAGTGATCGACCAAGGCGCGGATGATACGACGAATGCGGTCTCGATCCGGAAGTTCTTTGAACGCACGGCCGGTGTTGCCACCACTGAGGAAACGGGCGAAGCGGATGTGATCCAGACCCGCCACCGCATCCCGGAGGCGGCGCTGCGCGAAGATCAGATCCTTGTCTATCAGGTGCCGATCCCCGAACCGCTGCGCTTTCTTGAACCACGTGAAACCGAGACCCGGAAGATGCATGCGCTGGAAGAATATGGCCTGATGCATGTGAAACTTTATGAGGACATCAGCCAGCACGGCGCGATTGCAACCTCATATGCCTATCCGGTGAAGGTTGAGGGACGGTATGTGATGGACCCGAGCCCCATCCCGAAATTCGACAACCCCAAGATGGAGATGGCCGCGATCCAGCTCTTTGGGGCAGGGCGCGAACAGCGGATCTATGCGGTGCCGCCCTATACCAAGATCGTGAGCCTTGATTTCGAGGACTACCCGTTTGAAGCCAGCAAGGCCGATCACGCCTGTGATCTGTGCGGCTCTGAACACAGCTATCTGGACGAGGTGATCCTCGATGACAAAGGCGGGCGGATGTTTGTCTGTTCCGACACGGATTACTGTCGCTCGCGCCGGGCCGAGGGCTATGTGGGCCGTCTGGGCACTGAAAATGAACTGGAGGCGAGCGCATGACCCCTTTGTTGCAGGTACGTGATATTCGCAAGACCTATGGCAGCTTTGTTGGCTGTACGGACGTAAGCTTTGATCTTTATCCCGGTGAAGTCATGGGGATCGTGGGGGAGAGTGGCTCGGGCAAGTCGACGCTGTTGAACTGTCTGGCCGGTCACCTGCCTCCCGATCAGGGTGAGGTGGTGTTTGACACGCTGGCCGATGGGCCGGTGGATACGGTCACCATGTCAGAACCCGAACGCCGGATGTTGAGCCGTACGGACTGGGCCTTTGTTCACCAGCATGCGCGCGATGGGTTGCGCATGTCGGTGTCAGCCGGGGGCAATATTGGCGAGCGTTTGATGGCCGTGGGCGACCGTCACTATGGTAACATCCGCGAGCGTGCGGTTGATTGGCTGGGCCGGGTTGAGATCAAGGAAGAGCGGGTGGATGATCGCCCAACCGCCTTTTCCGGCGGCATGCAGCAGCGTTTGCAGATCGCCCGCAATCTGGTGACTGGCCCGCGTCTGGTGTTCATGGATGAACCCACCGGTGGCCTGGACGTCTCAGTTCAGGCGCGTCTGTTGGATTTGCTGCGCGGTTTGGTCCGTGAAATGGGTCTCAGCGCGATTATCGTGACCCATGATCTGGCGGTGGTGCGCCTCTTGGCAGATCGACTGATGGTGATGAAGGATGGCCATGTGGTGGAAACCGGCCTGACCGATCAGGTGCTGGATGATCCGCAGCATGCCTATACGCAGCTGCTAGTGTCCAGCGTGCTGCAAGTGTGAGGGTGAGAGCGATGATTGAACTAAATAATGTGAGCAAAAGCTTTACCCTGCACAATCAGGGCAGCGCCGTGATCCCGGTGATGGAAGGTGCAAACCTGAAGGTTGCGCCGGGTGAATGTGTGGGTCTGGTCGGTGCCTCTGGCGCGGGGAAATCCACGTTGATGCGGCTGATCTATGGCAACTACCTTGCCGCCAGTGGTCAGATCCTGATTGGCGACGTGGATGTGGCCAAGGCGGAGCCACGTGAGATCCTTGAGCTGCGGCGCAAAACGCTGGGCTATGTGAGCCAGTTCCTGCGGGTGGTACCACGGGTTGCGACGCTGGATGTGGTGGCCGAGCCACTGCTGGCCGTCGGCGAAGATCAGGCCGTTGCACGTGACAAGGCCGCAAGCCTGTTGGCGCAGCTGAATATCCCGGAACGTCTGTGGGGGCTCAGCCCGACGACATTTTCCGGCGGCGAACAGCAGCGTGTAAACATCGCGCGCGGCTTTGCCCATGATTATCCGGCGATGCTTTTGGATGAGCCGACTGCAAGTCTGGATGCCCAGAACCGAGCAACCGTACTGGGGTTGATCAATTCAGCCAAAGCGCGCGGTGCTGCAATCGTGGGGATCTTCCACGACGAGGCCGCGCGCGAAGAGGTCTGCGACCGTTTCATCGACGTCACAGGGTATTCGCCGCAGGTGGCCGCATGAATGGCGCGGCGCTTGGGCCGGTGATTGCAGTTGTCGGCCCCTCAGGGGTTGGCAAGGACAGTGTGATGACCGGATTGGTGGCTGCTGATCCGCGCCTGACGCTGTTGAAACGTGTCATCACCCGCGCGCCGGAGGCTGGCGGTGAAGATTATACCCCCGTGACCGAAGCTGAGTTCGCCGCACGCCAAGAGGAGGGCGAGTTTGCGCTGCACTGGCAGGCGCATGGGTTGTTTTACGGCGTGCCAGCGGCTGCGGTTCTGGCGCAGCGGGCCGAGGGGCGCGGGGTCTTGGTGAACTTCTCCCGCTCGGTCCTGTTTGACGCACAAGAGGCCTTTGGCGATCTGATCGTGTTGAATGTGACCGCCAGCCCTGAGGTTCTGGCGGCTCGTCTGGCGGGGCGTGGGCGCGAAAGCGTGGAAGAGCAGGCCAAACGTCTGGCGCAGGCCGCAAAACCCCTGCCAGAGGGGCTGACGCAGGTCCATGAGATCGACAATAGTGCGGAGTTGAGCGCCGCCATTCAGGCCGCGCTCGACGTGATCTTTGCTGCTCAGGCTGAGAGCGCGTAGCGGTGGATCAGGTGGAAACGCCCATCCTCCGCCTCACCCATAAGGGCGAGATCGCGGATCTCAAACGGGGTGGGCAGGAGCGGAGCGAGAGCTTCGCCAAGTGCGGCCTCGATGTTGGGCAGTTCGGGCTTGGGGCGTTTGCCGGTCAGCGTGATGTGAAAGCGAAACTGATCCATGACATAGGGGTAGCCCCATTGAACCAGATGCGCGTCCTGCTCCGGCGACAGCCCATTGGCGCGGCGCCGCTCCAGATCGGTATCGGTAAGGGGCGCGCGGAACGGATCCAGCTCGTTCACGCAAGCCGCGGCCAGCGCGTTCAGCGCAGTTGCGTCTCCCTTGGCACGCAGGGCCAGAAAACGTCCCAGACGTGCGATCTCCAACCCGTCGAGCGTGACAGGGGCCTGTTTGGCCGCAAGGGCGGCACAGGCCACGTGCAAGGCCTCAACCGTTTGGCCTTGGGCCAGGCGCATCGGCGGCTTCATGGTCGCGTGCAGCCCGTATTTGCGGGGCGTCGCGGTGATCTCTGCCACATCCAGACCGGGACACGCGGGATGCGTCACCTCTGTGCCGGTCTCCATGTCCCAACCCAGCCAGCTGGCCCCGAATTTGCTCCACGCCGCATCGGCGGGGGGCGCGTAATAAATCGCGTATCGCGTGAATGTCACATTGGCCTCCTATACGTGGCCGTTCCCATAGCCCGAAAGTTGTGAAACTGAGATGACAGAAGAACTGATCTTTGCCAATGCCACGGTGGTTCTGCCAAATGAAACCATCACAGGTGCCGTGAAATGTGAAGGCGACAGCATCGTCGATATCTCCGAAGGCGCGGCAGTGCCTGCCGGAGCGATTGATTGTGACGGGGACTTCCTGAGCCCCGGTCTGGTGGAACTCCATACAGACAATCTGGAGCGCCACATTCAGCCGCGTCCCAAGGTCGACTGGCCCCATGCGGCGGCGATCATCGCCCATGATGCTGAACTGGCGGGCACCGGGATCACCACTGTATTTGATGCGCTGCGCATTGGTTCGATCCGTCGCAAGGAAGCGAATTACGCCAAATATGCGCGTGGGCTGGCGAGTGAGCTGTGGGAGCTGCGGGCGGCAGATGCGTTGAAGATCAGCCATTTCCTGCACTTGCGCGCTGAGGTCTGTTCCGAGACTTTGGCAGAAGAGCTGAATGAATTTGGCGCCGAGGACCGGGTTGGACTGGTCTCACTGATGGATCACACACCGGGCCAACGTCAGTTCCGGGATGTGAGCAAGCTGGAAGCCTATGTGAAGGGCAAACACGGGTTTGATGACGAAGGGTTCCAACGCCATATCGCCGAACTGCGCGAAATGCGTGCGATCTATGGCGACAAGCACGAGGCCGAGACCGTGAAGGCGGCGGCGCGTTTTGGTGCGGTTCTGGCCAGCCATGATGACACCACTGAAGGGCAGGTTGAGACCTCTGCTGGCTATGGCATTCGCCTGGCAGAGTTTCCAACCACGGTTGAGGCGGCACGCGCCTGTCACGCCCATGGGATCAAGGTGATGATGGGCGCGCCCAACCTGATCCGGGGTGGCTCACATTCGGGCAATGTGGCAGCACAAGAGCTGGCAGAGCTAGAGTTGTTGGATATCGTCTCATCCGACTATGTGCCTGCGGCTTTGTTGATGTCTGCGGTCAGGCTGGGAGAGATCTGGGGCGACATGGCGCGCGGCCTCTCGACAGTGACATCGGCGCCTGCGGATGCGGTGCGTCTGGAGGATCGGGGTCGTATTGAGGTTGGCAAGCGCGCGGACCTGATCCGCTTTGGTCTGCGCGGCGGTACGCCTGGTTTGCGTGGTGTCTGGTCACGCGGGCAGCGCGTGGCGTAACGGTTTTACGGCCGAGAGATCGGGGCAGGGGGAGGTTCTCCCGCCCCTTGATCCAACACCCAGCCTATCGGCTGGACCTTGGTCAAGCGTTGGGCCAAGCGCCGCGCCGAAGGCGCGGCGCGCGAGTCGTGCCGTTAGGCGCGAAATACCTCAAACCGGGCTTGGGTTTTTTGGCGCTGCTCTCACCTTTTAGGCGGCGCGATAGAACATATAGCGTCCCGGCGGGATGTCGCAGGGTTCCGGCAGCTGTTCAAAACCGGGAAGCTCCTGATCCGAGAGGATTAACCCGCCCGGAAGCATGACCTTGGCCAACAGCGGGGCCAAAAAAGCGGAGAGTTCCTTGTTGCGTTCGGGA
Organism: uncultured Paracoccaceae bacterium; assembly: GCA_947497985.1. GTDB lineage: Bacteria > Pseudomonadota > Alphaproteobacteria > Rhodobacterales > Rhodobacteraceae > Epibacterium. The sequence goes on from CANMIX010000003.1 coordinate 268,140, forward strand.
TCTCCTGTGCCGAGGTCATAATGCGCGAGCGACACACGCGGCCCATCTTCGGCAAGTTTCGCAAGCATCGCATCCGCGTCGCCTTGCAGGAAATCCTCGGCTGGTGGAACACAAGCGGGGTGGCACTGCAGGTTGCGGTCGATCACCCAGATCCGACGGTTGGATGCCAGCTCGCGTAAGTGATCATAGGTGCGCCCATTGCCAAGGCCCAGTTCCAGCACATCTCCTGATGCGTCGCCAAGCTGTTCAGCAGCCCAGTTCAGCCCAGAGCGTTGGGCGGTTAGTCTTCGAATTACACTGTCTAGACGGCTCATATCTGCCCCTGATCGTTGTTGGTTGGCGCACCTTGGCTGGTTTGGGTCGGCGCGGAAAAATGCCAGATCTCAGCAGGGCCTGCCAAGAGTCGCCCAATCAGCGCCTCAGTGAAAGACCATATCGCAGCATCGTGAACCAAATGGTGGGTTAGAACGCCAAATGGCTCAGAGTTGTCGGTTTTGCCGGAACGGCGAGCCTGTAGATTTTGACATGTTTGTTCGATGAGCAAGCCCGGATCGACAACGGAGCGATTGCCACGCCAATTGATCGGATCCAAATGTGTATTGATCTGCAGGAGGCCTGGCGTTGCTTCAGCAGCGGTGCGTGGCTTGAACGTCGAAACTGCCTGATAGCCAAGGTCCGCCAATACTGGATACATGTCATCGCTGATCCGGTTCCACGGGGGGACGAACATTGGGGCCAATCTGTCACCAAATAGCGCCCTCAATCGGATGAGGGCGGATTTTGCCTCTTCCTGTTTGGACTTTATGGCGCGAGTGGGCGCAAATTCTGACTTCTTTTCCTTCGGGCAAGTGTGCGATTTGTGAGACCAGCCGTGAACAACAGGAATAAGATTGACAGAGAGCGTTTCCGCCAAGGATTGTTCCGCCCGTGCAGGGATCACGGCCAGATGAACCGGAATTTCCAAAGTTTTGGAGAGGGTGGAGAGCTGCGCAAGCGCGGGTGTTTGTGTAACCGCATCATCGTCACGCCACCACAGCGGAAGAGTTATCCCAGCCCGCTGCCAAGCCCCCAATTCTTCATCCAAAGGAGACCAATCCAGCCGTGTTTGTGTCACGCGCGGCTCCTGTGCTCTTCCACAAGGCGACGGGTGAGGGCAGCGGTCTGAGCTGCGCCGTCAAAGCCTTTCTGCGTGATCTGTCGTTTTGGTTCTTTTTGTAGGTCTTCCAATCCATCAAGCAATTGCTGGGGCGTCAGGGTGGCGCGGCGCAAGGTTTTGATACCACCCAGTTTGCCAAGCGCTTCGGCCCGGATGCCTTGCTCAACTTCGGTGCCTGCATCAAAGGGGATGAAAATCGCAGGGACCCCGGATTGCAGGACATCTAACGCAGTGTTGTAGCCACACATGGAGATCGAAGCGCGGGCATGACACATCATCTCGCGAAAATCGGGGCGCGCGGCCTCAACAATTGCAGGGGAGCCTTTGGCACGGAAGGCGGTGATCCGGTCCGCGGCGTCGGCCCCCCCCACCAGAATGCGCCATGTCAGGTCCGGTGTCTGGCGGGCCGCCTCGAGTGCTGTATTGAACAGCTCATCCCCGATGGAACCGCCACCAGCACTTACCAGGACCTCATCCTTGCCGATGCCATCAGGCTGCGGTTCAGGTGCGGCTGGGACAACATATCCGGTGTAGTGAATTTTGCTCGACCAGCTCTCGTGCAGGGGCCAGCTGAGCTCTAGCCGTGTATTGTCCGGGTCCGAATGGACAAGGATACCGTCATAGAGCTCTGCCAGGATCGCGTCGGCCTCTGCAATCCGTTCAGGCTTGGTTGGTGGGGCCAGAATATCGCGGATCGACGACAGGATCAGTGGGCGATTTGCCGACTGGCGCGCAGTTTCGATCAGGTCACGGAATTCATGGCGCAATGTGCGGCGGCCAAAAGGATATAGCTCTGTGATCACTACATCGGGTTCAAAGGCATGAAAGGCCGCGCGCAAGGCCGCAATGCGGCGATTGCGATACGCGTCATCCACAGCCGATCCATCTTCCCCCAGCAAACGTTTGAAGTTCACACCGTCTGACCGCAGCGGGGGCAGTTGTACCAACGTGATGCCGTCTTTTGCCAATTGTGAAACCGGAAACCCGCCCGAGACAACCTGTACCTCGTCGCCAGCATCCGCATAGGCGCGACCCAGCGTCAGCGCGCGGGACAGGTGGCCTGCACCCAAAAGATGGGTGACGATGATCTGAACCTTCATTCGGTGTCCTTTTTGATCAGGCGGATTGGATCTGGCACTGGGGTAAGGGTTGTGCCGTCGATTTCAACTACAAAAAGCCGGTTGCGTTTCACGGCAAAGGGCGCGGGCCCTGCGAAATCCCAGCCATGCGCGCGGGCAAGGATCACCCGCATAATACCGATATGGCAAACTGCAACCGTGTCCTGTTTCAGTGCAAATAGCCAAGGCGAGAGGCGGTCCCAGACCTCTCGCGGGCTCTCGCCGCCGGGTGGGCAGTAATCCCAGCCCCAGTCTTCGATGTCTTTGAAGCCGCTGGCCGGGTCTGCCTTGAGGTCACGCCCATGCAGCCCTTCCCAGTCGCCCCAATTCATTTCGATCAGGTTGGGTACACGTGTCGCCGGGCGGCCCGCAACCCGTTCGGCGGTGTCCCAAGCGCGTTCCAAGGGGCTTGCAACCAAATCTGCGTGTTCCCATCCTTGGGGGAGAGATTGCGCAGCAAGCTCAGCCCGGGCGTCGATGTCGAGTGCGATATCACTGCGGCCCTGAATGCGGCCCATTCGGTTCCACGGGGTATGGCCGTGACGCAGCATGGCGAGGCGTATCATGGGCGGCGCTCCAGTAATGGGGTGACGGCCGCTTGGAAAAAGTCGGCAGCAGCAGGCATCAGGTGACGGGCCTGAACATGGGCGCGCGCATCCCTTTGGAGCCTTTGCCGCAATTCAGAGCTTGTGTTTAGGTTATCAAGAGCCGCCGTAAGGGCAGTTGCATCTTTGGACGGAGCCGGTGCCAGTGCGTTGTTTGCGGGCGAAAGCACTTCGTTCACGCCGGGGCGGTTTTGAGCAACCACCGGCAGGCCAAAGCTCTGCGCTTCAAGGTAGACCATGCCAAAGGCCTCGTTCACGCCGGGCCAGAGAAAAAGACGGGCGTTTTGGTATTCCGAGGCCAGCGCGTCGGGTGCAAGCTGCCCTAGAAAGCGCACGCGCGTGTCTAAAGGTGCAAACAGTGCCTCAACCCGCTGGCGGGCTGGGCCGTCGCCGACAATGGTGAGCTGCCAGTCGCCAGTGAGCGGTATGAGGCTTTCGGCGATGATCTTGTACGAGGCAAGCTTGTCGCCTTCGCGCATCATGCCAACACTTAGCATCGGCCCGGCTAAAGTTGAGGCCTGTGGCAGATCGGTTCGGTTTAGAAATGGGGCGAGTACTGCGAGGGATTGGTCCTGAAACCGATCCCGGATCAGAGTTTTCTGATCGCGCTGTGTCAGCGACAAGATCAGATCAGCGTGGTCGGCGGCCTTATGAGCTGCGCGCGCAAAACGGTCCCAAGGGCCATCAAGCCGTTTCAGAGCGCGCGTGCTTTCGATCTGCACATAGGGAATGCCGCGTGCACGTGTCAGCGACGGGCCAATGAGATCGGGCGCCTTGTAGTAATTATGATAAGTGACCCAGATGTCAAAGCGGGGCAGCTCCGCAGACAGGCGCTGGATTTCGTCGTCGGCTTCCTGAAAAAGGCGTGCCTGTACTGTACTGTCCCCGGTTTTGTCGCGGCTGCGAAAATCGCTAACCAACTCTACCTCAAACCCTGCGTGTGCCATCATCCGCATCAGATTGCGCGCGATTTCGCGGTCCCCCGAGGGCACCGGGTGGTCCGGGGATTTCATAGGCGCATAAAAGGCGATGCGGGGCGCCGAGGGCATGGTTACTGGTCCTGCAACATAGCGGTGATACGAGATTTGAGCTGGTGAATACCGGGCATCATACCAAATTCATGGCGCAAACGCGCCAGCGCGGCCTCGGCCATTTCGGCGGCATGTTCTGGAGATTGGGCGATGCTCACAATGGCCGCCGCCAGATCCTTGGGCTGATCCGAGCTGAGCGTACCGTGGGTGCCGGTGTCGATGAACTCGGGGATTGCAGAGACCGCCGTGGACAGGATCGGCAGACGTTGCGACGCGGCCTCCATCAAGACGTTGGGCAGACCGTCGCGGTCGCCGTCCTTGGCCACCCGGCTGGGCAGCACGAACAGATCGCTGTCACGCATGGCCGCAATCACTTCGGGTTGGTCACAGGCACCATGCCAAGTGATGCGGTCAGCAATACCCGCTTCGACTGCTTGCGCCTGCAGTTTGTCCTTTAGCGCGCCGCCACCGATATGGGTGAAATGCCAGTCCAGATCGTTCGGCAAAAGGGTCAGAGCCGCGATCAGGTTGTCAAAGCCCTTCTTCTCAACCAAACGACCAACGGACATCAGTTTCAGCGGGGCCTCCGCCGTGCGCCAGATACGTTCAGGTGGTTTGGGGAAACGTGTCAGATCAAGACCGTGATAGATCAGATCAACCGGTGTGCCATCCGACATGTCTTGCAGGTGTTTTGCGCCAAACCCGGTGCAGGTCGCCCCAAAGGCCGCGCCAAAGCTCTTGTCAGACAGTTTTTCGGAAATTTCCCAATCGGGAGAGGTCCAAATGTCCTTGGCGTGGGCCGAAAAGCTCCACGGCATGCCGCGCATGATGGCGGCGTAACGAGCCACCGAGGACGGCGTGTGCAGGAAATGCGCATACATCGCCAGGACTTCATCTGACATTTCGGCAGCCAGAACACAGGCTTGACCGAAACGGCGCACGCGGTTGGGTGTAATATCGCGGCGTAGGTCAGCGCGCCAGATCTCATAAGCTTTGGCGTAGCCCGGCAGTTTGCGTGCAATGTCACGTGCCGCCCAAACCCGTTCCGGCTCTTCATAAAGGTATTCGGGCAGGTAATGCACCCGCGCCTTCAGCCGTTCGTGCAACGGGTGGCGTTTGATGTCGGTGGGATGGCGCAGGGACCAGATTTCGAAGTCCACGCCTTCTTCTTCGAGCGCCACAAGCTCTTGTGCGATAAATGTCTCGGACAGGCGCGGCCAGCCTTTGACCAGCACGGCAAGAGGAGGAGTTTGGGTCATTCAGCTGCCTTTGGCGCGCGTTGGGCCAACAGGCTTTCAACACGTGTGGTCACATAGTCCAACCCGTCCAGCAAATCAGCATGTGCGCCTGCGGCTGATGGTGGAGTTTGGGTTTCAAGGGCACGGATTGCCTTGATCATCGAGGCCGGTGTCAGCCCGTCGCGATTCTCATCCAGCATGGAGACCAGGCCCAGCTCTTCGGCGCGGCTGGCCCGGATCCATTGTTCAAGGCGAGGTTTGGTGCGCGGGACAATCACGGCGGGCCGATCAAAGGACAACAGCTCGCAAAACGTATTGTAGCCCCCCATCGCCACAACGCCCTGCGCCCCGGCAAAAAGCGTTTCGATCTGGCTTTCAAAACCAACCGCAGTCACCCGGCCATCAAGGCGCGCGACACGGGTTTCAAAATCTTCGCGTGTTTCACCGGACAAGAAGGGGCCATAGACCAAAACCGCGCGGGGACCCAATGTCGGGTCTTGCTCATAAGCCGACAGCACCAGATCCACCATTGTGGCACCATCACCGCCGCCACCGGGGGTGATCAGCACATAAGGTTGCTGCGGCGCGGGGCCAATATCACCAAGGTCACGGCGCAAATAGCCGGTCCAATGCATGCGTGCACGTGCTTCTGCACTTAAAGGTAATCCTTGCGTCGGCTCATAAACCGAACGGGAGCCATAGACCCAGATTTCATCATAATAGGCCTCGGTCGCACGGATCGCGTCTTTGCGCTCCCACTCGCGGGCCAGCACTTCGGGTTCATCCAACACATCGCGCAGTCCCAGAACAATCTGTGCCGAGCCATCAGTGCTGAGCCGTTCTAGTGTCGGTAGTAATTCACCGCGAAAACCGCTTGGTTCTTTGTCGACGATCAGGATGTCAGGGGCATAGCTTTCGACGGTAGACAGGATCAGATTGGCACGCAGCTGCGTCGTTTCTTCGATGTCCATGCCCATGGTGCGCGAGGCGTAAGAACCATCTGCGCGTTTGATAACGCCGGGAAGGCGCACATGGTCCACCCGTGTCGGAAAGGTGAAGCGACCCGCCACAGGAGAGCCGGTCAGGATCAGCGCGGATGCAGACGGATCAGCGGAGGTGATCGCCTCGGCCAAAGCACGCGAGCGGCGCAGGTGACCCAAACCAAAAGTGTCGTGGCTATAAAGCATCACACGCGGACCGCGGACGGTATTATTCGGCAATGTCGTCATGAAGGGGCCTTGGCGAAAGAATAGCCTGCGAGCAGACGGGAGAACCCACGTCCGGCGGCCAAATCCATGCGCCCATATTCGTGACCCCAATCGTTGGCCATCTTGTGCCTCGGTTCTGGCGAGGTTGCCCATTGCGGCACCTGGCACGTGTTCTTATCTGCTCGAGTTGATGAGCAGGGTTGTGTACCCGGTGTCGCGGGATTTCGACGTCGCAAAATGACGGCTGCCAAGATATGGTGTGATGCGCCATTTCCTACCAGTCCGCTATAACGCGGGCGTGCCCAAGTTGCAATCAAGCAAAGATATTTCCAAATCGTAACCAAAATGAGCGATAGCCTTTCAACCTTTGGCTGGATAAAGTTTATCAGAAATTCGAAGATATTGGTTTAGGTGGCGAAATGGCAGGCGTTTTGCGGGGACTTCTCGGTCTTTTGATGAGTGTTGTTCTGACGGCCTCTGTGTGGGCACAAGAGGGCAACGCTGATGTGGACGCTGATGCGCTGCAAACAGCGATTGAGCAAGCTGTTGAAAGCGGGCTTGGTGTGATTGTCATTGACCCAAGCGGTCAACCGATAACCACGGCGCCCGCGAGCGTCGAAGAGACAGATGAGACCGAGGGTGCAATGGAAGGCGCTTCGCGGTTGATGCAGGCGCAGACCCGGATGGACGCTTTTCGCCAAGCGTTGACGAACCGGTTGGAAGCGCTGCCATATTCGTTGTTCGAGTTCCAGTATATCTTGCGTCAGACCAGCCCGGATGGGCGGATTATGAAATACGTCGAAGTGCTGGGTGGGGCCTTGATCTTGTTGTTGATCGGGCGCTGGTTGTCGATCGAGATTTACGGCAAACGCATCGCCAAAAAATTCGTGGTCGCACGTATCAAAGCTGAACCGCAGGGCTATGCAGAAAAAATGCCCTTTTTGGTTATGCGGTTTTTGACTGGCATTGGCGCTACCATTTTTGCGATGCTGTTTGTCGAGATAACGGCGCTGTTGTTTTTTGGCCGCGCCGAGGATCAATCAATCCAATTCACGATTGTTGCCATTTTCACAGCCTTCTTCTTGTCACGTACGGCGTCAGATTTGTTGCGGATGGTGCTGTCACCGTTTCTACCGCAATACCGCATTCCGATCCTGAGCGACCGGGATGCCACCCGGCTTTATTACTGGGCCTCCGCCATTGCGACGTATGACATTTGTGCTGTGCTTTTTGCCACCTGGATTGGTGATTTTGGCCTGAACTACAATGTTTTTGTACTGGCAGCTGGTGGGTCGGCTTTGGTGGGCACATTGGCAAACCTGGCAATGGTTCTGGTCAACGGTCGCGCGATCTCAAGCGCAATTCGCGCTGGTAAGCCCAAGGACGCCTGCACCTGGCTTGTTCGGGTTCTTTCGGTCGCGTGGGGCCCGCTGGTGATGGCTTACATGGTGTTCGGCTGGTTGGAACTGGCGTTGGACTTGGTGTTGGAACGCAGTCTTTCGTTCCCGATCATGGCGGGTACCTATTTGGTGCTCACCTCAATCTTGGTTGTCTACGGCGCAATCAACTATGTGATCGAACGCTTCTTCCAGAAGCGCACGCACCTGGTTATCGAAACGGAGACGCCGACCGCCCTCGAAGCTGAGGCAGAGATGGATGGGATAGGCGAGGTCGCACCACGTCGGCGCCACCCGGTTGCCACTTTCGAAGACCTTGCGCGACGTGTTGCTGGGGTTCTGGCCTTTGTGGTCGGGGTAATTGCGTTAATCTTTGTTTGGAGGCCGGACACTGAATGGCTCAACAGTCATTGGGCTGAAAAGGGTTTGGATATTATTGCAATCCTGTTCATTGGCTACATCGTCTATCACATGTTCCGGATCTGGATCGACAGCAAGATCGAGGATGAAACCGAAGATACTCAGGAAGCGGAGCTTGGTGATGAAGGCGGAGCTGGCGGGGCCAGCCGGTTGGCGACCTTGCTGCCCTTGTTTCGGGGTGCGATCCTGGCCGTTGTTGTGGTGTCCATCATTCTGATCCTGTTGTTGGAAATCGGCATCAACGTCAGCCCGTTGTTCGCGGGGGCCGGTGTTGTCGGTCTGGCCATCGGCTTTGGCTCGCAAACCTTGGTGCGCGATATCTTTTCGGGCGCATTCTTCCTGCTGGATGATGCCTTCCGCAAAGGGGAGTACATCGACATTGGTGACGTGAAGGGCACGGTTGAGAAAATCTCGGTCCGTTCCTTCCAACTGCGCCACCATCTGGGCGCGCTGAACACGGTGCCATTTGGTGAGATCAAAGTGCTCACCAACTACTCGCGTGATTGGGTAATGATGAAACTGCCGCTCAGGGTGACCTATGACACCGACGTGGAAAAGGTCCGCAAGCTGATCAAAAAGCTTGGCCAGAAGATGCTGGAAGATCCGGAAATCGGCGACAACTTCATCCAGCCGTTGAAGTCACAGGGTGTGATTGAAATGCAGGATTCCGCGATGATCATCCGGGTCAAATTCATGACCAAGCCGGGTGATCAATGGACAATTCGCAAAAAGGTTTTCCACGAGATCCGCGAATTGTTTGAACGCGAAGGTATCCGATTTGCCCACCGCGAAGTCACCGTGCGTCTGGCTGCGGACCAAGCGAATGAACTGTCGCCCGAACAAAAAAAGCGGGCTGCCGTGGGCGCGGCTCAGGCGGCGATTGACGAAGATCTTATGGATATCAACGACGGCTCTGATGGTGATTAAGGCTGAGGGGTCTTAACGCCACTGCGCTTTGTGAGTGCCACATGCCGTCGCTGGCAGGGCCCAGTGCAGTTGAGTTTCATCGACGTGCAAAGGGGAGCGCAGGCGATGGCCCGGTCCCCATGTGGTAGCTTCTGTGGCATCACTGAAGTCATTGTCTTGCCAATTGCGGACGTCCGGGCCGCTGGCAGCGGGCTCCATGGTGTTTAGCTCATGCGCTGATCTGGCAAGGGAAAGATGTGCTGTGCCAACCGGGTCGCCAGAGTAAGCCGCGCGCAGCCCAGAAATCGCAGCGGCCGCCATTAGATATCCGGTTGCGTGGTCTAAGGCTTGGAATGGCAGCGGATGCGGGCGTGCGGCTCCGGCCCACTCCATTCCTGTCTGTGCAATACCGCTGCTCATCTGAACCAGACTGTCAAAACCGCGGCGCTGCGCCCAAGGGCCGGTCCACCCATAGGCGTTGAGCGTGACTTCAATTCGATCGGGTGCCAGCGCATCACGCCGTTTGAGATCCAGACCAAGGTTATCCAAGGCTCCGGGGCGGTAGCCATGCACCAAGACGTCCGCCTGTGACAGCAATTGGGACAGGCGCTCCAATCCGTCTGACGTCTTGAGATCAAGCGTTGCCATGCATTTCCCCAGTGAGATATCGGGGATCACGCCGGGCTCATCCCAATCGGGTGGGTCAATCCGCAGAACGTCTGCACCAAGGCCCGCCAAGGTGCGCGTCGCAATAGGTCCCGCAAGAACACGCGTCAAATCAAGGACGCGCAGCCCCAACAACGGTCGGGCCGGAGTGGCGTTGGGAAGCGGGCGCAGTCTGACCTGCCGCTTGCCTTGCCAATTGATCAGCGGCTCCCCGGCAACAGCACGCCCTTGCGGATGGTTGGCCCAATCTGACGCGCTGCGCAAAGCAGCCGCGACGCCTCCGTTGAAATGGATCGCGTCTTCAACTTCGGCAGCGATTTGGCTTTGCAACGCCTGCGCAACGTCATCTCGGCGTGCGTTGCAGTCGAGCGTCGCAAGGGCTGCCCGGCGGTGGTGTGGGAGATTGGTGTGGAGGCGGATCCAGCCGTCGCGTGTCTGGTAAATCCCAGCAAGGTCGTCCCAAAGGTCTGGCATGGACCAACCCTGAGGGCGGAAACTGTATTTTCCCCAAAGTGTTGCCAGCCGCTGGTCGACGGCAACAGATGGCACCTGCGTCAGCAGACCCGTCGCTGCCATAAAGGCAGACAGCTCGAGACCAACTGCCGCAATGGAGCGGCACATCAGGTCAGTCACCCCAAATGCACTGGGCGCGATCCCGGTGCCGGTGGTTTCAAAGCCTTCTGGGGCAGGCAGCGCGCGCAGCAAGGTCATTGCTGATATGGGTCCAGGCTGTCGCGCAATCCATCGCCAAGGAAATTGAAGGCGAGAACGACCACGACGATCGGCAGCATTGGAATTGCGGTCCAGGGGTAGATTTCGATACTGGCGAGGTTTTGTGCATCATTCAGCATCACGCCCCAGCTGACGGCAGGTGCACGCAAACCAAGGCCAAGATAGGACAATGCCGTCTCCCCTAGGATCATCGCCGGGATCGACAAAGTGGCGGAGGCGATCAGGTGGCTGAGGAAATTCGGCAGCAAGTGCTTGCGGATCACCCGGCCTGAGCTTGCCCCCATCATCTCAGCGGCGCGGACGTATTCTTCTTCGCGCAGGGACAGGAATTTCGCGCGTACAGACCGGGCGAGGCCGGGCCAATCGAGCAGTCCCAGAATGATGGAAATGACAAAGAACACTGCAATGGGGGACCAGTTCGATGGCACAGCCGCTGATAGGGCCAGCCAAAGGGGCAGTTCCGGCAAGGAGCGCAGCACTTCGATCACGCGGTTGATGACCCAGTCGATTGTACCACCAAAATACCCCGCGACCGAGCCAAAGAAGATACCCAGCACGAATGACACGGTGATGCCAATCAGACCTACTGTCAGCGACAGCTGCGCGCCATACAGGATCCGGCTAAACACATCGCGGCCCAAACGGTCTGACCCCCACAGGAAAAAGGGCACAACTTCTTCGTCAAAAACTTCGGGTGGGCAGAACAGATGGGTGTCGGATGGGATGACGCCCGCAATCTTGTAGGTTTTGCCTTCGCAGAAAAACCGCAGTTTGCGGGGGCTTTCGAGATCGGGGATGAACTCCCATTGGAACGTCTGCAGGTTTGCCTCGGACGTCATTGGATAGATAAATGGACCGAGGAATTCACCGTCGTGGAAGAAGTGAATACTTTGCGGCGGCGAGTAGAGATGCTCGGCGTGGCGTTCATTCGGCCCATATGGCGCGACAAAACCGATAACAGGGAGCAGCAAGTAGCAGAAGAGTAGAAATGCGCCCGAGATTAGCCCTAGCCGATGGGTGCGGAATTTACGCCAAACCAGCAGCCAATTCGGCGCGTCTAGGTCTTTGCGTTCCACTTCCAGCAGGGCCGGATTTGGGTCAAACGGGGCAACGCTGACAAAGCGGTCGTCTGGTGTGTGGGTCATGATTTGCGCCCTTCATAGCGAATGCGCGGGTCCAGAAGAACCAAGAGCACGTCGGATATCATTGTGCCGATCAATGTCAGCAGTGCCACAAACATCAAGACAAAGGCGGACAGGAACATGTCCTGTGATTTCAAAGCCTGCAGGAGATCAGGGCCGATGGTTTGCAGGCCAAGCACAACCGAGACCAGAACGGAGCCGGACACCATTGATGGCAGAAGGTTACCAATGTCCGCGACAAAGGGATTGAAGGCCACGCGCAGGGGGTATTTCATCAACATCCGGCGCGGCGGCATGCCTTTGGCGATCGCGGTTTCCACATAAGGTTTACCCAATTCATCCAACATATTGGCGCGCAGGCGCTGCATCATGGCGGATGCGCCCGAGGTGCCAATGACAAAAGTGGGAACGATCAGGTGCACAAGAATAGACTTCACCTTGTCCCATGACATTGGCGCGTTCTCGTAAATCGGGTCCATCAACCCGCCGATTGGAAGGTCCAGGTGTTTATGGCCGTAGTAAAACAGGATCAGTGCCAGCAAAAAGTTCGGCGTGGCCAGACCAAGGTAGCCAACAAAGGCTGACGTGTAGTCCACCCAGCTGCGCGCCCGAGCTGCGGCCAGAACACCCAGGGGCAGCGCGACCAGATAGACAAACAATACGGCCGCCAGATTGACCATGACGGTCATCCACAGGCTGTCGCCGACAATCTCGGCCACCGGGGCGTCAAATTCAAAGGACCAGCCGAAATTGCCCTGGATCAGACCGGAAAACCCATGTGGACCCGGGAAGAAACCGACCCAGATCAGATATTGCTGCCACAACGGACGGTCCAGCGCATATTCTTGGCGCAAAAACTCTGCCTTCGCCACTCCCGCAGATTGGCCCGAAGCCTGAAGCTCTGCAATTTGATTGGATAGGTAATCGCCGGGCGGCAAGTTGATGATGATGAAAATCAGGATGGAGACGACCCACAAGGTCAACAACATCGTCGCGAAACGATAGATCGCGTAGCGCAGAATTTGCATTAGCCTTTGCCACCTTCGAAGTAGAATTCATCCACCCGATGCACGCCAAAATGCGCGCCGGGATCCCAGGCCCAGATGGCCTTGTCCGGGACGTTTCGAAGGTTCCGGTTGATCACAACCGGCTGTGGAGCACCAGAGACCAGGCCGATGCCGTAAACTTGTTCCGCGTGAATCATTAGCATGTCGTGCCAGATTTGGCTCCGTGTGGTGTCGTCGGTGGCGTTGTTCCAATCATGCATCAGATGCATAAGCTGTTGTGCGGCAGGATCATCGGGATATTCGCCAACCTGGCCGCTGGTCTGGTGGTATTGCCCCCACTTAGGCCAGGCCAGAAAGGTTTGATCCGTTGGAGCCAAATATGACGGTGAGGTATAGGGGCCGGGCAGCCCGTTGTCCCACCCATACCAGACCGAAGCCATCGTGGTGCCTGAAAACACGCGGTTGCGCAGAATGTCACGGTCGAGCGGACGCAGTATCAGTTTGATGCCAATATCATTCCAGTCATCGGTGATAATCTGCAGCGCGTTTTCGACCTCTTGTCGTTCGCCGGCCGTTTCCACGATCAGCTCCATCCGGCGACCGTCTGGCAAGTAGCGAATACCGTATGCGTCTTTTTTAGAAAGACCCGCCGCATCCAGCATATGGTTGGCCAGTTCCGGGTCATAAGTCGCCCAGGCAGAGCGCATTTTGTCTTTATAAAACGGGCTTTTGTCCAGAACCGACATCGCGCCTGGATGGCCGAGTTTGAAGTAGAGTGCCTTGTTAATCGCGCGACGGTTGATCGCCAAGGACAAGGCGCGGCGCACCCGGGCATCGCGCAGCACGTCGCGCCATACTGGATCGTTGACGTTCAAGTTTGGGTAGATCGCGATTTGCGAGGCAGCGCCGCTTTGCCACAGAACTGAGCGATAATTGCCGCCTTCATTTTCACCTTTGCGCAGGATCGGAATATCGCGAAACCCAAGGCCTCGGGCCTGTAAATCAGCCTCGCCCGCATTGGACTTCGCGGCGATTAACCCGCCAGAGACGATCTCCATCTCGACTGTGTCGATATAGGGCAGCTGCACGCCATGGCTGTCGATCCGGTGGTAGAACGGGTTGCGGACAAATTGATGGCGGATCTTTTTGCCCGAGGATGCGTTCATCCAGGGCTGCAACGTCGGCAGTTCGTGATTGTCGAACTTGTACATATTGTCGAGCTTGTTGTGCAGTGCGGCCCAAGATTTCACGCGGGCATAGTCGACCTCTTCTTCCAAAGCCTCAGGAGATGTAAAATCTGCGTGGAATTGTTTTAGATACGCAGACGGGCGATAGATGAAGGGGGGGCGTGCCTGTGCGAGGCTTTGCATGAAGTTCGGATTGGGTTTTGACCACTCATAGACAACGGTGGTTTCATCCGGGAATGTGACGGTGGGGATTTCGCCTTCTACCCGTAAGAAATCCGGCGGACCAGCAGGGCTAAGCAAGGGATTGTTAGCCACGTTTTCCCACCAATAGCGGAAATCCTCTGCGGTGAATGGGCTGCCGTCAGACCATTTGTGTCCGGGCCGCAGCCGCATGGTGAATTTGCGATTGCCTTCGTTTTCACAGGCCAAAAGCAGATCCGGCTTTAGGTTGTAGTCCTCGTCATAACCCACGAGCCGCGCGTAGCCATAGACCACCATCTGGCGGATGTCTTTAGATCGGCTGACCATTGTATTGAGGGTGCCGCCTTGCACGCCAAAACTGCGTCCCTTGGCGGCAAGATCGACAATTAAAGGGGTGTTCGGTAACCGTTCGTCAACGGGTGGAAGAAAGTCCATTTCGACTTCGGATTGCCAAAAGCTGCTTTCCTGATATTCGGACCGCTCGAGCGTTTGGGCATGCGCCAGATGCGCGGCGGCCACCAACGCGGTTGCGGTCAGGGAGAGATTTCGAAACAGCTTAAACATGACATCTCACTTTATGTCCGGGTTCCACGTGAACCAACGGCGGGGCGTCGTTGCCGTCGAACCGAAAGGCGTCGGGCCAACGGTCGGGCATGCCGGCGCCTTGCGCGACCAGCTTTAGATCGATTGGCCGATCAATCTCGGGCTCCGGTTGAGCGGCAATCAATGCTTTGGTGTAGGGATGTTGTGGATTGTAAAAGAGCGTGTCAGGAGGGGCCTGCTCAACCACCAATCCACGTCGCATTACGGCAACTTCGTCTGCGATCCGCGCAACCACCGCAAGGTCGTGGCTGATAAACAGATAGGACAGTTTCTTTTGATTTCGAATCTCTTCAAGCAATTGCAAGATCTGTTCCTGTACCGAGACATCCAAGGCTGAGGTAGGCTCGTCACAGACCAATAGTTTCGGGTCCAGCATTAGGGCACGTGCGATGGACAGGCGTTGGCGTTGACCACCGGAAAACGCATGAGGGAAGCGTAGCAGCATATCGGGACCCAACCCCACCAGACGTAGCAGATCCGCGGCTTTTTCACGCTGCTCTGCTCGACTTCCGATTTTGTGGATTTCCAGCGGTTCGGTCAGTGCGTCCTGAATGCGCATACGCGGGCTCAGCGAAGAATAGGGGTCTTGAAACACCATCTGGGCTTCGCGTTGAAATTGGAGGCGCGTCTGCTGGTCCATCGCATGAACGGGTAGGGCTTCGCTGTCGGGACTGCTGCGAAACAGAACCTCGCCGCCAGGATCTGGAAGTTCTGCGCCAAGGGCAATGCGCGCAGCCGTTGTTTTGCCGGACCCGCTTTCCCCGACAATGGCGAGTGTTTTACCGCGCGGCAGTGCAAGGTCGACACCGCGACAGGCATGAACTTTCAGGGCGCCGGACCAGCCGCGCCCAGACCGTAGGGCATATGTCTTAGCAACCGACTTCATTTCCAGGATCATGTCATGGCCGGATGTCGGCAGCACCGGTTCGGGATTGTCGGGAATGCGAGGGGCGGCGTTGATCAAGGCCTTGGTATAGGCGTGGACAGGAGCGTTTAGGATAGGTGGCGCGTTTCCGGCCTCCATCACTTTGCCTTTGTGCATGACCACAACTTTTTCAGCCATGTTTGCAACAACACCCAGGTCGTGGGTCACCAGGATCATCGCCATTCCGGTCTGCTGCTGCAGATCCTTCATCAACCCAAGCACTTGCGCCTGCGTTGTGACATCCAGAGCGGTTGTGGGTTCGTCCGCGATCATCAGTTTCGGACGTGCCACCATGGCCATGGCGATCATGGCGCGCTGACGCATGCCGCCGGACAGCTCAAATGGATAAGAGCGGTAGGTCCGTTCAGGGTCAGGAAAGCCCACCTGTTCAAAGACGTCCAGCACGATTTGTTTTGCTTTGGCCCCAAACGGGCCTCCGTGCAGATGCAGAACCTCCACCACCTGATTGCCGATCCGGTGCAAAGGCGACAGGGACCGCATTGGTTCTTGGAAAATCATCGAGACTTGGTTGCCGCGAATGTCGCGGACAGCGCGTTTGTCGAGCGTGAGCAGATCCACAGGGCCATCATCCATCCGCAGCATGATTTCACCTGAGGTGATCTTGGCGGTGCGTGGTAGAATTCCCAAAGCGGCCCGGCAGGTCAGAGTCTTCCCCGAGCCGCTTTCGCCGACCAGCGCCAGTGTTTCCCCTTCTTCGACCGTAAAGCTCACGTCCTCAACCACTGGCGCATTCCCGGAAAAGGCAATGCTGAGGTTATTCACCGAAAGAAGGGAGGTCATAGAGCAATCGCTCCGGCGCAGCATGGTCTAACGCGCAAATAGTCGTCTTTTGGGCAGCGATGCATTTTATTCCCAGTTCTAATCTCGCTTTGCAGCATCGCTTGCGTTTCCTTCACCCGTCAAACCTTTTCACATCGGACGTCGTCAAGGGGCCAATGGTTGGTCTTTGAATACTACGATACCGATGTTGTGCGGTAACAATAAAGTATCTGTTTGAAAATTTCACGATTTAACCACCAATCCAGCGCGTTCATTAACGGGCAATTGGCAAAGACCGACCACGGGAACGTGTTTCAGCTTTTGCGTGCCGGAGCGCAGGCGATAAAACGAAAGTCGCGAAGTTTGAAAATAGGGCGCAAACTTTGCAAAAGATCCGGCAGGATGAACGCAAGGTCGCTTGACGCGCGAGTTCTCTTAGTTGTGAAGCGGCGTGGAGCAAAAATGCATCAAGTCAAAACAAAAACACACCAAGCCCAGCCCATGCCCAGATAAGTGGCTTGATGCAGCGCTTGGTCAGTGCCCATTGCCCACCAAAACAGCGACTGAGTCGGTTTCAGATCCTTCATTTCATTGTATCGTGCTTTGCCAAAGTCGATGTGGAAATGGGCGACCCATTCCAAGATACAAATAATGAAAGCGAATTTGAGAGGCGCTGACATGATCGCCAAAACACATGCGGTCCCGACCAAATGAACACTGGCGTGCTGTGCGCGACCCATATGAAAATAAAGGCTCCGGCCCGAAAGCATGCGAGGGGTCTGTAAATAGAAATCCGCAAACATATGTTTGACCTGCAACAGCAGAAGCAAGGCAAGCAACGATGCGACGTGTTCTGACAATGGTTTGTCCTTCTTGAGACCCGGAATTCGTTTGAACCTTACGGCTTTTAGTCGCATAGGCAAACACTGCTCGTTGCAAGAATGCACAGAACTTACAAAAGGAACAGTAACAAGTCGGTCTTGGCGTAACGTCATTCCGCAGCTAGATGTACGTGGCCGATGCCACAATCGGGAGCAGGGTCATAGAACGTTCTCTTTTTAAGTTTATCTGGAAGTACTCCAAGCGCGACCAGCTCGTCCTGCTTGTGGTGACGTCCTGTCTATTTCCGCTGTTGTATCTAACGCTTGAACTGCCCAAGCGAATTATTAACGACGCCATCGGTTCGCAGAGTTCCACCATTTCCGTGATGGGTTATGAGCTGGAGCAGTTGCATTTCCTTTGGTTTTTGTGCGGTGCCTTTCTGATTTCTGTTCTGTGTCATGGTTTGTTGAAAATGCGGATCAACACCATGAAGGGGATCCTCGCCGAGCGCATGTTGCGCCGCTACCGCTTTCAGTTGATCGAGCGGGTTTTACGGTTCCCGCAGCCCTATTTTGAACGAGTTAGCCAAGGCGAATTGGTGTCGATGGTCACTTCGGAAAGCGAACCGATGGGGGGATTGATGGGGGATGCGATCAGCCAACCGGTGCTGCAGGCCGGGCAGATGCTGACGATCCTGTTCTTCTTGTTCTCGCAGAACTTTTGGTTCGGTCTGGCTGCGGTTGCGCTGATCCCGTTGCAAGGCTGGTTGATCCCTGTGTTGCAGCGTCGGATCAATCTTTTGAATAAGAAACGTATTCATCAGGTACGTGCGCTGGCCTCTGAGATCGGAGAGAGCGCTGTTGGAGCCTCCACCTTGCGGATCAACGGCGGTTGGAGATACCGGCTTGCAGTGATCACTGAACGTCTGGGACGTTTGTACGATATCCGGTTTGATATCTACAAAAAGAAATTTTTCATGAAGTTTATCAATAACTTCATCACTCAGCTCACACCGTTTTTCTTCTATGCGGTTGGTGGATTTTTGGTGCTGCAGGGAAAGGTGTCGCTCGGTGCGTTGGTTGCTGCATTGGCGGCTTACAAGGATCTTGCTTCACCTTGGAAAGAACTTTTGGCCTATTACAACCAGACCCAAGACATGGGGCTGCGTTGGGACGTGATTCAGGAACGGTTTGCGCCACGAGGCATGGTTGACGCACATCTGATGCAAGGCGAACCGGAGACGATCGAGCGCCTGAATGGTGACGTGGTTTTGCGCGCTGTAAATGTGCGTGATACGGACGGCAATTTGGTTCTGGAAGACCTGAATGCCGAGCTTCCACAGGGCAACGTTATTGGCATCGCGGCGCCTTCTGAAGAAGACCGCCGGGCTCTCGCGCAGCTTTTGACACGGGAACTTCTTCCGTCGGCGGGGCAGGTGACACTGGCCGGGCATGACTTGCGCCAATTGCATCAGGCAGTGTTGGCGGCCCGGGTTGGCTACGCCACATCGCGTCCTATTCTGTTTCAGGGCTCTTTTGGAGATAACGTCCTGATGCCGATGCGCCCGCGTCCACAAGGGGCCGCCCGTGACGAACAACGCAATAGGGATGCCATTAAAGCAGGGAATAGCTCCGACCCAATAGATGCGACGTGGCTCGAACCTGGGCTTGCGCGTCTTAGCAGTGAAAATGAATTGCGCGAGTGGTGGCTCAGACTGGTCGAAGGGATCGGGTCGCAAACCAATTTGTTCCGACGCGGATTGGAGCACCGGTTTGAAAGCGAGATGCATCCGGAACTGGCGCAGCGGTTGGTTTCACTGCGCCCACAGATACAGACAGCCGTTCGAGAGGCCGGTCTTCAGGACTGTACGCATTTCTTCTCGCCGCAAGACTATAACGCGGCGATGCCGGTTGCCGAAAACTTACTTTATGCCACACTTCGTCAGCCGTTGACCGAAGAACAGCTCATTCAGCAGCGCGAGTTCCTGGAAAGCCTGCGGGATCTCGGACTGGTCAACGACCTGGTCGCCTTGACCCAGGATGTTGTGGAAATGCTACGCCAGACTTTTGGCATTGATGGTGTTGACCACCCGTTGTTTCGCAAACTTGGGATCGGGGCCAGCACCTATGAAACGGCCTTGGCGCTGACGGAAAAATCCCGCAAAAGCGGGGCCGACGCGCTGGATTTGGTTGAGCTGGCTCAGCTTTTGATCGTCCCATTCCGGATCTCTGCCGAAAAAATCGGTCCCGCCTTCACAGATGAGATGAAGGTGCAGATCCTTGAATTCCGTCGGGCCCATGGCAATGACATGCGTGGTGCCTTGCAGGAGACATTTGTCCCGATCGCCAAAACGAAGTTTGCCCCTGGGCTGACAGTTTTGGAGAATGCCCTGTTTGGTAAGATCGCTGACGGAGCCGGGCCAAAAGGCGAAGAGTTGCGTAAACTGGTGTCGCAGGTTTTGATCGACAATGGATTGCGTGATCTGGTGGTGGAGTTGATTTTCGACTTACCGATTTCGGTAGGTGGACAAGGGTTGCCAGCCAGTCTCGCGGAACCTCTGGCATTTTCACGCGCGACGGTGAAACGCCCGGATCTGCTGATCTTGGATGACGCAATGGCCAGCTATGATCTGGAGACACGGATCGCGGTGCATAAGAACCTGCGAAAGCTATTGCCGGATACGACGCTGGTTTATCTGAGTTCAGAATTCGCCAAACCCGAAGTTTTTGATGTGTATTATGAGCTGCAGCAAGGACGCCTTGTTACAGATGATGTGCGTATTGAGGCCGTCGAAGATGGGGCAGCCAGCGCCGACCTTGCACGAAAATTGCGCGCTTTGGAGCAAACAGAGCTATTTTCGGGTCTGAATCGCCGCCAGCTGCGTCTGTTGGCCTTTGGTGCGCGGTGGTATGAAGCCAAATCAGGACATGTCGTCTTTAACAAAGACGATGATGCGTCAGATGGCGCCTACATGATTCTCGAAGGTGAGGCCGATTTTTACCTGCCTCAACCTGACCAGGATGACAGATATATCGTGACCTTTGGTCCAGGGCGCTTGGTCGGAGAGTTGGGCTTAATCCGACGCGAACCACGCGCGCTGACCATGGTGGCCAAGACGGATTTGACCTGCCTTCGCATTGGCGAAGAGGAGTTCCTCGCCGTTGTCGAGAACGATGCCCCGACGGCGTTCAAACTGTTGCAGGTTGTCGCTGGCTATGTCTCCAACTAGGAGATTTTAGCTGCGGTATTTGGGAGCCCTTTGTCGCCGTCACAGAATAAAGTGTACAGTAATTCAAGCACTTGTGCTGCATTCTGATCTTTTAGGCTGTAATAGACGGTTTTGCCCGCTCGCCGGGTGTGAACCATGCCCTCATCGCGCAGGCGTGCAAGCATCTGGCTGACGGCGGCCTGGCGCAAACCCAGCAAGCTCTCAAGCTCACCAACGGAGCGCTCACCATCAACGAGATGACATAAAATCATCAAGCGGCCTTCGTGAGCCAATGCTTTCAGGAAAGCAGCTGCGGAGGCTGCGCTGGTTGACATGTCTTCAGGTGCAGGTTTCGGTGTCTGGGTTGAGATATTCATAATAGTAAAGGTCTGTTGCTCGTTATGGAGGTTTGGCGGCATATTGCATAAAAAGTCTAGTATAGGCTAGACCCTTGAGGTCGATATTCTAACCGGACAAAAGGTTGCTGCATTCTCCTGCATCATGTTGATTTTGCAAAGTTAAAATGTCTGTGCATATTCCGCCTACCAGTAGTGCCGGACCATTGGAAGGACATCTCCAAGATAAAAGCATGGTTCGAATGTCCTCCCTAAATTTCACAAAAGTGTATCAATCAGCATTTTTGTTGGATGTGGCTTCCGTTAGTTTTTGGTCTTTGACAGTGCATATGCGCAGTGCGCGCTCGTCTTAATTTGAATCTGCGTACGTCTGCGCCCGTTTTGCGAACGTTCTGGCCTCGACCGGAGCTGCCCCCATCTGGTCGTGAGAGTTGAACACGTGATCCAAGGGCAGATCAGGAAACCGGGTCATTGCAACTTTAGAAAGTGATACGCCTTGAGTGGCCGCTTCAGCGCAGAGTGTTTTAACGGTAGCCTGCGCCTCGGGTCGAGTAAACCGAGCGGTCAAAGCGAAAGTCAACGCTTCTGAATGGATAACATCGAAATTACGCGATAAATCGCCGTTGATTTGATCGCTGCGTGGGGAGATTGCCTTGCTGAGGGCAACAGCGCCTTGAGCGGCCGTTGCCGAGGTCAAAACCAGCGACGGAAGGCTCAACCATTCTGCAAACCAAGCGGACGCGTCGCGTTGATACTGATGCGGCGCGCTGATTTGCAGGCCCGTATGTAACCCGGTACTGTGATGGGCGAGGGCGACCAGTTTTGCTGGGATCACCGGATTTTGCTTGTGTGGCAGCGTTGACGAGCTTCCGCCATGGGCAATTTCCAATGTCTCAATACCAGTTTGCACCATGGCCTGACAGTCCTGGCCCATTTTGGCCAGAGCCAGTGTGATACGATGCATCCATCCCACAAGACGCAAGATGGGCGCGCGGTCTGTATGCCAACTGCGTTTTGGATCCGACAGCGCAAGTCCAGAGGCAAGGGCCGCGCGGGTTTCGGATGCCTTTTCCCCCAATGCGCCACTGGTTCCGATGGCTCCAGACAATGAAACCAACAAATTTGATGACCGTAGGTTTGGCAATTCTTCAAGCGCGTCCAACAAAGGTGCGCCCCAGCTTGCGACAATTGCACCAAATGACGTCGGCGCCGCATGTAGACCAAAACTTCGTCCGGCTATGGGGAGATCTGCATGGGTTTCCGCCAGGGAGGCCAGTTGCAAGACGGTTGTTTTCACATCAGTTTCAATCAGCGCCAGCACTTGGCGCAAACGCAGCATCAGGGCGGTGTCCATTATGTCCTGAGACGTCGCGCCCCAATGAATGTATTGAGCATGCTCGGGCGCACTCATCTCACTGCGCAAGGCTGCCACCAGCGCGGGCACAGGAACCCCGTTTTGGGCGGTCTCAGCCCGCAGCGCACCGGGGTCGATAGCGACCTCCATTACGGCGCGTTGGATTGCGGCGGCGCTTTCAGCGGGGATGACACCCAATGCGCCTTGTGCCTTGGCCAGAGCCCCTTCGACCAACAGCATGGCACGCACTTCGGCACTGTCTGAGAACAAGCGTCCGGCATCGCCGGCAGAAAACACGCCGCTGTAAATCTGGCTTTCGAAAAGGGATGCGGCCATCTGGGCCTCCTGTTGCGTCTCGATTAATCCTCGATATGGCCGATCTGTTGTAGGAATTCCACCAGACGCGCAGTAAATTCTTCGGGCTGCTCGACACAGGGCATATGACCGGATTTACGGATCAGGTGAAACTGGCTGCCTGGGATCAAACCGACAGTTTCACGCACAAGATCAGCTGGGGTGGAGCCGTCTTCGGTGCCACATATCCCAAGGGTCGGCAGGCGCAACCCGCTGGTCGGCGTATAAAAATCGGTACCCGAAATCGCCGCGCAGCAGCCAACGTAGCCGGGCTGGGATGTGGCGGTGATCATGGCGCGCAGCCTATCGGCCAACGGACCTTGACGGTTGCTGCGGGCCAGCCAGCGATCCAATGTGGGGTCCGCAATGGCCGACAGACCCTTGTCCTGGATCATCGCGATCCGGTCTTGCCAAATTGCGGGTGTGGCGATCTTTGCAGCCGTGTTTGACAGGACCAAACCGCGGAGCTGGTCCAGACGTTTCACCGCCAGCCCCTGCGCCACCATGCCACCGATTGACAGGCCGACACAGACTGCATCGCGGATGTTGAGGTAATCAAGCAATCCTTCGACGTCCTTCACCAAAGCGCCCATGCTGTAAGGGGCCTCTGGCGCGCTGGATTGCCCATGGCCGCGCAGGTCAAAGCGCAAGATCCGAAGCCCCTCAGGAAGACGGTCGACCACGCCGTCCCACAGATCTAACCGCGTGCCCAATGCATGGATAAACACCAAGGGCGCGCCGGTCTCAGGGCCGTCGAGGCGGTAGTGAAGGTCGATCCCTCCAACGGTGGCAATGGGCATCGGGGTCTCCTGCAGCTGGACTGAGGCTTTTTGCCGCCTGAAGCCCTATGAGCGCAAGCGCATATGCGCCATGATCTGCCCGTGATCAGAGGCCAATTTGTTATAAGGCGCCTCTGGGTGGCTTCCGTCCGTCAGGTGATCGTTCAAAACGGTGTAATACTCCATCTCTCCCAATGCGCTGCTCCACGTTGGGTCAAAGTGGCGGGACATATAGATCTGGTCGATGCTTTCATGCACCCCGCCAAAGGCCGTGGTATAGACCACATCGCGTAGGGATTTGCGCAGGAACATGTTTTCCGCAGACCGCAGCCGCATGGAATCGATAGCCTCGGAAATGCTGGTGTTTTCATCGTCGGTGTAGCGGTCGTTGCGGTGGCGGGCGTCATGGCGCAGCATCCAGGCATAGTTGCGAAAGGGTGTTTCGCCGCTGATGATCTCACTGCTGACGGCGTGTTCCCCATCGTTGAAATCACCCATAACCATGACGGGGCGGCCAAGTGCCAGCTCGTCTACGATAGTTTTGCGCAGGACATAAGCCTCGGCCATTCGGCGCAACGCCGCGCGCAGGGCACCCAAGGCACGGCCAGGCGCGTCATAGGATGTGAGATCCGCCTCGGCTGCGTTGTTGGCCCCCTCTGGGGTGATGAATTCCCCGAGTTTCGATTTCAGATGGCAGTTGAAAACGGTCACAATCTGGTCGCCGATTGGCACGCGCGCCTTGAGGATCGGGCGAGATAGGCTTTGCACGCGGTAGGTGCCGCCTGCATCCGTATCACCGCTCAGTGCGGTAAGGGGGATGTCCAGTGGTGTGTCCAACTTCTGGATCACAATGGGGTCTTCGGCAAACCCAAAGCGCGACAGGATAGCCAGGCCGGGGCGACGTGCACCGGGTTTGCCCGTGTCCTTGACGTTTGGTGCAAAAGCAAGCGCCGCATCGGTATAGGGTGTGTAGGCAATTTTGCGAAAGATTGCCCGGCGATGGTACCGTTTGGAAGCATCCGGTACAGTGGCGGCGTTTGAGGCGATGCCGCGTTGATCCGCCTCGGAAATCACATCCCGCAGAGCCGTCTCGTCAAAGATCTCCTGAAAGCCGACAATGTCGGCGTCCAGCGTCAGCAGCTGGTCCGCCATCCAGTCGACTTTCCACGCGTATTCCTCGGGCGTGTAGCTTTGAAACCGATAATATTCCTGATCCGCACCAATCAGGTTTTTGACGTTAAAGGAGGCGATCGTGAAGTCTGTCATGTGCTCTGCTTTGGTTAACCTGTGAATTCGCTAAGCGCGGTTTGGAACGTTGCAGGATCGATATTGCCGCCGGTTGCAACTGCGATCACTGTGTCGCTTTCAAAGGCGTCAGGATGGAAAAGCGCCGCCGCGAGGGAGACCGCACCGCCGGGTTCCACGACCAATTTTAGACGCAAGAACGCCTGGGCAACCGCACGCATTGCATCAGTATCCGTGACCGCGACACCGGCGCCAGCGAGACGTTTGAGAATAGGAAATGTAGTGGCCCCAGGTTCGGGCGTCAGAATGGCGTCGCAAATGGATCCGGTCGCCGCAGAGTTTGACACGATTTTACCCGCCGCAAGCGACCGCGCGACATCGTCAAAACCAACCGGTTCCGCAGGGCGGACACGCATGATTGGCGCGTATTTCTCAAGCGCCAGTGCCACACCAGAGGCAAGTCCACCGCCGCCACAGCAAATTGCAATTTCTGCATCGGTAATGCCAAGCGCCGCAGTCTGCTGTGCGATCTCCAATCCGACGCTGCCTTGACCCGCGATAACTTCGGGGTGTTCGTAGGGTTCGATCAGTGTCAGGCGGCGCTCTTCGGCGAGTTTTGCGCCAATGGCTTCGCGGTCTTCGCCGCCAACGCGATCATACAGCACCACCTCGGCTCCAAGGGCGCGGGTGTTGTCAATCTTGAGCTGGGGGGCATCTGCGGGCATCACAATCACCGCAGGCGTATTATGGGCCTTTGCGGCGGCTGCAACGCCTTGGGCATGGTTGCCGCTGGAATAGGCGATGACGCCCCGTTTGCGTGCGTGAAAGCCAAGCGAGGAGACCGCCGCCCAGCCACCGCGGAATTTGAAGGATCCGGTGTGTTGGAGGCATTCGGCTTTGACCAAGACCCGACGGCCGGCGATCTCATCCAGAAAAGGAGAGGACAGCAAGGGCGTGACACGTGCGTTTCCGTGCAAACGTTTGGCGGCGGCTTCGATTTTTTCTATTGTGGCCATTTGATCTGCTCCAGGGTGGAATGAATTGCGTCTAATGCGTCGGGCTCGTCCAAAAAGGGAACGTGGCCGCGATTGGGGATTTCCTGAAAGGTGCCGGTGGGGAGGGCACGTGCCATTTTATCAAAGGTGTCGCGGGCTAAAATGTCAGAGTTGGCACCGCGCAGCACGGCAAGCGGCAGGCCATTCAGCGCACGAAACAGTGGCCAAAGATCCGGGATTGGCCCGGCCTCGGCCTGCGCCAGAAGCGCGTCGCGCAGTTTTGCGTCATACCGCAGTTCCAGCCCGGACGGCGTTTCGGTGTAAAATGTCGCAACTTCTTCGAACCAACGATCCGCGCTGACATCTGGAAAGGCCGTCTGCATCGCCGTTTCCAGTTGCTTGGCCGCTTGGTCGAGGGTCTTGGCCGCGGGTTTGCGGCCCAGATAATCCATAATGCGCGCAATGCCGTCGGGGGGGAGTTCGGGGCCGACGTCGTTGAGGATCACACCAGCCAGGCGGTCTTTGGCCATTACGGCAAGCGTCATGGAAACCAAACCGCCCCGTGATGTGCCTAGAAGCGCGGTCCGAGCGATCCCAAGGTGATCCAATAAGGCAATAACGTCCTGCGCTTCTTGCGGCACGTTATAGGTCGCGAAATTAGGGTCATACTCGGATTGCCCGCGTCCGCGAAAATCAAGGGTGATAATCCGGTAGCGGGCTGTGTGCGGTGCAAAGTACCGAAAGTCCAGACCACAGCGTGTAAGGCCCGGCAGGCACAGAAGCGGCAGGCGGGCCGAGGCGGATGGGTCCTCTTGGGCGCTGTCGGTGAAGTATAGTTTGAGGCCGTCAGCGGTTTGAAACTTAGGCATCTTTTGGGCCTACGAGATCTGGGATGGGCCGCAAGTTCGAGAGGGTATAATCTGGGGTCCACGGCAGGCGGTCTGTTGGCTCACCCATCCGGTTGGCCCAAGCGGTGGTGAAGCCGTAACCGGCCGCCGCTGCCGCATCCCACCCGTTTGAGGAGACAAACAGAACCTCATGTTTAGCGCATTTAAAACATGCGCCGACCAGATCGTATACGGCGGCAGCGGGTTTGAAGATCCCGACGCTTTCGACTGACAAGACATCATCCAAGGATGGGCCAATGCCGGCGGATTGAACAGCTCCATTCAGCATGTCCGGGGAGCCGTTGGACAGGATCGCCACGTTAAACCCGCGTTCTTTGAGCGTTCTGAGGACTTCAGGAACTTCTGGATAGGCCTGCAACTCCCAAAACAGATCCATCAGTCGCTGGCGCATCGTGCTATCGCCAGATAGGCCACATGCTTCCAAGGCCCAATCGAGGCTCTCTTCAGTCACTTGCCAAAAATCCGTATGCGCATCCGTGATGGCGCGCAGCCAGGTGTATTGCAGCTGCTTCAATCTCCAATGGGTAGCCAGTTGTACCCAATGGTCCTGCAGATGTGGGAAGTCGGGTTCTTGAGCCGCTTGGCGCGCTGCAGATGTGACGTCAAACAGAGTTCCATAGGCGTCGAAGATGCAAGTTGTGATGGGCATAAGATACTCTCCTGCGCAGCACAGTTACATACGGAATCGAATCCGAAAAGGGCGAAAACTCCAAATTGAAGTGCGCTGTTTGAGTCGGAAGAGGCTCCCGCCGATTGTGGTGCAGCCAGAGGCTGCATCCGCATCTGTTGGGCGTGGCAGCGCGCCTTGGCAGGCGCGCTGTGGGCGTGCGGCAACCGTGCGGTGGAAAAGAAAAAGGGCCGCCCGAAGGCCGCCCTTTGAAAACATGTGCTTGTGCGCCTGGGGATCAGAGATGATCTGGCTGTGGCATGCCCAGAACATGGAAGCCACCATCGACGCGGATGATCTCACCGGTGGTGCAGGCACCAGCATCAGAGGCCAGGTAAACGGCCGTGCCGCCAACTGCATCCAATGTTGCGTTTGAGCGCATAGGTGCGTTTTGATCCGTATGTTTGAACGTCTTGCGCGCGCCGCCAATCGCAGCGCCGGCCAGCGTTTTCATCGGACCGGGTGAGATCGCATTGACGCGGATGCCTTCGGGGCCAAGGTCGTTCGCCAAGTAGCGCGTTGCTGACTCCAAAGCGGCCTTTGCCACACCCATCACGTTGTAGTTCGGTACAACGCGATTAGAGCCGAGATAGGTCAAGGTCAGCAGCGTGCCGCCATTTTCCTGCATCATCGGATAGGCGCGACGCGCAACTTCGATGAGCGAGTAAGCCGAGATATCCATCGAGTTTTTGAAATTCGCGCGGCTCGTGTCCAGGAAGCGGCCTGTCAGCTCGGATTTATCGGAATAGGCAATCGCGTGTACAACAAAATCGATCGTGGGCCAGCGTTCGCCCAATTGGGCAAAGGCTGCGTCCAGCGATGCGTCATCGGTCACATCCACATCGACCATAAAGTCACTGCCAACGCTTTCCGCCAGGGGCTTCAAGCGGCTGCCGAAAGCCTCCCCTTGATAGGTGAAAGCCAGTTCCGCACCAGCCGCGTGCATGGCTTTTGCGATGCCCCATGCAATAGAGCGATCATTTGCGACACCCATGATGAGGCCGCGCTTGCCTTGAAGAACTCCAGACATTGGACGTTACCCTTTGTACTTGCTTAATACCATCGACCCGTTGGTGCCACCAAAGCCAAAGCTGTTGGTCATCACGGAATCAAGGCCTGCGTTTTCAACCAGATCGGTCGCAACTTCGCCCGGCAGGATACCTTCGGCGAGCGTGTCGACGTTGATCGAAGGTGTAATGAAATCATGTTCCAGCATCAGCAGGCAGAAGATCGCCTCGAGCGCGCCGGCGGCACCCTGTGCGTGGCCGGTCATCGATTTGGTCGAGGAGATCGGCGGCACTTTGCCTTCGCCAAAGACGCGGCGGGCTGCTTCGACTTCGCCCACATCACCAACAGGGGTCGATGTGCCGTGTGCGTTAATATAGTCGACCTTGCGGCCTTCGGGCAGGGTCTGCAGGGCCAGACGCATCGCGCGCTCTCCGCCTTCACCAGAAGGTGCGACCATGTCGTGGCCGTCGGATGTGGCTGCAAAACCAGTGACTTCGGCATAGATTTTCGCACCACGGGCCTGCGCGTGTTCCAGATCTTCCAGAACCACAATGCCACCACCGCCAGAGATCACAAAACCATCGCGGTCCTGATCAAAGGCGCGGGAGGCTTTGGTTGGGTCGTCGTTTTTCTTCGACGACATTGCGCCCATCGCATCAAAGAGACAGGAGAGCGTCCAGTCCAGCTCTTCCCCGCCGCCTGCAAACATAACGTCCTGTTTGCCCATCATGATCTGTTCTGCCGCGTTGCCGATGCAGTGCAGGGAGGTCGAGCAAGCCGAGGTGATGGAATAGTTGATGCCCTTGATTTTGAACGCGGTTGCGAGGTTTGCCGAGATCGTGGAGGACATGCATTTGGGAACCGCAAACGGGCCGATCCGTTTGGTCGCGCCGGTTTTCTGCACGGTTTGGTGCGCGGTCAGCATCGCAGATGTCGACGGGCCGCCCGAGCCTGCAACCAGACCGGTGCGCTCATTCACGACCTGATCGTCGCTGAGGCCGGCATCCGCAATCGCCTGGTTCATCGCGATATGCGCATAGGCTGCGCCGGGACCCATGAACCGCAGCGTGCGTTTGTCGACCAGCTCTTTCACGTCCAGCTTGAGCGTGCCGGCGATCTGGCTGCGGAAGCCATGTTCGGCCATCTCGGGGCTGGCTTCGATGCCGGATTTCCCGGCTTTCAAAGAGGCCAAAACCTCTTCGGCATTGTTCCCGATCGAGGAAACGATCCCTAGACCGGTGACGACGACACGACGCATACGTGCACTCCCTTTTCTGTTAAAGCCTTACTAGGCTGTGTGAAGCAGGGGTGCAAGGTGGGACGGATTGTTAGAGAGTGGCGCAGCTTTAGGGCGCACATGTGCGAACTTAGTGCCTGTTGGGGATTTCAACAAAATTTGTTATCTGCACAGCTCGGCAATTCTGTGAGGTTTGGTTGAAAAAGTTGATAGTTACAGGAGCAAATGGCGTCGGGAAAAGCCATTTCGCTGAAAAGTTGGTTCTGGCCCGACCAGAGATTCCCTTGATCTCTTTTGATGCCATCAAGCTCAAAGCGGACTGGCAACAGCGACCTCGTGATGAGATCGACGCCGACCTTGCTGCTGCACTGGAAACAGAAGCATGGGTGCTTGAAGGTGGTCCAAGTCTTTTACCTCAAGCCATTGAAAAGGCAGACGCTCTCGTTTGGTTAGA
Organism: uncultured Paracoccaceae bacterium; assembly: GCA_947497985.1. GTDB lineage: Bacteria > Pseudomonadota > Alphaproteobacteria > Rhodobacterales > Rhodobacteraceae > Epibacterium. The sequence goes on from CANMIX010000003.1 coordinate 297,849, forward strand.
CCCACCGGACCATGTCAGGGCATGGCAGCTCGCCAAACGCCCCTGGAAACACTTTGGTCGCACCAGGCCAGAACTCCCGCCAGGCAACGTCGATTGGCCTTGGCAGCAATACAAATTCGCCCTTCGCAGCCTAAAGAACGGTTCGAAGTTCCGCACGAATATTTCGGACGTCTTCAGTAATGCTGATCGGCTTCAAAAGTGGCGATGCCGCAACGAAAATGACCGTATTGCAGTTGTGACCGAGTGGATCAAGGCTCAAGGCTGACAGATTTGGGGGGCTTCGGGATACCGTCGTACAAAAAAGAGGCCCTTAGGCCTCTTTGGAATTCCGTAAATGGCCTGCAAGTCAGCTCTCGCTGAGCGCCACTTTCATATCTTTGACCTGATAGATCACTTCGCCATCGGCTTCGACAATACCGTCGGCCACGCCCATGGTCAGGCGGCGGGTTTGGATCGCTTTGGTAAAGTCGATCTTGTAAGTCAGCATCTTGCGGTCGGGGCGGACCATGCCGGTCAGTTTGACTTCGCCCACACCCAGCGCATAGCCGCGACCCTGCCAGCCACGCCAGCCCAGGTTAAAACCGGTCAGCTGCCACAGGCCGTCCAGACCCAAACAACCGGGCATGATCGGGTTGCCGGGGAAGTGGCAGTCAAAGAACCACAGGTCTGGTGTGATGTCGAATTCCGCAACAACGTGGCCTTTGCCATGGGCTCCGCCATCGCCGCTGATGTCGGTGATCCGATCCATCATGAGCATAGGGGGCGCGGGAAGCTGCGCATTGCCGGGGCCGAATAACTCACCACGGGCACATTTTAGCAGATCTTCCTTGTCAAAGCTGTTGGGGTATTCGGCCATACTGGCGCTTCTCCTGCCTGGTGCGTCTGTTTTATCTGGCCTCCTGTAACACCGGCGTAACGGGTCCTGCAAGTGCACAGGGAGTATTCGGTTGGGGGAATAACACTCAGTTGCGAGTGAATTTCATTTGAACTCGGAGGGCAGGTGGCCTTATATATACGATCAGCAATAAGAGCCAGGAACAGACATGACGCCCAATAGCGTGGAAAAGGCGACAGAGTGGCTGGTCACGGCGGGCCTGCGCCCGACGCGACAGCGCGTTGCTTTAGCTGAATTGCTGGTCGGAGACGGCAAGCATCGCCATGTGACAGCCGAAAGCCTGTTTGAATCCGCCAAAACACGCGGAGCGGCCGTGTCGCTTGCAACAGTCTATAACACGTTGCGTGCCTTCTGCGAGGCCGGTGTGTTGCAGGAAATCACGGTGGATGGTTCCAAAAGCTACTTTGACACCAACACGCACGATCACCCGCATTTCTTCATGGAAGGCGAAGCCTCGCTTTCGGATGCCCCGTCTGAGGAGCTGGTGATCAAACAATTGCCAGAAGCCCCCGAAGGGTTCGAGATCGCTTCGGTGGATGTTGTGATTCGACTGCGCAAGATCTGAACGGGTGCGCTAAAACCACTGTCCGGGTTCCATCAGGCCCAAATCAAGAAGTTGGCGCGAATGCCATTCAAACGGTGTGGAATTGTGCCAACGAAAGCTGTCGATAGCAAAGCGTGATCCTGGATTGCGCTTTAACGCTTTTGCAGTTCGGAATGAACATATCGCTGCCGTCAGGTTGTGGTGCCAAGGGCAGGCAAATGTGTTGTATTCCTGATCATTGAAGGTGTGATCCTCTTGCAGCTTTAGACCCTGTTTGCTTTTGAACAACGCGATGCGGTCGATCTTGCGGCTGGCTTGCGGGATATGCTCTTCATATCTCCAGCGGACGCCGCCGAAAAAATCAAGCTGACGTTCGCAGGGATGGCCGGTTTCAGGGTCTTTGCGAGCCTGGGCATAGTAGCCTGATTTATCCAGATGCGCCTGTCTCAAGGACACCGCCGAAGGGGTCTCTGCCAAGTCGCCGGCATAAAGGTCGATCACATAGGTCAGCATTGCATCGCGGCGTTCTTCGGTGTGGAAAGCCAGCATTTCGCCAATCGTACGCGTTTCGCAGAACGGGTAGAACAGAAATTCTGCGTTGTAGCAGTAGTACAGCCAGCACCCTTGGGGCACGCGGGCGACGATGGCGTTGACAGCATCGGGCACCGCAGTTTTTGGCACGCAGTCAAACGGCACACGATGAACCTTGGATGCGACGTCTTTGGGAATATCAAAAGCATCCGGGGTAAGTGCGACCACATGTTTGAAGCCACAGTCCAAGTGGTGCCGCAGAGTGGTTGCGATTTCGACGTCATCTTCAACAAAGACAAGCGCAATGGGACCCTTGCCCAACTGTGAAGCCTGGCTGAGGAAATCGTCAAACGAAAGATACATAGTGCCGGTCATCGCGCCTGGTCCGTAAATGCCATTCTGGCCTTTTGTTGTAAAATCGAGTAATTGCGCCTCCATTGCAAGCGGTACGGTTTCACGCTATGTGCCGCGGCTGATCTCACCCTGTTTGGAAGGCTGACCGCGATGAGTGCTCCAAAGAAGCTTTATATCAAGACCTACGGCTGTCAGATGAACGTCTATGACAGTGAACGCATGGCGGAAACGCTTGGCGGGCAGGGCTATGTTGAGACCAAAAGCCCCGATGATGCGGATATGATCCTGTTGAATACATGTCACATCCGGGAAAAAGCGGCTGAGAAAGTCTATTCCGAGCTGGGACGTTTCAAAGGGTTGAAAGCGGACAAACCCGATCTGAAAATTGGTGTCGCTGGCTGTGTGGCCCAGGCCGAAGGTCAAGAGATCATGCGCCGCCAGCCTTTGGTGGATCTGGTTGTAGGGCCGCAGAGCTATCACCGGTTGCCGGAAATGGAAGCAAAGGCGGGGCAGGGTGAAAAGGTGCTGGACACTGATTTCCCCGAAGAAGACAAATTTGAAAAGCTAAAGAGACGCCCCAAGGCCAAGCGTGGCCCAACCGCGTTTCTGACGGTTCAAGAAGGCTGTGACAAATTCTGTGCATTTTGCGTTGTGCCTTATACACGCGGCGCCGAAGTCTCCCGCCCGGTGGACCGGATCCTGACCGAAGCGCGAGATCTGGTTGAGCGGGGCGTGCGTGAGATCACGCTGCTGGGCCAGAACGTCAACGCTTATCATGGGGAAGGTCCCCAAGGTGGGGATTGGTCGTTGGCGCAGTTGATCTGGGAGCTGGACAAGGTCGACGGGCTGGAGCGCATTCGCTTTACCACCAGCCACCCCAATGACATGCAAGACGACCTGATCGAGGCGCACGGAACTTGTAAAAAGCTGATGCCTTATTTGCATTTGCCCGTTCAGGCAGGATCCGACCGGATCCTGAAGCGGATGAACCGCAGCCACACGGCCGAAAGCTATCTCCGCGTGATCGAACGCATTCGTGCGGCGCGCCCGGATATTTTGATCTCGGGTGACTTTATTGTGGGCTTCCCGGAGGAGACCGAGGAAGATTTTCAGGCCACCCTCGATCTGATCGAAGAAGTGAAATACGGCACCGCCTATTCCTTTAAGTATTCGACCCGTCCGGGGACACCAGCAGCGGAGCGTCCACAGGTCGATGTGGCCGAAGCAGATGACCGTTTGCAGCGTTTGCAAGCACTGTTGACCCGGCAACAAAAAGAGATCCAAGACAGCATGGTTGGTCGTGAAGTCGGAGTCTTGTTCGAACGGGCCGGACGTAAACCGGGACAGATGGTTGGAAAGTCGGACTATCTACACTCGGTCCACGTTGAGGATTGCGGTCGTGCAATCGGCGACCTGGCGCGTGTGCGGATTGTTGAATCGCGCACCAACTCCTTGGCTGGTGAATTGATCGACTAAGTACGCTAGACCTTTGAGTGAGAGAACCGCCGCAACTGTGGCGGTTTATCTGTTTCAGCGTCAAAGTGAGTCTCTATTGCATCGGTTCGGGCAACAATTTCCTTAAAATTGTTTTAGTGTTCCCAATTCTGAATTAACGTGTTTGGAAATGATTAATTTAATCCGCGCCCTGCGTCCTTAAAAAGGGTATGTTTGTGCGGAATTAGGTCATTACCCGTCTTCGTACGGGGTGGTTTTGTGGCCTTGTTGAGGGAAAAACGGAGCGAAGGATTTCGGGTCGTGGTGATTGAAAAAGCAAAAACACTAGGTGCAGTCGTTGCAGCGGGTGCATTGGCGCTGGCTCTTGGGGTTTCTGGTGCTGCGGCCCAGACGCGTACAATTGTAGGTGAACGTTATATTCCAACCATCTGGGTCGACCCGGATGGATGTGAACATTGGGTGATGGATGATGGCGCCGAGGGTTTTATGACCCCGCATGTTACGCCGGATGGCAAGCCAGTCTGCCGTCGTGGTGAGCTGTGCGGTATGATGCCAACGGATCAGTTCTTTGCCACGGACAAGCATTACATCAACACTGCGGGTCGCAAACGTTTGGAAGATTTCTTTAACTCCAAAAAAGGTAGCTTCCGCGGGTTCGTCGTCGCAGGTCATACTGACAGCCGCGCGTCTGATGAATATAACATCGGCCTGTCCGAACGTCGCGCCGGTGCTGTTGCACAAGTTGCCCGTTCCGTCGGAGCACGCCTGTTTGACGTCCGCGCCTATGGCGAACGTGATCCACGCAAGCCGAATACAAACGCTGCAAACATGGCGGAAAACCGTCGTGTTGAAATCTACTGCCTGCGTTAAGGGAGAGTGAGTATGAAAGTTACCAAGGTTTTCGCCCTGATCGCAGTTGCTGGACTGACCAGCGCTTGTTCATCCGGTCACGGTGTAGTTGGGCCAAATAAATCTCTCGACCGCGGCACCGACAGCAAAGATCTGTCACAGCTGACCGCCGGGATCTGGGTTGATCCAAACGGATGTGAACATTGGATCATTGATGACGGTGTCGAAGGCTATGCGGACCTGCGCCGCACACCTGATGGCAAGCCTGTCTGCAACAGCGAACTGCCGCGCAATGTTGCAACTGGCCCGTTCAAACAGGGTTCACCTATCGCTGATAGCCTTTGATCTTATTGGCAATAAGCTGCTTAAATGGCCGCCCCTTGGGGCGGTCTATTTGTTTCACTTACATGAAATCTCGTGATCGGTGCTTGCGCGACGGCGGGGACAAGGGCAGACTTAACCTGTAACGCCGGAAACAGGAGAACCGCTTGGCCTTTGGTGCCCCGAACCCTGCAGATGACCAGATCACAACTCATGACGTGCTCTTGGAATTCCCTGACAATCGCTTGTTGATCGACCTTTGTGGTGAATACGATCGACATCTGGCTGAAATCGAACAAAAATTAGGTGTTCAAATCGTCCGACGAGGCAACCAGCTCTCGGTCATGGGTGATGCTGAAATGCGTGAACAGGCGGCGGCGGTGCTGACCGCGCTCTACGACCGATTAGAGACCGGGCGTAGCGTTGAGGTTGCCGATGTTGACCGTGAACTGCGGATGGACACCAAGGCGGCTGAAGAACCCTCGTCGGGCGATCAGCTTGAAATGTTCCGTGGTGGCAAGGTTGAGATAAAGACCCGCAAGAAACTGGTTGAGCCGCGCACTGATGCCCAGAAAGCCTATGTGCAGGCCTTGTTTGAACATGAGATGGCCTTTGGTATCGGCCCGGCGGGTACTGGTAAAACCTATCTTGCGGTGGCTGTTGGCGTGTCGATGTTCATTACTGGACATGTGGACAAGATCATTCTGTGTCGCCCAGCCGTTGAAGCAGGCGAACGCCTCGGCTTCTTGCCGGGCACGCAGGAGGAAAAGGTCGATCCCTACATGCAGCCGCTTTATGACGCGCTGAATGATTTCCTGCCCGGCAAACAGCTTGCCAAGCTGAAGGAAGAAAAGACGATCGAAATCGCGCCGCTGGCGTTTATGCGCGGGCGTACCCTGTCTAACGCGTTTGTGGTGCTGGATGAGGCGCAGAACGCCACGACCATGCAGATGAAGATGTTCTTGACCCGCTTGGGGGAAGGCTCCCGTATGGTGATCACGGGTGACCGCAGTCAGGTTGACCTACCGCGCGGCGTGACCTCTGGTTTGCGTGATGCAGAACGTCTGCTGGGTGATGTGCCAAAGATCAGCTTTAACTACTTCACTTCGCGCGATGTCGTGCGCCACCCTCTTGTGGCGGCTATCATTGAAGCCTATGAGGCCGACGAAACACCGGCATAAGGCCCGTGTCCGTTGGGTGAGAGCATGTTGGACATCGAAATTGCGGACAGACGCTGGCAGGACGTGGCGCTGGACGATCTCGCGCAAGAGGCCGTTGGTGCCACGCTTGAACATATGTCGCTGGAGGTTGAGACCTGCGAATTGGTCATCCTCGCGTGCGATGATTCCCGCATTGCAGAGCTGAATGCAGAATTCCGTGACAAGCCCAAGGCAACAAACGTGCTGAGCTGGCCTGCAGAAGAGCTCGCGGTGGACGTGCCGGGCGCGATACCTTTGGTGCCCGAAGCTGATTTTACTGGGGAAATTGCTTTGGGTGATATCGCAATTGCATATGAAACCTGCTTGCGCGAAGCCAAAGAAGCACAAAAACCAGTTTCCGATCACGTACGGCATCTGGTCGTTCACGGAACGTTGCATCTTTTAGGTTATGATCACATTCGTGACGAAGATGCCACTTTGATGGAAAGAATAGAGGTGGAGATACTTGGCAAACTGGGTATCCCCAACCCATATATGTAAACAGACGACCCCATGGTGGGGCCTTAACGGATAGGATTGATGGGCGACATTGAAGGCAGTTCTAACGCGGCGCAACGCGCGCTGCAGAACGACAACGAAGAGGCTATGAGGCCAATCGATACCTCAAAGCCTAGTTTTTTCAGCCGATTTTTCGGTAATCTGTCGGCTAACGAGCCTTCCAAACCCGTTGATGTGAATGGTGTTGCACCCGTTCCTCAGCAGTCGCATGGGATGATAAATCTGCGCCGCTTGCGGGTGGAGGATGTGGCTACACCCACCGCTGAAATCGTGTCGGTCCCCGCCGGGATTTCTCAGAACGAACTGGTGCAGGTCTTCCGTGACAGTGGTTTCACGCGAATCCCCGTTTACGAAGGCACTCTTGATACGCCGATTGGCATGGCGCACCTGAAAGATTTTGCACTGACGCACGGGTTCAATGGTATTTCCAACGATTTTGACCTGACACAGATGTTGCGACCGCTGCTCTTTGTGCCGCCTTCCATGCCGATCGGTGTGCTTTTGACCAAGATGCAGGCCGAACGTCGGCACATGGCCTTGGTGATTGACGAATATGGCGGTGTCGACGGACTTGTGACGATCGAGGATCTGATCGAACAGGTTGTCGGTGAGATCGAGGATGAGCACGACGCAAACGAGCTGCAGACCTGGTTCCAGGAAAAGCCCGGGTGTTTTGTGGCCCAGGCGAAAACGCCTTTGCCAGAGTTCGAGGCTGAACTGGGCCGGTCGCTGACTGCCCATGAGGACATCGATGAAGAAGAGATCGATACTTTGGGCGGGCTGGTCTTTATCCTATGTGGACGGGTGCCGGCGCGCGGCGAAGTGATCCGCCACCCCGAAGGCGTTGAGTTCGAAGTAATGGATGCCGACCCGCGCCGGATTAAACGGCTGCGTGTGCGTTTGCCCCAGGCCGCGGCGGAGTAAGCGGAACATGCTGGCGCGCTTTGGGCCACTGGGCGTTGCGCTTGCTCTTGGCGCTGTCATGGCCCAGGGACTTGCGCCACAAAACTGGGTTTTGGCTGCCCCGATTGGGCTTATCGGCATATCGTTTTTGTTCTTGCGCGAGACCACGCATGGGCGAGCATGGTGGTTGGGCTGGTGTTTTGGTGCTGGGTATTTTGCCACAGGGCTGTCCTGGATCGTTGAACCTTTTCAAATTGATGCGGCGACCTATGGTTGGATGGCTCCATTTGCTTTGGTGTTTCTGGCGGGTGGGCTTGCTCTGTTTTGGGGAGGCGCCTTCTATGTGGCGCAGCGGGTGAGCCGGGGCAATTGGCGTATCCTTGCGCTGATTGGTGCCTGGTCGCTGATGGAATTTCTGCGCGCCTATGCCCTGACCGGTTTTCCTTGGGCCGCTTTGGGGCAGCTCGCAGTCGGGGATCTTACATTGCGGCTGTTGCCGTGGATTGGCCCCCATGGGGTCGCATTGGCGAAGCTTTTGGTCTGTCTCCCTTTGCCGCTGTTGGCGCAGCGAAAATTGTGGGCGCTTATTCCATCCGGTGCCGCAGTGGCGATTGTAGGCACAGTGCTGCCGTCGCTGCCGAAACCGGAAGATGTCACAATGACCGACCACATGGTGCGCTTGGTCCAGCCGAATGCGCCCCAGGATGAAAAGTGGGATCCCGAAAAACGGTGGGACTTTGTGCGCCGTCAGGTCGGCTATTCTGCGATCGCGCCGCAACCAGATTTGATTGTCTGGCCAGAAACGGCTGTGCCGCAATTGTTGAACTACGCCACTGATACACTCGAAGTAATTTCTCAATCCGCTCATGGCACGCCGATTTTGATGGGTATTCAGCGCGAGGAAGATGGGAGCTACTTTAACTCTGCTGTGCTGCTTGACGCCGACGGAGAACCTCAAGCGACGTATGACAAAGTGCATCTGGTTCCTTTTGGCGAGTACATGCCCTTCCCAGATCTTGTCGCGCGCTTTGGCATCTATGGTCTCGCGGCGCGGGCAAATTCCGGATACTCGGCTGGGGCGGGCCAGCCTGTGTTGCCCTCTCCGGTTGGGCGCTTTTTGCCGTTGATCTGTTACGAAGGCGTGTTCCCGCATGAGGTCCCAACCGTTGCGGATCGCCCCGATTTTCTGGCCTTGCTGACCAATGATGCGTGGTTTGGCACCTATTCCGGGCCACAACAACATCTGGTTCAGGCACAGATGCGCGCGGCCGAACAGGGTTTACCGATGGTTCGGGTGGCGAATACCGGGGTGTCTGCCATGATTGACCCCTTTGGCCGGATCGTGCCCGATGCCATGATACCCCTTGGGCAGGCCGGGTTTGTTGACGCAGCTCTACCCTCGCCGCTGCCTGCGACTCTGTATGCGCACACCGGTGACTGGCCTTGGTTTGGGATTTGCGTCTTTTTTCTGGGAATACCGGCATTTTTCGGTATTTATGTGACGCGGCGCAAACAGGCGGTTAAGGTCTCGTCGCTATAACATTGACCTTGAAGCACACTCCGCTTATGCGGGGAGAACCTCTTGTCACAACGGCTTCCTGGCGTGACAAGTTAAACCAATGGAGCACCTCCCAATGACACGATTGAATTACACGTTTACTTCGGAGTCGGTATCCGAAGGTCACCCAGACAAAGTCTGTGACCGGATTTCCGACGCTGTGTTGGACGCATTCCTGGCTGAAGAGCCGGAAGCCCGCGTCGCAGCAGAGACCTTTGCAACCACAAATCGCGTGGTTATTGGGGGCGAAGTCGGCTTATCCGATCAGGATAAGTTGCACGACTATATGGGCAAGATCGACGCGATCACCCGCGCTTGTATCAAAGACATCGGATATGAGCAGGACAAATTCCACCACGAGACGGTGGAAATTACCAACCTGTTGCACGAGCAATCCGCTCATATTGCTCAAGGCGTCGATGCCGCTGCGGACAAGGACGAAGGCGCCGGCGACCAAGGGATCATGTTTGGCTATGCCACCAATGAGACCGACGCCCTGATGCCAGCGCCGATCCAATATTCGCATGCCATCCTGCGCCGTCTGGCTGAGGTGCGCAAAGATGGCACCGAGCCTGCGCTGGGACCAGATGCGAAATCGCAGCTCTCGGTGTCTTATTGTGATGGTAAGCCGGTTGGCGTCAGCTCGCTGGTTCTGTCGACACAGCACCTGGACGAGACGCTGACCTCAAACGACATCCGCGCCATTGTGGAGCCTTACTTCCATGAGGTTCTGCCCGACGGTTGGCTGACAGATGAGACGGTCTGGCACGTAAACCCAACCGGAAAATTCGTAATTGGCGGTCCGGATGGCGATGCGGGTCTGACGGGTCGTAAGATCATCGTGGACACCTATGGCGGTGCGGCACCCCATGGTGGAGGCGCTTTCTCTGGGAAAGACCCGACCAAAGTGGACCGGTCTGCAGCTTATGTTGCGCGTTACTTGGCGAAAAACGTGGTCGCCGCAGGCATGGCAGAACGCTGCACCATTCAATTGTCTTACGCGATTGGTGTCGCCGCGCCTCTGTCGATCTATGCGGATCTGCACGGCACAGGCAAGGTAGAAGCGGCAGCGATTGAAGCTGCGATCCCACAGGTAATCGATTTGACCCCCCGTGGCATTCGCACCCATTTGGGTCTGAACAAGCCAATCTACCAACGCACCGCTGCCTATGGTCACTTTGGCCGGACACCGGATGCGGATGGTGGTTTCAGCTGGGAACGGACCGATCTGGTGGATGCATTGGCCAAAGCTGTCTGACGCAGTGCTTGGCTTAAGGACTGAATGCGGGCCTCTGAGGGGCCCGTTTTTCTTTTGTGGCTTTGTACAGTTTATGATCGCAGACCAACGTGATTGGGGCTAATCAAGGGCGCATGGATAACACAGCAGACTTTGAGATCTTTTTAATGGTGCCCCCTGGGTTGGAACACCCGCTGGCGGCAGAGGCGCGCGAACTGGGTTTTAAGGTTTCGCAGATCATCCCGGGTGGTGTTGTGACACGCGGCGACTGGCAGGATGTCTGGCGTGCGAACCTATGCCTGCGCGGAGCCACACGGGTTCTGGCCCGTATCGGGGAGTTTCGTGCTTTCCATTTGGCGCAGCTGGACAAACGTGCGCGCAAGTTTCCCTGGGCGGAGGTGTTGCGCGCCGATGTGCCGGTCAAGGTCGAGACCAGCACAAACAAGAAGTCCAAAATCTACCACGCCGGGGCTGCCACACAACGTATTGAGCGTGCGCTTTCCGAGGAAATGGGCATTCAAATCTCAGAAGATGCGCCCATCACGCTGAAACTGCGTATCGATGACAACACCTGTGTCTTTAGCATCGATACATCGGGAGAGGCGTTGCACAAGCGTGGCCATAAAGCCGCCGTTGGTAAAGCGCCCATGCGCGAGACGATGGCGGCGATGTTCCTGCGCGAATGTGGATACTTGGGGACAGAGCCTGTTGTCGATCCAATGTGCGGATCCGGGACATTTGTGTTAGAGGCGGCTGAGATCGCGGCGGGCGTACGCCCCGGCCGCAGTCGTTCTTTTGCGTTTGAGCAACTCGCCAATTTTGATGCGACCACGTGGCAGAAAATGAAACACGACGTGGCGCAAACGCCGCCTGCGATCTCCTTTTATGGATCTGACCGCAATACGGGTGCGGTTGACATGGCGCAGAAGAATGCGACGCGTGCGGGTATTGAAGAGTTATGTCACTTTACCCATGCTTCCATTAGCGATCTGCATCCCCCTAAAGGCCCCAAAGGATTGGTGATGATCAACCCGCCTTATGGCGCGCGGATCGGCAACAAAAAGCTGCTGTTTGCTCTGTACGGCACAATGGGAGAGGTTTTGATGAGTCGTTTCAAAGGATGGCGTGTTGGGATCGTCACCAGCGACACCAGCCTGGCCAAGGCGACCAAATTGCCATTCCTGCCAACAGGCGCGCCGGTCGCGCATGGAGGGTTAAAAGTGCGGTTATTCAAAACGGATCCGTTGGTCTAACCGTTGTAATCGGTCAATAAGACACATTCATTTTTACTTATTTTAAGACCGCATAGGGCGAATTCCGGCATTTCTTGCCCAAATATATTCAGATTTCCACATTACAAGTGACCTCTGGCACACGGCCAAATGTTTCCTGGTTCTAGGTAGTGGAGGTAACGATGGATGGGGCAATGACCGATCGTGTGCGGTTGATCTCAGGTATCGCCGCCAGCCATTTTGGCAAGGATGTTGTTGAGGTCAAAGCGCTGAAAGACTCGCCTTTTTCATCTGTGCGAATTCAATTTTCTGATGAAACGGTTATTGCCTCGCAGCGGCGCAGTTTTCGTCGCACGCATTTGGAAGCTCTAATACTGGAACAACTCTCGCCGGTTTGCGATGATGTGCCTACGTATCTTGGCATGACTGATGGGATTTTGTTTCAAACAGATCTTGGTGGTATTCGCCTCGACGAAGAAGTTTCGTCCCATGAGCGTGTTGACCAACTTGAATTGGCGGCGGAGGCCTGCGCGTCGATATTTCGGTTTCAGGCCGCGGCGCGGCAAACAGGTGTAGGGCGCTTGGTGCCTAAGATTGGCACAACCCAGGAATGGATGGAAAATCTGGTCTGCTCTGTGGACGCACTGCAATTGTTTTCAAGCGGCATTCCCGACAGCTTTGATTATCAAGCCATTGCTGACAAGATGACGGTGTCGCAATGGGAGTTTGTCAAATGGCATTGCCGCCCCAGCTACGCGGTCATTTGCGACGACGGTTTTTTGCGTTGGAACGGCTTTGAACTCTCCGGCGCACGTCATGGTGCCGAAGATCTGGCGTGGCTGTTGGGTGATGAGAGTTGGCCTCTGGCCCCGGAAGATCTGATCAAAGTCGTGCAAGATACCTACGATCAAACTTCAGAAGTGGCGTTTGATGACTACTTTGAATACCTCGCGATTTATACAACGCTGCACTGTGTGCAGCGCTTCAAGCTGATCATAAAAGACGCGCAGGAGAATGGCTGGCATCGCGAGATGGATAATTCACGCAAAGAACATCCAGGGGTCGATCCGGTTTTCGCCCATCAACTGTGCCAGGTCGGAGCGTTCATGTCGGATCAATCGAAACTGACCCGTGCTTTGGTACCCAACTTCGAATTGACGGCGCGGACCATTGGCACGATTTCCGGGGCGCGATAACAGGCTTTACCGGCGAAGACTACGTCGCCGTTCGGCTGCCAGACCGGCCAAAACCATCTGCTCGCTTGATGCCACCGTGACGGGCAAAAATTGGCTGTCAAAAGCGGCTTGGTAGATGGCTGACTTGGCAGGGTCTGCGATCAGAGCCAAGTTCTGACCGAGCCAATAGGGGCGGGTTGCGGCAAACTCCGCACCCAGCAGAAAACCCCAGACCTTAGAAGAGGTGTCACTGTTTGCGGCGGCTCCAACTTCAGCCGCCCACTGAACACTGCTGAGCCGGGACGCGAGAGCCTCTGGGCGAGACAGGCCATCCTGCAGAGCGTCCTGTAGCTGGCCTATGTCCACGGTGTCTTGTGCGCCAAATGCAGCGGCGAGTTTGGGTGTTAGGGTACTGTCGAAACTGACCACTTCATTCGCACTGACCATCACCCAAAAGCTTCGCTCCTGTACAATACAAATGACGCCGTCCCATCCGGGATTGAGCGACAGAAAACCATTTATCTGACACGTGGCACTGTCCAAACGGCCCGCAGGTTTCGCCTGCGCAATACCGGGGACAATCATAATGTCAAAAGCGTCGAAGCTCTGTGACTGCAGCGGCAGTTCTAGGCTTTTTGCGGGCGTCATCACGCTTGTTGCATCCGCTAAACCACAGGCATAGGTCGGCGCCGCTGGCCAGCCAATCTCTGACAATTTATCGGCCACTTCTGAGGAGGACGGCGCATCAGGCGTAACATGGCGGGTTTGATCAACGACGCCGGTGCCGTTCAAGTGCCACAGAGTGAGAGTCTGGCCCACATAGGATGCGGCTACCCAATTGTCCGAATTCGAATCTCTCGCCATATCGTTGCCTGTCTCACTGCTGCGTCGAAGCAGAAGGCATACATTCCTGCGCGTTTGTGGTAAACTCCTCACCGTTCACCATGTCAAATGGATCGGCCTTTTGGCGAGCGATGAATACCTTTGGATATGTCACGGCGCAGAAGCCAAGGCTGACTGAGCTTCAGTGGACCCGTGCTTTTCACCTAAACCCCTATTCTCGGCGCCACAAGGGACGGCGTTCTCCGTCCTGGTGCATCTGAAGTCCGAATTCATTGTTTGACGACAATGGACGCCGGACTGTGGGAGGACTGGAAATGTCGAAGGCTTTTGAACATCCATCAAACGTTATTGTACCGCAGCGGCGTTTGTCGCTTCCGGCACAAGAGGTCGCACGCAGTCTTACTGAGAGTGGTCGAGATGTCAGAGAAATCGTTGCAACTGGGTGCTCTTTGCAGGATTTTCTCACTGAAGAAAATCCAATTTTGAGCTTTCGCCAAAACGCCGCATTTTTCGAGCGATGTGCCCATTTCACGGACAACCCTGATTTCGGGTTTGCGATGGGGACACGCCGCGATTTTCGGGCCGTTGGGCTTGCGGCTTATTGCGCGCTCACGGCGCCGACTGTGCAGGAATTCCTTTCATCGTTTTGTCAAACCGTTCCCTGTTACACAGATAGTGTTGAAGTCCAGTTCTCGGATTTGGGCCATTTGGTGTGGAAAGTAAACGAACCGGTACATTTTCCACATCAGCAATACATTGAATTTCTATTTGTTTTACTGCTTAAGTCAGCCCGCATGTATCTTGAGCCAAGGTCCGGGGCGCAATCGCTGGAAGCAAAAGCGGTATGGTTGGACCTGCCGAAGTATGCGTCCGTAAAAAAGCGCAACCGGTTTTGGGGATGTCCGGTCCAGAATGAACGCGGACGGTATGAAATGCGGTTTCACGTGTCCGATCTGTCGCGACGTATGCGCAGCGCTGATCCGTATTTGCATAGATTGATGCATAACATTGCGGCCGGCCACCGCGCAGACGAGGAAACGTCTGAACAAACGCTACATTTTCGGTTGAAGGCAATCATCTATCGAGATCTGGCCGACCAAAAACTGACCCAAGCGCGTGTGGCACGAGAACTGGGACTGAGCACGCGCACCTTGTCCCGCGAGTTGAGCCGCCTGAATTTACGTTTTTTCTCAATTCTTGATGAGGTCCGGCGCGAAACAGCAAAAAGCTATTTGTGTGATTCCAGCTTGGCACCGGGAGAGATTTCAAAAGCATTGGGCTTCGCGAGCCTAAGTAGTTTTACGGATGCATCTAAGCGCTGGTTTGCGATGACCCCTGGTCAATTGCGCGCGAGGTACGGATTCGTTGTGAGATCAGATAGAGATTCCCCCCAAAGGAATTAGAGTCTCTGTGCCCCTGGCTTAACCTCATGATCTATTTTCAAGCTTTAGAAACAATTCCTATACAAAAGTTAAACTGTTTACATCGTAAGACGTGATCTTAACCAATATTAACCGTAACCTAGCCGTATAGTGTATTTCGCAAAAAGCGTCTCAAATTTAAGGTAAAAGGGTAGACGAAGATTTCGTCGTAATTTTCGGACTGCGAACCACGGTATTTCGGACGTTCGCCTCCGGGCTTTTGGACAGACACGCACGTTGTGGGATGTGCACAGGGGCAAAACTGCGCCTGGCCTGTTTTGGTGTGCGTCGAATGTTGGAATGGTGGGGACTGTTTATGGACGATTTGCTTGCGCGGGACAAAGGGCTGCCCTTTGTCGGACAACAGACCAACGCAGTATCGCTGCAGGCATCAGCGGGCTGTGCTGATGCTTCGTCCCAATCTGCGACTTTGCCGCAAGGGGCAGGTGGCCTCTACGGAGATCTGTTGCGACGTGGTGCTTACAGTCGCCTAGGCAAGCGCGGTTTGGATCTTCTGCTGGTGGTTGCTGCGCTTCCTCTTGTTTTGCCGATTATTGCGATGTGCGCGCTTGCCTTGTGGATCGAAAGCGGCCAGCCGTTTTACCGCCAGCAACGCCTGGGACGAAACGGACGTGTTTTTTCGATCCTCAAACTGCGTACGATGGTGCGTCAGGCGGACACGATGCTTGCCTATTACCTCGATGCGGACCCCGCATTACGCGCGGAATGGGACGCGACCCAAAAGCTCAAGAATGACCCTCGGATAACGCCGGTTGGCCGGTTTCTGCGTGTGACATCGCTGGATGAACTTCCACAAATATGGAATGTCGCAACCGGCGATATGAGCCTGGTTGGCCCCCGCCCCATGTTGCCCGATCAGCTTGAGATGTACGGCAGCCCCGATGCCTATTTCGCGATGCGCCCCGGTATCACGGGGAAATGGCAGGTCTCTGCGCGTAACGAAAGCGGCTTCGCTGCGCGGCAGTTGTTGGACCGGGAATATGTGACCTTTGTCAGCTTGCGCGAAGACTTGCAGATTATGCGGCGCACCGTGGGCGTGGTGCTGCGCGGCACCGGGTATTGAAGTGTCAACGTGGCGCAAAAGCCGTTCGACAGCAAAGCAAACTGATTTAGAATGTTAAGACATGGAGATTTCACGATGAAGGACCTATGCGAGTTGGGTATTTCGAACCACATTGATGAGCAGCAGGAACCAGACGCGCGTCCATCGTTGGAGGGAAGCCTCATGTCTGAAACGAAAAAGATAAAGAGTTTTCATCGTCGCGGCCGTGCGCCACAGACCGTGCCGACTGGTCCAATCGCTGTGGAACCTCCGGCGATGGCAATCGAACGCACACCCGAGGTCCTTTTGGAACCAGAGGCAAAGCTGCCGGCGCGTGATCCATCCGAAGACGCGCGGACACCAGTGTGGAGCCGTCTGCGTGTCGGCAAAATCGACGCCGCACAAGTCGTGCGTCGTGCGCTGCCGTTGGTTGACCGTTTCCGCGATACCGAGAGCGCAAAAGCCATAGATTTGCTTCGAACAAGGTTACTGCATACTTTGCGTGCGCAAGGCTGGCGCCGTGTGGCAATTGCCGCGCCGACCAGCGGGTGTGGCGCCACTTGGATGACGGTCAATCTTGCGCAGGGTTTGGCGCGGGTCCCCAATTCGCGCACAATCGTGATGGATATGAATTTTCGCAAACCAAATGTGGCTGGTGCATTGGCCTTGTCCGATGACGGCGACATGGTTGGTTTCTTGTCGGGACGGGTTCCGGCACATCGGCATTTGATGCGGTTGTCCGACGGCCTATCGGTTGGTCTGAACCGGGCAGGCAAAGTCTCTGGCTCGGAAATTTTGCAAAATCCAACAACCGGCAAAGCCATCGATGCGATGATGACCGACAGCCGTGCAGATGTGGCCTTGTTCGACCTACCGCCTGTGCTGGAACACGATGATCTGACTGCCTTTTTGCCTCAGGTAGACGGGGTTCTTCTTGTGGCGGATGGCACGCGAACCACGGCCAAGGATCTCGCAGCCTGTGAGAAAATCCTGGCAGGTCATACGCAGTTGCTTGGTGTTGTATTGAACCGTGCGCGCGCTGATTAAGCGCAGGGTTTGAAACTCTTCCCGGTTTTGTCATAGTTTCGCCTGTTTACCGTGGTCCAACAGGGCTGTATCGCCGCAGGCTTGACGTGGCTGCGTTTAATAACCGGTTTTAGAGTATCGCAATGGGTCCGATCTATACACTGCGAGATTTTCTCGACATGGTGCGCCGACGTGCACGCCTCATTGTGATTGTCACTATTCTGGGGTGCATTGCTTCGGTGTTCGTCGCGTTGCAGCGTGATCATACATATGAATCGTCGGTCGTGATCCAAGTGACCCAGCCGACGATCGCGGATGACCTGGCGAGATCTACCGTTGATGGGTCTTCCGCACGGCGCATTCAATTGATCGAGCAGCGCCTGATGACCCGCAGCATGTTGTTGGATATCGTTGATAAGCTTGGCATCTATGCGGATGCGCCTGCGATGAAGGCGTCTGAAATCGTGACGAATATGCGCCAGTCCATATCGATCACAGGTGTTGCAGCCGCACGCGAAGGTTTTGCCGATGATGGTACGATTTCTGTGCTCACGATCACTGCAACCATGGGTTCACCCTTGATGGCGCAACAGGTGGCGGACGAATTTGCGGCCCGATTGGTGGAGCTCAGCGTTCAAACGCGTGTTCAGCAGGCGCGTGAGACGTTGGAGTTTTTCACTGAAAAGGAAAACGCAGTCAAAGACGAGCTGGCAAGGCTTGAGGATGAAGTGACCCAGTTTCGACTTGAACATGACATCTCGCAGCCTGGGGTGATAGAACTCCGTCGTGGTGAGATTGCGCAAATCAATCAGAGCCTGTTGGAAATCGCACGTGAGATGATCACGCTGCGTCGTGCTGCGGACCAGGTGAACGAGGGCGAACGCCCAGCAACCGCGCGGCGCAAATTGGCAGAGTTGCAGGAAGAAATGGCAACACTCGACGCCCAGAACAATCTGCTGAGCGAACGAAAAGCCGAGTTGGAATTGGCTTTGCAAACCAGTCCGCAAGTGGAACGTCAACTTGGGACGCTTGATCGCCAGATCCAGCAATTGCAGAATCAACTGGCCTCGATCGTTGAGCGACGCAGTGAAGCAGAAGTCGGCTTTCGTCTGGAAAACACCAGCCAATCTGAAAGATTGACGATTATTGAAGCCGCGTCTTGGCCGGATTACCCGGTCAGTGGTGGCCGGAAAAAGTTGGCAATCATGGGTGCATTCGGCGGGTTTATCTTTGCGATTTGCGCGGCCTTTGCAATGGAACTGATGCGGCCGGTCTTGCGCACAGCGGCACAGATGGAACGGGAAACAGGCTTGATGCCAGTTGTATCCGTTCCCGAGTTAAAGACAGACGCACGGTCCATAAAACGGCGCAAGAAACTGCAGCAAAAAGCCAACCAATCACGCGTGTGAACCTGCTGTTTCGCGGTCACGGGCGCAACGTGCTGACCATCGCGACGACCAAATCCCAATGGACGTGCAAAGCGATATAGCCAACGGCCAGAGTCAGACCGGCCATTAGGCCATCGTGGATCGGATCCCAAACATTGTGCTTTCGGGCGAGGAAAATGATGAACGGGTAGGTGAGCAACAACGCCGCGCCTAAGGCCGCGATACCGCCTGGCACTCCGATGTATCTGACGCCAACCAAAAACAGTGTTGTTTGAAAGATGGCGCGCGCGGCGCTTATGACAAAATAGGTCTTACTGTCGCCAGCAGCGAGGGCCGCCTGATCGTAGGTCATTACAATGACAGCCGGGGCCAGAGCGAGGGCGAGGGGCACGATCATAGCGCCGGCTAAATGATACCGTTCATCATACAAGAACTCGACCAGCCAAGGGCCGATAATGGCCATGATCCACACAAGGGATAGGATCCCAGCTGACAGCGCCAAACGCAGCATGCGTTGTTTGCGACTGCTGGTGTGATCGGTGTTTTCCAGCGCGTCTCGGTAGACCGGGATCATTAATCGTTGATTGACGGCATAGCCGAGTGCCATTGGAAAACTGGCCAGAAAAAACGCGATATTATAGACGCCGAGGGTCTCAAGCGGAATGAATTTACCAAGGATGGCGCGGTCGCCCTGTGTCGTGATGAACCAGAAAGCGGTCGACAGAAAAATCCACTTTCCAAACCCAATCAATTCACGGGCGGAAGCTTTGTCCCAGTGAAACCGATTGCGATGTCCAGGCAGGTTGACGTGGGTAAACACCACATAGGTGAGCGACTGCATCACTGTCCCGAGGACCAGCGCAAGAACCGATTGGGTCAGAAGTGCGACACCCACCATAAGGGCGAGGCTGACAAATTGGCTGGCCAGTTCAAGCTGCGTTACCCGCCCAACCATAAGATGTCGGTGTGCTGTTTCAATTCGGGTGGTCTTGAAACCCTCGACCGCCAACATGCTTCCGGCAAGTGGTAGGATATAGGTCAGATCGGGGACGTCATAGAACTGTGCTACGGGCCATGCCAGCAAAAATGTGATGCCCCATAGGCACAAGCCGCGCACCACTTGGATGCTCCAAGCGGTGTCGAGAAAGGCAGGGTCATCCCCGCGATCGCTTTGTAGGATCGAGGGGCCAATTCCGACATCGGAGAAAAGCACAAGCCCTGTGACGATAACGGTCACCAAAGCCATCATGCCAAAAGCTTCTGGAAAAAGGATACGCGTCAGGATCAGGTTTGAAGCCAGTCGCATGGCTTGGCTGCCACCATAGCCAACGATCATCCACGACGCGGATCGCAGCGCCCGGGCCATCAAGCCCGATCCCTGCAATCGCGCAAGTACACTTGCCATAAACCAGTTCCCTCGTTCCGTCACATTACGCTAGGCACGCAAAGAATTCGGGTCAATCAAGACCATACGACCTGCGCACCTAGATCCTTTGCTGGTGGTGTTGTGGAAACAAATCAATCGAATTCGCGGGGATTTTTGCGATTCTAACCTCTAATATGATGCATTATTTTGCACCGGTTCGAAGTGCGGAGTAGCGTGTACGTGACGCGCAAATTGTCAAAGGCTGTAGATGTGAAAATTGCATATGTTCTGAATACTTACCCGCAGCCTTCGCATTCTTTTATTCGACGAGAAATTCAGGCTCTGGAACGTCAGGGATTTGACGTGGCACGCTTTGCGATGCGCGCCAGCGATACGCCGTTGGTGGACAAGGGCGACAAAGCCGAAGCTGCCAAGACCGAGTATGTCCTGGCCAAAGGTCTTGGCACCTTGGCGGCTGCGCTTTTACGTGAAATCTCACAGCCAGGATTTGGAGCCGCTTTTAAACAGGCCATCGCGATGGGGCGGCGTTCGTCTACCGGCGTGCTGCGCCACCTGGTCTATTTGGCCGAGGCAGCTTGGGTCAAACAACGGTGCAAAAGCGAAAGCATCGAACATATGCACGCGCATTTTGGAACCAACTCCGCGGCGGTTGCGATGTTTGCGCATCTTTTGGGGGGGCCAACCTTTAGCTTCACCGCCCACGGCCCAGAGGAATTTGACGCTCCGCAGTCCTTGTCCTTGGGGACAAAAGTCGACGCGTCGGCCTTTACCGTTGCCATCAGCAGCTTTGGGCGCAGTCAGTTGAGCCGATGGGCCGCGTTTGACGCCTGGGACCGGATCAAGATCGTTCACTGCGGGATTGAGCCGCAGAAATTTTCCAATCCTACTGCGATGCCTGATGGAGATCTGCGATTGGCCGCCATCGGCCGCTTTGTCGAACAAAAAGGCCAGATGGTATTGGTGCAAGCATTCGCGGATGTCGTGAAGGCACAACCAAAAGCGCAGCTTTACTTGATTGGCGACGGAGAGATGCGCGCCGATCTTGAAGCCGCAATCGCCGGATATGGTCTGCAGGACAATGTGACCCTCACCGGCTGGCTGGACGAGGCAGGTGTTAGGGCACAATTGGCTGAGGCCCATGCGCTGGTGATGCCCTCTTTTGCCGAGGGGCTTCCGATGGTGGTGATGGAAGCCATGGCCGCTGCGCGCCCCGTCGTCGCGACCTATATCGCGGGCACGCCAGAGTTGGTTCTTCCGGGGCAGACCGGTTGGTTGGTTCCCGCCGGGGACCAGGAGGCGCTGGCGCGCGCGATCTTGGATCTGGCGGCGACGTCATCCGACACACGGGCCAAGATGGGGCAGGCCGGGCGATTGCGCGTGCTCAAGCGTCACGACAGCGACGTTGAGGCCGCCAAATTGGCCGCACATATCCGATCCACAAAAGGTTAGCGTCCGCGTGTCCAACGGGTTTGGCTGCGAAACAGCGGCGATTTCACCGCAAGCGTGACCAGCGCGTAGGTTAGAAAACCAATCGGGTCGGAGAGAAACAGGCGCAGCACCGTGCTCTTGTTGGGCACGAACTTGTCGTCGTTGGCTAACAATTCCGGGAACAGCTGTTCGATCTCGTGCACCCCGTCGTTTTGCCGCCGCCGCACGCGCACCAGATTGCGAAACCCTTGGACCAATGGCCATTGATAGGTCGCGGCGACCTTGTGGCGTTCGTCGGGGGAAAACATCAGCCGCGCAAATGTGTCATCTGCAATGATCTTTGGCCAGGTTTCCCAACGTTGGCGTCCCTGCCGGTTCATCGCAAACAGCCCAAACCCCGGCACCCCGTGCACCACAAAAGGCAGGCGCTGCCAAAGACGGCCATAGGCGCGGCTAAAGGCGGATCCACCACCCAAGATCTGAGGTTGGCCAGAGGCATAGGCCGCGTCGTCTTGCGATAGAACCCGATATATTTCTGGCAAGATCTGAGGAGAGACACGCACATCCGCGTCTAGGTAGACCAAAACAGCACCCCGTGCCTGCCCGTCGCCCTGGTTCAACGCGTTCAACTTGCCGCCCTCTGGGATCTCTAGCACGCTTATGTGCCAACCCGCCGGTGGTGTGGTGGAGCGTGCGATCTCTGCAGTGGCATCTGTGCAGCCATTTGCCAAGACGATGACCTCCGCTGAAACCCCGTCCGGCAATGGGTCGCAGGCAAAGAGCGCGGCGAGGCAGGCGCCGATTTCACTGGCCTCGTTATGGGCGGGAATTAGGACGCTTAGCCCCACATCGGTGCTCACTTGGCAGCCTCCAGCGCGGACCAACGCGGGTTCTTGTCGCTTAACGTGCGCAAAGCACCCCAACTGCCCCAACGCCCGGGTGGGTAAACATCTGCATAGGCGTTGAACAATTGCCCACCGAGGTCCTGCCAACCGGCCAGCAGCTCTTGGTACAGGTGCCCCATGTCGTCGGAATAATTGTAGTGCACAAAGAACTGCGTCAGCGTTTCATCCTCCACATGCGGACCGACGCCAACGATATGGCTGCCCCCTTCATACATGATCAGATCCAGATTGTGGGACTGGGCGACCTTGGCGTGATAGGGCAGGATCCGGTGCAACAGATCTGCCAACGTGTCTGAATCCTGACCAGAAATCAGCCCATCACGTAGCTCGGCGGTGGCCTGTGCGCTGGCGATGTCAAATTGGTGCTCGCGGACAAATGCGCGTAACGCGCTGCCAATTAAGCCCTTTGCCCGCCCGGCCTCGTCGGCGCGTGCACGGCTGTCTGCGATCCAGGCACGGACAACATCCACATAATCGTCCCGCCCAAGCACCCCACCAAAATACCCGGTGACGGCATAAGCGTCAAAATACGCGGCCGGCGCGCGGTTCTTAGGGTCTTCAGCACGAAAAAGGGGGGCATCCAAAAGCTGTTCCTCCAGACCCAGCCAGCCCGTTTGCGTGGAAATGACCCGGACCAGACGATCGGCTGCGTCTTCGGCAAAGACGTCGCTCCAAATCTGAGACATCTCGGCGGCGCGCGCGCCGTAAAATTGCATCCATAGGCTCTCACCACCCCAGCGCTTGCGCCCTTCGACCTCGGCCCATTGCGCCTGTTGGAATTGCCAATTCCAGACCTCATTTGAATATTCTACATAAAGGCGCAGATCCTCATCCAGCGCCTGATGCGCCAGCCGGGCGAAATTGCGCATGTAGCTGTCATCAGCCTGATGGGGCATGGAAAACCAAGGCGCCGCGCCAAGCTCGTTTGCCAGGCGCAACATGATCTCAGCTGGGACGCCGTCGATTGCCCAACTATAGTCGTGGACCAATGGGCGATCTTCCCAACCGATCTGTTGGGAATCGTTGGTCTCCATCCAGTCCATAAACCGCAAGACTTCGAATCCATCCAAAACGTCGAGCCAACGCGGGTTGAACACCCGTCCTGCCGCAAACTCCTCTAGGTGTTCTTGTTTCACAACTGAGATATTGCGCACATAGTCGCCGGTACGCTGCCGGTCACTGCGTTGAATGCGCACCTCGACAATGCCGGGACCAGGGGTGAAATCAAACCAGACCTCGCCCGCCCCATAGCGGACGTTTTCGGCACGCCCCGTCACCTCGACAATACCATCGCCCTCAAAGCTCAACCGGTATCGCCCAACCAATGTGCGCGCCTCTTCTGGTAAATCCGCTAACAGAACGGTGCCGATAGAGCCCAACTCGGCTGGGATCGCTTTCGGCCAGCCGTCCTGATCCAGGTATCCCGCGTCCTGTAGCTCAGCCATCGTTACACCGCCCCAACGACCGGGTAGGTGACCGATCCAAGCACGCGCGGTTTTAAAGTGATCCAGAAACGGTGCTTGTGGCGACCAGTCAACAACCGAGGCCAGGTTCATTGCGATGGGTTGTTGGCGTGTCTTGCCAAAGTGGGCCTGGGACGTGGCTCGGTCTTGGTTTAGACGCACAGGAACTGGATCCTGCGGCATGGATCCGGGATCTGGGGGAAGGGCGGTGCGTCGCGTGTCCTTGCGCGCGGCGCGCGCTGCGATCTCCTGCAAACGTGCCGCCTGTTCTGATGAGGCGGCCTTATAAGGCGTGCCCCAACGATCTTTGAGCTGTCGTGGCAGGCCTTCGGGCGATTGTCCCGTCAGGGCTGCATATTGAAAGAGGCTGAGATAATAAAACCCAATGTCATTGGGGTGGATGTCGTCTGCGAAAACGTCCCGAATGCTGGTCAGACCTGGAACGGTTCCTGCGGTGATTGCGTCCTCCAAACGCGCCATCGCTTGGCCGGCTTCCAGCAGTTTGATGTTTCCACCTGTTGCGTCGTTTACATCGTTCACGACAGCTTGCCATGCAGGTAGATCCTGCCCGAGGCGTTCGCGCCAGGGTATTGCCATGCCATCGTCAAATGGGATTGTCGCCCCGGTGCCGCTGTCCAAACTGTGCCAGGTTTCCTGCAGGTAGAACTGCACCTCTGGATTACCGGCCCGTGCCAACTCATAGAACTGCGTGACGGCCTCGCGGGTATTGCTCCATTTCAAGTGATTGGCGAGGGGGATTGCTTCGGTCACAACCACTGCGTCCACGCCGGTGGGGAGTGCTGTGCGGGCGTTGATGCCTTCGGCTGCGCTGGCGTGTTGCCAGTTATAACTCAGCGGCGCGCCGTTGATGATTTGCGCCTGCACGGTTGCAGGTTGATTGCGGTCGAGCAATTGATCCAACATCTGCGGGTTTTCGTGGCCGAACAGGGAATGGCCGACAAAAACCACGGATTTCAAAACTTCAGACAGTATCATTTGAGCGCTGCTGCCTCGGAAATTCCGGTACGTGGCACCGAGGTTACGACTTGCCAGACAATCTCTTGTACCTGAGCGGCCCCTTCAGGCGAAAAAGCGCGCGCCTGTGACCCGTCTGGCAGGGTCAGCAGATGGGGCAGACCTTGAGGGTTTTGATGATAGAGCACAGAAAAATGGGTGAGCGCGATGACATAAGCCCCCAGATCATTGAGGTGTATGGTATCTGAAAACAGATCTTCGCGCCTTTGCAAACCGTCGATTTCTCCGGCTTCGGCAGCACGAGCAACTGCAGCCATGACTTGCCCGGCCGGGATCAGATAAAGCGGATCCGCGGGATTTCGGCGGCTGTCCGATCCCAAAACCCGGCCAACCCACAGGGCCTCAAGATCCGCGTCGATACGGTCCAACCATCCAGTAGGATCATCCAGATTATGCCAGGTTTCATACAGATAGATGCGCGGAGCCTTGGGCGCATTGCGTGCCAGATCAGCCCAGCGTCGCAGGTACTTGGCAGAGCCGAAATATCTGATCGCATCGCGCAGCTCGACCATTTCCGTCAGAACCACGGCGTCGTAGTCACCGGATCCGATTGCATCGCGCGCATCACGATAACTGGGCGCTGAATTTGAAATCTCAAAATCGCGAATGGGCAGGTCAGGTTCCCAGTGTTCCTTGAGCGAGGTGCCCGATCCCAATTGGCTGTTCCAATGATGCGCGGTTGGGGCGAGCTGCGCCAGCATGTGCGGCATCACCGGTCCCACCAGTGAATGTCCCAGATGATAGACGGACATGGCCCCTTGTGGCGCATCTAATGCGGGGACGGGGACCGATGCGGCTTCTGCAAACCCAGACCAGGATCCAAAGGGCAAAAGGGCCATCAGCCCAAGTATCGCACGACGTCCAGTCATAGGGGCCTCTGTTGTAGATGATCCGCGACAGCGCGCGGCAGTGCTGCGGCGGTGATGATCACACCCGCCCCAATTGCAAACCGACCTGCGATTTCATCGGACGCTTTGAATGGAGCACGATCTGTGGTGAAACGCGCCAAAAAACGGTTGCCTTGGCTGTCGATCTCAAGCTCCATCCCATCAAACCCAAAATATGTTTCACTCAAACCATATTGGCATTTATACGCGGCTTCTTTGGCGGAAAAAATAAGTTTGCCCATTTGGCCCGGGTTCTTTTGGCTGCGGATCCAGTCCTGTTCACTGGCAGAGCAGATTGCATCCCACAGTTCGGGTTTAAGCGGCGTGTCTTCCTCAACATCCAGTCCAAGTCCCGCATATTCGTTCGTGTAAGCCACTGCTGCCATCGCACAGCCCTGTGTGTGGCTGATCGAGCCGGTCAATCCCTGTGGCCAAATCGGTGCACGCTTCTCGCTCACGGGTACGGCCATTGGCGGGTGGCCGAGGTCGCGCATGGCTTGATGGGCAACAGCGCGTCCTGCCGCGAACTCGCGCCGGCGTTTGTCTACAGCGCGCGGTGAAAGCCCCGCCGCTTCCTCAGGGAACGGGTTGGGCTGCGGTTGATGCGGATCCGTGACACAGACGCGGACAGCCGAGCCAAACAACCCGCGTACCAAGTCGTGACGTTCGGCGGAAAGTCCGGGGGACGTGGTCTGCATTACACCCGCGCCTTGCGGTTGGCGCGCATGGCACGGCGTTTGGACATCCGGTCGGCGCGGGTCGCCTCATCCACCGTATCGGTTTCCGGCTCATCCTTGACCTTGGTTCCGGACAGGCCTTCGATGTGATCGGCCAATCCGGATAGGGTCGGAAAGCGGAAGATATCGGTGATCGACAGACGCGTTGCGGTGAGAACCTCGCGGATTTCCCGGTGGGCCTGAACCGCGAGCAGGGAATGGCCGCCAAGAGCAAAGAAATTGTCCTGCACGCCAACGTCTGAAACGCCAAGGATACGTGACCAGATCTCGGCGATTTGCGCCTGCGCGCCTGCGGTTGGAGCGACCGTGGCTGCGGTGGCCTGTCGCGCAAGTTTGGGGTCTGGCAGCGCTTTGCGGTCGATTTTCTTGTTTGGTGTCAGCGGGAACGCTTCGAGCGTTACGATATGGGCAGGCACCATGACCTCAGCCAGTTTGCCCGCCAGGGACTTTTGAACGGCCTCCTGCGAAATCGCTGCTGAGGTCGTGACGTAGCCCACCAACCGTTCGCCTTCGCCGATCTTGCGGGGCATGACAACGGCTGCTGTGACACCGGGGTACGCGGCAAGTGCTGCCTCGATCTCACCCAGTTCGATGCGTTGGCCGCGGATTTTGACCTGGTGGTCGGTGCGGCCCAGAAAATCGATCCGCCCATCTGCACGCCAGCGGACCAGATCGCCGGTGCGATAGAACGTGCCCGGCTTGTGGGGGACCTCGACAAAACGATCAGCCGTCATCTCAGTACGTTGCCAGTAGCCTTTGGTGACACCCGCGCCGCCGATAAGCAATTCACCCGGCGCACCAATAGGTTGGGGATCACCGGCATCATTCACAATTAGGATATCGGTGTTGGCAATTGGCGTTCCGATATCTGCAACACCCGTAGGCACCCCGTCCAATGTCTGCACCGTTGACCAGATTGTGGTTTCAGTTGGCCCGTACATATTGTGGATCTGCGCGGAGCTGTTTTCACGCAATGCGGCGACCAGATCGCCGGGCAGGGCTTCACCGCCGACCAGCAGATGCTGCAGACGGCCTGCAGCCATCCGCGCCTCGTCGTTCATCGTGATCATCCGCGCCATGGAGGGCGTGCACTGCATATGGGTGACGTTGTGACGGATCATCTGCGCCGCGAGTGAGAAATCGTCATCCGCCAGCTCTTGCGGCGCGTTAGACAGGCGCAAGACATCGGCCAACGGTTTCAACCCCTCCAAAACCACCTCGGGGGCAATTCCATAGTCGATCAGACAGGCGATCTCGTCCACGCCAATGCGTTTAAGCTCTTCGACACGCGCGCAAGCGTCGTTGATCGTGCCAAACAGTCCGGAGTCTTCAAAGTATCTCTCAAAGGCGAAATCAAGGATCGCTTCCAGTTCTTCACCCGACAAGCTGCCAAGGTCGACCTCAAACGGGTTATTCACCCCTTCGGGCCGCTTAAACGCCGGGAAAGCCCATGCGTATTGTTTGATCAGGCCAGCGGCCGACCGCAGGTAATCCTTCATCGGTTCACGCGCCACGGACCGGGCTTCGTCGCGCGTGTTGGCGAGATAGGTGTGCAACATCAACGTGACGGTGAAGTCCGCCGGATCATGACCTGCTGCACGCAGCGCGTCGTGATAGATGCGGATCTTTCCCGCGACCTCCTCAATGCTTTGTCCCAGAAGATGCGTCAGAACATTTGCGCCGATCGAGCCGGCTTCGCGCCAGGTTTCTGGATTGCCTGCAGTTGTGACCCAGACTGCCAACTCTTTTGACACCGGACGTGGTTGCGAGATGACGCTGTGCATGCCGCCATCTTTGCGCGCAAAGGAGACCTCTTCTCCGCGCCACAGTTTGCGCACGGTCGCAATGCTTTCAAACAGCGCAGGTTTGTTGGCGGGCGGCGTGTTCTCGGGCCGCAGAATAAAGTCATCAGGCTGCCAGCCCGAGGCAAAGCCCAGACCCGTACGCCCATTGGTGAGGTTGTCGATCACACCCCATTCTTCGGCAATCCGGGCTGGATGATGGAGCGGTGCCACACATGAGCCCGCCCGCACGGCCATATTCTGCGTCACTGCAGCAACAGCTGCACCTGTAACCGAGGGATTTGGGTAAGGACCGCCAAATGCGTGAAAGTGACGTTCTGGGGTCCAGACTGCATTGAAACCGTTCTGGTCAGCAAACTTTGCACCTTCCAGCAGCAACTCATATTTCTTTGGCCCAACCCCATCATCATTGCCCCAGTAAAAGAGGTTGAACTCCATCTTGCGATCACTTGTTGCAATGGGACCGTTGGACAGTTGTAGACGGCTTTCATCGCTCGACAGAACCAGTTTAAAGCCGCGTGACAGGGTCCAGAACAGCTCCAGCACCGAAATGTCAAACGACAGGGAAGTTACAGCCAGCCAGCTGTCACCGGGCTGATATGGAATGCGCTGGTCCATTCCGGTGAAGAAGTTGGAGACATTGGCGTGTGTCACCATCACCCCTTTGGGCAATCCGGTCGAGCCTGAGGTGTAGATCAAATAGGCCAGATCTTCGCCGTTGCACCCGCTGACAACATTGTCGGGGCATTCAACGTTTTGCAGTGTCTCGATTTCCAACACGGCGGCCTTGGATGTCGGGAGGTTGGCGGCCAAGGCTGATTGGGTGACAATGACAGAAGCTTCGCTGTCGGAAACATAATGCGCAATACGGTCAGCAGGGTAGGCCGGATCCAGCGGCACATAGGCGCCGCCCGCTTTGAGCACGCCAAAGGCCGCCACCACCAAATCAACAGAGCGGCCCACATAGATCCCAACATGTGCACCGGGCGTTACCCCCATATCCTGCAGGCGCTGGGCCACTGCGTTGGCACGCGCGTTCAATTGCGCATAGGTCAGCGTCTCAGCTTCAAATACCAAAGCCGTCGCATCCGGTGTCTTGGCCACTTGTGCCTCGAAAGCCTGGTGAATGGTCAGATCGGGTGCATAGTCACAGGATGTTTGTGTCCAGTCTTCCAACAATTGCCGGCGCTCAGTGTCAGGCAAGATAGGCAGCGACTTGAGAGGTTGGGTGCCGTGGTTGGGCAAGGCCATCAGAACAAGGCGAAGACGGTCACTCAGCAATGACATCGCACGTGGATTCAAACGTGCAGCGTCGCCGTGCAACGTTGCTTGCCCGTCCTCAACCGACACGGTGAGCACCGCGCCAAGGACAGGAGCTTCACCACCGACGGTCAGCGCGATCTCGGGCATGGCTTGGGGCATCAGTTCAGGGGCGCGCGAAACCAAGTCGCACGGAAAACCACCAGAGCTTTGTGCCTTGTTCATTGTCTCAGAGGCCTGCGCAACGGCATCAGGCAGCGGCGTGTCACGGCTGACATGGAGCGGGACCCATTCACTGACAAAACCGGTGGTGGCCTGTGTCGCCTCGACATGTAGAGCGATATCTCCGTAGTCTTCCCCGGCGCTCAACAAAGCCCAGGCCGCAGTAGCAGCTGCGATCTCGGCTGGGTCAAGGTCATGGGGCAGTTCGATTTTTTCACTGTGCCATCCCGTATCTGCGGTGCTCTCGGCCAAGGGGGGCGAAAGCGGATACATTTGGCCAAGCGCCGCACGCCAATAGGCTTCACCGACTTGTGCGGACCCAAGCGCCGCCTCAACTTGTGCAACCAGCGTCGCATCAGGTTGGGTAAGTTGGGATCCCACAGGGGCGAGGGATTTCAATTCGATCGGGGCACCATCGGCGCGCAGGATCCCGGAAAGCTTGATCGCGCCGTTGCCACAAGCAACCGTAAGTGTGTCGTTTGAGACATCTAAGATCGTGCCCGCGTCCCCATCTCCGTCGACGATAGACGCAGTTTTTGCAAGCAGGAGCTGATCACTTATCAAGAGTTTTGGCGCACACAAAGGGTTCCAATACTCGCCAAAATCTAGTGCACGGATCAGGCGGGCCAAGTCCGTTGCAGGTTTGGTGAAGTCTAACAGGCCATTCCCCCAGGGGCGCGCAGATTTAGCAAAATACTGGCGTTGCCCCAAATCCTGAGGTTGGCGGTTCAGTGCGTTCTTTTCGAGCTGTTCGAGAACCTCTGGAAAACTATCCATCGCTGCGGCATAGCACTTTGAATTCAGGCTAAACGCGGTCTCATCATCGGACACGTCGAACAGGCGCTGTGCGAGAATATCACCTTCGTCCACGCCGCCTTCGATGACATGCCAGGTGATGCCGTGTTGTGTTTCGCCGTTGATCAGCGCCCAGTTTGGTGTGTTCAAACCCGCATAGGTGGGCAGGGGACCGTCATGGAAATTCACGGCACCCTTCTTGGCACGCTCAAGCACAACATTTGGGATCATGCGCAGGTTCGCGATCGACAGCAGCCAGTCAAACCCGTCTGGCACGTCCGCAGGATGGGCAAGGACCGAAATCCCGTTGTCCTTGGCCCAAGCCTGGATGTCAGCCTGATCTGAGACAACGGCACGAATTTCATGGCCACGTGCAAGCATCTGATCCGCACAACCGATCAACAGAGACTCGTTACCAATTAATACAGCGGAAAAAGGGTTCATCTCGGCTCCTTCGGTTCCGATGAAAGGGGGCGCGTTTCAATTTGTTTGACGGGGCGCGCCAACTGCGTCCGCATATTGGACCACAGATCGCGTATGAACCCGTCAGAATTCACTTGGGGTTTGGACTGGATCAGACGACGCAGACCATAAATGCCGCTACCGGCCAACAGCGCAAAAGTGGCCGCAATGGCATAAGCGCGTCCATGAACTTTGGAGAAATAGTGCCAACGCGAGTCGAACCAGTAACTTGGCGTGCGGGTCCATTTTTTCATTCCAGTTGAGGCAGATCCCACATGGGCAATCCGGCTCGTGGGCACGTAATAGGTCTGCCAACCCGCGGTAGCTGCCCGATGGCACAATTCGGTCTCTTCAAAGTACAAGAAAAAGGTTTCGTCAAATCCACCGACCTGTTCGATCACGTCTGCTCGGATCATTAGGCTGGCACCGGCAGTCCAATCTACCTGCGCCGCTTTGGAGGGAAGATCCATTGGCACGCTGACATTGGGCAGTAGGCGCGTGATCAATCCTGTATGCGCCGCACCCTCAAATTCGCTGGCAAGAGTTGGAAACCGAAAGGCGGTGCAATGGGGTTCATCGTCCAACCCGTGGACGTAAGAGCCTGCAAAACCGGCCTGCGGTGTCTCTTGTAAAAAGTCGCGAAGGGTCTGGATCGTGTCTTCGTTAGCAAAAGCATCCGAGTTGAGAAGATAGTAGAAATCAGGGCGACTTCCATCAGATAGAGCGGCCTGCATCCCCAGGTTCATACCTGCACCAAACCCGCCGTTAACTGGGGATTGGATGAGCCGAACGCGCCCGCTGGTCAACCAGCCCTCCTGCTCGGCAACTTGGCGAATACTTTCATACGAGTCGTCACCCGAGGCGTTGTCGACCACGACAATTTCGCCCGACAGATCTTCCATCGCCGCCATGGCAGCGCGCAGGGATTTCGTCGTCATGTCCGGAGTTTTATAGTTCAGCAGGACTGTCAGAACCGAAAAACCGGTGGTTTTTTGTGCGTGTTCAGTCACTCGGCTGCTTCCTTGCGTCTTGCGGACGAACCACGAAATTTCTGATCTGCGGCATCCAAAACCGCTTTGACGTTGCTTGCCAAAACCGAAACATTTGGAACCAGAACCATGCTGTCGTGATTGCCAGGGACTTCGACAACGTCGACATTCGCCGCCCAGCGAGACCAGTCATTGTCTGCAAAAACATATTCACGCTCAGAAGACACCCAGTTGTCGTTGCTCACCCGCCAATGGCGATCAAGGGGTGGGCGGAACAATGTCATCGGTCCTTGCCAAGGTTTAAGGGAATAAACGCTGATCGCTTCACGGAAGGCGAGCTCGATCTTGCGGTTGTTGAATTCAGGGGCGTGACCGGCTTCGGCTGGCTTGGCTCG
Source organism: uncultured Paracoccaceae bacterium (assembly GCA_947497985.1). Taxonomy (GTDB): domain Bacteria; phylum Pseudomonadota; class Alphaproteobacteria; order Rhodobacterales; family Rhodobacteraceae; genus Epibacterium. The sequence goes on from CANMIX010000003.1 coordinate 330,129, forward strand.
GCGTTTCTCTAACTCCCAGGCGATCCGGTTTTTGCCCCATTCCCAAAGGTATCCCGCACCCTTGGACTTCAATTCCTGCACCTTGATGAGCGCTTTGTCTTGCCGCGTCAGCTCTGGGCGCATCGGAAGCGGAGTATCCAAAAGGACCAGCGCCGCGGTCTCTTCGCCTTTGGCGTTCAACTGTTGCGCCATTTCATAAGCGGTCAGCCCTCCACCGGAAAAGCCACCCAACAGATAAGGTCCGTCGGGTTGAATACTGCGGATCTCTGCCAAATAATCATGTGCGGCGTCTTGCAAGCGCCTGTGCGGTTCATCTGATCCAATCAGACCTTTGGCTTGTAAGCCATACACCGGGCGATCTTGGCCAACCTGCAAGGCCAGATGACGTAGGTTCAAAACATTGCCGAACATTCCCGCCACCAGGAAAAATGGGCGCCGCCCAGTGCCGTCACCGGGATGCAGCGTCACCAGGTACTTATGCGCGGCTGCGTCTTGGCTCTGGGCTGCGTTTGGCGCGCCATCGTCTGCAGTAACACTGCCACCGGTGCGGGCGATGATCTTGTCCGCAAGTGCAGTAACGCTTGGCGCTTCGAACAGAACGGAAATAGGAAACTCTACGCCAAATGCTCGTTTTATCTGCGCAAACAGCCGCACAGCGATCAGAGAATGCCCACCAAGGTCAAAGAAACTGTCTTCGACTCCAACTTGTGCGACTCCAAGGAGCGAGGCGAAGATATCCGCCAATGTCTCTTCGACCGGATTGGCCGGTGCGACATAATCCGTGTCCAGCTGCGGGCGTTCAAACGTCTGCTGATCAGCTTGCGCTTCGCTGCTGTATCCGGCCTGAGCGATCAAATCCTGTAAGGGAAGCGAGGAGACTACAACCTGTGACGCACCACTGGCCAATGCGCGCTCCAAGGCATCACCGCCTTCTTCAGAGCGGATCCCATTGGCAATATTGTGCTGCAATCGGCGTTCATCGCCAGACAAAGGTGCCGCTGATTGCGGTTTTGCCAGGCCGATCTGTTCCGCGCTGTGGTCCGCCGCGACTGTGGTCGCAGCCTCAAACCCACCGGCCAGACGTTTCATCTGAAACCCGGAAATTTCAACCAGTGTCTGACCGTCTGGATCGGTCAGCGTCACGTCAAAAGTTGCAAAACCTTCCTCTTCAGCGTTGGCAAGACTCATATGACTGTGGATAGACGCGGTCAATGGCTTGTGGATGCGGATCCGGTCATAGCTCACAGGCACCCACAGCGCGTCCTCTTTGTAACTCGGCACCAAGCCGATAGCCCAGCCTGTTGCCAGATCCATCAAACCTGGGTGCAATTGGCATCCATCATCCGTGGCGCTTTCCGCCAGATGTAGAGTAGCAAGACCTTCGCCTGCACCGGTTGCCCCGTGCGAAAGCACATGCCACCGCGGGCCGAACGCAAGATGGGCTTCTTGGGGTGAACGCAGGCGGCCCGCCACCGGTGCCATTTGCTCTGCGCAGCGTATGCGCACTTGGGCAAGATTGACGCCGTTGCCTGCGCTTTGCGCATCGAGCCGCACCCGGGCTTCGGCTATCAACGCATAACCGTCTGTGACAGCGCCTAAAATTTGGACTTCATATCCGCTATCTTCGGCAAGCAGACGTAGGATTAATTCACGCGTTTCGCCGTCTGCTACAACAAACGGGCGCAGAAAATAGAGATCTTCCAGATCAAAGCCGCCCTGGATGCCTACGCCCTGCAACGCTTCAGTTATCAGTTCGATGTAACCGGTTCCGGGCACAAGTGCGGTGCCGGCTTTGGTGCGGTGCTCATCCACCAGCCAATGGGTCGACGCGATGTCAGCCGCAAAGAAACGTTGCCCAAAGCCGTCAAACCCCTGACTCTCAAACAGGGCTAGATCGCAAGAGGTGCGCGCGCTTGGCCCGGTGCCACCTAGGCGCGCAGCCATTGCATCGGACGCCATGCCGACATCCCCCCAAACGCCCCAATTGATCGCAACTGTGCGCGCTGTATCCGGTTTGGCATTTTGCTGTTTGGCCCAAGCATTGAGAAACTCGTTGGCCGCGATGTAATCGACTTGCCCCGCCGGGCAGGTCACCGTCGATGACGATGAAAAGAGGGCGATGAAATCTAGATCTGAACCGCCAAAGACCTGTTCGACCACCCGAAGCCCGGCCACTTTGGGGGCAAAAACCTGGGCGATCTGATCTTCGCTTTTGGCCAAGATCGGACCGTCGTTGATAAAACCTGCCCCATGGAACAGACCTGAAATACCTCCAAACGCGGCTTGGATCTGGGTTTTGACGTTTTGCATATCACCACTGTTGGCGACGTCACCACCCAACGCGAGCACTCTTCCACGACCGATTTCTTCGAGCGTTTGCACCGCCCGGATGCGTCCTGCCTCTGTATTGGCACTGCTGTGGCTGGCGAGATAGCTGTCCCAGGTATCGCGGGGCGGCAAGGACTTGCGCGCGACCAAGGCGACATTGGCGCCGTAGTTCTGCATCAGATGTGCCGCTACCGTCAGACCAATCCCGCCGAAACCGCCGGTGATCACATAGGTGCCACCTTGGGAAATTGGTGTTGCATCGGCGTCCTCCAGCGGCATCTTGCGCCAATCCCGCGCATAGCGTTTTGGACCGCGCCAAATAGCAGTCTCGGTGCCGGGTTCCGCCAATAACTCTTCCAACACGCGTGGGGTGATGTCGGGGGCCTCTTTGCCCTGCAATCGGTCCATTACAGTTGGTTTGCTAGGCAGTTCAATGTCGACCGACGTGCAGGTCAGGCCCGGGATCTCACGTGGCATGACGCCTAAGGGCCCGGCAATCATTGCTTTTTCGGGATAAGGCAAGGGTTCCACACGATATTGCGCGGCTCCGGTGGTAAAGGTGGTGACCTGAACAGCGTGGTCAAAATCCGCATTGCCGAGTGCCTGTGCCAGCGCCGTCAGGGAGTAAAACCCCATTTCTAGATTCCGGTCAAAAAACGAAGACCCCGGTCGAAATGTCTCTGTCTGTGTGACCAGCCAGAAATGAGCGACGCGATTTGGCAGCCGATCTTGTTCGGCGAGATCGTTCAAGACCGCCTCGTAGCCATAACGCCCCTCTTCGGGAGCCAGTATAAATTGGTCCTTGGCAAGACGGGCAAATGTGTCGCCGGGTTTGACCGTGGCCACAAAATGGCCCGCTGCGCGCAAAGCCGCGATGGCGGGAGCTGCGACCCCAGCGTCGTCTTCAAAGATCAGCCAGTTCTGAGTGGCTTCAGAAAGATCGCTTGCTATGTCAAACGCGCAGTCCGCCAATCGCGGACGCCAAGTCGGGCGATATCCCCAATCACGTATGTCGTCCTGCCTGGTCGGATGCGGTAGCTCTTCGACATGAGCGGCTTGTCCCGGTTCAATGAAATACCGGCTGCGTTGAAAGGCATAAGTTGGCAGCGGCAGGCGGTGACGTTTAGCCTCGCCCCAAATCTGTGCCCAGTCGGCTTCGACCCCGCAGGCCCAAAGGCGGCCGATCACACCAAAGAAATATGCGTCATCCATTACATCCTGGTCTGGATGGCGCAGGGAGCTGAGGACTTGACCTGCCTGAACCGTTGGCGACATCTGCGCCAAAGAGCTGAGTGCCTTGCCCGGACCAACCTCAAGGAACACGCGCCCGGGCTGGGTTGCAAGTGTCTCGACACAGTCGGCAAACCGGACCGTATTGCGCAGTTGGGCAACCCAGTAGTCTGGGTCCGTCGCCTGTTCCGATGTTAGTGCAACGCCTGTGCGGTTGGACATGATCGGCAAGGTCGGCGCAGTGAGCGACAGGGTCCTCAGGAACGCGCCATAATCGCCAAGGATGACGTCCAGCATCCGGCTGTGGGCGGCGATATCGATGGGGATACGTTGATGGTCTACGTCCTGGGCAATCAGTTTTTGCGACAGACGATCCAACGCATCCTGAGGGCCAGAAACAGCCGTAAGATTTGGTGCATTTACGCTGGCAATATCCAGGTCATCGCCGATCAGGGCCTCCACGTCGCTGAGCGGCAAGGAAATCGACAACATGCCCCCTGCAGGCACCGTATCAAACAGACGTCCACGCAAGAGAACAAGGTCGATGCAGTCTTCAAATGACAGAACACCTGCCAAACAGGCTGCGGTATTCTCTCCCATCGAATGGCCGACCAGAGCGGTGGGTTTAACGCCCCAGCTGATCCACAATTGCGCCAGCGCATATTCGACAATCATGATCAGCGGCAATTGAACCGACGGTTTTTGCAGCTTGGCATTGGCTTGCGCTTCGTCACCCTCTTCGGGAAGCCAGATCGCGCGGATGTCGTAGTCCAGACTTTTTTGCAGATGGTCGAGCCCTTGGTCCATGATGTCTGCAAAAACCGGCTCGGTTTCATAAAGGTCGCGCGCCATGCCAGCGTATTGCGCGCCGCCGCCAGGGAACATGAACACAACTTCTGGCGATGTCCCCAGATGATCATGGGTGAAGACCCGGCGCGGGTTCACCTCCGTCAAGGCTTCGGCGGCCTCGGCTGCGGTTTCTGCAACCACGACCCGCCGTTTGGCAAATCCACGACGCCCTTCCTTGAGGGTAAAGGCCACATCGGCAAGATCTAGGTCCGGTCGGCTGCGCAAATGGTCAGCCAGTGCTGCTGTATTGGCCTCTAGCGCGGCTTTGGTCTGGCCAGAGACGCACAGCACATGGAACGGAAAGTCACTTTCATCCGAGTCGCCAGGTTCAGGCGCTTCTTCCAAAATCGCATGGGCATTGGTTCCACCCACACCCAGTGCGTTAACGGCCCCGCGTCGCGGCCCTTTGTGTGGTTCCCATGGCGTAAGTGTGTTGGCAACTTTGAAGGGGGAGGTCTCAAAATCAATGGCTGGATTTGGGGCCTCATAACCTAAGGACGGTGGGATTTCCTTGTGCTTGAGCGCGAGCGCGGTTTTGGCCAGCCCCGCAATGCCGGCGGCTGTGTCCAGATGGCCAATATTGGTTTTGACCGAGCCAAGGCGGCAGTAGCCGACGTCCGTTGTGGTGTCGCGGTAGGCCTCGGACAGGGCTGCCACTTCAATCGGGTCACCCAGATATGTGCCGGTGCCGTGACATTCGACATAATCAATTGTCTCTGCGGCGACCTGTGCGGCCTCCAATGCTTTGCGCACAGCGGCAGATTGGCCGCCCACGGACGGAGCCAGATAGCCCGCTTTGTCCGCGCCATCGTTGTTGATGGCAGAGCCTTTGATGACCGCCCAAATGTGGTCACCATCGGCGATTGCATTATCCAGACGGCGCAGGGCAACGGCCCCGGCTCCGGAACCAAAGACCGTGCCTTGGGCCCGATGGTCGAAGGCATGGCACAACCCATCCGGAGACAGAATTTCGTTTTCTTTGAACAGATAGCCGCGCCCCTGGGGCAGTTCGATTGTCACACCACCGGCGAGCGCCATCCCGCACTCTCCTTTACGCAGCGCTTCGCAGGCGTAATGCACCGCCACCAGCGATGTCGAACAGGCGGTCTGAATATTAACTGAGGGCCCTTTGAGGTCAAAAACATGGCTGACCCGGGTGGTCAGGAAATCCTTGTCGTTTCCGGTGTGGCGCAGCAGGAACATGCCCACATCATCCACCAAACCCGGGTTCGAGCAGATATTGAAATAAAAGTAGCTCCCCATCCCGCAGCCTGCATAGACGCCAATGGGGCCGTCTGTGGTCTCTGGCACATGCCCTGCTTGTTCCATGGCCTCCCAGGCGACTTCCAGAAATTTGCGGTGCTGAGGGTCCAAAATGGCCGCCTCTTTGGGAGAAAACCCAAAGAATTCCGCGTCAAACTGATCATACCCGTCGAGCTTTGCGGCCGCTTTTACGTAATTGGGATCTGACAACAAAGCAGGGCGTTCACCGGCAGCAAGGATATCCGCTTCTTCAAGCGGTTGGATCGAACAGATGCCCGATTTCAGGTTGTCCCAATAGTGTTGCGCAGACTGTGCGCCCGGCAGTGAGACCGACATGCCGACGATGGCAATGTCACCTGCCAAATTTCGATCCGTCTTGCGGTTTTCTTCAGTCGTCATTTCGCGTTAGTCCCAAAATAAACAGTCAACGGGTCAAAAGTCAGTTTTACCAAGGCAGGATGTTTTGCGGCAGTTTTCGTCGGCCAAGCAGACATACCGTTGCAAACGGCAGAGCTTGATTTGCGTCTACTGGTCAACATCCCCTGTTGCTCCAAGCGCTTCTGCGCTCTGAATAAGGGCAGTATGCAACATATTGGACCTTGATGAGGAGGTTTTGTGTGATTGGCGGCATTCGATTGTGCAAAAAGAGGCATCACATGACGGTCCGCTTCTCTTTGGGGTTCACTGTCTTACCTATTGCAAATCGGCCTTCAAAGAGTTGCTTTGGTTCGGAATACAGTTCCGGGTTTTTCAGCCGTTCAGCATAGCCAAGGATCGCGCCTGCGCAGAGCCATGTGAACGGAATAAGTGTGGCGTTCAGCAGCATATCCACCAAGGTGACGGTCAAAACGATAATCAAAACTCCGATATAGGGCGAAACCTCTGTTGGGTTATGGCGTCGAATTTGAACCCAGAAATAGAAGAGTGGCAGGGTCAAGAGGCCCGTTTCGGCGATATAGCCAAACCAGCCAAAAGTCCCAAAGACGATAATCCAACGCCCATCGGGGATAGAAATGATTTCAGCGGTTTCAATATCGCGGACAAGATTGCGCCCCCATCCGCCCCAGCCAAACAGAGGTTTTTCGGCAGCGCGGCCCAGCATCAACTCTTCATTGTCGAACCGATATCCAAGCGATTGCGCGCGCTCAGCACTGAACGCCTGCGCCTGCGCCATAATTGCATCAAGCGGAATGATTTCAAGATTTCGCAACATCGGGTACACGACCGCCACAACTCCTAGGATGACACAGATTTTAAGCTGCGTCCTGAGCGGGAACCACAGGAGCAAAGGTATAAAGCACAACGCATAAAGTTGTGTGGCGAGGCTTTTGCAAAGGAACAAAAAGATAAACAGATACAACAGCGCTATACCGTAGCGCATACGCGTCTTGTCTTTGGATAATTTGAACAGGATCGCAGCACTTAAGAGTGCGTATGTCACAAAAAGAGAGTACCAGAGCGGGTGTTCCAAAAACACCAGCGGGCGATAGCCGCCCTGCCGGATCGTCTGGGTGAAGTCGTGTTGAAAGAAGCCATAGACCCAAATATTTACCTGCGGGCTCAGGCGTATTTCGATCAATCCAGGGATAGAATAAAATAGAACCGCGATAACCAGCGCGATAGCAATCTCCCTTTGGCCCTCGGGCGAGGAAAAAAACCGGCGTCCGACAAAAAATGGGATTAAAACAATCAACTGGTTCGCGATTACCGACGCCAAGTCGATCAGACGCAGGCCCGGCACCGCTCCATTGAAGAACACGGTCGGGGCTGCGTTTTGGACGGATTGAAAAACCAGCGTATCGCGATTGGTTAAAACCGTCGGAACAACACCTAAAACAAAGAGCACCACCAGTGCCCGGGCAATCAATGGTTTAGGCCAAAAAGAGATTCGTTTTTTGAGGACAAAAGCGCACAGAACAAAGACAACAAGGGATGGGATTGTCGATTTGTTCAAATCTGGAACCAATGGAAGATCAAATTCTGCTACAGGCGGCAAAATTAAGTATCCGGCAACCAGGCACCACAGCACCGCCCGTTCCAGTGGCAGCCTCTGAAACAGGATAATACTGACCACAGGCCAAGCTAGTAACATTAATGAGGCAATCGAATTAGGCATTCGAGCCCTTTACCTGTACAAATACCCATTGGTTTATGGCTGACTAACCCAATTTGCAAATTTGACCTGACCAATTGCAGAGTTGGAAAGCCTCTTGCTTTTTGCTTTAGTGTTATGGCCTCAATGAGGCGTCTTGAGGTTTGCAACGTGACATTCGTTGCGGACACTACGGGGGATGGGGTTTGAAGTTTCGTTTTGGTGAACAGTTTATCAGAGTTAATGTACCGACGCAGGACGGCTTGCGAGAGGAAGTCACACGACGCCTCGTTGCGCGCAAGGGGTTTGCGCTGGCAACGATCAATATGGACCATCTGGTCAAGCTTTCAGGATGCGGCCAGTATCTGAAATCGTATCAGGCGCATGACATTGTTGTGGCGGATGGGCGCCCGATTGTCTGGTTGTCCAAGCTTGCGAAACGCCCTGTGTCGTTGATGCCGGGGTCAGACATGGTCGATCCATTGTGCCACTGGGCAGCCGAGACGAATGCACCGGTGGCTTTGGTTGGCAGCACGCGCGAAGCCCTGGATGACGCGGCCGAAAATTTGCAGAACAAGATACCCGGGCTGAATGTTGCCTGGACTTATGCGCCTGGAATTTTGGACACCGAAGGGGAAGAGGCCAAATGGATCCTCGAAACGCTACAGGAAAAGGGCATTGGCCTGTGCTTCCTTGCCTTGGGTGCACCTAAGCAAGAACGCATTGCACAACGTGGGCGGGAATTGGCCCCGAATGTCGGCTTCGCATCCGTCGGCGCTGGGTTGGACTTTCTTGGTGGTCATCAACTGCGAGCGCCCAAGTGGGTGCGTGATCTGGCCATGGAGTGGCTTTGGCGCGCGTTAAGCAATCCGTTACGGTTGGGGCCGCGCTACATGAAGTGTTTTGCGATCTTACCGCGCCAGATTCTCAATGCCTTGCGTTTGCGTCTGCAGGCCCCTCATTTGTATTCTAAAATGCCTCGGCGCTGACCGCGTAGACGGTTCTTGTAAAATTCCAACGCCCCCATGGCCTCTGCAAATTTCCCGATGACGCTGAAAAACGCTGCGGGTGTTCCCATCTTGCGTCTGAGACGCAGGATTTGCAGCGGATAGACTGCAAACAACGCTGCCATGGGAAAGTAAAAAGCGGTAGTGACGACAATCGCACAAGGGAGTGCTGCGCCCCAAGTTAGGGCTCGGCGGGTTTCCTTGACCCAATGCCGCTCAGGATCAGCACCGTGAATGGTTGCTCCTTCGGCAAAGGCGTGGCCCGCGCGACGACTTCGTTTCCACCATTGGCTAAAACGCGTCATCTGCGCATCGTGCAATGTCATCTCTGCATCCAACCGCCAGATGCGCCATCCCGCAGAACGCAAACGCACACACATTTCCGGTTCTTCACCGGCAATTAGATCTTCGCGGTATCCATCCACAGCCTTAACAGCCGAAAGCCGCATCAATGCGTCACCGCCGCAGGCCTTGGCAGCACCGATTGGCGTGTCCCACTCTTGGTCACACAGCCGATTGTAGAGCGAAGCGTCGGGGTTCCGTTCGCGGCGGCGCCCACAGACCACGGCAACATCCGGGTGCTCGTCCAAAAAAAGGCGTGCGGTCTCGATCCAATCTGGAACGACTTCGCAATCACCATCCACCAATTGAACCAGCCCATCATCGCCCAGCAGTGCAAGCCCCGCATTGCGTGCGCGGGCTGCAGTGAACGGCAGCGTCATATCCAGTTCGACGACTTCTGCCCCCAGCCTGCGTGCAGCTTCGACCGATCCATCGCTCGAACCACTGTCGACATAAATCAACCGCGAAACCGTATCTTTCAATGAGGTCAGGCAGGTGACCAAACGCTCCCCTTCGTTGCGGCCAATAATGACCGCGCTCACCTGCTCAGCGCTGGTTTGCGTCATCCTGCCCTCCTAGTAGTCGCGTTTGAAGAATAACCCGACGCCGGTTTCACCGGTGCTGTCGACGGTACCAGTAACCGAAAGGCTTGGGTTCAGGTCGAGATTAATGGACAGCTCGCTTTCGCCACGGGTGTTGATGTTGAAGTCGGTGTAGACATTTTCAGCGGCATAGCCCCCAAGGCCCAACTCGCCAGTGCCAAGGTTATCGAACCCAACGTCGACATCATCCACGCCCGTCTCATCGGCCAGCTTTTCTTCAGCCCCCAAGCCACGGCCGCTCAACTTGGCCGCGGATGCAGCGAGGCGTGCCAAGGCAAGGGGAGAGAGGTCTTGCACATTGTCCCCGAACAAAAGAAGGGCCAACGCCTCCTCACTTGGGCGGTTTGGGTCTGCGCTCACTTCGATCTGGGGGGCGTTGACCGGGCCAGTAATTGTCAGTGTCGCGGTGCCCTCGGAGGTATTGCTGGACGCTGAAAAGTCGAGGAAGGGAATAAGGTTTCCAACCAGCGCAATCTGACCGCTGTCCAATTCAAGTCGGCGACCCAATATGTCAAAGCTGCCCCGTATCAGGTTGATTTGCCCTGCGGGTTCCGGGGCACTTGCCGTTCCGCGGATGCGCAAACTGCCGCCAAGTTCGGACCGCAGACCGCGTCCACGGGCAAAAATTCGGTTGGGTGCGTTGACCTGAACGTCCAGCGCAAGATCGCTGCTGCTGCCGCTCGATTGGCTTTCGATCAAACCTGCACGTGCCCGAGTAAGATACGCGGCGCGCGGCTCTCCGATATGGCGGATGTCTGGGATTGGGGCCGCGTCGATTGCACCGCCGGCGCTGGCGATATTGATGTTCGTCTCAGCCACATCGATCTGGCCGGTCAGCGCACCACCCTGGGCCAACGGGCCGCTAAGGCGCAGATTGCCGCCAAGCTCAGTTCGGTAAATCAGATTATCCGTCAGAACAACATTGCCTAGCGCGATGCCGAGATCACCCACAAACGGCGCTGTGAGGCCAACAGGCCCGCCAATGCGGATTTGCCCGCCATCGCGTGGGCGCGCCGTGATGTCCAATCGCGCGCGTGCATTGTTGATTTGCACCTGCCCGGTGATGTCTTCGACTTGTTGTGGAATGTCCGGGAGAACCAGTCGGCTGCCTTGGGTGCGGATGGTGCCAGACAAGGCCTCCAGCGAGGGTGCCCCGCGCAGAGCCAGATCAAAACTGGCAGCACCACTTAACAGGTTTGGCGCGATAAACAGGTTGGCCACATCAAGGCGCAAATTGCCGTTAGCGGTCAGGTCGGCCTCGGCTTGTGCCTCATCCCAACTGCCGGCCACGCGTGCATTGGTTCCAGCTGGACCATCGGCGTCTAGGTTCAGTTGCCAGATGCCATCTGAACGTTGGGCTGCGCCCGCCGCGGATAGAGTTCCTGCCAATTGAGGCACAAAGCGTTCCAGCCGGGCCAGTTGGGCGTTTAGGGTCAGATCCGCGTTGCCATCCAGATCAGCAGTGCCAACAAGACGCAGGCCCGAGCTGTGCGGCCCGGTTAGGTCAAGCTGTCCGTTAAATCCACGCCCCTCGCGCCCAATGGTGCCTGCAATTTTCAATGGGCCCGGTGCCTGCGGGACCAGAGGGGCAAGATCGGCAAGTTCAGCGGCGATCTGAAGTGTACCATTATCGCTTGTTAGGGTCCCAGCAGCATTGGCGCTGAGGCCGGGCGCGGTCAGGGTAAACGCGTCAACCGTCAACCCGTTCTCATCCCGACCGGCAATCAACTGTAGGGTGCTGCGACCTGCGATCATCGGATCCAGCTGCGCAACCCCCGTCATGAGGTCTGTGGTTTTGGCGGAAAGATTCGCGTGAAACGCACCGCTGAGCGGGGTGAAGTTGCCTTCGACCTGCGCCGAGGCTGCGCCCGTCAGGTCTATTCCCGCCAGAGGCGCGAACCGGGCGAGATCTGCAATATCGGCCTGCAAGTTGGGGGATATCTCTAACCCGTCGGCCCAGCTTGCGATCGAAACATCTCCTTTTAGCGCGTACCCGTTGGAACGCAATTGTAAGTCACGCGCTTCGACGCTTTCGCCATTGGCCAGAAGTGTGGTGTTAAATTGCAAATCTTCACCAACGGCGGCGGTTAGATTTGCATCATCTAGACGTAGGCCAGACAGGGTCGCGCGTGTTTGCGCCTCTAGCTGAAATGGCGCTTGTTGTAGTTGCCCCTCCAGGGTGAGGGCCGCGCGGGCGATTTGTGCAGAGGTCGTGGCGAGATCGCGCATGTTCGCGTTTACACGCCAATCCGGCCCAGTTGATTTCTGCGCGGTCAAAGTCAGCTCTGAAACAGAGGTCGCGCCACCTGATACGGGCAGAATAACGCGGCTCTGTCCCGCTGTGGGTGTGACGCTGGCGCGTAGGTTGGCAGTGTCCAACTGCCCTCCCTTAACCATCGCCGCGCCGCTAAGCCGAAGCGCGCGGCTTGATATTGCAAGCGAGTGTAGGGCGATCCCTTGGACACCATCGGTGTTTTCAAACTGTTCCCCTTTGACACGCAGGCGGAGACCTGGGCCAAAGAAAGGGCGGTATGTTGCGGGGATAAGCGCGTCGATGTCGCCGTTGAGATCGGCTGAAAATCCCAGGCTTTTCGGGGTTTCAGAGTCGCCAGCCGCGGTTGCCGTATCTGCTGCAATCACCACCTCACCTGCGACTTCTGCAAGATCTTCCGCTGTGAATTCCAGATCAGCGTGAAAATCGGTCAGCGGACCAGATCCTTTGAGTGACAGATCCAGCCGTGGTGCGTCTTCCAAGGGCAGGAGGCTGCCTATAATTCCACCGGGTGTTTCGCTGGCAACCAGTTCCAAATTGGCGCTTTCAGATCCTGCGCCGATGTCTATCCGCAACCGCAAAGCGTCCCCTTTGCGGTCCAGTCGAGTGAGATCGAGCGCTGTGTCCAAAGCGCCTTCCACAAGGGTCAAGCCGCCTTGAAGGGACCAGATGCTGTCTTGCCCGACCAAGGGCGCACCCAATTCGATCCGATCCGCCTTGAGACTGCCAAGCGTGATGGCAATCGGCAGCTCAGGCACTTTGAGAGGGGTCGCTTCGGGGTTCGGGATGTCGGGATCGGTCTCACCGGGTTGCGGTGCACGCAGCACAGCGATCCGTTTGGCCGACAATTGATTGATCGACAGGTTGCCCCGCAGTAAAGCCGTGCGGTTCCAGTCCAGTTCGGCGCCTTCAAGCTCCAACCAGATCCCTTGGTCATCAGAAATCGTCAGCCGCTCGATCTCAGCTCGCGAGGAAAACGTGCCGCTCAACCCGACAACATTGACCGAGCGATTGTCGCCGGACAGGCTGTCTTCGAGAAAATTGACAACAAAGCCGCCACTGTCCTCGGTCGAGACCTTCTCCTGCGCTTCAAGCGGCGTGAAACTTGCCAGCGTGACTGCTGCGATATGAAATGGCTTGATCCTCAAAACGCTTGCCCCACGCCAATGTAAAACTGCAACCCGTCTTCGGTGCCGCCACTGACCGGAAAGGCCAGGTCCAACCGCAACGGGCCGATGCCTGCGATATCATAGCGCAGGCCGATGCCAGCACCGGCATGCTGATTTGCACCCGAGGTTGGAAAACTGTCCGAGGACACAAAACCCACGTCATAAAACCCAACAACAGAAAGCGCGTCGGTGATTTGGCCGCGCAGTTCAGCGGATATCGCCACAAACCCGCGCCCGGCGGCCGTGTCATCGCCGATGTCGACGCCAAAGGCTTGGTACTCATGCCCGCGCACGCTGCCCGCCCCGCCAGAGAAAAAGCCCAATGTGGGGGAGACATTAGACAGGCTTGGCCCTAGGACCGATCCCACTTGTAGACGGCCGGCAACAACCAAACGCGACCCGATTGGATGATAGATCCGCGCATCCCCTTTGAGCTGGACCCCGGAGTCTGCACCGCGCAGGCCCAAGAACGGCGTTGCTGAGGCTGAGAGGAAATGCCCGTCGGTCGCATTGACTGAACTGTTCCGTAGATCCTGTTCCAGCATCAGGTTGGCAAAGACATAGCGGAAACGACGCTTGCCAAAGGCATCAGTGACCAGGTTTGTCGAGCCGCCAACTGAGACCTGTCCTTCCAGCGTATCAGAATAGATCCGCCGTACACCCACTGCGCCAAGGGCACGCAAGGCAGTGTAATGTTCCTCATTCAAACGTTCCAGTTCAAGCAGGTAGAACGTGCTGTCGTCCGCTCCAAAGGTCGCCGGGCGTTCTAGCCGTACCCCGATGCGACCGTCGATATCTGAACTGCCGCCAATTCCGGATAGGCGTGTCTCGAACTGAAAACGTTCGGCGCCGCCAAACAGATTACGGTGGATCCAGGTGGTGCTGATTTCGGCGCCATCCGACGTCAGCTCACCGCCAAAGGTGAATCGACGTTTGGGCTGGTCGACCACTTCTGCCGTGAAATCAATTGTTTGGTCTGGGTTGGCGGTTTCGGCTTCGCGCACAACAACAGAGGAAAACGTACCGGTTCTACGCAGCCGTGCCGCGGATTTCGCAACCAAGTCGGGGTGGTAAACCTCACCACTTGGCAGACCCGCGATCCGTTTAATGGCGGCATCACGCACATCGCTTGGCCCTTGAACCGCCAGATCTCCAAACCGCAGGCGCTGACCTGGGGCAAGGCGGATATCTGCGTTCAGGCGCTGGGTCTTGTGATTTGCGCTGATGGATTGTCCGGCAACGCGGGCCTTGGCATACCCGACTTGTCGCCATGCGGTGACGCCGGCTGCGGCTGCGTCGCGCAATATGCCTGTGTTGGCTGCAGCACCTGTGCGAAACGCCTCCGGTATGGGTGTTTCAGGGTTCGCCGGCAGCGGTGCAACGGAGACCTGACCAAGCGAAAAGGCCGGTCCAGGTTCCACCAAAATCGCAACGGTATTTATTTGCGCAGGCAAGGAGAGCGGGTTCAATGTTGCGGCTTCGCGTCCATCGAGTTGGATCGATACAACGGGCGAGAAATACCCCTGATCATAGAGCACCTGAACAAGGCTGCGATAATCGGAAAGAGCGGCGGCAAGGATGTCTTGAACAGATCCGCTGTCTTTGCCACGCGCACGCCACGTGGACGATGTCCCAATCAAGCGGGCCCGCAGAGCGTCATCTGCATCAGGTGTTTTGAACTCGGTCGGAACAGCCTGCGCAGGCAGGGCATACAGCAGCGTAAGGAGCGAGAGACATCCGGTCAATCGGCGCGAGAACCGGGACAGATCGCTTCGTAAAGTCATGTAGGCTCCGCCTTGCGCACTGGAGTTCGTCGTGGCCCCAGAAGGGACAAACCAGACCTAGCACGGACTTTGGGCATGGCGGAACGGGGAAAGTGGCGCCCCGTCGTGCAATTTACAAACGACCCACCCCCTGTAGATCAGCAGCGCGATACCATGCGCGAATGGCGGCGCGTGCCTCGGCATCCATATAGGTCAGATTGGCAGGTGGCATGGCCTGTGTGACACCCGCCTGGAGAAAGATCGCACGCCCATTTCGCGCCACGTCTTCAGGGGTTTCCAGCAAAATCCCCTTGGGCGCGCGTCCGATCCCATCAAAGGAAGGCTCGCGCGCGTGGCACATGCTGCAATTGGTTGAAACGATCTCATGCACATCGCCAAAACCTTGGGTCTGGGCCAGCGTCTGGGCTGTGCCTTTCAGCGCGTAATCTTGGTCGCCTTCGCTTTCACGACCGGCCATCGACAAGAAAACCGCTGCGATGAACAGCAGGACCGTGACAATCCAGGTCCAGCGCGGATCACCTGCTTTGGCGTGCATCGTGTTGAAGTAATGGCGGATGGTAACCCCCATGAGGAACACCAGCGCCGCGATCAGCCAGTTGTATTGGCTCGCAAAGGCTAGCGGATAGTGATTGGACAACATCAGGAAGATCACGGGCAGGGTGAGGTAGTTGTTATGGGTCGAGCGCAGCTTGGCAATCTTGCCGTATTTGGGGTCGGGCTTGCGCCCTGCTTGCAGATCAGCGACCACGATTTTCTGGTTGGGGATGATGATGAAAAAGACATTCGCGCTCATGATTGTGGCGGTGAAAGCACCGAGGTGCAGCATCATGGCGCGGCCTGTGAAGACTTGGTTCAATCCCCAGCCCAAGATGACCAGGAACAGGAACAAAATAACCATCAACAGGGTGGGGCGTTCGGCGAGTGGCGAGGTGCATAGGCTGTTGTAGAACAACCAACCGCCACCCAGAACCGCGGCAGAAAGAACCACGCCTTCATAGACGTCCAAACCCGCCTTGGATTGATCAATCAGATACAGCTCACCACCGGCCCAATACACAACTGCCAAAAGGGCAAAACCCGACAGCCAGGTGGCATAGCTTTCCCATTTGAACCAGGTCAAATGCTCCGGCATGCGTGCGGGGGCGACCAGGTATTTCTGGATGTGATAGAAACCGCCACCATGCACCTGCCACTCTTCTCCGTCAGCAGGGCCGGGAATGTCGCGGTTCAAACCAAGATCTAGAGCGATGAAGTAAAAGGACGAACCGATCCATGCAATGGCCGTGATCACATGTGTCCATCTGGCCGCAAAGCTGAGCCACTCCCACCATAGGGTCAGATCCCACATATATTACGCTCCTGTCTTTCGTGCTGTAATTTTGCGCAGCGTCCGTGTCGCTTGCTTTTGTAAGCCTAGCCAGAGTTGCATTTTTTCGGTATTCCTATGTATTGGCCAAGAGTATCAAAAAAATCGGTAAAATGTCCTACCTCGATAACATTCGCACCTTTGTCCGGGTGTATGAGCTTGGCTCCATGTCTGCAGCGGGTCGCGATCTGCGGATTTCGCCTGCGGTGACCTCAGCACGTATTTCTCAGCTGGAAGACTATCTGAGTGTGCGCCTGTTTCAACGCACCACCCGCAATCTGACGGCTACCGAACAGGGACGTGCCTTTTATCCGGGCGCGGTTGCGGTTTTGGAGGCGGTGGAAGACGCCGAGGCGCAAGTTATGAACCTCACGGACACGCCGCGCGGGACTTTGTTTGTGGCGGCCCCTTTGGGGATCGGGCGGCGGTTGATTGCGCCTGCAATTCCTGAGTTTTTTGAGCTATATCCTGAAATATCGGTGCGTCTGCGTTTGTCTGACAGGGCGGTTGATTTGACAACCGAAGGCTTGGATCTGGCATTTTTCCTAGGACAGCCTGCGGATAGCACGTTGAAAATGCGTAAGATCGCCGATTGTCACCGCGTGCTTTGTGCTGCACCTGGCTATGTCGATAAACACGGAATGCCAGAAAACGGCGATGATTTGGTTGGGCAGGGGCACAATTGTTTGAACCTTCGCTACCCCGGAGCTAGCGAATTTCAGTGGCAGCTTGAAACCGATCAGGGCGCGCGTCGGTTTGCCGTCGATGGTAGACATGAATGCGATGACGGGGATGTTCTGACCGATTGGGCCATCGCTGGCGAAGGCATCGCGCTGAAACCGATTTTTGAAATTGCGCCGTTGCTGTCATCAGGGGCGCTGGTGCCCGTTGCCGTTCGGACACCGCCCGTGCCCGTTCAGATGGGCTGCCTTTATGCGCATCGCCGCCACCAAGATCCCAAAACCCGGCTGTTCTTGGATTTTATGGCTAAAAAAATGGGTGAAGCGGTACGCCATGCAGAGCAACAAGCCGAACAGCCGGTGGGCTCCCGCGCCTGAATTCACCGCTAAAGCGGATGGATTACAGCCTTGGGCATAGCGCCGCTGACGCGGCGCAGGGGCGCTTAGCTGCCGCGGTAGGTGGAATAGGCATAAGGCGACAACAGAAGCGGCACATGGTAATGGGCGTCAGCCTCGCTCATGCCAAAACGGATCGGGATCTGATCGAGAAACATCGGATCGTCGCCGGCCTGACCTGTGGCGCGCAGATAGTCCCCGGCAAAAAACACCAGTTCGTAGGTGCCGGTTTTGAACTTTTCTTGTGGAAGGATTGGCGTGTCCGTGCGCCCATCGGCATTGGTGCGCATTTCCAGCAGCTTGCGATGGGAATTGCCGCTGACTTTGTAGAGCGCGATCAGCAGTCCCTCTGCGGGACATCCCCGCGCGGTGTCCAGCACATGTGTTGAAAGATATCCGCTCATTGCGCGCACTCCATGCTTAAGTCTTCAGCAGGACATTGCCCGAAGGCCTGCGTGATAGCAATTTCCCAGACATCTCGACAGCTTTCGGGAAAATTTGAAAAACCGCGCGCAGCTTTTGGCTTAATACTACAAGAACACCTTTAGGAAGAGCACAAGTGAGTCCGATGACGGCGACAGACATGCCCCCGCGCTACCCTCGTAATATGACAGGTTATGGTGCTGTTCCACCCGCTGCACAATGGCCGGGCGGAGCAAAGGTCGCTGTACAGTTTGTTCTGAACTATGAGGAAGGTGGCGAGAACAACATCCTGCACGGCGATGCGGCGTCCGAAGCGTTTTTATCCGATATTCCGGGGGCCGCACCATGGGGGGGGCAGCGGCATTGGAACATGGAGTCGATCTATGAATATGGCGCCCGCGCCGGGTTTTGGCGTCTGCACCGTATGTTCACCGGGGCCGGAATTCCAATCACCATCTACGGCGTCGCCACCGCACTGGCGCGTGCGCCCGAACAGGTTGCCGCCATGTTGGAGGCGGAGTGGGAAATTGCTTCGCACGGGCTGAAATGGGTAGAACACAAAGATATGTCCGAGGAGGAAGAAAGATCCTCCATCGCAGAGGCGATCCAACTGCATACCGAAGTCACCGGCACTCGCCCCCGTGGCTGGTACACCGGGCGTTGTAGCGTCAATACAGTGCGTCTTGTCGCTGAAGAGGGCGGGTTTGACTATATTTCGGACACCTATGACGACGATTTGCCCCATTGGATAGAAGTCGATGAGCGCGACCAGCTGATCATTCCCTACACGCTGGAAGCCAATGACATGCGCTTTGCCACGGCACCGGGGTACACAACCGGCGAGGAGTTCTTTCAGTATCTCAAAGACGCGTTTGATGTGCTTTACGCCGAAGGCGAAGCGGGCGCGCCCAAAATGATGTCGATCGGCCTTCATTGCCGGTTGATCGGCAGACCAGGCAAAGCAGCCGGGTTGCAAAGGTTTATTGACTATATTCAGGGGTTTGGCGACGTCTGGTGCCCGCGACGTATCGATATTGCCGAACATTGGAACAAGACCCATCCGCCGCAACGATTTGCGCGACCACATCAGATGGAACGCGACGCGTTTGTTGCAGCCTATGGCGGCGTTTTTGAACACAGCGCATGGGTGGCTGAAGGCGCGCATGCGCTGGAACTTGGCCCAGCACATGACACCGCGCTTGGTCTGCACAATGCGATGTGCCGGAGTTTCCGGCGTGCCAGCGAGGCTGAGCGAAAAGCCGTGTTGGTGGCGCACCCCGACCTGGCTGGAAAACTGGCTGCGGCCAAACGGCTCACGGTTGAGAGCACATCTGAACAGGCCTCAGCGGGCCTAGATGCCTTGACGGATGACGAACGCGCTACATTCACCAAGCTCAACACGGAATATACAACCAAATTTGGCTTTCCCTTTATCATCGCAGTACGTGACAACGACAAAGCATCCATCCTGTCAGCATTCCAGAAACGAATTGCCAACGCGCAGGCCGTGGAATTTGCCGAGGCCTGCCGACAAGTGGAACGCATCGCCTTGTATCGTTTGAAAGACATGTTGCCATGACCCATGCGCGGATCATAACGATCGAGCCGATAACGGCGACTGGGATTGCGCCCTTTGGTGATTTGCTTGAAACAACGGGTGCGCCCGACAAGATCATCAATCAAGGCTTCTGCGGCCGTTTCCATGATCGTGCGGATTTGGATTTTTCGGACGGCCGCGCAGGGATTAGCCTGTTTCAGGCCGAGCCACGTTCGCTTCCCTATACGCTAGATATGATGGAACGTCATCCTGCAGGCAGCCAGGCGTTTATCCCCATGAGCGCGCAGGGGTTTTTGGTGATCGTTGCACCTGATGTCGACGGCACGCCTGGCCTGCCCTTGGCGTTCGAAACACAGGCAGGGCAAGCGATAAATTTCCACCGTGGCACCTGGCACGGGGTGCTGACGCCGCTGCATGCACCAGGTTTGTTTGCCGTGGTGGACCGGATCGGCAGCGGAGAGAACCTGGAAGAACATTGGTTCGATCAACCGTTTGAAGTGCAGCGCCCATAAGGCGTTGCGAGAGATTTAGTAAAAGGGGACAGCCCAAAAAGAGGCTGCCCTTTATTTTATGCAACAGAGAGGTACAGTCCTGATGTCAGACAACACGCTCGGCACGCCAGAAGATCTGCGCGACCCGAACTATATGCCCCCATTGGGGCAGGCCATCCCGTTGGGAATACAACATGTCTTGGCGATGTTTGTGTCCAATGTGACGCCAGCGATCATCATCGCGGGGGCCGCCGGGTTTGGGTTTGGTTCCAACTCACCCGATTTCCCAGAACTTTTGTACATGATCCAGATGTCGATGTTGTTTGCGGGCGTTGCGACGTTGCTTCAAACATTGACCGTTGGACCGGTGGGAGCGGCATTGCCGATCGTGCAGGGCACCAGTTTTGCCTTTTTGCCGATTATGATCCCGCTGGTGGCTGGCAAAGGCGTCGACGCGCTTGCGGCCCTTTACGGCGGTGTGGTGATTGGTGGGTTGTTCCACGCGGTTTTGGGCTTGGTGATCGGCAAGATCCGCTTTGCGCTGCCTCCACTGGTGACTGGATTGGTCGTGACAATGATTGGTCTGTCGCTGGTCAAAGTCGGCATCCAATATGCAGCCGGGGGCGTTCCCGCAATGAACCAGCCGGAATATGGCTCGCTGTTGAATTGGTCGGCTGCTGGCGTGGTGATTTTGGTGACCCTTGGCCTCAAATTCTACACCAAGGGAATGCTATCAGTCGCCGCCGTTTTGATCGGACTAATCGCGGGCTACATTTACGCGCTGATGGTGGGGATGATCACGTTTGAGGCAATTGGTACCAGCTGGTCCCGGGCGGCCAATTTCGCACTGCCGGTTCCGTTTAAATATGGGTTTGAGCTGTCTTTTGCAGCCGTGCTTGGCTTTTGCCTCATGGCGTTTGTTTCTGCTGTTGAGACCGTAGGAGACGTGAGCGGCATTACCAAAGGTGGCGCTGGGCGTGAGGCGACCGACAAGGAGATCGAAGGCGCGACCTATGCTGATGGGGTTGGATCGGCCTTGGCGGGATTGTTCGGCGGCCTGCCGAACACCTCGTTCAGCCAGAACGTGGGACTGATTGCGATGACGGGCGTGATGAGCCGCCACGTGGTGACAATCGGGGCGCTGTTTTTGATCCTATGTGGTTTGGTGCCAAAAGTTGGTGCGTTGATCCGCACGGTCCCGATCGAAGTGTTGGGCGGAGGTGTCATCGTTATGTTTGGCATGGTGGCTGCGGCTGGGATTTCGATGCTGTCCGAGGTGGTGTGGAGCCGTCGCAACATGGTGATTTTTGCCATCGCCTTGTCTGTCGGCCTGGGTCTTCAACTGGAGCCCAATGCAGTACAGTATCTGTCAGGGTCTGCCCGAATTTTGATGACCAGCGGCCTATTGCCTGCTGCGGTGATTGCGATCGTTTTGAACCTGGTTCTGCCAGAAGAGATTTAAGTTTAGCTTGCGGGCGGGAGTACTCCCGCCCGTCGGCAGCAATGAAACATTGCGCCCTCCCGTTGGGCCAAGCGCCGCGCGATGCGCGGCGCACACTGACCTTGAGGCGACGTTAGTCGGCCATAAGGCGGGCGACATCGATCATCCGCGCCGAAAAACCCCATTCATTGTCGTACCAACCAAAGACACGAAGTTGTCGGTCATCGATCATCCGCGTTTCAGGTCCCGCAACGACAAGGGACTCTGGCCGTGCGCGAAGGTCTGACGACACCAGGGGCTGATCTGTCCATCCCAATACGGATGAGGCAGTGACGCGCGCTTTCAACTCTTGCTCCAAGACATCAATTGCTTGTGGACGTGTCAGTTGCACCACCAAATCCACGGCTGAAACCGACGCGGTTGGCACCCGCACAGCCGCGCCGGAAATGCGCCCTTTTAGATGCGGCAATACTTCCTCGATCATATGGGTAGCCGATGTGGTTGTTGGCACCATCGACAGAGCCCCTGCGCGTGAGCGGGCAAAATCCCCACGCGGTGCGTCGACCATGGGCTGTGAATTCGTATAGCAGTGAATTGTCGTCATATGGGCGCGGTCGATACCGGCGATGTCATCAATAAGACGGGTTAGTGGTGCCAGCCCGTTGGTTGTGCAGGACGCATTCGAGACGACCTGAGCAGCGCCAAGGTCAGCCTCGTTCGCCCCTAGTACACAGGTGAATTCCGCAGCTGGAGAGGGGCCGGAAATCAGCACTTTGGCGGCACCTGCGGTTAACCCACGCCGCGCCACGTCGGACGTGCGGGCAATGCCGGTACATTCCAGAACGACGTCCACGCCGTTCAGGTCGAGATCGGTGAGGGTGGCGGTGTGGCACAGCGGGATGGTTTTACCCATCACCTGAAGCGCACCGCCCTCCAAACTGACCTCATGTGGAAACGGCCCAAACGTGCTGTCGTATTGAAAGAGGTAGGCGCAGATCTCAGGCGTTGCGATGTCATTGATCATCACAACTTCGATCCCATCGCCGCGCGAGGTTGTCAGCAGCTGACGCAAAATGGCTCGACCGATACGGCCAAACCCGTTGATCGCGATTCTCATGGGCGCTCTCCTTGACCCAGTGCACGCAGCGGCGCTGCATCCGGCACATTTTGATCATATCAATGCAGCGCGTTGTTTCAGAGAGCAAGAACGCAATTGTATCCGCGACAATGCCGCGGACTGCGGGCTAGTTCGGGCAGATTAGCGTGCTGTGATAGTCGCCGTTGTCTGTGCGATACATCGTATCATAGTTCGCCGTACAACCGGTTGCACCGCGATAGGCGCGCATGGCCTGGCGTACGGTTAAGAGCGATGGTGCACGGAACGGCAACAGCTCAACATTCTGGCGTCTCGCGACATGTTCACCGGGCACCCGGCTTGATGACCAAACAAGCCAGTCCCGCCCGAGGACGTTGACCTGATTGACCTCGCCCTGCGGCTCTTCTGCTTGTGCCAATGTGGCGCAGCTCAGCGCCAACACCGCCGCAATGTAAATAACGCGCATCTTCCCTCTCCCCGTGTCTGAAAGTCTCAGTCTCAAATTTAGTGTAGTGCAAAATGGAATATGTCCAACCTACGACCAAATAGGAGATCTGGGCAAGGGGCATGTCAATTAACGCAGCGGTGCCAAGGGCATATGGCGGTTCACATCCTTGTACAACAGATAGCGGAACCGCCCCGGTCCACCTGCGTAACAGGCCTGTGGGCAAAAGGCGCGGAGCCACATAAAGTCGCCAGCTTCGACCTCAACCCAATCTTGGTTGAGCCGATAGACCGCTTTGCCTTCCAGCACATACAGTCCGTGTTCCATCACGTGGGTCTCCGCAAATGGGATGACACCGCCGGGTTCAAAGGTGACGACGGTGACATGCATGTCGTGGGACATGTCCTCGGGATCCATGAAGCGGGTGGTTGCCCAAGTGCCATCTGTGCCGGGCATCGGGTTCGGGGAAATGTCTTGTTCCTGCGCAACAAAGGGGGCAGGGGGCGTGACGCCTGGCGCTGCTTGCCAGGCCTTGCGGATCCAGTGAAAACTGCAAGTTGCCTGGTCGCTATTGATCACCGACCAATCCATGCCCGCCGGGATGAAGGCAAAACCGCCCGCGGTCAGGGTGTGCGTGGTTCCTGCGATCGTGACGTCCACGGCGCCTTCGGTAACGAAAAGAGCCGCCTGCGCAGCGGGATCTGTTTCAGGCTGTGAGGAGCCGCCGCCGGGTTGCAGCTCGACGATGTATTGGGAAAAGGTCTCTGCAAACCCGCTTAGAGGGCGGGCCAGAACCCACATGCGCATACCTGTCCATCCGGGCAAAAAGGACGTTACGATATCGCGCATGGTTCCTTTGGGGATTACCGCATAAGCATCTGTAAAGACAGCGCGATCCGTCATGATTTGGGTCTGCTCGGGCAGCCCGCCCTTTGGGGTGAAATAGGGCTGTCCTGTCATGGCCGAAGCCTCCGTTTGACTGTGTGAGACGATAACTATGCCGATGTTGGATCGCATCGGAAAGCCAAGCGGTAGGAATAGCAGTCTTTGGATTTATTTGAAAACGCCGTCGCATGCCTTGCGGTGCATGCCGTCGATTCGAAGGCGATCCGGTTCATAGCGCGCCAAAATCTTAAAATGCGCTGAGGGCCGGCAAGGCACGTAGTTCACGGGCGCAATTCCAAAGCGCCTCAAGGTAGGCTTCAACCGGCTTGTTGGGGGCATGGTCGATAGGTCGACGCAGGCCCAATGCGAGCGGGCGCTTGCCCTCCAATGTGATGGGGACTGCATAGCCAAGTTCGCCGGCCGTGTATTCGCCGTACTCAAAGGCATACCCCGCCTGACGTGCAGCCTGAATACGTTCTAAAACCTCGGAAGGCGTGTTCAGTGAATGCGGAGTTCGGCGCGGAATTTCGGCCGTTCCCAGAAGCAGTGCCAGTTCTTCGTCTGGCATGGAGGACAGCAGAACACGGCCCATTGAGCAATTGTAGGGCAGACAAGTAGAGCCCACTTCGGGCGCGTCATGCCGTTCTGCGGATTTCTGTCCAGTTTGACCAAGCAACAGCACCTGATTGTCGAACAATGTCGTCAAATGAAGATCCGTGTCCAGAAGCGCTGCGTAGTGGTTCAGGACGGGCAGCGTTTCGCGTCGCAGTCCACTCGCTTGCAAGAAATTACCAGCAAGAACAAGCACTTTGGGTGACAGCGCAAACAGCCGCCCTTTGCGCTCCAAAAAACCCAAGGCCTCTAGGGTGAGAACACCACGCCTGGCGGTTGCTCGATCTTGTCCGGTACGCCGTGCGATCTCGGCCATGGAGAGACAAGGGGAGTCCGCATCAAAAGCCTCTAATACAGCCAGTCCTTTAGCAAAGCTATTGGAGGCAAAACCATTTGGTTCTGCTGAGATCGGGTCGTTCTGCTGCATAGGCGCCTTCGGAGTTCGAGCAGCAAAAACTGTGCACGTTCCCAGCCGAGACTCTTACACCGTTTAACCGCTTCAATCATATTCACGTGATTGGACGCTATTTGAACGGCGTAAATAAAGTGATAATCGGCGAGTGCGACAAAAAACATCCCGTTTAACGGGCGAAAAAGACCGGATCCGGGTATCCAACACGTGCAAGATACAGCCCATGGCCCGGACAGACAGGCCCGCATGCCGCACGATCGCACGCCTCAAGCGCCTGTTTCACGTCCATGGGGGACCATGTGCCAGCCCCAACGCGTTCCAGGGTTCCGACAAAACTGCGAACTTGATTATGTAGAAATGAGCGGGCGCGCACATGAAAATGCACTTCGGGTCCGGAAAACCCGTCCACGGCCTCGATACGTAACTCATCCAAGGTCTTCACAGGGCTTTGCGCCTGGCAAATGGACGAACGGAACGTGGTGAAATCATGTAGTCCCAGCAGGTGGTTGGCTGCGTCTTGCATCGCGTCGACGTCCAGCTGGTGATTGATCTGCCAAACTTGGCCGGCGTCATGGGTTGCAGGGGCCCGTCGCATCAGGATGCGGAATAGATACTGCCGCTCGATCGCAGAAAACCGCGCGTGCCAGTCGCCGTCGACCTGCGCGCAATCCACAATCGACACCGGGTTCGGTTTTAGGTGGAAATTCAGCGCTTCGGACAGGCGAAAGGGATCCCATTCTTTTTCCATGTCACAATGGGCCACTTGTCCCAAACCGTGAACACCTGTGTCGGTTCGGCCGGCTGCCGCAATTGTATGTTCACGCCGCTCCAATTTGGCCAAGGCAGCCTCTATCGCCCCTTGAACTGAGGGCTGGTCCTTCTGGCGTTGCCACCCGGCAAAGGGCGCGCCGTGGTACTCGACTTTCATGGCGTATCTGGGCATGGCGGTCCCCTAACGCGGCCTGTGCCAGATTGGCAAGCGCTTTTGCGGCTTTTCAGACTGCGACGGTAAATACTGGTAAGCGGGCGCTGCGCACCCTATTTTGAGAAAAACAACAACACCAGAGGGTAAAGAGTGGTCATCGGCACGGTAATTGATGAGGTCGCCCGAACGGTCGACACGATGGGTGCACGCGTCAGTTCTGGTTTGTTTGACACAAGCTTGCGTCTGGGGGTGACAGGGCTGGCGCGATCTGGAAAGACGGTCTTTATCACGTCCCTTGTGGCAGGACTTATGAACCGGGGCCGGATGTTGCAGCTGGCAGCGGCGCGCGATGGTCGGATTGAGACGGCGTATCTGCAACCCCAGCCGGACGATACTGTGCCGCGGTTTGACTATGAAAACCACCTCGCAGCCTTGACCGGACCAGAGCCGCATTGGCCCGACAGCACTCGGGCGATATCCGAGCTGCGCCTCTCCTTGCGGGTTCGCCCAACCGGTTTTCTGTCAAGCCTCCAGGGACCTCAGACCCTGCATTTGGATATCGTGGACTACCCTGGTGAGTGGCTATTGGATCTGGCTCTTTTGGAAAAACCCTTTGCCCAATGGTCCAAAGAGGTCTTGCAGCGGCTTGCCAATAGGCCGGAGGCTGCGCCCTTTTTGGCCGCATTACAGGAAGCAGACGGCGATGCCCGTCACGACGAGCCGACCGCCCAAAAGCTGGCTGCAGCCTTTACCACCTATCTCCATGCAGCGCGTGCTGCTGGTTTCTCAGATTGCACGCCAGGCCGTTTTCTGTTGCCAGGAGACCTAGAGGGTTCGCCAGCTTTGACCTTTGCGCCATTGCCACCAAATGCGACCAAACGCGGCAGCCTCGGCGCTGAACTTCAACGTCGATACGAGGCTTATAAAGCCAAAGTGGTCAAGCCGTTCTTTCGCGACCATTTTGCCCGCATTGACCGACAGGTGGTCTTGGTGGACGCGTTGTCAGCCATTCACGCAGGCCCTCAGGCGGTTGAAGATATGCGTCAGGGGCTGACTGATATCCTGTCCGCTTTTCGGCCCGGGCGAAACGATTTCTTGTCGCGTTTGCTGCGGGGCAAACGGGTGGAAAAAATTCTATTCGCCGCGACCAAGGCGGACCATCTGCATCATGCGCAACACCCGCAGCTTACCGGGATAATTGATGCGCTGACCCGGGATGCACGTGATCGCGCGCAATTCGTTGGTGCCGAGACCGCGGCGCTTTCGTTGGCTTCGTTGCGGACCACGACCGAAGAAATGCGGGCCCATGCCGGACAGGATCTACCCTGTGTACGGGGAAAGCTTCTGACAACGGGAAAGTCAGCGGCCTTCTATCCTGGTGTTTTGCCTGAGGATCCTGCCCAGCTCCTTGCCCCTGCGCGACAGGGAGCTCAGGATTGGCTGGATGGAGAGTTCCAGTCCATGGCCTTCGCTCCGGCACCCTTGGGTCTGAAACCAGGGGACGGCCCGCCGCATATTCGACTGGATCGCGCGGCAGAGTTCCTGTTGGGGGACCGCTTGTGAACCTGACTTTCCGTCCTGCCCGACCAACAGATGCTGGCCAGATGGGGGATATCTTGCACCAATTTGAAACAGATACCCCGTGGATGCCCAAAGAGCATTCAGGTGCCGAAGCAATCTCTTTTTGCGGCACTATGATTGATCGGGGTTGGGTTATGGTGGCTGAGCGGGCTCAACGTATCGTGGGTTTTCTTGCGCGTGACGGTCACGAGATCTGCGCGCTTTATGTGGCCAACTGGGCGCAGCGACAGCGTATCGGTTCTGCACTTTTGACACAGGCCAAGGCGCAGGTGGACAAGATCACCCTGTGGACGTTTCAAGCCAACTTGGACGCTCAAAGGTTTTATCTCCGGCACGGTTTTGTCGAATGCGGGCGCGGCGACGGGGCTGGAAATTCTGAGAACTTGCCCGACATTAGTTATGTCTGGACTTCGGCTGCGTGTGCACAAAGGGCAGGGTTTGCGCCAGGTGATGGCGCCATAAAGGAAAAGGAACTGGGTGCATGAGCCAGAAACCAATCCTCTTTGAGATCGACAACGACGTTTCACCGCCAACTGTCGCTGAAGCTGTTCCCGTGCCAGACCTTGAGGGGGCGACCCGCGAAATGGCGGCGGACCCGAGGGATGAGGCTCGCGCCTTCTCTCCTGTCGCCACGCGTCTGGCGCGAAGACCATCTCGCTTGGGTCGCCTGTTCTGGAGCGTATTGATCGCTCTATCGGGCGCCATGCTTTCGCTTTGGACATGGGACTTTTTAACCGGGCTTATTGGACGGTTTCCGGTCCTGGGCTGGGCGATGTCGGCGGGTGTCGCAGTCTTGCTGGCGCTTGCTTTGTTGTTCATTACGCGGGAGCTTGCAGGCCTCATGCGCCTGCGCCGTGTGGACGGGTTGCGCCATTCCGCGGGCGCTGTTGGACACGACCTGACGGCTGCACGCCAGTTTTCCCAAGAACTGTCGGCGTTCTACAATGGACGTGCAGAGCTCGCCTGGGCACAGAAAAACTTGGCCGAACATGTGCCAGACGTGATGGATGCCGATGCTGCTTTGGATCTCACCGAACGTGAGCTGTTGGCTCCGCTGGACACATTGGCATTGGCTGAGGTCGAAGCCGCAGCCCGGCAGGTTGCGACGGTTACCGCATTGGTGCCCCTGGCGCTGGCAGATGTGGTGGTCGCTTTGCTGGCGTCGTTGCGAATGATCCGCCGGGTGGGAGAGATCTACGGCGGGCGTTCCGGCGGTCTGGCATCGTGGCGTCTGACCCGACGCGTTTTTGCGCATCTCGTTGCAACCGGTGCAATGGCGGTTGGCGATGACTTACTTGAGCCAGTGTTGGGCGGGTCGATCCTGTCAAAACTCTCGCGCCGCTTTGGCGAAGGTCTGGTAAACGGTGCGCTCTCGGCACGAGTTGGGCTTGCGGCCATTGACCTGTGTCGTCCGATGCCATTTTCAGAAGCGCGCCGTCCAAAAACGCGAAGCGTTATTCAAAACGCGCTCAAAGGCATCATCAGTCGGGAAAAATGATTTGACGCCAGCGCTTTGTGCTCTTGCACAAAGCGCCAGGCCCAAGGGGGCCAAGGATCGGCATGCCGATCCTGCCTGCGCGGGAGTTTTCCCTGCACCTTTTGTGTCGTATGGCCGTTAGAACAATTGGGGCGGGGCGTCTTTGGGTTGGCGCATGGCCACAATCCCGGTGCGAAACCCTTCGCCGATCCGATCTGCCAACGCACCCCATTGTTGTGCCTGCAGGGGAGAGAGCTCTTTTTGCAAAGTCTCGTGGAACAGCGTCAGCCAAATCGGAAAGTGTTCTGCCTTAACATCCGGGCGTGACACATGCACTCGCATCGGATTGCCAGAATAACACTTTTCGCGCAGGATCGCATTGCGCCAAAATGCGGCGATTTTGTCCTCATGCTCTGGCCAATGCGAGACATGCGCAGCAAACACCGGCCCCAACGTCGGGTCCTTGCGAACCTCTGCATAAAACAGACGCACCACGCGCGCGATGTCATCAGCGTTGATTTCAAATCGTGCTAGGCTGGTATCCGGCATTGGCGATCCTTCTCTTTTGGATCTAAATGCCAGAATTCCAATGTCAGAGCGACAGCCCAAATGGGTCAGACTTGCTGCCTCAATGTTTCGCATGCGAAACATTGCAAGGCTTTGTTTACCGTCAGCATAAATTTTCAGTTTTTGACGTTGCTGGGCGCAATCCCAAAAGAGCTGTAAAACGTGTTGAATTGCTGCGTAACAAAATCACCCCGTTTCAAATTCGCGCTTGAGAAGGGGAACCAAGGTCCAGCAACTGTGCCTGTTGTCGACCACATCTCGCCTTTGTTGTCGACACGGAAGCGGGCACAGGTCAGCACCTGGCTGCTTTCGGCGGTGAAATCCTGGCGCCACATCCAATTTGCATCATAACACATTTTGCTGTTGGTGGTGACGTACCAGCGACCTTCACCGATGCTTTGTTCCGCCGCGTTCACCGCGCGAAACGTCCCATCGGATCCAAAATAGGCGTAAGAACCTGCACCCCAGTCAGCACTGCGTCCGGCAAAAACACGGTAAAGCGATTCCGGCTCCGGCGCGGCAGAGTCCATTGGTATGGGAGAGCCAAAATAGGTTTGTTGGGCCAAAGCAGCCCCTGCAAAAGCCCCGAGGGCGGCCACCGCAAGAGACAGGCGGCGCAAAGATTTAGGAAAACGCATTAATATTCCTCCAAACATCGCCTGCACATTTACAAAAGACATTGGCCGATTGGGAATTTGTCCCAGGGCGCGTTATCTGCTCATATACGCGCGCGGCATATTTGGGGCCAGACAAGAACCTGGATCAATGATCCCCTTAATTTAGAATCGTGCCATATTTTTAATTAATTATCAAGAATAACTGCAAGGATGTGAAATTGAATTCGCAAGTGTTTCTCGAGTGGATCGAAAATTGTTTGGGGTCCGTTTCTGCGTGCGTTTAATTTACACGGGCAAGCCGGGCGCGACGTCTTCTTAACGTGTCCATAAATGAAACACCCAAATCGGTGAGGCTCAGATCATCGTGCAACAGATTAATCTGCGGCACAATTCCGCGCCAAGGGTATGGGTTGGCGGCGAACCAGGCGTGACGCTCCACAAAAGGCAGATTGTCCATCATGGCAATGGCATCCCTAGCAAAGCGTGCATTTTCATCAAAGGTGACACGGCCCGGATTTTGCCAGTCGATTAGGGCGAATTCAGTGACCCAGATCGGGCGCTGATATTCGGCGTGGACTGCATTAAGCCACCGCCGGAAGGCTTTGATATCTCCGTCCGTTGAGTAGTAGTGCACAGCCATGAAATCGACACGCAGCCCTTGGGTTTCAACTTCATCCATGAAACGACGTTGCCAGGAGGAGGCGCCCAATGTGTTGCCCATTGTGGTTGCGGGACTGGACAGGCGCAGGCCGTGCGCCTCGAGCTGTGGCCACAAACGGATAGCTTTGGCCACAGACATCGTGGCTTGATGGGGCCCGCTGCGCCCGTCTGGTTCATTAAAGGCGAGCAACGCCTGAGGCTTACGTCGGCTGGTGATCTTGTCGCCAATGTTCTTGGCGCTGTGGATCATCGGCACGAATTCCACTGAACGGCGATGGTTGCCCTGGTGCCACAGATGATCTGACCGCCAATTGTAGTACCATTGCAAATCCGGCTGCGCCTCGACCCAGCGCAGCATTTTGAATTGCGGATCTTCCCACAGGCCCAGGCCGGTCTGCTGGGCTTGTGCGGGCAGGCTCACCAACAGCCAAACCAACAAAGACCAGAACGAAGCCGCACGCCAAAGGACGCTCGAACGCGGTGCCATAGCTGCTGCCTAATTCGGATCAGTTAGAGTAGCAGCGTGAGCGTTGACCAAAGCCAGCAGGCGAACAGATATAGCTGCCGTGCCCAACGCTGGAGGTGCGTCGTTTGCTGCTGCGGTTGTCACTTGTGGTGCGGCGCAGAAGGTTCAGGTTTGCTTTGGCTGTGTAGATCGGCGCCTGAGTGGCCGTGTTTGCATTCACCCGAATAACCGTCTCATGCGCAGATGCGGCCGTTGGTAAAAGGGTCAGAGCCGCAAGGGCCAGCGCAGCGATACGTGTGTACAAAGTAAAGGGGGAACATGCAGGAAAAACCGCCTGCGCGGTGGGTCGTTTTGCCATTTGAACTGCCTCGTTACTCCCCCGTTTGTCAGGGGATGTGTCACTGTTACTACTCTCATTCCGTGCCCGAACCTTAGCAAACCGGGGCGCGGTCGGCAAAACCAATATAGACTTTCAAGGCTAAGGAAGCGCTAATGCCCACATCCCGGAGCTGTTCGCGGGATATGGGCATGCGGGGGGACAATGACTGTGCTTACTAAGCAGTTGATGGATAAGCCGAAGTATCGGTCGGAACCCATATGTCGACTTGCGTTATTTGGATAAGCGATTTCTGGCCAATCTAACCGGTCTAATCGCTCAACTCAGCTTGAACCTGATCCAGAACTCGATTGGGCACGCGCCAATCCGGCAGGCCAAAATCATCTGGCCAAGGGTAGACTTCCTGCTGGTTGAAATAGATCACAGCCTGCAGTTCCGGGAAATCAGCGATGTCCTGACGCACATCCTGCTCCCACTCGTCGACATAGGTGCTGTCCCCGACATAGCCGAGCTCTGCCACAACAATGGGCAGGTCAAATTCCAAAGCGCGTTCGTAGCGTGGGGTCAGGATTTCGCGGAAGCTCTGTGCACCGCCCAGCACCTGCTGTTCCCAAGGTTGCAGGCCAAAGACAGACAAGCCAATGACATCCACATAATCTTCGCCAGGGAAGTATTCATCCAAGCTTTCATAGCCCAGGGGCGACCACATGAAGTCAAAATCTTCCGAGCTTTCGCGGCAGATGTCCACCACGCGCCGATAGGCGTCCACATAGGTTTCAGGCTCCCATTGTGCCCAAATGAATTGACCTGACTGGTCCTCCATTTCCTGAGCCCAGCGAATGGTGACGGGGCTCTCAAATTGGGCGAGCGTGTCGCAGATTGCCCGAATGTTGGGATCATATTCGCCGCTGAAAATCCCATTGGTTAGGACGGTCGCCGTATTGCGTTCGCTGCGGGTCCAGGTCCAGGGTTCGACGGTGACCAAGACAGCGCGGTTGCGGTCCTTGGCATATTCATCGGCCTGCAAAAGAGACGGAAGGAACACGTCTTCCCAAGGTAGGAACAGGTGTTCGATCTGAACATCCGGATCATCTGAGAAATTTCCTCCGGGATCGTAGACGCCAAAAGGCAGGGTGCCGGGCGGTGCGGCCAGCACGCTGCCGGCGATAAAGGTGCAGAGGCAGGCGAGTGGGGCCAGCCCCCGTTTATTAGGTTGGCGATCAGTCTGAGCCATGTCTCTCCTCCCGATGGTGATCTGGAACCGTGCGTTTAAAGCCCGGGTCAAAGATCAAGATTACATTTCCCGGCGTGCCCATGCCTGCTCCGGCAACCGCATATTCTTCTCTGATGATTTGAAAGGGTTCGGCCCCTTTTGAAAGAGCATAAAGCCCTTCTGTCCCGCGCTCGCCAATTGCAATAAATGTAGTTGCAATTAATAATGGCGCGAGTGAAATTTTTGCTGCGTCATACGCCCGCCAACGATTTGAAAATGCACCACGGTCGCGGTAGTGGTGAAATAAAATCACAACAACAATTGATGAAAATAGAATACCATTAATTGCAGCAAAAAGATAGAACCCGCGTGCATTTTCTACATCTGAGATAAACAACACAGGCAAAAGACAGGCAAATGCGAGGGCTGCATAAGGGGCCGGTATTTTTATCGGCAATTGCGCTTGTGCGGCTTCACCTTTTGGGGTGATGCGGAAATCCACAAACCCGCCGCCAAATCGATCCCGGAATGCCATAACACATCCCCAAAGAGCCCAAGGCCACTGTAAAGCGAGAAACAGTGCTTTTTCCCAAGAAATGACTTTGGCATCAAAGGGACGCATATGACCGTCTGCTTTGATCCGATAGGCAATGGCAGTCAGCATGGCAATCTGCGGCAGCATATGCATCAGGAAATCGGGGAAGGTCACATTGGCGTAACGAATGTCAAGAACCAGCGCCGCAACCGGCAACAGAAAGAACAGGGTCATGAAGCCGGCAAACAGCGGATAGAAAAGCTGGCAAAACAGGAACAGAAATTTCAGTCGCGGCGGTAGGGTTTTTAGGTAGCGCGGTGTGTATTGCAGCAACACAGTCACCAAGCTGCGCGACCATTGGAATTCTTGCGTGCACAGATCGGCAATATTTGCGGGGCCATCCCCATGGGCAATGGCATAAAATGCATGCACCCCGCGCCAGCCGCCTGCGTTCATCAACATCGTGGTGCTGTGATCTTCGGCAAGTTCCGGACCCAGTCCACCGATGTCTTTTAAGGCTTTGGTGCGCACTGCATAGTGAGAGCCGATGCACATAGGGGCGAGCGAGGCCGTATAGCCTGCTTGAAAAACACCGTGGAACGCAGCCTCGGTATAGAGGCGCGTGCGTGCGGCCCAACTTTGCCCGGCATTGGCGGCGCAAATACTGGGGGCTGAGACATAACCCACATCAGGGTCGGCAAACCCACGCAGGATTTCCGCTAAATACGTTGGGGTCGGTACGTGATCCGCATCCAGCTGAGCCACAAAGTCATAAGCCTCATAGCCGTAGGTGTCATAGAAATAGGCAAGATTGCCTTCCTTGCACCGGGTGCGGCGCGGCCATTCTTTGCGATGATAGGCCGCAACACCTTGGCGTGTTGAAATGTGGACACCGTGACGCTTGCACCATGTGAAGGTGGCCGCATCAGGGTCTTCATCTGCCAGCCATGTGTCATGCGGATAGGTCTGTGCCAGCATTGCCTTCAGCGTGGGGATCAAAACTGAAAGAGGCTCGGACGGGGTTTTTGTGACAATCATTGCCACGCGCACGCTGCCCAGGGCAGGCGGGCCAAATGCGGGGACTTTGGCCTTACGAAAGATGACGATAAAAAAGAGCTGCAGATAGAACAGCCAGGCCAGAGCCAATGTCGCGACCCAATATTGCAGACCGGTGGTCATATGGGTTGGTTGCAGCCACCATTGCCAGAAAAAAAGCGCGCAGGCGGCCCACAGAACGGTCAGCACCAGATTGCGACGCCGTTGTCTCTGGGTCCACAAGGGGCGCAAATAGCGGTGGCGGCCATCCCCCATCAATTTCAACACGTCTTGGCTGGGGTTATGCCGCATTGCGCACCTCCAACCCAAAGGTCGGCGCGGCATGGCGCAAGATTGTTTTGAGGTCCGACAATTCTGGCCTGAACCCCAAGGTATTGCGTGCCAGGGCCACATCAGCCACCAGCTCCGGCGGATCGCCCGCGCGGCGCGTTGCGGGCACCCAGGGCGTGCGAATACCTGTGACATCCTCAATCGCATTCAGAATGTCGAGGATCGAAAAGCCAAAACCACTGCCAAGGTTTGCAACCAGATCTTCGCGCCCGCTCAAAAGCCAGTCCAAGGCCATGACATGTGCACGTGCCAGATCGGTCACATGGATGTAATCCCGTACACATGTCCCATCTGCAGTATCGTAATCGGTGCCAAAGACCTGCAAGGGGCCGCGCAGGCCTGCAGCCGCCTGAAGGGCGAGCGGGATCAAATGGGTCTCGGGGTCGTGGCGTTCGCGTAACTCGCCTTCGGGATCGGCGCCGCAGGCGTTAAAGTAGCGCAGCATCGCGAAATGCAGCTGCCCAGTTGCTGCCGTATCGCGGATCATCTGTTCGCAGATCAGTTTGGTGCGCCCATAGGGGTTGATCGGAACCTGCGGCGTTTGCTCGTTGATGGGCAACATATTGGGGCTGCCATAGGTCGCGCAGCTGGACGAGAATATGATCTGCCGCACGCCAGTTAGGCGCATCGCCGCAAGCAGAGACATGGTGCCGCCAACATTGTTCTCATAGTAGAGATGCGGATCGCTGACGGATTCCCCGACATAAGCAGCCGCTGCAAAATGCATCACCACTTTGGCTTGGTGACGTTGAATGATCTCGCTCAACTTGGTGGTTTCGCGAATATCTGCGCGCTCAAATGGCCCCCATTTGACCGCATCGCGATGGCCCGTGCTCAGATTGTCGACGGCCACCGGCAGATAGCCGCCCGCGGCGAGCGCTTTGCAGGCGTGGCTGCCAATAAACCCGGCCCCTCCGGTGACTATGATCGCGGGTGCATTCATTACTGCACCATCTGTGGGGCAAAACTGTTGGCGGATACGCTGGAAATCTCCGCCTCGAAATAGGGGATCGTTTCCATCAGCCCCTGCCGCAAAGAGACCTTTGGAGACCAACCAAGTGTGCGTTTCGCGGTCGAGATATCGGGCCGCCGACGTCTCGGGTCATCTTGGGGAAGGGCGCGAAATGAAAGATCCGAGCGAGATCCTGTTTGCGACAGAACCAAACCTGCCAATTCTGCCACCGTGAATTCATCAGGGTTGCCGATGTTAATGGGGTCACCTCGGTCGTCTTCGCAATGCATCAGCGACATTAGCCCGTCGACCATATCATCCAAGAAGCAGAAAGACCGTGTCTGTGTGCCGTCGCCGTAGACCGTAATTGGTTTGTTTTGCAGAGCCTGAGTGATGAAGTTGGAGACAACGCGGCCATCCTTGGGATCCATCCCCGGCCCATAGGCGTTGAAGATCCGGGCAATGCGAATGTCGACGCCGTGATAATCGCGGTAA
This sequence comes from uncultured Paracoccaceae bacterium, assembly GCA_947497985.1. Lineage (GTDB taxonomy): Bacteria > Pseudomonadota > Alphaproteobacteria > Rhodobacterales > Rhodobacteraceae > Epibacterium. Next base: position 366,083 of record CANMIX010000003.1, read on the forward strand.
TCGTGGAAAACCGTCTCGGCTGCACGTTTCCCCTCGTCATAACAGGAGCGCGGACCCACGGTGTTTACATTGCCGTGGTAGCTCTCTTGCTGGGGCGACATTTCCGGATCGCCATAGACCTCGGACGTTGAGGCCTGAAGGATACGCGCGCCATGTTCCATCGCCAGATCCAACAGGTTCAGCGCGCCCTGTACATTTGTTTTCATCGTATGGATTGGGTCGGCTTGATATTTGGGCGGTGACGCCGGGCAAGCCATATTGAAAATCATCGATACGCGGCGCGGCAACTGGACCGGGCGCGTAACATCATGTTTCACAAACGAAAATCTGGGATGGTTTAGAAGCGGTGCAATATTGGTCATGCGCCCGGTGGACAGATTGTCGAGGCAGATGACCCGATAGCCTTGTTCGATGTAACGGCTGCAAAGGCGCGACCCCAGAAAACCGGCACCTCCAGTGATCAAAATGGATTGCTGCTTTCCCGAGATCCGCTTTGTTTTGTAATCTTCGGCTGGATCCTTGTCCGAAAAAACATCAGTCAAATAGTTCACAACGCTTGCTCCTCGAAACGAGGGCGTGGATTGTCATGCACTACTCGAAATGGCCGGTGTTCAATGCGTTTTCTGCGCTATGCCTGGCCGCATGCAGGGGATGAACTCCCTCTTATTGTTTGTCTCGCCCAGTTGCTTTTGGTCTGAAAATGAAAATCAGATATTCCAATCTTCATAAAATTGTCGAAGTTTCGTCAATAGCTCGCTTATTTTTTGACCAAATTTTGCCACCTGACCGGGAAACCAGGTTCGAGGAGTCAATTTTTAATTGATTTTTGGAGTGAAATAGAGTTCCAGCAGCGGCTGTTGGGGTAGGGATAGTGAGCGAATCATTGCCTGTCAAACGGCCTGCGCAAAGATTTGCCCATGGCCGAAAACCCGTTTTCTCCCCCCGGATCAGAAGTCGAGGCCGAGGTCTACTGTCCGATAGGAGTGGGTCAGCGCACCAGAGGAAATATAGTCTACACCTGTTGCGGCGATCCCTGCCACTGTTTCGCGTTTGACGTTGCCGGATGCTTCGGTCGCGATTTTTCCGTCAACCATGGCCACAGCTCGGGTCAAGGTGGCGTTGTCCATATTGTCCAAGAGAACCACATCAGCGCCGCCCACAGACAGGACCTCTTCAAGCTGGTCGAGGCGGTCGACCTCGATTTCAACTTTCATCATATGCGAGGCCTGCGCCTTGGTTGCTTCCAACACCTGCGCGACACCGCCTGCGGCAGCGATATGGTTGTCCTTGATCAGGATTGCATCCGACAGGGAATAGCGGTGATTGAAGCCACCGCCATGGAGCACGGCCAGTTTTTCAACGATACGCAAACCCGGTGTTGTCTTGCGGGTGCAGGTAATGCGGGCTTTGGTGCCCTTGGTCTCAGCGACCATTTCAGATGTCAGTGTGGCAATGCCGGTCAGACGGCCCGCAAAGTTAAGCGCGACCCGTTCACCGGTGAGGATCGAGGCTGCGTCGCCAGAGATCTCCATCAACGTGTCGCCTTTTTTGCAGGGCGCACCGTCTGGGATCAGGGTTTTGACGTCCAATGCCGCATCCACAAGGCGAAAGGCCAGTGCCGCGATTTGCATACCCGAGACAATGGCATCCTCTCGCGCGTTGATCCGCGCGGCATAGGTGGTGCCGGCCGGGATCACGGTCCGCGTGGTGATGTCGCCATAACTTCCCAGATCTTCCATCAGGGCGTTGCGCACCATGGGCTCCAGGATCAGATCAGGGATGGAGGCGGTCATTGGGTGGTGTCCTTTACGATAGCATCGCGGATTGTGCGCGCGGTCTCATAAGTCATGCGGGAACGCTGGCCGGGGCCTTCGGCGGCCTCCGGATAGTCCGAGCGGAAATGCGCGCCACGGCTTTCTTGCCGTGCCAACGCCGCAGCGGCGATCAGGGTGGCCGTTGCGCACATATTGGCAAAGCCTTCATCGGCGCCGTGGTTCTGTTCAAGAAAGTCGATCATGAACAGCGCATCTTCCAGCCCGTCCTGATCGCGCACCACACCGACGCAATCGGTCATGGTTTTGCGCAGGGCGTCAATGGCCTCGGCCGGGGCAAGGGGGACTGCATCGGTAAACTGCAGCGAGATCTGGTCAGGCTGCGCCTCGCCGGTGAGGCAGGCGTCGATGTCCATGGCGCAGGCATTGGCAAAAACCAGCGCTTCCAACAGCCCGTTGGAGGCCAGACGGTTCGCACCATGCAGCCCGGTCGAGGCCGCTTCGCCGCAGACCCAAAGGCCGGGCAGGGAACAGCGCCCATCCATATCGGTTGAGATGCCGCCCATATGATAATGCGCAGCGGCTGCAACGGGGATCGGCTCTTTGCCGGGATCGATGCCGTGGCGTTCGCAGGCCGCTGCCACGGATGGGAAGAGCGTTTTGACCTTCTCTCCCAGCACCTCGCGGGTGTCGAGCATGGGGCGGTTGCCCGCTTGGCTTTGTTTGTAGATCTCGCGCGCGACGATATCGCGGGGGGCCAGTTCGGCGTCTGGATGGGCCTCAGCCATAAAGCGCACGCCATCCTTGTTGATCAGGATCGCACCTTCCCCGCGCAGGGCTTCGGTCGCCAAGGGCGCAGGGTCTTCATCGACATCAATTGCGGTGGGGTGAAACTGCACGAACTCAGGATCGGCAATCACGGCACCGGCGCGGGCGGCCATACCAATGATCTGTCCCCGGATGCGCGCGGGGTTGGTGGTGCGCGCATAAAGCCCGCCGGAGCCGCCGCCCGCCAACAGATGTGCTGCACCACGCAAAAGGATCGGGGCAGAGCCTTCAACATCGGAGGAGGTGAGTGTAACGCCGCTGACCATACCGTCAGTGACTTCAAGCGCGATGGCCTGCACCCCTTCGAGCACCTGAATGCTGGGGGTGGCTTCAACCTCGGCGATTAGCGCGCGCATGATCTCTGCGCCGGCTTGATCACCCAGAACCCGCACAACACGGGCCGCGCTGTGGGCGGCTTCGCGCGACAGAACGTATCCGCCGTCTTTGGTGCGATCAAAGGCGGTGCCGATCTTGGTCAGCTCCAGAATGTGATCGCGCGCCGCATTGGTCACAAATTCTGCAACCTCGGGCACCACGGTGCCAGCGCCTGCGTTTTCTGTGTCGCTGGCATGCGCCTCGGGGCTGTCGGATTGCGCCATGGCAGCTGCCACGCCGCCCTGCGCCCAGGCCGAGCTTGCGCCAAAACCCAGATCATCGGGTGAGATCATCACAACAGGACGCGGGGCCAGCTTGAGCGCGGCATAAAGCGCGGCCAGCCCAGCTCCGACGATCACAACGCGGTCGGTCTGGATTACTTCCATAGCGGTGGTTAGATCCCCAGCTCGCGAGACAGGTCAATCATGCGCTGCACCGACAGACGGGCTTTTTCAGCCATTGTCGGGTCGACCTCGACCTGACCAGTCATGGTGTCGAGTGCATAAAGCACCTTCTCCAGCGTGATCTTCTTCATGTAGGGGCACATGTTGCACGGACCGACAAAATCCACCTCGGGCAGCTCATCCGCGATGTTCGATGCCATCGAACATTCGGTGATCAGCATCGCCTTTTCAGGTTTCTCATCCGTCACATATTTGATGATGCCACTGGTCGAGCCTGAGAAGTCAGCCTCATCCACAACGTCTGGCGGGCATTCCGGGTGCGCGATCAGGCGGGTGCCCGGGTTCCATTCGCGGAATTCGCGCAGGTCCTGTGCGGTATATTGCTCGTGCACGATGCAGGAGCCTTCCCACCAGACGACGTTTTTATGCGGAACATCACGTGCCACGTTCTGCGCCAGATACTGGTCCGGCGTCATGATCACAGTGTCGCTTTCCATGGCACCAACAATCTGCGCCGCGTTCGACGACGTGCAGCAGATGTCAGAGGCCGCTTTTACTTCGGCCGTGGTGTTCACATAGGACACAACAGGCGCGCCGGGGTAGCGGCGGCGCATCTCTTCGACGCCTTCAGCGGTAATCGATTCCGCCAAGGAACAGCCTGCTTCCATGTCCGGCATCAGCACGGTTTTGCTGGGGCTCAAGATCTTGGAGGTTTCGGCCATGAAATGCACGCCACATTGGACGATCACATCGGCTTCGACTTCGGTCGCTTTGATCGCGAGCTGCAGGCTGTCGCCCACAAAGTCGGACACGCCATGGAAGATCTCGGGCGTCATATAGTTATGACCCAGGATCACGGCGTTCCGTTTCTTTTTCAGCTCGTTGATCGCTTTGACGTAGGGCGCATAAATCGCCCAATCGGCCGGTGTAATCACACGGGACATACGGTCGTAAATATCGCTCATCTCCTGCGCCAGTTCAGGCGAGGGGGCGAGGTCGTATTTCTCGGAAAGTTCAGCGCGCAAGGCGGGAAGGTCGAACACTGTTCTACATGCTCTGCCAGTTAAAGATGACCTGTAGATAAGGCCTCTGTCATCAAAACGCCATGTTCTAGGTTGGAATAATCTTCCGGTACGGGCCCATTTCGTGAAATTTTTTCTATTTTTGTATGCCTAGACACAAATCGGCGAAAATTCGTGCCTTCAAAACGGCTGCGATAGACCTTTGAATTATTGGTGTAAAAACAAATTTTGCACGGATTCTCCTCTGCGATTCGCAAATCCATGAATTTGTGAAGCCTGCGGGGCTTGCCAAGGTTTTTGCCTCGAATCAGTGGACAGCTATGGAAGCCCCGTTACAGTTGGCCGGGTTAATTGGTTCCCAATTATTTTTTCACCTTTTGTGCGGTGTGGGGGAGATTTCATGAGTGGCTTCAAAGTCGAAGGGCTAGAGATCAAAAAGCTACTGAAAGTGGCTCGGAAACAACCGATCTCTTTTTCTTACAATCCTGGCAAGGGCGGCGACGACCAATATTTTGGTCTGGACAAACGTAAGCCTGCCAAAATGTTGGGTCAGGAGGCCAAGAAGGTAGGCGATGGCGCCAAGTTCGCTTTTGGCACTGCCACCCTCGAAGGCAAAGTGCTGACTCTGAAGTGTGAGAAGCTGATCCCAGCTCTGGCCAAAACGCTTAAGAAGTACCTGCGCAAACAAAAGGTGCCGTTGAACGTTCAGATCATGGATGCGGCTGGTAAAGTGGTTGAGTCCGATATCTCGGATGACATTCCAGACGACCCGGACCTGGCCGACGCGCCCGCGGCGGACGTAAAAGAGACACCCGAAGCCAAGCACAAGGGAAAGTCTAAGGAAAAGGAAAGTGATCCCGAGGCCAATCCTGACGCGGACTTAAATAAGAAAGAAAAGTCCAAGGAAAAGGAAAAAGAAAGCGAACCTGCGGCCAAGCCTGACGAGGATCCCCAAAAGAAGGTGATGGAAAAGCTGACGGCCACCAAGGCCGAGCTTCAGACGCTTCCCAAACCCATCGCCAAAAAACTGGTTCCAGCCTTTGAAAAAGTGGTCGAAGCGCTCAAGGCGGGCAAGGTCGACGTGGCGGATGCCATCGCAGACAAGATCGCCAAGGCGGTCACGGATGCCAAAGCGAAGGCACCACCGCCACCACCACCGCCGCCGGGCGACGAACCAGGTCCCGCGCCGGAAGTGGACGAAGATGCGTTACGTGAACGCGTGAAGGCTGCGTTTGCAGCGTTGCAAGATGACTATAAGGCTTTCATGGTGCGCGGGGATAAGTCCCTGACTGACAAAGCAAAACAGCTGCATGATGCCTTTGGTGCGACAATAGACAGTGACCTTGCCAAAGCCGGGAAAATAGTCTCCACGCTCAAGAAATTTGTTGAAGCAAGGCTTGCGGCTTTGCCGCCGATCAGTGCGGCGGATAAAGCCAAGCTTGCGGTCCAAGCAGCCGAGGGGCAGCTCGCCCCAGTGCAAAGATATGAAAAATCTGCCGCCATTCAGACGAAGTATCCGGGGGCCTCGGTTGCCGCAAAGAACGCAATGGATGGTTTCGCGGCAGTCCTTGGGGACCAAGAGATTACGCCTGAATTGATGACCGAGGCGCAAGCTGGGATCAAACAAGCAGAACAGCGTTTGAAAGACGCCGAAGCGCGCCTGAAAACGGCGCAAGACATGGCCGATGGGCCGAACAAAGCAGAAGCGATCCGTCTGGCCCAGCTTGACGTCGACGGAATGAAGGACCGGGTGACAGAAGCTAAGGCGTTTGTAAAAGCGGCGAAGGGGAAGAAAGCCCTGACCGAGGCGCTGACCTATGGTCCCTTGTCCGCCAAATCGGGTCAAAGCTTCTCGGACGAAGCGGCGAAAGCTTTGATCGAAGGATTTGCACGCGACCCGGATTTGACAGTGTTGGCTGTCGACGCCGCCGCCACTGGCAAATACCCGGATGCGGTGGCGCAAGGTCTGACCAAGGTCATGGATCAGCGCGATACCGGGTTCAAGGACGCAAGCGGAAAATCCTTTGCCAAACCGGAGACGGCGGAGAAATACGCCGAAGACCTGCTCAAGATGGGCGCGAATGTCGGGCCAGAGTTTTTTGGCCGGATGGACGATTATATGGCGTCCGGGCGTCAACACAAACGCAACCCGCTGGGTGACGCGCGGATCAAAAACGATACCGCCAAGGCGCAGAAGCGTTCCGTCATGTTGGGCGGAGCCTTGTTGAAAGATGGCGCCCTGGATCTGGACAGTCAGAACGCCAAAGACACCGTTGGCGACATGTTGTTCAGCCCCTACTCGCTGCGCAATCCAATGCCCGCAATGAACGAGCATGTGGTCAAAACACTCGACTTCTTGGGCGATCCGGCCAATGCGGCCAAGGCCAATGAAATCCTGGATGACATCCCGGACACCAACACCAAATCCAGCCGGAAACTGGTTCGCAAAGCGCTTGGCAAGCGCGGGTCGGAAGCGGTTGATAAAGGCGATGCACAGCAAGCCGTCATGGCCTCGATGATGAAATCGCTGGATCAGGGGCCGGTAGGATCGTGTTTCGCAACGGCACCAGCTCGCCGTCTGCGCGAGACAGAGCCGCTGAAAGCGATGGAAGCCTACTCGGAAATTGCAGGGACCGGAAAATACAAACCACCCTTTGGACCAGAAGTCCCAGCGGTTACCCGATTGCCAAAACACGAAGATCCATTAATGCGCAGCTGGGAATACTCGCTCGCAACCTCAATGTCCCGCAAGGAAGGTAGCAGCCGATCGGAATTGCTGGACTTGGTGATGGACCAAGGGATGCAGGGGCTTTCTGATGAGCTGAACCAAATTCTTTTGGACAAGGCCAGTGATGAGGGCGCAGTCAAAGGGCTGTTTACCAAGCTGAAGAAGAAGTTCGTCGGCCTGTTCAAAACGGACAAGCTGAAGCAAGCGATTTCTGACGCTTTTCAATTTGTATATGATCCAACGTCAGAGATCACAAAAGCAAGCGACGGCAGCTCGACAACGGGTCGCTACATTCTGGTGCGCAAGTCCAACAAGAATGAGATCCGGACTAAAGACGCGTATGTTCGTGAGATGAGCGAAGTCGCAATCGAGTTTCTGGCATTGGACCCGAGTTCGGACGCGGCCGATGAGGTTCGCGACTATATCGCCAGCGATGTCTTCATCAACGCCGTTACGCCCAACGTTGGCGGTGAGAAGTATCTGCCTTGGGAGCAAACGTCCGGAGGTCAAACCGGCGAAGCGACCCGCGCCCTCTTTGGGGACAGCCTGAGCCAAGATACCATGACTGATCGTGCTAAAGGCGCTGTGAAAATGGGTGAACGGACCGAGGATGTTCTGACTGATATGTTGGACACTTTCACGGGCGCGCCGGATGAAATGATTACTATTTTGACCACAAGTATGCACGGGTTTAACGCGCTTCCGAACGACCCGTCGCTGGACAAACTAAAAGGTAAAGACAAGTCTGAGATCGAAGCCAATGTCCAGAAACATCTGATTAAGGCTGGTAAAGACCTGAAGGACATGGAGCTGGAAGAGGGCCGTGCCCAATATCTTTTTGACAAGCAGATCGAGGCACATCGCAAGCAGCTGAAAGATGCGAACTTGATTGCCTTGCTGGATGCAGGCGCTACGGCGCATCGCCCAACTGGCGATGACACGACGCCGGCGAAACTTGCGGAAGCCATTGAAAACGCGCTCGAAGATTATATTGATGAAAAGGCAAAAGGCTATAATGACCCCGCTGGCGCGGCCGCCTGGTTCAAAGGGGCAGCGGCAGGCGACGCCAAGTCCGACATGATGAAAGATCTAGGCGCGCCTGAATTTGTGATTGCCGACAGCAATTGGGGTAGCGCAGAGGATCACACTTATTTTGTAATCGCACCGGATTTGATCACCGGTCAGCCTCAATTGTGGATGAAAACAGTGCCTCCGGGCTCGCTGTCACCCGCTGATGATGATTGGGCCAAAGATGAATGGGCTGCAATGCAATGATGTCGCGCGTAAAGAAAGGAAAATCAGATGGCTGATGAACTTCCAAATATCGATCTGGCTTTGGGCGCAGGCTCTGAGTATGTGGTTGTGGTTGATGACGATCAAAAAGCGTCGGACCTAAAACAGCTATTGTCCTTGGCACCGGGCTTGTTGGATCCCGAAGCGGCCTTGGTTCTGGCACAAGCCGTGAACCATATTGCCCAAGGGAACGGGTTTTCGGTGATTGATGATCCCGCGGCTTTTGCCACGGACTATCAAGCGCAGCTTGCCACAGAGGACCCTAACGCTCCATGGCAAGAAGGCGTCATGCGCCTCACCGACTTTGGTGTGCCAGATTTCGCGGAGATTACAGTACCAACGCTGACGGGGGAAACATTGGTTTTCTTCGCCCGTGATGGTTTTACCGGATTGCCGTACCGGATCGAAGTCGCACTGAATTCCACGACGTCTGTCGGGGAAGGGGACTACAAGGCACTCGATCTCGAAGCAATTGGCGAGGACGATGACCCGTTTGCCGAAGAAGAGATGTCGGACGAGGACAAAGCTTTTTATGAGAGCTTAGAAACGACAACCGACCCCGAATAGGGGCCGGTTGCTGATTTCGTAATCTTGGTCGCACGACGTGCTGGGGAGACTAGAAGTCATCCCAGCCGACAGCGGCTTTGAGGGGAGACTCCACTGGCGCGGCGGATGCCCCACCAAATGAGTCAATCTCGCTGTCAAAGCTGTCGTCCGCCGGTTCGTCAAAGCAATCCTTTGGAGCGGAAGGAGCGGTTATCGTCGCGCCGTCAGTTTTGAAGACAGACACATGTTGCGCAAGTGCAACCGCGTCATTGTTCAGCAACTGACTCGCCGCCGTCGCCTCTTCGACCATGGCTGCGTTTTGCTGCGTCACCTGATCCAATTGCGAAACGCCGGTGTTGATCTCGGCAAGGGTTGTCGCCTGTTCGGCGGCACCTGATGCAATGCCAGAGATGTGGTCCGAGATCTCGCTGACGCGTTCGGTGATCTTTTTCAGCTCACCACCTGCGCGACCCACGAGATCCACACCATGATGCACGTGCTGCGCGCTTTCAGAGATCAGGCCTTTGATCTCACCAGCTGCATCCGACGAACGTTGCGCCAGTGCACGGACTTCTGAGGCCACAACTGCAAACCCACGGCCAGCTTCGCCTGCGCGTGCCGCCTCAACCCCGGCGTTCAACGCCAACAGGTTGGTCTGGAACGAGATGTCGTCGATAACGGTAATGATCTGCGAGATCTGGCTCGAGGAGGTTTCAATCTTGCCCATGGCGGTGACGGCATCGGTAACAACCGTGTCGCTATTTTCCGCCGTGGTTTTTGCGTCTTTTACGATGGTTTCGACCGAACGGGCACTGTCTGCGGCGGAGCGTACACTGACAGTCAACTCTTCCATGGCAGCCGCAGTCTCTTCCAACGTCGCAGCCTGGCTTTCGGTACGGCGCGACAGATCGTCAGAAGACTGGCTGATCTCAGATGCACCTGACCGGATGCGGGAGGCGTTTTCCACAACCGATCCGATGATCGTGGTCATTTTGTCCACGGTGTTGTTGAAGTTGCTGCGCAGTCCTTCATATTCGTCTGTAAACGGCTCGTTGATCCGCTGCGTAAGATCCCCATCGGACAGGTTTTTAAGCCCACCGGACAGTTTGTTTACAACATCTGCCTGTTGCTCCTGGGCTGCTTGGCGTTCAGCTTCGGCTTTTTGACCGTCTAGCAATTTCGCCTTAAGAGCGTCGATATTGCGGCAGATCAAGCCAACGTCGTCGCGACGCGTGGGATAAAGCGATTCCGATTGGTAGTTCCCGGTCGCCAAAGTTGTGAGTTCCGTGGCGACTTTTGCCAGGGGCAGGCCCATCAAACGGCGCAGCATCAAAGCCGAACCACCAGCCATCGCCAAAAAGGCTGCAGCCGCGATCGCAAGCGCCAGCAGCTTGTCATTTGCCACATGTGCCAGATCTTTTTCCGGCGACCAGATAAATGCGACAGAACCGATTGCAACGTCCTTGTCGGCGCCTGCCAGTGCAGGTGCAATTGTTGCCAGCCCATTCAGGGATTCGGTCATGGCTTTGGTTTCAACTGCAGTTGTGGAGGCCTGGCGCAGGGCCTCTTTTTGTACGTCTGTGGCTTCTCCGGCTTCGGCTACAATTTCGCCGTCCTGGTTGAAAGCCGCGCCGTAAACTGCGCGATCCTCTGTTAGAGACATGATCTCGATCATGTCTTGGCCCAGGCGGTTTGCATCCCCAAACCGGATCGCGCCTCCGCTGCGTGACGCAACAGTAAAGGTCACGCTTCGACCTAGGTTGTTAACACCGTTCACGACCGATTTGTTCAACAACAGTTCCGACGAGATAAACAACAAGGTGGCAATGGTGAGCGTGCTGGCGACAATCAGTGCGAGACATTTTGTAAAAAGCGAGAACCCGTTTAGGCCACGCGACATACGATTAATCATGGTGGTCGTACTTTCTAGCGTTGGTCCGTCCAGACCGTTGTGAGTGAGAAACTGAAGTTCTGGGGGCGATAACCTGCGTCATAATCGGTCGGTCATCATACCTCTTTCTTCGCCCGCGGCAGTGACGCGTTCCCACTCGTTTAAACCTAAAAAAAGCAGTGAAGCGCTGAGGCGGTATTTCGGGCACCACTCGATTTTATGATTTTTATGATTTTTTGATGCCAAAAAGGTCAGATTTTTCATGCGGGAGCGCAATTCGGCTACAATTCGAGCGTCAAAATCAAAATTTTTGTGAAGGAATTGGAGCATTGGGAACCCACGATGATGCGCTGTATGGCAGTCATTTAAAGGGTGGAATGTTTTCTTTTTCCTTAATCTGCAGACGGGTGCGGGACAGATTCTGCGTCCTAAAATGGCGGCAGATGGCTCTGCAGTACAGTTTTATTACGTAATTTCAGTGGAGAAGCAGTGCGGTTTAAGGAAATTTTGAAGAATTTCACACCTGTAATCGGTTCAGTTCTTTTGAATTTTACGGGGGCGTTGAATTTGAAGAAATCAAAGCTGAAGTGATTCGATTGCATGCGCCTCTTTCTGGCGCGGCGGCAGCCCTAAAGGTGCAAACAGGGTTTGCAAGTCGCCTTACCACAACTAGTAAGTTGACATCGCGTTGCAATACAACGCAAATTTGCATGCGAATTTGTCCTGTTTGCTGCGGCGGCCTACGGGGCAGATAGATCCATCCTTGGAGAAGTTTTCTTGAACTCTATTGCCATGACTGACGATCATACACTTAAGACATTACAATCCGTGACCGCCCAAGAGACTGTAGAAGCATCATTGAACGAGTTCGAGTTGGCGCTCATTCGCGCCTATAATGGTTTGGATCGCTGGCAGCAGCAAAGCGTCGCTTTTGCAAGCGATACGCCTTTGTCGGGTGCTGAGGGGGCATTGCTGCGTATCATCCGCATGCATGACCGCCCAAAGTCAATCAAAGAGCTGGCGCGGCTCACCAACCGGGATGATATCCCCAATATCCAGTATTCGTTGCGCAAACTCGCGGCGGCTGGTTTGATCAGCAAATCCGGGTCCGGGCGGACCGGTGTAAGCTATGCCACAACACCTGATGGCGTGAAGCTAACGGATCAGCTGTCTGCGAACCGACGCGAGCAGTTGATTGCAGCGCTTTTGGAATTTGACGGTTTCAGTGGTGAATTGGACGCTTCGCAATCGGTTCTGAACCGGTTGACCAGCGCCTTTGAAGACACCGTGCGTGAGATCGCAGCACGGCGCTAAGCCACATATGGTCTGGCACGCTTTTGGGCGTGCCAATCCTGTCGATTTCGGACACAATGGGTGCTCCTGAAAAATGTGGGCACTGTCAGTGTTATGATTGAACTGCGCGACCTCAGTATTTTGTCGGCCCTAGCGCGGCATCGCCATTTCGCGCGGGCTGCGCAGGAATGTAACATGTCTCAGCCGGCGTTTTCGATGCGTATTCGCAATCTCGAGGAACGCTTGGGGCTGTCCTTGGTGCGCCGGGGTAACCGGTTTCAGGGGCTGACCGAAGAGGGAGAGATGATCGTGCGTCGTGCGCGACGCCTGTTGGATGAGTCACGCGCGCTGGAACAGGAAATTTCCGCGTTCAAGGGACAGGTGACCGGTGTTTTGACCATTGGGGTTGTGCCCACCGCGACGGCCTTTGCTGCCAAAGTGGTCAACGCTCTGCATGAAACGCATCCACGACTGCTCACTCGGTTGGAAGTCACCAATGCCCAAGCGATCCAGCAGCAGCTATATGACGGATCGTTGGATGCTGGGATTACCTATAGTGATAGCATTGGCCGCGAAATGGTCGATGTGCTTGCTTTGTATGACGAAGGCTATGTGCTGCTGGCGCCCGAAGCCATGGTGCGGGATTTCGAAGAGACGATTTCCTGGGTCGAGCTGGAGCCGCTGCCATTGAGCCTTTTGGAACCTCAGATGCAAAACCGCCGCATTCTGGATCGCTTGTTGGAAGAGCAAGGGGTCCGCCCGAATGTGATGTCTGAATCCAGTGGCTTTATGTCGGCCATGATCATGGCGCGCGAAGGCTCTGTTGCGACGATCCTACCGCGTGCGTTGGTTGACGCATTGGGGCCGATCGAAGGCACGCGCGTTTTGCGCCTGGTAGACCCGGAACCTGCGCGCCCCATTTGCCTTGCCACCTTACACCGCACGCCGGACCTGACCACGGTCAAGGTTCTGCGCGCAGCGATTGGAAGCCTTTCGTGATCATGAAAGCTTATCGTACATTTCGCATTGGAGATTTGACGATCTGATTTTGTGATGACATCTCCTGAGATAGGCACCGTAGTATCAGGAGGCGCTTGTGGCACCATTGGATCAGGACAAGGGCGTTTGGAAATCCGCCCGTGGCAAGGGGCGAAAAACGCCCAAGGGTCGTCAGTTGGACGATCAGGCCCATTCCGAGGTCTGTGCGCTGCTGGGGGATCGTCCGCGCAATCGCGATTTGCTGATTGAATTCTTGCATTTGATCCAGGACGCCTATGGCCACCTGAGCGCCGCGCATATTCGTGCCTTGTCTGAGGAGATGCGTGTAGGTCAGGCCGAGGTTTATGAGGTTGCCAGTTTCTATGCCCATTTCGATGTGGTGCGCGAAGGGGAGGTGCCTCCACCCGCGTTGACGATCCGCGTTTGCGACAGCCTGTCATGTGAGCTTGCCGGGGCTGAACAGCTGAAAACCGCACTGGAACAGGGCATGGATCCGGCCGAGGTTCGTGTTCTGCGCGCGCCCTGTATGGGCCGCTGCGACACTGCGCCGGTTCTGGAAATCGGCCACAATCATATCGACCACGCCACCGTGGCGAAGGTCGAAGCGGCCATCGCCGCCGATGACACCCACGCCCATCTGCCGGATTATGAAGGGTTTGACGCCTATGTCGCCGCAGGGGGATATGACACGTTGAAAGAGCTGCGCCAATCCGGGGATTGGGAAGCGGTTCAGGATAAAGTGCTGAGCGCGGGCCTGCGGGGCCTCGGCGGTGCTGGCTTCCCGTCGGGCAAGAAATGGGGCTTTGTCCGTATGAACGACGGGCCGCGCTATCTCGCCGTGAACGGCGATGAGGGCGAGCCGGGCACGTTCAAAGACCGCTATTACCTGGAACGCACCCCACATCTGTTTTTGGAAGGCATGCTGATCGCCGCTTGGGCGGTGGAGGCTGAAAAGGCCTTTATCTACATGCGCGATGAATATCCGGCGGTGCTGGAGATATTGCGCCGAGAAATTGCCGCGCTGGAACAGGCTGGATTGGTCACGCCTGGATATATCGACCTACGTCGCGGGGCAGGGGCCTATATCTGCGGTGAAGAAAGCGCGATGATCGAAAGCATCGAGGGCAAGCGAGGCGAGCCGCGCCATCGCCCGCCCTTTGTGGCGCAAGTGGGCATCTTTGGTCGCCCAACCTTGGTCCATAATGTGGAAACGCTCTATTGGGTGGCCAAGATCAACCGCGAAGGGCCGGAATGCCTGAACGCGGTGGAAAAGAATGGCCGCATTGGGCTGCGCTCCTATTCCGTGTCGGGCCGGGTCAAACAGCCGGGCGTGCATTTGCTGCCAGCTGGTTCCACCATTCTGGACGTGATCGAGGCTGCAGGCGGTATGCTCGACGGTCATGTGTTCAAGGCTTACCAGCCGGGTGGTCCGTCTTCGGGTCTGTTGCCTGCCCATATGAATGACATCCCGCTCGATTTTGACACGTTGCAACCCCATGGCACCTTTATCGGTTCGGCTGCCGTTGTGGTCTTGTCGGAACAGGACAGCGCACGTGATGCGGCGCTCAATATGTTGCGGTTCTTCGAGGATGAAAGCTGCGGTCAATGCACCCCCTGCCGGGTGGGCTGCGAAAAAGCGGTGAAGCTGATGCAGGCCGACACTTGGGATCAGGGCCTGTTGGAGGAGTTGAGCCAAGCGATGGTGGATACCTCGATCTGTGGTCTGGGGCAGGCGGCGCCGAACCCGGTCCGTCTCACCATGAAACATTTCCCAGAGGAGGTATAAGCAATGTCCGAGAGCATCACCTTCACCCTGGACGGAAAAGAAGTCACCGCCGAGGCTGGCCTGACCATTTGGGAAGTCGCCAATGGTCGGGGGCTGAAAATCCCGCATCTATGCCACAAACCTGCACCGGGCTATCGCCCCGATGGCAACTGCCGCGCCTGTATGGTTGAGATTGAGGGCGAGCGCACGCTTGCAGCCTCTTGCATCCGCGAACCTGCGCCGGGCATGGTGGTCACCACCAATTCCGCCCGCGCGGAAGGTGCGCGCAAGATGGTGATGGAGCTTTTGGTCGCGGACCAGCCCAAACCAGAAGACGCGCATGATAAGTCCTCGCATCTGTGGGATATGGCGGATCTAAACGGGGTTTCGGAGTCGCGTTTCCCCAAGCTCGAAGAAGGGCGCATCCCGCTGTTGGATGACAGCCATGTGGCGATGAGCGTTAATCTGGATGCCTGTATTTCCTGCGGTCTCTGCGTGCGCGCCTGTCGCGAAGTGCAGGTCAATGATGTGATCGGCATGGCGGGACGGGGGCATGATGCCTATCCCACCTTTGATGTAGCCGACCCGATGGGCGCGTCCTCCTGTGTGGCTTGTGGTGAGTGTGTTCAGGCCTGCCCAACCGGCGCGTTATTACCCGCAACCGTGGTGGACGAAGACCAGCGCGGCGACAGTAAGGATTACGACAGCGAGACCGAAAGCGTCTGCCCGTTCTGTGGCGTGGGCTGCAAGGTCAGCCTGAAGGTGAAAGACGGCAAGGTTAAGTATGTCGAGGGCATCAATGGCCCGGCCAACGAAGGGCGTCTGTGTGTGAAGGGGCGCTTTGGCTTTGACTATATCCATCACCCGCACCGTCTGACAAAACCGCTGATCCGCCGCGATGACGCTCCGGCCAAGGGGTTGAACGTCGATCCCGGCAATCTGGACACCCATTTCCGCGAAGCCACCTGGGACGAGGCGCTGGATCTTGCCGCCAAAGGCTTCATGGATCTGCGGGCAGAGAACCCCAAATCCGTCGCCGGTTTTGGCTCGGCCAAATGCACCAATGAAGAAGCTTATCTGTTTCAGAAATTCATCCGCCAAGGCTTTGGTCACAACAACGTCGACCACTGCACGCGGCTGTGCCACGCCTCCTCGGTGACGGCATTGATCGAAAACATCGGTTCGGGCGGGGTGACGGCCAGCTTTAACGACATCAAGGATGCAGATGTGGCGATCATCATCGGGGCCAATCCGATTGAAAACCATCCCGTGGCGGCGACCTATTTCAAACAGTTCACCAAACGCGGTGGCAAGCTGATCGTGATGGACCCGCGCGGCGTGGGCCTGCGCCGTTTTGCAAGCGAGATGCTGCAATTCCGTCCCGGTGCAGATGTGGCGATGCTGAACGCGATCATGCATGTGATCGTGGAGGAAGAGCTTTATGACAGCCAGTATATCCACCGCTGGACCGAGAACTGGCAGGCCGAGAAGGATCACCTGCGCCAATTCTCCCCCGAAGCGATGAGCGAGATCTGTGGCATTTCCCCCGACCAGCTGCGCCGCGTCGCGCGTCTGTTTGCAGGGGCCAATGCGGGCATGATCTTTTGGGGGATGGGCGTCAGCCAGCACATCCACGGCACGGATAATTCGCGCTGCCTGATCTCACTGGCGCTGATGACGGGCAATGTGGGGCGTCCCGGCACGGGCCTGCACCCGCTGCGGGGACAGAATAACGTCCAGGGGGCCTCGGACGCCGGGCTGATCCCGATGTTCCTGCCGGATTACCAAACAGTGACCTCCGACGCGGTGCGCAAAAGCTTCACGGATATCTGGGGAAGCGAAGATTTCTCATCTGAGAAAGGCCTGACCGTGACCGAGATCGTGGATGAAGCCTATGCCGGCAATATCCGCGGCATGTATATTATGGGCGAAAACCCGGCCATGTCCGACCCCGACGCCGATCACGCGCGCGCGGCCTTTGCCAATCTGGATCTGATGGTGGTGCAGGATATCTTCCTGACAGAGACTGCGAATTACGCGGATATCATCCTGCCGGCGTCTGCGCTTTATGAGAAAAACGGCACTGTGACCAACACCAACCGGCAGGTTCAACGGGTGCGCCCGGCGGTGACCCCTCCGGGTGAGGCGCGTGAAGACTGGTCGGTGACGGTCGAACTTGCCAAACGTGTCGGTCTGCCCTGGACCTATGGAGATGTCTCTGAGGTCTATAACGAGATGGCGCGGACCATGCCGTCGCTGGACAACATTACATGGGAACGTCTGGAAACCCAAACCGTGACTTATCCAGCATTGGATGAAGAGGACATGGGGCAATCCATCGTCTTTGGTGACGGCTTCCCACGCGAGGGTGGGGTGGCCAAGTTCACTCCTGCTAGCGTTATTGCGCCCGATGAAGCGCCGGATGCGGAATTCCCAATGGTGATGACCACGGGTCGGCAGCTCGAACATTGGCACACAGGCTCCATGACGCGCCGGTCGCGGGTCTTGGATGCGGTGGAGCCTGAAGCGAACTGCTCGCTCCACCCCAAAACCCTACGCGCGCTGGGCGTGGAGCCGGGCGAGATGCTGCGGCTGACAACCCGTCGTGGTTCTATCGACATTATGGCGCGTGCCGACCGTGCGGTGTCAGAGGATATGGTATTCGTGCCTTTCGCCTATGTGGAAGCGGCGGCCAACATCCTCACCAACCCGGCGCTGGACCCCTACGGGAAAATCCCGGAATTCAAATTCGCGGCGGTCCGGGTCGAGAAAATACAGGATCAGCTCGCGGCCGAGTAGGTGGTATTGATCCCTCAAAACAATCCGGGCGCGCAGATCATCTGACCTGCGCGCCCGTTTCCGTTTTCAGCGACCCGTCTACGTTCGGTCGCCGGGTGATCTGGCTTAGCCGATCAAAGTGATGGTGCTGCTGCCCGCGCCGGTGCGCAATGCGTGCACATCTGCCAGATCAGGGTCAGCAATCCATGCTTTTGCACCTTCGACGGTTTCAAAGTCCAGGATCACACCCAGGCCGGTGTCCGCTTCACCTTCCAGAACGGTCTGGGTTGGGGAGGCCGCTGCAACTTTGCCGCCATGACGGGAAAGCGCTTCGCCTGCCTTTTCACGATAAGCAGCAAAGCTGTCAGGGTTGTTGATGATCAGGTTTACGTAAGCAAACGCCATTGGATATCTCCGCATATGAATGATGCACTTTCTATGGGGCAAAGAGGCGGCATGCGAAAACACGTGATTTCGCAGGTTGTTTGTGCGTTTATGCATGTGAGATGTTTTAAAGCTGGAATTTCACGTGGCACATTTGAATTGGGACGATATCCGCTCCATCCTGGCATTGGTGCAATCCGGGAGCCTCTCCAAAGCGGGGGCACGTCTTGGACTGAACTACACAACAGTTGCACGCCGGATCCAACGTGCCGAAGATGCAATTGGACATCCGCTGTTTGAACGTCACCCGGATGGTTATCTGCCCCTGCCTGAAGCACATGAAATCGCGCGCACTGCCGAACGGATGGAGCAAGAAGAGCTGAGCCTGATGCGACGTCTTGCAGGAAAGCAACCTGATCTCGCGGGCCCCCTTACCTTTACGGCGCCGCAATTGCTGATCCAATCACACCTCGCGCCCGTTCTGGCCGACTTCACGACGCGCTACCCGGATATCGATCTGACAGTAAAAGCCAGTTACGATATCTTAGACCTGAGCCGACGCGAAGCGGATCTTGCCCTGCGGATCAGCCACGAACCACAAAGCGCCTTGGTCGGGCGTCGCTTGTGTGATCAACGCAGCGCTTTCTTTGCCACGCCCGAGATTGCGCGCGCGGCGTCAGATAATCCCGAAGCTCCGATTGAGTGGCTTTTATTTGCACATCAGCCAAATGTTCCCGAAATTGCACAGGCCGTTCATCCCAATATCCGGATCCGAGCGCGCTTTGACGATATGAGCACACTGCTCGCCGCCGCGCGTGCGGGCATGGGTGTCTTGCGAATGCCTTTGTACCTAGGGCACGCCACTGAAGGGGTCGTGCGTCTGCCGGATCTTCCTGCGACGCCTTATGCACCGGTTTGGCTGTTGAACCACCGTGACCTGCAACGCAATCCAAAGGTTGTCGCCCTCAAAGAGACATTGGTGCCCTGGTTCAAGGCGCATCGTCATGTCTTCCAGGGCGGCGATGATGTGAGCGCCGAGGAATAGACGCAGGATCATTTCGATTATTTGGTCTGGTTCCGGTTTTTTGCAATTCTTTTTGGTGCTGCGAGTCGCGTTTGCTTTCTGCCTTTTGGTTGGTTTTGTGGATAAGTGTGTTGGTATGTTTGTCTTATGTTCTGTTTGGGTGATTTTGGGGTTGCCCGGAGGTGTCAGCGTCTGTGTGCTGCGGGGGGCTAGGGCAGGTCCTTTGTCTTTTCTTTGGGGCTTAACCCAATGATATTGTTTATTTTTGTATGTTTTGTGTGATTTCTTTTATGTTTTTGTGATTTAGGGGTTGCGGGTATTTGGAGTTAACACTAGAACCCCCTTCACCGGCGGCGCTGAGGCGCTACG
>CANMIX010000004.1 GCA_947497985.1 uncultured Paracoccaceae bacterium
TTTTGTGTTGTTTTTTTTTGTGTTGGGTGTTTTGGTTGGTTGTTTGTGTTGGGGCACCCCTGGTGTTTGGCGGGTTCGGGGGGGTTTTTTTTTTTTTTTTGGGGGGGGGGGGGGGGGGGGGGTGGGGGGGGGGGGGGGGGGGGGGGGGGGGCGCCCCCCCCCCCCCCACGCCGGTCGCTTTGGGCAAAGCCCAAAGCGAAACACCTCACACATTGCGACCAAGGAAAACTGAAACCTATTGAGGGGAAACAACAATAATCGACACTTTGATCCATCAAAATGTGAAATAGATCGCATCACGGGATTGCGTTTGGTAGTATTCGGGTTAGATCGCTAGCATGAGCGCATCAGCAGGAGAGCCAGAGATGTCCCAAACGCGCACCGCCCTGAGCACTGTTGATCCCGTATGGGATCAGATCACAGCCGAGGCCGAGGAAGCCGTTCGCAAGCAGCCTTTGATGGGCGGCTTGATCCACGCCTGTATCCTGCACCACCCGACATTGGACAAGGCGCTGTCCTATCGGATCTCTGCCAAGCTGTGCTCCAATGAGATGTCGATGGTCATCCTGCGCGAGATTGTCGATCAGGCCTACCGCGATGAGCCTGCGTTGGTCGAAGCCGCCCGTGCGGATCTGAGCGCGGTTTATGAACGCGACCCGGCGTGTCATCGTCTGCTACAGCCGGTCCTCTATTTCAAAGGCTACCAAGCGGTTCAGGCCTACCGAGTGGCGCATCATCTGTGGGTCAAGGGCGACTATGATCTGTCCTATTTCTTCCAAATGCGGATTTCGGAAATCTTTGGCGTCGACATCCACCCGGCTGCCAAAATTGGCCGCGGCATTATGATCGACCACGCCCATTCCATCGTCATTGGCGAGACCGCAATTGTCGGCGACAATGTGTCGATGCTGCATTCGGTGACCCTAGGCGGCACCGGCAAAGAAGAAGAAGACCGTCACCCCAAAATCGGCGACGGAGTGTTGATCGGTGCGGGGGCAAAAGTGCTCGGCAATATCAAGGTGGGCCATTGCTCGCGGATTGCTGCGGGTTCTGTGGTTTTGTCTGAGGTGCCTGAATGCAAAACCGTGGCCGGTGTTCCGGCCAAGATCGTGGGTGAGGCGGGATGCAGCCAACCGGCGGTCAGCATGAACCATGTTGTCAGCTCTGATTGCACCGGTGGCTGAATGCCCCCCATACCACGCACCAAGTGTGAAACAAAAAAGCCTCGCTGATGCGCGGGGCTTTTCTTTTGTGGCAGTGCTCTGAGTTCCAGTGGCTAGGCCGCGCGGTCCTCGAGAAGCAGCGGCTGGTCGTCCGGCAGATGAAACGCTCCGGCTAGCGCGTCAAGGCGGGCGGCCTCTGTGCGCAGAACCTCAACCGATTGGGTGTTGAGGGCGACGATCTCATCATTTTGCTGGGTGAGCGCGCCCAGCTCGTTGAGGCGACCGGAGAGATCCTGCAACGCGGCGCTGTCGTTTACAAACCCATCCGCCGAGGTGCTGACACGTTCGGAAATCTCGCTCATCCTTGTAATGATATGCTGCAGGACAGCGCCGGTGTTGTTGACCTCGCTCACACCGTTTTCGATATGGGCGGTGGCATCGGTGATCAGCGTCTTGATCTCGGTTGCCGCGTGGGAGGTTCGCATGGCCAGTGCCCGTACCTCTGAGGCGACCACCGCAAAACCTGCGCCAGCTTCGCCTGCGCGCGCGGCCTCGACGCCTGCGTTCAGCGCCAGAAGGTTGGTCTGAAACGCGATATCATCAATGGTGCCGATGATGGTTGCGATCTGGCTGGCGCTGTTTTCGATGCTTTCCATCGCGGTGACCGCATGTTCGACCACGGCTGCGTTGCTTTGGGCTTCATGCACGGCTTCGCCGACGATGCCATTGACGTCGCGGGCACCGTCAACCGCGCTGGCCACGGATTGGGTCAGCTCTCCCATGCCATTGGCAATATCACCCAGCGTGTCGGATTGGGTGTGAATGCGAGACGACAGATCGCCAGAGCCTTGGCGGATCTCTGTTGTCTGGTTGAGGATGCCAGAGGCGGTGCCCAGCACCTGGGTCATCATCTGACCAATGGCCGCAAGCGCAGAGTTGAAGTCCTCACGCAGGGGTTCATAGGCATCTGACAGGGGCTGATCCATGCGATAGGCGAGATCCTGACTGGCCAGCGCGGCCAGACCCTGGCGCAGCTCTTCCACGGCTTTGCTTTGCTGGCTTTGCTCGGCGCTGCGGGCGCGGGCGGCGTCCTGACCCTGACGTAATGTGACCTGCAGGCTTTGGACCCGGTGGGCGATCTCTCCCAATTCGTCCTTGCGATTGCTGGCGGCCAATTGCGTGTTGTAATTGCCATCGGTGATGGCGCGCAGGCATTGGCCGATTTCCTGCAACGGGCGCCCCAGAAGGCGGCGCAGCAGCAGGAAACATACGATACAAGAGGTGATCAGCAGGCTGATGCCGATCAACGTCTCAACGATCAGGCCTTTTTTGAGGGCTGCAAAGGTCGCCGCCGGGTCCCAGATCATGACCAATGTTCCGCGCAGCGCGCCTTTTTTGGACAGGATCGGAAAGACCATGCGAAACCCATCCTCCGATATCCACGGCTGCAGATCGGTGGCAACCTGCAGTTCCATCGCCTCAATCTCGGCAAGGTCGAACTGGCTGTTGTCGCCTTTCTCGCTCATCACCACACCATTGGATTTGGTGACACGAGCGTATTTAAAGCTTTTGCCGGCCCGTTCGATCACATAGTCGACCCGGTCATCCACCGTGCCGGAAAAGCCCAGTTGCACCGGTTGGGCCACTTCTTTTGCCACCATTTGGGTGAGTTCACGTTCCATATCGCGGGTGGCGGTCATCGATATGCGGATCATTTCCATTTCTGCAAATATAGCTACGGGGACTGCAACTATGATTGAAAAGGTTGAGACAAGGAGTGCGATGCGAAAATTCATCGACTGGAAAAAACGGTGACGTTTAAAGAGGGGGGATTTCGGTTTCATGTCGCGCCTGCTGTGTTTCGGTTCCCGCGCCCCTTATAAAATTGAGATATTTGAGAGTTCCTAAACGCTAAAATCAAAAAACTATTCAATTTGAGCAGGTTGTCATGGCGCTGTTACATAGGCGTTTCGGTTTGAGGAGATATGTGGGGGAAACCAAGAAAATCAAACATTGATCCACAAAAAAGGCCGGGCATTGCCCGGCCTAGATTTCACAAATTGGAATATTTACGCGTGTTTTGTACGTGGCTTACGCCAGCATAACCATCGGATTCTCGAGATTGTCGACAATCGCCTTAAGCAGATTTGCACCCACGGCGCCGTCGATCACCCGGTGATCCACGGACATTGTGACGCTCATCACGGTGGCAACAGCCAATTCGCCATCTGCGCCCACAACCGGTTTTTTGACGCCTGCGCCAACAGCCAGGATACCTGCGTGCGGCGGGTTTACGATGGCGTCGAAGTTGTCGATGCCGAACATGCCGAGGTTGGAGATCGCGAAGGAGCCGCCTTGGTATTCATGCGGTGCAAGCTTACGCTCACGGGCACGTTTGGCGAGGTCTTTCATCTCAACCGACAGAGCGGAGAGCGACTTCATGTCGGCGTCTTGCAGAACCGGGGTGAACAGGCCACCTTCGATGGCAACCGCAACAGCAACATCCGACGGCTTCAGCTGCAGCACACGGTCACCCGCCCAAACAGCGTTGGCTTCTGGAACCGCTTGCAGTGCATTTGCCAGCGCTTTGATGATGAAGTCGTTGACCGAGAGTTTCACACCACGACCTTCGAGCTGTTTGTTCAGCTGTGCGCGGAACTTGAGCAGCGCATCCAGTTGGATGTCACGGCGCAGGTAGAAGTGCGGGATGGTCTGTTTGGCTTCCGACAGGCGGGCTGCGATGGTCTTGCGCATACCGTCGAGCTTGACCTCTTCGTAGTCGCGCTCTGCGTACATCTTGGCAACCACATCGGCCGAAGGACCAGCAGGTGCCGCAGCGGCAGGTGCCGGAGCAGCGGCTGCAGGTGCAGCAGCCGGTTTCGGCGCAGCGGTTGCGTTTTCGACGTCCGCCTTGACGATACGACCACGCGGGCCGGAGCCTGTGATGGTGGTGAGGTCGAGACCTTTGTCAGCCGCGATGCGACGCGCCAGAGGCGACGCAAAGATGCGTGTGCCATCCGCCGCTGCAGGTGCAGCTGGGGCAGGGGTTGCTGCTGCCGGGGCGGCGGCTTTCTCGGCGGCAGCAGGTGCCTCCTCGGCAGCCGCTGCGGCAGGGGCCGCGGTTCCGGCTGCGGCGATGTCGTCTGCGGTTTCACCGTCTTCCAGAAGGACTGCGATCAGGGTGTTCACTTTCACCCCTTCCGAGCCTTCCGCGACGAGGATCTTGCCAACAGTGCCTTCGTCCACGGCTTCGAATTCCATGGTGGCCTTGTCGGTTTCAATCTCGGCAATCAGGTCGCCGGAGGCGACAGTGTCGCCTTCCTTTACGAGCCATTTTGCCAGGGTGCCTTCTTCCATAGTTGGAGAGAGGGCGGGCATGAGGACTTCAATAGGCATTTAATTTTCTCCCTCTTCGGAGCAGCGAGCAGCCTGTTTCTCTAGGTCCGAGATGTATGAATTCATCATCGCGCCGTGCATCGCGTCTTTGACCTCTGCTGATGCAAAGCCAACCCCGAACACACAAGGAACCAAGAGAAACAGCCAACGCTTTTTCATAGAGCTTTACCGATAGGTGACTTGTTTCACGGCTGCGACCACTTCGTCTGTGGTGATCAGCGCGTGTTTTTCGAGGTTCGCGGCATAGGGCATCGGAACGTCCTTGCCGGTGCAGGTCACAACCGGAGCGTCCAGATAGTCAAACGCCTGTTGCATCACTTCCGACGCGATATAGGAGCCGACGGAACCTTGTGGCCAGCCTTCTTCGACGGTGACAAGACGGTTGGTTTTCTTGACTGATTGGATCACGGTGGGCAGATCCATGGGACGCAGGGTCCGCAGATCGATCACCTCAGCCGAGATACCGTCTTCGGCCAGCTTGTCCGCCGCTTCCAGCGCATAGGTCATGCCGATGCCAAAGGAGACGATGGTTACGTCGGTGCCTTCACGCCAGATGCGGGCCTTGCCGAATGGAATGGTGAAATCATCCAGTTTCGGCACGTCAAAGGACTTACCATAGAGGATCTCGTTTTCCAGGAAGATCACCGGGTTGTTGTCGCGGATTGCGGTCTTCATCAGACCTTTGGCATCCGCGGCAGAGTAGGGCATCACAACTTTGAGGCCGGGGATCTGCATGTACCAGGCGGCGTAGTCCTGCGAGTGCTGTGCGGCCACCCGGGCTGCGGCACCGTTTGGACCACGGAAGACCATGGGCGCACCCATCTGACCGCCGGACATATACAATGTCTTGGCAGCAGAGTTGATCAGGTGGTCGATCGCCTGCATCGCAAAGTTGAAGGTCATGAATTCAACGATGGGGCGCAGACCACCAAAGGCCGCCCCGGTCGCGATACCGGCAAAGCCGTGCTCGGTGATCGGAGTGTCGATGACGCGTTTGGGGCCGAACTCGTCCAGCATGCCTTGCGAGATCTTATAGGCACCCTGATATTCGGCGACTTCTTCGCCCATCAGGAAGACATCTTCGTTGCCGCGCATCTCTTCGGCCATCGCGTCGCGCAATGCTTCGCGGACGGTCGTGCTGACCATCTCAGTGCCTTCGGGATAGTCGGGTGTCAGCTCAACCACTGCAACCGGAGCCGCGGCAGCAGCGACAGGCGCTGCGGGCGCCGTAGGTGCCTCTGCGACTGGTGCTTCGACGCTCGCCGCAGGTGCCGACACCACTGAGGCGTCGTAGGTTTCGCCTTCTTCGACCAGCACTGCGATGGGCGTGTTTACTTTTACGCCTTCAGAACCTTCCGCGATCAGGATGGCGCCAACAACACCTTCGTCGACCGCTTCGAATTCCATCGTTGCTTTGTCAGTTTCAATTTCCGCCATGACGTCGCCGGAGTTAACGGTGTCGCCTTCTTTCACCAGCCATTTGGCCAATGTGCCCTCTTCCATCGTGGGCGACAGGGCGGGCATCAGGATTTCAGTTGCCATGTCTTGTTCTCTCCTCAGGCGTAGATGTCGGTCCACAGTTCTTCCAGAGCCGGTTCAGGGCTCTCTTTGGAAAAATCTGCCGCCTGGTTGACGATGTCTTTGATTTCTTTGTCGATCGCTTTCAGATCGTCCTCGGACGCGTGTTTGCCGGTCAACAGCATGTCGCGCACTTGTTCGATCGGGTCACGTTCAGAACGCATCTTCTGCACTTCTTCGCGGGTCCGGTACTTTGCCGGATCCGACATGGAGTGGCCGCGATAGCGATAGGTGTTCACCTCAAGGATATAAGGCCCTTTGCCCGCGCGGCAGTGTGCCACGGCGCGCTCGCCGGCTTCCTTGACGGTCAGAACGTTCATACCGTCCACTTCTTCGCCTGCGATGCCATATGCAGCGCCGCGCTCCCACAGGGAGGGGGATTTGGTCGAACGCTGAACGGAGGTGCCCATGGCGTATTGGTTGTTCTCGATCACAAAGACAACCGGCAGCTCCCAGAGCTGTGCCATGTTATATGTCTCATAGACCTGGCCTTGGTTTGCAGCGCCATCACCAAAATAGGTGAAGGTCACGCGACCGTTGCCTTTGTATTTGTCGGCAAAAGCCAGACCAGCACCCAGAGGCACCTGCGCGCCAACGATGCCGTGGCCACCATAGAAATGCTTCTCTTTCGAGAACATATGCATGGAGCCGCCTTTACCTTTGGACAGACCACCTTCGCGGCCGGTCAGCTCGGCCATAACGCCGCCGGGTTCCATGCCACAGGCCAGCATATGGCCGTGATCGCGGTAAGAGGTAATCCGCTTATCGCCTTCTTCTGCTGCAGCTTCGAGACCAACAACAACGGCTTCTTGGCCGATGTAGAGGTGACAGAAACCACCGATCAGACCCATGCCGTAAAGCTGTCCGGCCTTTTCTTCGAATCGGCGGATCAACAGCATTTCGCGATAATAGGTTTTCAATTCGTCAGCGGAGACGTTTGATTTCGCTGTGGATTTTCTTGCGGCCATGGTGGCGGGCTCCCCCTTTTGGCAAGATAGTTTAGTGTTAAACTAACTGATAAAGCATTTTTCTTGCTGAGGCGAGCGCTAAGTTATCGCAATTCAGGGTTGTGCTGTTTGCGCCAAGTTGGAAGGCAGTCGCCTATCAATATCAAAGGCTTAACCCTGTGCAACAAAATGCCGCTGCCGCAGTGCAGGCGTTTTCAGCCTGTCTTTGCGTGTTTGACGAAGATGCGTGAAGAAACCGATAAGACCGAAAGTGCGGTTTTCTGCACAGGATTTGCCGTGCGGATGAAGCACCATCCAACAGCTTCAAGGGCGGCCGCCAGCAGCGCCCTTGGTCACACCAAAGTCGATCGTGATTGACGTTAAAAAGAGAGGCGTGTCAGCGAATGACCAACTCGTCCGAGCGCACCACGCCCAGTACAGATCGTGCCTGTTCATCAAGGAGGTCCAGATCCAGATAATCATCCGACAACCGACGGGTCAGATTTTCCATCTGTCGGATCTCGGCCGTCAATCGGCTGAGGTCGGCATGCAATGAGGTGCTCTCCGCTTCGATCTCAACCCGGCGGAACAGGCCAAAATCACCCTGAATTGCCGCAAAGGTGAAATAAGCGCTGAGGCCAAAGGCCACCGCAAAGAAGAAAAATACACCCAAATTGGGACGGTTCATGCGTGTCACGTTGGATCGCCTGTCTGTCTGCTCGGGCCAATTCCGCCATTACTGCTCGGCGAATTAACCTGTGTTAACGTTGTGTTATTGCGCCGTTTTCCGGCGTCTATGCGAACTATGACACAGGGTAGGGTGTTTGTGAAACGCTATTTTGGGCGCTTGGTCGTTTCCCGCAGGCTGACTGGGCTACAACTGTAGAACTCCCGAAAACGCATGGCACATTTTCGGGAACTGAAGGCTGCATTTGGGCGGGCTTTGTCTTACCCTTGGCCAAACGATGCGATGCTATCTGGTTGTGCCGGCCGTTTAGGCCGGTTTGCTGATTTGGATGGGGATGTGGGCATGGGTCATGACGCCTTTTGCACAGGTGATCGTGGCGCAGCACCGCCATTGGCAGAACCCCGCTCGTGAAGCGCGAATTTACCAACAGAACTGCTGAGGTTCTCTGACAGATGGGAAATTGAGTGGGCCGCATCCGCCAGATTGTCAGCGTCACGCGCGCTGCTTTGCGCCTGACCTTCCAAGTTTCGAGCCGATTGCACGCTGGCGGCCAGGGATTGTGCGTTGTGTTCCGCGTTGGATTTTACTGAACCTGCCTGATCGCGCACCTGTTGAATGGCTTCGGCGACCGTCGCCGCCTGTTGCGATGCACTTTCGATACGCGAAGAGGTGAGATGCGTGGCTTGGCGTTGCGAATTCACCGCTTTGGTAATGCCTGCAACAGAGGCGTGAATGCCAGACATCAGCTCGGTGACCTGGGTGATGACCGATGTGGCGCTGTCGGACTGGCTGCGCATCTTTCCGATGGTGTTTTTGATTTCCTCAGCCGCGTTATCGGTTTCTTGAGCGAGGCCACGCAATTCAGAAGCCACCAAAGAGAAACCTTTGCCTGCTTCGCCCGCGCGCGACGCCTCAAACGATGCATTCATGGCCAACATGTTGGACTGCATGGTGATTTTCTTGACCAGATCGACGACCGCTTCGATTTCTTCCATGGCCTGCGACAGCGCCTGCATGGTGGTGACCGCTTCACCTGATAACTGATTGGCCTCATGCGTGACGGCGCTGGTGGCGTCCGCGTTCTACGAGATCTGCTGTACAGATTGCATCAAGCCGCTGATCGCGTCAGAGACGGCCGAGACCTCACCAGACATTCCGTCGGCGCTTTGGGTGATGCGGGTGACCTGTCCCAGGATTTGGTCAGCCGTCTCGCGGTTGTTTTGCGCCGAGGTCGCCACGGTGGCGGCGGTTTGGCTCATTTCGGATGACAACTGCTTGGTTGCGGTGGCCTCAAGGCGGAACCGGTGGGAGATTTCCTCCAACCCGTTTGAGGAGCGTTGCATCTGTAATGCGTGCCCCTGGATGCCAGAGACCAGATGATGCACCTGGGCGATGAATGGGTTGAACAGCGCGGCCAGCTCTGCCGCCTCGTCACCGGTGGTCTCATCCAGACGGCGGCTTAGATCGACGCCGTTCTTTGTCATGGCCTGCAGTTGCGATTGCAACACGCCGGTGCCAAGAGAGGCCCCGTGTTCGGTGGCATTGAGGCCTTCGATTTCGTCCTTTAGGGGAACTCGGATGCCGATGGTCATATCGAGGATTTTAAAGAAGACAAAACTGGTGCCAAAAGCCCAGGAAAACGTCACCGTAACGCCTTCTATCTGCACGACGGCCTGGGCCCAGGGCGTGGGTGCTGCCAGCTTGTCGGGCAGAGCAAAGAAGGCCAGCATGATTGTGCCAAGCGCGCCGCAGACCCCATGGACCGAGACCGCACCCACCACATCGTCCAGTTTCAGGACGCGTTCGATGACCCATTCCGACAGCACAACACACAGGCCCGCGCTCAACCCGATGATCACGGCGCCTTGAACCGTTACAACATCGCAGCCTGCGGTAATGGCAACCAAGCCGCCAAGGCTGCCGTTGATGGGGCGGTTGGGGGTGTGCAACGTGTCAAAGATCCGACCGGAAAACAGCCCCGCGACCCCGCCAAAACAGGCCGCAAGGATTGTGTTGAGGATGATATGGGCGAATGCTGGATCTGCTGTCGTGGTGGAGCCGCCGTTAAAGCCGATCCAGCCCACCCAGAGGATAATCGCACCCACTGTCGCAAGCACGTAACTGTGTCCCTGCAGCGTGTTGGGGCTGCCGTCTTGAGCAAATTTACCGTGGCGGGCGCCTAGGACAATAATGCCCGCCAGCGCCACCCAAGCACCAACCGAGTGGACAACGGTGGAGCCCGCAAAATCGATAAAGCCTCGGTCCGCGAGAAAGGCGGCATTGTCTCCATTCAGAAGATTGCCCCAGGACCAGTGGCCGCTGACCGGGTAGACCAGAACCACCACAAAAATTGCTGCCAGAAAATAGGCGGAGAATTTCATCCGTTCGGCCACCGCGCCGGACAGGATAGTGGCGGCGGTGCCCGCAAAGACCGCCTGAAACACAAAGAAAGTGTATTGCCAGTCGTCCGCCTGCGCAAAGGCAAAGGTATCTGTGCCGATTAATCCGGACCATGAGGTCCCGAACATCAAGCCAAAGCCAAGCAAATAGAAAGCGCTGACCGAGACAACGAAGTCGATGATGTTCTTTTGGGCCACGTTGATGGAGTTTTTTGAACGTGCCATGCCAGCTTCAAGCAACAAAAATCCGGCTTGCATCATGAGTACCAGAGCAGCTGCAATCATGGTCCACATGTGGTTGGCGGAAATTTGTAAGTGGTCGACAGAAACGTGCAGAGTTTGGAGGGTAACGTCTTGCATTGGTTTTCCACGCAGTTTTCGAGAATACGAAACTGAGGTACAATCGGCCATTTAATGGAAAGTTTATTTGAAGGGTGAATTTGTCGAATTTGTGAGGTGAACGGTCGTATTTGTATGATTATTATTCAGTTTCATTACCGGCGCCCAAGAACTCCGTTCAAAGGCGTCGATGAGATTGGGCTGTAAGCGACTATTGCCTTTCGAAATTCAAAATATTGATATTGTCGGATGTCGCGGGACCGGGCTTGCTGCTCCCGACGTTGATCACAAAACGCAACCGGCGCCGCGCGTCAGCGCGGCGCCGGGCCCAAGTCTGGTGGAACGCCTGAAAGGCGGTTCATAAGGACGCGGGAGTGCGCGCCCCTTCGTTTATTGTTCCAGCGCGGCAACGCCGGGCAGGGTTTTGCCTTCCATCCATTCTAGGAACGCGCCGCCTGCGGTGGAGATATAGGTAAAGCTGTCGGCCGCGCCAGCTTGGTTCAGGGCTGCAACCGTGTCACCGCCACCCGCGACCGAGATCAACGACCCAGCTTTGGTCAATTCCGCCGCTTTCGATGCTGCTGCATTGGTGGCCATGTCAAACGGCGTGATTTCAAACGCGCCCATCGGACCGTTCCAGATCAGGGTTTTGGAGTTCTCCAGCACCTCGGCCACGGCCTCGACCGTTGCGGGGCCTGCATCCAGGATCATCGCATCCGCCGGGCAGGCGTCTGCTGCGACGGTTTCATTGTCAGCATTGGCTTTGAATTCGCGTGCCACAACCACATCGGTGGGCAGGACGATGGTGCAGCCTTCGGCCTTGGCTTTTTCCAGGATCTCAACCGCAGTGTCGGTCATATCGTGTTCACACAGCGATTTGCCCACGTCGATGCCTTGGGCTGCAAGGAACGTATTTGCCATGCCGCCGCCAATCACCAGATTGTCGACCTTTGCCACCAGATTGCCCAGCAGCTCCAGTTTGGTTGATACTTTGGCACCACCCACAACGGCCGTCACCGGGCGTGTCGGTTGACCCAGCGCGCTTTCCAGTGCGGTCAGTTCAGCCTGCATCAAACGGCCAGCGCAATTGGGCAGCAGTTTTGCCACCCCTTCGGTGGAGGCATGGGCGCGGTGGGCGGCTGAGAATGCATCGTTGCAATAGATGTCCCCCAACGTGGCCAGAAACCCTGCCATTTTAGGATCATTGGCTTCTTCCATCGGTGTGAACCGCGTGTTTTCCACCAGTACAACGGCGTCCGCGGGCAGGGCGTCGATCGCCTCGCGGCTGGGTGTCTCGATAAAAGTGACCGATGTGCCAAAGGCCGCTTCCAAAGCGGGCACCAGTGGCTTCAGGGACATCTCTGGCACCGGCTGACCTTTGGGACGGCCGAAATGCGCCAGCATGATGGGGGATCCGCCATTGGACAGAATATCGGCAATGGTCGGTGCGATACGTTGGATGCGGGTGTCGTCGGTCACACGGCCGCCTTCGACAGGGACGTTAATGTCGACACGCACCAACACGCGTTTTCCGTTCAGATCCATGTCGTCCAGTGAATTCCAGCCCATGCCCAACTCCTTTGGTTAAATCGGCAGTCATATCTAACGAGGCCTGTTTCGGGTCTTTTTGGCCGTCCGTCAATGCTTGGCGCATTGCTCCCTTGGCTTTCCTGTTCCAGCACCTTAACAATCGCTTCCAATTCTATTGTATTGAGGAGGGCCAGATGGCCGAGATCAAGGATCCCGAAAACACAATCATCGTAGAGCTGAAAGACGGCAATGTGGTGATCGAACTCCTGCCTGACGTGGCTCCCAAGCACGCAGAGCGTATGAAAGAACTGGCGCGCGGCGGGGAATACGACAACGTTTGTTTCCACCGTGTGATCGACGGTTTCATGGCGCAGACCGGCGATGTGGCCAATGGCGACATGGAAGACGGGTTCAACCTGCGCATGGCCGGCACCGGTGGCTCCAGCATGCCCGATCTGCCTGCGGAATTCTCCAAACTGCCACATGACCGTGGCACGTTGGGTGCGGCACGTTCGGCAAACCCGGATTCTGCCAACTCGCAGTTCTTCATCAACTTCAAAGACAACCACTTCCTGAACGGTCAATACACCGTTTATGGCCGTGTCATCGAAGGCATGGAGCATGTGGATGCGATCACCAAAGGTGAGCCGCCTGCAAACCCCGACCGTATGATCAGCGTCAAGGTGGCCGCAGATGCGTAAGCTTGTTGCAGCGGCTGCGCTGGCAGCCTTGGGCGCAAGCCCGGCGCTGGCAACCGGTCTGACCATCGATGTGGCCGGTGAGGGCGCCAATGGCACCATCACCATCGACCTGTTCGAAGATGTGGCGCCCGGCCACGTTGAACAGATCGCAACCCTGGCCAGCGAAGGCAAATACGATGGCGTGGTGTTTCACCGCGTGATTGATGGCTTCATGGCGCAGACAGGTGATGTGCAATTCGGCAAGATCGGCGAAGACCTGCGCCGTGCTGGCACCGGCGGTTCTGACCGTCCGGATCTGCCGGCCGAATTCTCGGATCTGCCCTTTGATCGTGGTGTGGTCGGCATGGCCCGGTCGCAGAACCCAAACAGCGCCAACTCGCAGTTCTTCATCATGTTTGACGCGGGCTACTTCCTGAACGGTCAATACACCGTTGTGGGCAAAGTGACCGGTGGCATGGATGTTGTGGATGCGATCAAGCTGGGCAAAGGCCCCAATGGCGCCGTGATCGGTCAACCGGATCAGATGTCCAAGGTTTCTGTCACCGACTGATCCAATCCTAAATTGGAAAATCCAGAAAAGCGCGATTTCGGTCGCGCTTTTTGATTTTTGGACCACAACGCCCGTTAATACGCCAACGTAAGTTCAAATCATGGTGATGCACCTAGGTGAACCCCTTTTAGATGAACCGCTGCTTTTATAAAATGTGACATAAATTAGTTGTAAATTTCTGGCATTCTCGACGTGCCTCGGCTCAATTAACTTATTTCACTGCAAGGGTTTGAATGATGTCTGTGTATTTTAAGGCCAGCACGGCGGTAACGCTGATCATGCTGTCTGCTCCAGCTTTCGCGCAATGCCTGCCAACGGTGCCCGATGATGGTGATCTTGTCACCTGTACTGGGATCGACACAGATGGTTTGAGCCAGGAGTTTCTGGGCACAGGCAACCTGGATGACGTGAATGTTGTTGTGAACCCAGGCGCGCTTGTCAGCAATCTTAGCAGCGGTGAACACACGATCGAATTGGACGATGACGCGGTTGTTGAAATTAACGCTGGCGGCACCGTTCTTGGCCTGTTGGGCCAAGATGCCATTCATCTGGACAATGACGGCCAGGTCTTCAACAACCACTTTATCTCCGCTGATGATGACGCCATTCAGGGAGACGATGGGCTTTTGGTCGACAACCGTGGCTGGATACAGGCCATCGACGAGGGGATCAACGCCGAGGACGACGCTGAGGTGATCAACCGTGCGGGCGCGTCCATCATTGCCGGTGACGACGCGGTGAAAGTCGGGCGTCGCGCCACCATCTTTAACGAGGGTTTCCTGCAGAACACCGGCGCCGACGCGGACGATCCACAAGATGCCGTTGATCTCGATTCCGGCACTGTCATCAATCAGGGTGGCCTGATTTTCTCCAATCTCGGCGATGGTATCGATTTTGATGCGGTAGAGCTGGACGGCGATGATGATGTGGCCGAGGTCAGCTTTGTCCAGAACCGGGGCAATGGGATCATCCAAGGCCAGATCGGGATTGAGACCGATGCGGCCAATACGTCGTCGCAGTTTGTTACACTGCACGATACGTCGTCCTTGCTCGGCCATTCCGGGGTGGCCGCCAATTTGGGTGACGGTGAGGATCTGGTGCAGCTCAATGACAGCGCGCAGATCTTTGGTGATGTGTTCCTTGGCGACATGAACGACATTTTTGAGGTACGTTCCGCGGATGTTGTGCTGGACGGCGATGTGTATTTTGGCGAAGGCGACAACACATTGGCGCTGTTGGGCGACGGGGTGAATATCTTTAGCGGGGATTGGTTCCAGACCAATAGCGCGACCTTTGTTGGTGGCAGCGGTCTGGACACGCTAAGCTTTTTGGACACTGATCCGTTCACCTCGGACGATTTCGCCGCGCTGTTTGAAGTCAATTTCACCTCGGACGACCGGTTCTCGCTGGACGCGGGGTTTGGCGCCTTGGTCTTCTTTGAACAATTCGACAATCTTTTGCTGAGCGATGGCACCTTTGCTTTCAGTGATTTCGCAGCCATTGCCCCGGTGCCGCTGCCTGCAGGTGGCCTGCTGTTGCTGGGTGGCTTGGGTGGTTTGACGGTTTTGCGTCGCCGCCGTCGGTCTTAAAGGCCGGGTTGATAGACCGACCAAGTCGGTCGAAATTTCGAGCAACCGCGCGGGGGTTATCCGGCGCGGTTTTTTCATATGCAGCCGCGTTTACAACTTGAGGCCCCGTCCGGTATGGCGGTAGCGTCGCCAAAGCGAAAAAAGGGTGGCGTGGTATGGCTTATTTGGGGATCGATCTCGGCAGTTCTGGCCTGCGTGTCTTGCTGGTCCAAGCGGACGGTGCGGTGATTGGCACAGCCGAGCGGCCATATGCGTTCACGCACCCCCATGACGGCTGGTCCGAACAAGATCCACAAGACTGGATCGATGCATTGGAAGGTGCGGTGGCTGAGCTGCGCCAGGGCCATCCAGTGTTTCAAGATCTGCGCGGTGTCGCGGTTTCGGGCCATATGCATGGTGCGGTCTTGTTGGATGAAAATGCACAAGTGCTGCGCCCCTGTATCATGTGGAACGACAGCCGTTCTGCGGCAGAGGCTGCGATACTTGACCAAACCGACGGTGTTCGGGACCTGTCCGGCAATATTGTATTTCCCGGTTTTACTGCGCCCAAATTGCGATGGGTCGAACACCATGAACCAGAGATTTTTGCCAAAGTGGCCAAGGTCCTTTTGCCGGCTGCTTTCATCAACCACTATCTGACCGGTGAGTATGTCTGTGACATGTCCGACGCCGCCGGAACATCGTGGCTGGATGTGGGCGCGCGAACTTGGTCGGATGATCTGTTGTCGGCCAGTGGCATGCGCCGGGAGCAGATGGCCGACGTCGTTGAGGGCTGTGCACCTGGTGCCCAAATGCGCGAGGATTTGCGCCAATCTTGGGGGCTGCGGGGCAGGGTTGTGGTCGCCGGTGGCGCAGGGGACAACGCGGCCGCTGCCTGCGGCATTGGGGCGATGGATGAAGGGCAGGGCTTTGTCTCTCTTGGAACGTCAGGCGTGTTGATGGCCGCGCGCGACGGCTATTATCCGGCGCCCGAGACAGCCTTGCACACGTTTTGCCATGCAGTGCCGGGGCGCTGGTACCAGATGGGGGTGATGTTGTCGGCGGCCAGCAGCCTCAGCTGGTTTGCCGGGATCTGTGGCAGCACATCTGCTGCGTTGACAGGGGAGTTTCCTGAAACGCTGCGTGACCCGTCCAGCGTGCAATTTTTGCCGTATCTGAGCGGTGAACGCACGCCACATAATGACGCCAGCATTCGCGGCGGCTTTGTTGGACTTGCGGCTGGCAGCACCCGCCAGGACATGACGCAGGCAATTCTGGAAGGCGTCGCCTTTGGACTGCGCGACAGTCTTGAGGCCTTGAAATCTACCGGAGCCACGCTTGACCAGCTTGTGGCTGTTGGCGGTGGCGTGGCCTCGCCCTATTGGTTGCGGTTGATTGCAACCTGTTTGGATGTGCCACTAACACTCCCCGAAGGCGGGGCCTTTGGCGCTGCACTGGGGGCTGCGCGTCTGGCCATTGTGGCCGATACAGGCGCCACGCCTGAAGAGGTGATGACCTCACCAAAGGCGCGCGCGGTGATTGAACCCGATGGCGCGCAGTCGGCGCGCTATGACGCAGCTTACCATCAGTTTCGTGGGCTTTACCCGGCAGTTAAGGCACTGCAATGAAACGCCCATATCCGTGCCTGCCCACAAAGGCCCATGAGCCTTTGCGAGCAAAACAATCGGGTCTTAGAACAGGAAATTGTCGGCATCATTCAATGTGGCCGCATCAATGTCCGTCACAATGATTGTTGCCGCACCAAAGGTGATCAAGCCGTCACCGTCCAGATCGACAATCGTCAGGTCGTCGATGCTGCTCGCGCCGGATCTGATCTCCAACTGGTCGATACCAACCTTGAAATCGGTGATCGTGTCTACGCTATCTGTGTTGATGAAAACAAATACGTCCGCGCCGAGGCCGCCGGTAAGCGTGTTTTCACCCGAGCCACCAAAAAGCGTATCGTTTTGAGCGCCGCCGAATAGTTCGTCGTTGTCATGCCCACCGATCAGGGAATCGTGACCTGTGCTGCCGATCAACGTGTCTGCGCCAAGGCCACCCAGGAGCGTGTCCGCGCCAGATCCGCCGTTCATGACATCATTGCCTCTGCCGCCGTTCAGCAGATCGTTATCTGCCTGACCAAACAGGGTGTCGTTGCCGTCGCTGCCGATCAAGGTATCGAGCCCAGTCCCCCCGTACAAAGTGTCGTTGCCGACACCGGCGGACAATATGTCGTTTTGGGCGCCGCCATAGAGTTCGTCGTTGTCAGATCCACCTATCAGGGAGTCTCGGCCTGTGCTGCCGATCAACGTGTCTGCACCGAGGCCGCCAAGGAGCGTGTCCGCGCCAGACCCGCCGTTCAACGCATCATTGCCTCTGCCGCCGTTCAGCAGGTCATGATCTGCGTCACCAAACAGGGTATCATTACCGTCTCCGCCAATCAGGCTATCCAGGCCAGAGCCGCCAACCAGCCGGTCGTGACCGGAGTCTCCAACCAGTTCATCGTCGCCAAGTCCGCCGGACAGGGTGTCTGCGCCGGTGCCGCCGGTCAGAGTGTCATTCCCAGCTCCTCCGGATATTGTGTCGTTATGGGCGCCTCCGTTCAGGCTGTCGTTGCCTGCACCTCCCAAGAGCCGGTCTTGAGCGTTGCCGCCCAGAAGGAGGTCGCGACCGTTCCCACCAATCAGCGTGTCACGGCCATTGCCACCGCTCAGAGCGTCGTCCCCATTGCCACCCGATAGCGAGTCCGCACCGTTGCCGCCCAGAAGCGTGTCATTGTCTTCTTCGCCAAAAAGGTAATCATTGCCGGAGAGACCTGCGATACGGTCATTGCCCTCACCTGAGACGATGACGTCGTCTGATGTGATTGACGTGAATTGATCGCCTGAAATCTGGTTGTCATCAACAGTACCAATGGCCGTTGCTACAGTTCTATCTAAGAATTCGATAATTTCGACGTCGTTAAGACGATCCAGAGTCTCAGCCGTTTGTACGATCAAGAATTCGTCGGTGAAAAAGTCATAGATTGAACTATCACCTGTCGCGAAAGTCGCGCCATTGAACCTCTGATCAATCACGACCCTGTCCAGACCCTCTGCGCCATAAACTTCGTGGAATTGCCCGTTGAGTATGAAGGTGTCATCTCCTTCGAAACCTTCAACCGCTGTGGATGCAAAGTCCGAGCCGAACATGATTGTATCGTCTTCGGAAAGCAAAAGCCTAAGCAGAGCATGGTTTCCAGTTGCGGACAGGATTTGAGAGCCCGACAAGGTTAATTGGGTCAATTCAAGTACGCTGGTGCCGTTCATGCGAAAGTTGACGCTTGAAATGGTCCAATCAGCAATTTCAGAAGACGTAAAATCACCTGTGGCAACAAGGGATACACCCGTAAATTCGGGGAATTCGGTGCCGCTATAGGCGAATTCAACCGAACTGCCAGAGTTGGTTAACGTTGGTAAGCTGCTGTTTAACAGGAACGTCAAAGGATCTGTGATGTCCAGGATATCAAATAGATCCTGCGGGGGACGAAATGTAACAGTTGCCATAAAAATGCCTTTGATAAAAATCTTGGTAACCGGGCTAACATAGTGCCCTTTTGGGGGCAGTTTTATGTCATTTGAATGGCCGTCAAAATGCTTTTTGGTTGTGTCCTTGCGAAAAGTTTATGTGCGGTTGCAATTGTATCACTCAATTTTCGTTGAAGCAGAAACGCGCCCGCAACCACAAACCCTTTTCTGATGGGCGGGCTTTTGTCGCGGGCTGTAGGTTTTGACCTAAAAGAATAGATACGTCACTGGATCCTTCTTGATTGGGAAAACGACAGACATGTTTTCACTTGCGCTGCCAAAGAGTTTTTTGGTGTTGCGTCCAGACAAATAAAAAACGCCGCGACGGGCGCGGCGTTTTCGTAATGTAACAACGTAGACGCGTTGTCTTGGACCTTAGCCCTGTGCGGGTGCTGCTGCCGGTTTGGCGGCGGCCTTGCCTGGGTTCAGGGGGTCGTCCTGACGCTGAACAGAGCCTTCGAAGTGAGCGCCGCTCTCGATTGCGATTGTTTTGTGAATGATATCACCTTCGACGCGCGCGGTGGCGGTCAGGCGGACCTTCAGACCACGTACGCGACCAACGATACGGCCGTTGATTACGACGTCATCGGCGGTCACTTCGCCTTTGATGGTGGCGCTTTCGCCGATGGTCAGCAGGTGGGCACGGATGTCGCCTTCGACAGTGCCTTCAACCTGAATGTCACCGGTTGTTTTCATATTGCCGGACACGTGCAGGTCCGAAGACAGGATCGACGCAGGCGGCTTCGCCTTGGGCGCGCTTGCCTTGAAATCAGAGGCAGGTGCTGACGGAGCGACCGGCGCTGCCGAAGAGGGAACTGCCGGAGCAGGTGAAGAACCTTCTGGCTTGGCGCCGGGCTCGTTGATTTTGCTTTTAGAAAACATTTCTTGCAGCCTTGATATAGATCATCGGGTTTATAGGGTTGCCATCGACCCGGACCTCGTAATGGAGGTGGGTCCCGGTTGACCGTCCAGTGTTACCCATATCAGCAATATGATCCCCGCGCGAGACCCTTTGACCGACCTTGACGCGGATGTTTGAATTATGGGCATAACGTGTTTCGATGCCAAAGTCGTGTTTGATCACGACCAGACGGCCATAGCCAGATTGCCATCCGGCGGTGGTTACGACGCCATCAGCAGTCGCAAAGATGTCCGTGCCGGTTGCGCCGGCGAAATCCGCACCTTTGTGCAGGCGGCGTCCACCGGTTTTAGGATCGCGGCGGTAGCCAAAGCCCGAGGACTGGCGGACGTTGTTCAGGTTGACGGGCACATCAAAAGGAGCGCGTTCAGCGGCCAGACGATAAAGGTTCAGCTGGCTCATCTTTGCCAAGAGCTCGTTTGCCCGCAGCGTGTCGGGGTCCGCGACTTCACCGCTGGTCGACATTGCCAGCGGTTCAAGCGGGCCACCTTGTCCGTCGTAGCCGCGGCGCACCTGTTCGATGATACGTTCGGGCGGCATGCCAGCTTGGCGGAACATTTTGTCCAGCGGCTCTACTGATACTTCCATGGCTTCTTCAAGCTGGCGGAAAATCTGGTCATTGCGCTCTTCCATCAGGCGCATTTCCAGTTTCAGCTCATCACGTTCATTCAGCGCGCTTTGGGCGTCGGCCAGGATCTGATCGCGTTCTTCGGCCGTTTCCGCCAAAGCGTCCGCAACAAAGTCCATTTGCGCAGGCAGCGTGACTGCGGCGATATGATTGGCGGCATTGTCCGCCGTGCTTTCGCGCAGATCCGCAAGCGCGCTGCGTGCGGTTTCGCGTTCGCTCATGGTTTTGCGCAGCGTTGTCTGGATCACCTCGATGCCGGTTTCCAATTCGCGCCGACGTGTTTCAGAGGCCAAAAGCTCGGATTGCATGGCCGAAATTTGCGCCAGTGCCGCGTTGAACCGTTGTTGGGCTGCGACGGCTTCGGCGGCGCGGTCGTCGCGTTCAACAGAGATCGCATTGAGGCGGGCGCGGTAGGTCACCTGATCGCGCTTGGCTTGCTCGCGGAAATTGCCGGCCCCGATGCTGTCCATCAGTACAATTGCGGAGGCGACAATAGACCAAGTTACAACGGCAGTCATGCCGATGGCCGCGACCAGTTGGGTTTCGGAGCGCAGACGAATAAATCGTGTATCGCTGTCAGACTTTACAAAGACGCGGCGCTCGGGAAAGCGGCGCTCAAGAAAGGCGTGAACCTTGATGCCAAGACGTGTTCGCTTCATCGCGCTCCGTTCCAATTAGTCCTTAAGCCCTCCGGGCCGTCGGGGCGCGGGTCGTATTTAAGTCGTAGTCGGATAAGGAATTAACCAGCCGCTAACCTTTGAGCAAGCTTTTGGTGGGCTGACTAACGCAAACGTAAAGTTACAGCGCGGATTTACACCACTTCATGAGCGGTTCTTTGCCGATTAACGGCGATTACGCCGGTTACGACCAGCCTGGCAGCGGCCGGATCTGGTCGGAGAGTGGCCAATAGAAATCCGGAGGAATGCCGGCCTCCGCGCGTTTTTCCTCGTTAAACGGGGGTTTGAGAGCGCCGTGGAAATAGGTGCGGACCAGTTTGTGGAACTCTTCCTTAGGATCCAGACCATCGCGGCCACAAAGGAAATTGAACCATTTCGCGCCATACGCCACATGTCCGACCTCTTCGGCGTAAATGAGGGTGAGCGCAGAGACGGCGTCGGTCAGGTTTGCTTTTTTGAAAACTTCGATCATGCCCGGGGTGACGTCCAACCCGCGCGC
This sequence comes from uncultured Paracoccaceae bacterium, assembly GCA_947497985.1. Taxonomy (GTDB): domain Bacteria; phylum Pseudomonadota; class Alphaproteobacteria; order Rhodobacterales; family Rhodobacteraceae; genus Epibacterium. The sequence continues at coordinate 21,149 of CANMIX010000004.1, forward strand.
CTCCAGAACCATCGGCACCACGGCGAGCCGGCCCATGAGGTCGTCCGCCGTGTCCTCAGCCGCGCGCCACATGCCTGCGTGGGCCGGGAGGTCGCCGTAAAAACTGCCGAGATCTTCCAGGCAGTCACACATCAGATTGAAGTGTTTGCTTTCCTCATCCGCCGCCTGGACCCAGTCATCAAAGAACCCCAGCGGCATAGGAATATGTGAAAACCGGGCAATCAAATCCCAGTGCAGGTCAACCGCGTTTAATTCGATATGGGCAACCGCGTGTAGCAGTGCTTTGCGGCCTTCTTCAGAGCCGGGTTTGCGTTTGGGCACGTCACGCGGGCTGCGAAGGTCTGGTTTTTCAGGGCGCGCGGGATGCATGGGGGGATTGGCGGTGCCGATGGCGATTTCAGGCGCGTCCCCGGTGCGATAGGCGAACCAAGCGGCGGCGTAGCTGTGCGACAGCGCAGTTTTTTCGCGACCGTCCGCCGTTGTCAAAACATTGGTCGCCATTTGGGCAAGGCTGAGGGGGGCTTCGGTCATCGGTCTGCTCCAGGTCGGTTCGATGTGAATTGGGGGCAAGGGGCGTTAAGTTGGTTACTGCAGATGTCGGATCCGGAGCCCACCAAAGCGAAAGCTTCAAACCCACCCATCACCTGATCTGTCCCCTGCCATCGCGCCTCCGCCGCTGCAAGCAAAATAACCGTCTCCCCGCTATGGCGGGGCCCCTCGGCGATTTCCCTTGCACCGCCGTAGACGTGCTGGCTATTCGGGGACAGGTGACGGGCGGCTCCGAAGCGAAAGCGTTTGGGTCCTGCGCTGTGGGTGCAGGCAGGCGGTGACGCGCCGCGCGCCTATGCGCGGCGCTATGCCCAACGCTGCCAGGGGGTGTCCCGTTAGGGGCGCAACCGCAGAGGCGGGAGGGTTCGCAGGTTAAAGCGCGCGTATGGCTTCCAATACGTCTTCCACATGGCCCGGAACTTTGACCTTGGGCCAGATCTTGGCGATTTTGCCCTCAGCATCGATCACAAAGGTGGCCCGTTGGATGCCCATGCTTTTGCGGCCATACATATTTTTTTCAACCCAAACGCCATACCGCTCACAGGTATCGCTGTCTGCATCCGACAAAAGCGGGACCGTCAGCGCGTGTTTGGTGGTGAATTTTGCATGTTTGGCGACCGTGTCCTTGGAGATTCCAAAAACGTGAACGCCTGCGTCGGCAAAGCTTTGCAGATGTTCGGAAAATCCGATGGATTCCTTGGTGCAGCCTGGCGTATCATCACGGGGATAAAAGAAGAGAACCACCGCTTGTCCTTTAAGCGCAGACAGCGTGACCTCATCTCCGCCATCACGGGGCAGGGTGAAGTCAGGGGCAAGATCGGATTGGCTGAGCATGGAACAGGTCTCCAGATAGAATGTGTCAAAGTTTTCCCGCTATACTTAGGCGATAACTCCCAAGGGAAAAGCACTCATCGCACCCGATCCACATAATTCTGAACAGCCAGTCCCAGAGGTGGCTGATGACGCCCCCGTTGTGACCGTGGCGCGGCCGTTGCCGCGTCCGTGGGTTTTGGGGTTGCGCCGGATGGGTGTGGTCTTGCTGCGCTGGTTGAGCGTCTTGTGCATACTCGCCGCGGGTTTGATCTATTTTGGTCAGGGGCGGCAATTTGATGTGCCACCTTGGTTGCGCCACAAAGTCGAAACAGTGATCGAGACCCAGTTGAACGGGCTGGATCTGGAATTCGGTTCGATGGAGGTGATCGTCAACCAAGGTTGGCGTCCCCGCGTGGGTCTGCGCGATGTGGTGTTGCGCTATGAGGACGGCGCAATCGCGGCACAGCTAAGCGATGCGCAAGCCAGCCTGTCGATGTCCAATCTGTTTCATGGGCGCATCAGCCCCAAGAATATCTACCTCGCGGGATTGGTGGCGACCCTGCGCCGGGGTGGTGATGGCGTCGCGCTAAGTCTTGCAGATGGCGCAGGTGCCGTGCGGCAAGCGCAAAACCTGCCGCAGTTGATCGAGCAATGGGATCTGTATCTGGACCAGCCGGGCTTGGTCGCGCTGACCGAAATCGATGTTGAGGCGATTACCCTGCAATACGAAGACCTCCGCATCGGCCGCGCCTGGACCTTTGATGGTGGCTACATCCGTTTGGAACGCGCGGGCGAAGACGTTGCACTATCCACCGGGTTCTCTGTCCTCAGCGGTGGCGATGGCGTTGGGGTGGTTGAGGCCAGCTATACGTCGGCGATTGGTGACACCGCGGCGGAGTTTGGCATCGCATTCACCGAATTGCCCAGCCAGGACATCGCGGTTCAAAGCCCGGCGCTTGGCTGGTTGGAAATCCTGCGGGCGCCGATCTCTGGCAACTTGCGCGGCGGGGTCGACAGCCGGGGAGACTTTCTGCCGGTGGCGGCCAGTTTGGAAATTGGCCAAGGCGCATTGCAGCCAGATGACACCGCACGGCCTGTGCCTTTTGACGGAGCCAGCAGTTATTTCACCTATTTCCCGGCCGAGCAGCTGTTGCAATTTGACGGGTTAAACATCGCCACCGGTTGGGGCAGCGGCCAGATGGAAGGGATTGCGCGACTAGGCGACGTCAGGGATGGTCAGTTGATGGATCTGGTTGGCCAATTGCAATTCTCGGATCTGCAGCTAAACCCGTTTTACCTTTATGAGGACGAACAGCAATTTGCCGGTGTCACCACCGATTTCAAGCTGGAGCTGAACCCGTTCCGCCTGAAACTGGGTGAAGCCACCGTGACCCAGGATGCCACCACCGTGCATCTAAAAGGTGAGGTTTGGACCGATGATGCGGGCTGGGCCTACCGGCTGGATGGGGCTGCGGATGTGGTCACCATTGATCAGGTCAAAACCCTGTGGCCGGCCGCTGCGCCGCCTAAGCCACGAAAATGGGTACAGGAAAATATTTCCGAAGGTGTTGGGCGTGACGTGCAGATCGCGCTGCGCAGCCAGGCCGGGCAAAAGCCGTTTCTGTCGTTGTCGCTTGGGTTTGAAGACATGCGGCTGCGGTACCAAAAACATATGCCTGAACTGGAACGCGCAGCTGGGCAGCTTTCGATCCATGGCAATCGCTTGGTCGCGTCCGCAACCGAGGGTTGGGTCGTGCCCGATCAAGGTGGCGCATTGGATGTTGCGGGCACCTCTTTCATTATCCCGGATACCAGCGTCAAAGGCGGCAGCCCGGCGGTGATCCGGCTGGCGGCTGACGGGGCCGTGACCGCCGCGCTGTCGCTTTTGAACCGGGAGCCGCTGTCGGTGATGGACAAGGCCAAGCTGCCAGTCGATCTGGCCGATGGCCGTGCGCGGGTGTTGGGAACCCTGTCCCTGCCGCTCAAGGACAACCTGCCGATTGAGGCGATCGAATACCATTACAGCGGCACAATCCGCGATGTAAAAAGCGACACACTAGTGCCCGATCATGTGGTGACAGCTCAGCGGCTGACTGTCAGTGGCGATCAAGACCATGTTCAAGTCACCGGCAATGGCGCCTTAAGCGGAGTGGCCGCAAGTGTGGATTGGCGACTGCCGTTAGGACCAGCGCGCGACACGGAACCCCACCGGGTGATTGGGACCGTCGCTTTGACGCCCGACGCAGTGGAAACCTTCAAGATCGGGCTGCCGCGCGGCACGGTTTCGGGGGCTGGAACAGGCCAATATCGTCTGACGTTTGCGCCGGATGTTGCACCAAAGCTGTCGCTGACATCGAACCTGGAAGGCGTGGGCTTGCGCATTGCTGCCCTTGGCTGGCGCAAGCGCGCGGGGTCCACCGGGAACCTGGAGGCGCAGATTACATTGGGGCGCACACCGCGTGTGGATGCCCTGTCTGTCGCCGCGGCGGGGTTGACCGCGCAGGGGCGTGTAACCTTGCGTGACGGTGGTGGTTTAAACCAAGCCATCTTGTCCTCGGTTCGGATTGGCGATTGGCTGAACAGCAGCGCGACCTTTACCGGGCGGGGGGCTGCGGCGCCGTCGCTTACCCTGTCAGGTGGTCGTTTGGATCTGCGCACCGCGCCTTTTGGCAGTGATGGAACAAGCGCGGGTGGCAGCGGGTCCGGCGGCGGAAGCTCTGGCGGGGTGGGGCCCATTGAATTTGCGCTCGACCGGATGCAGGTGACTGACAGTATCGCGCTGCACAATATGCGCGGGCGAATTTCCACCCAAGGCGGCGTGAATGGCGAATTCCGGGGGTTGTTGAACGGTCAAACGGCGGTGAACGGGGTCTTGGTGCCACAAAATGGTGGCATGGGGATCCGGGTGCGTTCGGACGATGCAGGCGGGGTGTTTCGCTCCTCTGGGATTTTGCGCCATGCCTCTGGCGGCAGTTTTGACATGACCTTGGTTCCCGCCAAAAAATCAGGATATTTCAACGGTCAGATCACGGCGCGCAATACCTATATCCGGCAGGCACCGGCCATGCTGGCGCTGGTCAATGCTGTCAGCCTGGTTGGCTTGGTCACGGAATTGGCCGGGCAGGGTGTGTTGTTTAGCGAGGTTGAGGCGCAGTTCCAATTGGGTCCAACCCATTTGCAGCTGTGGAAAAGCAGCGCAGTTGGCCCCTCGATCGGCCTGTCGATGGACGGGATCTATGATCTGGAAAACTCGCGTTTGGATATGCGCGGTGTCTTGTCGCCGATCTATCTGGTGAATGTGGTCGGCAGTGTTTTGACCCGCAAAGGCGAAGGTTTGATCGGGTTTTCCTTTAACCTCAAAGGCACCGCTGACGATCCCAAGGTGACGGTGAACCCGTTGTCTGGCCTTGCGCCCGGCTTCTTGCGTGAGATCTTCCGCCGTCAGTCACCGACCGTTCCGGGGGAAGAACAACCCGAGCGCAAGACGCAGCAGCAGCGCCGTGAAGAGCGCGAGGAACGCTAAGCACGGCGCGCAGTGGTGCTGTGCCCCTAGAATTTCATCCGGTAGATCATGCCAAGCGCCAGGGCGAAGAGGCCGAATTGCAGCGCCAGATAGATGGTCTCCATCACGATGAAAACACTCGCATTGGGCACGTTCTGCTTGGCCACCAGCGCCAGCACATGAGAGGTCCAGAAGAACACACCCATCAAGCCGGCAAAGGCAAAGGCGCGCCCAAAGCCGTGGCTTTCGGTCATGAACAGCGGATAGATCACCGACAGCGCGATGCCTTGGATCACCATAGTGGCCAGTCCAACGGCAATATTGGGTTCACCTGAGAAATAACCAAAGGTCATGTAGCGTTCCTTGAAAGGGCCAAGGTGCCAGACAAGGGCGAGGGGGAAGACAATCACCACATAGGCAACGGAACTGAGGATCGGTTTCAACATCTTTGTGCCTACATGCCCGCCGCGCGTTTCCACAAGGCCAGCGGCGCGCCGCCCGGATCGCGGATAAAGCTGGCGTCCCCGGCAGGCCCTGTCAGGTTCTCAGCAATCAGCGTGGCACCCTGCGCCAGTGCGTTTTCAACGGATTTGGGCAGGTCATCGACTTCCACATAAGGCACCCAGCCGGACAGCCCCTCCATCGCGTCGGTGGTGGCGGCAAAGGGTTTGTCTTGGCCTTCGGCGGTCAAAAAGGTCATTGGTCCGATGTCAGCGGGCGCCCAGCCAAAGGCGTTTTGCAGAAACTCGGTTGTGGCGGTGCGGTCGGGTCCAAAGTTGTCGAACCAAACAAAAGGAGACGGCATAAGGTGATTCCTCTTTTAAAATGCAAGTGGAATTATGGGTATTTACTTCGCTTGCATATTGCAAGGGTATTTATCTGCGCGTATTTCATCAGACATGAGCAAGGTCCAAACCCCCAAATGGCAGGGATGCCCCACCCGGTATGCTGCCGGTATCTTAGGCGACAAATGGTGCTTCCTGATCCTTCGGGATGTGTTGCTGCATGGCAAACGCACCTACAGTGAGTTTCTGAACGGGCCCGAAGGCATATCCACCAATATCCTCGCCAATCGGCTGTCACGGTTGGAAGAGGCGGCTTTGTTGGAACGCCAGATTGACCCGCGCAAAGCCAGCCGCGTCTGTTACTTTCCCACCCGAAAAGCGCGCGATGTATTGCCTGCGTTGATCGCCATCATGGTCTGGTCGACCAAATACGACGATAAGACCGAGGCCCCACCGTCGTTTGCCGCAAGTTTCGAAGCGGATCCCAAAGCGACGATTGCCTGGTATGAGGCTGAGATCGACCGGGTGGATCGTGACATCAAAGGTCCAATTGGCGATGGCCAATAGGGGCAAACCGCCTTATGAGAGCGGGCCATGAAGCTCAGTGATTTTGATTTTGACCTGCCCGAAGACCTGATTGCCACCCGGCCGGCGAACCCGCGTTCCTCGGCGCGATTGTTGGTGGCCAAAGGCGACGTGATCCACGACCAGACGGTGGGGGATCTGCTGACCTGGCTGCAACCCGGTGACCGGCTGGTTTTGAACGACACCAAAGTCATCCCGGCACGCCTGTTTGGCCAGCGGTTTCGCGACAGCGCCCAGGGGCGGGTTTCGGCCAAGGTCGATGTGACTTTGCTGGAGCCCCGCGCCGATGGCTGTTGGGCAGGTCTGCTGAAACCCTTGCGAAAGGTCAAGCTGGGAGAAGAGATCATATTCTCGGACGACCTGTCCGCCACGTTGGAAGCGGTGGAAGACGGGCAGGGGCATCTGCGGTTCAATCTGGCAGGTGATGATTTTGATGCGGCGCTGAACGCGGCGGGCGCCATGCCGCTGCCCCCGTATATAGCTGCCAAACGGCCTGCGGACGAACAAGACAAATCCGACTATCAAACCGTCTGGGCTGCCAACACTGGTGCTGTGGCTGCCCCCACGGCCTCGCTCCATTTTGACGAACCGCTCTTGGCGGCACTGGCGGACAAAGGCGTGACCTTTACCCATGTGACCCTGCATGTGGGCGCGGGGACGTTCCTGCCGGTCAAGGTTGAGGACGTGACCACCCACAAGATGCACGCCGAATGGGGCCGCGTCAGTGAACAGGCCGCATCCGAGATTGCACAGACCAAGGCCGCAGGCGGGCGTGTTGTTCCCGTGGGCACTACAGCGCTGCGCCTGATCGAAAGTGCCGCACGCGCCACAGGTGAAATCGCGCCGTGGGAGGGGGAGACTGACATCTTTATCTATCCTGGTTTCACCTTCCATGTGACCGATGCGTTGATGACAAATTTCCACCTGCCCAAATCAACCCTGTTGATGTTGGTGTCGGCCTTGATGGGGCAGGAGCGGATGAAACGGGTCTATGACCATGCTGTTGGTCAGGGCTATCGGTTCTTTTCCTATGGCGATGCGTCGCTGTTAATTCCCTAAATGCCGCAATCCCGACAGAAATGTCGGGAAATGACGTAGACAAGCGACCTCTGTCATCTGCCAGATGAAGGAGCCTATTCGCACGAGTCGGATACTCCGGCACCGGGCAGGATTGGCGATTTCACCGCAGGATGGGTTCCCCGTTTTTGGTAACGGGCACGGAGGAGACGAGCGCAGATGTTGCAAGTGCTGTCGAGCGCCTGGGCGCTGTTGTTGGGGGTTGGCCTCTTGATGATCGGCAACGGTCTGCAAGGGTCATTGTTGGGGGTGCGCGGCTCGATCGAAGGGTTTTCGCCCTTTGCCTTGTCGATGGTAATGTCCGCGTTCTTTATCGGATTTTTGGGAGGGTCACGCCTGGCGCCAATCATGATTGGCCGGGTCGGGCATGTGCGGGTCTTTGCCGCCCTTGGCTCGCTGATATCGGCCGTGATGATCATCTATCCGGCGCTGGCGAACCCCTATGTATGGTTCATTGGCCGGGTCGTGATCGGCTTTTGCTATTCTGGCGTTTATGTGGTGGCCGAAAGCTGGCTGAATGATGCCGCCGACAATGAGAACCGAGGCAAGGCGCTGTCGCTTTATATGCTGGTGATCACATTGGGCATGGTCGGCGCGCAGGCGCTGTTGCTGGTGGGAGATCCGACCGACTACCTGCCATTTGTAATCGCCTCGATTGCGGTTTCGGTGTCATTTGCGCCAATCCTTTTGTCGATCTCGCCAACGCCAATTTTTGAAACCGCCAAACGGATGAGCCTGCGTGAATTGATGCAGGCCTCGCCGCTGGGCTGTGTTGGGATGTTCATGCTGGGTGGTGTCTTCTCGGGCCAGGTTGGCATGTCGGCGGTGTTTGGCGCCAATGTAGGCCTGTCCTTGGTGCAGATCTCTGCCTTTGTGTCCTCGTTTTATGTGGGTGCGATTATTCTGCAATTCCCCATCGGCTGGCTGTCGGATCGGATGGACCGACGTCTGGTGATTGTCAGCACCGCCGCCGTCGCCACGGTGGCCGGATTGGTTGGCATGGTCGAACCGGAACACTACCCTATGCTGCTGGGGGCCGGTTTTGTGCTGGGTGGATTGACCACGCCGCTCTATTCGCTGCTCATCGCGCACACCAACGACTTCCTGTCGCATGAGGACATGCCCGCGGCGTCGGGCGGGTTGATTTTTATCAACGGTCTTGGCGCGGTTGCAGGTCCAATGACCACCGGTTGGCTGATGTCGGATCAGATGTTTGGCCCGGCGGGATATTTCCTGTTTATGGCCGTCTTGTTTGGCGCAATCGCGCTTTATGCGGCCTATCGTGCGACTCAGCGTCCAACTGTGGATCTGGAAACCACCGGGCCGATGGCGGTGATGGCGCCAACAGCCACCGCCGTTGCGGGTGAATGGGCACAGGAATACGTCATCGAGACCGAGTTGGAAGAGCAGGAAACCGCGCAAGAGCCGTAATGCTAGCGCTAAGCTCAAGGAAATATGCCGTTTATTTCATCCTTGGCCGTCAACGTTGCAAAACGTGACTTGGGTCTGTCTTGTAAAAGTGATGTGAAAGAGCCCTACAATAGACTGTAGGTATTTATACGGAGACAGACCCATGCAAGGGCCCGAACAGATCCTGGAATTTTGGCTGGACAAAGTCGGTGAGAGTGGTTGGTACATTCAGGATGAGGCGCTGGATCAGGAGATTAGGGACCAGTTTCTTCCCACCTGGCAAGCGGCTTGCGACGGCAAGTTTTCCATGTGGATGACCTATCCCACGGGGGCTTTGGCCTATATCATTCTGACCGATCAATTGCCGCGCAATATGTTCCGCAGCGACGCCCGCGCGTTTGAGACGGACCACCTGGCGCGCGCGGTGGCCAAGATGGCAATTGACAAGAAATGGGACATGAAGATTGACGAGCCGGCGCGGCAGTTCTTCTATCTGCCGTTGATGCATTCCGAAAATCTGGTGGATCAAGAACGCTGTATCCGCATGTTTATGGATCACATGCCCAAGACCGGGATGAGCAATCTGCTGCATGCGCGCGCCCATCGCGAAGTGATCCGCCTGTTTGGCCGCTTTCCTTATCGCAACTCCGCTTTGGGCCGTTCCAGCACCGGAGCAGAGCAGGATTACGTTGAGGCCGGCGGCTATGGCAGCACGGTTCGGATCCTGCAGGCCGCAGAATAAATCTGCGCAAAATCATATCGATCGACCCGCCAAGGGTGTGGCTGTTCCTGATCCGGGAGCAGCCATTTTTGTGCAAGCCCCTCTGAAATAACAAAATTAAATGACGTGACGGTGGCGTATAGCAATTTTTCATCACTGCATGGCAGATATGTGCCACTGTCGTTGCAGTGGGTTCGAAAGTAGTTTAATGGTAAACTAAATTTCGGGATCCTGATTTTGGCGAGGAAACATCATGGCCGGACAGAACTTTGACGTGATCGTAATTGGCGCCGGCCCCGGCGGATATGTAGCTGCTATCCGGGCCGCCCAATTGGGACTGAAAACCTGCATCGTAGAGCGTGAGCACCTGGGCGGCATCTGCCTGAACTGGGGTTGTATCCCGACCAAAGCGCTGTTGCGCTCCTCGGAAGTGTTCCACCTGATGGAGCGCGCCAAGGAATTTGGTCTGAAGGCTGACAAAATCGGCTATGATCTGGACGCGGTTGTCAAACGCTCGCGCGGTGTGGCCAAGCAATTGTCGGGCGGCATTGGCCATCTGATGAAGAAGAACAAAGTTACCGTGGTGATGGGCGAAGCAACCATCCCAGCCAAAGGCAAGGTTTCGGTCAAAACCGCCAAAGGCACCGAAGAGCTGACGGCCAAGAACATCGTTCTGGCGACCGGCGCACGGGCCCGCGAATTGCCGGGTCTGGAAGCGGACGGTGATCTGGTCTGGACCTACAAGCACGCGCTGGATCCGGTGCGTATGCCCAAGAAACTGCTGGTGATCGGTTCCGGCGCGATCGGCATCGAATTTGCCAGCTTCTACAACACACTGGGCGCCGACACGACTGTGGTCGAAGTGATGGACCGCGTGCTGCCGGTGGAAGACGCTGAAATCTCGGCCTTTGCGAAGAAGCAATTCGTCAAGCAAGGCATGAAGATCATGGAAAAAGCCATGGTCAAACAGCTGGACCGTGGCAAAGGCAAAGTCACCGCGCATATTGAAGTGGGCGGCAAAATCCAGAAGCAAGAATTTGACACCGTGATCTCGGCTGTGGGCATCGTCGGCAATGTCGAAGGTCTGGGTCTGGAAGCGCTGGGTGTGAAACTGGACCGTACCCATGTCGTGACCGACGCCTACTGCCGCACCGGTGTTGATGGTCTTTATGCCATTGGCGACATCGCGGGCGCGCCTTGGCTTGCGCACAAAGCCTCCCATGAAGGTGTCATGGTTGCCGATCTTATCGCAGGCAAGCACGCGCACCCCGTGAAACCCGAAAGCATCGCGGGCTGCACATACTGCCATCCGCAGGTTGCAAGCGTTGGCTATACCGAAGCAAAGGCCAAAGAGCTGGGCTTTGACATCAAGGTTGGCCGCTTCCCCTTCATCGGCAACGGCAAGGCGATTGCATTGGGTGAGCCCGAAGGCATGGTCAAAACCATCTTTGACGCCAAAACAGGCGAATTGCTTGGCGCCCATATGGTTGGCGCCGAAGTGACCGAGATGATCCAAGGCTATGTGGTTGGCCGTCAGTTGGAGACCACTGAGGAAGACCTGATGAACACCGTATTCCCGCATCCAACCCTGTCAGAAATGATGCACGAAAGCGTGCTGGATGCCTTTGATCGCGTGATCCACATGTAAGCTGGCCCCCAAGCCATCAGACGAAAAAGAACGCCTCGGTCCTTTCTGGACTGGGGCGTTTTCTTTGAGAAGGCGCGGCGCGCGAGAGTTGGTCACAGGCACGGCGCCAGGGGTATGCGCTAGGGAAACATCAAGGTGATCTGCATGCTGCCACCATTTGTAACCTGAATGCGACGCGTTTCGGTATGGCCGCTTTCGGTGTCGGTTGCTGTCAAACGGTAGGTGCCAGGTTTCAGGTCGATATGGCCGCCGGCATTGTGAAAACCGGTCATGATGGGATTGCCTGCCTGGTCTTCCACCTGCCAATGGGCGGGCAGGTTTTGAAGCTTGCCGCGCATTTTATGGGATGCCACAAAATACAGGCGCCCGGATTGGGTGATCAACGGCAGGCCGGTTTCTGTCGTGCTAAATTGCGTGGTTGCGATCAAAGCTGAACTCAGCTCTTCGGCGGTGTCGACCGAAAGGTAACGCCCGCCGGTGGCACGCGCCATGCAGGCAAACTGGTTTTGGGCCTCTTCTTCGTGGACGTCGAAACCGATGACATGCGCGGTGAAATCCACGCCAGTTCGTTCAAGCTCCGCCGCGATTGCGCAGACATCCGGCGCGCAGGTTTCGACCCCGTCAGAGACCAGAATAACCGTTGCGGGTGCATGGCTGTTGCCGAGCGATTGTGCCGCTTGCCGCACCGCTTCGGCCATGGGGGTTTTCCCTTTGGGTTTAATCGCGCCGATTTGTTCGGCAATGGCTGCGCGATTGTTCTGGCTGGGGTCCACCATAACCTCAACGTCGTGACAGTCACCGGTATTGCGATGGCCATAGGCTGTCAGACCAAGAGAGATATCGGCTGGCAAATCATCCAGCAAATCGCGCACCACGTCACGTGCAATGGTGATTTTCGGGGTGCCGTCGATTTGACCCCACATTGAATTGGAGCCATCTACGACCAGCATTGCACGCGGACCATCGGATAGGTTAGCGGAGGTCGCGGCGGCGGCGGCGGGCACAGTGAGCGCAGTCAAAAAACAGGCGGTGATAGCGGCCAGACCGTGGCTCATTTCGCGAAGACTGAAACATTGAGATAGGCGATTTATCATAACCTCGGTTCCTTTACGGGCCATTGGTATGGCTGGGTCGCGCAACGTAACGTTCCGTTTTGGCAGCATTGGCGTTAATCGGGCTACACCTCTTGAAGGTAACACAAATCGGGAACTTTCGCGCCGGGTTCGCTCAAGGTTTAACCATTCAATCCTGGGGTGAATTTGGCCGGATGAAACTGCGGCGCGTGATGCAAAGCAGATCGGAAATTCTTTTTTTCCATCAGGTTAACTCCGAAATTGGCGTGCCGCCAACTGGCATGAGAATGTCCAAAGCCGTCCTGTATTTTAAAATTTGAACGATCTTTCTTGGTGAGAGAGCTATGCGTGCCCGGCGGGAGGGGCGATGTCGTCACGGCGAAGAGAGGCTTACATCCGACGTGAATTCTGGTCATAAAACCGGTAACGCGCTTGGGCTTTTTAGGCCCATGGTGGAAAAGAAAGGACTGGCACGTATGACGACGACACAACATGCGACGCCTTGGGCTGAGATCCTGTTGATCTGGGCGGCTGGCCTGGGGGCGGCGGCGCAATACGGCAAAGTTTCGGTGGTTTTTGACCAGCTGGGGAACGTTTATCCCGAAGCCGGCGCTACGGTGAGTATGGCGGTGTCACTGGTCGGGGTCTGCGGCATTGTCCTTGGCACGGTTGCGGGGCTGCTTGCGGCGCGTATGGGGTATCGGCGGGTGTTGGTCCTGTCGTTGTGGCTTGGCGCGACGATGGGCATCCTGCAAGGGTTGGAGCTGCCGTTTTGGGCCTATCTGTTAAGCCGCGCAGTTGAGGGGATGTCTCATCTTGGCATTGTGGTCGCGGGGCCCACATTGATTGCCATGTTGGCCGGTGCCAAACAGCGCAATTTAGCGATGACGTTGTGGGGCACGTTTTTTGGTGTCTCCTTTGCGCTGACCAGTTGGGCCGCTGGAGTGGTGGTTCAGAACTTTGGCGTGTTAGAATTCTTTATGGCGCACGGTGTCTTGATGGGGGCGCTGGCACTCGCGCTGTCCGCCTTCTTGCGCCGGTCCGCCGCGCCAGCGCATCACACCATGCCGTCTGTGGCGGGGTGGATTGCGTTGCACCGGCAGATCTATCGCTCGCCACACAAAATGGGGCCGGCGGCGGGATGGTTGTTCTATGCGGCGGGATTTGTGGCGCTGTTGACCGTGTTGCCGCCTCATATCGACCCTGTTTGGCGGGACCAAGTGATGGTGGCAATCCCGCTGGTTTCGATTGCCAGTTCAATGACATTGGGCGTTTTCCTGACCCGGATCTTACCAGCGGTGCGCGTCGTCCAATTGGGATTTATTGCCAGTGCCGTCTGTACCCTTGCACTTGGGCTCAGCGATGCGGGGGCGGTGATCTGTGTGGTTCTGGCGGCGGCGCTGGGGTTGATCCAAGGGGCAAGCTTTGCCTCGATCCCGCAGCTTAATGAAACCTCCGGCGATCAGGCCGAGGCCAATGGCGCGCTCGCGCAGGCGGGAAACCTTGGCAATTTCATTGGCACCCCCTTGTTGGTCACCGCCGTCACCTTTGGCGGGCTTGCGGGCATGGTGGGGGCCTTGATCCTGCTGCATCTCTTGGGATTGGCCGCCCATGAATATCTGGCACGGCGCCGCAGAGAGGTGCAGGCCTAGGGCGATCTGACGCTTGTTCGTATTTTGTTCACTTTTTTCTATTGGAGACTCGCGCCGCTTTCCCTATCTCTAAGGGAACTGTGCCCAGGGGGGTGCGGATCCGGGAACTGAGGGCACTATGGCTGAGTTGAAAACCATCGAAGTGCGCGGCGCGCGCGAGCATAACCTGAAAAACATCGACGTGGATATTCCGCGTGATGAGCTGGTGGTGATCACTGGCCTGTCCGGGTCGGGTAAATCCTCGCTGGCGTTTGACACCATCTATGCCGAAGGCCAGCGCCGCTATGTCGAGAGCCTGTCGGCCTATGCGCGCCAGTTCCTGGATATGATGGAAAAGCCCGATGTGGATCACATCAGCGGCTTGTCCCCGGCGATATCAATCGAGCAGAAGACCACATCAAAAAACCCGCGCTCGACTGTGGGGACTGTGACCGAGATCTACGACTATATGCGGCTGTTGTTCGCCCGCGCTGGCACGCCGTATAGCCCCGCCACCGGCAAGCCGATTGAGGCGCAGCAGGTACAGGATATGGTTGACCGGATTATGACGCTGGAGGAGGGGACACGTGGTTATCTGCTGGCCCCGATCGTGCGCGACCGGAAGGGCGAATATAAGAAAGAGATGTTGGAGCTGCGCAAGCAGGGCTTCCAGCGGGTCAAGGTGGACGGTGAATTCCATGAGCTGGACACACCGCCGACGTTGGATAAAAAATTCCGCCACGACATTGACGTGGTTGTTGACCGTCTGGTGGTCAAAGAGGGGCTTGAGACGCGGCTGGCCGACTCCTTGCGCACCGCGCTCGATCTTGCCGATGGGATCGCCATTCTGGAAACCGCACCGCGCGAAGGTGATCCAGAGCGCATCACGTTCAGTGAGAATTTTGCCTGCCCGGAGAGCGGCTTTACCATTCCCGAAATCGAACCCCGCCTGTTTTCCTTCAACGCGCCCTTTGGGGCGTGCCCGTCCTGTGATGGTCTGGGGGTTGAGCTGTTCTTTGACGAACGTCTAGTGGTGCCCGATCAAACGTTGAAAGTGTACGACGGAGCCTTGGCGCCTTGGCGGAAAGGGAAGTCCCCCTATTTCCTGCAAACCATCGAAGCCATCGCCAAACACTATGACTTTGACAAGAACACCCCGTGGAAAGACCTGTCGAAGAAAGTGCAGAAGGTGTTTCTGTATGGCTCAGGCGAGGAAGAGATCGAGTTCCGCTATGACGAAGGCGGGCGGGTTTATAACGTCACCCGTGTCTTTGAAGGTGTCATCCCAAACATGGAACGCCGCTATCGTGAGACCGACAGCAATTGGATCCGCGAAGAATTTGAACGCTATCAAAACAATCGTCACTGCGGAGATTGCGGTGGCTACCGTCTGCGTGAGGAAGCGCTGGCGGTCAAAATTGGTGGTCTGCATGCCGGAGAGGTGGTCGAGAAATCCATCCGCCGCGCGTTGGAATGGATCGAGGATGTCCCCAACCACCTGACGCCGCAGAAACAGGAAATCGCCCGCGCCATCGTCAAGGAAATCCGCGAACGTCTGGGCTTCCTGAATAACGTCGGTCTGGAATATCTGACCCTGTCGCGCAATTCCGGCACTTTGTCTGGCGGTGAAAGCCAGCGGATCAGGTTGGCGAGCCAGATCGGTTCGGGCCTGACCGGGGTTCTGTATGTTTTGGACGAGCCATCGATCGGCTTGCACCAGCGCGACAATGACCGTCTGATCACCACGCTGAAAAACCTGCGCGATCAGGGCAATACGGTGATTGTGGTGGAACATGATGAGGATATGATCCGTCAGGCGGACTATGTCTATGACATTGGTCCGGGGGCGGGTGTTCATGGCGGGCAGGTGGTCAGCCACGGCACGCCGGATGCAATCACCGCGGATGAGAAATCGCTGACCGGGCAATATCTGTCCGGCAGCCGCGAGATTGCCGTGCCGACCACACGTCGCAAGGGCAACAAGAAAAAGATCAAAGTGGTCAAGGCCACTGGCAACAACCTCAAAGACGTCACCGCCGAATTCCCGTTGGGCAAATTTGTTTGTGTGACGGGCGTGTCGGGCGGCGGCAAATCCACCCTAACGATTGAGACCCTGTTCAAAACCGCCTCGATGCGTTTGAACGGCGCACGCCAGACACCGGCCCCCTGTGAGACCATCAAAGGGTTGGAGCATCTGGACAAGGTGATCGACATTGACCAGCGTCCCATCGGGCGTACACCACGGTCGAACCCCGCGACCTATACCGGGGCCTTTACTCCGATCCGCGAGTGGTTCGCCGGCCTGCCCGAGGCCAAGACGCGTGGTTACAAGCCCGGTCGTTTCTCCTTCAACGTCAAGGGTGGCCGTTGTGAGGCCTGTCAGGGCGATGGGGTTCTGAAGGTGGAGATGCACTTCCTGCCGGACGTTTATGTGACCTGCGAGACCTGCAATGGCGCGCGGTACAATCGCGAAACGCTGGAAGTGAAGTTCAAGGGTAAATCCATCGCCGACGTGCTGGACATGACCGTTGAGGACGCGCAGGAGTTCTTCCAAGCGGTGCCAACCATCCGGGACAAGATGGACGCGCTGATGCGGGTGGGCCTTGGCTATATCAAGGTGGGCCAACAGGCGACGACCCTGTCCGGTGGTGAGGCGCAGCGGGTGAAACTGTCCAAGGAATTGGCAAAACGCTCCACCGGTCGCACGCTGTATATTCTGGACGAACCGACGACGGGGCTGCACTTTGAAGACGTGCGCAAACTGTTGGAAGTTCTGCATGAATTGGTTGATCAGGGCAATTCAGTGGTGGTGATCGAACACAATCTAGACGTGGTGAAAACCGCCGATTGGATCATCGACATTGGCCCCGAAGGCGGCAGCGGCGGTGGTGAGATTGTCGCGGCGGGTACGCCCGAAGATGTCGCCGCTGAGCCGCGCAGCCACACGGGGCATTACTTGAAGCCGATGTTGGAAGCAAAGAAAGTCGCGGCGGAATAACGCCTCTGGGTTAGAGAGCGGCCATGAGCCGTTGTGCAACGCGAGACGATAGGGACAGCGAAATGACGGGTTTGATCGGTTTGTTTTTCGTTGTGGTGTCTTTGCTGGCTTCCTGCGCGTGGCTCACGCTTCTTGTGCGTCGCAGCGGGGGCACCGTTTTGGGACTGAACTATGCAACGCTGATGTTTGTCAGCGTTGCAAGTGCGGTGCTGGCCACGATTTTCCTGTGAATTGGAACGTAGACACATCCCCGAGCACGGTGCCTGTACCGCGGCAGGCCAGCGAAATTGTGGTGTCTTAGTTGATCTGCCAATCCACAGGACCATTGCGCCCTGTGATGGTGATGACACCGTCGCCTAGCGTCATCGCCTGACATTCGGTCCCTGCAAAACTGGCGGGCTCTTTGATGGTGCGGCACCATTTGCCGTCGCGGATTGCCCAGGCCCCTTCGAATTTCACATCCCCATTCGGGCCGACCTTGCCGGTCAGCCTGCCGTTTTTGCGGACCTTCAAGACAGCTTTGCCGGATGAAATCGTTTTGCCGGCTATGGCTGACGTCAGTGCGGCATCATCCGCGAAACCAGCTGCGGGCAGGGAAAAGCTGAGCGCAAGGATCAGAGCGGAACATTTTAAAGACTGGTACATTTTATCACCTTTCAAAACATGGCGCTGATGCGCCTTCACGTCCCATTGGTTCGGTACTTTGGATTATGTATTGCGCAAAAACGCGGAGGCAATATCTGTGCATATTCAAGAGATGGACGCAGACCTAAACTGTTCGGGCTGCACAGGGCGTTGACAGAGCGTCGGAAAAACATTCAAATCTTAGCTCGTTGAGATTGGACGTGAAATCGACATGTGCGTTGTGTTGGGAAGATCCCCGGGCCATCCGCATCGGAAGGCACAGGAATGGTGGCCGCCCCCTTTGGGGCGGGTGATCTTTCGTACCTAAACTCTACTTCCATTTATGGAGAGACATATGTCACTCGTTTTTACTGCCGGGGCAGACAGCCTCGACATGCGTTGGGCTGATGGCACCAGCGGAACCTTCCCCTATATCTGGCTGCGGGACACAGACCCGTCAGGCTTTCACCCCCAAACCGGCGAGCGGGTCTTTGAGCTGAGCAGCGTTCCTCTCGACATCGCGCCAGTCTCGGTGGAGCAGAGCGAAAGCAATTTGCTGATTACCTGGCCGGGGGCGGATGAGCCGAGCCTGTTTGACCTCGATTGGTTAAAGGCCCATCGTCCCGGCCAACGCCGTGCAGATGCTGCAGACATTGCCCGCAATCTGTGGCGCGGTGAGCTGGGCGGTGCGGGGGTTCCCCGCCATGACGGATCCGCCATCATGCGCTCTGATGCGGCATTGGGGGACTGGCTGGCGGATACCAAACGCTTTGGGTTGGCCATTGTCACGGGTCTTGCGGATCATACGGACGCGGGCATGGATGTGGCCCGGCGCGTTGGCCACTTGCGTGAGACGAATTTTGGGCTGACGTTTGAGGTGGTCTCAAAACCGGATCCGAACAATCTGGCCTATACCTCCGTGGCACTTCCGCTTCATACGGATCTGACCAACCAAGAGCTGCCGCCGGGGTATCAATTCCTGCACTGCCTCGCCA
This sequence comes from uncultured Paracoccaceae bacterium, assembly GCA_947497985.1. GTDB lineage: Bacteria > Pseudomonadota > Alphaproteobacteria > Rhodobacterales > Rhodobacteraceae > Epibacterium. The sequence goes on from CANMIX010000004.1 coordinate 39,560, forward strand.
ATGATGCCGAAGGGGGCGGATCAACCTTTTGCGACGGCGCTGCGGTGGCCGAGGATCTGCGCAGGCATGACCCCGATGCTTTTGACGTGCTGTCGACCGTTACCGTGCCCTTCCGGTTTCAGGACGAAACGACCGATATCCGGTCTCGAAAGTCGGTGATCACACTGGACTCCGATGGCAACGTATCCGAGGTCTGTTTCAACGCCCATATCGCCGATTTGGTGGATCTGGAGCCTGCACAGATGCTGCCGTTTTATCGGGCCTATCGTCTGTTCATGGAGATGACCCGCAGCCCGGATTATGGCATCGCGTTGAAGCTGTCCGGTGGCGAGATGGTGGTATTTGACAACCGCCGCGTTCTGCATGGGCGCGAGGCTTTTGATCCATCGACCGGTTATCGCCATCTGCATGGTTGCTATGTGGACCGGGGTGAGTTGGACAGCCGCATTCGGGTTTTGGCGCGCAACGCCTAACCCCAAAGTCGATGCAATCAGCGCGCCCGTTCCAATGCGGGCGCGCGTTCTTAGGTGTTGTTTAGTTGCGTTCCAGCGGGCAAGTCGACAGGCCAAAGATCCGGTAAAGCGGACAATGGTTGATAAATGCCGTGCCCACAAAGACGACGCCTGCGATAAGCCCGATCACCATCCAGCCCCCGCCGATGCCTGCGAAATACGCGACGATCAACGCGGCGCCGATTAGAATGCGCGCGATCCGATCCCAGCTTGCTAGATTTTTGGTCATGGTCATCTCCTCTTTTGATCTGATGTCATTGAGGAGCGTAGAGCAGGGGGCACACGTTGGTCTGTGACGGGGTCACAAACCCCGCGCGGGTTTTACGTCGTTAGCTTGCGCTTTGGGAAAATCCCATCAACGCGGCACGGTCCAATACACGCAAGCGACCCCGGCCCGTCGCGACCCAGCCCCGTTTTGCCCAGGCCTCTAACCGGCGTGAGACCACCTCGCGGGCGGTGCCGATTTCGCGGGCCAGATCCCCTTGGGTTATGATGATCTCTGAGCCTTGGTCCAACTCCAGCAGCCGCTCGGCCAAACGATGTTCGGCGCGTTGAAAGGTGACTTTTTCCAATAAGTGCATCAGCATCTGCATCCGGTCGGAAAAGGCACGCATCACCACGGCGCGGAAGCTGTCGGATTGGTTCAAAAGTTCCAGGAACACGGGCTTTGGCAGGAGTACCAAACGGGTGGGTCCACGTGTGCGGGCCTCGGCTGAGTAGTCCTCCCCACCCAACAGACCTAGCGTGGACTGGATACAGCTCTGCCCCGGTGTCACCGAATACAGCAGCATTTCGCGGCCGTTCACCCCCGACAGGCCGACATCCACGCATCCTTCGAGCACGATCACGTAGCCTTGCACCGCATCACCGGGGCGAAATAAGACGTGGTCCTCGGGTAGGCTATGTGGGGTCAGTTGGGCGAGGCGGCTGCGGGCCGCGTCGTCCATTTCGCGCATCAGCGGTGAAGAATCGAGCCATGACATGGCGCGAAACTATCAATCCCGTCCGCGTTTTTCAAAGCGTGGCAACAGCGCCGAAAAGTCGCGCCCGCGTCCATCCTCATCTTCGACAAACTGCGTATAGAGCGCAGTGGCCTGCTGCCCCATCGGAGTGTCTGCATCGGCCCCGTCTGCGGCCTGTTGCGACAGACGCAGGTCTTTGAGCATCAGTTCCGCCGCAAAGCCCGGCGTGTATTCATTGTCCGCCGGAGAGGTCGGCCCGACGCCTGGCGCCGGGCAATAGGCATTCATCGACCAGCTGTACCCCGACGACGTAGAGACAACGTCGAACATCTTTTGCCGATCCAGCCCCAGTTTGTCTGCAAGGGCAAAGGCTTCGCAGGTTGCAGCCATCGTGACACCAAGGATCATATTGTTGCAGATCTTGGCGGCTTGGCCTGCACCGGCGTCGCCGCAATGCACCGCCTTTTGTCCCATCACATCAAACAAGGGGCGCGCCAGTGCAAAGCCCTGCACGCTGCCGCCTGCCATAAAGGTCAGGCTGCCTTGCGCCGCGCCGCCAATGCCCCCGGACACGGGGGCATCGACCGCCAAAAGACCCGCGTTGTGTGCTTGCTCCGCGACGTGCCGGGCGCTGTCGACGTCTACGGTCGAACAGTCCAGAAACAGCGCGTCTTTCTCCATGACGGGAATGATCTCTTGCGCGACACTGCGAAGGATATCGCCATTGGGAAGCATGGTGATCACGACCTTTGCGCCTGCCACTGCAGCGGGGGCTGTGTTTGCCTCTGCGACATTGTCGACGGCGACGCCGGCTGGGTCAAACCCCGTGACATTGTATCCAGCCGCTGCCAGATTTGCCGCCATCGGCGCGCCCATATTCCCCAATCCAATAAAGGCTATGTTCATGGTGTTCCTCCCTAAATAAGCGCGTGGTTCAAAACGTCAGCGTGTTGTCCCCAAGGGGCAGCAACAGGTTTGAAACCTCCACCGGTGGCACCTGCATGTCTGGGTATTTCCAATTTGGCTGGCGGTCTTTGTCGATCAACTGCGCCCGCACGCCTTCTTGAAAATCCGCCATCTCTTGCGCGCGATAGGTGAAACGGTATTCCATCTCGAGCGCTTTCTCCATCGACAACTGGGTGCCTCGCAGGCGATGCAGCACCTCAACGGAAACGGCCATCGACAGCGCGGAATGGGGCGAGATGCGTTTCAACACATCCTTGGCAAAATCGCTGCCGCTTTGTTGCAGCTGGGTCAGGATGTCGGCCAGGCTCTCTCCGTCGAACAACCGGTCGATCTCTTCTTGTCGTTCGGCCAAAGGTGCCAGATCCGGTTTGGTTCCATCCTGGTCCAGCCGCGTTGCATCCCCGCTCTCTTCCAAAGCCGCGATCAAAGCCGGCCATTTGTCTTGTGGGATAAGATGGTCCGCAAATCCGGCATAAAGCGCATCCGAGGCTTTCATCCGATAGGCGGTCATAGCGATGTATTCACCAAGGCGTCCCGGTGCCAGCGCCAAAAGCAAAGTTCCACCCACATCCGGGATCAAGCCTATTACGGCTTCAGGCATTGCGACTTGCGATGTCTCGCACACCACGCGGTGGGTGCCATGACATCCGAGCCCAACACCACCACCCATGACAAAGCCCTGCATGAAGCTGACGATTGGTTTTGGATAGCCAAAGATCCGGGCGTTCATTCGGTATTCGTCGCGCCAAAAATCCCGCGCGGCTTGCAAATCGCCCGCTTGGGCCGCGTGATAGATCCCGGCGACATCGCCGCCCGCACAAAAGGCCTTGTCCCCTTGGGCGTCGATCACCACCAGCTTGACGGCCGGATCATCAAGCCATGCAACAAGGGCTGCGTCAATCTGCTGGCACATCTGGTGGGTCAGTGCGTTCAACGCTTTGGGTCGGGTCAGTGTAATGCGGCCTGCATGACCAGTGACCCGGATCAAAAGATCAGAATTTTCCTCTGCCATAGGAGCTCCCTTAGGTGTTTGCGGCGAGCAGATGGCGGGCGGTGATCACGCGCATAATTTCATTTGTACCTTCAAGAATCTGATGAACACGTAAGTCACGCGCCAGTTTTTCGATCCCATAGTCGGCCAGATAGCCGTATCCACCGTGCAGTTGCAGACAGTGATCGACAACCTTTGATCCGGTTTCGGTGACGAACTTTTTGGCCATGGCGCAGAATTTACTGGCATCGGGGGCCCCTGTGTCCAGCTTCCACGCGGCTTGACGCAGGAACACGCGCGCTGCCTGAAGTTCGATCTCCATATCCGCAAGTCGGAACTGCAGAGCCTGGAATTGATCGATGCTCTGCCCAAAGGCTTTGCGTTCGGACATATATTGCAGAGTCTGAGTGAGCGCTTGCTGCGCGCCCCCAAGCGAGCAGGCAGAGATGTTCAACCGTCCGCCGTCCAGCCCCGCCATCGCGTATTTGAAACCTTTGCCTTCCTCACCGATCAACGCGCCTGCGCCGATTGTGCAATCATCAAATTGAACCTGGGCTGTTGGCTGGCTTTTCCACCCCATCTTTTCTTCCAAGGCACCAAAGGACAGGCCAGGCGTTCCGTCTTGGACCAACACGCAGGATATCCCGCGCGGGCTGTCATCGCCGGTGCGCACCATGGTGACATATGCATCCGAATAGGACCCGCCCGAGATAAACGCCTTGGTCCCATTGAGGGTGTATCCATCTGCAGTCTTGGTCGCACGTGTCCTGAGCGCCGCCGCGTCGGACCCAGAACCGGGCTCGGTCAGGCAATAGGACAGCACGGTCTGCATTTGCAACACATCGGGTAAAACCCGGTCTTTCAGCGCGGCGTCGCCATAAGTGTCGATCATTTTTGCGCACATGTTGTGGATCGACAAAAAGGCTGCCACGGACGGACATGCCATTGATAAAGCTTCAAACACCAACGTCGCATCCAGCCGGGACAGGCCAGCACCACCGCTGCCTTCGCTGACGTAAAGCCCGCCAAACCCCAATGCACCAAGCGCGGGCCAAAGGGATTTGGGAATGGTACCATCACGCTCCCAATCGCGCGCAAAAGGCGCGATCTGCGTTTGGCCAAAATCATACGCGAGGTCAAATATTGCTGTTTGCTCCTCGGTCAATGCAAAATCCATAGCCTTTCCTCCCGACGGCCTGGCTGAATTGAACGATCGTTTATTTAATACCCGCTCTCTGATGCAGAGGCAAGCAGCGGTTTTGCACGGCCATTTTGCAATTTTGAAGGAGCCAACGGCGCGGCACTCTCAACTTTCAAAATCCTAGAGACGAAATTTTAAGAAGATTGCCGGAAAACTTTGGCTAAATCCGAATTCCAGAACGGCACGTGATCGCCTGGATCACTGAAGGAGCTACCATCATGGGAAACTTGGACAATCATTTTCATGCGCAGGGTCAACAAAACAACCTTGCCCAGACATCCAGCCAGACGTTATCGCCCATTTTCTCCGCCCCTGTAAACAAGATAGACAGGAAGAAGCTTGCCGAGCGCTGCGCCCTGCTGCTCAACCACGCCAATCGCAAGATTATGGCAATAGAGCTCGATGACGCGGAGCGAATTCTGGAAGAAGTTAAAAAGATAGATCCAGACAACGTCGAACTAAAGTACAACTACGCCAACCTTTACTTGAACCGCAAACGCCTGGATCTAGCGGTGGTGCCGCTATTGGAAGTCCTTGCGAAAAACCCCAACGATTCCATGGCGTATTCCAATCTTGGCGCGATCATGAACAAGTGGAAGGACTATCCTGCAGCGTATAAGTTCTTTGAAAAAGCTCTGAAATGTGACCCAAAGAACACCGTTGCGGCCGCTCGTCTTGTTCACAATTCCATGATGCTTTCCGATTGGAGCAATTGGGAGCGGCTAAACGAATTGAAAAAACTCTTTTACAAAAAAGTCGGTTCTATGGACCCCGGGTTGTTTCTGCCGATGCTGGACGACCCGGCGCTGCAGCGGATAAAATCGGAAGCTTACATCGAGGGGCTCGTAGGGCGATATCCGCGAAACCGACCGGCGCCACGTTCGCGCGGAGAAGGTGATAAAATCCGCCTGGGGTATTATTCTTCTGATTTCCACAAACACGCCACCATGTGGTTGATGATCCGAATGCTCGAACTTCATGATCGGGATAAATTTGAAATCTTCATCTACGATTACAGCATGAAATTTGATGAGATGAGCGAAAAGGTGAGGGCCATCGCCGATCATTATCATGTTGTCCGCGATAAAACTGACGAAGACATCGCCGCGCTTTCACGCGAACACGGCATTGATATCGCGATCGATCTGAAAGGGTTTACGTCGGGACATCGAACGCAAATTGTGTTGAAAAACCCGGCGCCCGTAAATGTGTCCTACATCGGATATCCTGGCACGATCGGCTCTAAGGACTTGGACTACATCGTTGCAGACGAAGTGATGATCCCGATGTCCCTGCGCAAGCACTACTCGGAAAAGATCATCTACATGCCCGACTGTTATCAGGTCACGAACGACGCGCGCGAAATGTCATCTGACATCCCTTCGCGTCAGGAGCTTGGCTTGCCCGACAATGCCTTTGTGTTCTGTTCGTTTAACTCTCATTACAAGGTCACACCGGTGGAGTTCGAAATCTGGACACGCCTGGTGAAACAAGTCGAAGGTAGCGTTCTTTGGATGTGGTGCAGCGAAGAGGCGGCCAAGGAAAATCTAAAAGCGACGTTCGAGAAGAGCGGGCTTTCGCCAGACCGGCTGATCTTTGCGGAATCGGTCTCGCAGGAAGAGCATCTGGCACGGATGACGCAGGCAGATCTGTTTTTGGATACATTTGCAGTTTGTGCGCATACGACAGCTTCTGATGCGATGTGGGCAGGCCTGCCTTTGGTGACAATGGAAGGCAAACAATTTGCCGCACGCGTAGCGAGCAGCGTGCTGCATACGATGGGCCTGCCGGAACTGGTTACCCGTCGTAAAGACGACTATGAGAATGTGGCGTTGGAGTTGGCGCAAAACCCTGAAAAGCTGAGCGACATCCGTGCAAAAATTGCGCAACAGCGGGAGACTTCGCCTATGTTCGACACGGAACGCTTCACCCGCAATTGGGAACAACAGCTGGAAAGAGCGCTGGTGCGGTGTGAGAGCGGGTTGAAGCCCGACCACCTAATGCCTTGAACAATGGCGTTTTCCGTTTGGACGTCACTGATTGTGAACGGAATTAGCTCGCGGATCGAGGCAGAGGCACCAATAGTGGGAAACCTTGTTTGTCGCCGAAGGTTCGAAGGCTGGAAAAGTTCCGCGTGAATGCGTTCCTGTCGCGCGTTCGAATTGGCTTGGAGCCTTTCGTCGACGGCTTTTAGTCAACGGCAATGCCATCAACCATTTACTCTTCTTTTGGATGTTCGATGAAACGCTTTCCGTTCAAATCCGGCAAACCCACGTTACCGCGCCAGAAGGTTTCTTCAAACAATGCTCCGGACGTTTTGTTCTCAAAATGTCTGGTCCTGAACCGAAAAGGGCAAACGCAGGAAACGCTCCAGTTGTTGCGCAAGGCTCGTGGTTCGTATGAAACCGACAGTCGCATCGATATGTTGATCGCAGAGACAGAGTTTCAACGCGGTGATTATGGTGCTGCCGTGTCGGCCTACCAAAATGTTCTACGCTTAAACCCACCGACCATCGGGTGTTTGTGAACATTGGAGTAGCCTTGGAGGCCTTGGATCGCCATGCCGATGCAGCGAAGATGTTTGATACCGCATTAAAAATTTCACCGAATTCCACCGAGGCCAAGGTGCGCAAAGCCCGTCTGGACTTGACGCTCAGTGATTGGGGTGATTTTGATCGGATTGAAAAGAGTATTGCGGACTTTAAGAAGTTGAAGGTCAGCTTCACCCCTGGCAGCTTTCTGGCTCTGGCTGACGACCCGTCGCTGCAGAAGAAAGTCTGTGAGAGCTATGTCTCAAGGGCGTACAACATTCCCAAGACCAAACGCCACAAGCCGCGAGATCGGACCTCAAAGGACAAAATCCGCATCTGCTATTTTTCCTCCGATTTTCACCGACATGCCACCATGCGGCTGATAATCCGAATGTTGGAACTGCACGACAAAGATCGGTTCGAAGTCCACCTGTTTGATTATACTACAGCTGAACAGGTGCAGCCGTGGAAAGATAGAATTCGCGCGACGGCCTGTCGCTATCACCCTGTGGTGAACATGCTCGACAGCGAGGTTGCCGCACTGGCGCGGGCGGAAGGGATCGACATTGCCGTTGATCTTAAAGGCCACACCAAAAATGGCCGCCCTCAGATTTTGATGCATCAACCAGCGCCGGTTTTGGTGTCTTATCTTGGGCACCCTGGCACGCTTGGCATCAAGGCTGTCGACTATATCGTGGCGGATCCCATTGTCATTCCGGAAAACCTGCGTCGCCATTACAGCGAGAAAATTTTATACATGCCTGACTGCTATCAGGTGACGGACAATACGCGCAGCATTTCCGAACAGATCCCCACACGCGCGGATCTGGGCCTGCCTAATGGGGCAGTTGTGTTTTGCTGCTTCAATGTGAACTACAAGGTTACGCCCCGGGAATTTGATGTCTGGATGCGTGTCATGGCCGAGGTTGACAACAGTGTTCTTTGGCTTTGGTCGCTACATGAGGAGGCCCGCGACAACCTGCGGGGTGAGGCAGAGGCACGTGGGATCGACCCGGACCGGCTCGTGTTTGCCGAAAGCGTCGGGCAGGAAGAACATCTGGCCCGTATTCAGAAGGCGGATATGTTCCTGGATACGTTTGCAGTTTGTGCCCATACCACAGCGTCTGACGCGCTTTGGGCCGGGTTGCCCTTGGTTACGATGGAGGGCCAACAATTCGCGGCCCGCGTGGCCAGCAGTATTTTGCATGCCATGGATCTGCCCGAACTGGTGACACGATCCCCTAACAAGTATGAGGCGTTGATTCTGGATCTGGCACAAAATCCCCAAAAGCTGTCGGCGATCCGCGCCAAAATCGCCGAAAAACGCGAAACTGCGCCGTTGTTTGACACCGAGCGCTTCACCCGCAATTGGGAAACCCAGCTGGAGCGCGCTTTGCAGCGATGCGAGAACCGGTTGAAACCAGAATATCTGATGCCTTTATAACATAGACGCTGGCCGCGACGAAGAAGCCCCCGCGTCTGGGAAGACGTCGGGGGCTTTGTGCTGTCTTACGGTAAGACGTTGATCAGAGCAGGCGCACTTTGGTGCCGATTTTGACCAGTTCAAACAGCTCTTCCACATGCTGGTTATAAAGACCAATACAACCGGATGAGCTCTGACGACCGATTTTGCGTGTGTCATGGGTGCCGTGGATCAGATAGGCCGGCCATGTCAGATACATGGCGCGGGTGCCCAGCGGATTGCCCACTTGACCACCTTCCATACGGATCGGCAAGGATGGGTCACGTTCACGCATGGACGCGGTCGGCGTCCAGCTGGGTTTCTCGCGTTTGCGGACGACTTCGGTGTAGCCACGCTTGGTCAGCTCTTCCGTCAACGGAACAGATGACGGGAACAGACGGTATGTCTCACCATCGCCGCCCCAGTAGTGCAGCGCGCGTGAATTGATGTCGGCCAACAGGCAACCAACACCAAGCTCTTCGAAATGGTCCTGCCAACGCTGCTGCGAAAAGGCCGAGATATTTCGGTTTACCGGGATCTGGTCGCGAATTGCAGGTTCGTTCTGCGGAAAGGCATCCGTGGACTGCGCGCGCAGGACTGATGGGGTTGCAAGGCTGGCGCCTAGGCCCAACAGGGTGGCGCGGCGGGTATAAGTGCTCTTACTCATCTTGTTCACTCTGCTTGATCGATGGGATGCATTGCGGGTGATTATCTATGCGTATCTAAAATATATCAGCGGGAAAAAGCCAAGAGCATGCACATTCACTTTTACGTATCCTTGTGATGATCTTTGCCGATACCTACTCTTATAGAGAAGCTTGAGTGTTGTTTATGCGTTTTATAGGGGAGGCTGAATTATGGGCCAGAAAATCGCAATCGCAGTGATCCATGGGATGGGCAGCCAAGGGGCAGAGCGCCCGGCGCCACATGAATACGTCTTTTCTCATCAAATGTATTTTGGTCTGCGACAAGTCATGGGAGATGCGTTTTTCGAAGACGTGATCTGGCGGGAGATCTTTTGGTCGGACATTTTGCAGAAACGGCAGGATGATTTCCGCCAACATCTGGTCGAAAACGAAGGCGCGCGCTGGCCGTGGTTGCGTGGGTTTGCCATGAACCGACTGGCGGATGCCGCGGCCTATCGCCGTGGAGCAGGCGACATGGGCAGCCGCAGCTATCAGGCCATCCATCACCGTATTTCTGAAACCATGGAAGATCTGGAACGGCTCGCAGGGGGCGACACGCCGCTTTTGGTGTTTGCCCACTCGCTGGGCGGGCACATCATGTCCAATTACATCTACGACCAATTTGCCAACAAACCGGTGGTCGAGCCCAAAAGCAGCTTTCAACGGTTTGAAACGCTGAGCCATTTTGTGACTTTTGGCTGCAATATCCCGGTCTTTACCTTTAATGAGCCACGGGATGAAATCCGTCCCATTCAGTATCCGGGAAAACGGGTTGAGATGCGCGGCGTTGGGCGCCCCTGGTGGTTGAATTTCAACGATCGTGACGATTTCCTTGGCATGCCGTTGGCACCGTCGTCGCCGCATTATCAGGCCATGGCGGATCGGGGGGAGTTGCAGGAAAGCTGGATCAATACGCGGCCTTGGGTCACCGGTATGACGCCCTTGTCCCATAATCTATTCTGGAAGGATCGAAACTTTCACCAGATGCTGGCCCCCTTGATGAAAGCTGCCAGCACGGCGGATATTCTGGATGTGGCCGAACCGTCCGCACCGGCCAAATTGGTTGCCTGAACCAGCCAGTGTCTAAATCAAGCTGTGCCCAAACCAAAAAAGCCCCGGACAATGCCGGGGCTTTTTCATTTAAGGTCAGTGCCTTAATCAATTGATTTGAAGTTCAGCGCCGCGCCGTCTTTGATGCCAGAGAACCAGCGGGCTGAGACTTTTTTGCTCTTGGTGTAGAACTTGAACGCATCCGGGCCGTATTGGTCCAAATCGCCAAAGCCGGATTTTTTCCAGCCGCCGAACGAATAATAGGACAGCGGTACAGGGATCGGGAAGTTGACACCAACCATGCCGACCTCAACCCGGGCGACAAAGTCACGCGCCACATCGCCATCTGCGGTATAGATCGCGGTGCCATTGCCATAGGCGTTGTCTTGGATCAGCTGCAGCGCATCCTCGTAATTGTCTTGGCGCACCATGGACAGAACCGGGCCAAAGACCTCTTCTTTGTAGATGTCCATATCCGGGGTCACGTCGTCAAACAGGGTCGGACCCACGAAATAGCCATCTTCATAGCCTTGGATCGACAGGCCGCGACCGTCGGTCAGGATTTTGGCACCTTGCTCCACGCCGGAAGAGATCAGCCCTTCGATCCGATCCTTGGCCTGGGCGGTGATCACCGGGCCAAAATCCACATCGTCGCCACCGGTATAGGGGGCCACTTTCAAGCTTTCGATGCGGGGAACCAGCTTGTCCACCAGTTTGTCGGCAGTCTCTTTGCCAACCGGAACCGCGACCGAGATCGCCATGCAGCGTTCGCCCGCCGCGCCAAAACCGGCACCAATCAGCGCATCCGCCGCTTTGTCGATGTCGGCGTCGGGCATGATGATCATGTGGTTTTTGGCGCCACCAAAACACTGGGCCCGTTTGCCATTGGTCGCCGCACGACCATAGATGTATTGCGCAATTGGGGTGGAGCCGACAAAGCCAACCGCCTGAACGGTCTCATTATCCAGGATCGCGTCAACGCATTCCTTGTCGCCGTGCACAACCTGAACCACACCGGCGGGCAGGCCGGCCTCGATGAACAGTTCCGCCAGACGCATGGATGTTTTGGGCGTACGCTCGGATGGTTTCAAGATGATCGCATTGCCACAAGCCACGGCCGGGGACATTTTCCACAGCGGGATCATGGCTGGGAAGTTGAACGGGGTGATGCCCGCTACAACGCCCAACGGCTGGCGCATGGAGTAAAGGTCAATCCCGGTGCCCGCATCAACGGTATATTCCCCTTTGAGGTAGGAAGGCAGACCCATGCAAACCTCAACCACTTCGAGACCGCGCTGAATGTCGCCTTTTGCGTCCGGAATGGTCTTGCCGTGTTCGCGCGACAGGATCTCGGCCAGCTCGTCCATGTGTTCGTTGATCAGCGCTCCGAATTTCATGAAGACGCGGGCGCGGCGCTGTGGGTTGACCTTGGCCCATTCCTTTTGCGCGATGGCGGCACGTTCAACCGCAGCATCCAATTCGGACTGGCTGGCAAGCGGGACTTTGTAAATCACTTCGCCCGTCGCTGGGTTGCGGGCTTCGGCAAAGCGACCGGATGTACCGGCAACCAGTTCACCGTCGATGTAATGGGTCAGGTCCTGCATGGGAATCCTCCAAAATGCGTTCTTGGCCCCAGCATAGGATTGCAAAAAACGTTGTGACAGAGGAAAGATCTCAAACGGATCTTGCAAAAACGCAATGAGTTTACTCTTGGTTAACCATGACACCGATACGGTCAGCATGCGGAGAAAACAGGGGTTTTCCGGGTTTCCAGAAGGGAAAAGGCAATGGAACCACAATGGGATGATATGAAAGTCTTCCTCGCAGTTGCGAGAGAGGCAAGCCTGTCCGGGGCAGGGCGGGTGTTAAAGATGGACCCCGCCACGGTTGGACGTCGGGTTTCGCGGTTTGAATCGGCGCTTGGAACATCGCTTTTCGTAAAATCGCCTCAAGGTTACGCACTCAGCGCGGCGGGCGATCGTCTGTTGGCGCATGCGGAATCTGCAGAGCAAGCAATGCGAGCAGGGCGTGAGGCCCTGAGCGGGCCCAGCGATACACTGTCGGGTCAAATCCGCATCGGTGCCCCCGATGGCAGCGCAAATTACGTTTTACCCCAAGTGGTTGCGAAGATTTCCGAGAAGAACCCCGACTTGGATATTCAAATTGTTGCCCTGCCGCGCGTGATCAATCTGACCCGACGCGAGGCGGATATGGCCGTCACCGTCAGCGCGCCGACCGCCGGACAGCTGCTGGTTCAGAAGATTTGCGACTATAAATTGCACCTTGTGGCGTCACGTCACTACTTGCGCGACCACGGTCCGATTGAGAAATTGGAAGACATCAAGAACCATAAGATGATCGGCTATATCCCGGATATGATTTTTGACCGGGAGCTCGACTACCTCAGCGAATTGGGGGTGGAACGGGTTCACATGGCCTCAAACTCTGTTGCGGTCCAGATCAAGTTGGCCGCAGAAGGCACAGCGCTATGCGTCGCCCATGACTTTACTCTTCCGGGGCACCGGATGTTGCGGAAAATACTGACCGATCAGGTCAGCCTGACTCGCAGTTTCTATTTGGTGCGTCATCAGGGCGATCAACGCAGTGAAAGACTGAACCGGTTTGCGCAAGAATTGTCCAAAGGCATCCGCGAAGAAATCACAAGTTTGGAAGCCTTGACTTGATCATCTATTGCGGAAACAGTTGTGAATAAGGAATAAAATTACGAGTAGGAGGCGTAATGCTAGTCCAATTGATTTTGAAGTCCAAAGCCAATGCCAGCGTATTTACGGTTGCACCTGACGCCACTGTGGCGCAAGCGGCTGAGATCCTTGCCACGAACCGGATCGGTACGGTTATTATCTCGTCCACAGGTGACACGGCTGAAGGTATTTTGTCGGAACGCGATATTGTACGGGAGCTGGCTGTCAGCGGTTCAGGCTGTCTAAACGAGCCGGTGCGCGAATACATGACCCAGAAATTGGTGACCTGCAGCCCGCAGGACAATGCCGAAGATGTCTTGCGCAAGATGACTGAAGGCCGGTTCCGTCACATGCCCGTTGTGGTTGATGGCACCCTCAAAGGGATCGTGACCTTGGGCGATGTGGTCAAGGCGCAGCTGAGTGAGCTGGAAATGGAAAAAGACGCGCTGGAAGGTATGATCCGCGGGATGTAAGCGCAAATACGCGTCATTTTTATTGAGACATCACGTGGCGCAGCGCAGCGGGCCAGGCTGCGCCATGTAAATTTGGTGTTTCGGTCACTTTTGCCCCGTTTCCTTCTGTTTTACCTTGCAAATCCGCCACGAAATATGATTGCGTGCCCGCAACAGAATGCCAGGAGGAGGGCATCATGCGGGTCGCGTTATATCCGGGAACTTTTGATCCGATCACCCTCGGTCATGTCGATATCATCCGTCGCGCCAGCGCGTTGGTGGACAAGCTGGTGATTGGTGTTGCGATCAACCGCGACAAGGGTCCGTTGTTCAGTCTCGAAGAACGGGTTGCGATGATCGAGGCAGAATGCGCGATCCTCAGCGAAGAGACCGGAACCGAAATCGTCGCCCATCCCTTTGAAAACCTGTTGATCGACTGTGCTCGTGATGTGGGCGCGCAACTGATTGTGCGCGGCTTACGCGCGGTTGCCGATTTTGAATATGAATACCAGATGGTTGGCATGAATCGCGCGCTCGACAGTTCGGTCGAAACCGTGTTCCTGATGGCCGAGGCCAAGCATCAGGCGATTGCATCAAAACTGGTCAAGGAAATCGCGCGTCTCGGCGGCGATGTGTCAAAATTCGTCACGCCGCTGGTGCATGACAAGCTGGTGGAACGACTGCACGGCAAGTGACACGATCAACATGTACCGAATGTGAGGCGGCCCTGTGGGTCGCCTTTTTTGTTGGCGTTAAGAGGCGTTCACCGCCAAAAGGCCATCCAATGGGTCAACTCAAAGAGTTTCTTGCCCAAAAAGACCATATGCTCATCCCCGAACAAGATCACGTCCGTGATTATCGCAATCAGGATGAAGCTTCCCAGCCATACAGCGATCTTATGTGTCATATGAAAGTGGCCGATAAAAAGAAAATGCCCGGCCAGATATGCCTGACCGGGCGCGAAATCTCAACCCTTTGGGTGGGTTAGGGGGCGATTAGCCCAGGTTGCCCATGGCAACAGCCACATCCGCCATCCGACAGGAGAAACCCCATTCATTGTCATACCACGCCAGAACCCGAACCGTACGACCACCAACGACGCGGGTTTGATCCGGTGCAAAGATCGAGCTTTCAGGGCTGTGGTTGAAATCAACCGAGACGAGCGGCGCGGGCTCATAGCCCAAAACGCCTTTCATCTGACCCATGGAAGCTTCTTGCATGATCGAGTTGATCTGATCTGCAGTGACGTCCTGGCCGGCCTGAAAGGTCAAATCCACAGCCGAGACATTGGGCGTGGGCACACGAATGGCGGAGCCGTCCAATTTGCCCTTCATGGCTGGCAGAACCTCACCCAGCGCCTTTGCCGCACCGGTAGAGGTCGGAATCATCGCCATCGCCGCACCGCGTGCACGGTACAGATCGCTGTGGCGGCGGTCCAATGTGGGCTGGTCGCCGGTGTAGGAGTGGATGGTGGTCATGATGCCGCTCTCGATGCCAACGGTCTGATCCAGAACCTTAGCCAGCGGAGCCAGACAGTTGGTGGTGCATGACCCGTTCGAGATCATCACCTCATTCGCGGCCATTTCGTGGTCATTGACCCCAAAAACCACGGTGCGGTCGACGTTCTTGCCAGGCGCGGATAGCAGCACGCGTTTGGCGCCCCGCTCGATATGTTTGTTTGCTTTCTCACCGTCGTTGAACTGGCCGGTGCATTCGAGAACCACATCGCAGCCCTCCCAATCCAGCGTGTCCATGTCATAGGTGGAGAACATCTGCATGTCGCCGCGACCCATGTTCATGGTGTTCTCGCCGATGGTCACCTCACCCGGGAAGCGTCCATGCACACTGTCGTACTTGATGAGATGCGCCGCAGTTTCCAAAGGTCCGGTGGCGTTGACCTTGATCACTTCGATATCGTCCCGACCTGACCCGGCAATATGGGACAGGGTGCAGCGGCCGATGCGGCCAAATCCGTTAATACCAACTTTAATGGTCATAATGCATCTCTCCAAACGAGCGTCCGTTGGTCAGGCTATAGCGGCCCTCTTTAATTTCCTAAAGGAAAAAAGTGTATAAATGACAGACTGTTAGCGCAAAACATGACCGTTGGCGTTAACGAAATTCTGCGGTTGCGATAACATGCAGCACGGGGAAATTTTCGGTTGCGCTAACGCTTGTTTGCCTGCGCATTTTCGCTAGGGTGCGGAGCAGACTCACCTTTGGCAAGGCAATAAGGAAAAATGGTATGAGCGGTTTACTGGCGCTTTTGGATGATGTTGCAGCAATTGCAAAGGTGGCTGCGGCCTCGGTGGATGATATTGCGACCCAGACCGCCAAGGCAGGCTCCAAGGCGGCGGGGATTGTGATCGACGATGCTGCGGTCACGCCGAAATATGTCACCGGATTTGCGCCTGCGCGCGAATTGCCGATGATCTGGCGCATCGCACGGGGGTCATTGATCAACAAACTGGTGTTCCTGCTGCCGGTGGCCTTGCTGATGTCACTTTATGCGCCGTGGCTTGTGGCGCCTTTGTTGATCCTGGGCGGCTGTTATCTGAGCTTTGAAGGGGCGGAAAAGATCGTCCATGTTCTGATGCCTCATGACGACCATTCCGGCGGACCGGACGGCAGCCACGATGTCGGTGATAAAGCGCATCTGGAAGAGCAGCGCGTCAAAGGAGCGATCAAAACCGATTTCATCCTGTCGGCCGAGATCATGACCATCGCGCTGGCAACCATTGAATCCGACGTTCTGTGGTTGCAGGCCGTGACCCTGGCCGTCGTTGGGATCGTGATCACCATTGCCGTCTATGGTGTGGTGGCGATTATCGTAAAGATGGACGACCTTGGCATGTGGATGGCGCGGGTCAGCCCAATTAACGCCTTGCGGGCCTTGGGGCGGGGCATTGTGTTTATCATGCCGTGGTTCTTGAAATTTCTGACCATCGTCGGCACCGCGGCCATGCTGTGGGTTGGTGGGTCGATCATCGTGCACTCGGCGCATCAAATGGGCTGGCATATGCCCGAAGACACCATTCACGGCTGGGCCCACGCCATCGGTCATGGCGACGCGGCCACGGAATGGATCGTCAAGGCGGTTGTCGATGGTATCTTGGGCTTCTTGATTGGTCTGGCGTTGATCCCCATCGTCACCAAAGTGTTGATGCCTTTGATCGGTGGCGGCAAGGCCGACGCCCATTAAGTCTACGCAATAAGTTCTGCCAATAAAAAAGCCGCCCTCACAATCTGGGCGGCTTTTTCCATTTTACCTACATTGCGCAGGCCGGTTTCAGGTTTTGTCCACATCATGCCTGGCTGGCGGCTGGGTCGCTGTCTGGCTGAAGGGCAGGATAGGCCTGGCGGAAGCTGGGATCTATCGCGCTGTCTGGCTTGAGAGCTGCCATTGCGTTGGCTTGGGTGAGGCGTATCAGAACCTTATGAAAACGGTGCTGCGGATGCGGCAATGTAAGTATTGCTTACTCGGCCGCGTCAGCGGACTCCGCATTCAACGCACCATAGTTTTGCGCACCAATTGAATCGTGCAGACCGATCTGGGTCTCCAGGAAATCGATATGGCCCTGTTCGTCCAGGATCAGGTCGTCAAACAGCTTCATGGACGCGTAATCGCCAACACTGTCGCAGTATTTGCGCGCTTCGCTATAGAGCGCGACGGCTTCCATTTCTGCTTCCAGATCGCAGGTGAGCGTTTCACGAACGTCCTCGCCGATGCGCAGCGGATCAAGCGTTTGAAGGTTCGGATGACCTTCAAGAAACAAGATACGGTCGATGAGTTTGTCTGCGTGCTCCATCTCTTCGATAGATTCTTCACGCATCTTCTTGGCCAATTTGCCAAGGCCCCAATCTGCTTGCAGGCGGTAATGCAGCCAAAACTGGCTCACTGCCGTAAGCTCAACCCGCAGAGCTTTATTGAGGTATTCGATGACTTTTTTGTCGCCCTTCATGGTTGCCATTCCCTTGTGACACAGCTTCCTTCATGCCGCGAAGTATCGCAGGCACCTCAAGCTTGTCACTTTTACGCATGGTTGACACGAATAATTTCATGCAACCGCCGCAGTCGGGGGTCTTACCAAGGGCGCGATAGATTTTACCGGGTGTGATGATCGTGTCAGGGTCAGCGGCGCGCATCCAACCAATTGCGGTGTGGATGTCTTTGCTGGATATGGTCTGGCAACTGCAAACGATCATGGGTGTCTCTATCTAACGCCCTTGCGATATTGCCTTTTTCACGCTGCAGGTCAATTCCGACTAAAAGAATAGGGAAACAATTCCCTGTATTTTTGTCAGGAAACGCGTTTGAGCAAACTATTTCCCATGAAAAATGTCAGAAATACAGTTACTTAACGCAATGGGTGTGCGGTAATGTCGCACCCTTTCGTGGCTGATGAAATTCCTAGCAAAGGTGATTTGAGCCGGAAATCCGTTCCCCAGTTTAGACTCAATCCAAGTAAGCGGAGGGTGTCGGTTTGCTTAAGACCGTCCCGACGGACAGCACGGTAAAGCGAGCCTGAAGGAAACGTGATTTCCTATGTGATGAGTTTCCATAGATTTTAGAGGCGCTCGTTTGAGCCGCAAACTCCTGTGCGCGACAGGGATAATGTCGGCGAGACGGCCGGGCGCACGCCTGTTTTATTTGACGCATGACGCGCCCGAAAGGTCACACTATGTCGATTGCACGACGCTCTGTTTCCCGCTCGCTTTTCCTTGGGGCCCTTGTTGGTCTCTCCGTAACATGGTCGCAAACGGCCGAGGCACAAGCCACCACCGCTTTGCCGGAGTATGTCATTGCCGAATACGGCACCCCGCCCGCCGTGCCCTCTGGTGCCTATTCCCGTGACTTGAAAAAAGCGGTCCAAGTCGCGCTGGTGGACAGTGTTGCCAGCTCCAGCTGGGGACCCGATCAGATTAACGCGTTGATCACAATCACGGAATCCAAGGACCCTCGTGTGGCCTGGGTGATCGCGGATTTGATGCGCTTTGTGTCAAACGGTCAATTGTCGGCCATCCTGACAGAAACCGCAGCCGGCCTGCTGGGGATTGACACGCCACGGTTCAATGAATGGGGCGTGGTCACCGATCACCTTATTGCCTGGGACATCCCGGAACCTCCTGGTTACCTCAAGGCCAAGCGCGGCATCTTTACCTCGGTCGTGCCGGGCTGGGACAAGATATTTGTCAAAGGCGACATTGATTGGCGTCATGTGTCCTGGGGCGGGGTTCTGATTGATGATCGCCCCTATGACACCACGGACGAGGTCTGTAACTGCATTCCAGCAGCCGACAATCCCGAAGTGGAAACCGCGGCTGAGGCCACGTGGCTAGAGGACAGCGATGTTGTTTTTGGGGTCGAGGTCAACGGCGAAGCACGTGCCTATCCGCGTCAGATCATGGAAGTGCGCGAAATGGTGAACGACACGCTGGGCGGGCGGGATCTTGGCATTCCCTATTGCACCCTATGTGGCGCCGCACAGGCCTATTTCACTGATGAGCTGGGCGGGGGGACCAAACGTCCGATCCTGCGCACGTCGGGTCTGCTGATCCGGTCGAACAAGGTGATGTATGATGTGAACAGCTTTTCTGTCTTTGACACGTTTTTGGGCACTGCCGTCACCGGCCCCTTGGCCCGTAAAGGGGTTGCATTGAAACAGGCCGGCGTTGTCACAACCACGTGGGGTGACTGGAAAAAAGCCCACCCCGAGACCACGGTTCTGGTCGAAGATCTCGCGCTTGGTCGCGATTTCGATTTCCGCAATGGACGTGATGCAGATGGCCCGATTTTCCCGATCGGCGATGTAGATCCGCGCCTGCCGGTCCATGAAGATGTGATTGGTATTATTGCCGCCTCCGGCACGCCCATTGCCTTCCAACGGTCGAAAGCGATTGCAGCGCTGAGCCGTGGTCAGGAGATCGCATTTGAAAACATCCGCCTGACCTTGGACGGTGGCGGTGTCAAAGCCGTTTCAACCGACGGGTCCGACCTGGGCAGCCATCAGGCGTTCTGGTTTGCTTGGTCTCAGTTCCACCCGGAAACAGTATTGTGGCAGGGGTGAAGTATTTCACTCCAACACGAAAAGGACGCCTTCTATGGCGTCCTTTTTTCGAGCGATGAAGCGAGACAATGCCCGCTAGGTTCGTGTTCCGTCCGTGAAAAACGCGGTTGGAGTTGAGAGACGCGCGCCCAGCCAAAACAACGCGCTGAAACACAAACCAAAACCGACACCTATCGGCAAAGCCTCGGGTTCGAATTCCATCGCATATTTAAAAAATAGATATCCAACTAAACCGCCAGAAGTCAGAGCGCAGACCCATCCGGCATAACCGATTTTAAGAGCCCATAGCGCAATTGGCATCGCAATAAGAAGACAGGGAATGCTGCCGATGAATGATAAAAGCATTAGCGAGGCTAATTGACTGAGAAGGTCAGATAAGGTGGCCAAACCCGTCCAGTTTAAAAGTGTCGACAGTGCAAATGCGAAGAAACTGATGCACATCTGGACAAGCAAGCAAAGTCCCATGCCGGACGATACGGCCTCCCTCTTAACAGCACGCGGGACCGAACGCGAGGTTCGAAATGCTGGCCAGTTCCTTAAAATCGACATCATGAAATATCCTATTATTCAGAGTAGGATACCAAAATCCGCGTCTTTGGCTGTAACTTTGATCACTGCGCAGCATAAAAAAGGGCACCTCGATTGAGGCGCCCTTCTTCGATTTAGCATGTGATTGGCGATTTACCCCAGCAGGGCTTTGGCCTTGGCCACTGTTGCATCGGCGGTGATGCCGAATTTTTCGAACAACTCACCTGCCGGAGCAGAGGCACCAAAGGACGCCATGCCGACAAAATCGGCTTTCTTCTCTTGGCCGCGTTCCCCCATCAACAGGCGATCCCAGCCACCGTCACGGACAGCGGCTTCGATGCCAACGCGTACGGCGCCTGCGGGCAGGACCTTGCGGCGGTAGGCTTCGTCTTGTTCAAGGAACAGCTCCATACAGGGCATGGAGACCACGCGGGTGCCGATGCCTTCGGCTTCCAGCTTGGCTTTGGCGTCCATCGCCAGCGAAACTTCGGAACCGGTGGCGATCAGGATGACCTGACGTTTGCCCTCGGCATCTGCCAGAACATAACCACCTTGGGCGGTCAGGTTGTTCATCTTGTGCTCGGTCCGAACAGTCGGCAGGCCCTGACGGGTCAGCGCCATGACTGACGGTGTCTCTTTGGACGACAGCGCGATTTCCCAGGCTTCCGCAGTTTCCACCGCATCCGCTGGGCGGAAGGTGTAGCTGTTCGGGGTCGCGCGGCAGATTGCCAGATGTTCAACCGGCTGGTGGGTCGGGCCATCTTCGCCAACACCGATGGAATCGTGGGTCATCACAAAAACAGTCGGTAGTTTCGACAGGGCCGCCAGACGCATGGCCGGGCGCGCATAGTCGGTGAAGCAGAAGAAGGTGCCACCATAGGGGCGCATGCCACCATGCAGCGTCATGCCGTTCATCGCAGCCGCCATACCGTGTTCACGGATACCCCAATAGACGTAACGCCCCTTGCGGTTATCTGTGTCAAACATGCCGAGATCATCGGTTTTGGTGTTGTTAGAGCCTGTAAGGTCGGCAGAGCCGCCAACAGTTTCGGGCAGCACTGGGTTGATCACAGCCAGCGCCATTTCGGACGCTTTACGGGTTGCGACCTTGGGCTGCTCTTCGGAAACCTGTTTCTTCAGGGCGCGCACAACGGAGGCGAGCTTCTTGGGTGCTTCCAGTGCATAGGCGCGGTTGAAGCGGTCCTGCTTCTGGCTGGACACTTCGGCAAAACGTGCTTCCCATGCAGCGCGGTCTGCGCCGCCACGGGTGCCGATGGCTTCCCATGCGGATTTGACGTCTGCCGGAACCTCGAACGCTTCCAGCGGGCAACCATAGGCTTCCTTGGCGGCGATCAGTTGTTCAGCATCTGTCAGCGCGCCGTGACCTTTAGAGGTATCCTGTGCTGCGTGACCCAGGGCGATATGGGTTTTGCAGGCGATCATCGACGGTTTCTTGGTCTTCTTGGCTGCAGTTATCGCTTCGTCGATGGCTACGGGATCGTGGCCGTCGATTTCTTGCACATGCCAACCCGACGCTTTGAAGCGTTGGATCTGGTTGGTGCGGTCAGACAGGTCTACTGTGCCGTCGATGGTGATGTTGTTGTCATCCCACAGAACAACCAGCTTGCCCAATTGGTGGCGGCCAGCGATGCCGATGGCCTCTTGGCTGATGCCTTCCATCAGGCAACCGTCGCCGGCAATCACATAAGTATAGTGATCAACGATCTTTTTGCCGTATTGAGCGCGCTGCATTTCTTCGGCCATGGCAAAACCCACGGCGTTGGAAATACCCTGACCCAGCGGACCGGTGGTGACTTCGACTGCGTCCAGCAGGAAGTTTTCCGGGTGGCCTGCGGTCAGCTGACCCATTTGGCGGAATTTCTTCACCTGATCCAATGTGACCTGCGCGTCGCCCATCAGATAGAGCAGCGAATAGATCAACATCGATCCGTGACCGGCGGACAGGATAAACCGGTCGCGATCTGGCCATTTTGGCGCGGTGACATCAAACTTCATATGCTTTTCAAAAAGCACGGTCGCGACATCGGCCATGCCAATTGGCATGCCAGAGTGGCCGGAATTGGCGGCAGCAACCGCATCGAGTGTCAGGCCACGAATGGCGGCGGCCTTGGACCAATGCTCGGGGTTTGCAGAGCGCAGGGCTGTCAGATCCACTGGAGTTTTCCTTTGGCTTTATCAGGCGGATGAAAGGCTGAATAACAGTCATACGACAAAGTGCAAGCGGCGTGAGGGTGCAAATCCGCTATTCCTTGAGCTTAGACCTGCAACCGCTTGAAAGGACAGGGTGGCTCATTTACTCCTATGAGTGAATACCGCCGCAAACGTTTGAACGTGGACTTGCGATTCGCGACGTCTGTGGCAAATATGATTAACCAGAAGGCTGTAAAGCAGTGACCACCGGACCTGTGAATGGGCAGGGACATTTGCCAAAAGCGTCACAGAAACAGGCATAGGGACAGGCATGGAGCAGATAGAGGAATTGCAGGCACGCGTTCTGGCGGCGATGGATCGGATCGCATCCGGGGTTGGCGTGCTGGAGGCGAGCCAACAAGCCGCAGCGGCTGCGGCCCCAAACGCTGAATTGGAGCAAGCGCTCGACGAAGAGCGCACAGCCAATGCACAGTTGGAAGAACGTCTGCGCCTGTTGCGCGGCCGCTTGGATGAGCTGGAAACGCAAGCCGAAGCCGCACAAGGCAATGCGGGGGACGCAGAAACCATTGCGGCCCTTGAAGCCGAAGTACAGCTGTTGCGCAATGAGGTTGGCAATACAGCTGAACGCGACGCGTTGCGAATGGAAGTGGACCGGCTGAAGGGTGCGCTTGAAGGCGCCCAGAATGAGGCCGCGAGCGCCAAAGAACATTGTGAGATGATGGAGTCTGAAGTCGCGCGGCTCAAGTCTGAGCTGGAGACTGCGCTTGTTGCAGCCGCACCCAGCGACGAGCCGGTGATCTCCGAGGTGGATTT
The DNA here is from genome assembly GCA_947497985.1 of uncultured Paracoccaceae bacterium. Taxonomy (GTDB): domain Bacteria; phylum Pseudomonadota; class Alphaproteobacteria; order Rhodobacterales; family Rhodobacteraceae; genus Epibacterium. The sequence continues at coordinate 62,656 of CANMIX010000004.1, forward strand.
TGCAGCGCTGGAAGCCGAACGTAATCGTTTGAAGGACGAGCTGGCTACCGCGACTGAAGCGGCAAGCGCAGCCGAAGCGCAAGTGGCTGACGCCAAAGCCGAAACGGCACAAGCACTGGCAGCTGCGCAAGATGCCCAAACTGCGGCAGCACAGGCCGCAGCGGCACCACAGCCTGTGCCGGTTGCGGATGATGAGACCCTCATCAAACTGGATCAAGAACTGACCAGCCTGCGCACGGCCAATGATCAGCTGGTGGAATCCAACACCGCTTTGCGGCAAGCCAATGCCGAAGGGGTCGGCGATCCGGCTTTGATCAATGCGGCCCTGCAGGCCGAGGTCAATGGGTTGAAGGCCGCGAATGCAACGGACCGCGCCGAGATGGCGGCGGTGATTGCCCGTTTGGAGCCACTGTTGGCGAATGACCAGACCTTGCCACAGGGGGAGACTGAGTGATGCCCGAAGTTACAATTCATATCGGTGGACGCGGGTTCGAAGTGTCTTGTCAGGAAGGCGAGGAAAGCTATCTGCAGTCCGCCGCCAAAATGCTGGACGACGAAGCCCAGGTTCTCGCGGATCAGATTGGCCGCATGCCAGAGGCGCGGATGCTGTTGATGGCGGGTCTGATGCTGGCCGATAAAACGGCGGCGGTGGAAGATCGCCTTGGCGCTGTCGAGGCCAAACTGGCCGAAAAAGACGCAGAGATCATGGCCAAGGATGCTGAATTGACGGCTTTGCGTGCGGCTCCAGCCCCGGAACCCGAACGTATCGAAGTGCCCGTTGTTCCCCCACAGGTTGGCGAAACACTTGCCGAATTGGCAGCGCGTGCCGAAAGCTTGGCACAAGAAATCGAAGAAAAAGCGGCGTCTTAGTGTAAGTCTCGTCGCGCGCGAGTCCGGGACCGTAATCTCGGGCTTGCAAGCGCACCGGAACCGGTGTGACGCCGTGTGATTGTGCGGATTTTCAGGATATATACATCGCTCAATTTCGCGCTTAGAGGGAATCGATGTATATATTCAGTATAGGTCGAATATCCTTATGCACGCTTGAATGTTTTGGAACGTTTTGAATTTTGAAACAATCGCGAACTTAGCTGAAAATTGTCCACCTTGGCCATCCAGTATCGTCTGGCTTAACCACCTTTGGTAAGAACATCTTTAAATTGTTTGGGCTCTGGAATAATAAATTAAGGGAACTTTAACGGCATTTGGGAATTCAAGATGTTTGGAATTGCTATATTGGCGACGCTAGTCCTGGGTGGGGCAATTATCGCGCTTGATGACGATGACGACAATACGGTGGACGAAACGAACCCGACCGAAGAACCGGAACTGCGGGTAGAAGACGAGGCCGCCACCGAAGGTGGAGATCTTCTGTCATTTGCTGAGGAAGACGACCTTATTGAGGCGCTCGGCGGAGATGACGAAGTTCAGGCTGGCGCAGGCAACGACACCGTCTTTGGTGGGACCGGAGACGACACGATTTTTGGTCAGGGCGGCGATGATGATCTGCACGGCGGCGAGGGCAATGATGACCTGTTTGGCTCGGGCGGTCAGGATACGCTGTCTGGTGACGCAGGCGATGACAACTTAATCGCAAGCGCAGGCGCTGACACTATTTTTTCTGGCGAAGGCGAAGACATTGCGTTCGGCGGCTCCGGCTCAGACTCGATCCTTGGCGGCGCAGGCAACGATTTCCTCTATGGCGGTGAATTGGAGAGCGAGCCAAACAGGGAAGAGCTGGCCGTTCTGCGCGACCCGGATGCAGTGGCTGAGATGTTTATTGTTGGCGACAACGTTGCGGACACATTGAATGGCGGCGACGGAGATGACTCGCTGATTCTGGACGAAGCTGACCAAGGTCGCGGCGGCGAAGGCAACGACTCCTTCATTCTGTATACCGATGGCGCGGTTAACGACCCGATCACCGTGACTGACTTCACGGCGGAAGATGACACGCTTGCAGTCTCCATCCTCGAAGAGTCCGGTCTCACAATGGAAGACTTCTCTGTTGTGAACGACGCTGACACAGGTGACGCTCTGGTGTTGCAGAATGACGAAGTTCTGGCTCGTGTTCTTGATGCAGGCGATACGCTTACAATCGATGATGTAACGTTCATCCTGCTCACCAGCTGAGCCAACTGCACTGAACAGAAAAAGCCTGCCAAGAATTATCCTGGCAGGCTTTTTTATGTCTCGGTCGCAGACGCGGGTTTAGCCGTTGTTGTTGGCTTCGCGGATCTTGTCTGCGGCTTCTTTGTTATAGGCAACTTCGTTGCTGTCAAACATGGTGTCCAGCTCGCCAGACAGGGTCATCTCGGTGATGATGTCACATCCGCCGACGAACTCACCTTTGATGTAGAGCTGCGGGATGGTGGGCCAGTCGGAATAGTCTTTGATGCCTTGGCGGATCTCATCGTCGGCCAGAACGTTCACATCGGTGTAGTCCACGCCAATATAGTTCAACACGCCAGCCACACGCGAGGAGAAGCCGCACTGTGGCATGTCCTTGGTGCCTTTCATGAACAGCACAACGGTGTTGTCTTTGACGGTCTCGTCAATGCGGGAATTTACGTCGGTCATTTTCGTCTCCGTTTCCAGGCGCGGTGGCGCAAGCGATGCTCAACGCGCCAAAAGCGTGGTCCGTATCTAAGAAGTTTTCTGAACTCACATATGGGAACCATACAGATATACGCAAGGTCCATTATTCTCACGGCCAAGTGTAGCAGTATTTTTGCGACGAATGCCAAGGCTGAACCTGAAGCATCATCCATAAGTGATCGCGCCTGCAAAGCCGAGCCGCATCAAGAGCGTCCTTTGCCAAACAGTCTTGACCATTTCACACGGTTCAGCGCTTGCAAACGGCCGTGTCGTTTGTTGACCTGATCCACCGCGTCCAGATCCACCGCTTCCAACCCCAATTGCGGGTCGGGCGTTGTGTGGTGACGGTCTGGTGTCCGGTCTATCTTGCCTGGTCGGGCGCTCGAAAGAGGGCGGCGTTTGCCGCCCCTAAGCCGCAGGTCAATCGCGACGATTGCTGCGATCACAGCAGCGATACCTGCAAGTATAAGGAGCGTTTTGACACTCATACCCGATAATTATTCGGGCGCTTTGGTTGTCAAAGCCAACGCGTGCAACTCACCATTGGATCCGTCCATCTTACCTTTGAGCGCGGCATAGACGGCGCGTTGCTGCTGGACCCGGTTCTTGCCGCGAAAACTTTCGTCTACAACCATTGCGGACATATGCACCCCGTCGGAGCCACCGACCTGGATTTCAGCGTCTGGGAAGGTTTCGCGCAAAAGCGCTTCGATTTCATGGGCCTGCATGGGCATTTGGGGTCAATGTCCTTCTTTATGGGTGTCTAAAATGTAGGGCTCAGGCGGAGCCACTGCAAGTGGATTAGGCCTGTCTGTCGACGTAAGGCGCAAGAAGAGGAATGAACTCTGGCACTTGTGCCAGCGCGTCTTGCACCTCGGGCTCCTCAAAGTCCCAGATCGATGTGGCATCTTGTGGGCAAAGCGCGGCGATCATGGCGTTGCATTGTGCACGCAACGCGTCTGGCATGGGGATGTTCAGGGCTTCCTGCAGGATCGACAGCGCCTCGTGAATGGGGCGCACAACCCGCAAGGCATGGGTCATATGCTGCAACAGGTCAGGATCGTCTCGCCAGCTTTCGCCGTCAAACAGCTCTTGCGTCACGCGCTGACCGGCACCGGCACAGGAATAGGCCACGCAACCTGGAAACCCCTGTTTCACCAGATTGGCGTGCACCGAACAACCATGTGAGGCGGAAAGATTGGGGCAGGGCGCATCGGTGTCTTTTTCCAGCGCAAATTCCTGCCCCTTATCAAAGGGGTATGCCACGCAACACAGGGCTGCGCAGCGGCTGCAATCATGGGTCAGCTCAGGTAACGCGGGCTGTCCCATGTGCATTGTATCAGGCGACCGCTGCCGCAAAGCTCGTGCGGAAGATCTCTGACAGGTCCGCCAGAGGAGCTTCAGATCCGCCAAACTTGACACTGTCGCCACCGAACTTGCCAACCGAGGTCAAGGAGACACCCGCCTGGCTTGCCGCCAACATCAGACCTTCGGCCTGGTCAAAGTTACAGGCCACAAGGTAACGCGCCTGATCTTCCCCAAAGAGCGTGGCCATATCGCCCGCGTCCAGCTGAACCCCAACGCCCGCGCTTTCGGCCAATTCAAAGGCCGCCAGTGCCAGACCGCCATCACCAAGGTCGGTGCAGGCTTTGATCAGGTCGCGGTTTTCGCGGACGAATTCACCGTTGCGCTTTTCGGCGTCCAGATCGACGGCAGGTGCGTCGCCTTCTTCCCGGTTGAACACTTCTGCGAGCAGGGCAGATTGGCCAAGGTGGCCATTGGTGTCACCGATAACAAGCGCTATGTGGCCTTCGCGGACCTCACCGATGATCGGCTCTTCGCCAGCGGCGATCAGGCCAACAGCGCCAATGGTTGGGGTCGGCAGGATGCCTTGACCGTCAGTCTCATTATAAAGGGAGACGTTGCCGGATACGATTGGCATATCGAGCGCCGCAACCGCTTCGCCGATACCTTGCAGGGCACCCACGAACTGGCCCATGATCTCGGGCTTTTCGGGGTTGCCAAAGTTCAGGTTGTCGGTGGTCGCCAGCGCTTTGGCACCAACAGATGTCAGGTTGCGATAGGCTTCGGCCACGGCCTGTTTGCCACCTTCAACCGGGTTCGCCTTGACATAACGGGGGGTCACGTCCGAGGTGAAGGCCAGTTTCTTGTCGGTGCCATGCACACGAATGATGCCTGCTGATGCGCCCGGACGCTGCTGGGTGTCGCCCATGACGGTGGTGTCATATTGTTCATAGACCCACTGTTTGCCGCCATAGTTCGGCGAAGAAATCAGCGCCTTCAGACCATCAATAGCGTCGATTTCGGCAATCTCACCAACGGGTTCAGCCGCTGGGGTCGGAACCCAAGGACGATCATATTCAGGAGCTGAGGACGACAGTTTCGACAGCGGCAGGTCTGCCTTCACTTCGCCATTGTGCACGATCAGGAAGCGATCTTCGGCGATGGTTTCACCCACGATGGCAAAGTCCAGATCCCATTTCACGAACACAGCCTTGGCTTCTGCTTCCAGTTCTGGCTTCAGAACCATCAGCATACGTTCCTGAGATTCCGACAGCATCATTTCATAGGCTGTCATGTTCTCTTCGCGCTGAGGGACGTCTTCGAGGTTCAGTTTGACACCCAAACCACCTTTGTCGCCCATCTCAACCGCAGAACAGGTGAGGCCCGCCGCACCCATATCCTGGATAGAGATCACAGCGCCGGTCTGCATCAGCTCAAGCGTGGCTTCCATCAGGCGTTTTTCTGTGAACGGGTCACCAACCTGAACGGTGGGGCGCTTTTCTTCGATGGTGTCGTCAAACTCAGCCGAGGCCATGGTTGCACCGCCAACGCCGTCACGGCCGGTTTTTGCACCGAGGTACACAACAGGCATGCCAACGCCGGACGCGGCCGAGTAGAAAATGCTGTCGGTCTTGGCGAGACCTGCGGCAAAGGCGTTTACAAGGCAGTTGCCGTTATAGGCCGGGTGGAAGCGCACTTCGCCGCCAACACAAGGCACACCAAAACAGTTGCCATAGCCGCCGACGCCTTCGACCACACCGTTGACCAGCTGACGGGTCTTGTGGTGGGACGGTTCGCCAAACGACAGAGAGTTCATCGACGCGATCGGACGTGCGCCCATGGTGAAAACATCGCGCAAAATGCCGCCAACGCCGGTTGCCGCACCCTGATAGGGTTCGATGTAGGAGGGGTGGTTGTGGCTTTCCATTTTGAAAACCACGGCGTCACCATCGCCAATATCGACGATACCTGCGTTCTCACCCGGGCCACAAATAACCTGTGGGCCTTCGGTCGGCAGGCCGCGCAGCCATTTCTTGGACGACTTATAGGAACAGTGTTCGTTCCACATCGCCGAGAAGATCCCAAGCTCAGTGAACGTTGGCTCACGCCCGATGATCCCAAGGATCAGATCGTATTCGTCCGGCTTCAGTCCGTGACTTTCAATCAGTTCAGGGGTGATTGCTGGTTCCTGCATTCGTTTCTTCCCGATGGCCGCGTTTGCGCGCCTTTTAAGACAAGCAGCCTCATTGGAAAAGCCCAAAGCGTAGAAAGGTGAAAAACCTAAGCTTTGGGCCGATGAATTATGAAAAATACAGAGTTTGAACCCTTGGATTTTGCGAATGACCGGATCGCAATTTCGCAGATCTTTGAATGTTGCGCATGCAAAGTGAACTTTGAAGCGCGGTTTTAGTCCAAAAATTGGGCGAAGAAAGAATATGGCGGTTTTTAGCCAATTCAAAGCTTGGCATTTGTCAGTTTAGCCGCAAAACATGTCGCAACACAGCAATCGTGAAATTGCCAAAAAAAAGGCCGAGCACTAAGCTCGGCCGAAGTCCAACAGGGAGGTATGAAGGTCGGCGAGTGCCGTCGCCTTCATGACTTTCATTTAGGAGGTGTCTTCGTCACCTTCAAGGAATTTAACCGTAAAAAAGTGCAGACCTGCCATGCAAATTTTGCATGGCTTGATGCCGACTTACAGTTTTCCTAATTCTTTCATATGCTTGCGATGTTCAATAATCTCGCTTTGAACAAAGTCCCTAAATGCCGCAACCCGGCGTGAATGGCGCAGCTCTTCTGGATAGGCCAGATACACGGGCACTTCATGGGTCTCTTCTTCGGGCAACACCTCAACGAGGGCCGGAAAATCCTCGGTCACATAGTCTGGCAGGACCCCGATGCCGAGATCATGCACTACGGCTTGTAGCACACCAAAGTAGTTGTTCACGTTCAGCACCGACTGCGGGGAATGCGCCATCAGACGTTTCACCATCAACGCCGCCGCGCCAACCTGGGCCGATTGGGTGTTTTGACAGACCAGACGGTGGTCTTTCATGTCTTCAGCTTTGCGCGGCGTGCCGTGTGCCTCCAGATAGGTCTCAGAAGCATAAAGGCGCATTTGCACGGTCATCAGACGTTTGCGGACCAGATCGGCCTGGCTTGGCTCTTTCATGCGGATCGCAACATCGGCCTCGCGCATCGGCAGATCCAGAACCCGCTCTTCCAGCATAAGATCAATATTGAGGTTTGGATATTCCTCATAAAGCTTGTTCAGACGCGGCGCCAACCAAAGCGTGCCAAAGCCAAAGGCTGTGGTGACACGCAGCTGGCCGAACACTTCTTCTTCGCTGTCCCGGATCCGGGCCGAGGCCGCCTCGAGCCGTTGGCTCATGGCGCGGGTGGCGTCAAACAGCAGCTCTCCCTGTTCGGTCAGGATCAATCCACGCGCATGTCGGTGAAACAATGTGGTGTTCAACCGTTCCTCAAGCGCCCGAATTTGGCGGCTGACGGCGGATTGCGAAAGATTCAGTTTGTCACCGGCATGGGTGAGGCTGCCAGCATCCGCAACTGCGTGAAATATCCGTAGCTTATCCCAATCCATATCCATGCTCGCCGTGTTGTCGATTTTTGTCATTATAGCTGTAAGACGTGTGCTTTTCCATTTTGTGACGGGACGTTCAATGCTCCGTGACGAAAAAACCTCTATTCAGGTCAATAATTCTGACCCAATGTGAGCAAATCAAAGGCAAGCTAATCTGGTGAGGAGGACTTGATGGGCAAGCAAGGGATTTCGCTGAACGACAAATACGATCTGTCGCAGACACCTGTATTGTTAAATGGCACACAGGCGCTGGTGCGTCTGATGTTGGCACAAAAGGCACGGGACCGTGTGGCAGGTTTAAACACCGCCGGCCTGGTGACAGGCTATCGCGGCTCACCGCTTGGGGCGGTCGACATTCAAATGACCCGCGCAGAACGGCCATTGAAGGAGGCCGATGTTCAATTCCAATACGGCCTGAACGAGGATCTGGCGGTCACGGCCCTTTGGGGGGCGCAACAGGCCGAGGTGCGCGGCGAAGGTAAATACGACGGTGTCTTTGGCCTGTGGTACGGCAAAGGACCCGGCGTGGACCGATCCGGCGATGCGCTGCGCCATGCCAATATGGCGGGATCGTCGAAACACGGCGGCGTTCTGGTGGCCATGGGCGATGACCACACCGGCGAAAGCTCAACCGTGTTGCACCAATCCGAATGGTCCTTGTTGGATTGCTACCTTCCCATCGTCAGCCCGGCCGGCGTGCAGGAGATCTTGGATTACGGCATCTACGGCTATGCGTTGTCGCGGTTTTCGGGCCTTTGGGTGGGGCTGAAGACCATGAAGGACACGATCGAGGTCACGTCCGTGGTGGATGGTGATCCCAATCGGATGCAGCTGGTTACGCCCGAATTCGACATGCCGGCAGATGGATTGAACATCCGACTGGACGACGACCGGTTCCGCCAAGAAGACCGGATCATCGACTATAAACGCTTTGCGGCCGAGGCATTTTCCCATGCCAACAAGATGGACAAACGCATCTGGGGCAAGCCCGGTGCCAAAATCGGTCTGGTGGCTGCGGGTAAAAACTGGCTGGACCTGGTCCATGCGCTGAAACTGCTGAACATCGACGAAGCAATGGCGGAACGGCTGGGCATCACCACCTATAAGGTTGGTCAGACCTTTCCGATGGATATGAAAGGCTTCAATGACTGGGCCGAAGAGCTTGATCTGATTGTGGTGATCGAGGAAAAGCGCAAGCTGATCGAGATCCAGATCAAGGAAGCCATCTTTGACGACCGTCGCGGCAGACGGGTTTATGGCTGGTACAAGGGTGGCGCGGGCACCATGCACCGCGAAGAGCTGTTTCCCACCAAATTCGCCCTCGACCCGATAATGATCGCAGAAAAGCTGGGCGGTATTTTGATCGAGGAAGGGCGCGATACCGAGGCGATCCAAGCAGGGCTCGCCTCCCTGGCAGAAGCCAAACGCGCCGATAACGCGGAAAATATCGCCAGCCGTTTGCCCTATTTCTGTTCGGGCTGTCCCCATAATACGTCCACGCGCGTGCCCGACGGCAGCCGCGCCTATGCCGGCATTGGCTGCCATTTCATGGTGCAATGGATGGACCGCGAAACTCTGGGCGTGACCCAAATGGGCGGCGAAGGGGCCAATTGGATGGGCGAGGCGCCGTTTTCCAACACCAAACATGTCTTCCAGAACCTTGGCGATGGCACATACAACCACTCGGGCATTCTGGCGATCCGGGCGGCTTTGGCACAAGGGACCACGATCACCTACAAGATCCTTTACAACGACGCGGTGGCAATGACCGGCGGACAGGAGGCCGAGGGCGATTTGACCGCCCACCGCATCGCCGATGAGCTACGCGCTATGGGGGTCGAAAAGCTCGCCGTGGTCTATGATGACAAAGAAGATCTTGACCTGGGGCTCTTTCCCAAAGGGGTCACGTTTCACACCCGCGACCAGATGATGCAGGTGCAACGCGACTTTGCCAAGATCGAGGGCGTCTCTGTCATTCTTTATGTACAGACCTGTGCTGCTGAAAAACGGCGTCGTCGCAAAAAGGGGACATTCCTCGATCCAGATCAACGTGCCTTTATCAATACTGACATCTGTGAAGGCTGCGGCGATTGCGGAGTGCAATCCAACTGTGTGTCGATTGTTCCGGTTGAAACCGAATTGGGTCGCAAACGGGCCATTGATCAATCCTCCTGCAACAAAGACTTTTCTTGCGTGAACGGGTTCTGTCCCTCCTTTGTCACGGTAAAAGGGGCAAAGATCCGCAAAACGGCCACCGCGGCCCTTGAGCTGCCCGACCTGCCACAGCCAGAGCTGCCAGAAATCAACGGCACCCATAATGTGGTGATCACCGGCGTTGGCGGCACTGGTGTGGTGACCATTGGCGCAATCCTTGCACAGGCCGCGCAGATTGATGGCAAAGGGGCCGGGATGATGGAGATGGCCGGCCTCGCCCAAAAGGGCGGCGCGGTGCATATTCATTGCCGACTGGCGAACCACCCCGAGGACATCAGCGCCATTCGCGTCGCCACGGGTGAGGCGGACGCGTTGATTGGGGGCGATCTGGTGGTCAGTGCCGGTGCCAAAACCTTGGGCCTGACGGCACAGGGGCGCACAGGCGCAGTGGTCAACAGTCATGAGATCATCACCGGCGATTTCACCCGTGACACCGGCTTTCGCATTCCGGGTGACCGGCTGCAACTGGCGCTGACGGCGCGGCTGCGGTCCCGTGCCGATCTGTTTGATGCCAGTGAACTGGCCCGCGTCACCATGGGTGATTCGATCTTTTCCAACATGATGATCTTTGGCGCGGCATGGCAGCGGGGGCTGATCCCGCTCAGCTACGACGCGTTGATGCAGGCCATCACGTTGAACGGCACAGCGGTCGAACGCAACAAACGCGCGTTTGAGATCGGACGCTGGGCGGTTCTTTACAGTGACGCGGCGGCAGCATTGATCACCCCCCAAACGGTGTCATTGCCCAAAACACTGTCGGAGCAAATTGCCTTCCGCGCCGATCACCTGCGGGCCTATCAGGGGGAGCGTTTGGCCCGACGCTATTTGAAACTGGTCGAGGCGATCCAAGATGCGCGCCTGCGCGAAGCGGTAGCCAAAGGGTATCACAAACTTTTGTCCTACAAGGACGAGTATGAGGTCGCGCGCTTGTTGCTGGACACCCGCGCCAAAGCAGAGGCCGAATTTGACGGTGATTTGCAGTTAAATTACCACTTGGCCCCACCGATATTGGGCGGAACAGACGCCAATGGTCGGCCGCAAAAACGAAGCTTTGGCCCATGGGTTGAGAAGGCCCTACCGCTCCTTGCACGGATGAAGAGCTTGCGTGGCACGCCGCTTGATATCTTTGGCTATACGGCGGAACGCAAGATGGAGCGCGCACTTATCCGGCAATATGAAGAGGATATGCGTGTATGGCTTGCGCTGGATGGTCCGGAAATCGCGACAGATCTGCGTGACCCGCTGGTTGCCTTGGCTGAACTTCCACTACAAATTCGCGGGTTTGGCCCCGTCAAATCTGCAAACGAAGCCACAGCCGCCAAACGGCGCGAGGAACTTCTGGCGGCCTTGAATATGGGCCTAAATGATACGCAACCCGCACAGGCCGCACAGTAGGGGCGTTCCCCAAATACCCCTGTTTGGTTACCTTAGTGTCATAAGTGCTAGGCAGCCCCGCCGGACTGCCTTATATCCCCCGGACAATCCCGATGGTTTGGAACCAATCGGGGTTTCCACTTTTTGAATGAGACCCGACCCAATGGCTTCGCGTAGACAAATCGCCCGCGAAATTTCTTACTCCCACTCAGCCGAGACCCGGTCCGGCCGTGCCTTGATCCGCCTGATGGAAAACACCACCGGGCGTTTGAGGCTGATCAAACGCGCCGAAGGCTACGAGAACGACGTCGCTGCCGGCCAGGACTTTTGGTCGGTGCTGCCGGAACGCTATGGGCTGTCGTTGGATGTGGTGCGCGGCTCACTGGACATGATCCCACGCGATCGCCCCTTGGTGCTGATCGCCAACCATCCCTATGGGATTTTGGATGGTATGATGATGGGCAATATCCTGTCGCAAACCCGTGGCGATTTTCGCATTCTGGCCAATCACGTCTTTCGCAAAGCTGAGGATCTGAACCGGGTTGTCTTGCCAGTGGATTTTGGCACCTCCAAGGACGCCATGCGCACCAATCTGGCGACCCGCAAGGCGGCGCTTGACTATTTGGGGCAGGGCGGGGCCATCGGCATTTTCCCCGGCGGCACGGTCAGCACCGCTGCGACGCCTTTTGCACATCCGATGGATCCCGGCTGGCGCGGCTTTACCGCGCGGATGATTGCCAAATCCAATGCTGTGGTCGTGCCAGTTTTCTTTGATGGCACCACGTCGCGCCTATTTCAGATCGCAAGCCACGTCCATGTCACGTTGCGCATGGGGCTGTTGATCAAAGAGTTCAAGAAACGGGTCGACCGCCCGGTCCGGATCTCAATTGGGGCACCGATTGACCGTGACATCCTGGACCCGCTGTCACGCGATACAAAAGCAATGATGGATTTCCTGCGCAAAGCGACGTATGAGCTGTCTCCAACACCGTTGAAATCGTTGGAATACGGGTTTGAATTTGAGGAAAAGCACCGCGTACGCGCCTGACTGGGCTGTGTTCGCCGGCGCGATGTAGAGGCGAGAGGGTAAAGTGGCTGTAGGCATCTTTGATTCTGGTCTGGGCGGGCTCACCGTACTGGACGCCGCGCAGAAGTCTCTGCCGGATGTGGACTTCCTCTATTATGGGGACAACGCGCATGCGCCTTATGGCGTGCGCGACGCAGAAGATGTGTACCAGCTGACCAAAAACGCGGTTGAAGACATGTGGTCCAAAGGTTGCGATCTGGTGATCCTGGCCTGCAACACGGCCTCGGCCGCCGCATTGCGTCGCCTGCAGGAAAACGGTCTGCCCGAGGGCAAGCGGGTTCTCGGTGTCTTTGTTCCGTTGATCGAATCCCTGACTGAACGCCAATGGGGCGACAATTCCCCGCCTCGCGAAGTGGCCGTAAAACACGTGGCCCTGTTTGCAACTCCGGCCACAGTGGCCAGCCGTGCCTTTCAACGGGAACTGGCCTTTCGCGCCATCGGCGTCGATGTCGAGGCGCAGGCCTGTGGCGGGTTGGTTGATGCCATCGAAGACGGCGACATGATCCTGGCCGAAGCCTTGGTGCGCAGCCATGTGGACGCTCTTTTGCGCAAAATGCCAGCACCTGAGGCGGCAATTTTGGGCTGCACCCATTATCCGCTGATGGAAAAAATCTTTCAGGACGCTATGGGACCAGACGTCAAAGTCTACAGCCAGGGCAATCTGGTGGCAGACAGCCTTGGTGATTATTTGATGCGCCATTCTGATATGTATGGCACCGGGGCGGCTGGATATTTCACCACCGGTGATCCAGCCCGTGTCAGCGTTCACGCGACCCAATTTCTCCGACGAGAAATCTCATTCCAGGCAGCGTAACTGCACAACACCCTTTCCTTTGATACCCTGTGATGGCCGCCATCACGGATGATGTTTGAACAGAGAACCGACATGACACACAACGTGGCTATTCTGGGCGCCTCCGGCTATACCGGCGCTGAACTGGTGCGGCTGATTTCGCAACACCCTTCGATCAAAATTGCAGCTCTGGCTGCGGAACGTAAAGCGGGCATGGACATGGCCCAGGTGTTTCCGCATCTGCGTCATTTGAGCCTGCCAACGCTGTGCAAGATCTCCGAGATCGATTTTTCTCAGATTGATCTATGCTTCTGTGCGCTGCCACATAAAACCAGCCAAGAAGTGATCAGCGCCCTGCCAAAGGATCTAAAGATTGTGGACCTGTCCGCAGACTTCCGCCTGCAGGATCCGGCAGAATATGAAAAATGGTACGGCAATCCTCACTCTGCGGTCGAAATGCAGAAAGAGGCGGTCTATGGCCTGACTGAATTCTACCGGGAAGAAATCGCAAATGCGCGCTTGGTCGCTGGCACAGGTTGTAACGCCGCAACTGGCCAGTTTGCCCTGCGTCCCCTGATCACCTCCGGCGTCATTGATCTGGACGAAATCATTCTGGATATGAAATGCGCCGTGTCCGGTGCAGGTCGTGCGCTCAAGGAAAATCTGCTGCACGCAGAACTGTCCGAGGGCTATCATGCCTATGCAATTGGCAGCACCCACCGGCACCTGGGAGAATTTGACCAGGAATTCACCAAGCTGGCAGGCCGTCCCGTGAAGGTTCAATTCACCCCACATCTGCTGCCGGTGAACCGGGGTATTCTGGCAACCACCTACGTCAGAGGTGACGCCGCCAAGATCCATGACGCTATGATCCAAGCCTATGAAAACGAACCATTTGTTGAGGTTCTCCCCTTTGGTGAAGCTCCTTCAACGCATCATGTGCGCGGATCAAACTTCTGCCACATTGGCGTGGCACAGGACCGGATTGAAGGGCGTGCAATTGTGTTTGCTGCGCTGGATAACCTGACAAAAGGTAGCAGTGGACAAGCCTTGCAGAATGCGAACCTCATGTTAGGTGAAGAGGAGACAGCAGGTCTGATGATGGCGCCGCTGTTCCCGTAACACAAACTCCAAGAGGCGAGCGTGCCGACAAAAGGCGCGCTCGGATCCAGGCACATGAAGACGCTGAAGAAGCAACGACGCATTCAGGTTCTGGTGGCCGCAACTGCGGCGCTGGTTTTGGCCACCGGGCTGATCGGCTATGCGATGCGCGATGGCATCAACTTCTTCCGCGCGCCCAGTCAAGTTGTGGAAGATCCACCAAAACCAAGTGAAGTGTTCCGCATGGGCGGGCTGGTTGAGGAAGGCACATTGGTGCGCGGCGAGGGCGGTGAAGTGCGGTTTTCCGTGACCGACGGCGGCGCGACTGTGCCTGTGGTGTTTGGCGGTGTGCTGCCAGATCTTTTTGGCGAAAACCAAGGCATGGTGGGAACCGGCCGTTACATAAACGGCGTGTTTGAGGCTTCTGAAATTCTGGCCAAACATGATGAAACCTATATGCCCAAGGAAGTCGTCGACGCGCTGAAAGAGCAGGGCGTGTATCAAGAACCCGAAAGCTGAGATCTGGTTCTATCGTCTTAACGTGCGCGCCCAATATCAGCTGGGCGCTCCCGCCCCAAACCCGTCGCCCCAAAGGGCGGCGTTTTGCGTTGGGGGTGGCGCCGCGCTTTGCGCGGCGCGCGGCCCAAGGCCGCAAAGGGATCACGGCCCGAAGGGCGGAGGATCCCGCGGGCGCGGGAGTGCTGGTCTTTTGAACGCCACCGAAGAAGCTGGACAGGTCAGATCTGTTGGATGTCGTCGGGCGTTGCGTAAAGACCGAACGCCCTACTTGCGGCCTGTTAAGGGCGCTTTGTCAGTATGTCGTCGGTCTATTCAACCGGAGCAGAGCCATGCGCCATATCTATGACATCGCCAAGGAAATCGTCGCTCGAGAGGGCGGGTTTGTGAATGACCCGGATGATCCGGGCGGGGCAACCAAACATGGGGTTACCTTAAACACTCTACGGTCTCTGGGCCATGATATGGACCACGATGGAGATGTGGACTTGGCCGATATCAAAGCTCTGGACCGTGGCGATGCCACCGAGATCTTTGTCGATCACTACTACAAAAAACCGCACCTTGATCTTTTGCCCGAGGTTTTGCAGGACAGCGTCTTTGACATGCAGGTCAACGCGGGGCGCAATGCGGTTTTGATCCTGCAGCGCCTGCTTCGCAACATGGGGTTTGATATCGCAGTCGATGGCCGCGTAGGCCCGCAAACAGCGAAAGCGGCCCATGCAGCCGCCCAGGTCGACGCGCAAGCTCTGCGGGATGCATACGGGATCGCGCGGCGTAACTATTACCTCGCCATTGCCGACAGACGTCCCAAAAGTCGCAAATATGCGCGCACCAGATCGGGTACCAAAGGTGGCTGGATCAAACGGGCAGAGGACTTTATCTCACCTGCATATCACATGAGCGCAGAAGAATTTGCACAGCGGGTGGCGTCATGGGGGTGATCCAGTCTTTGCTCCCGATCCTGTTTGGCAGTCAGGGAAACATGCTGCGTGAGACGGCCGAAGTTTTTCGCGAAAACGCCGGGGCGGCCGCGGATCGCAGTCAAGAGGTTCAACTGGCGGCCTTGGCTCAAATGGCGGCGGAATTTGCCCAGCCCAAGCTGGGGTTGTTTGACCGCGTCATTGATGGTCTGAACCGGCTGCCACGCCCCTTGTTGGCGCTGGGGACATTGGGGCTGCTGTCATCAGCCATGGTGGATCCGATCTGGTTTGCAGCGCGGATGCAAGGCATTGCGCTGGTGCCTGAACCTCTGTGGTGGCTGTTGGGTGTAATCGTGACCTTTTATTTTGGGGCTCGGCATCAGGCGAAAGGTCAAGCCTTTCAACAAAACCTGGCTGAGACTTTGGCCCGGGTACCGCAGGTCCTCAGCAATCTTGACGCGTTGGAAAGCGGATCCGCCCCCCAGCCTGAAGACCCAACCCAAGCGGCGCAGGCGGAACCAAACGCTGCGTTGGCACGGTGGAGGGCCACTCAACACAAATAGTGCCGCAAGATGCGGCACCTGCCTCACGTCGCCGTGTCTGCGACCAACTGCCCGGGCACGGAGACGATAGAAGCATTGGCCTAGGGCTACTAGGCGCGTATAAAACGCCCATGATTACAGAGCTCGGCCACTTCGCCCTTATCCTCGCCTTCCTCATCGCCATCGCTCAGACGGTGATCCCCCTTGTTGGTGCCCACAAACGCTGGCCCGGATGGATGTCCGTGGCCGAACCGGCAGCGCAGGCGCAATTCTTTTTTGTCGCCTTCTCCTTTGGAGCTTTGATGTGGGCTTTTATCACGTCTGACTTTTCGCTGCGTCTGGTGACATTGAACAGCCATTCGGCCAAACCGATGCTGTACAAAATTGCTGGGACCTGGGGCAATCACGAAGGGTCGATGCTGTTGTGGGTGTTGATCGTGGCTCTGTTTGGCGCCACGGCCGCAGTCTTTGGCGGTGGCTTGCCGCCCACGCTCAAAGCGCGTGTTCTAGCCATTCAGGCCGCCATTGGTGTCGCGTTCTATGGCTTTATCCTGTTCACTTCGAACCCTTTCTTGCGCCTGGCCGTGCCGCCCATGGACGGGCAGGACCTGAACCCGCTGTTGCAAGACCCCGGCTTGGCCTTTCACCCGCCGTTCCTGTATTTGGGCTACGTGGGGCTGTCGATGGCGTTCTCCTTTGCGGTGGGCGCATTGATCGAAGGACGCGTGGACGCCGCATGGGGACGTTGGGTGCGCCCTTGGACATTGGCGGCTTGGGTGTTCCTGACCATCGGCATCGCGCTTGGCTCCTGGTGGGCCTATTACGAATTGGGTTGGGGCGGTTTCTGGTTCTGGGATCCGGTTGAAAACGCATCCTTCATGCCGTGGCTGTTGTCCGCCGCTTTGCTGCACTCTGCCATCGTGGTCGAAAAACGTGAGGCGCTGAAAAGCTGGACCATCCTGCTGGCAATCCTGGCCTTTGGCTTCTCGCTGATTGGGACATTTATCGTACGCTCCGGGCTTTTGACCTCGGTCCATGCCTTTGCAAATGATCCCGAGCGCGGCGTCTTTATCCTGATCATTATCGCGCTGTTCACTGGCGGGGCGCTGACACTTTTTGCCAGCCGTGCCCAAGCGATGGAGGCCAAAGGTGTCTTTGGCCTAGTCAGCCGCGAGACGGGTCTGGTCGTCAACAATATCCTGTTGGCAGTCAGTTGTTTTGTGGTGTTCTTTGGCACCCTGTGGCCGGTGGTGGCTGAGATGGCATTTGACCGCAAACTGTCGGTTGGCCCGCCGTTCTTTAACATGGCTTTCACGCCTTTCATGGTGGCCTTGGGCATTGTGCTGCCCGTTGGAGCCATGCTGCCCTGGAAACGGGGCAAACTGCGGCGGACCTGCTGGCAATTGCGCTATGTCTTTGCCTTGGCCGTCGCCATGATGGTCCTGGCCTTTGCGCTGCAAACCGGACGCTCGGCCCTAGGCCCCGTTGGTTTGTTCCTAGGCACTTGGATGGTTTTCGGCGCATTTGCTGACCTCTGGATGCGCAGCGGTAAATCGAGCCTTTCAGATCGGTTGAAACGGATCCTGCGTCTGCCGCGTGCGGATTGGGGCAAGGCCGTGGCGCATTCGGGTCTGGGGATCACCATATTTGCCATCGCGGGTTTGACGGCTTGGGAGGCGGAGGATATTCGCGTGGCCCAAATTGACGAGCCGTTCGACGTGGGTGCCTATACAATGGTTTTGCGTGACGTTGGGCGCGAACGCGGTCCTAACTATTTCGCTGTCAAAGCGACAGTCGACGTGACCCGAGACGGCAAGCCAGTAGCCACGTTACATCCAGAAAAACGCGACTATCCAGTGGCGCGCATGCCCACGACCGAGGCCGCGATTGATTACCAATTCCTGCGCGATATCTATGTGGTGATTGGTGATCCACAAAACGACGGCGGCTGGACGGTCAGGACATATATCAAGCCGCTGGCGAATTGGATCTGGGGCGGTTGTCTGTTGATGGCCTTTGGCGGCTTCCTCAGCCTGTCGGATCGCCGCTTCCGGGTGGCTGCCGGTGCGCGGAAGACAAACATGCAAGGGGTCCCCGCAGAATGAACACTTTTCTCTCGACCCTTGGGCTTGTGGTTTTGCTTGCGGTGTCCTCATTTGCCGTGACGCCTGCCTGGGCGGTTGAACCGGATGAGATCCTGGAGGACCCGGCCTTGGAGGCGCGTGCACGGGAGTTGTCCAAGGGCCTGCGCTGTTTGGTGTGTCGCAACGAAAGCATTGACGAATCCAATGCAGATCTGGCGCGGGATTTGCGGATCCTGCTGCGGGAACGGCTGACAGCTGGCGACACTGACGCAGAAGCAATGGATTACATCGTCAATCGATTTGGCGAATTTGTGTTGCTGCGCCCGACGACCGGTGGAGCCAATTGGCTGTTGTGGGCGGCGGGTCCGGCCATGTTGCTCATCGGGCTGATTGTGGGCGGCGGGTTTGTACGTGGTCGCGCGCGTGCCTCAACCAAAAACGAGGACGCCTTGACCGAGGATGAACAGGCCCGGCTAAAAGCCATCATGGAAGAGTGATTGCAAAGGCCGATGGGCGTTGGTAGGGTGGCTGCGGTCCGCAGTTCACCCAGGCTCCGCCCCGCGCTAAACCTGCGATTTTATGTTTTGGATAACCTGACACTGTCTTTGGACTTTACTCAGGCGATACCCAAGGACACGGGCGGACATCCAACCTGCACTGGCAGGCGCGGTATCGCGAGGAGAAAAGCCGATGTCCAAGGAACTTCCCCAAACGGCGGATGCCAAACGTGATGTCATCCAGGTGAAAATAGACGATCTGTCCCAGTTCACCAAAGCCCTGCGCAAACAGCTGGACACGCCCCCCAGCCACGTCGAAATGTTAACCCATGTGGCGCGGGCGGCGGGCTATCGCAACTATCAACATTTGCGCGCCCGCAATGCGCCGGTGCCGCAGGCCAACCGCAAACAGGTGGATCGTGCGGCGCGTTATTTTGACGATGACGGTCAATGGGCGCGCTGGCCGTTGAAACGCGGCGTGCGTGAACTGTGTCTCTGGGTGATCTGGGCGGCAATCCCGCCGCGTGAAACGTTTAGCGAGCGCCAGATCAGCGCGTTGATCGACGAGATGACCGTGTTTCGGGACCCGGCACAAATCCGACGGTCACTTGTTGAAATGCACCTAATGCGCCGCGAACGAGACGGCAGCAATTACCAACGTCTGGAACAGCCCATGCCGACTGAGGCGCGCGCGTTGTTGGCCGTCATAAAAGAACGTCGCACCACCAAATGATCTGACGCCGGGTCGGGGCTTTTCGCGCCGGCCCGCATCGGGCAGTCTGCCGTGTAGTTGTTAATGAGGAAGCGTCCCGATGGACTATGTCGAAATTGAGTTTACCTGCCAGGACGGTTTGGCGGTTATCACATTGAACCGACCTGACAAGATGAACGCAATGAACGCCGCTATGCGCGCAGAGATCACTCATGTCCTCACCCAACGTTTGAAGGACTCACGCGCGGTGGTTCTGACAGGCGCTGGAACAGCGTTCTGTTCTGGCCAGGACCTCGGGGATGCGCGCAATACGACCAAGCTGAATCTAGAGCGGGTTTTGCGCGATGAGTACTATCCTATGTTGGAAGCCTTGGTGAATTGCCCATTGCCAACCATGGCAGCGGTCAATGGGGCTGCAGCTGGGGCAGGGGCCAATCTGGCGTTGGCCTGCGATGTTGTCATGGCCTCTGAGGCTGCATTTTTTACCCAGGCCTTTAGCCGCATTGGCTTGATGCCGGACGCTGGGGGGACCTGGTTTTTGCCGCGTCAAATCGGCCTGGCCAAGGCGATGGGCGCCGCGTTCTTTGCCGATCGCATCTCGGCGCAGGAAGCCAGCGATATGGGGATGATCTATGAGGCCGTAGCAGCAGACAGGTTTGACGCCCACTGGCGCGAACGCGCAACCCGTCTGGCGGACGGGCCGACATGCGCCTTTCGCGCCATCCGCGCGGCCATGCGGGCAAGTATGGGCAATGACCTGAGGTCCCAACTGAACCTCGAAGCGCAGCTCCAAGGCGACTTGGGCAAGAGCCGTGATTTTGTCGAAGGCGTTTCTGCATTTCTGGAGAAGCGCGTCGCAAAATTCGAAGGGCGATAACAAAAAATTAAGTCGCGTCGTCTACCCGTAATGGATGTACCCGCCTGTCAAATTTGATGTAAATTTGCGCCTTTATTGTTGGCGGCGAACATTGGATTTTGTGGCGTAATGGTACCGATGATTTTTCAAAGTGGTAGCCTCGATGTATGTTCTTCGCAGTAAAGAGATAAAGCTTTCGGAAACGGCTCTGTCCGTTGGGGACCGGGCCGCGCTTGCAGATTGGATCGCTACGGGTGGATCTTTGACACGCGGGGTGCAGACCCATGCGTTTGAGCGTGAGATTGCGACCTGGTTGGGCGTGCGCCACGCGGTGATGGTCAATTCCGGTGCCTCAGCCAATCTGGTGATGGCCTATGCCCTGAAAGAAGGCGGCCGGCTGCGCAACATGCGCGCCATCGTCCCCGCACTGAGCCGACCGACGACGGTTGCGCCATTGTTGCAGTTAGGGTTTCAGGTCAGCCTTTGCGACTGTGACGCGCAGAGTTTGAACATTGACCTCGACCAGTTGGAACGCGCATTGGAGGCTGAGAAGCCCGCGCTTTTGATTTTGCCCTATACCCTTGGTGTGCCCGGTGACATGGCGCGTGTCGTGGACCTTTGTGCGCACCACGATGTGATCTTGCTGGAAGATGCCCGCGAGGCGATGGGGTCTGCCATGTCTACGCAAAAACTGGGAACCTTTGGCACCGCCGCCAGCTTCTCATTGCGGGACGGGTATCAGCTGTCGACCGTGGAAGGCGGGTTGATCGTGACCAATGACGATGACCTTCATCAGGTCATGTTGTCCTTGCGTGCCTATGGTAATGCTGCGGAATTCGGACCGGATCGACGCAATCAACTGCAACAGCGTTTGGGGCATGTGAATTTTGGCGCCCAGTCTGGCTGTCTGCATGCGGGGTTTGGCTTGAACGGCTCCGAGATCAATGCGTTTTTGGGCAGGCGCCAAATTCCGCGTCTGGACGGGGCCATAGACCGGCGAATGCGCAACCGGGACGTTCTGAAAACCGTACTGGGCGATATGTTTTCACAAGAAAGCGCCGCCGAGGTGACGTCCTGCAATGCCTTTGGCACGCTTGTCCACAATCGCGAGGAAGTCGTGGACTACCTGCGTCATAG
The DNA here is from genome assembly GCA_947497985.1 of uncultured Paracoccaceae bacterium. Lineage (GTDB taxonomy): Bacteria > Pseudomonadota > Alphaproteobacteria > Rhodobacterales > Rhodobacteraceae > Epibacterium. The sequence continues at coordinate 83,993 of CANMIX010000004.1, forward strand.
CCGCGTGGACAGTCGCGCATTGATTGCACCCAACATTGCGCGTTTGCCGTTCTGGTATGCGCAGATGGGCAAGACACCAATGCCCGTTGCGGATCGTGTACATGACATGGGCCTGTCGCTGCCGTTGCATTCTGGGTTGACCGAAATGGAGATGGTGCGCATCGCAGATTTGCTGCACCGGGTTGCCGATCCGGGCTGACTTGGGCACTCTCGAACCGGACATAACAAAACCCGCCCCAGCGTCTGCTGTGGGCGGGTTTGAATTCTTGGATCGTCTCGCTAAAGGCGCAGCTGGCCCCCGGATGAGGGCCAACCGGATTTAGCGGTTTTCGATATCGATATAGTCGCGCGCGTTTTCACCGGTGTAGAGCTGGCGCGGGCGACCGATCTTCATTGTTGGATCCGAGATCATCTCTTTCCACTGCGAGATCCAGCCAACGGTGCGCGACAGCGCAAAGATCGGCGTGAACATCGATGTCGGGAAGCCCATCGCTTCCAAGATGATGCCCGAATAGAAGTCAACGTTCGGGAACAGTTTCTTCTCAACGAAATAGGGGTCGTTCAGAGCGGTCTGTTCCAGCTCTTTTGCAACTTGCAACAGCGGGTTGTCTTCGACGCCCAGCAGTTCCAGAACTTCATCCGCAGATTGCTTCAGAACCTTCGCACGTGGGTCGGTGTTTTTGTAAACACGGTGACCAAAGCCCATCAGACGGAACGGATCGTTCTTGTCTTTTGCTTTTGCGATATATTCCGGAATGCGGTCGACGGTGCCGATTTCCTTGAGCATCTCCAGACACGCTTGGTTTGCACCACCGTGTGCCGGACCCCAGAGGCACGCGATGCCAGCAGCGATACAGGCAAACGGGTTTGCACCCGAAGACGACGCCAGACGCACGGTCGAGGTCGACGCGTTCTGTTCGTGATCCGCGTGCAGTGTAAAGATACGGTCCATCGCGCGGGACAGGATCGGGTTCACCTGATAGTTTTCGGCCGGAACCGAGAAACACATGTTCAGGAAGTTTGCAGCGTAATCCAGATCATTGCGCGGATACACAAACGGCTGACCGATCGAATACTTATAGGCCATCGCGGCGATGGTCGGCAGTTTCGCGATCAGACGGATCGCCGCAACTTCACGCTGCCACGGATCCGAAATATCGGTGGAGTCGTGATAGAATGCAGACATCGCACCAACAACACCAACCAGCGTTGCCATCGGGTGCGCATCACGGCGGAAACCACGGAAGAAGTTGTGCATTTGTTCATGCACCATCGTGTGGTTCGTTACGCGGCTTTCAAAATCTTCGAGCTGTGTCGAAGTTGGCAGTTCACCGTAAAGCAGCAGGTAGCAAACTTCCAAATAATGGGATTTCGCAGCCAGTTGATCAATCGGATAACCACGGTGCAGCAGTTCACCTTTGCCACCATCAATAAAGGTGATGGTGCTGTCGCACGACGCGGTCGAGGTGAAACCCGGGTCATAGGTAAAAACACCAGCCTGGGCATAGAGCTTGCGGATGTCGAGAACATCGGGGCCTGCCGTCGGCGAGAAAATGGGAAGCTCATACTCCTGATCATTCAAGGTGAGCTTAGCGGTTTTCTGAGTGTCGGTCATAGATGTCCCTTCCTGTTACAGGCATGGCGAGAAAGCTTAAAACTCTGCATTCCATGCGGGGCAACACCTGCGCGCCACCCGCGCAGGCGATGTGTTATAGGAGCGGGCTTACTCTCGCGTTAAAGGCGAATTTATCCCGCGGCGTCTTGAATCCGGGCCAGGGTTTCATCACGGCCCAGAACCATCATCATGTCGAAAACCGAAGGAGTGACCGCACGTCCTGCCAACACTGCACGCAGCGGCGCTGCGAGCTTGCCGAACTTGGTATCATGCGCTTCGGCGAAGGCGTTTAATGCCGCCTCCAATTCGTCTCGCGACCAGCTAGCACTTTGCAGATGCGGCGTCAATTCTTCCAGTATACCGTCGGATACATTTCTAAGGGCTTTTTCAGCTTTTGCATCAGGTTCGATAGGGCGTGAAGCAAGTGCAAACTGTGCTTTTTCAAGGAGTTCTGGGAAAGTCTTCGCCCGGTCTTTGAGGCAAAACATTGCTTTTTCCAAATTTCCTGACTGCGCGTCAGTCAAAGCAGGCTGTTTGGCCGCATCCAGATAAGCGACGATCTCCTGCCGCAATGCGGCGTCTTCAATTTCTGCAATATGTTGACCGCACAGGTTTTCCAACTTCTTGGTGTCAAACCGCGCCGGGCTTTTTCCGATTCCGTCAAAGTTGAACCATTCTTTTGCCTGCGCGTCCGTAAAAAATTCGTCATCGCCGTGAGACCAGCCCAAACGTGCCAAATAGTTGCGCATCCCAGCCGCCGGATAGCCCATGGCCTGGTATTCTTGCGCGCCCAATGCACCGTGACGTTTCGACAGTTTCTTACCGTCTGCGCCGTGGATCAGCGGGATGTGCGCGTAAACCGGCAGGGGCCAGCCCATCGCGGTGTAAATCATCATCTGACGGGCCGCGTTGTTCAAATGGTCGTCGCCCCGGATCACATGGGTTACGCCCATGTCGTGATCATCCACCACCACGGCGAGCATATAGACCGGCGTGCCGTCAGAGCGCAGCAGAATCATATCGTCGAGCTGCTGGTTCTTGATGGTGACATCGCCCTGAACCTCGTCCTGGATGATGGTTTCGCCATCTTGCTGCGCCTTGATCCGCACAACAAAGGGCGCATCCGGATGGTCTGCCGGATCCGCATCCCGCCAGGGCGAGCGGTAGAGCGTCGATTTACCTTCGGCCTTTGCTTGCTCACGAAATGCGGCGATTTCGTCCTGAGTGGCAAAACACTTATAGGCTTTGCCCTCTGCCAGCAGCTGCAAGGCAACTTCGGCATGGCGGTCTGCGCCCTCGAATTGGCTGATGACATCGCCGTCATAATCGAGACCTAACCATGCCATACCCTGCAGGATTGCTGCCGTCGCTTCCGGCGTCGAACGTTCACGATCGGTGTCTTCGATCCGCAGCAGGAATTTTCCACCACGCCCGCGGGCATAGAGCCAATTGAACAATGCGGTGCGCGCGCCGCCAATATGAAGAAAGCCTGTAGGAGACGGGGCAAAGCGGGTGACGACCGTTTGGGACATGTCGGTAATTAACCTTTCGGAAACCATATGCGGCGAGGCTCGGAGCCTGTGATTTTCTGCCTGTCTACCCACACGCTCGGTCAGGAGCAAGCATGCGGATTGCAAAGGCCCTTCAACAGAGCTGGGATGCGCAGCAGGGACATCTGTTTCCCTGGTCGGCCGTCTGCTTTGGATTGGGTGTCGCGGCCTATTTCAAATGGCCCGTAGAACCGGGTGTTGCGGTCTGGGGCGTCGCGTTGGGCATCGCAGTGGCGGGCGGGATCTTGTCCCGCATATCTCGGCTGTGGGGCTTGGCGGTCCTTTTGCTGGTTGGGGGCTTTCTATGCGCCAATGCGCGCGCGCATCTGGTGGCAGCTCCGGTCATTGAATTTCGGTACTACGGCCCGGTCGAAGGCCGTCTGGTTGCGATTGATCGCTCTCAAAGTGATGCATTGCGACTGACGCTGGACCACGTCCAGCTGTCGCGCATGTCACAGGACCGCACCCCGCGCCGCGTTCGTATCACGGCACGCGATCTGCAAGAGCCGCCACCAATCGGTGCCCGTGTCATGACCACGGCGCATCTTTCGATGTCCGGCGGCCCGGTCGAGCCCGGTGGTTTTGATTTTCGCAGGCATCTTTGGTTTCTTGGCATCGGGGCTGTGGGGTATACGAGGGTGCCAGTTCTGCTGTCCGAGGGCCCAGGATCAGATCTGTGGGTGGCGCGCAAACGGGCGCAGATCACCCAAACCTTGCACAATAGGCTGCCGGGGGCAGGTGGCGCGGTTGCAGCCGCGGTTCTGACCGGTGATCGCCGCGGGTTGGATGCAGAGACAGTCCATGTTCTGCGTGTCAGCAATCTGGCGCATCTGCTGGCTATTTCCGGACTTCACATGGGGCTGTTAACTGGCGTTGTTTTTACTGCTCTGCGCATGTCCTTGGTGGTCAGCGGGCTGGCCCTTGGTCGTGATCTGCGCGCCAAAAAAATGGCTGCGGCGGGCGCTTTATGCGCAGGGGCGGCTTACTTGGCGGTGTCGGGCGGCAATGTCGCAACTGAACGCGCGTTTGTCATGGTTGCCGTCGTATTGGGGGCGGTGTTGCTGGGACGTCGGGCATTGACGTTGCGGGCGGTGGCTTTGGCGGCTCTGGTCGTTCTATTGCATCGCCCCGAAAGCCTGCTGGGCCCTGGGTTTCAGATGAGCTTTGCGGCGACAACCGCTTTGGTCGCTGTTTTTGGCTATCTGCGGGCGCAGCGGTGGAACATGGGGCCGTCGTTGTCGCGCCCCGTCCTTATGTTGTTGCTGTCCTCTGGCATCGCGGGCCTTGCCACGGCCCCTTTTGGTGCAGCGCATTTCAACACGATGTCCCATTATGGCCTTTTGGCCAATACACTGGCTGTCCCAGTTATGGGCGGGCTTGTGATGCCGGCGGCGGTGCTGGCGGTGGTGTTGATCCCCTTTGGAGCGGAGGGGCTGGCGCTTTGGGCTATGGTGCAGGGGTTGGAATGGATCCTGTGGGTTGCCCATTTTGTCTCCGATCTCCCAAACCCTCAAAGCTTTGTCGCGCAACCACAGGCTTGGGTGCTCGGGCTCCTTAGCATTGGCGGCTTGGCCCTCTGCCTGTTGCAGGGTCCGGTGCGTTTTGTTGGATTGATCGCCATCTTCTGCGGCGGCATCGCGTGGCAAAACACGGAACGACCCTTTCTGTTGATCAGCGAAGACGGAGGGCTGATTGGACTGCGCACCGATGCGGGCCGGGCGTTGTCCAAGGCCAAGGGCAGCGGGTTTATCGCCAAGGTCTGGTTGGAAAACGACGGCACGCCGATGCCCCAATCCACCGCCGCGACGCGTTGGAGCGATCAGGCGTCGCAGCCCTATCTGGCCTTGCGTGGCAAACGCGCGGCGGAAAGCTTTGCGGGCTGCGGCCCCCACAAGATTATTGTGAGCAACCAGCCGTTAGCCGGTGCAGGAAAGGACGCATCTTGTTTGGTCATTGACCCCGATCTTCTGCGCCTGACCGGCAGCCTGTCCATCTCCGCCCGGGGTGAGGTTGCAACCAACCGATCTGTTTCTGGACTGCGGATGTGGAGCCCTTCAACATGGTACAAGGCAGCAGATCCATTGGCCGGAACGAAAGTGCCCCACGCCACGGCGCAGGGCATTACAATGTATGAAGGGATCAAGCGTTAAGGGCAGGCGACCTGCTCAATAGCTGCGGATCAACCCAACCAACCGGCCCTGGATGCGCACCATATGGGATGGGTACTTCTGGGTTGGATAGGCGGGGTTTTCCGCCTCAAGCGCGATCTGGTCGCCCGTGCGGTAAAAGCGTTTCAAAGTGGCTTCCTGATCCTCGACCAGAGCCACAACAATATCGCCATTGTCCGCATGAGAGGTTTCGCGAATGACAACCACATCACCATCATTGATGCCTGCGTTGATCATGGAATCGCCTTTGACCTCCAGCGCAAAATGCTGACCCGTTGCGGCCAACATCGCGGTGGGAACCGCCACTTGATGGGACACTTCGCTGATGGCTGCAATTGGCACACCGGCGGCGATCCGGCCCATGACTGGCAATTCGATTGCGCCAGACATCATTTGATCAACACTGGTTTTTTCAGGTTGATCCGGCTTGCCACCGTCAATCACCTGCGGCGTGGTCGCCGAGATATCACCCCCCATGCTTTCGGGCAGTTTGATAATCTCGATGGCGCGGGCACGATGGGCAAGGCGACGGATAAAGCCGCGCTCCTCAAGAGCGGTGATCAACCGATGGATCCCGGATTTGGACCGCAGGTCCAGCGCCACCTTCATCTCGTCAAAGCTGGGTGGAACACCGTCCCGTTGCAGACGTTTGTGAATGAACTCCAACAGATCCAACTGCTTCTTTGTGAGCATCTGCGCCTCGCTTTTTTGACCACCTGTCGTGATTTGTTCTACGCATGTTCTCGTTTTGTGTCAACTGCGAAGCTGTGGATAAAACAACACCGCCCTGTGGGACAGGACGGCGTTTCACAGTGGTGACCGTGAATTGTACAGATTAGATTAGCATATAGCTGACGTCCGCGCCCACAGTTAGCGCTGGGTCATGTGGCGCGCGCAGTAACAAAGCGTTTGCATCCGCAAGGACCGACAACAAAGCGCTGTCTTGATTGTCGCAAGCTGTGATCCCATCTGCGGTCAGCACCGCACGCATGTAATGGGCACGCGGGCCGTTTGCACCAAGCGGCTGCAACAGTTGTGTGGACTGGATAGTAGTGCCATCGGGCAGACCCAGCATCCGTTCCACCACCGGTTTCAGGAACACATGTCCACATACCATCGCCGAGACCGGATTGCCGGGCAGGCCGATCATAGCCGCATCGCCCATGCGACCACCCATCAGGGGTTTGCCGGGGCGCATTGCGACCTTGTAAAAGGACTGCTCCATCCCGAGATCCTGCGCCACTTGGCCGACCAAATCATGGTCCCCAACGGAGGCACCGCCGATGGTCACAACCAGATCCGCCCCTTTGGCCAAGTTAAACGCCGCTTCAAGCGCGGGTTTCTCGTCGCGGGCGATGGGCAGAATACGAACAGAGGCGCCAAGGTTTTCAAGCAGGGCTTTGAGGCCAAATGTGTTTGAGGCAATGATCTGGTCCGGACCCGGAACCTCACCCGGCATGACCAGCTCATCCCCGGTGGAAATAAGCGCGATATCCGGTTTGCGCCGCACCGGCACCTGCGGGATGTTCATCGACGCCAGCAATGCGATATCCGCCGACGTCAGACGCTTGGGCGCCGACATGACATCGCCGATTTTGAAATCGCCGCCAGCGGGGCGTATGTTGTGACCGCCGGGCTGGTCCAGAATGGTGATCAGATCCCCTTTGCGGTCGACGTCTTCTTGGATAACGACAAAGCTCGCGCCTTCGGGCACCGGCGCGCCGGTAAAAATGCGCACGGCCTGTCCGGGGCCCACCCGTCCATCAAAGCGGTGACCGGCAGCAGATTCGCCAATTACCTTGAACATGGCGTGCGATTCAACCTCGGCCTTGTTCACCGCATAGCCGTCCATCGCGGAGGCTGCAAACGGCGGCTGTTCCCGTCGAGCGGTGACGTCCTGCGCCAAAACCCGACCGGCCGCCTTGGCCAAGGGGACCTCTTCGACGCCCAACGGGGAGACGAGATCCAGAAGATGTTCAAGCGCTGTGTTGACTGAGATCATTTAGGCCTCGTACCGCCCTGATTTTCCGCCATCTTTCAGCGTTACACGGACACCGCCGATCTCCATCGCTTTGTCAGCGGCCTTGCACATGTCGTAGACAGTGAGCGCCGCAGTGGAGACCGCTGTAAGAGCCTCCATTTCAACCCCGGTCTGACCGGTGGTTTTGACTGTCGCCTCGATCTGGACACCAGGCAATTCCGGGGCGAGTGTAAGTTCAACCGCGACCTTGGTGACGGGTAGCGGGTGACACAATGGGATCAAATCCGAGGTTTTTTTGGCCCCCATGATGCCTGCCAAACGCGCCACGCCCAAGACATCGCCCTTTTTCGCGCGCCCATCAGAGATCAAGTCAAACGTCTGTTGTGCCATTGTGACATGACCGGTTGCGGTGGCGATACGCGAGGTGACAGCCTTGTCAGAGACATCCACCATATGGGCGTCGCCCTTTTTGTCGAAATGCGTGAGGCTCATGGCGTTACGCTCCCGGTTGGGCTGGATTGGCGAGCAGATCATGGGTGGCTTTGGCCACGTCATCCTGCCGCATCAGGCTTTCACCGATCAGGAAACTGCGCGCGCCGTAACGCGACATATCGGCCAGGTCTTCGGGATTGAACAGGCCGCTTTCACAGACAATCGTGCGGTCTGCGGGCACTTGTTTCGACAAGATCCGTGTTGTGTCGAGCGTTGTTTCAAAGGTTTTCAGATTGCGATTGTTGATCCCCATCAAGGGAGACTTCAGATCGCAGGCACGCTCAAGCTCTTCGGCGTTATGGACCTCCAACAGGACATCCATACCCCATTCAAAGGCGCAGGCCTCCAGTTCGGCGGCTTGGGCGTCCGAGACCGAGGCGAGGATGATCAGGATACAGTCCGCATTCAGTGCGCGAGCCTCGGCCACTTGATAGGTGTCATACATGAAATCTTTGCGCAGCGCGGGTAGGGCGCAGGCTGCACGTGCATTGACCAAGAACTCCTTGGCGCCTTGGAAACTGGGTGTATCGGTCAGGACCGAAAGGCATGTGGCACCCCCAGCTTCATAGGCTTGCGCGATGGAAACAGGATCAAAATCGGCACGGATCAGACCTTTGGATGGGCTGGCTTTTTTAACCTCAGCGATCAAACCGTAACCCTCGCGGCTGGCGGTGATCAGCTTGTCGGCAAAGCCCCGTACCGGGTCGGCGGCTTTGGCCTCTGCTTCAACCTCGGCCAGCGGTTTGGCCGCTTTGTCGGCGGCGACTTCTTCGAGCTTGTAGGCTTTGATCTTGTCGAGCACGTTTTCAGTCATGGCGCGGCCTTTCGGTTATTGGCTCCAGTCAATGGGCGAATGCCCCTGTTGGGTAAGCCAGTCGTTCACATTTGAAAAGGGGCGAGACCCGAAAAAGCCACGTCGCGCCGACAAGGGCGACGGATGGGCGGACTTGAGGATCAGATGAGTGTCGCCTTGAATGTATTTCTCGAGCTTTTGCGCGGTGTTACCCCACAGAATAAAGGCAGTGGGGCGGGTTGAGCAGTGCTGCAAAATCTGGTGCACCAACGGGGCCCAGCCCAGACGTTTGTGACCATCTGCCTCACCCGCAGGGACCGAGAGCGCAGTGTTCAGCAATAAAACACCCTGTTTCGCCCAGCCCCGCAAATCACCGTTAGGGCGCGTAATATGAAGATCCGCCTCCAACTCTTTGTAAATGTTACCAAGTGACCGTGGGAGAGGGCGCACATCGGGCTCGGTCGAAAACGCCAGCCCATGCGCGTGTCCGGGCGTTGGATAAGGGTCTTGCCCAAGGATAACCACTCGGGTGCTGCCGGGCGCTGTCAGATCAAGCGCTGCAAATCTGTCCGGGTTTGGCGGCAGGATCTGACGCGGATCATCAGCAAGCGCGGCCTCAATCCGGGGCCAATCCTGGGTAAAAAACGGCAAGTGTCCCCAGGCGGCCGGGATAGTGTGGGAAGACATCAGCAATGGAGCCTTTTTAGGTGCCAGAAACTCCCGGGCCTTATAGCAAAAGCCCGGAGGTTTGGATCAGGCAGATGTCAAAGCGGCCAGCGCTTCGACTTTGGATTTTGCGGCGCCGCTGTCGATGCTTTCACGTGCTTTTTCAACACCTTCGGCGAGGGTGCTTACGTCGCTCGCAACAACCAGTGCCGCAGCCGTATTCAGCAAAACCGCATCCCGGTAGGCGGAGACCTCACCTGCCAGAAGCGCGCGGAAGGCAATTGCGTTTTCTTCGGGCGTGCCGCCGATGATGGCCTCAAACGGGTGGATGGGAAGTCCTGCGTCTTCGGGGTGGACCTCAAAATCGGTCACCGACCCTTCGTCCAGACCAGATACCCAAGAGGTGCCGGTGATTGTCAGCTCATCCGTGCCATCGGACCCATGCACAAGCCAGGCTTTCTCAGCACCAAGGGCTTGTAGGGTTTCGGCCATGGGTCGGATCAGGTCACGGCTAAAGGCGCCGGTCAATTGACGGGTCACGCCGGCCGGGTTGGTCAGCGGGCCAAGAATGTTGAAGATCGTCCGCGTGCCCAGTTCCTGTCGCGTCGGCATAACATGGGCCACGGCGGGATGGTGAACCGGTGCCATCAGAAAGCCAATTCCGACCTCATTGATTGCGCGTTCCATCACAGGAGCGCCCGCCATCACATTGATTCCCATCTGAGATTGCAAATCAGCGGTGCCTGATTTCGAGGACAGATTGCGGTTGCCATGTTTGGCGACAACAACGCCCGCACCAGCGGCAACAAAAGCCGTGGCGGTGGAGATATTCAATGTGTTTTTGCCATCACCGCCGGTGCCGACGATGTCCATCGCACCAACTGGCGCAGTCACAGCGTTGCATTTGGCCCGCATCACGGCGGCGGCGGCGGCGTATTCTTCCACCGTCTCGCCACGGGTCCGCAGGGCCATCAACAAGCCGCCAATTTGGCTGGGCGTCGCAGCACCGTCAAAAAGAATGCCAAAGGCTTCCTCGGCTTCATCGCGGGTTAGGGGACGGTCAGCGGCAGCTCCGATCAGCGGTTTGAGTGCGTCGCTCATGCTGGCACCTTCATCTCATCCAGAAAGTTTTTCAGCAGCGCGTGACCATGTTCCGACGCAATTGATTCCGGGTGGAATTGAACGCCGTGGATGGGCAGCTCTTTGTGTTGCAGGCCCATGATGGTGCCGTCTTCCAGCTCAGCCGTGATTTCCAGACAGTCGGGCAGGGTCTCACGCTCAACCACCAGCGAGTGATACCGAGTGGCTTCAAACGGTGTAGGCAGACCTGCAAACAGGCCCTTGCCGGTGTGGTTCATTGTGCCCATCTTTCCGTGCACGATCTCGTGGCAGCGGGTCACGGTGCCACCAAAAGATTGCCCAATGGTCTGATGTCCAAGGCAAACTCCCATCAAAGGGGTCCTGGTTTCTGCCGCAGCCTCGGTCAAGGCGAGGCAAATTCCGGCCTGATCAGGGTCGCAGGGGCCCGGCGACAACAGGATCGCAGCAGGGTTCAGCGCCATCGCGGCCTGCACGTCCAAGGCATCATTGCGGTGCACCTGAACGTCGGCTCCCAACTCGCCCAGATAGTGGACGAGATTGTAAGTAAATGAATCATAGTTGTCGATTAGCAGCAGCATGGTTCGCGGCCTCGTTTTAGGCTGGCGGGACAGGGCCCCACCGCAGTATAGTCGTCGCAACATAGATGTTCAGGGATGTGCGGCAGCGTCAAGAGCAGTTGAGCCTGCCAATGACGTATAGACTGTGTAAATGCCGGAAAACGGCGTTATCATACGCGCATACCTTGGCCACATAGACGAGAGGCGAGACAGGTATGCGGGGATTTTTGGGAGGCGCCGCCATTGGCGCATTGGTCTCGGGACTTGGGGCAGCGCTGGCCTCGTTGGCAGTTCCGTTGCCACAGACCATTGAAGTATCCAGCGAGGATCCGCTGGTCTCGAACGCGCCAAATGTTGCAGCACCAGTTGCAACAGAGGCGAGCGTGCCGGACGCTGACTTGGTCGAAGTCGCGCCAACCGTTCCAAGCAGCCCCGAAGTCGTGGACGATACGGCCTCTATCACGCCTGGCGTAAGCACACCGGCTGCAAAACCTGTTGTCGAGGATGCAACCAGCACATTTTCGGATATCGACTTTCCCACAAGCACCGTACCAGAGGTGAGCCAGCCCCAAGGACTTGGGGCCGGATTGCCTGCTGCGTCGCTTCCGGCTCCGGATGTACCGGCTGGCGATAGTGCCCCGGTGATCGAAACCGCGTCAGCGCCTTTGCCGGCTGATGTGCCCGCGGCCATCGTCGAAAACATTCCGACCGACACAACTGTGGCAGCGACCGAGGAAACCGCGGTCGCCATACCGACGGCGCCAGAACTGGGCGAGACGGACAACCCGGTCGAAATTGCCGTTGAGCCTGAAACAGGGGCATCGGGCGTGGAAACACCAACCGGGCCTGAGGAAAACCTAAAACCCGCAGCACCTGAGATCGCGGTGAACGTCCCTCAGATCGAGGCTCCACAGCTGGGCGGAGGTCTGGCAGGGCTCACCTTGCCACAAGTTGCAGCGCCAAACGCGCCGCGTGATGTGCCTGGCGAAGACCCTGTGCTGGAACCGCAAGCCCAAGCGCCCTCGGATGAGAATCGCCCCAGCATTGGAACCCCTGGCGTTCAGCTTGGCACACAAGGATCAGTAACCGGAACGACAGCACAAACGTCTCAGTCGGATTTGCCAGCTTTTGTGCGCAACGCAGAAGAATTCATTGCGCTTGACGATCGCCCTTTGATGTCGATTGTCTTGATAGACGAAGCCGACAGTGTCGATGCGGATGCATTGGAAGAGTTTCCCTATCCGCTGACATTTGCAATCCGGGCGGATGACCCAAGGGCTACAGCCAAAGCACAAGCCCGACGCGCGGCCGGCTTTGAAGTATTGATGCTGGTCGATCTGCCGCGTGAGGCCGGCCCTCGCGAAGCGGAAGCCGCGATGGAAGTCTGGGCACCTAAACTGCCACAAGCGATTGGCATATTAGAAGGGGTCGACACCGGTTTCCAAGGCAACCGCCCGCTCGCCGATCAGATGGCCGCGCTGACTGCGTCCAGCGGATTGGGTTTGGTGACCCAGGCCAAAGGCCTAAACACAGTTCAGAAACTTGCGCAGCGTGATGGCGTCCCATCGGGCCTTGTGTTCCGTGATTTTGACGGCGCAGGCCAGGACCCACGCGCCATTCGGCGGTTCCTGGATCAAGCAGCGTTTCGCGCCAGTCAAGAAGGTGCGGTGATCATGTTAGGCCGCTTACAACCGGACACGATTTCGGCACTTTTGTTGTGGGGTTTGCAAGATCGCGCAAGCCGTGTCCAATTGGCTCCGATTTCGGCCAGTCTGCGAACGGGCCTACAAGGCGGCTAGTGCGAATTAAGTGCGTTAAATCATAACCTTATTATTGGAATTCCATCTGCGCTGCGAGCAACTCCCTCGTCAGCGGCGCAGAAAATCTCCCCTGAAACCGGACGTCCAATTCGTCATAAAAGTTACGTATGTGAACGATAGAGGGGCCGCACCCAGTTCACATTAGCCAGGGGAAAGAAATGGCCGATAAACGTGTAGATCTGTCGTGGGACGAGTGGGACGAATTGAACGACCCGCGTCCTGACCAAAACGAGTTTGACCAAGTTGTTGAAAACGCACTGTCGCGTCGTGGGTTCCTGAGCGGCCTTGTGGCCTTTGGTTCGGGCGCTGCTGTTATGGGCACCGGCGCTTTGTTGTCGTCAACCGCAGAAGCTGCAACTACCAGCCGCTTTGCGTTTAAGCCGATTGAGATTGCAACCGACGCCACCGTACATGTTCCCGAAGGGTACACCTGGGACATCCTGACCCGCTGGGGCGACCCGCTGTTCTCAGACGCGCCTGAATTCAGCCACGAGACCGGTGGTGATATCGCCTCGGACCGTATCTTTGGTGAAAACACCGACGGTATGGAGCTGTATGAAGTGGGCGACAAGCAGCTGATCGCTGTGAACCACGAATACGTTAACCCCAAGATCAATCTGCCCAAGAACGAAGACGGCGTTCCGACGTCCGCCGCAGAAGTGCGCAAACTGCAGAACCTGCAGGGCGTTTCGGTCATGGAAGTTGAAGAGTCTGAGGGTGGTTGGAAAGTTGTCCAAGACAGCGCCTATAACCGCCGCATCCACCAGAACACCCCGATGCGCATCGCAGGTCCTGCGGCAGGTCACGATCTGCTGAAGACAGACGCCGATCCAGCCGGTATCGAAGTTCTGGGCACCATGAACAACTGTGGTTCCGGTAAAACCCCTTGGGGCACATATCTGACCTGCGAAGAGAACTTTAACGGCTACTTCGGCTCCACCGATGAGACCGCAGAACTGCCTGCGGCATTCTCGCGCTACGGCATCAAAGCCGAGAGCCGCTACTCCTACGAAAAGTTCGACCCACGCTACGATCTGTCGAAGAACCCGAACGAGCCGAACCGTTTTGGCTATATCGTGGAAATCGACCCGACCGATCCAGAAAGCAAGCCAGTTAAGCGCACCGCTCTGGGCCGCTTCAAGCATGAAAACGCCGCTGTTGTGATCGCAAAAGACGGCCGTATTGTTGTCTACCTCGGTGATGATGAGCGTGGTGAATTCCTCTATCGCTATGTCTCCAACGGCGTTTATCAGCCTGGCGGCGACACCGAGAACCTGCTGAACGAAGGCACGCTTTATGTGGCCAAGTTCTATGACGATGGCAAAGGTCGTTGGTTGCCGCTGACACCTGAAACCACCGGCATGGACGCGGTTGAAATCTGCATCCACACCCGTATGGCGGCCTCTGCAGCTGGCGGCACCACCATGGACCGTCCGGAATGGGTTGCGACCAACCCAATCGCAGTTGAAGCCTATTGCGCGCTGACCAACAACCGCAACCGCGGTGTGAAGCCAAACGCAGGTGGTGACGACACATCGGTCAACGCAGCCAACCCACGCGAAGCCAACAACTATGGCCAGATCGTGCGCTGGACCCCGGTGGAAGAGAACCACGCAGCCGATACATTCGACTGGGATCTCTATGTCATGGCGGGCAACCCGAACGTACACGGTGACGAATATGCGGGCTCCGCAAACGTGCACCCAGGTAACATGTTCAACTCGCCCGATGGTATGGCGTTCGACACAGCTGGCCTATTGTGGATCCAGACGGACGGTAACTTCAAAAACGAAGGCGATTTCGAAGGTCAGGGCAACAACCAGATGCTGGTTGGCGATCCGGTCACCGGCGAAATCGTGCGCTTTATGACCGTCCCTTACGGCGCGGAAGTCACCGGCATCTGCTGGTCCTCTGACCGTCGTTCGTTGTTCGTCGGCGTTCAGCACCCTGCCGCACCGTTCCCAGACGGTGAAGGCAAGTTGGCACGTTCTGCAGTGATCGTTGTTAAGCGTGAAGACGGCGGCCTGCTCGGTTAAACGGCTTTAGACAAAAAAGCAGCAGAGGCGCGCCCCAACTGGCGCGCCTTTTTTGACTCCACAAAAACGTGTGAACACAAGTTACAATTGCATGCTACGGTTTTCCTGACACAAAAACTTGGTCATCATACGACCACTGACAGGAGGGCTAGAAATGACAACCGAAACCAACACACGCAAAAAGGCCAGTGATTTTGACCAACGGATCCTTGAGATCTTTGATGGGTATGTCCACGGCCAGATCAGCAAACGCGAATTTATGACCCAAGCTGGACGCTATGCTGCCGCTGGCGTCACCGGCGCGATGCTGTTCGAACAGCTGCAACCCAACTACGCATGGGCCGCACAGGTGGCAGAAGATGATCCAGCGATTGAAACCGAATGGGTGGAATATGAAAGCCCCGAAGGCCACGGCACCATTCGCGGCTTGATGGCGAAACCTGCCGGAGCGAGCGGCAAACTGCCTGCCGTTTTGGTTGTACATGAAAATCGCGGCCTGAACCCTTACATCCAGGACGTTGTGCGCCGTGCTGCCAAAGCGGGCTATCTGGCGCTTGGTCCCGATGGGCTGTCGCCTTTGGGCGGCTATCCTGGCACGGATGACGAAGGTCGCACCATGCAGCGCAGCATGGATCGCGCCAAGCTGATGGAAGACTTCTTTGCAGCCTTTGAACACCTGCGCGACCATGAAGGCTCCACAGGGAAGGTCGGCGCAGTTGGATTCTGCTATGGCGGTGGTGTATGTAATGCACTGGCCGTGGCTTATCCTGATCTCGCCGCATCGGTCCCGTTTTATGGCCGCCAACCTGCGGCTGAAGATGTACCATCGATCCAGGCCCCGCTGATGATCCAATATGCTGGGCTCGACAATCGCGTAAACGAGGGGTGGGAGGCCTATTCCGCCGCTCTACGTGAACATCAAAAACAGTTCACCGTGCATTTTTACCCAGACGTGAACCACGGGTTCCACAATGACACGACCCCACGTTACGACGAAGCCGCAGCAACGCTTGCCTGGGAGCGCACGTTGGAATTCTTTGAAGAAAACCTGACCTGATCATCAGTTAAGGACACAAAAAAGGGGCGCGATGATCCGCGCCCCTTTTTCTTTTTAAAAATACTTCCGTCGGAGGCATCCGACGTCTGCGTCAGGAATTTCCGCCGCGAATAAATCGCGCCGCATCCGCAGCTGCACGGCGGATCGCATTGGATTTATGGACGGTCTCCATGAACTCCGCCTCAGGATCGCTGTCGTAAACGACGCCACCGCCGGCCTGAATATAAAGTTTTTCATCCTGAACAATCGCGGTCCGCAGCGCGATACACATGTCCATGTCGCCCCCGGCTGAGAAATAGCCAACACCGCCGCCATAGACGCCGCGTTTTTCAGGCTCCAGCTCGTCGATGACCTGCATCGCACGAACTTTTGGCGCACCTGAAACCGTTCCGGCCGGCATGCCCGCAAAGAACGCATCCAGCGCATCTTTGCCTTCGTCCAGCTCACCAACCACGTTGGACACAATATGCATCACGTGGCTGTAACGTTCGATGATGAATTCTTCGGTGGGTTTCACGGTGCCGATTTTCGCGACCCGGCCCACATCGTTGCGGCCCAAATCCAACAACATCAAATGCTCTGCCAGCTCTTTCTTGTCGGCCAGAAGATCCAGCTCGTTCGCCTTGTCCTCTTCGGGCGTTGCGCCACGCGGACGGGTGCCGGCGATGGGGCGGATGGTGACTTCGTTGCCAAAGACACGCACCAGAATTTCCGGCGACGCACCGACGACCTGAAAGCCACCAAAGTTGAAGTAGAACATAAATGGCGACGGGTTTGTGCGACGCAGGGACCGGTACAGCGCAAAGGGCGGCAGGGGGAAGTCATGCGTCCAACGTTGCGCAGGCACCACCTGAAAGATGTCGCCGGCACGGATATATTCCTTCGCCTTCTCAACCGCTTCCATATAGCCGGATTTGGTGAAGTTCGACACAGGCTCGCCCACGTCGCGGCTGTCACCCAGATCCCGGGTCGCTTCGGGCACCGCGCGTTCAAGATCGCGCACTGCATCCATCACGCGTTCGGATGCTTGTGCATAGGCGGCCTTGGCCGATTGATCACCGTTGCTCCAAACAGGCGAGACCACCGTGACCTCGCCTTTGACGCCGTCCAGAACCGCAATCACAGAAGGCCGCATCATGACTGCGTCGGGCAGGCCGAGAGGGTCCGGGTTCACATCAGGCAGAACCTCAACATGGCGCACCATGTCATAGCCGAGATATCCGAACAGTCCCGCCGCTGCCTGTGGCAGGTCATCTGGCAGGTCGATTTTGATTTCAGCCAGCAGCCTGCGCAGATTGTCCAGCGGATTGCCGTCCTGCGTTTCGAATGCGTCCTCGTCGAAACGCGCATTCCGGTTCAGCTCGGAATGAGACCCGCGCGATCGCCAGACCAAATCAGGTTTCATACCAATGATCGAATAACGTCCGCGCACTTCGCCGCCGGTCACCGATTCCAGCATAAACGCATCTTTTTGTGCGCCGGTCAGCTTTAGCATCAACGAAACGGGCGTATCCAGATCTGCCGCCAGTCGCGTATAGACCACCTGATTTTCGCCGCGCTCGTAAGCTGCAGCAAAATCAGTATATTCAGGTGTCAGAGCCATTTGAGTTTGCCCTTAATTAATGAAAGTTGGCCTGGACGGCCGCCAATGTCTGAGGGTTCACTTGCGGATCAGCCTGTTGCAGCAATTCATTTGCATAGGCGTCAAACAGGGCCTGTGCCAGCGACTGATCCAACTGCTGGGCAATCGCGTTCGCCAGGGTTGTCAGATCGTCGGTTTCTGCCGGCGGCAAAGTCTCGTCAAGGCGCACCACAACTGTGTTCTCGGACCCTTCCACCACTCGCAGATCGCCTACTTCCATTTCGAAAATCTCATTCATCATATTGGCCGGAGTGAGATCCAGATAGGCTGTGCGGGTCAGACCTTCTTCGACGGCAACGGTGGCAGTTTCGGGGAAGGCACCGGCCTCTGTGGTTTTGGTTTTCAGATCTTCAGCATGTGCGGCCACGGCCTTTGCGATGCGGTCTGCATTCCAAGCAGTCGAGAGATCGTCCTGCGCTTCGTCAAACGGTTGTGGGCGTGGTTCAAGAACCTCGTCCAGGCGCAAAGCATAGAGGCTGCCGTCGGCCAGGAAATCCACCGTTGGGAAGTCTTCCAATGTCACCGCCGCCGCGCGGGCACGGAACCCATCATAGGCGGCAATGCCGTCTTCGCTTTGTGGTGTCCAGTCGATCTGACCAAACGTAAGACCGTCACTGTCAGCAAGCTCTTCCAAAGTGACGCCACCGGCCAGCAGGTCCTCGATGTCTTCGCTGCGCGCTTCGATCAAGCGGCGGGCGCTGTCGCCAGCCAATTCGCGGCGCAGCTCGTCGCGTACGTCATCCAATGCGGTGGTGCGTGCGTCCAAAATGCCATTGATCCGATAAAGCGCCGGACCAAGGTTCGAGGGCAAAGGGCCCACAACAGAGCCTGCTTCAGCGGCAAAGATCCCTTCGGCGGCATCGCCCAGATCTTGGCGCGTCACGTCACCCATATCGATATCAGCCAAAGCCAGGCCCCGATCAGCCACGAGGGCTTCGAATACCGTACCGCCCAGGTCCAATTGCGCCTTAGCAGTTTCAGCGGCGGACTGGTCACCAAAAACAAGACGTTCAACCAGACGACGTTCCGGCAGCTGGTAGATTTCAGCCCGGTCATTAAACAGCGCCTCAATCGTCGCTTCGTCAATCTCGATATCGTCGATCACCATCTCAGGGCTCAATTGCACATAAGAGATGCTTTTGGTCTCAGGCAGGGTGAAATCGGCGATGTTGTCGTCATAAAACTGGCGCAGCTCTGCGTCTGATGGCGCAACTTGCGGCAAGATCACATCATTCGCAGACAGAACGACATAAGAGAAGCTGCGGCGCGACCCCACGTAGTCCAACAGAGTTTTTTGCATCATAGGCGGCATTTTGACACCGGAGATCACAGCGCCTTGTACCAGGGTACGTGCAGTTTCCTGACGAATGTCAGCCTCAAATTCACGCTCGCTTAGACCTGCGTTTTGCAGAGCAAAAGCGTATGATTCACGGTCAAAGCTGCCATCAATCCCTTGAAACGCGTCAATTTCAGAAATCTCACGCAGCAGATTGTCATCACCAGTGGAGACGCCAATGCGTTTGACTTCGTTATCAATCGCAGCAACAGAAACCAGACGGTTCAAAATTGCGCGGTCCATGCCAAATTCGATCATCTGCGACACGGTAAAGGATTGACCTGTTTGGGCCTGCAGGGCGCGTTGTTCCTGTTGCAAGGCGCGCGCATAGTCATTGACAGAGACTTCTTCGTCGCCAACCGTTGCAACCGCCGTCCCAGATCCGGTGAAGCTTACCGCACCAAAGCCCATAAGCCCCAGGATCAGCATCCCCATTAGGATCCAAACAAAAGTTTTTGAGAGTTTTTTCATGCCTGCCGCCCTGATGGCCAAAGTCCTGTTTTGTCCGGTCACGCGCCCCATGCAGATGGGGCTGAGTTTGACCGCACATCGATCGTTCGCGGACCTGAATACGCTGCCACAGTCGAGGGAGCAAGGTCGCGCGATACTTCCCGGTGGAAACTGTTAAATGGGATCGCGGAAATTAATGTGCCTCGGGCGTCCAGCCAGCGAGGCGATCAAACAATTGTGCGATCCCGGACGTGTCGACGTTGGCAAATGCGATGCGGAATTGGCGCGCGCCTCCGGGATCCTCCGACGGTGTGAACATCGTGCCGGGCAACATCAACACACCACAGTCGTGGATCATCTGTTTTGCCAAATCATCTGCGGCCTGCGCAAACGGATGTTCCACATAGGCGAAATAGGCACCGCTGCCCAACAGTTTCCATCCGCGTTCCGCCAGAACCGTGAATCCGTCTTCGATGGCCGCGCGGCGCAACAGGATTTCTGCGCGTTCGCCCGCCAGCCAATCTGACAGGTTTTCAATGCCCCAAGCGGCGGCGATCTGGCCAATCTGATTGGGGCAGATGGTATGAGTGTCCAGAAACTTTTCAATTTCGAACAATTTTGGAGCCCCTGTTACAATCGCTCCAACCCGATGTCCTGTCAGACGGTAGGCTTTCGAAAAGGAATAGAGGTGGATAAGCGTCTGGTGCCAATCGGTTTTCTGAAACAGCTTATGGGGTGCCCCCTCGCGCAGGTCAAAGTCCCGATAGGTTTCATCGACGATCAGAGCCAGGTTGTGTTTCCGGGCCAGATCAAAGAAGGCCGCGACCAAACCTTCAGGGTATTCCACACCGCAAGGGTTGTTTGGTGTGACCAGAACCAATGCACGTGTCTTGGGCGTGATCCGCTGCTCTGCCTGCCGCACGTCGGGCAGCATACCATCACCCACGGGAAGCGGTACGGCGGTCACACCGGTTAGATCCAGTGCCATCTTGTGATTGAAATACCATGGCGTGGGGAGAATTACCTCGTCCCCTTCATCACACAGGCTGGCGATGGTGGCGGTAAAGGCCTGATTGCAACCGGATGTGATCCCGACCTGTTCGGACGCAACCGCTCCGTCATAATGCTTGCTGATCTGACCCGCGAGGGCTGCGCGCAGCTCGTCTCGACCCAGAACCGCACCGTATAAATGAGCGCTTGTGTCATTTAGCGCAGCCTCAGCCATCACCTGTCGCAGCGCCTCGGGCGGCGTATCAGCAGGGGCAGCCTGGCTCAGGTTCAACAATGGTCGATCTGCCGGGAAGGTGACGCCTTCAATCCAGCGTCGCGATTCGACGATGGGGGAGGAAAAAGTGCGTTGGGTGCGCGGCGTTGCCATGGCAGAAGCCTCCGTCAAAAGATGCAGCGTTTCAAAAATCACGCAAATAAAAAAAGCGCCCCCAAACAGGAGCGCCTTGCGATTTCAGACCGTATTTCAATCTTTGCCGCGATAGGGCTCCACATATTGCAGCGCCATATCCCACGGGAAAAAGATCCAAGTGTCCTGGCTCACCTCGGTGATAAACGTATCCACCTGTGGGCGGCCTTTGGGTTTGGCATAGACCGTTGCGAAATGCGCCTTTGGATACATTTCACGCACCAACTCCAAGGTTTTACCGCTGTCGACCAAATCGTCGATGATCAAAATGCCTTCGCCGTCTTTCATCAGATCGACGTCTGGCGCTTTCAAAACTTCGGCCTGGCCCTGGTCCTGATTGTGGTAGGATTTTACGCTGATGGTATCGACGGTGCGGATGTCCAGCTCGCGGCTGACGATCATCGCAGGCGCCATCCCACCACGGGTAATGGCAACCACGGCGCGCCACGCTCCGCCATCAGGACCCTGGCCATCCAGACGCCACGCCAGCGCACGACTGTCGCGGTGGATCTGATCCCAGCTGATATGAAAACCTTTTTCGTGTGGAAGACGGTCCGTCATGACGAAGCTCCTGTTGCGCCACTGTGCGCTGAAAAAGGGCAGGGGCGTAGGATGCCGCCTGCCGCAATTCTTGGTTTAGGTCTTGGACATATCCGGTGCGTCGACCGCTTTCATCCCAACCACATGATAGCCTGCGTCTACGTGCAGGTTCTCACCGGTGACACCAGAGCCGAGGTCAGACAAGAGATAGAGTGCAGATTTGCCCACATCTTCGGTGGTGACGTTGCGGCGCAGCGGCGAGTTATGCTCGTTCCACTTCATGATATAGCGGAAGTCGCCAATACCAGATGCCGCCAGAGTCTTGATCGGGCCGGCCGAAATCGCATTCACGCGGATGCCATCCTTACCCAGGTCTTCGGCCAGGTATTTCACCGATGCCTCAAGCGCCGCCTTGGCCACACCCATGACATTATAATGTGGCATAACTTGTTCAGCACCATAATAGGTCAGCGTCAGGGCGCTGCCGCCTTCGGACATCATCTTTTCGGCCCGCTTCATCACCGAGGTGAAGGAGTAGACCGAGATGTCCATCGTCATGGCAAAGTTTTCGCGGCTGGTGTCGACATAGCGTCCGCGCAATTCGTTTTTGTCCGAGAAACCGATGGCGTGAACAACAAAGTCCAACTTGCCCCATTTTTCCTCGAGTGCGGCAAACAGCGCATCAACCGATGCCTCATCTGAAACGTCGCACGGCAGCACAATTTCGCTGCCCAGTTGCGCTGCAAGCGGGTCTACCCGCTTTTTCAGGGCGTCGCCCTGATAGGAAAATGCCAGCTCTGCACCGGCGTCGGCGCAGGCTTTTGCAATGCCCCAAGCAATTGATTTGTCGTTGGCAAGGCCCATAATTAGGCCGCGTTTACCAGTCATGAGTTGACTAGACATGCAGGTTCTCCGCCTGTGGTCACGTGATTAGGTGGTGTTTATTATGTCCACGCCGCTGCTTCAAGTGGTGACCGATCATCACAGGTGGTTGTGGTCGCTAAACTGCACACTTAAATTACCCGTAACGCGATATTTTCGACAAGGATACCGGACAGATGTCTGATCGAAGTGAACTTTTCTCTGGGGACGACCCCTTTGTCATTGCACGGCGCTGGTTGGCAGATGCAGAACAGAGCGAAATCAACGACCCCAATGCAATTGCACTGTCCACCGTTGACAGCAGTGGCATGCCTAACGTCCGCATGGTTCTGTTGAAAGAGATAGAGGACGCAGGCTTTGTCTTTTACACCAATTACTGCAGTGCCAAAGCGATTGAGGTCGAAGCCAGCGGCAAAGCTGCTTTTGTGATGCATTGGAAATCCCTGCGTCGTCAGATCCGGGTGCGCGGTATTGTAGAGCGAGAAGAAGGGCCAAAGGCGGATGCGTATTTTGCATCGCGATCCCTCAAAAGCCGCCTGGGTGCCTGGGCGTCGCAACAATCTCAACCGTTGTCCAGCCGTGCTGCATTGATGGCGGATGTGGCGAAAGTCACTGCAACCAAAGGGACAGCCCCCAATCGTCCGCCGTTTTGGGGCGGGTTCCGAATCTCACCACTTGAGATTGAATTCTGGGCGGATGGCGATTTCCGGCTCCATGATCGGTTCCAATGGGTTAGGGCAGAAATTGAGCAATCATGGTCTGTCCAGCGTTTATCGCCGTAACAATTTTGTGTGGATTTTCCATTTTAGGACATATGATCTAAATTTGTCCTTGCAAATGTCCGAACATTTGAAGCATCAGAAAATCGCAAAAAACACGTAATAAACGATTGGTGGATTTCCGGTGGCTGAAGACGTTAACCTGAGCAGCATGCAAACAGTCCGCGGTGCGGTCAAATGGTTCGACCCGACAAAAGGCTACGGCTTCATCGTGTCTGACGAGGGCGGGCCTGACATCCTGCTGCATATAAATGTGCTGCGAAACTTTGGACAAAGCTCTGTTGCTGACGGCGCTGTTGTTAAATTGATTGCCCATGGCACCACACGTGGTGTTCAGGCTGTAGAAGTGCTTGAGATCGAGCCGCCAAAGCGGGAAGATGTGCCGGTGCTCAGCGATTTTGCTGAACTCGACATGTCGGAAGTCAGTTCCCAGCCCATGGAAGCCGCACGTGTCAAATGGTTCGATAAGGGCAAAGGATTTGGATTTGCCAATGTATTTGGACGTCCCGAAGACGTTTTCCTCCATGTTGAAGTTCTGCGCCAATCCGGTCTTGCGGACCTTCAACCCGGCGAAGCGCTTGCTATGCGCGTCATCGAAGGCAAACGCGGCCGGATGGCCGTTGAAGTTCTGGCCTGGGAAGCGGCCGTTTCCTGATATGTTCCTTAAAGGGGCTGCCGTATGGGTTGCCCTAATGAGCGCAACCGTGGCGCAGGCTGAGTGTCGCGACGATCGGGTCGAATTAAAGGGCGAGTTTGGACAGATCTCGTTTTCTGTCGAACTGGCCGACACGCCGCAAGAGCGGTCCCAAGGTTTGATGTTTAGAGAGAGCATGCCACGCGGTGCGGGCATGCTCTTTGTTTATGAATATCCGCAACGCGCCGCGTTTTGGATGAAGAACACCCTGATTCCGTTAGACATGTTGTTTATCGAGGAAGACGGGGAAATCACCCATATTCATGAAAATGCGATTCCCGGTGACCTCACGGCGATTCCTGGCGGCGATCAGGTCTTTGCCGTGCTGGAAATCAACGGTGGTTTGTCCCGCCAATACGGTATTTCGGTGGGCGATGCCCTACGCCACAAAGTTTTTTCAAATTCTTCACCGATTTGGCCATGTTAGGGGTTTTCATTCCTGACTGGCACCGTTAGAGAAGGCGCACGGTCCGGGGCGTGGCGCAGTCTGGTAGCGCACCTGTTTTGGGTACAGGGGGTCGTGAGTTCGAATCTCGCCGCCCCGACCACTTCTCTCTCTTGGGAGAGTTGTGGTTGGGTGACCGTTTCCTTCATTTACGAAGATTAACCTACTAGATGTAGGCAGGGTGGTTGTTAACACCCTGTTAAGGAAGTGGCCTGTTTTGGCATCCTTCCTTAAGACTTTGACGCAATTGCGGCCCATCACCGCGACGCTTAACCGTCAAAGAAGCGTATAATTTTGTCGCAGCACGGGTTGTATTTCAGGCATGACTTTTGCGAAAAAATTGCGCAACACGGAGCAGGTATGCCTGTGCAGCTGCAGCAAGTTAACCAGCTGAATTGTTAACAAAACTCCCCAAAGCCTTGAAAAAGAATGCCAAAGAAACTCCGCGCCGCGGCATTAAGGGATCCGTGGGATATTTATTTTTTACGGTAGATGAATCACATCCTTATTGGACCCCGGCGACCAGAATTTGGCGTCAATAGAAAAGAGGTAGGGAAGTTGGTAAATTTGGCGTTGACCAATTGTGTCAAAATACGTCAAATTGTGTGTACTGGATGCGGCAGCACAAGATCTTGTAGGTCTATCTGGGGCGACCGCAAGAACGCTCAAAACAATATCCTTAAAAGCCGTAACGGCAATCGGGGCACCAAGTGCGCCGATCGGAATGTTTTTGTCTGATGTTTGCTTGTGTCCGGTGCCAAAGGAACACTTAAAAACTGCAAAGCCGGGGCAGATACACATGAAAATCGAACGGAAGTTTACCACCGCAGGAGAAGACGCCTACGCTGGTCTGGAATTCACCGCTGCTACTTCCGAAATTCGCAATCCAGATGGGACCATTGTGTTCCGTCTTGATGACATCGAGGTACCGAACTCTTGGAGCCAGGTAGCAAGCGATGTCATCGCTCAAAAATATTTCCGCAAGGCCGGTGTTCCGGCCCGCACCAAGAAAATTCGCGAAAAGAACGTACCAGAATTTCTCTGGCGCTCAGTTCCTGCCAACGACGATGTCGAAATGGGTGGCGAAACCTCCTCTAAACAAGTGTTCGACCGCCTTGCGGGGGCTTGGACCTATTGGGGTTGGAAAGGTGGCTATTTCACCACCGAAGAGGATGCGCGCGCTTACTATGACGAAATGCGTTTCATGCTCGCAACGCAACGCGCCGCGCCGAACTCTCCACAGTGGTTTAACACAGGCCTGAACTGGGCTTACGGAATTGATGGGCCAGCGCAAGGTCACCATTACGTGGACTTCAAAACCGGCAAGCTGACCAAATCCAACAGCGCCTATGAACACCCGCAGCCGCATGCCTGTTTCATCCAATCTGTCGCCGACGATTTGGTGAACGAAGGCGGCATCATGGATCTGTGGGTCCGCGAAGCGCGCCTGTTTAAATATGGCTCTGGTACTGGCACCAACTTCTCTGCGCTGCGTGGGGCAGGGGAATCATTGTCAGGTGGCGGTAAATCCTCCGGCTTGATGGGCTTTTTGAAAATTGGGGATCGCGCCGCCGGTGCGATCAAATCTGGCGGGACAACCCGTCGAGCAGCGAAGATGGTGATCGTGGACGCGGATCACCCGGACATCGAGGACTTTATCCAATGGAAGGTCCTTGAGGAGCAGAAGGTTGCCTCCATTGTTGCGGGATCAAAAATGCACGAGAAGATGCTGAATGGCATTTTCCAGGCAATCCGCAACTGGGACGGCGCCGAGGCGGACGCAACCGATCCCGCAACCAATGACGGGCTGAAGAAAGCGGTGCGCGAAGCCAAAAAGTTCGCGATCCCGGAGACTTATATCAAACGCGTGCTGGACTATGCCAAACAGGGATACACCAGCATCGAGTTTCCGACCTATGACACCGATTGGGACAGTGAAGCCTACAGCTCGGTATCGGGACAGAATTCCAACAACTCGATCCGGGTCACCAATGCCTTCCTGACTGCGGTTGAAAAGGATGCCGACTGGCAGTTGATCAACCGCGTGGACGGCTCGGTGTCCAAGACTGTGAAAGCCCGGGATCTGTGGGAAAAGGTTGGCCATGCCGCCTGGGCCTGTGCAGATCCCGGCATTCAATTCCATGACACCGTAAACGAGTGGCACACATGCCCCGAAGACGGTGAGATTCGCGGCTCAAACCCGTGTTCGGAGTATATGTTCCTGGACGACACCGCCTGTAACCTGGCGTCGATGAACCTGCTGACCTTCCTGGAAGACGGCAAGTTTCAGGCCGAAGACTACATGCACGCCAGTCGTCTGTGGACGCTGACGTTGGAAATCTCGGTCACGATGGCGCAATTCCCTTCCAAAGAGATTGCGCAACGTTCGTTTGACTTCCGCACCCTTGGTCTGGGCTATGCCAATATCGGCGGCCTGTTGATGAACATGGGGTTCAGCTACGACTCGGATGAGGGACGTGCACTGTGTGGTGCGCTGACCGCGCTGATGACCGGCGTGTCTTATGCGACGTCTGCCGAGATCGCGTCCGAACTTGGTGCCTTCCCAGGATATGAACGCAACGCCAAACATATGTTGCGGGTGATCCGCAACCACCGCAGCGCCGCACGTGGTCTGACGGATGGCTATGAAGGCCTGTCCGTCAAACCGGTTCCGCTGGATCTGGAAAATTGCCCGGACGCACGTCTGGTGGAATATGCCATGGGGGCCTGGGACGAAGCATTGGAGCTGGGCGAACGTCACGGCTATCGCAATGCGCAAACCACTGTGATCGCTCCGACCGGCACCATTGGTCTGGTCATGGACTGTGACACAACCGGGATCGAACCGGACTTTGCCCTTGTGAAGTTCAAAAAGCTCGCCGGGGGCGGTTACTTCAAGATCATCAACCGCTCAGTTCCCTCCGCGCTGGAAGGTTTGGGATATACCTCGTCGCAAATCGAAGAGATCGTGTCCTATGCGGTCGGCCATGGCTCGATCGGCAATGCGCCAGCGATCAACCACACCTCGCTGACGGGGCACGGGTTTGGTCCGCGCGAGCTGGCCAAGATTGACGCCGCGCTTGAAAGCGCCTTTGACGTGCGGTTTGTGTTCAACCAATGGACCCTGGGCGAAGATTTCTGCACCGGCGTCTTGGGCATCCCCTCGGCCAAGCTGAACGATCCAACCTTTGATCTGCTCAAACACCTCGGTTTCAACAAGGCCGAGATCGACGCCGCCAATGATCACGTCTGTGGCACGATGACCCTGGAAGGGGCGCCTCACTTGCGTCCGGAACATTACGCCATCTTTGACTGCGCCAACCCGTGCGGCAAAAAAGGTGTGCGTTATCTGAGTGTTGAAAGCCATATCTGCATGATGGCTGCGGCACAGTCGTTTATCTCAGGCGCGATTTCCAAGACCATCAATATGGCCAACACCGCCTCGATTGAGGATTGCCAAAAAGCTTACGAGCTGAGCTGGTCCTTGGGTGTAAAAGCCAACGCGTTGTATCGTGATGGATCAAAGCTGAGCCAGCCCTTGGCAGCAGCTCTGGTTGAAGACGATGACGAGGCGGCGGAAATTCTGGAAACAGGGACGCCGCAGCAAAAAGCCACGGTTCTAGCCGAAAAAGTGGTCGAGAAGATCGTCATCAAAGAGGTGATGAAGTCTCATCGCACCAAAATGCCGGAACGTCGCAAGGGCTATACCCAAAAAGCAGTTGTCGGCGGCCACAAGGTTTACTTGCGGACCGGTGAATACAGCGACGGCGCCTTGGGCGAAATCTTTATCGACATGCATAAAGAGGGCGCGGGCTTCCGGGCGATGATGAACAACTTTGCCATCGCCGTGTCGGTTGGCCTGCAATATGGCGTGCCACTGGAAGAGTTTGTGGATGCGTTTACCTTCACCAAGTTTGAGCCCGCCGGCATGGTGCAGGGCAACGACTCGATAAAGAACGCGACCTCGATCCTGGACTACATCTTCCGCGAATTGGCTGTGTCCTATCTGGATCGTACCGATCTGGCGCATGTGAAGCCCGAAGGTGCATCGTTCGACGATGTGGGGCGTGGTGACAAAGAAGAGGGGATCTCGAATGTCTCCGAAATCTCCGACAGCGCCGCGACTCGGTCCCTGGAAGTGCTGAAACAGATTTCCTCCACGGGCTACCTGCGCAAACGTCTGCCACAGGAATTGGTGGTTCTGCGCGGCGGTCAGCAAACGCCTGCGACTATTTCCGACGTGGATGATCCGGTTTCGGCGCTTCAAACGCTGGTCCCCGAAACGTCGCAACCTGTTGCGGCCGGAATGGACGCGCGCACCAAGGCCAAGATGCAAGGTTACGAGGGCGACCCATGTGGCGAATGCGGAAACTACACGTTGGTACGCAATGGCACCTGCATGAAATGCAACACCTGCGGCGGCACATCTGGCTGTAGCTGATCACGGCTTTCTGCGGAGGCGAGCCCATAACCTCGGTTCGCCACTGCGGCCCTTGGTCCCCAGGCCGAAAACGGGGACCACGAATTTTCCAATCCTGGGGCGAGTGCGCTTGCCCTCAGCGCAGTTCAGGCCGCAGGCAAAAAAACGACGAGCGGTATAAATCAAGAGCCTGAACAGCGAAACTTACCTCCTCTTCAAAAGAGAGGAGGTTTTATTTTGTCCATCAACGACTTACGTGAAGAGCGCCGAAACGCGCCAGCCACGACCTACGTATCTGAATACACGGGAATGTGAGCAGACCTGTAAAATACAATAGAAACTGGCAATCAGATATTAAGCATCTTGTTTCATAGTTGAGGCCGGGATGTTTGGCGCTTTGGCGCTCTTTTTGAAATTGCCGGTGCAACTATGGGACACTACAGGATGTGGATGGCTCGGGCGGCTGCTGTCGCGAGCTTTGCGATACCGTTTTCGGTGCTATCTGCAACAGCAGAGGACCAGCGCGGTTTTTTCTTTGGTGCGGGTTGGCCCGGTGGCGGGCAGGTTCATCTTTTGAGCAATCGTCAACAGGGCAATCGGCTACCCTCCACGGCGCTGATGATGCAAAGCTACCAAGAAGCTGCGGCGTTATACCGGATGCAACACCGGCTCGACAATCAACACTCCAATGCGACTAACACAACGCCAGTGCAATTGCGCGCAGGCTATGACTTTGGCCACGTCCTTGGTTATATGAGCCTAGAGGAGCAAGATGGCGTAAGCCGACTTCAGATGGACGGTAGCAATATCAGTCTCGGTATCGCTGTACCTGTATCGCAAAATCTGCAATTCAGGGGTGAGTTTCGGCACAGTGACACCGGCAGTGGATCCAACTCCGAAAATATATGGTCCGTGCGGGCTGGTTTTCGGTTTTGAAAGAAACGCGCCGTTCCATCGATCTCGTAAACGGCCAGTGTATTAGAGGCTTGGCGGATCAAAAGGCCCGTGCTATTCCTCTCGCATGAAACGAAACCGTGCCATTTGCATTATCTGCATTACCTGCTGATTTACGCAGCGGGCTGGTTTCTGTCGTTTTCTTCTTTCTGACAAGCTGCTAAGCCCGCGCTGCGCAAATCTTGCGTTGAAGCAATGCTGATTGTGCCCGAGCGGAGCGTGCCAAGGGAGCTGTCATGACGACAATCAAACTGCAAAACACCAGGACCCGCAAAAAAGAGGTCTTTGAGCCGATTGATGCGCAAAACGTGCGGATGTACGTCTGTGGACCCACCGTCTATGACCGCGCGCATCTGGGCAATGCACGTCCCGTGGTGGTGTTTGACGTCTTGTTCCGGCTGCTGCGCAAAGTTTACGGCTCCGACCACGTCACCTATGCGCGTAATTTCACGGATGTGGATGACAAGATCAACGCCCGCGCCGCAGAACGCGGCCGCCCGATCAGCGACATCACAGCCGAGACAACGCAATGGTTTCTGGATGATATGGGTGCGCTGGGGGCGTTGGAGCCAAACCATATGCCCCGCGCCACCGCCTATATCGCTGAGATGATCACGATGATCGAGGAGCTGATCGCCAAGGGTCACGCCTATGCCGACGGGGCAGGACATGCACTGTTTTCGGTCAAGAGCTATGAGAAATACGGAACACTTTCGGGGCGTTCCGTGGACGACATGATTGCCGGGGCCCGGGTTGAGATTGCCGACAATAAACGCGACCCGATGGATTTTGTGTTGTGGAAACCGTCAACCGCAGACCAACCTGGCTGGGACAGCCCTTGGGGACGTGGACGTCCAGGCTGGCACATCGAATGTTCAGCAATGGCGCGTGACCTTTTGGGCGCGACTTTTGACATTCACGGCGGCGGCAATGATCTGATGTTCCCGCACCACGAAAACGAAATCGCGCAAAGCTGCTGTGCCAACCCCGACGGTGAATTTGCAAATGTGTGGCTGCACAACGAGATGTTGCAGGTTGAAGGTAAGAAGATGTCCAAGTCTTTGGGCAATTTCTTCACCGTCAAGGATCTGCTGGACCAAGGCATTCCAGGAGAGGTGATCCGGCTTGTGTTTATGCAAACCCATTACCGAAAACCGATGGATTGGACCGAAGAGAAAGCAAAACAAGCCGAAGCTACCCTGCGCAAGTGGCGGGCGCTGACCGCGGGCATCGAGCCCGCCGCCTGCGCAGCTGCCGCGGTCATGGATGCTTTGGCTGATGACCTCAACACCGCGGGTGCAGTTGCGGAGTTGCACAAGTTAGCCTCCAGCGGCGACGCGGCTGGATTGCTGGCGTCGGCTCAGATGATGGGCTTACTGGGCTCGGATATGGGCGCTTGGGCTGAAGGCCCCAGCATCGATCTAAGCCCCTTTGCCGACAAGTTGTTTGCTGCGCGGCAATCTGCGATGGAGACCAAGGATTTCAGTGACGTGGATCGCCTGAAATCCGCGTTTATGGATGCGGGTCTCGAAGTGCGCATGTCGAAAACCGGTGTTGAACTGGTACCCGGTCCAGGTTTCGACCAGTCAAAGCTTGAGGCCCTGACATGAGCAAAGAGCGTCTGTACCTTTATGACACCACTCTGCGGGATGGGCAGCAAACTCAAGGCGTGCAATTTTCCACTGCCGAAAAACAGCAAATCGCCACCGCTCTGGATGAGCTGGGTGTTGACCACATCGAAGGCGGCTGGCCCGGTGCAAACCCAACCGACAGCGCGTTCTTTGACGATGCCCCCAAGACCCGTGCGCAGCTGACGGCTTTTGGCATGACCAAACGGGCAGGGCGTTCCGCAGAAAACGACGACGTTCTGGCGGCCGTTTTGAATGCCGGGACCAAAGCGGTCTGTTTGGTCGGCAAAAGCCATGACTACCATGTGACCCACGCGCTTGGGATTTCACTGGACGAGAATCTCGAGAATATCCGCGCCTCAATCGCGCATATTGTGGCGCAGGGCCGCGAGGCGCTGTTTGATGCTGAGCATTTCTTTGATGGCTATCGCGACAACCCGGACTATGCGCTGGCCTGTTGCCATGCTGCATTTGATGCCGGCGCGCGTTGGATCGTTTTGTGCGACACCAATGGCGGCAGCCAACCGTCTGTGGTGCGCGACGTGGTCACAGCAGCGATCAACAGCGGTATTCCGGGTGCAAACCTAGGCATCCATTGTCACAATGACACCGAACAGGCAGTGGCCTGTTCACTGGCAGCGGTCGAGGCAGGCGTGCGCCAAATCCAAGGGACATTGAACGGGTTGGGCGAGCGCTGCGGCAATGCCAATCTGACATCCTTGATCCCAACGCTGGTGATGAAAGAACCCTATGCCAACTTGGTCGAGGTTGGCGTCAATAAGGACGCTTTGTTGGGGCTAACACGCGTCAGTCGCATGTTGGATGAGATCCTGAACCGGGTGCCGCAGAAACAGGCGCCCTATGTTGGGGCCTCTGCCTTTGCGCATAAGGCAGGGTTACACGCCAGTGCGATCCTAAAAGATCCGTCGACTTACGAACATGTGGACCCGGCAACCGTCGGCAATGCACGCATCATCCCGATGTCAAATCAGGCGGGCCAGTCGAACCTGCGCAAACGTCTGTTTGAGGCGGGACTGGATGTACCCAAGGGCGATCCGGCACTGGCGCGCATTCTGGACACGGTCAAAGCGCGTGAATCTGAGGGGTATTCCTTTGACACCGCGCAGGCCTCGTTTGAATTGTTGGCGCGGCGCGAGCTGGGCCTGTGTCCTGAATTCTTTGAGGTGAAGCGTTACCGGGTCACCGTCGAACGGCGTAAAAACAAATACGACCAGATGGTCAGCCTGTCCGAAGCCGTGGTTGTGGTGAAGGTCGACGGTGAAAAACGTCTGTCCGTCAGTGAGTCCTTGGACGAAACTGGCAGTGACCGTGGCCCCGTCAACGCCTTGTCAAAAGCGCTCCGCAAGGATCTGGGCCGGTATTCGGCGGCTTTGGACGACATGCGATTGGTCGATTTCAAGGTTCGCATAACCCAAGGCGGCACCGAAGCCGTCACCCGGGTCATTATCGACAGCGAAGATGCCTCGGGGCGGCGTTGGTCAACGGTGGGTGTGAGCCCGAACATAATTGATGCCTCGTTCGAGGCGATGCTGGACGCGGTAAATTGGCGTTTGCTGCATTCTGAATTGGCCGTGGCGGAGTAGTCCTGTGCAAGAATTGCAATTCGACGATGATCTGCGCGCCTGCGCGGAATTGGTGCAACGCGCCGATCCTGACCGGTTTCAGGCGGCGATGGCCACACCGCTTGCCGCGCGGCTAAAGCTGTTTGTGATTTATGCGTTTAACGCCGAAATGTCGCGCGCGCCCTGGGCCAGCCAAGAAAGCATGATTGCCGAGATGCGCGTGCAGTGGTGGCGTGATGTCGGGGCCGAAATCGCAGAAGGCACAACGCCGCGCCGTCACTTTGTGGCCACGCCGCTGGGTCAGATCCTGCACCCAAATCTTGCCCGTGACATTGACGCCATGGCCGAGGCGCGCCGCTGGGATATCTACCGCGACCCCTTTGCCGATCTGGACGGGTTGATCAAATACTTGTCGGACACGGCCGGTAATCTGATGTGGATGTCGGCAGCTGCACTGGGGCAGGGCGACGAGGGTCGTATTCGGTCCTTTGGTCTGGCGCATGGCGTGGCAAGCTGGCTGCGTGCCTTACCAGAGCTGGAACGACAGAACCGTGTTCCAATGGTCGATGGCACGCTGGAAGGTGTGCAAGAGCTGGCGCAGATTGGGCTGGATGCTTTGCAAAAATCACGCAGCGGCTCAGCCGCAGTCGACAAAGAGGCGCGCTATGCCTTGTTGGCGGGCTGGCAGACTGGGCCGATCCTGCGGCAAGCTCTGGCACAGCCGGAACGCGTGGCCCAAGGTGTGTTGGGAATGAGCGAGTTTCGCAAACGTCTGCGCCTGATGTGGTGTACCAGCACAGGTCGCTGGTGACATAGGAACCCGGTCGAACCTGAAGATCAGGCCGTCCGGGGGCGCATCATCAAACGCAGCAGCGCGGCGCCTGCCAGAACCAGAAACGGTGCCATGGCCAAGTTAACCGCACTCCAACCTTCGGTTGGGGTGCCGCCAGAACAGTTCATCAAACCACCCGATGACAGAGACGCAATCGTCACGCCGCCAAAGACCAGGAAGTCGTTCAGACCCTGCATACGACCTTTTTCGTGATCCTCATGGGCACCCGCCAGCAGCGTGGTCGCACCAATAAAGCCAAAGTTCCAACCAAGCCCCAATAGGACCAGCGCGATATAGAAATTTTCCAGCGTCACACCGCTGAGTGCTACAAAACCAGCCCCGCCCAGGATAACCAGCCCCGCGCCAACAATCCGTTCGACCCCGAACCGGGCAATCAGGTGACCCGTAAAGAAGGACGGGATGTACATCGCCAACACATGGCTCATCACCACATTGGCCGCGTCCCCTTGGCCAAAGCCGCAGCCCACAACCGCAAGCGGGGTTGATGTCATCACCAAGTTCATCAGCGCATAGGACACAACCGCGCAGATTACCGCTGTTGAGATCACTGGATCCTTCAGCAACTCCCAGCGCGAACGCCCGGCAGGTGCATCCACAGGCCGCTCCTCAGGCAGGGGGATGCGCAAAAAGAAAAACGCGGCGGAGCCAACAAGATTCAACAAGATGATGACCATATAGGTGCCCATGAAAGGCACGACAAAGGCATCCGAAGTCTCAACCACCAGCGTCTTACCCAGCACAGCTGCCAAAAGCCCGCCGGCCATAACATAGGAGATCGCCTTGGGCCGGAAGGCCGCGCTGGCCGTGTCAGCAGCGGCAAATCGGTAGAAGCCTTGCGCGCTCATATAAACCCCGGTCAACAGGCTCCCTGCGAGGAAAGTCGGGAAGGATCCGAGATAGAGGCCATAGGCGCCGACGGCAGCGCCAAGCGCACCACAGATCGCTCCGACCAAAAAGCCCGCACGCCGCCCAAACCGCTGCATAATCGCAGAAATCGGGTTGGCGGCCAGCATGGAACCCGCGACGATGAGCGAGATCGGCAAGGTCGCAAAGCATGCATTGCTCGCCAGCGACTGACCAGCCAATCCACCGATGGTAAAAATCATCGGCATCTGGGCACCCAGAATGGCTTGCGCGATCACAAGAATTACAACATTGCGTTTTGCGACGCTATCATCGGGGGCGGTCATGCTCATTGTCATGTGAAGTAGCTACTCGTTAGGTGGGACTGGGACAAGAGTCTCACTGGGTTTGGTACAATCACATTTTTGCATCATAAAATCGACAGGGAGGAAAACACTTGGCAAAAATAGGCGAGCCACGGCTTGGTAGGATCATTACGACCGACGCCTGTGTCGCCGAAGGCGCTGCGTGGTTGGCTCAGGCTGAACCTGGGTTCGCACAGGCGCTGGAGCTGACGGGGCCACTGCCGTTGCGTTTGAAACCCGATGGGTTTGACCAACTGTTGAGCGCCATCGTCAGCCAACAGGTCAGCGTCGCCGCCGCCAATGCAATCTGGAAACGTATGCGTGATGCTCGGCTGACGGGACCGCGCAAGATCATGTGGGCCAGCGACGACGAGCTGCGCGCAGTGGGGCTGAGCCGTCAAAAGGTCAAATATGCTCGTGCCCTGGCCGAGGCGCGCATTAACTTCAAATCGCTGCGCGATGCGCCCAATGACGAGGTTTTTGCAACGCTGACCCAAGTGTCCGGGATTGGGATTTGGACAGCTGAAATCTACGCGATGTTCTCTCTTGGGCGGGCTGATGTGTTTGCGCCGGGCGATCTGGCCTTGCAAGAGGCCGCGCGGGTCCTGTTTGATTTGGAGGCACGCCCAAAGGAAAAGGCCCTGCGCGAGATGGCAGAGGCCTGGTCACCCTGGCGGGCGGTTGCGGCGCGGCTTCTGTGGGCCTATTACCATGTGGCAAAGGACAGGGAAGGGATCCGATGACACGAGTATTGAACGCCGGCCGCAAAGCGCCGCTTTCCGGGGATACCAGATCTGCCGTCGTGTTTTTGCACGGCTATGGCGCCAATGGTGCGGATCTTCTGGGGATGGCTGATCCTTTGGCAGAACACTTGCCGGACACGCTGTTTGTATCGCCCGATGCCCCGGAAGACTGCGCAGGGTCGCCGATGGGCTTCCAGTGGTTTCCGATCCCTTGGATTGACGGATCCTCCGAGGAAGAAGCCGAACGCGGCATGTTGGCCGCAGCCGAAGACCTGAACGCGTTTTTGGATGCGCTGATGGTTGATGAGGATCTTCTGCCGGAACAAGTTGTCCTCCTGGGCTTTAGCCAGGGTACAATGATGAGCCTGCATGTGGCACCACGCCGCGAAGATCCGGTTGCCGGTGTCGTGGGCTTCTCTGGTCGTCTGATGCGCCCGGATTTGCTGAACGACGACGTGGTCTCTCGCATGCCGGTTCTGCTGGTCCACGGCGACCAAGATGACGTTGTGCCAATTCAATCCATGCCCGAAGCGGCGCAAGCGCTGCAAGAAGCCAAGTTCAAGGACGTCTATGCCCACGTCATGAAGGGCACGGCGCATGGGATCGACCCAGACGGATTGGGCGTCGCACTTGCGTTTATGCGAGATGTTTTGAGCCTGTAAAAGCGCCCAACCATAAGGTTTTAAGAACCGCGCTTTTGCCTTGGCTTGCGCGGTTTTTTTGTGCCTGTTTCCGGCTTCGGGTCACGGGCAGCTGTCGTTTTGGGGCGACGTGGCGGTTTGTGCGCTGGTTTTGGTGGGCCCGGAATACGTGGTACTTCCACATCGTCCCAAGTTCCTTGCGCCAAATCCTTCAACGTCCAAATGCCAATACTATAGCGGATAAGGCGCAATGTCGGATGGCCCACAGCCGCCGTCATGCGGCGCACTTGGCGGTTCTTACCTTCGGTAATTGTCAGCTCGATCCAACGGTCTGGCACAGACTTGCGTTCCCGGATCGGCGGGTTACGTGCCCACAGGTTTGGCGGCTCTGCGATAATGCGTGCCTTGGCTGGTCGGGTGCGCCCGTCTTTGAGGTCAACACCGGTGCGCAAGGCATCAATGGCTGCATCATCCGGGATGCCTTCGACCTGAACCCAGTAGGTTTTGGGCATCTTGTTCTTTGGATCACTGATCCAGGCCTGAACCCGTCCGGTGTCGGTCAGCAACATCAAGCCCTCGCTGTCGCGGTCAAGACGCCCGGCTGGGTAGACACCGGGACAGTCGACAAAGTCGCTCAGCGTTTTGCGAGGTCCGTCGGCGTTTGCTTTGTCGGTGAATTGCGGCAAGACATCGAAGGGTTTATTGAAGCGGATCAATCTGGACATGCCACTGTCCATAGGCGCAGGTCCGCGGTGTGACAAGCCTTTGAACATGGCCTGTAAGAGGCCTGCCTTGTGGATAACTGTCACGCATGTGTCATGCTCGTGATTTAGACACTGCGACATATTGTGTGCACTTGGGGGTTGCCTCAACTTAACCACGATATATAGTTTTAGTTAGCTGGGGCGGGTTCCCCGCTCTGGTGCCACAACCGGCAGACAGGGCGAGGAAGACGTTACAAATGGACGGCGATTTCAGGACAGAGTTTGTAAGAGAACCGGGCGCATTACGGCATCACCCGGCACTGGTGTTGAATGCGGATTACCGCCCCTTATCCTATTACCCACTGTCGTTGTGGCCCTGGCAGGACGCGGTCAAGGCAGCCTGGTTGGATCGTGTTGATATTGTTGCGGAATATGAAGAAACGGTCCGCAGCCCAAGTACCGAAATTCGAATACCTTCGGTTGTCGTTCTCAAAGATTTTGTAAAACCTCAAAAGCGCGTGGCCTTCACGCGCTTTAATTTATTTTTACGGGATGAATTTCAGTGCCAATACTGCGGTGCTCGTGGAGATCTGACCTTTGACCATGTGGTGCCTCGGGCCGCTGGTGGGGTGACCAGCTGGGAAAACGTTGTTGCCGCCTGTTCCCCCTGCAACCTGAAAAAGGGTTCAAAATCGCTGCATCGCGCCGGAATGTATTTGCGCAAACCGCCAAGACAGCCCGGTGCTGAAGAATTACGCAACACCGGGCGAAAGTTCCCGCCAAATCACCTGCACGAAAGCTGGATGGATTTTCTGTATTGGGACACCGAATTGGACGCCTAACACGGTTTGAGAGATAACCACCGGCCCAAGCGTGGCAGATGGCAAACCTCTGCGGTTCAAGGTTTCGAGCGGCCAAGCATGCCAAACAGATCACGGGGGTCATCCGGATCTGCCAGCATGTCCAGATCCTCGTAAAACGCCGTGCCTTTGATGTGATCGCGCATATAGCGCAAAGCGGAGAAGTCTTCGATCGCAAAGCCAACGCTGTCAAACAGCGTGATCTGTCGCGGATCACGACGGCCTTTGGCCTGACCGGTCACAACTTTCCAAAACTCAATCACCGGAAAATCCTCTGGCATCTGTTGGATTTCACCCTCAACGCGGGTCTGGGGCGGGAATTCCACAAAGACGTCCGAACGGGACAGGATTCCAGCTGCCAATTCCGTCTTGCCCGGACAGTCGCCGCCGATGGCGTTGATATGAACGCCTGCGCCGACCATATTGTCCGACAGAATCGTCGCGTTTTGTTTGTCCGCAGTACAAGTGGTTAGGATCTGTGCACCCTCGATTGCCTCTTCGGGTGTTGTGCACTGGGTCACGGCAATGCCCAAACCGGCAAGGTTCGCCGCGCATTTGCGGGTGGCCTCTGGATCCTTGTCATAAAGGCGCACGGCTTTCAGGCCACAGATCGCCTTCATTGCCAATGTCTGGAACTCGGATTGGGCCCCGTTGCCGATCATTGCCATTGTATCCGCGCCCTTGGGGGCGAGGTGTTTTGCAACCATCGCAGAGGTCGCAGCCGTCCGTAGCGCTGTCAGCAGCGTCATTTCCGTCAACAGAACCGGATACCCCGTGTAGACATCCGCCAACAAGCCAAAGGCCGTGACGGTTTGCAGGCCCTCGGACGTGTTCTTGGGATGGCCGTTTACGTATTTGAACCCGTAAGCCTCACCGTCAGACGTTGGCATCAGCTCAATCACCCCAACCTCGGAATGGCTTGCCACACGGGGCGTTTTGTCAAAGGCCTCCCAGCGTTTAAAGTCATCCTCAATATAGTCGGCGAGACCGGTCAGCATGGCCTCCAGCCCGATGTGGTGGATCAGCTGCATCATGTTGTCGACGCTGACAAAGGGGACCAGCGCTTTGTCAGACGGTGGGGTATTGGCGTGGGTCATGGTTGGCAAAGTCATCACAGGAAACTCCGGGTTGGGCGGTCAAAGACACGGCGACCAAAAGCTGACGCGCAGAGATCGACCATCAAATGTGCGGTGCGGCCGCGTTCATCCAAGAAGGGGTTCAGCTCCACCAGGTCCATCGATGTGATAAGCCCGCTGTCGTGGAGGATTTCACAGATGAGATGCGCCTCGCGGACCGTGGCCCCGCCGGGAACGGTTGTGCCAACGGCCGGGGCGATCGAGGGGTCAAGGAAGTCGACATCCAAAGACACGTGCAACATGCCATTGTTGTCAGCCACGCGGGCCAGAAAATCCTTGAGCGGTTTGACCACGCCGTTTTCGTCGATGTCGCGCATGTCGTGGACTTGCAGATCTGTGGCGGCGACCCGTCGGCCTTCCAAATCATCGACCGAGCGCAGCCCCATCATGCAGATATTCTCATGCGGGACCGGGTGTTGGACGACTGGAAAGGGCGCAAAGTCACCGGATCCCGTGAAGTATGCCGCAGGCGTGCCATGAAGGTTTCCGCTGTCAGTCGTCGACAGATCGTTAAAGTCCGCGTGCGCGTCCAACCACAAGACATACTGAGGCCGCCCAACAGACGCGGCATAGGCAGCAACACCGGAAACACTGCCCATGGCCAGCGCATGATCCCCACCCAAGAAAACCGGAACACCCTGGGGCATCACCTCCTGTGCGCAGTCAAACAATGTCTGCGTCCAGGCCACGGTTTCGTTCAAGGCGTGTAACGGGTGATCAGGGGTCTCTGCCGCAAATGGGGCAGGGCTGATATTGCCGCAATCGGTGACCTCATACCCCAGCCCCGACAAAGCCGGAGCCAAACCTGCTGTGCGATAGGCGTCCGGACCCATCAAACAGCCATCACGCGCCTTGCCGCTGTCCATGGGAACGCCAACCAAAAGTACGTGTTGCACCATACGTTAAAATCTCCACTTCCTTATGGGTTCCAATATTTCCATTCAAAAGGGGTGGATAAAAGTCACTTTTCTGGTCATAACGGAACCAAATATCACAAAACGGACCCATCAATGGACAAAGTGGACGAACGCCTCATCTCAGCTCTGCGTCATGACGCACGGGCATCGCTGTCGGATCTTGCGGCGCAGTTAAACCTGTCTCGCACAACCGTGCGAAGTCGGATCGAACGGCTGCAAACGCGTGGTGACATTCTGGGCTTTACCGTGGTTTTGAAAGAGGACGTGCTGCGCGATCCCGTGCGCGGTCTGATGCTGATCGGGATCGAAGGGCGCGGCACCAACCGAATTGTGCGTCAACTACAGGGATTGTCCGAGGTCCGCGCGATAC
Organism: uncultured Paracoccaceae bacterium; assembly: GCA_947497985.1. Lineage (GTDB taxonomy): Bacteria > Pseudomonadota > Alphaproteobacteria > Rhodobacterales > Rhodobacteraceae > Epibacterium. The sequence continues at coordinate 124,031 of CANMIX010000004.1, forward strand.
ACACCACCAACGGGCGATGGGACCTCATTGTAGAACTGGGCACCGAAACCCTGGAGGACTTTGATGCAGCCCTTGCCAAGGTTCGACTGATCGAAGGGGTGACCACCAGCGAAACCAATCTTTTGCTGGCGACCAAGAAAAACAGCTGAGCGCTTACAACGCTCAGCCGGTGCGTTTGGCCGTATGGCGCGCGGCCGAAATCCAGATCAACATCAAGCTCAGCGAAACAATTGCATTCCACCCCGCCATCGAAATGTTGAGGAATTCCCAGGCAATCTCATCACAGCGCACCAGGGGCGCGGACATGATCTGCTCCATCAGCTGATCCGGAGAAAGGCCGCCAATTGGTGCAGAGGTGCAGGTGCTGGGGCCTTCCCACCAACCCTGTTCGACGCCCACATGGAACCCGCCGATAGCGGCGGTTACCAGGCTGGCCAAGGCACCAAGGTATGGCAGGATGACGCCTGGAATGAGCAACGCCAGTGCACCTATGCCAATAGCCGCCGCATGTGGGTAGCGTTGCCAGTAACACATTTTACACGGTGCAAGCTCGCCCAAGTATTGAAACCCGAGCGCTCCCAGCAGCAGAGCCGCAGAACCAAGCGCTGCGATAGAAATCAAAAACTTGCTCACGTGGCCCTCATTCGTTTGCTTTGCGATTAATTAGGTTGTCCGCTCGCAGAGTTTCAAGCCCCTGCATCCGTCCGGGTTTCCGGAATTTCCGTTACAGACCAATCCAGGTCTTGAGCAGGCTGACCAAAGTCGCGCCAGCCAACAGCAGTGACGCAATCCAAGCGGTGCCAAGAAGCGATCCCAGAACCACCAAAATACCGTCGCGTTGCAACAAGCCCATGGCCACCACAACCACAGCAAATCCAGGAACCGTATTGGTGCCGGGCAGGGGCACCAAAATTGAGGCGCTGAACAGGACCAAAGCGGCCCCCACAAACCGATCCATCGGCGTGGTTGTCAACGCGGTCAACCGCGGTTTGCTGAAGGCTTCAATGCGGCGCAGCCAGGGGCCTGAACGCTGCGAAAGACCACGCAGCCCCTCTGATGACACGGTCCGAGCGCCTAAGTTTCCCGGAAGCCAAGGCGTCCGTCGTCCCAAAAGAATTTGAGCAGAGACAAACATCAACGGCAGCGAGACGATCTGCGGGATGCCATACAGAAATGGGATACAGCAGGGCAACGCCAGAATCAGCAAGAACAGCCCAAAGGCGCGTTCGTGCAATTGTTTTAAAATCCAGTCGAGCGACACCCGATCAGTCTCGGCATCTGCCCCCAATTGGGCCAGACGATCTGAGATGGCCATATCCGACGATGTGGTCGCAATCATACCATGAATTCCTTGCACTGGTTCAGGCGATACTCACCTTCATGTTAAATGTCGCGTAGCAAATTCATGGCTGCAGTTCCAGCGTCACTCACGGTCAAACTTCCCTTGTGCCGCCGGTGCAACGTCCGCTCCGGTGCGTCTGTTTCCGGGCCTGCGGGTTCATAAACTACGGCGTTGGAAATAATCGAAAATAAGTGCTCAATCGGCCCTTGTCCTTTGTGAAAGACTTGGCTAATACACACCACACGCGGCCCAAGTGGCGGAATGGTAGACGCAGGGGATTCAAAATCCCCCGCTGGTGACAGCGTGCCGGTTCGAGTCCGGCCTTGGGTACCACCGCGTGTTTTCACTTTAGTGATGAATAAAGCCCCGTCCTGCCTCAAATAGAGGCAAGGACTGCGGCTTTATTGGTGGCCTTCTGGACCCACATCCCAATTGCAATGACAGCGCGTCAAAAGGCGCTTGAAGGTGAAACATATTAGTAAGGTTTCAGTTGGGGAATTTTAGAATGGCAGCACTCAAGTCGACGAGCGAATTGGAAGACCTGCGTAAGCAGGCAGCACTTACGTTGAATACGATTACTCAGACGGTTGAGACAGCACCAGGGCCGCTGAATGTGAGGGGGCCGGCAGATTTATGTCGGATCGTTTCACCAAATTCAAAGAACACAGCTGCGGTTCAATAAAAAACAACCGCCTCTTTTGGAGGCGGTTGTTCTACGCTTTTCGGCACTTTTGAAAGTTTACGCGTCTGTTGGAGTGTCGTCCGCGTCGTCTTCCTCGTTTTGTTCAGCAATCCACGCAACCGAGACGACAACTTCGCCTTTCCCGGTGTTAAACACGCGCACGCCACCGGCAGACCGTGACCGGAACGAAATCCCATCAACCGGCACTCGAATTGACTGGCCTTTGGACGTCGCGAGCATGATCTGGTCACCCATCTCAACCGGGAAGGAGGCGATCAGCTGGCCGCCGCGCATGCCCTTGTCGATGGCTGTGACGCCCATACCGCCACGTCCGCGCACAGGATAGTCGTGGCTGGAGGACAATTTGCCCTGACCACCTTCGGTGATCGTCAGAATCAGGTTCTCAGCCGCCGACATTTCGGCATATCGCGCCTGGTCGATGGTTGCATTTGCATCGGCTTCTTCGTCGGTGACGCTGCCCTCTGCCTCATCCGTCAAACCCGCCATCGCACGGCGCATTTTCAAATAGGCGGAACGTTCGTCCGAGGTCGCATCGAAATGGCTGATCACAGACATCGATACAACTTCGTCACCTTCACCCAGTTTGATCCCACGCACACCCACCGAATTACGTGAGTTGAACACCCGCACTTCGGTCGATGGGAAGCGAATGGCGCGGCCGGTGTTGGTCACCAGCATCACATCATCGTCTTCGGAACAAATGCGCGCGTTGATCAGCTTGGTCTCGGCGTGCTCGTCTTCGAACTTCATCGCGATCTTGCCGTTGCGCATCACATTGGTGAAATCCGACAGACGGTTGCGACGAACGGTACCTGCGGAGGTCGCAAACATGATCTGCAGATCCGCCCATTCTTTTTCGTCACGATCCACCGGCATAATCGCCGCGATCGACACGCCCGTTGGGATCGGCAGAATGTTGACGATCGCCTTGCCTTTGCCGGTACGACCGGATTGGGGCAGGCGCCAGGTCTTGAGCTTGTAGACCATGCCGTCGGTGGTAAAGAACAACAGTTGGGTATGCGTATTGGCCACAAAGAGAGTGGTCACCACATCCTCTTCTTTGGTCTGCATCCCCGAGATTCCTTTGCCGCCGCGCTTTTGTGCACGGAAATCCGCCAGCGGTGTCCGCTTGATATAGCCGCCTGATGTCACGGTCACGACCATGTCTTCGCGTTCGATCAGGTCTTCGTCTTCCATGTCCCCGGACCAGTCGACAATCTCGGTCCGACGGGGCACGGCAAAGTTCTCACGCACTTCACGCAGCTCATCCGCAATGATGCCCATGATCCGTTCGCGAGACGACAGAATCTCAAGGTATTCCTTGATCTTCTTGGCCAATTCTTCCAGCTCATCCGTGACTTCTTTTACACCGATCTGGGTCAGGCGCTGCAAACGCAGTTCAAGGATGGCACGCGCCTGAGTTTCGGACAGGTTATAGGTGCCGTCCTCATTCATCTTGTGGGTTGGATCGTCAATCAGCTGGATGTAAGGCGCGATATCCGCTGCCGGCCAACGCCGCTCCATCAGCTTCAACCGTGCTTCTGCAGCATCAGCCGAGGCACGAATGGTCGCCACAATTTCATCCACGTTAGAGACCGCAACCGCCAAGCCACACAGAATATGGCTGCGTTCACGCGCTTTGCGCAGGTTATATGCGGTGCGACGGGCCACGACGTCTTCGCGGAAGTCGATGAACGAGGTCAGGAAACGACGCAAAGTCAGCTGTTCCGGGCGACCGCCGTTCAGGGCAAGCATGTTACAGCCAAACGACGTTTGCATCGGCGTAAAGCGGAACAATTGGTTCAGCACCACCTCTGGCGTCGCATCACGCTTGAGCTCGACCACGACACGCACACCGTTCCGATCAGATTCGTCCTGAACGTGGGCCACGCCTTCGATCTTTTTCTCGCGCACCTGCTCGGCGATCTTTTCGATCATCGAGGCCTTGTTCACCTGATAGGGGATCTCATCCACGACGATGGCATACCGGTCCTTGCGGATCTCCTCGACGCGGGTTTTGGACCGAATGATGACACTGCCGCGACCTTCAAGATAGGCTTTGCGCGCACCAGAGCGACCAAGCATCACGCCGCCGGTCGGAAAGTCCGGACCCGGAATGTATTCAATCAGTTGCTCAGAGGTCAGATCGGGCTCATCAATGAGGGCAAGCGTTGCATCAACAACTTCGCCCAGATTGTGCGGCGGAATATTGGTCGCCATGCCGACGGCAATACCGCCAGCGCCGTTGACCAGCATATTGGGGAAACGAGCAGGCAGGACAGTGGGTTCACGGTCTTTGCCGTCGTAGTTGTCCTGAAAATCAACCGTCTCTTTTTCGATGTCGGCCAGCATAAAGGCGGCCGGCTTGTCCATGCGCACCTCGGTGTAACGCATCGCCGCCGGGTTATCCCCGTCCATCGAGCCAAAGTTACCCTGACCATCCAAAAGCGGCAGCGACATAGAGAAGTCCTGCGCCATCCGCACCAGTGCGTCATAGATCGCACCATCGCCGTGTGGGTGGTATTTACCCATGACATCGCCAACAGGGCGGGCAGACTTGCGATAGCTCTTGTCGTGGCCGTTACCGGTTTCATGCATCGCATATAAAATACGCCGGTGCACCGGTTTCAGACCGTCGCGCAGGTCGGGAATGGCCCGGCTGACAATAACCGACATTGCATAGTCGAGATAAGAATTGCTCATCTCGGCTTCGATCGACACAGATGGACCGTCGTACTGAGGACGTTCCGGCTGGTTTTCTTCCATATTTTCAGGAGTTTCCGGCGTATCGTTCACGTCGTGTGCCCGCTCTTTCTTTTGGGTCTATATCTTGTGTCTGCACCATAACAGACAGGGCATATCATGCGCAAGCAAGTGCATCACGTGACAGTGAACCTTTCCCACCAAAACAAGCTAACGTGCCGTCACTGTTCGGGAAAATAGGCGGCCGTGCTAGGCTTAAAGCATCAGACACAAGACCGGAGGCTGATTTGGAGACATCCGAAACGGAACTGATGCTCAAAGGCTATGGGCTGACCACAGCCGAATTCACCTATCACATGCCGGATTATGCGCATGTCTTAAATACATTTGTCTGGCAAGAGTATGACCTGATGCCAGACCATCCGCGCCTGTTCAAATTCATTGAATTCTGGCAGCGCGAAATTGATGGCCCCTTACATTCTGTACGCTTCACCCACCGGCGCCAATTGGCATCGGGCGATTGGCGCCGGGTTGTCGGGGAATTTTATGTGAACTGACGGCGCGCCCTACGCCGAACAGCTCGCGCCGCCCAGAACGCAGAATTTGGCGCAATGCGGGTGGTTCAGGTAAACGTCCTGTTCCGCCTCTTCCAATGTGGCACCCAGTTCGAACTCATCCTCATAGGGCAGCAGGGTGCAGGCCAAGACGGTTGGGGTCTTGGCCCCTTTGCGTTTGACCACCATACGCGACGAAGAGCACATGATCGCATCGGGCGATTTGTTCAGAATCGTCCAGCAATCGGTTGTGATTTCGGGGACCTCGACGTTGACGTCCATTTCCGGGAACAAAACTGTTTGTCCCGGATTTTTCGCGTCGATGTCGAAACCATGTTCTGCAAACAGCGCTGCAAACCCATCCCGCGATTGGGCGTCTGTTTCATCCCAAAGGGTCCGTCCGGCAACTGCCATCGCCAGACCGTTGTCACGCAGCCACTGCATGCCCTGGATCGACAGGTCAAAACTGCCTTTGCCGCGCACTTGGTCGTGCAGCTCGGCGGTGTGGTGATCCAGTGAAATACGGAACGTCAGCTTGTCTTTGTACTTTTCAGCCAATTCCAACAAACCTTGCTGGATGCGTTTGCGCATCATGGGGCGCATCGCATTGGTGAGGATCAGCACTTCGAACCCACGCTCAAGCGCGGCACGTGTCATTTCCACCATGGCGGGGTTCATAAAGGGCTCACCACCGGTGAAGCCAATCTCCCGGATCGACCATTTACGCTCTTCGATCTGATCAAGGTAACTGCGGACCTCATCGGCCGTTAGGTACACCAAGGCGTCATTGGTGGGCGAACTCAGGATATAGCAGTTGTCGCATTCGATATTACAAAGCGTGCCAGTGTTGAACCACAGCGTGTCCGGATTGCTCAACGCGACGGACGCACGCTGGTCGCCCTTGGCTGTAACATGCCTGTCTTGAAACTTGCCTAGATTGGCAACGGGGGTGGACAGGTCTTTCATTTGCACAGCTCCTGAGCATTTACGGGCACAATTTGTGTTGGGGCTAAGCTATGCATAAGGAAATACATTTGAAACCTCCGTCGAGCGGTTTAACAGGGATGTGATCAGAGCTTCAAAGTGTTAGTCGGTTTTGCCTCCAATGCCGCAATTAGTTAAACCCACGGTATCCCTCGGGAAGGTTTGAATTGAAAATGTGCATAACGCAAGAAATGTTAGCGGTATCATTTTCATTTCAAGCAGAGTAAAAGCCCGGAGAAATCACCCAACTCCGCACGCCGGGATCGTGAACCAGAAGGGAAATCGATTATGAACAAAACCGATTATGCCAACCGCGATGAAGCCGCACAGGGCATCGCCACTGCGATCATTGAGGATCTGAAGGGGCTTTTGACCGCTCAGGAAACTGTCACTGTTGCGGTTGCAGGCGGCACAACGCCGGCGCCCATTTTCGGCATTCTGGCCCAAGCGGATCTGGACTGGGCCCGGGTGAACATCATGGCCAGCGATGAACGCTGGGTGCCAGAGACGCATGAACGGTCCAACGCTCAAATGATCCGCGCACGGCTGATCACCGGATCCGCGTCTGCAGCAGCCTTCATCCCGTTCTACAGCGAAGACCTGTCACCGGAAGATGGCGCCAAAGCGCTATCTAGATCCATTGAAACTGTCGATCTGGTCCTGTTGGGCATGGGCGAAGACATGCATACCGCGTCCCTGTTCCCGGGCACCGTTGGCCTGGACGAAGGGCTTGCGCCTGACGCACCGACATTTGTTGTGATGCGTCCGGCCAGCCAGCCCGAAGCCCGGATCAGCCTCTCTGCGCGCGTGTTGAACGCCGCAAAAAGCAAACATTTGGCAATTTACGGAAGCGGCAAGGCGGATGCTTTGACGAAAGCCCAAGAATTGCCGCCAAAAGACGCCCCAATTGCCGCAGTGCTGTCCGAGATGCACGTGCATTGGGCCCCTTAACGATTGGAGTGACGAGATGTTTCAAGATCTAAAAAACCACCTGACTGGCCTAGGCCAGCGTCGCATCTTGGACCTGTTTGATGAGGACAAAAGCCGGGCCGAAACGTTTTCGGTCACGCTGGGTGAAATGGTCTTTGACTATTCAAAAACCCAAATTGACGCGGACGTTCTGGCGTCTCTGTTGAAACTTGCCGACGAACGTGGCGTTGCGGCCTATGCCAAGGCGATGTTTGGCGGCGACAAGATCAACGACACCGAAGGCCGCGCCGTGCTGCACACCGCGTTGCGCGACCCGGACGGTCCCGCGTTGGTGGTTGACGGCGAAGACGTGCGCCCAGCGCTGCGCGAAACGTTGCAACGTATGCGTAACATGGCCGATGCTATCCGCAGTGGGTCTTTCACCGGGACCGGAGGAGCCTTTACCGATGTGGTGAATATTGGCATCGGCGGCTCTGATCTGGGGCCTGCGATGGCGACGCTGGCCTTGGCGCCCTATCATGATGGTCCGCGCTGCCATTTTGTGTCTAACGTGGATGGTGCTCATATCCATGACGTATTGAAAGGGCTGGATCCCAAAACCACCCTTGTTGTTGTGGCCTCCAAAACCTTCACAACAATCGAGACCATGACCAACGCCATGACTGCCCGCGATTGGATCGCTGCAGGCGATGGTGATGCGGCGGGGCAATTCCTGGCACTGTCGACGGCGATGGACAAAACGGCCGAATTTGGCATCCCAGCTGAACGTGTCTTTGGGTTCGAAGACTGGGTTGGTGGTCGTTATTCCATGTGGGGGCCCATTGGCCTTAGCATTATGATTGCTGTGGGTCCGGATGATTTTGATGCCTTCCTTGCCGGTGGTAAGGCGATGGATGATCACTTCCTGACGGCACAGGGTGCAGACAACATGCCGTTGATGCTGGCGCTTGTTGGGATTTGGCACCACCAGATCTGCGGCCATGCAACCCGTGCGGTTCTACCCTACGATCAGCGTCTGTCCCGGTTGGCGGCCTATTTCCAGCAGCTTGAGATGGAATCCAACGGTAAATCCGTCGCGATGGACGGCAGCAGCGTCGACTATGTGACCGGGCCGGTGGTCTGGGGCGAGCCTGGCACCAACGGGCAACACGCGTTTTATCAATTGATCCACCAAGGGACTGGCGTTGTTCCATGTGAGTTTATGGTCGCAGCGCAGGGACATGAACCAGAATTGCGTCAGCACCACGAGCTGCTTGTGTCCAATTGTCTGGCACAATCAGAGGCGCTGATGCGCGGGCGCTCCCTGGAGGAGGCGCGTGCGTTGATGGTCGCCAAAGGCTTGGAAGGTGATGAACTGGAACGCCAGGCCCGCCACCGTGTGTTCCCTGGAAACCGTCCATCTACCACGCTGATCTATCCCAAGCTGACCCCCTTTGTGCTGGGTCAAATCATTGCCCTTTATGAACACCGCGTGTTTGTCGAAGGGGTGATCCTTGGCATCAACTCTTATGACCAGTGGGGCGTCGAGCTTGGCAAAGAGTTGGCCAAATCACTGGAGCCCATGGTCAAAGGCAATGAGGGAACCGACACCAAAGACGGTTCAACCGCGGCGTTGATTGCCTACGTTCGGGCGCGCGCCTAAGCGTCGCGTCGCGCTCCTTCTTGCGTGGTAAGAAAAGAGATCAGGCTATCCGGCAACGGGTAGCCTTCGTCTTTGTCGGGCCTGCGCAGAACCATCACACCTTCCATCCGACACCGCAGGGTACCGTCTGACCAGATTTGCTGATCCAGCACATAGGACGTGCGCCGAAAGCTAACGATCCGGCTGGTCGCCACATAGACATCCCCCAGATGCATCTCTTGCGCATAGTGGATATTGGCATTGCGCAATACGGTGCGTGGTTCTGGCTGTCCTTGGAAATGGGGCAGGCACAGGCTGTTGAAATGAACAACGCGCGACATCTCGAACCAATCAAGATAGGCTTTATTGTTCACATGTTGCAGAATATCGATCTCTGAGTACCGCACCCGGTCAGCTGTCGCGATGGGTTGCGGCTCGGCGATGCCGAGACGGCGTTGCTCGTCAGAGGAAAGCGGTGTGTGAAAGCGAAGGTCCATGTCTTGGTCCTAATCCGGCCCACGCCGAAGACCAAGGGGGAAGCCGTTCTGACGTCGGGGCAGAAACCGACATGCGTCAGCACACAGCAGAATTGGTCACATATTGGGAGATTTGGAGCGGGTAACGAGAATCGAACTCGTAACTAAAGCTTGGGAAGCTGCCGTGATACCTTTTCACCATACCCGCGCTCCGGGAGGTCAGGATTAGGCGGCGTCGCGCAGATGGTCAAGAGGCGCGACGCCCATTTTCAGATTTATCCGCGCCGCCTGCGCCGGCGACGTCCACCACCATCTTCGCCATCACCACCGCCCGTGTTGAACGAGACATCCGGCAGGCTCACCAGACTGTTGAGGATCGGGAAAGGATCCACTGCATTGGGCATGGCGGAGGCATTGACAAAATGTTCCTGGAACTTGGCCTCAACCGCGGTTTCGATCTTTTCAATCTCACGCACGGTTTGTTCGATTTCGGCGCGTGCATCAGTGTTCAACAGAGCAATGCGCGCACCTGTGCCTGCCGCATTCCCGGCTGAGGTCACTTTCTCAAACGGGCAATCGGGGATCATGCCCAAGACCATCGCGTGTTTGGCTGAGATATGCGCCCCAAAGGCACCGGCCAGCACCACGCGATCCACTTTGTCGACGCCAAACTTATCCATCAACAGGCGTGCGCCAGAATAGAGCGCTGCTTTGGCCATCTGGATCGCACGCACATCGCCATTGGTCACCGTGATCACCGGCTCCCCATTGGCGGACCCGTCCCACAGTACATAGGAATGGGTGCGCCCGTCCTGAATGCAACGCGACGATCCGGTCTGCTCCGCCGAGCCGATAAGGCCAGAGGCGTCCAACAGACCCGCCATACGCATTTCTGCCAGAGCCTCGATAATCCCGGAACCACAGATCCCGGAAATTCCGGTGGTGGCGATGGAGACGTCAAACCCTTCTTCGTCGGACCAAAGTTCCGAGCCAATGACCTGGAACCGGGGTTCCTTGGAGACGGGGTCAATCTCAACCCGCTCAATAGCACCGGGCGCCGCGCGTTGGCCGCTTGAGATCTGCGCGCCTTCAAAGGCGGGACCCGTGGGCGAAGAACAGGCGAGGACTTTTTCCGTATTGCCCAGCAGGATTTCCGCGTTGGTGCCCACATCGACCACCAGCACCAGATCATCGGACTTGTTCGGTGCTTCAGATAAGGCAACCGCCGCCGCATCGGCGCCAACGTGACCGGCGATACAGGGCAACAAGTAGACCCGCGCCGCCGGGTGAATGTTCAGGTCTAGTTCAACCGCGCGCAGGGACAACGCATTGGATGTCGCCAAGGCAAAGGGGGCTTGTCCCAGCTCAAACGGGTCAATGCCCAGGAACAGGTGGTGCATCACCGGGTTACAGACAAAGACCGCATCGACGATCAGGGCCTTGTCGATCTCTGCCTCGGTGGCGATCTGCGTGAACAGGCTGTTCATCCCTTCACGCACGGCAGCGGTCATTTCCTGATCGCCGCCTTTGTTCATCATCGCATAGGACACCCGGCTCATCAGATCTTCGCCAAACCGGATCTGCGGGTTCATCACACCGGATGAGGCCACGACCTCTCCGGTTTTAAGGTCACACAGATGCGCGGCAATAGTGGTCGAGCCAAGGTCGACGGCCAGCCCATAGACCGTGCCATCGTAATAACCGGGCCAGATGTGCATGATTTTCGGCGGATGGGTGTCGTCCCCAAGGTGCACAGCCACGGTGACTTTCCAGCCTCCTTTGCGCAAGACAGGCTGCATTTGTTGCAGGATATGCAGATCGGTTTTGACCCCTTTGATCTGCCACTGCTCTTCGAGTGCTGCAATCAAGCGTTCCATGTCGCCAGAGGGTTTGTGCATGTCGGGCTGTTCCACCTCAACATAGAACAGGCGGGTGGAGGGGTTCATGGTGATATCGCGCGCCTCGGCCCGTTTGCGCACAACCTGTTTGTGCACTTGGCTTTCGGGGGGCACATCGATCACCACGTCGCCCTGAACTGTCGCCTGACACCCCAGACGGCGGCCATCAATCAGACCACGCTTATCTTTGTACCGTTGTTCGACCGCGTTCCATTCGCTCAAGGCGTCGGGCTGTACTGTCACACCGTGTTTGGAGAACTCCCCAAAGGAGGGGGTGATCTGACATTTGGAGCAGATCCCACGCCCGCCGCAGACCGAATCCAGATCTACCCCCAATTGCCGGGCTGCCGTAAGGATTGGCGTTCCAACAGGAAAATGGCCGCGTTTGCCGGTTGGGGTAAACACAACAAGGGGATCGGTGGTCATAGCAAGGCCTTCATTGTTCGCGTGTCGCCGGAGCATATTCTATTTGACCCAAAGCGAAAGGGCAGGTTCGCCGATTTGCGACATCTGATGGACAAGCTGACCACCTAAAACCCTCAGCCGTTGTTTTCCCGGGTGGTGAGCCAGTCCAAAATCGCCGCGCGGTCCCCGTCCAGGGTTGGGGCAGGGGCGCGGATAGTCGGATCCTCCATGCCGGACAGTTTGATCGGATTGCCCGCAGCAACAAAGGCGGGCGCGCCCTGTTTATCCAAGACCGACACCACCATGTTCCGCGCCTGCATCTGCGGGTCCTCCATCGCTTGCGCCACGTTCTGGATCGGCCCGGTGGGAACACCTTCGGCTTCGAGCTTTGAGATCCAATGGAGCACGGGCTGGTCGATGGTCACGGCCTCGATCAGACGTTTCAAAAGCCGCGCATTTTCGCAACGCGCAGCATTGGTCGCAAATCGTGGATCCTCGGCCAGTGGCAGTCCCAGTGCAGTACACAATCGAGCAAACAGGACGTCGTTGCCGGCGGCAATCACAAACAGGCCGTCGCTGGCATGAAAGGTTTCAAACGGTGTAATCGACGGGTGCCGGGCTCCATTCGGGCGCGGTGGCTGCCCCGTGACAGAGCTGATGGCGACGGCATGCTCCAGCATCGCCAACTGACTGTCGAGCATTGCAATATCGACTTTTTGGCCGCTCGCACCGGATTTGACAGCCAAAAGCGCCGCAAGAACACCCTGCGCCAGGAACATGCCGGCCGCGATGTCGCCAATAGACGCGCCCACACGCACCGGTTCGCGGTCCCGCTCGCCGGTAATGGACATCACACCGCCGCGCGCCTGAACCACCATATCATAGGCCGGTTTCAGGGCATCCGGCCCGGTGTGCCCAAAACCAGAAACCGCGCCGTATATCAAATTCGGAAACCTTGGGTGCAAATCCTCCCACCCATAGCCCAAACGCTCCATCACCCCGGGCCGGTAGTTTTCCAAAAGAACATCCGCCTGGGCCAAGAGCTGTTCAAACACCGCGCGATCCGCATCCTGTTTCAAATCCAGCGCAATGCTTTCCTTACCGTGGTTGATCGTCGCGAAATAGGCGCTGAAACCGTCCTTAAAGGGCGGGAAGGCACGGGTGTCGTCGCCGGTTCCGGGGCGCTCGACCTTGATCACTTTGGCTCCAAGATCGGACAGGATCATGGAGGTATAAGGACCCGCCAGAACATGTGTCAGATCCAGAACCACATATCCGTCTAATGGTTGTGACATGAATGTCTCCCTTGGGAATTCCATATGGCTTTGCGAAAGGTTGGCCGGTCAGGTCGCCGCCGGCCTGTGGTGTCTCAATTGTTGGAAATGTGCGGCATCGCCCAAAGAGTTCTTTGTTCCAGATCAGGTTTCAGAGCTTCTTTCCGCTGAAAACCGCGTTTTCGCCTTATCTGTTTGATAAAGTTTCGCCTTGCCGGAATTCGGGGCTTTCCCCTTTGTCCAAACCGTGCCATAGGGTCACCGCCAAACGGGGTTATGCATGGGGTTGAAAAATGCAGATTCGTGAGGCTCTCACTTTTGATGATGTTCTTCTGGTTCCTGGCGCGTCCGACGTGCTGCCGAACACGGCTGATACGCGCACGCAAGTGACGCAAAACATCAGTTTGAACATTCCATTGCTCAGCTCAGCCATGGACACAGTGACGGAGGCCCGCATGGCCATCGCGATGGCGCAGGCTGGCGGCATGGGCGTTATCCACAAGAACCTGGACACCGAAGAACAGTCGCGCCAGGTACGTCGGGTAAAACGTTTTGTGTCGGGTATCGTTTACAACCCTATCACGCTGACCCCAGAGCAGACTTTGGCGGATGCCAAAGCATTGCAGGAACGCTACCGCGTTACCGGTTTCCCGGTTGTTGATGAAAAAGGCCATGTGCTGGGCATCGTGACCAACCGCGACATGCGCTTTGCATCCGATGACAGCACCCCTGTCTCTGTGATGATGACCTCGGACAATCTGGCAATGCTGCAAGAGCCTGCCGATCTGGACGAAGCCAAATCCCTGATGAAATCGCGCCGCATCGAAAAGCTTCTGGTTGTCGATGGCAACAAAAAGCTGACCGGTCTGCTGACCCTGAAAGACAGCGAACAAGCGGTACTGAACCCAACCGCCAGCAAGGATGAGCTTGGCCGCCTGCGCGTGGCCGCTGCAAGCTCGGTTGGTGACAGCGGGTTTGAACGCTCCATGTCGCTGATCGATGCAGGTGTTGATATCGTGGTGGTGGATACCGCGCATGGTCACTCCAAAGGGGTGATCGACGCAGTAAAACGCATCAAAGCGGAAACCAGCAAGATCCAGATCATTGCCGGCAACGTCGCTACCGGCGATGCAACCAAAGCTCTGATTGATGCAGGTGCTGACGCCATTAAGGTTGGCATTGGCCCAGGCTCGATCTGTACCACACGTATGGTGGCGGGCGTGGGTGTTCCACAGCTGACCGCGATCCATGATTGCGCCACGGCTGCGGGGAATGTGCCGGTGATCGCTGATGGTGGTATCAAATTCTCTGGCGACTTTGCCAAGGCAATCGCCGCTGGCGCGTCTTGCGCCATGGTTGGTTCGATGATTGCGGGCACCGATGAAAGCCCCGGCGAAGTCATCCTGTACCAGGGCCGTTCGTTCAAATCCTATCGTGGCATGGGATCGCTGGGCGCGATGGCGCGCGGCTCTGCCGACCGGTATTTCCAAAAAGATGCCGCCAGCGACAAGCTGGTGCCTGAAGGGATCGAGGGGCAAGTGCCCTACAAAGGTCCGGCCTCTACCGTTGTGCACCAACTGGTGGGCGGTCTGCGCGCGGCTATGGGGTATACCGGCTGCGCAACTGTCGCAGAGATGCGCAAGAACTGTAACTTTGTGCGGATCACGGGTGCTGGCCTAAAAGAAAGCCACGTGCACGACGTGCAGATCACCCGCGAAGCTCCAAACTATCGCGTCGGATAAGGGAAACATCAAAATGGTCGCCTCACACAGAGATACTCGCGCATGACACCTGGCGCACGGCTGCAGGCGGCCATCGAAGTCCTGGATCAAATCATCGACGGCACCCCAGCTGAGAAAGCACTCACAGGTTGGGGCCGTCGCAGCCGCTATGCGGGTTCCAAAGACCGCGCGGCAGTGCGCGACCATGTGTTCACGGCGTTGCGGTGCTGGCGTTCGCATGCGGCATTGGGTGGCGGCACCACAGGCCGCGCGCGTATCCTTGGTGGTTTGCGCGACGAAGGTCTTGATCCAACGACATTGTTTAACGGGCAGGGGCATGCCCCATCGGAATTGACCACCGAAGAACAGCAACCCACGCAACCCGCCACGGCGGATGCGGAACGGTTGGATTTCCCCGATTGGCTGTGGCCAGAGTTTTCGCAAAGCTTGGGCGATGAAACCGAGGCTGCGGCCACGGCACTGCGCAGCCGGGCTCCGGTCCATCTGCGGGTGAATACTGTTCTGAGTGACCGCGACACGGCTCAGGCGTCTCTTGCCGACGAAGGTGTTTTGACAACGGCGCTCCCTGCCGCAACCACGGCGCTTGAAATCACCGAAGGCGCACGCAAGCTGCGCAATTCACAGGCCTATCAAACGGGTCTGGTTGAGCTGCAAGATGCAGCCAGCCAAGCCGTTGTCGAGTTTCTGCCGCTGGCGGATGGACAAAAGGTTCTGGACTATTGTGCCGGTGGCGGCGGCAAGAGCCTCGCGATGGCGGCGCAGGCGCACGTGTCGCTGTTTGCCCATGACACCAACTTTGCGCGGATGAAGGATCTTCCCGTGCGCGCAAGCCGTGCGCAGGTTAAAGTCGAGACGTTGCAGACGTCTGAGATCGCGCGTCAGGCCCCCTTTGATCTGGTGCTTTGCGATGTGCCCTGTTCCGGTTCCGGCAGTTGGCGACGCGCGCCCGAAGGCAAATGGTCGCTGACCCAAGAGCGTTTGCAGAGCATCCGCGAAACCCAGGCTGAAATACTGGACCAGGTGGCCCCTTTGGTCGCCTTGGGTGGAACCTTAGCTTATGCGACGTGCTCAATGCTCAGTTCTGAAAACCTAGATCAGGTCCAAGCTTTTCTGGATCGCACGCCCGGATGGACGCTGACACGCTCTAACAGCTGGAAAGTGCATCAGGGACACGACGGATTCTTTGTAGCTGTGTTGACGCGCGAAGGCGACGGTTGATAGGGTTCTCGGCAAGCTTGAGAATTGTTAACTGATCTTTAACTCTGATTATCCATTGATCAAGCAACGTTAAGAGAACCTCTACGGAGCCGCAATGATCGGACGCCCCAAGACTTTTGTGCCCGAGTTGCGGGTGTTTTCGCCAGAATTTTCCCGGTTGGCTGTTACACTTGTTTTATCCACGGTCCTTGTTGCAGCGCCCTTTGTGCTGTCGTTCCAGGAATGGGTCGGACGTGGGTTGATCTCGGTCGGATTGACGCTTGGTTTGGTGGCAACGCTTTTGATGATCAAAAGCCGCCAGCAGCTGCGTGCACGAGGCATGGCAACCGAACTGCTGACCGGTTTTATCGAAAACGACGCAACCCCAAGCTTTGTGACAGATGACGAAGGCGTCGTGCATGCGTGCAATGCCGCTGCGGTCGAGACGTTCCACGGCGTAAAGAAAGACACGCTGGGCGGCAATCTCCGCTCTATCCTTGCCAATCCATCTGCGGTTCTATTCCGCCTGAAAAGCCGCGCACAACAGGAAGGCTCTGCACGCGAAGATATTGTGACACGGCAAGGTCATGTGCGGCTCGGCGTTCACAAAATGGCGTCCGGCAGCTACTTGTGGCGCATCGAGGAGATTGCAGAACGGCCGCAAAACACCCGCAGCCGTGAAAGTGCCCCATTCCCAATGTTGACGGTTGGTAGAACGGGCTCAGTTCTGTTTATGAACGAAGCCGCACGTCGTTTCTTTGGCGAACGGATCAGGGCGCTGGATGCGATTTTGACCAACGAAGAGATGGAACCCGGTCAAATCCAGACCATTGCGACGAAGACCGGACTAAAACAGGTATTGGTTCAGGAAATGGAGCGCAGCCAGGGACGGCGTGAGCTCTACTTTATCGAGATGGATTCGACCCAGGCCGCCGGCGGTCAGACCGACTTTGAGACGTTACCGGTCCCATTCCTGAAAGTGGCACCAACCGGCGAAGTTCTGTTTATCAATCGGATGGCCTTGGCGTTATTGGGCGTGAAAAACAGCGAAAACCTGAAACTCGGCCAAGTGATGGAGGGCCTCGGGCGACCGATGACAGACTGGCTGTCAGATACGGTCAAAGGGATCGCGCCGAACAAATCCGAATTCCTGCGTATTTCGCGCCGGGACCGTGAGACATTTGTCCAGGTCACCCTGACGCGGGTGCTTGAAAACGGTGACCCGATCCTGATCGCGGTGCTGAATGACGCAACCGAATTGAAAACACTGGAAGCCCAATTTGTCCAAAGCCAGAAAATGCAGGCGATTGGTCAACTTGCCGGCGGTGTTGCGCATGATTTCAACAATCTTTTGACCGCCATTTCAGGTCATTGCGATCTGTTGTTGCTGCGTCATGACCAAGGGGACCAGGACTATGGCGATCTGATCCAGATCCATGAGAACGCCAACCGGGCCGCGGCTTTGGTCAGCCAGCTTCTGGCGTTTTCGCGCAAGCAAACCCTTCAGCCCGAAGTTCTGGATGTTCGGGATACCCTGTCTGATCTGACACATCTATTG
Organism: uncultured Paracoccaceae bacterium; assembly: GCA_947497985.1. GTDB lineage: Bacteria > Pseudomonadota > Alphaproteobacteria > Rhodobacterales > Rhodobacteraceae > Epibacterium. The sequence goes on from CANMIX010000004.1 coordinate 141,418, forward strand.
AATCGATTGGTGGGCGAAAAGGTAACGCTGACGCTGAGTCACGATCCCATCATGAAATCCATCTGGGCGGACAAACGCCAGTTGGAACAGGTCTTGATGAACCTGGTGGTGAACGCACGTGATGCGATGCCGCAAGGCGGCGAGATCCGCATTGAGACTGAGGTCATTCACCTAGAGAAAACCCTTCAACGCAACCGCGCCGCCGTGCCTGCCGGCGATTGGGTGACGATCCGCGTGGCCGACGAAGGGATCGGCATCGACGCTGACCGTCTGGAAAAGGTGTTTGAACCGTTTTACACCACCAAACGCACCGGGGAAGGCACCGGTCTGGGTCTCTCCACGGCCTATGGTATTATCAAACAGACGGGCGGCTTTATCTTTGTGGATTCAGTCAAGGGGCAGGGCACGCAGTTCACCCTGTATTTCCCAGTGCACCGCCAGGTAACCGCGACAGATTTGGAACCCGTTGAGAAACCGTCTGAAAAGACAACACCTGCGCACGGCGAAGGAGTTGTGCTGCTGGTCGAAGACGAGGCACCTGTGCGCGCCTTTGCGTCGCGCGCGCTGCGGATGCGGGGCTATACCGTGCTTGAGGCGGAGTCCGCCGAAGAGGCGCTTCATGTTCTTGAAGACGACGCGTTGCATGTGGATGTGTTTGTGACGGATGTGATTATGCCCGGAATGGATGGCCCAACCTGGGTTCGCCAAGCCTTGGTCAGCCGTCCAGAAACGCGCGTTGTCTTTGTTTCTGGCTATGCCGAAGGGGCCTTTGACGATTCAGAGCCGGAAGTGCCCAATTCGGTCTTCTTGCCCAAGCCATTCTCTCTCAACCAATTGACAGAGACAGTGCATGCCCAAATGGAGCCGCTTGAAGCCTGATCAGAACTTGCCTCACTTGATCCCATCATAAAGCGCGAATTCCTCGGGCTTTTTGCGTCGCAATATATCTTCTGTTTTTGGGGCCAGCTGAAGCGAAACACGGGCACTGACGTTGGACGTTGGGGTCTGAATTTCCAGGCCTAGCCGTGCATTCAAAAACGCGTCCAGCTTCTCCAATTCTTCATAGCGGAACAAATGGCTGACCTTGCAGCCATTGGGTTGCGGCGCCACAAATTTCGCCTGGCTGCCGACATTGGCAAATGCCGCCGGTTTGCCGCGACAATATTCACGGACAAAGTCATCAAAGCTGATGTCCTTGGTGGAGGTCGGCTTTCCATCAAGATAGGGACGTTGGCGGAACCGATACCAACTGCCCAGCCAACTGACGGGTTCCCGCACAACCGCCAAAAGCTCTGGCTCCGCGCTGCAAATCTTTTCGAACATGGGGCGAAACCACCGGTTGTAACGATAGACCGGCGCGTGTTTCAGCTCCGGAGGGTTAGCAACAACCATATCCGCACGCGGAGCCAACGCCTCCATATACGCGGTCGTGCCGGTCTTGGGCACGGATAGAAAAACGAGGTTTTCTTTTAAAAAAACGAGCATGTCGTAAAGGTTCCAGTAATTCTTTTGACCAAAACAAGGCTGTAAACACCTCTTTAACATTCAGAGTGATCACTGGGTATCAGAAGTTTTTTCTTGCAATGTTCTCATTTTGATCTCAAAAAGAACAAGAGGCGAACAAAGCAGTGATTGCCGGCACCCTGCGGGTATGACACATAGAGAGGGACAAGGGACTATGGCGGATCTTTTGACCATGAAGAAGAATAACAAAGGCGACGACAAACAAAAGGCGCTCGACAGCGCTTTGGCGCAGATTGAGCGTCAGTTTGGCAAAGGCTCGATCATGAAGCTCGGCGACGACAATGCGCTGGCTGAGATCGAAGCATCCTCGACCGGGTCACTTGGCCTGGACATCGCGCTTGGCATTGGCGGTTTGCCAATGGGGCGGATCATTGAAATTTACGGGCCTGAAAGCTCGGGTAAAACCACGCTGACGCTGCACTGCATTGCAGAACAGCAGAAAAAAGGCGGCGTTTGTGCCTTTGTGGATGCGGAACACGCGCTTGACCCACAATACGCGTCCAAATTGGGCGTGGACCTGGACGAGCTGCTGATCTCGCAGCCTGACACCGGGGAACAGGCGCTGGAAATCACCGATACGCTGGTGCGGTCGGGTGCTGTGAACATGGTCATCGTCGACTCGGTTGCGGCTTTGACGCCGAAATCCGAGTTGGAAGGCGACATGGGCGACAGCAACGTTGGTGTTCAGGCCCGCCTGATGTCACAAGCGATGCGCAAGCTCACAGGCTCGATCAGCCGTTCGAACTGTATGGTTATTTTCATCAACCAAATCCGGATGAAAATCGGCGTCATGTTCGGCTCGCCCGAGACCACAACTGGTGGTAACGCGCTGAAATTCTACTCCTCGGTCCGTCTTGACATCCGCCGCATTGGCGCAGTCAAGGATCGGGATGAAATCGTGGGCAACGCAACCCGCGTGAAAGTAGTGAAAAACAAAGTCGCGCCGCCCTTCAAGCAGGTGGAATTCGACATCATGTACGGCGAAGGGATCTCCAAGATGGGGGAACTCCTTGATCTGGGCGTTGCCGCCAGCGTGGTGCAGAAATCCGGATCCTGGTTCTCTTATGGGGATGAGCGGATCGGGCAGGGGCGTGAAAACGCCAAAACCTTCCTGCGCGACCATCCCGCGATCGCCTTTGACATCGAAGATAAGATCCGTGCCTCTCATGGATTGGAGTTTGACCGCCCCGAAAGCGAAGACGACGACATTCTTGAAGGCTGAGACGTCGAATACGTAATTTGACGAAGGGCGCGGCGCTGGCTGCGCCCTTTTTCGTGCCAAACCGGCGCGCCCTGTGGACAGCACCGCATCTGGCGGATAAACCGGGTCGACTACGCTGTGTAAGCCTCTGAAAAAGAGAGACGGAAGATGCCGAGCCTTAATGAAATCCGTTCCACATTTCTGAACTACTTCGAAAAACAGGGACACTCCATCGTCGACTCCAGCCCGCTGGTGCCGCGCAATGACCCAACGTTGATGTTCACCAACTCTGGGATGGTGCAGTTCAAGAACTGTTTTACCGGCGTTGAAAAACGCGATTATGTCCGTGCAACCACCGCGCAGAAATGTGTCCGCGCCGGCGGCAAGCACAATGACCTTGATAACGTGGGTTATACCGCGCGCCACCACACTTTTTTCGAAATGCTCGGCAACTTTTCCTTTGGGGATTATTTCAAACATCAGGCAATCCCTTTTGCCTGGGAGTTGATCACCAAGGAATTCGATATTCCAAAAGAAAAGCTCTATACCACGGTTTATCACACCGATGACGAAGCGTTTGAGATTTGGAAAAAAGTCGGTGTTCCCGAAGATCGGATCATCCGTATCGCAACCTCAGATAACTTCTGGCAAATGGGCGATACCGGTCCCTGTGGTCCCTGTACCGAGATCTTCTATGATCATGGCGACCACATCTGGGGTGGCCCTCCCGGTTCGCCCGAAGAAGACGGCGACCGGTTTATCGAGATCTGGAACCTTGTTTTCATGCAAAACGAGAAGTTCGCAGATGGCTCGATGGTTGATCTCGACATGCAGTCGATCGACACGGGCATGGGTCTGGAACGGATTGCGGCGCTGTTGCAGGGCACCCATGACAACTACGAAACCGATCTGTTCAAGGCGCTTATCGAAGCTTCGGCCAATGCGACAAACTCTGATCCCTATGGTGATCAAAACGTCCAACACCGAGTGATCGCGGATCACCTGCGGTCCTGTTCCTTCCTGATTGCCGAAGGTGTGCTGCCGTCGAACGAAGGCCGTGGCTATGTTCTGCGCCGCATCATGCGCCGTGCCATGCGCCAGGCGTCCCTGTTGGGCGCCAAGGATCCGGTGATGCACAAACTGGTGCCTGCTTTGGTCCAACAGATGGGCGCGGCCTATCCAGAGCTCGGTCAGGGTCAAGCGCTGATCGAAGAGACCTTTGAACAGGAAGAAACCCGTTTTCTCAAAACGTTGGACCGTGGTCTTAAACTTCTAGATGACGCCTCTGGTGATCTGGGCAAAGGTGACACGCTGTCGGGCGAGACCGCGTTTAAACTTTATGACACCTATGGTTTCCCGCTGGACCTGACGCAGGATGCGCTGCGCGCAAAGGAAATCAACGTCGACACCGACGGATTTGATGCGGCTATGAAAGCCCAAAAAGAACAGTCCCGCGCTGGTGGCATTGGTCTGGGCGAGGCGGCGGATGTCAAAGTTTACTTTGACATTCTGGACGCCAACGGGCCTACCGAATTCCTTGGCTATGAGACTGAGAAAGCCGAAGGGCAGATTGTTGCGATCGTCAAGGACGGCGCGCAAGTTGACAAGGCCGCCAAAGGTGACAGCATTCAGATTATCCTGAACCAAACCCCGTTTTATGGCGAAAGCGGTGGCCAGATTGGTGACACAGGCGTGCTGACCGTTGAAGGCGGCGCAGCCAAGATTACCGACACCAAAAAGGTCGAAGGGCTGTTCCTCCACATCGCTGAAATCACCGAAGGTGAGATCGCGCTTGAAGCTGGCGCCGAACTGGCCGTTGATCATGCACGTCGCAGCCAGATCCGCGCCAACCACTCGGCCACACACTTGTTGCACGAAGCCCTGCGCAACGCGCTTGGCGATCACGTGGCGCAAAAAGGGTCGTTAAACGCGGATGATCGCTTGCGGTTTGACTTTAGCCACAACAAGGGTTTGAGCACCGAAGAGCTGACGAAGGTCGGCGCGGAAGTGAATGAATTCATTCGCCAAAACACGTCCGTTACCACCCGTATCATGACGCCGGATGATGCCCGTTCCATCGGTGCGCAGGCACTGTTTGGTGAGAAATACGGCGAAGAGGTTCGCGTGGTTTCGATGGGGCGTGCGCCGACGGGCAAAGGGTCTGACGGCGAAACCTATTCGCTTGAACTCTGCGGTGGTACGCATGTCAAACAGACCGGCGATATCGGCACCTTTGTGATCCTCGGCGACAGCGCATCCTCGGCTGGTGTGCGTCGGATCGAGGCGCTGACAGGTGCTGCAGCCTTGAACCACCTTGCGACTGAGGCTGGTCGAATGGCGGATGTGGCGACTGCGCTTAAAGCGCAGCCTGCAGATGTTCTGGATCGCCTCAAAGCGCTGATGGACGAACGCAAAACCTTGCAGAATGAGATTTCCAACCTGAAACAACAGGTTGCGATGGGCGGTGGATCTGGTGGCGGTGCCGAGACCAAGGAAATTGGCGGCAAAACATTCCTTGGCCAAGCTTTGCAAGGCGTGTCCGGTAAGGATTTGCGTGGGTTGATCGACGCACATAAGCAAAACCTCGGCTCGGGCGTCATCTTGTTGATTGCCGAAGACGACGGGAAAGTCGCGGTTGCCGCTGGTGTGACCGACGACCTTAAAGGTGAGATTTCTGCAGTAGACGTCTTGAAAGCCGCGGTTCCGGCCGTAGGTGGAAAAGGTGGCGGTGGTCGACCCGACATGGCTCAGGGCGGCGGCAAGGACTTTGCCGGCGCTGAAGCGGCCATCAAAGCCGCAGAACAACTGTTGGAAGGATAAGACATGTCCGCACTTTGGATTGCCCACGTCACGGTGACTGACGCAGAATCTTACGGAAAATACGCTGAACTCGCCGGACCTGCGATCGCCAAACATGGTGGTGAGTTTATTGCACGTGCCGCACGCTACGTGCAGCTTGAAGGCAAGGACCGCCCTCGTAACGTTGTTGCGAAGTTTGAAAGCATTGAAGCTGCTGTCGCCTGTTACAACAGCGCCGAGTACCAAGAGGCACTGAGCCATGCCAAAGACGCGGCTGAGCGTGAATTGGTTGTGGTGGAACTGAACGCGTAACGCCCGGTTTTTAAAATACAAAATACCGAATGCGGCATTTACCGCGTAGAACATCTGAGCTCCCATTTGCATCTTCTGCAAGTGGGAGTTTTTTTTATTGTGGTCTCCAAAATCACCGGTTGTTTTGCATTTTAATCATCTCACATTCAAATTGTGGAAACTCTACGCTTCGCGCTTGGACCAACGAAAGGTATGGGTAAGAACCTCCAAATTTTCGTTTCGGAGCTTCAGGCCATAACGGCAAAGTGTCGGAACATAGCTAAACGGATTTTGTCATGTTAGGTCACGTGGGCGCAGCCACTTCACAAGCGTATACAACGTCTCAATCGCAACCGTCGTCGCAAGCGCCAAAACCCGATCCCACGGAGCAAGCCGCGCAACCCGCATCGCAGACGCCCAGCAGTGCAGAAGCCTCGCAAGTTGTCCAATCTGTCCCTGACAGCGACAATGGCCGTGGTGCTGACTTGCAGCCGCAGTTAAATCAACAGCCGCAGAACCCGGGCACTGGTGGCATCAACGAAGAGGCGGTTAAGATTCTGGAAGAGGCGCAAAAAAACACGTCTTCCGACGATGAGTTCAGGGCCGAGTTGAATACTCAACTCGAGGCTGCGGGTTTGAATACGGGTGCGCCTATCGTCGATATCCGGGTCTGACCCGGAAAATCTCCGTTTGCGCAGCCCTTACGCCGCATTAGATACATCCGATTTGCATGTTCAACCCTGCAGATCGGATTGAGCCATACGTTTCATTCAATTGAAAATATTCAACTTTTAGTTGGTAAGAAAACAAAAAGATCCACCTGTCAATTCTGCACCTGCAGCCAGGAGGCTGCACGGTAACAATCAAGTGGATAGAAACCATGATTAATGCAACAAGCAGCATCGCTGCCTCTGCATATTTTACATCCTCAAACCAAGCTCAAGCGCTGTCTGACGAGCAGAAATCCGGTTTGGAGGAAGTGCTCTCCCAATACGACACCGAGAACCTGAGCGACAGTGATGCCTCTGAAATCGTTCAGAGCATCAAGGAGCTGGATATTCGTCCGGGCGCCGCCTTGGGTGAGGCACTAACAGAAGCCGGCATTGACCCTAGGGCGTTGCGTGATCAAGCAGGTGGTCCTCCTGGCGGTCCAGGTGGGCCAGGCGGCCCAGGTGGCGGACGCGGTGGTCCTGGTGGCGCCGGTGGACCGGGCGGTGCGCAGGACGGTGGTGACGGCACAACGGGTGTAAATGAAGCCGCCGTCGAAATTCTTGAAAGCGTTCTGGAAGCGCTGGAAGAGGATGAAGACGCAACTTATGAGACGTTCCAAGAACAGCTGGCACTTCAGCTGGAAGAAGCCGGTATTGACTCGACCCAGTCGATCGTTGACATCCGGCTGTAAAAGAGCGCTGATCCAAAACGAAAAGGCCGCTCTGATGAGCGGCCTTTGACGGTGTTACTGATTGGCTTTTGCCATTCGCTTACGTTCATGCGGATCCAAATAACGTTTCCGCAGACGGATGTTTTCTGGTGTCACTTCAACCAATTCATCATCATCGATGTAGGCAATCGCTTCTTCCAACGACAACTTCATTGGTGTCGTCAGACGCACGGCGTCATCCGTACCAGAAGCACGCACGTTGGTCAGTTTCTTGCCTTTCAGCGGGTTCACTTCCAGATCGTTTTCACGGGAGTGTTCGCCGATGATCATGCCGGTATAGACGTCTTCTTGAGCACCGATCATCATCTTGCCGCGCTCTTCCAGGTTCCACAGAGCAAAGGCGACTGAGGTGCCGTTTTCCATCGAGATCAGAACGCCTGCGCGACGGCCCGGGATTTTACCCTTGTGGGCGGTCCAGCCGTGGAACACGCGGTTCAGAACACCGGTGCCGCGGGTATCGGTCAGGAATTCGCCGTGATACCCAATAAGGCCACGCGACGGAACATGCGCGATGATACGGGTTTTGCCCGCGCCGGCTGGCTTCATCTCGACCAGTTCACCCTTGCGGTGACCGGTGAGTTTTTCGATCACGACGCCGGAGTATTCGTCATCCACGTCAATAGTGGCTTCTTCGACTGGCTCCATACGCACGCCATCTTCTTCGGAAAACAGAACCTGCGGACGCGAGATCGACAGCTCGAACCCTTCGCGACGCATGTTTTCGATAAGAACACCCATCTGAAGTTCGCCGCGACCGGCAACTTCAAAGGCTTCACCGCCCGGTGTGTCGGTGATCTTGATCGCAACGTTAGATTCTGCTTCTTTCATCAGACGGTCGCGGATCACGCGGGACTGAACCTTTTTACCATCGCGGCCAGCCAGCGGGCTGTCGTTGATGCCAAAGGTCACGGTGATGGTGGGCGGATCGATCGGCTGTGCGGGCAGGGCTTCGCTCACCGATGGGTCAACAAGCGAGTCCGCAACGGTCGCAGTGGCCATACCAGCGATGGAGACAATGTCGCCTGCTTCGGCCACGTCGATGGGCTGCTGGCCCAAGCCACGGAACGCCAGAACTTTGGTGCAGCGGAAGTTTTCGATCAACTCGCCATCACGTGTCAGGGCTTTCAGGCTGTCACCGGATTTCAGAGTACCGCTTTCAACACGACCGGTCAGGATACGGCCGATGAACGGATCGGACCCTAGCGTTGTCGCCAGCATGCGGAACGGCTCGTCTTTCTTGGCGATCTGTGCAGGCGCAGGCACGTGCTCAACGATCAGGTCGAACAATGCGGACAGGTCCTTGCGAGGGCCATCCAAAGACATATCCGCCCAACCAGAACGGCCAGACGCATACATAGACGGGAAGTCCAGCTGCTCGTCAGAGGCGCCGAGGTTGGCAAACAAGTCAAAACATTCGTCCAGCGCGCGGTCAGGTTCGCCGTCGGGTTTGTCGACCTTGTTCACCACAACGATCGGACGCAGGCCGAGCGCGAGCGCCTTGGAGGTTACGAATTTCGTCTGTGGCATCGGGCCTTCGGCCGCGTCGACCAACAGAACAACACCGTCAACCATCGACAGGATACGTTCCACTTCACCGCCAAAGTCGGCGTGGCCGGGGGTGTCAACGATGTTGATCCGGGTGTCATTCCACTCAACCGAGGTCGCTTTGGCGAGAATGGTAATCCCGCGTTCCCGTTCCAGATCGTTGCTGTCCATGGCACGTTCTGCCACGGCCTGGTTTTCGCGGAACGCGCCGGATTGTTTCAATAGCTCGTCAACCAGGGTGGTTTTCCCGTGGTCAACGTGGGCGATGATCGCAATATTGCGCAGGTCCATAGTATCAGCCTTCTAAGGGAGGTTGCGCCGCCCATAGCCTGATCGGCCCCAGAAGGCCAGAGAAAAGAAGTGCAAGCGCAGCATCATAAACACGCTTGCCCAAATTTGATCAATGACCCGTGGCTTTGGAAAATAGGTGAATGACCAAAATACCAATAAGGATCAACGAGATACCGAACACAGCTGGCAAATCCAAGGTCTGTCCAAAGACAAAGTATCCAATCGCCGCGATTAGCACGATGCCAAGCCCGGACCAGATCGCATAAACAATCCCTACCGGCATAAAGGCCAGTGTTTTACCAAGCAGGTAAAAAGACAGTGCATAAGCCACGACCACCAAAACAGACGGCAAGAGGCGGGTGAATTGATTGCTGGCTTGCAGCGCGCTGGTGCCAATGGTTTCAGCCAAAACCGCAAAGAACAACAATAGATATGGCTTAGGCATAAGGCCGCTCCTTGGTCATCTGTCTGTCCTGATGCATTGAAACTTCGCTGCTGTACAATTGTATTTTGCTGCCAACAGAAAATTTCCCGATCTCAGGTCAAATACGCCGCCAACGCCTCATGCTTGCACAGTGCACTGTGCGTCTCAGACCTCGCGAAACCGTGATCCACAATGTAAGAACGGACGAAGAAGGGTGAGACAGAGCCCGGGTGTTTTAAAGGGGATCAGAATGTGTCGTTGGGCCGCCTATATTGGCGCAGAAATATTTTTGGAAGATGTGATTGCGACCCCGGGTCATTCATTGATCGCCCAGAGCATCGAAGCAACGGAATGTAAAACCGCCACAAACGGGGATGGATTTGGGCTTGCTTGGTACAACAACCGTCCAGAGCCCGGCCAATTTCGCGATGTTTTACCCGCCTGGTCTGATCCGAACCTGCGTGCGCTGGCACATCAGGTGAAGTCGCGCCTTTTTCTGTCCCATGTACGCGCCTCTACTGGTTCAGCCACCAGCCGCAACAATTGCCACCCTTTTGTCGTCGGACGCTGGTCGTTCATGCACAACGGTCAGGTGGGTGGGTTCGACAGCTTTCGCCGCGCGGCGGATATGTCTATTCCTGACGATCTTTATCCGCATCGCAAAGGGGCAACCGACAGCGAAGTCCTGTTCCTGAGCGCCTTAAAACACGGGTTGAACACCGACCCACAAGCGGCTCTGGAACGCGCGGTGGCTGAACTTGAAGGGCTTTCGCGCACCTCGGGCCAAACACCACACATGCGTTTGTCTGTTGCAATGTCGGACGGTGAAAGGCTCTTTGCGGCGCGCTATTCTTCTGACGCAATTGCGCCATCGGTCTACTACCGGTGGAGCGACAGTCGCCAAGGCTGGGCGGTGGTCTCAGAACCCTTGGAAACTGATGAGGCGGGATGGACGGCGCTTGCCGCTGGAAGCTTCCTTGAAATCAATCGCGACGGTGCCCGGACACGGCCGTTCACCCCCCGCTGAGGCGCAGACCTAAGCACGGCCGTTTGCAACAAACCAGTCTGCCACCATCGGGCGGACGTGCTGCCATACAGTCGCGGCACCACGCTGAACTTTTTCTCCGACGCGACTGTCAAGCTGGGAAAGGTGCACGTCATAGTCCAACCAGCTACCGCCGCCGTTGGCGAGGTTCAACAACACGGGCTGCACCCTGTCGATAGACTTTGCATAGATCGCGTCTGGCGATTTGGCGTCTTCGAATTCCTGCCAGACTTGGCGTAGGGACCGACCTTGAGGCTGCGGGAGCAGGCCAAATATGCGGTCCGCAGCGGCTTGTTCTTCGGCTTCCACCTGGGCCAATGCCTCCGCACTAACCACGCCGTGGATCGGTGCGTCGCCTGCGTCAATCTCGACCAAGTCGTGGAGGATCAACATTGTCAGTACCTTCTGCAGGTCAATCTGCTGAGGCGCATGCGGAGCAAGGATCCAAGCAAACATCAGGATATGCCAAGAATGCTCTGCTGAGTTTTCATGCCGACTACCGTCTGCCAGTTTGGACGCTCTGAGAATGGACTTAAGCTGATCCGCCTCGTTCAAAAAGGCAATCTGGTCCGAAAAATCCGCATCAGGAAATCCGGCCGCCCCCGTATCAAGAACACGCCGCAAGTAACTGTAAGCGCACGGCAAATGTTGTTCGAGAACAGTCGCGCGCCCGGTTTCAATATTCTCCCGGCAAATCGCCACATGGTCAGCCGCGGGCGATGAGTTACACAAGGTCTGGAACAGCGGCTGCGCCCGGTCCAGGGCTTTGGCAAACTGTGCGTCTGGGGTCGCGTAGGCCTCGAACTCATGCCAAAGGTCTGCCAGCTGTGATGCCTGGCCTTTTGGCAGAAGGCCAAAAATGCGCGCGGCCGCGGTTTTCTCGGCACGCGCGACCGCGTCCCAATCGACCTCTTCGTGAATCGGATGGTCACCTACGTCGATCTCAACCACATCGTGGAGCAGCAACATCTGGATCACACGCAGGATATCAACATCGGCCGGGGCGTGATTTTGCAAGACAAGAGCGTAAAGCGTAAGATGCCAACTGTGTTCGGCAGAGTTCTCGACCCGCGTGCCGTCCAACAGTTTGTTGTGCCTGTTCACCCCCCGCAGCTTTTCAATCTCAGTTAAGAAGTCAAACTGCTGTGCGAGGGTGTTTGGCACGACTAATCCTTTGCCTGTAATGCGGCCTGCGCGGCCGCCAGCTTTTTCTCGAGAAACTCGCGGGCTTTTTGCTCAGCAAGTCGCACGCGAACCTCCGTCAAAAACGCTTCTTCCATGGATTGGGAGGCGGCCGCAAGCACTTGGGCCACCTCCATATAAAGACGATCTTCACCCAACGCATCCTGCACCTTGAGCGTATCTGCCGCCAATTTCTGCGCAAGCGTGTCGAGGGTGGCCGACATTAGCGTGTGGTCTCCGTCAAACGACGTTTGACATAATCAGAGACGTTATCAACCATCGTATCCATATGCTGATCCTGGAAGAAGTGATCGGCGCCTTCGACCTCGGTATGGGTGATGGTGATGCCCTTTTGCTCATGCAATTTGTTCACCAAGTTCACGGTATCTGCAGGCGGTGCCACGCGATCCGAGGTGCCATTGATGACCAATCCCGATGAAGGGCAGGGCGCGAGGAAAGAGAAGTCATACATGTTTGCAGGCGGCGCGACCGAGATGAAGCCAGTGATCTCCGGACGACGCATCAAAAGTTGCATGCCAATCCATGCCCCAAACGAAAAGCCAGCGACCCAGCAATGTTTGGAGTTGTTGTTCATCGATTGCAGGTAGTCCAGCGCCGAAGCCGCATCAGACAGCTCACCAACGCCTTGGTCATACTCACCCTGGCTGCGACCAACACCACGGAAGTTAAACCGAAGCACCGTAAAGCCCATATTGTAAAAGGCATAGTGCAGGTTATAGACAACCTTGTTGTTCATGGTTCCGCCAAACTGCGGATGCGGATGGAGCACGATTGCAATCGGTGCGTCACGTTCTTTTTGCGGGTGATAGCGGCCTTCCAGGCGGCCTTCGGGTCCAGGAAAAATGACCTCAGGCATGGGCGGTTTAAATCCTACTCTCGTTTTACGCTCGCTGATCCGATGCAAATTCTTGACGAAATCTATCGGGCAGATTAGAACGGTTCTAATTTCTTGATGCTGGACTTGCCGAAACATCGTCTCGATGAGATACGCACAGTTGGTCGAAACGTCAATGATTTCGCGGGCAGCAGGCCTGCTAAGGGGGCAGAAGACAATGAAGCTATCAACAAAAGGCCGCTATGCGATGGTGGCACTGGCCGATATTGCGCTCCAGCCAGCACAGGATTTGGTTGCGCTTGGGGACATCGCCAAGCGGCAGGACATCTCCTTGGCTTATCTGGAGCAGTTGTTTGTCAAACTGCGCCGTGCGGAATTGGTGACTTCTGTACGGGGTCCCGGCGGCGGATATCGTCTGGCCCGTCCGACATCCGAAATTCGGGTGATCGACATTCTTTCTGCGGTCGAAGAAACCATCGACGCGATGCACAAAGGGGCAGGAGCCTCAGGCGCCCTGTCTGGCAGTCGCGCGCAATCCCTGACCAACCGCCTGTGGGAAGGGCTGAGCGCCCATGTTTATGTGTTTCTACATCAGACGCGCCTGTCGGATGTGATCCAGAACGAACTGGCACCATGCCCAGCTGTGCCCAGCTTGTTCGACGTTGTTGATGATTGATCCATTTGACCGAGCTTGATTGATGAAACGCGCTTACCTCGACCATAACGCCACCACGCTGCTGCGCCCCGAAGCGCGCGCCGCCATGATTGAGGCGATGGATGTCTGTGGCAACCCATCGTCTGTTCACGGCGAAGGGCGCAAGGCCAAGTCCTTGGTCGAAAAAGCGCGGGCTCAAATCGCCACTGCTTTTGGCGCAGATGGCGCAGATCTAGTGTTCACTTCTGGCTCCACTGAAGGCGCTGCATTGGCTCTGGGTGGGCGTGACCTGCATGGATCGGCGATTGAACATGACGCCGTAAGGTCATGGATTTCTGAGGATCTTCCGACCGATTCTGCGGGGAAGGTCACCGTGTCCGCGCCAGAACAATCAACGCTGCAACTCGCAAATTCCGAGACTGGAATCATTCAGGATTTGCCCGAGGGGTTGGCGGTCACTGATGCCACCCAAGCTTTCGGCAAACTACCCGTCGCCTTCAACTGGCTAGGTGCGCAAATGGCGCTGATCTCAGCCCACAAATTGGGTGGCCCCAAGGGTATCGGTGCCATTGTTATGAAGCGCGGCACCGATCTTCCGGCGCAAATCAAGGGCGGCGGCCAAGAGATGGGGCGTCGTTCGGGCACCGAAAATGTCATTGGAATCGCGGGCTTCGGCGCCGCAGCTGAAGCAGCTGCGCAAGATCTGGCGAACGGCGTTTGGGACGAGATTGCTGAATTTAGAAATATTCTAGAAAAGGCTCTTGTGGCTGGCGCTCAAGAGACTATTTTTGTCGGGAAAGATGCACGGCGCATACCTAATACCTCCTGTTTTGTTACACCGGGGTGGAAAGGGGAAACCCAGGTTATGCAGATGGACCTTGCGGGGTTCGCCATCAGCGCCGGCAGCGCCTGTTCCAGCGGGAAGGTGCGCGCAAGTTCGGTCCTGACCTCGATGGGAATGGCGCCAGAGCTTGCTCAATGTGCCATCCGGGTCTCTTTGGGCCTTGGAACAACAAAAGATGACGTGCTGCGCTTTGCTGATGCGTGGATAGAAAAACAAAAGAAACACCGCGCCCGCATGGCGTGACCGTAGGAGATGACAATGGCCGCTTTGGACAAATTTGAAGCCAAGGAAGGCGTCGATCAGGATACCGTCGACGCAGTGCGTGAGATCAGCACGTATAAATATGGTTGGGAAACCGATATCGAGATGGAATACGCCCCCAAAGGCGTGAACCCCGATATTGTACGCCTGATCTCTGGAAAGAACGAAGAGCCTGAGTGGATGACCGAATGGCGTCTGCAGGCCTTTGCCCGTTGGGAAAAACTGGAAGAGCCTGATTGGGCCATGGTCACCTACCCAAAGATCGACTTTCAGGACCAGTATTATTATGCCCGTCCCAAAAGCATGGAAGAAAAGCCCAAGTCCTTGGACGAGGTCGACCCCAAGCTGCTGGCGACCTACGAAAAGCTCGGTATCCCTCTGAAAGAACAGATGATTCTGGCAGGTATCGAGGGCGCAGAAGATATGCCCGCAGAAGGCCGTAAGGTTGCGGTTGATGCGGTCTTTGACTCGGTCTCGGTTGGTACAACCTTCCAGGCGGAATTGAAGAAAGCCGGTGTGATCTTCTGTTCGATCTCAGAAGCGATCCGTGAACATCCAGAGCTGGTCAAAAAATACCTGGGCACCGTGGTTCCAGTCAGCGACAACTATTACGCAACGCTGAACTCGGCTGTCTTCTCGGATGGATCGTTCGTTTACATTCCGCCAAACACACGCTGCCCGATGGAACTGTCGACCTATTTCCGCATCAATGCCGAAAACACAGGCCAGTTCGAACGCACGCTGATAATCGCCGATAAAGGCAGCTATGTCAGCTACTTGGAAGGCTGTACAGCACCACAGCGTGACACCGCACAGCTGCACGCCGCTGTGGTTGAGATCATCATCGAAGAAGACGCCGAAGTTAAATACTCCACCGTTCAGAACTGGTTCCCCGGTGATGAAGAGGGCAAGGGCGGCATCTACAACTTTGTGACCAAACGCGCGGACTGTCGGGGCGACCGCTCCAAGATCATGTGGACCCAGGTTGAAACCGGCTCTGCCGTGACTTGGAAATACCCGTCCTGCATCCTTCGTGGTGAGGAAAGCCAGGGTGAGTTCTACTCGATCGCGATCACCAACAACTATCAGCAGGCCGACACCGGCACCAAGATGGTTCACCTGGGCAAAAACACCAAGTCGCGCATCGTCTCCAAAGGGATCTCAGCCGGCAAGGCGCAGAACACCTATCGCGGGCTGGTTTCCATGCACCCCAAGGCCAAGAACAGCCGCAACTACACCCAGTGTGACAGCTTGCTGATTGGTTCGGAATGTGGGGCCCACACGGTGCCCTACATTGAGGTCAAGAACAACTCATCCCGTGTCGAACATGAGGCGACCACATCCAAAGTAGACGATGACCAACTGTTCTACTGCCGCCAACGCGGCATGGATGAGGAAGAGGCAGTTGCCTTGGTTGTCAATGGCTTCTGTAAGGAAGTTCTACAGGCGCTGCCGATGGAATTTGCCATGGAAGCCCAACAGCTGGTTGCGATCAGCCTGGAAGGTTCGGTGGGCTGATCCGTGGCTGATGAGAATTTCCAGGAACGTCTGAACCGCATCGCTGACCGCCATGAAACGGCGCGAGGCGTGCGTTCTGGTCGACGTCCACGGTCCGGAGCCTTGGGCAAAGGATCGCGTGGGCGTTATGCCATAAGCCTGTTTGGCGCGTTGGTTTCTGGAATTCTCACGGTTGCCTTGGTGCGTTATGTCCGTTTTCACCTGACTGGCGAAAACGATGTGACCGATGTCATGGCATTTTTGATAGATGTGGGCATTTCGATCGTCGCCTGTATCGCAATCAAAGAGATGTTCAAGCTGCATGAACCTGAATTCAAGGCGGCTCAGGGGATTGGTGTGGTCCTGATGGTAATGGGAATGCACAATCTGGTCTTTTGGGCTCCTGATGCCATGGAAACCGTATTTTCGCCCGCTTGGGTGCAAGAACAGCGCGAAGATGCGACCCCTAATTCGCTTTGGCTGGTTGTGCAATACATCGAAATCGGCCCCAAGCCACCGGTCGGCGAAACGCCAGAACTGCCCGCGGTGGTCTACCGCAACTGAAGATTTTGAAGACACTCGGACAGATCCAAACCTTGGATTGTTCGACCCCAAATAGCTGCACCTCAGGGTGCGAAACGAAATGACGGCGGCCATACGTGGACGCTCAACCCGATGATAAACGAGGAAAATATGCTCGAGATCAAAAACCTGCACGTCAAACTTGAAGACGAAGACAAACAGATCCTGAAAGGTGTGGATCTGACCGTAGAGGCTGGAAAAGTTCACGCGATCATGGGCCCCAATGGCTCTGGCAAGTCGACCTTGTCGTATGTCCTGTCTGGCCGCGATGGCTATGAGGTCACCGAAGGGTCTGCCTCGCTTGCCGGCGAAGAATTGCTGGAGTTGGAAGCCGAAGAGCGCGCCGCATTGGGTCTGTTCCTAGCGTTCCAATACCCAATTGAGATCCCCGGCGTGGGCAACATGACTTTTCTGCGGACCGCAGTGAACGCGCAGCGCAAAGCGCGCGGCGAGGAAGAGCTGTCCGCTGGTGACTTCCTGAAAGTCATCCGTGAAAAAGCCAAGACGCTGAAAATCGACGCGGACATGTTGAAGCGTCCAGTCAACGTGGGCTTCTCGGGCGGTGAGAAGAAGCGTAACGAGATCCTGCAAATGGCGATGCTGGAACCCAAGATGTGCATCCTGGACGAGACCGACTCGGGCCTTGATGTGGACGCGATGAAACTGGTGTCCGAAGGCGTAAACGCGCTGCGCGACGAAGGTCGTGGTTTCCTGGTTATCACGCACTATCAACGCCTTCTGGACCATATTAAACCTGACGTCGTGCACATCATGGCAAACGGTCGCATCGTCAAAACCGGTGGTCCCGAGTTGGCACTGGAAGTTGAAAACAACGGCTATGCCGACATCCTGGCGGAGTTTGCATAATGGCCTTGCCTGAATTGAAACAATCCGCAACCGAGGCGCGGCTTGCGACCCTGTCGTTGCCCGACGGGGGCTGCCTAGAAGCTGCACGCGCCGCCGCGGTCTCACGTGTTCAAACGCTGGGTCTGCCGGACCGTCGCGACGAATACTGGAAATACACCCGCCCGGATACATTGGTTACGGCAGACACACCGTCTGCCAAAGTGTTTGTATCAGGCGAAACACCGATCTTTGACGGGTTCGATCGTTTGAAAATCGTCTTTGTGGATGGTGTTTTTGATGCAGACGCATCGGATGACCTTTCCTTGGATGGCATCACGGTTGAACGCCTGGCTGATGTATCCGCCAAAGACATTCACTGGGTCAAAGACTTGTACGGTGTTCTTGAAGCACGCGGTCAAACACCTGTTGCGCGCCCCTTGGCCTCTCTGAACACGGCCTTTGCGACAGACGGCGTTGTCATTCATGTGACCGGCAAACCGTCCAAACCCATCAGCCTGATCTACAAACATGGCGATGAGAGTTCGGATGCATTGCTGCACCACTTGATCCGCGTTGAAACCGGGGCAGAAGCCACGATCCTGGAAAACGGTCCAGCTGCGTCGCGTTTTAACAAAGTGACCGAAATCGATATTGCCGACGGCGGCACCTTGCACCATGTGCGGGCGCAAGGCCGTGACCATGAACGTCGCGCAGCAACCCATATGTTCACCCGCCTGGGTGCTGAGTCTGTGTTCAAGTCCTTTACCTTGACCGTGAACGGCGTATTGACCCGCAACGAACAGGTGATCGAACTGACCGGCGACGATGCCGTGGCCCATGTGGCCGGGGCTTGTGTTGGGGATGGTGACTTCCACCACGATGACACCGTCTTCATCACCCATGACGCGGTAAACTGCGAAAGCCGTCAGGTCTTCAAAAAGGTTCTGCGCAACGGGGCGACCGGTGTCTTCCAGGGCAAGATCCTGGTTAAGGAAGGCGCGCAAAAGACTGATGGTTATCAGATTTCGCAGTCCTTGCTGCTGGATGACGACAGTCAGTTCCTCGCCAAGCCTGAGCTTGAAATCTATGCCGATGATGTGGCCTGTTCGCACGGCTCCACCTCAGGCGCGATTGATGAGGACGCATTGTTCTATCTGCGTTCACGCGGCGTACCACATGGCGATGCAACGGATCTTTTGACCCTGTCTTTCCTTGCGGAAGCGGTAGAAGAGATCGAAGACGAAGCGATCGCAGAAGAGCTGGTGACACGCCTTGAAGGCTGGCTGGCACGGCGTCGCTGATGGCGGTTACCACCGACATCCTGCAAACCTACAAGGGGCCGCGCGCAGTTTTGGCGCGGCGCCTTGCGGCAGGTCCACGTGAGGACAGGCTGGTGGCGCTGGCCATGGGCAGCTGTGCTGTGATGTTCATCGCACAACTGCCAAGGCTTGCACGCATTGCGCATCTAGAAAATCAAGATCTGAACGCGCTGATGGGCGGATCGTTATTGGCGATTATGTTCGTCTTGCCCTTGATCCTTTATTCGCTGGCCTTTGTGTTTCACGTACTAGCCAAAGCGTTTCGCGGCAAAGGCCCAGGTTTCCAGGCCCGTGTTGCGTTGTTTTGGGCCATGATGGCCGCAAGCCCACTTATGTTGTTGAACGGATTGGTCGCCGGATTTATCGGTGAGGGCACCGCTCTTTCGTTTGTTGGCGGATTATGGTGTGCAGCCGTCCTATGGTTTTTGATAACCGGTCTGCACGAAGCCTATTGGAGACGTCACTGATGATCGCAATTGGTCCTCTGGTTACGCAGACCGTTCAGGCGCCTGCTCAGGCTGCCTCCCAACTATTGGCACTGCGGATCCCGCGCGAAGGGGTCTGGATCGCTTTTGCTTTGGTGCAGGTTCTGAACACGCTGGTGTTCACTCTGCAGACCATTGTCACGCCGCTCCCCAGCGAGTTGATGCAATTCATCTCGCCGTTGCAGCACTTGATCGCAAACTCTGTTTTGCAGCTTACACTCACCGCCTCCATAACCGCGATCGGACGTTGGATGAACGGGCAGGGTGGCTTTTTAGCAGTGCTCAGCTGCCAGGTCTGGATCAACTTTGTTCAGGTTCTGGCGCTTGTGGGGCTCATTTTTCTGACCTTTGTGACACCCGTTCTTGCCGGGATCTTGGGATACGCATTGGCCATTTTTGCGCTTTATGTCTCTGCTCAATTCATAAGCCAGGTGCACCAACTCGGGTCAGCTTGGCGTGGCTTCGGCGTTTTGGTTCTTGCACTTCTGACCGTTGTTGCTGCAATCGCTTTTGTGGGGCGGGCCTTCCTGCCGGGCACTTAGGAATATCTTATGTATGACATCGACAAAATCCGCGCCGACTTTCCAATCTTGTCCCGCGAAGTAAACGGCAAGCCGCTGACTTACCTGGACAATGGCGCCTCTGCACAAAAGCCTCAGGTGGTTATTGATGCCATCACACGTGCCTACGCTGAAGAATATTCCAATGTTCACCGTGGCTTACATTACCTTTCCAATCTAGCGACCGAAAAATATGAAGCCGTCCGTGGCATCATCGCGACGTTTTTGAACGCAGGCCATGAAGACCATATTGTGCTGAATTCCGGCACCACTGAAGGCATCAATATGGTGGCTTACGGCTGGGCGATGCCACGCATGGAAGCCGGTGATGAGATCATCTTGTCGGTGATGGAACACCACGCAAATATCGTGCCCTGGCATTTCCTGCGTGAACGCCAAGGTGTGGTGATCAAATGGGTCGACACTGACGCAGATGGCAGCCTTGATCCACAGAAGGTTCTGGATGCGATAACCCCCAAGACCAAGCTGATCGCAGTCACCCAATGTTCCAATGTCTTGGGAACTGTTGTTGATGTGAAAACCATCTCCCACGGGGCACATGCAAAAGGTGTTCCGGTTTTGGTCGACGGCTCACAAGGCTCAGTTCATATGCCGGTGGATGTACAAGACCTTGGCTGTGATTTCTACGCCATCACCGGGCACAAGCTGTATGGCCCATCAAGCTCGGGTGCGATCTATGTGCACCCTGACCGCATGGCTGAGATGCGCCCCTTTATGGGCGGCGGCGACATGATCAAAGAGGTCACCAAAGACGCTGTCGTCTATAATGACCCTCCGATGAAATTTGAGGCGGGCACTCCGGGAATCGTTCAGACCATTGGGCTTGGGGTCGCGCTCGATTACATGATGGAGATTGGGATGGCGGATATCGCGGCCCATGAATCCGCGCTGCGCGACTATGCCCAGGAACGGTTTGCAGGGCTAAACTGGTTGAACATTCAGGGGCAAGCTCCGGGCAAGGCTGCGATTTTCAGTTTTACCCTAAACGGTGCGGCGCATGCGCATGACATCTCGACCATCCTCGATCGCAAGGGCGTTGCGGTACGTGCCGGCCATCATTGCGCGGGTCCGTTGATGGACCACTTGGGTGTCACCGCGACGTGCCGAGCCTCCTTTGGGATGTACAATACAACCGAAGAAGTCGATACGCTGATCGATGCACTTGAACTCGCGCATGAGCTTTTTGCCTAAACCGGACAGAGACTTTCCGTGATTTATATTGCGGACGAATTGGCTGATATGACCCTCCACCGACATCCGGGAGGGTCATATTAATCACGCCATTCACTTTAAGCATCGTCCGCGTCCAATTCCCGGTGTGCATGGATCCGATATGGGATGTGTCCAGCCCTTGATCGCACCGGCTCCGTAACGTCCCACCTGTAGTTTCCACCCACACGAGATCCCTTGAGCCTTCGTACCGCACGCTTTGGAGCGCACGTCTCGACACAGTTCAATCACGAGTAAGGAGCATAAAATTTCCTTCCGGCGTGCACTCCACAATTTAAACATATTTTATTTTTTGAAAGTTACTTCGGACTGCATCTACGCATTTCAAGGACGCTATTATGAGAAAAACGATCCAAGCGGCGGTGATTGCTGCCTCGGCTGCACTTTGTGCGCCTGCAAGTTTTGCCGCCACAGTGAACTTCGAGGAGCTTCCAGGAGGGCTACCCCGGGATCGCCAAATAATTACCGATCAGTTCGAAGCAACTGCGGGCGTGACATTCAACATAAGAGACTTTCAAACCGGGCAAATTCGATCGTCGGGGCCAGCACTGGCACAGGTCGGAGGGACAGGTACTGCATTTTTCGGTGAAGGCTTTGATCGCGTACAGCCGTCCTTGGCCGAACGTGTCGGACGTTTTTTTCTGACAGATAACAACAGCAGCATAACTGGCAGACCGGACAACTTTATTTTAACGGCAATTTATAGCGCGGCCTCTGCATTTTTTTCAGCAGACATATTGGACTTAGAGGGCTCAGAGGCCTTTGACGTAAGGTTCTACGATGCGGCTGTAGGAGGCAATCTCTTAAACAATATTTCGATTATCGGTGGTGACCCAGATACCGGGGACGGAGCCGTCACACAAGTCGCGTATGATCATGGCACTGCCGAGATTTTGCGAGTAGAATTTGTTGGAACCTCCATCAGTGGCGTCGGTTTCGACAACTTCACCTCCGATTTTGTGGCTGGGCCAAATCTGCCAGCTCCGGTGCCTCTTCCGGCCTCGGCCTGGCTTCTTATTTCAGGCGTGATCGGCGTACGGACGTTTGGCCGTCGCCGCTCTGGCTTGGCCTGACCCTTCCAACATTGCTTCAAGGGGCTGTCAAAGGTACCTCGGAGCCATTCAAAAGCTGCTGCCCGATGTGCGAGATAACAAATAAGTGGCAGTCGCGGCGACCTCACAGAACGGGCTATTGCACAACAAAATCGTGGAAAGTGGCGCACCCGAGAGGATTCGAACCTCTGGCCTCTGCCTTCGGAGGGCAGCGCTCTATCCAGCTGAGCTACGGGTGCCTGTGGCCGGGTATATCTGCCGCCGTTAGACACTGCAATGGGAAAATGACGCAAAACACATGCGCTTCCGCGCCCAAGACGGCGTCGGCAACATACTGTTAAAAAGACAAAAAACCCCGCCGGATTTGGCAGGGCACGATAGAAAGTTTTCGCCAATATTAACCGCGCCAGCTGCGCACGACACCGCAATCCATATGCACAAAATTGGAACCGTAGTATTTCCCAACGCCACCCGCGCGGCAGGACTGTGCGGCGGCTGCCATTTGTGATACACTGCGAGATGACAAGCGCAGGTCAGCGGCTTTGCCCTGCATGTGGAGCGAGTTCTTCGCGACTCCGCGGGACCGGCGGCGCAACATCGCGTTTGTCTGAGGGCTGCGATAGCCAGACAAAAGCAGATAGGGCTCGCTTACATCCAGAAGGTTATGTGACGCGGCCATAATATCAATCGTACGAGTGTCGATGGAAATCACGTCGTCACTGCGCCAATCGCGCATGAAGTGGTTCACTTCCTGAACCGCATCTTTGATGTACTGGCCTTCGATCCAGTAGATCATATCCAGACGTTCACCGGTACGGCCGGAGTACATGCGAATGCGGCGAATGTCGCCCGCACCACGTAAGAACCCAGCCGCATTGGAGAATGTCGGGGCTGCTGCCACGGCTGTTGCCGCAAACGCGCCCAAAATTGCCCGACGGGAAATCCCGTTGTTTTTGGTTTCTACCATTTCACTGCGCCGTCCCGTAGCGTATTAGAATTCCTGCCTTAGGCCCGATGTTACGAACCCGTTATCACGTCCCGTTGCGATGCTAAAAGCTATTGCACAGCCAGAATCATCTGCCAACATTTGTTTACCACGATGGATTAATCCGGCGAAATTTAGGCGAAAAATTGCGCAAACGGGGACATGCGCCATTGTTTTCCCCCTAAATCAAGGGCGCGCGATTGGGCTGCTGTGCGGATGCACCACCTAATAACTTAATTGCGTTATATTACGAAAAGTGAGTGGATCAGGGATTGGATTTCCCCAAAATAGCCGGTAACGAACACGAATTACCGTAACAGATACCTTTATTGTCAAGGACCTATCTATGTCACAAGTTGCTGTGTCTTCGACTTCAAAATTTATTAAAGTGGGACTTTTTGCATTGTCCCTGGGCGCGTTTGCGCTCGGCGCGGTTCCTGCAACAGCGCAGGTGACCGCTTTTAAGCAAGCCATTGCGGAAGCTGCGTCCGACAGTTCGTCCGTATCGTCATTTTATCGAAAAAACGGTTATGCCGCGATCTGGACTGGCTCGGATGAGACGTCCAAACTTCGTCGCAAAGCGCTGTTCCGTGCTTTGGAAGAGGCCTCGGTTCATGGGTTGCCGGACCAATCTGACGTAATCTCAGATTTAATGTCGCAGTTGAAAGCCGTAAAAACCACACGCGATCTCGGTGAAGTAGAAGCCGCGATGAGCAAGGCTTTTGTCGAATACGCACGTGACATGAAGACTGGCATTCTTGTCCCGTCCCGCATCGACGATGGGATGGTTCGCAAGAAAGCCAAGCTGGACGCGGATGTTTTGCTGGCCAGATTGGAAGACACCCAACCCGGCGCTTACATGCGAGCCTTGGTTCCCAGTTCCTCCCAGTACCTTTCACTGATGCGCGAAAAGCTGCGGTTGGAGAAAATCGCGACATATGGCGGCTGGGGCAAATCTGTTCCAAATGGCAAATACCAGCCTGGTGACAACGGCGCTGGCGTTGTAGCACTGCGCGATCGCCTGGTCGCCATGGGATATATGGAACGCAGCGCATCTGCCACCTATGATGCCGCTTTGGCCAACGCCGTGTTGAATTTTCAAGCGTCGCATGGATTGGAACAAGACGGCGTCGCGGGTGAAGGCACGATCAAGGAAGTCAACGTCACTGCGCGGGAACGTCTTAAGTCGGTGATCGTTGCCATGGAGCGCGAGCGTTGGTTGACGGCCGACCGTGGTGAACGTCATATTTTGGTGAACCAGACCGACTTTAGCGCCAAAATTGTCGACCACGGTGACATCACGTTCCAGACACGCTCGGTTATTGGTAAAAATACCGGCGACCGTCGCTCACCCGAGTTTTCGGACGTCATGGACCATATGGTGATTAACCCAAGCTGGTATGTTCCACGCTCAATCATCACCAAAGAATACCTGCCGAAACTTCGCGCCAACCCGCATGCGGTTTCCCATCTGCAGGTCACCGATAACCGCGGTCGTGTTGTGAAACGGGGGTCTGTGGACTTCTCGCAATATACCGCGCGAACGTTCCCTTACGCCATGAAGCAACCGCCCAGCACCCGTAATGCTTTGGGTTTGGTTAAATTCATGTTCCCGAACAAGTATAATATCTATCTGCACGACACGCCTGAGAAACATCTGTTCTCGCGCGAAGTGCGCGCCTATTCTCACGGCTGCATTCGTTTGCATCAACCGTTTGAATTTGCTTATGCCTTGCTGGCCAAACAGACCGAAGATCCAGAAGCGTTTTTCCAACGGATTTTGAAATCCGGAAAAGAGACCCGGGTCAACTTGGAACAGCATGTGCCGGTTCATATTATTTACCGCACCGCGTTTGTGCCAAACAAAGGCCAGGCTGAGTTCCGTCGCGATGTCTATGGACGCGACGCAAAAGTTTGGGCTGCTTTGGAGCGGGCAGGGGTGGCGCTGCCCGGCGTTCAAGGGTAAACGTCGGGGCCAATCCAATAGGTTAAGGAGAGGCCCCAATGTTCACTGTTCGAGAGATTGCACAGGCCCTTGGGGCTGAAGCAGCTGGTGATCTGGATTTGGTGATTGCGGGTGCTTCAGAACCCCAGGATGGCGCACCTGGTTTTTTGGCCATGGCCATGGATCCAAAGTACGCTGACAAGTTGCAAGAGGGTAAAGCTGAGGCAGCGCTTCTTTGGGATGGCGCTGACTGGCAAGAGCTGGGGTTAAAGGCTGCGATTTTTGCCAAACGTACGCGTATGGCGATGTCCGGTGTTACGGCCCAGCTCGATCCCGGCCAACATTTTGGCACTGGCATTCATCCTTCCGCAGTAATTGATCCAACGGCACAATTGGCAGATGATGTATCAGTGGGTCCGCTGACAGTTATCGGCCCACGCGCAAAAATCGGCGCAGGTTCGTCGATTGGTCCCCAGTGTTTTATCGGCGCGGATGTGACCATCGGTGATGGTGCGCAGATGCGCGAAGCCGTCACCGTTGGTGCGCGCACAACAATCGGTGACCGGTTTCGATCACAACCGGGGGCACGGGTTGGTGGCGATGGGTTTTCTTATGTGACCCCAGAAGTCTCTGGCGTGGAAAAAGCCCGCGAAACCCTTGGTGACCAGGGTGAGACCCGCGCGCAGTCTTGGGAACGCATTCATTCGCTTGGCGCGGTTTCAATTGGTGATGATGTGGAACTGGGGTCAAACGTCACTATAGACAACGGCACCATCCGCGACACCGTGATCGGTGACGGCTCCAAACTCGACAATCAGGTTCACATTGGACATAACACGCGCGTTGGCCGAGATTGCTTGCTGTGTGGCCAAGCTGGCGTTTCCGGATCGGTTGAGATCGGAAATAATGTGGTGCTGGGTGGAAAAACCGGCGTCAGCGACAATATCTTTATTGGAGATGGTGTGATTGCCGGCGGCAGTTCGATCATTTTGTCCAACGTTCCTGCGGGTCGCGTGATCCTTGGGTACCCGGCTGTCAAAATGGAGACACATACTGAGATGTATAAGGCACAACGGCGTTTGCCGAGGCTGATGCGTGACATCGATGCGCTGAAAAAGGCTGTTTTCAAATAAACAGTCTGCCGTTACATCACCTCAAGAACCAAAGATTGGAGAGGCTACATGAGCATTCAGGATCAGGTCATCGAAATTATCGCCGAGCAGGCGGTCCTGGAACCCTCCGACGTCAAACTTGACAGCACACTTGAAGACCTCGGCATCGACAGTCTGGGTCTGGTTGAAAGCATCTTTGCCATCGAAGAAGCGTTTGACGTCACCGTACCTTTCAACGCCAATGAGCCGGATCAAAGTGATTTTGACATCTCAAATGTTGCCGCGATCATTGCTGGCATCGAAAAGCTCATCGCACAAAAATAAGTTTTTTCAATAACATGAAACGCGTTGTTATCACCGGGGCCGGAACCATAAACTCGTTGGGGCATTCGGTTCCTGACACACTTGAAGCGATGCGAGAAGGCCGCTGCGGCATCGGCCCGTTAGAATTTCAGGACGTCGAACGCCTGTCGATACAGATTGGCGGGCAGGTGCGCGGGTTTGAGGCTGAAGGGCGGTTCAACCGCCAACAAATGGCGCTCTATGACCGCTTCACTCAATTCACTCTGATCGCAGCAAAGGAGGCCATCACCCAATCCGGCCTCGAATTCATTGGCGATCTCGCTGCTCGCTCCGGCGTTGTGCTGGGCACGGCTGGGGGAGGCGTTTCGACGTGGGACGCCAATTATCGCTCGGTCTATGAAGACGGCAAAAATCGGGTCCACCCATTTGTTGTCCCCAAGCTGATGAACAATGCGGCGGCCAGCCATGTGTCGATGGAATACAATCTAAAAGGGCCAAGTTTCACGGTTTCCACAGCCTGCGCTTCCTCCAATCACGCCATGTCTCAGGCCTTCCAGATGGTGCGTTCGGGCATGAGCCCGGCGATGGTCACAGGTGGATCTGAATCGATGCTGTGTTTTGGCGGCGTAAAGGCTTGGGAAGGCTTGCGGGTCATGTCCAAAGACGCCTGCCGCCCTTTCAGCGCCAATCGCAATGGCATGGTACAGGGCGAGGGGGCAGGGATTTTTGTGTTTGAAGAATACGAACATGCCAAAGCCCGTGGCGCAGAGATCCTGTGCGAAGTCATTGGGTGTGCGATGTCTTCTGACGCATCAGATATTGTCATGCCCAGCAAACAAGGCGCCGCGCGCGCAATATCCGGTGCATTGGCTGACGCAAAGGTCGACCCATCAGATGTGGGCTATATCAACGCCCATGGCACCGGCACGGCCGCAAATGACAAAACCGAATGTGCGGCTGTCGCAGATGTCTTTGGCCCCCATGCGGACAGCCTGATGATCTCTTCGACAAAATCCATGCATGGTCATTTGATCGGCGGTACCGGAGGTGTCGAGCTTTTGGCCTGCATTATGGCGTTGCGCGACGGGGTGATTGCCCCAACCATCGGCTACGAAGAACCCGATCCAGAATGCGCTTTGGACATCGTGCCCAACGAAGCCCGTGATGCCAAGGTCGACGTGGTTCTGAGCAACGCATTTGCCTTTGGCGGTTTGAACGCAGTCTTGGCTCTGCGCGCGGTCTAACGCATTACAGGAATACAACAAAGGGCCGCGTTTGGGATCAAACGCGGCCTTTTTAAATTGATCAATGTGCGCTTGTTACTGCTTCACGACATCCACAACGTTGAACCCTGCGGTAAAGCCAGACAACGAAAGCTTCATGTTCAAAACCTGATCCGGCGCAGGTGCCGGACGCAGTGTCAAAAT
Source organism: uncultured Paracoccaceae bacterium (assembly GCA_947497985.1). GTDB lineage: Bacteria > Pseudomonadota > Alphaproteobacteria > Rhodobacterales > Rhodobacteraceae > Epibacterium. The sequence goes on from CANMIX010000004.1 coordinate 169,141, forward strand.
CGCTTCCTTGCCGCGCTTGTAGGCGTCAACGTCTTCCTGCGTCAGCCCGATCTGCGCGACACATCCCAATGGGTTACAGAAAGAATAAGTGTAGCGTTTTGCAGGGCCGCCATCGATCGAGATGGTCAGTCCCGCAGGCAGCAGGGTTTCCAACGGCACAATTACGGTTGCGCCAGCAACTGCAGGGCTGCCTTCTTGCTCCAAACGGAACAGCGACATTTCTGCCAACGGGTTATTTTGTGAATCTACAACAATCTGCAACAGCGAGCATGGATCTTGCTCTTCTTCTGTTTTGACACAAGCCAGATCCCAATCACCATGCTGTTCCTTGGAATAGCGCTCGCCAAGGCGTGGGCCTTCTTGAACAGGCTGGCCCAAATCTAATGCGGGGCCGGTCACTGGTGCTTCGGATTGGGGTTCTTGTTCCGCCGCAACGTCGGGCGCCGCGGTCTCTGCGTCTTGCGCGAAAACAGGCGCAGCTGTTGCCAATACCACTGCCAGGGAAATCGGCGTCAGGGACTTAAACATGAATGCCTCTTTAATTTTAAGGTCTCTCGGGACGGGGTTTAACATGCAATGAAACGCGTGTCAGCGGACTATCCGCCGTTGTTTGATCTTTTGCAAATGCCAAAATCGAGAGGGATTACAGAAGGCAAATGACCAAAAATAAAAGGAAACCCGAAGGTTTCCTTTTGAATTGGTTCTCCCCGTCGGACTGGCCGACTTAGTTATTGACGAAATCGTACGAGAGGGGAGCGCCCCGGTCAACAGTCAATGACAAGAAAATGACAGTTTTCCTCCGCCGCCCCTCAAGTCGCCATCGCGTTTAAACTTACGCAAGGTTCCACGCTGACCTGCCGCTAGGCGAAAAAAAAGGCCGTGCACTAAGCACGGCCAGTCTGACAGGGAGGAAATGACCAGCGACACATCCGCATATGTTTCGTTGGTCACCTTTAACCATAAGCAGAATTCGTTAATCATGTGTTTCCAAGGAATTCTGTTCACGAAGGGGCCAGTGACGCGCATGGTAAATGAGATTTTCATCGGTGGCGGTGGGGAAAACTATTCACAAAAGCAAAACCTTAACCCCAAATACGCGAACCGACATGGGTTGATTGCAGGCGCAACAGGTACGGGTAAAACTGTAACATTGCAGATCTTGGCAGAGAATTTTTCCAATCTCGGCGTGCCAGTGATTCTGACAGATATCAAAGGCGATCTGTCGGGCCTCGCAAAACCTGGCAGTGCTGAACATAAATTGCACGACGCTTTCTCCAGCCGCGCCGCGCAAATTGGCTTTGAGGATTACAGCTACCACAATTGCCCGGTTACATTCTGGGACCTTTTTGGCGAACAGGGCCATCCGGTGCGCACAACCGTGGCGGAAATGGGGCCTTTGCTATTGTCACGCCTATTGGAGCTTAGCGAAACTCAGGAAGGGATTTTAAACATTGCCTTCCGCCTGGCAGACGAACAGGGAATGCCGCTGCTCGACCTAAAGGACCTACAGGCTTTGTTGGTCTGGGTTGGCGAGAACCGCGCAGATCTGTCGTTGCGCTACGGCAATGTCTCAACCGCCTCCATTGGTGCGATCCAGCGGCGGCTGTTGGTGTTAGAAAACCAGGGCGGCAATGATTTCTTTGGCGAGCCAGCGCTTGCCTTGTCGGACCTCATGCGTACAACCGACGACGGGCGTGGCATGGTGAACATTCTGGCGGCGGATAAGTTGATGGCGGCGCCGCGGCTTTATTCCACATTCCTACTCTGGTTGCTGAGTGAGTTATTTGAAGAACTGCCCGAGGTTGGTGATCCGGAAAAACCACGTCTGGTTTTCTTCTTTGATGAGGCACATCTGTTGTTTGACGACGCGCCCAAAGTGCTGATCGACAAGGTGGAACAAGTGGCGCGGCTGATCCGGTCAAAAGGCGTCGGCGTCTATTTCATCACCCAATCCCCTGCGGACGTGCCCGAAGATATCCTTGGGCAGCTCGGCAATCGGATCCAACATGCGCTGCGGGCCTTTACCGCACGTGATCGGCGCAATCTGAAACTTGCGGCCGAAACCTATCGCGAGAATCCGGCGTTTTCCACCGAAGACGCCATTCGCGAGGTGGGTGTCGGCGAGGCTGTAACCTCTTTGTTAGAGAAGAAAGGCATCCCCGGCGTAGTTCAACGCACGCTCATCCGGCCCCCCAGCAGTCAACTTGGTCCCATAACATCTGGCGAGCGGGCCGAAATTTTGTCCCAATCTGACCTTGGGTCCAAGTATAACGACAGGATCGACCGGCAATCCGCTTTTGAGATTTTGCAAAAACGTGCCAACGATGCGGCAAAAGATGCAGAAAAAGCCGAGATAGCGGCCGAGGAAGATCCGTCGCCCATCGCACGGGAATTCAGCTCCGCGCGTCGATATTCAGGGGGACGCGTTTCACGATCGTCCTCGCGCAGCTACCGGAAACAGGACACTTTTGCCTCGGCGATGTCGCATGCTGTTATCAAAGAGCTGAAGGGCACCACAGGACGCCGCATTGTCCGTGGCATTCTGGGTGGTTTGTTCAAAGGACGTTGAACCCCGCGCTTTTGTGATCTCGGCCGCCGGTATTTCCGCGCATAGTCAACAGATACCGTGGCGTGGAAACGCGTAAAAAGAGGAGTTGCACCGATGAAACCTTTGCGGATTTTGACCCGTTTGCTCACAAGCATTCTAATGGCTGGCCCCTCCATTGCGCTGGCTCAGGTGATGGACAGCAGCGTTGGTGCGCTCAAAATCACCAAAATGGCAGATGGGTTGGAAATCCCATGGGGCTTTGGCTTTTTGCCGGACAGCTCGGTCCTTGTCACAGATCGGGAAGGGATCCTGTATCGTGTTCATAATGGTGGCAAAGCTGCGATCACCGGTGTCCCCAAAGTCGCAGACGTCGGGCAGGGTGGGTTGTTGGATATTCTGATCCCGCGGGATTTTGCAACTTCGCGGGAGATCCTGCTGACCTTATCACGCGCCGACAATCGCGGGGCAGGCACCGCGCTGGTGAGCGCGACGCTTTCGGATGATTTCACAGCACTCACCAAGTCGCAAGTCCTGTTGCAGGTGAAGGGAGCAGACGGAGGGCGCCACTTTGGGTCCCGCGTGCGGGAAGCCTCGGACGGGTCGCTTTATCTGACCTCGGGTGAACGCGGTGACCGCGACAGCGCCCAGGACCTGTCCAATCGCCAAGGCACGATATTGCGCGTGAACCGTGACGGCAGTCCGCATGCGGACAATCCTTTTTTGAACCAAACCAGAGCGCAGCCAGAGATCTGGTCCTATGGCCATCGTAATCCACAAGGGCTGGCCATCGATCATACAGGCCAAGTCTGGGCAGTTGAACACGGCGCGCGTGGCGGGGATGAAGTCAACAAGATTGAGAAAGGCGCGAATTATGGCTGGCCGGTAATCGCCTATGGTCGCAACTATTCTGGCACCCGAATTGGGATTGGCACGTCCAACAGTGGGATGGAGCAGCCCGCGTTCTTCTGGGATCCCTCAATCGCACCGTCGGGCATGATGATCTATTCGGGCAAGCTTTGGCCAGAGTGGCAGGGCGACATGTTTATTGGCTCGCTCAAATTCGACTATATCGCGCGGCTCGATGGCAGCCCAAAGACAGAGCAGGAGCAATTGCGCCATGAAACCACCGGGCGTATTCGCGACATCCGCGAAGCACCCGATGGCAGTATTTGGTTTGCGTCCGAATATGAAGGTGCGCTGTTTCGCCTGACGCCCGCGCCCTAACCCGGCGTACCCGCACGGGACCCACGTTCGCGGTAGGGCGTTGTGTCATAATGCGACCGGTAGCATTTGGAGAAATGCGACGGCGATGCAAAACCGCAGGCAAGGGCCACGTTGATCACGCTCAGGTCCGTCTGCATCAACAGATTACGCGCTTTTTGCAGTCGCAGTTCCATATAATACCGTTTCGGAGATCGGTTCAGATAGCGGCGGAACAGGCGTTCCAATTGCCGTGTGGACATGCCGACATCTTGGGCCAGGATCGCCGGGCTGATCGGCTCTTCCAGATTGGATTCCATCTTTTGGATCACCAGCGATAGCTTGGGGTGGCGTACCCCAATCCGTGTCGGAACAGACAGCCGTTGGGTGTCTTGTTCTGTACGAATGTTTGAATAGATCATCTGATCCGCCACGGCATTGGCCAGATCTTCGCTTTGATGCGTGGCGATCAATTTCAACATCAAATCGATTGTGGATGTACCGCCCGCCGCCGTTACGCGTTTTCCGTCCATGACATAGACAGACTTGGTCAGATCAACATCCATGAACTCTTCGGTGAAACTGTCGATGTTTTCCCAATGGATGGTTGAGCGTTTTCCATCCAACAGACCGGATTTTGCCAAAGCATAGGACCCTGTGCACAACGCGCCCATGGTTGCGCCTTTGCGGGCTTCGCGGCGCAGCCAACTGATCAGGCGTGGCGTCGTGCCATCGCGTACATTCACACCGCCACAAAGCAGCATCGTGTCATCACGCGCAATCTCACCCAGATCGCTATCCAGATAAAAGGAGGGGCCAGCGGAACACCGCGCCTCTTCGCCGCCTTCCCCCATAAGGGTCCATTCAAACACTGTCCGGCCGGCCATTTTATTGGCAAGACGCAACGCGTCCACCGCTGACGCGAACGGCAGCAGCGTAAAATTGTCTAACAACACAAAAACAAACCGGATTGGCGGTTTCGTTTGCACGCGCTGCGTATTCATGGCCTGCACCTGTCGATGTTTATATATCATTGAATCAGACAGTCTTTTGACTGTCGCGTCAAATCCTGACGAGAACCCTGCTCATAGGTTTTGGATTTGGTCAAGCCTTCGCAAATCGGAACTGGCCACAGACAGTGCAGTTTTGTATAGCTTGCCTCCAACGATCCCATTTCGCGATCACGGAGTATGAGCGATGAGTGAGTGGCAAAAATCGAACTGGCGCAACAAGCCACGAGTTCAGATGCCAGACTATACCGATGCAGCGGCGTTGCAGTCTGTTGAGGCAAAGCTGTCAAAGTTTCCGCCGCTGGTGTTTGCAGGTGAAGCACGTCGCCTGAAAGAGCACTTGGGCGCCGCCGGACGTGGCGAAGCGTTCTTGCTGCAAGGGGGCGACTGCGCTGAAAGCTTTGATCAATTCAGCGCCGACGCAATCCGCGACACCTTCAAAGTGATGCTGCAGATGGCGCTGGTTCTGACCTATGCGGCCAAGGTTCCGGTGGTCAAAGTGGGCCGTATGGCTGGCCAATTTGCCAAGCCGCGTTCTGCTCCAACCGAGACGATCAACGGTGTGGAATTGCCAAGCTACCGTGGCGATATCATCAATGACCTCGCGTTCACTTCCGAGGCTCGGATGCCGAACCCCGACAAAATGCTGCAGGCCTATACGCAGGCGTCGGCGACGTTGAACCTGCTGCGTGCATTTTCGACCGGTGGTTACGCGGATCTCAATCAGGTCCAAGCCTGGATCCTCGGCTTTACCGAGACCGAAAAAGCCGAGGCCTATCGTGAGATGGCGGGCCGTATCACCGACGCACTGGACTTTATGAAGGCCGCAGGTGTCAACGCAGACGTGGCTCACACCCTGCAGTCGGTTGATTTCTACACCAGCCACGAAGGCCTGCTGCTGGAATACGAAGAAGCGCTGACGCGCAACGACTCCACATCCGGCAAATGGTTGGCGGGATCCGGCCACATGATCTGGATTGGGGATCGCACCCGTCAGCCCCATGGCGCGCATGTGGAATTCTGCAGCGGTGTTTTGAACCCAATCGGTTTGAAATGTGGTCCAACCACAACAGCCGAAGACCTCAAAGTTCTGATGGCCAAGCTGAACCCCGAAAACGAAGAGGGCAAGCTGACCCTTATCGCGCGCTTCGGGGCCGGGAATGCAGGTGAGCACCTGCCGCGTCTGATTAAGGCTGTCAAAGAAGAAGGCGCCAACGTCACGTGGGTCTGTGATCCGATGCATGGCAACACCATCAAATCCGCGACAGGATACAAGACCCGCCCATTTGAACGGGTTCTGGGCGAGGTGCGTGACTTCTTTGGCGTACACAAAGCCGAAGGCACTGTTCCAGGCGGCGTTCATTTTGAGATGACCGGCCAGGATGTCACCGAATGTACCGGCGGTGTTCGTGCCGTTACCGAAGAAGACCTGTCAGCCCGTTATCACACAGCTTGTGATCCGCGTCTGAACGCCAGTCAGTCACTGGAACTGGCCTTCCTGGTGGCTGAAGAGATTACCAAGCAACGCCGCGGAACCGCGCCTGCGCGCGCCGCGAGCTAATCTGGTCAAATCGAAACCTCGAAAAAAGGCGCGCTCGATCTGGTGCGCCTTTTTTTGTCGGGACGGCACAGTATAGGTTATCACAAAAGGGAAACGCCCCGAGCGTTCTGCTCAGGGGCGCTTAATGCTTTAAAAACGATGACCAATTCGTCCTAAAAGCGGGATAAATTTTCACTATCGGGGAGGGTCAGTCCTTGCTGACCACGAGGCGCAAATGGGATCCGCGCGCCGCTTTTGGCTGAACTGGCTCCGCTGCGTCATGTGTAGTACCAGCTGTTTCAGTCGCGCTCTGCTGTTCTGCCTCTTCACGACGGCGCTTCAACAGCTTGCGAGCTTCTTCCATGATGCTGGGTTCTGCCTTGAAACGTTCCTGCGTCTCTGCAAAGCCGGGATTGACAACATTGGTGTCTTTCTTGGCTTCAACCGGCTCTGGACGGTCCTTGGCTTTAAACTCTACGTTCTTGGCAGGGTTATCGGAAACCGCACGCATGTCGATGTCAGAGATAGTGAAACGCTGCGACGCGCCAGTTGGATTGCCCTCAGAGACGAAGACCCCCAATGCACGGCTGATGTCGCCCAGATCACTGCGCAGCGGCAACAACAACATATGTGCCTCACGTGCGCCGCGGGTGCGGGTAGTTTCAGTCTGCAGCGTCAATTCGATGATCGCAGGCGTATCGAACATATGTTCCATCGCAGCGCCCAGCTGTTTACGGGCGTCCGGAGTGAAAAACGCGCTGAGCGGCATGCCACGCACTTCCATGCCAGCCATCTCGTTCACTTGCTGACCGGCGAGGCGGAACCGCGCGATGCCAGGCGCGATGCGTTCAACGATAAAGGTCTGGCTCAGGATATTTTCCAGACCGCGCGGATCGACTTGCGAGCGGTTTGGCACATCATCACCCCGGCGCAGCGCCGTCCAATATGCCTCAGCCTGGCGCAAAGGTGTCAGCGACACCCGATCACGGAAGCGACCCATAGAAACCACCTTGTCCTGCTCCGTCCCTTGATTGGACCCTTTGCGACCGCCGAAAAACATATCTGTTATCCTTATTGCATCCGTTCAGAACAGTGGCCTGGCAGATGCCCCATCGCATCCTCAGGCTTAGCTCTATTTTGGTTACCTTGAAGTTAACATGCCATATTATGAATCAAATTTGGACGACTTCTTTAAGCAATGGTTAACGCTTTAGTATAGTCACCTGACCTTCCGGCCCTTTCCTTACCCTGACCATATGGGTAGTTGTGGTCTATATCCTTGTTTTTCTACGGAGATCACCCATGCCCATTTGCTCCATGACCGGTTTTGCCTCTTCTCAAGGCACGCTTGATTCCTACTCCTGGAGTTGGGAAATTCGCTCGGTTAACGCAAAAGGGTTAGATTTGCGCCTTCGGGTACCTGATTGGTTGGACGGGTTGGAAAAACACCTGCGGGCCCAATTGGACAAGGCCCTGTCTAGGGGGAATGTATCTCTCGCGCTGCGCATTTCAAGCGAAGCAGCGGAAGGACAGCGTTTTTCTGTGAACGCTACAGCATTGACGTCGGTATTGACCGCCATGGCAGAAACCGAGGCCGCCGCCCAAAGCGCCGGTGTCACGTTGGAGCGGTCAAGCGTGGCGGATCTACTGTCGATCCGTGGCGTGTTGGAACAGGAGCAAAAAGAGACCAATCCAGCCCCGTTGGTCGCCGCCCTTAAAAAGGACTTCGAAACGCTTTTGGCGGAATTCGTTCAAATGCGTGGCGATGAGGGTCGCGCGCTGGAAAAAGTCTTAACCTCTCAACTGACGCATATGGCTGATCTGCGCAGCCAGGCTGTGGCTTGCGTTGCGGCGCGCAAGGAAGATTCCACCAACGCCTTTAAGGCGGCCTTGGCTCGCGTCATGGACAACGTTGATGGGCTCGACGCAGATCGCGTCGCTCAGGAACTGGCGTTACTTGCCGTCAAGGCCGATGTCACCGAAGAATTGGACCGGCTGGAGGCGCATATCACAGCGGCCTATGATCTTTTGGAAAAAGGCGGTTCCGTTGGGCGTCGGTTTGATTTTTTGATGCAAGAATTCAACCGCGAGGCCAACACGCTGTGTTCTAAATCACAGCACAGCGCATTAACGACCGTTGGGTTAGAGATGAAAGCAGTCATTGACCAAATGCGCGAGCAAGTTCAGAACATCGAGTAATCAAAGACAAGAAAGGGACACCCCATGAGCGACCGTCGCGGCCTTCTGATCATCCTCAGTTCACCTTCCGGGGCAGGGAAGTCGACATTGGCAAAACGCCTGCGGACATGGGACCCTTCGATCTCTTTTTCGGTCTCAGCCACGACCCGCAACCCGCGCCCAGGTGAAGAAGACGGCAAGGACTATCACTTTTCCACGGTCGACGATTTCAAAAGTGCCGTGACCGAAGGAGAGATGCTGGAGCACGCTTTTGTCTTTGGCAATTTCTATGGCTCCCCAAAAGGGCCGGTGAAACAGGCGATCGACGCAGGGCGCGACGTTCTGTTTGATATCGACTGGCAGGGTGCACAGCAGATCCGCAATTCAGACCTTGGCCAACACACGCTGTCGATTTTCCTGCTACCGCCCTCGATCCACGAGCTGAAGCGCCGATTGGAAAGCCGCGGTCAGGATGATGCGGAAACGATTGAACGTCGCATGCAGAAGAGCTGGGACGAGATCAGCCACTGGGGATCCTACGACCACGTGCTGGTGAATGACGACCTTGATGCCACCGAAGAGGCGTTGAAAACCATTATCACCGCGACACGTCTGCGCCGCATCCAACAGCCGCAACTGGTCGACCATGTGCGCACTTTGCAATCGGAGTTCGAGGAGATGTCATGACCCTTTACGCATTGGGCATTTATGAACCTCAGATCGCAGAAGACACGTGGGTTGCTCCGGACGCAAACTTAATTGGTCAAGTCGTGCTTGAGTCGGGAGCCTCCGTTTGGTTTGGCACCACCATTCGCGCCGACCATGAAGAGATCCGCATTTGTGCAGGCTCCAACGTGCAAGAAAACGTTGTGATGCATATCGACAAAGGGTTTCCGCTGACCATCGGAACAAATTGCACGATTGGCCACAAAGCCATGTTGCACGGCTGTACCATTGGCGACAATACTTTGATCGGTATGGGGGCAACTGTCCTCAACGGTGCCAAGATCGGGCGCAACTGCCTGATTGGGGCAGGGGCGTTGATCACCGAAGGAAAAGAGATCCCCGACAATTCACTTGTTATGGGGGCGCCTGGCAAAGTTGTACGCGATGTGGACGCCACATTGGCTGCGAAACTGACCCAAAGCGCGGTGCATTACCAAGAGAACATGCGCAAGTATCGCGAAACACTGCGCCCGCTTTAAGGCCTAAGACATCCAGAAAGTTTTGTGATGCATTAAGGTTTTGCCATCTGATCTTTACATTGGCAGGCTAATCAGCTGCACCCAATTCAGGATATGAAGACATGTCAGACGAGCTTATCAGCGGATTCCTCGACGCAATTCCGCAACCCGCATTACTGATCGATCAAAGCGAACGTTTGATCTGTGCGAACTCGCCTGCTGTCACCTTATTGGGAAATGCGATCGTTGGACGTCACTTTGCAACAATCTTACGTCAACCGCAGGTGATATCCGCGATTGAGGCCTGCCTGTATGAGCGGGCTCCAAAATCTGCACGTCATCTGTCCAACGACGGCGCTCAAGACACCAGCTTTGATGTCACGCTTCGCTACGTTCCCGGTATAGGAGCCGTGAATGGCGGCGCGGCGTTGCTCAGTTTTGTGGACGTTACCGATCGCGAACAAGCCAGTCAGATGCGGCGAGACTTTGTGGCCAACGTCAGCCACGAATTGCGCACGCCGCTGACCGCGCTTATGGGGTTCATTGAAACGCTGCGCGGCCCAGCCCGCGATGACGCAGCTGCCCGGGATCGCTTTCTGGACATCATGGAAGGCGAAGCAAACCGGATGAACCGTCTCGTCGGCGATCTTCTGTCACTGAACCGCGTTGAAACCGAAGAACGTGTGCGTCCCAAAGAAGACGTTGATCTGAATGGCCGTCTGGCCTCTACCATCAAGTCCCTGGAACCGTTGGCGAACAGGCAGGGCGTTGCGCTGAATTTATATGTGCCAGAAGAAAACACACAAATAAAAGGTGACCCCGATCAATTGCAGCAGGTCTTTACCAATCTGGTCGAGAACGCCATCAAATATGGTGGAGACCGGGTCGAGGTGCGCCTGCATGCATCCGAAAGGGACCCTGCGGTGCGCGCGCCGGCAGCGCGAATTCAAGTGATCGACAATGGCGCGGGCATTGACCCCGTGCATCTGCCACGACTAACCGAACGATTTTACCGTGCCGACAGTCACAGGTCCCGAGAAATGGGGGGAACCGGGCTCGGTTTGGCGATTGTAAAACACATCGTTAACAGACACCGCGGCCGGATGAGGGTCGAAAGCGACCTTGGAAAAGGGTCCGTCTTTACAGTGATTTTGCCTTTAAGTTGAATAACTTAGTCGAAAATCAAACGCACTGAACCACCCCCTTAAAAAGGCCGTCACGGTTTCGTCCGTGGCGGCCTTTTTGTCATAAAATCGGACATTGTCATACTGCTGTTACATAGCTGTCACAAAAGGCTCACGTGGGACGCTTAGGACGTGCCACAGATCATCGTGGGGGTGATCGAAAAAAACTTACTCGTGGAGAGACAAATGTCCTTTGTGAAACTGACCGCATCTGCGCTGGCAATTGCCGCCGTATCCGCAACTGCCGCTTCAGCACGTGACCAAGTGCAAGTTGCCGGTTCGTCCACCGTTCTGCCTTACGCTTCTATCGTTGCTGAAGCATTTGGCGAAAACTTCGACTTCCCAACTCCTGTTGTTGAATCCGGTGGTTCTTCCGCTGGTCTGAAGCGTTTCTGTGAAGGTGTTGGCGAAAACACCATCGACGTTGCAAACGCGTCTCGCGCAATCCGCGAAAAAGAAATCAAAGCCTGTGCCGAAGCTGGTGTTACAGACATCATCGAAGTCCGCATCGGTTATGATGGCATCGTTTTCGCGTCCGACATCGCTGGCAACAGCTTTGAATTCACGCCTTCTGATTGGTTCCTGGCTCTGTCCGACCAAATCGTTGTTGACGGCAAGCTGGTTGCAAACCCAAACAAAACTTGGGCTGACGTAAACGCCAACTTCCCGGCGCAAGACCTGCAGGCTTTCATCCCTGGCACCAAGCACGGCACACGCGAAGTCTTCGAAGACAAAGTGATCCTGGCTGGCTGTGAAGCAACAGGCGCATTCGAAGCTCTGATGCACGCAAACGGTGAAGACAAGAAAGCTGCTGAAAAAGCATGTATTTCTCTGCGCACCGACGGCGTATCCGTTGACATCGACGGCGACTACACCGAGACCCTGGCCCGCATCGAAAGCAACAAAGACGGCATCGGCGTCTTCGGTCTGGCTTTCTATGAGAACAACACCGACAAGCTGCAAGTTGCAACAATGTCCGGCATCGTTCCTTCCACCGAGTCCATCTCGACTGGTGAATACCCTGTATCTCGCCCGCTGTTCTTCTACGTGAAGAAAGCACACATCGGCGTTATCCCAGGTCTGAAAGAATATGCTGAGTTCTTCGTATCCGACGAAGTAGCCGGTTCTGACGGCCCGCTGTCTGAGTACGGTCTGGTTGCTGACCCTGAGCTGGTTAAAACTCAGGAAGCTGTTTCTGCAGAAGCAGTTATGGGCGGCAACTCCTAATAGGCTCCGCGCTGATGAGTATTTGAGCCGGGGTGGGGTGACCTTCCCCGGCTTCCTCTTTAAAGACACGATCGAAACAGTTCGCCCTTTTCGAAACGGAGCATTTGATGCCTACTCTCTGGCTCGTCGTTTCCCTGCTTGTACTTTCCGCTGCTGGTTTTGTCTTCGGACGCCAACGCGCGATGTCCTCGGCCGAGGGAAATGCAAAAGAACTGCATTCGCTGCCGTCCTATTATGGACACAACGTTGCATTCACCACTCTTATTCCCGCCCTTGGGGCGCTTGCCATCTGGCTGCTGGTTCAGCCGATGTTTATCGAAAATCGTGTATCGGGAATGATCCCGGCTGAGCTTGTCCCAGAAGGCTCCTCGTTGAGCCTCATGATGAGCGACGTTCGTCGGGTCGCTGACGGTCTGGACTTTGCGGTAGACAACGGTGTTCTTTCAGGTGCCGAAGCGAGTGCAATGGACGCCGCCAATACAGATGTGCGCGCATTTCTGGCTGGTATCGGGGTTGCTCTTGGTGCTGAAGTCAGCCCGGAAATTCTCGTGGCCGCTCAGACTTACCGTCAAATGAGCAACACGGGCGGCATTCTTATGACCGTGCTTGTCGCCGTGCTCGCCCTGGCGGGGTTTGCATGGTCTTACATGCAAACACACAAAGACTTCCGCGCACGTAACGTGGTCGAAAAGGGCGTTATGTCCCTGCTTATCTTTGCGGCGTCTTTGGCGATTTTGACAACAATCGGCATTGTCTTGTCGATGTTCTTTGAGACGATCAACTTCTTCAAACTGCACAACGCCGCTGACTTCTTTTTTGGCAGCACATGGGCGCCAAACTTCCGCGGTGACTCAGAGCTTTCCATTCTGCCGCTGTTGTGGGGCACGCTCTATGTATCGTTCATCGCCTTGCTTGTGGCGGTGCCGGTTGGTCTGTTTGCTGCAGTCTACCTGTCAGAATACGCCAACAACACAGTGCGCTCTTTCGCAAAACCGCTGCTGGAAATCCTCGCAGGCATTCCGACAATCGTTTACGGCCTGTTTGCGCTGTTGACTGTTGGCCCGCTGCTGGTCGGAACCTTCGGCAAAGGTGGTTTTCTGGGTGTTGAATGGATGGCTGGTGCAACATCAGTCCTGACCGCTGGCGTGGTCATGGGGATCATGTTGATCCCATTTGTGTCGTCCCTTTCTGACGACATCATCAACGCTGTGCCGCAAGCCATGCGCGATGGCTCATTGGGTCTGGGCGCCACCAAGTCTGAAACCATTCGTCAAGTTGTCCTTCCCGCCGCTTTGCCTGGTATCGTGGGCGCGGTCCTGCTGGCAGCATCGCGCGCGATTGGGGAAACCATGATTGTGGTGATGGGCGCGGGTGCGATTGCCAAGTTTTCCGGCAACCCGCTGGAAAGCATGACAACGATCACCACTCGTATTGTAAGCCAACTTACAGGGGACACAGACTTTGCTTCTCCTGAAACCCTCGTGGCCTTTGCACTTGGTCTGTCACTCTTTGTTCTGACACTGGGTCTGAACGTTCTCGCGCTTTATATCGTGCGCAAATACCGGGAGCAGTACGAATAATGTCGGATACATCCAAAACATCCCTGCTGGCCTTGTCGCCGCGCACCAAACAGCGCAACGCTGCCGAAAAACGGTTCCGCGCCTATGGTGTTGCAGCCATCGCAATCGGACTGCTGATGCTGACAGTGCTTGTGACAAACATCTTCAGCCGTGGCACTGGTGCGTTTCAACAGACGTTTGTCACCGTGAATGTTGAACTGCTTGAAAGCAAACTCGACAAAAAAGGCAATCGCGATCTGGAAGATATCAAGAAGGTTACAACCTTCGGATATAATCCTTTGATCCGTGACTCCGTGGTCGCCAAAGTTGAAGAGCTTGGTATCCAAACCGATCTCAAAGCCAAAGATCTGGGCGGTATTCTGTCCAAGGGTGCCGTTGGCCAGCTGCGTGAATTTGTGATCGCCAACCCAGACAAGATCGGCGAAACGATCGAGTTTCGCTTCCTGGCGCAAAGCCGTGTTGACGGCTATCTAAAAGGTCGCGTGCACCGCGAAAGCATTGGCAACGACAAGTCCATCTCGGCTGAACAGTTGGATCTGGTTGACCAGCTGGTCGACGCAGGCGTGATCGTAAAGTCGTTCAACATGGACTTTATCACTGGCGCAGACGCATCGGACCAACGCCCAGAGGCCGCCGGTATCGGTGTGGCAATGCTGGGCTCCTTGTCGATGATGTTTGTGGTCCTCGGCCTGGCCCTGCCAATCGGTGTTGCGGCCTCGATTTATCTGGAAGAGTTCGCGCCTAAGAACCGTCTGACAGACATTATCGAAGTGAACATCTCTAACCTCGCAGCGGTTCCGTCGATTGTATTTGGTATTCTGGGTCTTGCGGTCTTTATCAACTATATGCACCTGCCGACGTCCGCTCCGCTTGTGGGGGGTCTGGTTCTGACGCTGATGACGCTTCCAACCATCATCATCTCTACCCGTGCAGCGCTCAAGGCGGTTCCACCGTCGATCCGCGATGCGGCTTTGGGGGTAGGGGCGTCCAAAATGCAGGCCGTGTTCCACCACGTTCTGCCTTTGGCGGCGCCCGGCATTCTGACCGGCACCATCATTGGTCTGGCGCAGGCTTTGGGTGAAACCGCACCGCTGCTTCTGATCGGTATGGTTGGGTTTATCGCGTCAAACGCGCCTGAAACCTTGGCCGATGGCCTTCTGGCTCCGAACTCTGCAATGCCTGCTCAAATTTACGAATGGGCCAAACGCGCCGACCCTGCGTTCTATGAACGTGCCTGGGGCGGTATCATCATTTTGCTCGTGTTCCTTGTCACAATGAACACACTCGCCGTCATCCTGCGTCGTCGCTTTGAGCGCCGCTGGTAACTGGAGGACACTGTTATGAACGACATGCAATTTACGGATAGAGCCGTGGACCAAAAAGAAACCAAGATCGCAGCGCAAGGTGTCAACGTCCACTACGGTGACGCACATGCCATCAAAGACGTAAACGTCGAAATCGAAGACAAGACAGTGACTGCGTTCATCGGCCCATCCGGGTGTGGTAAATCCACATTCCTGCGCTGTTTGAACCGCATGAACGACACCATCGATATCTGTAACGTCACTGGCAACATCCTGCTGGATAACGAAGATATCTATGACAAACGCGTCGACCCAGTTCAGTTGCGCGCCAAAGTGGGCATGGTCTTCCAGAAACCAAACCCCTTCCCGAAAACGATCTATGACAACGTGGCCTATGGCCCACGCATCCACGGTCTGGCCAAGAACAAAGCGGACCTGGATGAGATCGTTGAAAAGGCCCTGCGTCGCGGTGCCATCTGGGATGAGGTCAAAGATCGTTTGGACAAGCCTGGCACAGGCCTGTCCGGTGGTCAGCAACAGCGTCTGTGCATTGCGCGCGCAGTTGCAACCGAGCCGGAAGTTCTGTTGATGGACGAGCCATGCTCAGCCTTGGACCCGATTGCGACAGCCCAAGTTGAAGAGCTGATCGACGAATTGCGCACCCGTTATTCGGTTGTCATCGTTACGCACTCGATGCAGCAGGCCGCACGTGTGAGCCAGAAAACGGCCTTCTTCCACCTCGGCACGCTGGTCGAGTTTGGCCACACTGGGCAGATCTTCACCAACCCTGAAGACCCGCGCACCGAAAGCTATATCACTGGTCGTATCGGTTAAAGTTAGGACACGAAATGGAAGAACAACACATTGCTTCGGCCTTTGACCGGGACCTAGAAGCCATGCAAGCCCAGATCATGAAGATGGGCGGACTGGTTGAAGCTGCGATCATGGAAGCCGCGGGCGCCTTGGAAACCCGTGACGAAGAGCTCGCTCAAAAGGTTCAGGAGAACGATATTGCCATTGATGGTCTGGAAGAGATCATCGATGCAGAAGCCGCGCGCGTGATTGCACTACGTTCGCCCACGGCGGGCGATCTACGACTGATCCTGTCGGTGATGAAAATCGCTTCGAACCTGGAACGTATTGGTGATTATGCCAAAAACATCGCCAAACGTACCCGTGTTCTTGCGCAGGCTGGTCATGTGCTTGACAGCGGCCCAGCTCTGCGCCGGATGGCGCGTGAAGTTGAGCTGATGCTGAAGGACGCGCTGGACGCTCATGTTCAGCGCGATGCAGAACTGGCACGTGACGTGATCAACCGCGATCTGGACGTCGACCAGATGTACAATGCCATGTTCCGTGAATTCCTGACCTACATGATGGAAAACGCGCAAAACATCACGCCTTGTATGCATCTGCATTTCATCGCCAAGAACATCGAACGTATGGGCGACCACGTCACGGCGATTGCCGAACAGGTTGTCTATGTTGTCGCCGGTGAAAAACCCACCGACGAACGGGTCAAAGGGGACACCACCTCGACCATTCCACAGGAGGGTTAACCAATGTCAGCCGATCAGCCAACGGTTCTGGTCGTCGAAGACGAGCTCGCACAACGCGAGGTCCTTGCCTACAACCTGGAAGCCGACGGCTTCCGGGTGATCAAGGCGGAAAACGGCGAAGAAGCGCTGTTGGTCGTCGACGAAGACACCCCCGATATCATCGTACTCGACTGGATGATGCCCAACCTCAGCGGCATCGAAGTCTGTCGGCGGCTCAAAACCCGCCCCGACACACGGTCCATTCCGATTATCATGTTGTCAGCCCGATCTGAGGAAGTCGACAAGGTGCGCGGTCTGGAAACAGGGGCGGATGACTATGTTGTCAAACCCTATTCAGTGATCGAGCTGATGGCACGTGTACGGACGCAATTGCGTCGCGTGCGTCCGGCCACGGTCGGTATGCGTCTGGAATTCGAAGATATCATCTTGGATTCTGAGACCCACAAGGTCAGCCGCAGTGCACAGCAGTTGAAACTGGGCCCGACTGAGTTCCGTCTGCTGTCCACATTCATGGAAAAACCAGGCCGTGTCTGGAGCCGTGAACAGTTGCTGGACCGGGTATGGGGGCGCGATATTTATGTCGACACACGTACCGTCGACGTTCACATCGGCCGTCTTCGCAAAGCCTTGACCCAACATGGCGGTGCGGACCCCGTGCGCACGGTACGCGGTGCCGGCTACGCCTTGGGCTAAGACCCCCTTCCGCTGCCTCTCTAGCGAGGCAGCGGATCTTCGGCCTGTGCTTGGGGCGCAAGCCAATCGCGAAATTTCATCAACCCGGTGTTACGCATGCGTCCGCGCGTCCAGACGAGGTAATAGGCACCGCTGGTTTCCAGTGCGGTGCCGTGCAACGCCACTAGTTTCCCAACGGCGAGATCCTGTTCCACCAGATAATCGGGCATCAGTGCGACACCCAACCCGTGTTGTGCCGCCTGGTTGATCGTCGCGAATTGATCATACACTGCACCCTCCAATTGCCCGTCCACCTGCACGTCAACCGCGCCTAACCACTCAACCCAAGCCGTTGGACGGGTTTGGATATGGAGGAGGGGACACGTCAACAGATCCTTCGGCCCAGCGATCCGTCGACTTGCCTGAAATTCGGGAGAACAGACCGGGATCAGCTGTTCGTGTTTCAGCAGCATGGCCTCAGTCTCGGGCCAATCCTTTGGTTTTCCATAGTGGATGGCTGCATCAAATCCTTCGGCCATCAAAGAGAACGGCCGAAGCCGTGTTGCCATATTGACCGTCACATCAGGATGGAGGCGCGAGAAATCCGGCAATCGTGGCATAAGCCAACGCATTCCAAACGCAGGTAAAATTGCGAGATTCAACGTCCCGGCCATGGGTTCCTGCTGTACCCGTAGACTGGCCTGGGCGATGGTGTTGAGAGCCAGGCGAATTTCACTGGCGTATTCTACTGCATTTTCTGTCAGTGATAGCAGCTTGTGACGACGATCGACCAACTCGACGCCCAATTGCGCTTCAAGCGATTGCAACTGCCGACTGACCGCGCCTTGGGTCAAATCCAAATCTTTTGCCGCCGCCGACGCACTGCCGTGACGTTCAAGCGCCTCCAACGCGCGTAGGGAAGAGATGGATGGGAAAAATCGTCTCGGAGCCACCATGTATTCCATTTACTCATAAAAAGCCGCCGAAGTCTCGTTTTTCTTTATCGCTGAACATCGATATCTTGCACGAGACGCACAATTCATTCCGGAACATTGCCATGCTTGACACCAAACCAACCCTGCGCGCCAAAGATGCCCCCGATTTGGGGCGATTTTCATGGGACGATCCGTTCCGACTTGCGGATCAGCTGACCGAAGATGAGCGTATGGTGGCCGCCTCGGCCCAAGCCTATGCCCAAGAAAAACTGGCGCCGCGCGTTCTTGACGCTTTCGAGAATGAAAGCACCGACCCGGATATTTTTGCTGAAATGGGCGAAATGGGTCTGCTCGGCACAACGTTGCCCGAAGAATATGGCGGGCTGGGTGCCGGATATGTCACCTACGGCCTCGTCGCGCGCGAAGTGGAGCGGGTGGATTCCGGCTATCGTTCCATGATGTCTGTTCAAAGCTCGCTGGTGATCTATCCAATCTATGCTTATGGCAGCGAAGAACAGCGCCAAAAGTATCTGCCCAAATTGGCAAGCGGTGAATGGATCGGATGCTTTGGCCTGACCGAACCAGATGCCGGATCGGACCCGGCCTCGATGAAAACGCGCGCTGAAAAGATCGACGGCGGTTACCGGCTGGTCGGCTCAAAAATGTGGATTTCCAATGCGCCAATTGCGGATGTTTTTGTAGTCTGGGCAAAATCCGACGCTCACGGAGGCAAGATCCGCGGGTTCGTTCTGGACAAGGGAACCAAAGGATTAAGCGCGCCTAAAATTGCCAACAAGGCGTCGCTACGCGCATCCATCACCGGCGAAATCGTTTTGGATAACGTCGAAGTTGGCGAAGACGCATTGCTGCCACATGTGGAAGGTCTCAAAGGGCCATTTGGCTGCCTAAACCGCGCACGGTATGGCATTGCTTGGGGCACAATGGGGGCCGCAGAGTTCTGCTGGCATGCCGCACGGCAATACGGGTTAGACCGGGTACAATTTGGACGGCCTTTGGCGAACACCCAGTTGTTCCAGTTGAAACTGGCGAATATGCAAACTGAAATTGCCCTAGGGCTTCAGGCCGCCTTGCGTGTCGGCCGTTTGATGGATGACGCCAACGCCGCACCCGAAATGATTTCGGTGATCAAACGCAACAACTGCGGAAAAGCCTTGGATATCGCACGCATGTCCCGTGATATGCATGGCGGAAATGGGATCAGTCTGGAATTCGGCGTAATCCGCCACATGGTCAATCTGGAGACTGTAAATACCTATGAAGGCACCCATGACGTGCATGCTTTGATTTTAGGGCGGTCCCAAACCGGTTTGCAGGCATTCTACTAAGCATTTTTGCAATGCAGATGTGCAAAGCGGACTTTGCGCATCTGCAAAATTAACGTTTTTTCAGGCGACGCTAGCAAACCACTGGCGCGGTAAACCTTAAGGAGCCGCGCTACACATCAAAAACTGCAAAACGGGCATTGTCCTATTGCAGGATGCACCTTGATTTGCAAAATTGCCTGAACCTACCACCAATTCAGACAATGGAACATCTACTGGCACAAAGGTTGCAATTGACATTCTGCACCTAAGTTTGGCGTAAATCCGGATCTGAGCGCTGCACTTCCCACAAACGGTGATTTACTTCCGCGTCACGCGCTCCGGTATGCAAGCCGAACCAGTGAAACCATCACAAGATGGCGTCAAAATTGCAAAGCTATACCGAAACCCAAATTCCTCTCGGTGTGTCGATGTAAATTCTTAATGACTGGTTACGCGCTCCGGTATTTCGGCGCAACTTCGATGGAATTCATGGTTAACGCCATTGCAATTGTAGGTATGCCGGAACGTCGTTGCCCAAGCCCGTCTTGCATAAATCCCTGATTAACAAGTACTTACTCAACAAGTAACATTTCACGACCGCCGATTGGAGATGGAAAGTTGCGAAAATTCGACTTCATTTGCCGTCACCTCTCCCTCGCCCAGAACAAGCTTCAAACGGAAACAGTGCTTGTTCTGCCCGGTCGGTGCGTGCCACATTTGGAACGACACCGACCTCAACAGCGCTTGGTTTGATCTCGTGAGTTTTCGTGCACTCCCCCAAAACCGTAGTTTTTGGCAAAGAGCACCTTGCAAAAATGCCCGCGGTGCTCCGGCCATGAACACCCAACCCAACCTATAAGCAAATGTTCAGGTTGGGTTCAGGTTCGGCAGTTAGTCCACTAGGGTAACAGGACTTGACCAATGAAGAGGGAAGGCATGCGCGTTCTTCTGATCGAAGATGACGACATTCTAAGCAACGCCGTTGACACCCACTTGACGCGACTGGGTCATGGGGTCGACGCGTTCAGGACTTTGGATGACGCGGGCGAAGCAGTCTCGACCACGGAGTATGCCGTCATTCTTTTGGATTTGAATCTGCCTGATGGGCATGGGTTGAGCTTTTTGAAAGCACGCCGCGCTGCGGGGGACGAAACGCCAATAATCGTGGCGACCGCACAGAACAAAGTTGCCGAGCGTATCGAAGGTCTGCAGTCCGGTGCAGACGATTATCTGATCAAACCCTATGACCTGCATGAGCTGACCGCTCGGATCGGGGCGGTCACGCGACGCTTGGGAGGCGATCCTGCGAACCACTTCATACGAGGCGATGTTTGCATTGACGTCGGCCAACGGATTGCAGAAGTCGCCGGAAAGAAGGTCACCCTGACAGCACGGGAATGGGCTGTTTTGGAGGTCCTGCTGCGTCAATCCGGGGCTGCAATCGGACGCAGCGCCCTTGAGACCAAACTGTATGATTTTGGCGCTGAGATCGAGAGCAATTCAATTGAAGTTTTTATCAGTCGCATCCGCAAGAAACTTGGCCGTGAATTCATCAAAACCGAACGCGGCCTCGGGTACCGAGTTCAAAGCACACAATGACCAACAATCGTTCTATTTCCTACCATCTCGCGCGATCTCTGATCCTCGCGACGGTGCTGCTGTGGCTGGCGATGGTAATCTATGTGGCGTTTCAGGCCCATCATGAGTTGGCGGAAACGCTAGACTACATTCTGGTCGAAAACGCGATCCGCAGCTTGCCCTTGGCGGCTGAGATTGCACAAAACGGAGTATTACCTGCGCTTGATGTGGTTGTTCCGAACGTCGGTGAATTTGATGAGCTTGCAGAAGCGCTGGATTTTGCGGTTCTTGGAGCCGAAGGGCAGGTGGTCTACAGCGAGACAATTGCCACTTTGCCGGATTTTCTGCAGCCTGGATTTTCGACTTGGGGTGGCCTGCATTCCTATGTCTTGATGGACAACAGTGGTGAATTTGGCGTTGCGGTCTTTGAAACCGCGGGCCTGCGTACTTATACGATTTACCAAATTCTACCCTCGATGATACTTCCTCTTGTTTTGATTGTACCTGTCCTTGCGGCGATTGCGTATCTTTTGTCGCGTAAAGCATTGGCACCAATATTAAAATTCGCGACGGAGGTCGGCGCTCGCGATGGTCGCAACCTGTCGCCAATCGCGATCACAGACACGCCAGCCGAGCTCGCGCCTGTAGCATCCGAAGTCGAAAAACTGATCGCGCGCGTGCATGGTACCTTGGAAGCAGAACGTAGCTTTAGCGCGGAATGCGCCCATGAGTTGCGCACGCCAATCGCTGGCGCCCTCGCACAAGTACAGGCCGCACAGGCTGCGACGGAAGCTCCGGTTGAGACTTTGGACGCGATCGAGACATCTCTGCGCAATCTGGCAGATCTGGCCGAAACCTTGTTGCAGCACTCGCGCGTCGAACATGGGTTTGCGCTGTCGGACAAAGAGATTGATGTCGTGCAAATACTGGATGTGGTTTTGCTGGAGTCCTTCTTCACGTCTATGGAAAACGACCGCTTCGACATCGATTATCCGGCCTCCATGAAAATGCTGGTCAAGATCGACACGGATGCCTGCGCTATGGCTCTGCGCAACTTGCTGACAAATGCACTGCGTTACAGCCCGCCGACCTCCATGGTTCGGATCCGGATCGGAACGTCCCACATCGAAGTCATCAATGCCTCCAAGCGCATTCCGCCGGAATTGTTGCACCGGCTGGGCGAGCGTTTTGTGCGTGCGGCAGATGACAAGCAGGGCACCGGGCTCGGGCTCGCCATTACTCGCGCCATTATGGAAGACATCGGCGGCGCATTGGAACTGCGCTCACCGGCGCCAGGGCGCCCGGATGGGTTTGCCGCCACTTTGATTTTCCAACAGGAACAAAACACATGAGCCAGCAGTACTTGAGAACGACAATCACGGCTGTGTCACTTGCCGGCTTAGCTTGTTTCCCGTTGCCATTCGTCATTGCGGCGTTTGAGGGCAGGTGGGTCGAACAAATGATAAGCCATTGTTTTGGCATCATCTCGCTGATGTGCATGGCATTGACCTGTGTCCTATCCAGTCGCTTTCCAGGTATCAACACGCTCTTTTCCGGTCTGGACAAAGCCTACGTCGTGCACAAATGGCTTGGGATCGCTGCCCTCGCGACTTTGGTTGTGCATGACACCTTTGAGGCTGAAATCAAATCCCTGCCAGATCAATTTGGACTGCATGATTTGGCTGCGGAAATGGGGTCCTTGGTGTACGATGGACTTTTGATCCTGCTGGCCGCCACGTTCCTTCATCTGATCCCGTATCGGTGGTGGCGTGTATCGCATCGTTTGATGATCGTGGCTTTCATCGCCTCGTTGCTACATTTCATTTTAATCCCCAAACCACTGGCGTTGAATGGGATTGGCGGAATCTATGTCCTTGTTTGGGGGATCGCTGGTGTCTTAGCCGGGGCCTACGCCTTGCGACCACAAAAAGTACCCATGCCCAAGAGCTTTCGGATCGACGCAATCGACCGCATTGGTGGAAATTTAAACCTCTCGTTGGCTCCAAAAGACGGGCAAAAGACTTTTCATCATAGGGCAGGGCAATTCGCCTTTTTCCGACGCGAAGGCGAAGGACGTTTGGACGCACACCCGTTTACACTCAGCCGATCTTCGCAGGCAGATGGACGGCTACAGGTCACGATCACTCCGCGCTCGAATTGGACCAAAACGCTGTCTGACGATGCACGCCCAGGCGACATCTTATGGGTTGAAGGCCCGCACGGGCGCTTTGTACATCAACCAAGCAAGACGCGTCAGATCTGGCTGTCCGGCGGGATCGGAGTGACACCGTTCTTGGCCTGGGCCGAAGAAGCAAAGGCTCCAAAGGGCGAGGTTGAGATCTTGCATGTGTGTCGTCGGGCAGCAGATGTTCCCGATCTAACCGTGCTGCAAGACTTTGCTGCACGTCACTCCACCGTAACGCTCAAGATCATAGAGACCGCAACCAACGGCCGTCCATCAAGCGAGACGCTATTGCGACTGATGCGTGACGTCCCGGGCACGGCTGAGGTTTGGTATTGCGGACCAAAAAGTTTGCGCAATTCTCTGGAAGCGGCGCTGCAGGCCGCGCAAAAATCACGGTTTTTGCTCCATGAGGAAACTTTCCAAATTCGCGGGTCACTCCCGATTCCTGCGTGGTTGCGTCGTAATCTAAAAACCTTGTGGGCAG
Organism: uncultured Paracoccaceae bacterium; assembly: GCA_947497985.1. GTDB lineage: Bacteria > Pseudomonadota > Alphaproteobacteria > Rhodobacterales > Rhodobacteraceae > Epibacterium. The sequence continues at coordinate 192,834 of CANMIX010000004.1, forward strand.
ATTTCGCAACAACCCCTTGGGGCCAGCGTTTGGAACGGCTGACTTCGCTAAGGTTCTAACGCATATGGGCAAACGGCTTTTTGGGGGAGCAGTTATACGAGGGCATTTTAGCGGTTTGCATCAGCTCTCGCACACTCAATCGTCAAGTGTTACCCAGCGCCTTATAATGTGTACTATGGTTGTGCACCAAATGGTGCACTCGCCCACAACGTCTAGCGCGAATGTTCGATGCACTATCTATCCCTTGATCCCGCGCGCTTTGTCAACACCTTTCGCATAGGTTGTGATATTTTCTTTGATCTGCGCGTGTTCCACGAACTCATAAATTCGTGCAGTTTTCAAATTATCCAAACCCGCTGCGCGTGTTGACAGCCGCTAAGGCGGGAAGGGACGATTGCTAGAGCGTTAGTGCTACTCGCACTGTTCGCGGCACCGCCAGCATTCCCTTGCACCAGAGCGCCACGTCCATGCAAAGAAAAGAGGAGGCCGAAGCCTCCCCTTTTACGATCATTCCTTACACCAAGGGACAAACGGCCTACTACCGCCCGAACCCTTACGGGCTTGCTTGCTATCCGGGCGGCTCTTGCAGCGCTTTTCCGATTGCCGCTTTTCCTGCAAGTCCGTGTTGTGCCTTTGTGACCGGGATGAGTTTACGGAATTGCTCCTGGAGGAGTTCGGTGTTTCTAATACCGCATCCCCTGGACGGTCTAAGCCTTGTGAGCCACCATTCCTTGAACCTCGTTTCGTAAGCCGTTGAGGGTTCACGGCTTCCTTGCGGGTTGCTCGACTTCCATTGATCAAATCGGAGTAAATACTCCTGTTCGATGTCCGCGAGCTTTCCGACCCCGAGCGCTGCCCCGCAGGCGTCACACGGCTTAATGTTACCGCAGTTCCTAACGTCTGCCCTTGCGTTCGTGATCGGCGCAGCGATCCGCCGCTTGCGGGCGTACCACTCGCCGAGCTTACGCTTGTCCGCCTCGATTTGCTCTGGTGTCGGTTTGGTGTTTTCTTCGATTTCCTCGCCATTGATTAGCCATTCCCAAGATTTACGATTTGATATTTCGCCGGTCTCAGAATTTTCAATTTCACCTTCGACCGACTCTAACAGCGTGGACCATCCCGCAAGATTGCGACCACGCTTTTCCCGAAATTCGTTATTGGCTTCGCGCAAAAACAAACAAACTTCCTTTTGCAGCTTGCCATCCACGAACCAATCACCGCCCCCCGGCACCCTAATACGCAGGGCAGGGGGGCAAACACCCTTTGAAATAAGGTCGTTAAGATTTTCCCAAAGCCAAACCGAACCAATGGCCGGTTTTTTAGAACACCACAAATAGGAGCTAGCCAAATACTCCGTTTTACCTTCCCGACCGTAGCCTTCGGACCTAGAGGCGGTCATGCGAGCCTTGAGGATATACTTGAGGCAATACGAAATGCCATCTCTATCAGCCCTTTGGAATTCAACGAACCCATGGCCCCACAGTGTCCAATCCAACCGACGTTTATAGGCAAAGCCTCCACCCTTAGCGCTGGTGAATTCTCCAAGCTCTAGAATGGGGTGCGACGAGAAGATAACCCCATGATAGTGACACCGCCCGTTTTTAGTGCCTTTTTCACCCACAACAACATATCGAAAATCAATATTAAGTTTCCAACGTCGCTTTGCTGCAGCACGCAAGCGCTTCCAAAAATCGCACACATCTTTGTAGCGATATACGCGCGCGCCCAACGGCGGAACCTTCACCACTTCACCGTCAATCTCTTCGAATAAATCCTCATAGGTTAGCGTAATCGCGTAAGCGTATAGCATGGACTGTTTTTCAGCCATACACCGACTAACCCACGAATTCTTGTAAGTCGCAACACACTCATCACACTCGCGACAGCTCACTTCATATCCGTTGAATGTCTTAGGGTCAGAGCACATTTGTTACAATCCGGGGGTGTCACTAATTGTATACAGGAACAAGGGGGAGAGGTCGGAGCACCGGTCACCTAAGGGTGACCGGTGCTTGCGCCTAGGCAGCTAGGCGGCTCTGGCGTTGCTTCCAGACAGCCGGAAGCGTGATCTGAAAATACCAATCAAGTTGCGTTTGGTTAGGTTCAACCTCTCCAACCACCTCTTTGAATTCTTTCCAGTTTGCCAGTTCGATATGCGCCGGATCCCAAGCAATCCGGTCACGAAACTCAACGTTGTATTTCTCCGCAACGACTTCGACACAATCCCAAAGCCGATCCCAGAATTGCCCGCCATCCGGCGCTTGATCAGCCGCAAACCACGCCCACCGCTCATGGATAATATCCGACGCACCGTAATACTGGTGCGCACTGCCAAAAGGCCCAACCTTTGAGACCTTTCGCCAGAGCATCTTTTTTTGCTCCTCTGGCGACCGGTACAAATTAAACTCACGCACCGGATATAAAGCCCGCTGCATCTCTTTCATGATCTGATCCGACAGAAATCCCATCGGACCCACATTGTAACGCATGCGCGTAATGCGCTTACGCGGCTCGCCCATAGCTGGATCACGCATCGGTGCTATCCTCCCCGGCTTGCTCGCTCTCTGGCTCCTGCGCGGCCTCCTGCTGCGCCTCTGGGCCTTCCTCAACGGGTCCGCGATCCTTGCGATCGATAACGGCCGCAGCTTGCTCCTTACGCACCCGACGCAACACACTCGCTTCCATCATTTTAAAGCGCTCTTCGAATGTTACTTCACGCTTCTGAGTAACAACCGCCGTATCAAATTCCGCAACAGTCGCAACAACAGGCTTACCCGCCATGCTGACAACACCACAATCACCGGTATGAAGAAAGAACCCCTGTGGGATCATCTTAGACAGTTGCGAACCCATAACCGGCTCAACGATCCGGTATTCACCTTGACTGACACCTTCGTCGTCAATCAAGGATACAGAGCTTGCTTTGCCTTTCGGCCAAAGCACAGCATGAACAAGGGCGTTACGATCAAAAACCTTACGCTTTTCTTCCATTATACTTCTTCCACTTTTCGAATTTTAAAAGGGCAGAGCGCACAAACGCCCTACCAGTGATCAACCAGTGATCAATCCCGGCTCATCCTCAAACAGATGAATGCGCTCAATCGGCGTCGGCCCTTTCGCCAACGTGGTCGAAATCGCCGCTTGCTGCCGAATAGTAAAATCCGCATGCGCGCCGTTGTGATTGAAAAACGGATACATCTCAACGCCGTCCGCCGGATAGCTAACGTTACCCGGAGTAACCGACGTAGGAATTTCATAGGTCCACATGGACGAACGCAATTCAGTCTCGGGTATAAGCCGCTCATTCGGCCCCTGCGTGGAATATTCATGCTTCAGAGCATTATGGCCACACCAGAACACTGGCGTATCCGTATCCGTCGATTCCATATCGGTCTCAATATCGGACCGTTTGACCAACACCTCGTCAAGCTGCGTTTCATCTTGAACCCGGTTAACCAACGCCCAGCTTTCAGTCTGGATCGGGTCCGGCTGACGCACAACGGTTTCAAGAGGCTTCACAGAAACCAGAGTGACAAGTTGACCACCCAACTCAGAGCGCGGGACCAACGTCGCGAAACCGGTATCAAGTTCAAAATGGCCCGAAACGTCGTTAACAGACGCACCATCGGTAGGCCGCACATGTGCCGCACTCACTTCATGCACCTTGCGATAAAGAACCTGACAATTGTGATCGTAGTCGACACTGATGCCATATAGGGCACGCTCGACCTGTTCTTCGCCGTTGATCGGATCATCTTGGATCATCTTCGCGAAATTGCGAATAATGGCGTCAAGCTTCTGACTTTCGACCATATCCCGCAACGTCAATTCCGCAGCGCCTTCCATACCAACACGCACATTGGGACGCCGACCGTCTTCGGTATCAATCGACTCAACCATGAGCTTATTGATACCGGCACCGTCACCAACCCGCCAACCTGTGGTTGACTGAGGCTCATCTTCGCCCGTTTCCAATGTATTATTGCGCGTGCTTACACCGGTTCCGGTGTCCGACATCACAAGCCCCTTCACGGGCAGTTCGCCGGTCAGGTTAATTGCGCCATCAATGTGCCGTTCTGGATCAAGAACACCATTGAAGCGCTCCAAAACATTGGCTGTCAAAACCGCTGGCAAAATCGCGGTCTCTGTTTTCGGAACCTGCGACGCAGCATAATACGCTACTTTCCGCATGTGGTTCACAGCACACAGATACGCAAGACGCACCGACTTACTCACCTTACGGACATCGCCAGTCTGCTTCGGGTGTACATTCGCAGCATCGCTAATGACATTCCGCTGTTCAAGCCCAATGCCTTGCCCAGCCATCAAACGACGACGCGTCATTTCCGTAACGCCCGCGTCCTCCTGTTCGTCAAGCTCGAGTTTCTCAATCGCTTGATACGGAACAAACACCTGGGTCACATCCACATACGCTTTAGAGCGCATATATCCGCTAACCGGTGCCAACATCACATTCAAATCAGTGCGGACGGTACCCCCCTCATCTGGATTGAAACGGCAAATCGCAAGCGGCGTAGCTTTCACCGCTTCCATGCCGCCATAGTGCGTGTTGGACCACGACCGCAAACGGCGCTGACCATTGAATTTGCGCGCAATCATATTGTTTGCTTGGTTCTCGTTCATTTCATTTTTCCCTTGGAAATAGATCACTTATCCACCGAAATTAATTCGGAGGTTGGTTAGTTAAAACGTGCTTGATTTCGACCTGAGCGGCGACTACGCGAACCCGCCGACGGGGTAGGGGGGCGCAAAGCATCCCCAATGGCAGAAATGCCATTGACGAAAGGCTCGCCTATATATTCGCGGTATGCTTCGACGCCGCGCTGTCCCCAGTACAAGCCAGTGGACACAGCATCAGCCGGAATGTTGACCATACCGGCCAACCATTCACCCGGTTCGCCATATCGGCCTTCCCAGACCTCAGCATCAGAAAAATGCTGATTGAACTTTACAATGTCAGTCCCTGTTAGGACTGCATCATGTTCAGGGCGGAGTTCAGAAAACCGATCAGCAGTCCCACCATCAGCGCCAAAATCACCATTTTGCCGTAGGCCTTGATCACCATTAGAAACGTATTCATCTGAACCACCAAACGAGGGAAGGGGCAAACCAGCCCCATATCGCTGGATATAACCCGGCTCAGATGGTTTCACAAGCTTGTCAAGCGCCTTGTTAAGCCGATCGTTTTCTTGTTCAAGACTTGTTTCGCGCAGTTCTTGCTCATGCTGCATATCCAACGCTTGGCCCAAAAGGCCGCCAGCCTTTGAAAAGCTGTCGCCAATAGCACCAACCCGCGCCGATTGGTGCGGAACATAACCGCCGGAACTAATACCGAACAACGGATTAATTCCTGCTTCTTCCCATTCCGCAACCTGATTAACCGGACGGTTTGCCTCATTGGTTTCCCGTTGCTGATCGCGCGCGCTCTTATCACTCAGAGCGCCGCCAATAAGACTTGCGCCAGCACCGATGATCGCGCCCAGAAAATTCGCCTTGTTCGGCTCATAGGGCGCAATAAGGCACAACAGAAGTACGATGAAAAACACGTACTCCATTAGTTGCGCCCCCAAGCATCCCGGGCTTTATCGAAAATCGCCTTGCGATTACGACCGCTTACGATTACTTCGCCGACGCTGATGAACATCCATGCCACCACGGCGGCGACGGTTCCCTCGTGAACCTGCGCCATGCCGAGCGCCACAAGTGCAGCCGCCGCTTGACCGCCGACGCGACGCGCGACGGGACCGAGTAGTTCGCTTACTATCCATTTCTGCATTACTTCCTCGCAATGTTACGGTTTCAACCGAACATTGCGCTAGCCGCATAATGTGTATTATGTTATTTCGACTCAACCAAACACTTGGAAACTAAGGCTTTCAATTCCGCACGTGCCGGATAAGCGCTAGAAGGCAGAAGTTGAGTGAAGAAAACCACTGAAAGGTTCTGCTTTGGATCAATCCAAAAGAAAGTAGAGGCAATGCCACCCCAGCTAAAATCGCCAATGGATCCAGCGGTTTGTGCACGTTTCTGGTCAAGCAAAATGGACCCACCAAACCCAAACCCCATACCCTTCATCGGCTGTTCGGCAAAACTTGTCGGTCCCATATCTGCAATCTCACCTGGGAGATGGTTCGCGCGCATCGAGCGCGCCATTTCGGTTGAGATCAATCTGTCGCGACCGACATGACCTTCCGACAGCAACATGTTGGTAAACTTGGCATAATCGTCGATTGTACCAACCAGTCCACCGCCACCCGAAAACAAGGTTGTACGACGAAATACCGAGTCCGATCCGGTTTCAGAAACATTCAGCCTTGCTGCGTCAGGGCGAATTGGCGCGACATTAAATCCTTCGTCATCATGCGCTGAATACAATGTTGAAAGTCGTGAAACCTGATTGGCACGCACGCGGAAGCCGGTCTCTCGCATGTCGAGCACATCCAGAATCTCGCGCTGGACAAATTCTTCAAGGCTTTGGCCCGTGATCTGTTCGATAACTGCGCCCAACACATCCGTAGCAACCGAATATTCCCATTTCTCACCGGGTTTGAAGGCCAAAGGAAACGCGGATAATTCGGACATCCGCTGATCCAGCGTTCCGTGGTTCGCCTTCATGCTAAAATTTCGCGCCTTCATTTCATCTGGTAACAAGCCAGAATTAAAGGAATAACTAAAGCCTGCTTGATGCGTCAACAGATGCAGAATTGTCGGCGAGCTGCAGTCTTCGACCTGGTCAATACGCTGGGCATTTGGCGTCAGAGCCTTTGGCTTGCGAAAGGATGGCAGCACCGCATCCAATGGCGTATCCAACGTCAAAAGCCCACGTTCTATCAAAATAAGGACTGCCAACGACGTTACGGGTTTGGTCATTGAATACAACCGGACCACAGTGTCGCGTTCGAACTTGGAGCCTGTTTCAATGTCACGCAGACCGACGGCCGAAAAAAACTTTTCTTTGCCATCTTGGTGTATCAAAACAGAGCTACCCGCATAACGACCTGATTCCACATAGGAATTCTGCCATTTGGCGATCTGTTCAAATGGCGTATTGTCCAAAGCCGTCGTCCTGTTTTGTCGGTTTAACAGCGGGCCGCGGCTCGCATGGTTTCAAGGATTTGTGCGCGAACCTGTGTCTTTGCACGCGCGTAGTTTTCAGGTGAGATTGCGCACAGCGCTTTGGCTTCGCGCAAGGCATACATCCACAAATCTTCCTGATCCTCCGCGACAATATCGATAATGCCGTAGTTTCGCGCAGCAACCGGGCCAATTGTCTGGCCGGTCAAGAACATGCGGCGCACTACATGAGGATCCAGCGTCTGTTGGACCAGAACGGATTCGGCGGCACTCAGTTGCAGCGCGGTTTCCACGCCGTTGAAACTGTAGCCAGATTTTGCAACACCGATGCGCGTGTCGCATGCCAGGATCAGACTGAGACCCGGACCGTGGATGTCACCATTTACGACGGCCAAAGTCGGCGTTTTGCACGCGAACAATTCAATAAGCGCCTGGTCCAAAGCCTGCATAAATTCTGTTGTGTTCTGCTCGGCCCCTGTCCCGGTTGAAAAGTCATGGAATGGGCTTCCCAAGAGAATGACGTCGACCGTTTCATCCTGATCCAGCGCAGTAATTTGGGATACGAAATCATCCAAAAATGGAGCTGATAGGGCGTTTGAAGGCCCACTGCCAAGCTGCAGTTCAACGATCCCTGCCCCATGCTCTCTGCGATTTAGCCATTCTTGCGCAGTCATTGCGTCGTTCTCCGCTGATAAATCCATCTAGCGTGGTGCTGCACTCTGGGTCGAGGACTTTGCGTTACGTAAAACCACGCTGCGGCATAAACATGCCTGTATAACATGTGCAAAGCCTTACCCACTGCGGAAAATGCTATGGAAAATTCCTTTGCAGACGGGTTTTGTCAAAAGGGTGTTACACAACACCAAAAAGAAAGATGATTGCAACACTGGGCGTAGCTTCTCTTCCGTGGTTAAACTACCAAAGAGGTTACATTTTGCGGCAGCTTGAGGGGGCTTTTCCTTCAAGATCTGCGGCATATATGCAGAGACACAGCCAAAATAGCGGAAACACCCAATGACAAAGCTTCTGATCTTAAATGGTCCAAATCTAAATCTATTGGGGACACGTCAACCCGAGGTGTATGGAAGCGAAACTCTGGCAATGGTCGAAGAGACGTGCACACGTCACGCCACTGAAAAAGGCGCAGACCTTCGTTGCTTTCAATCCAATCACGAAGGTGAATTGATTGATCAAATACACGCAGCCAAAGGCCTGCACGATGGGATCATTTTAAATGCCGGTGCTTATACCCATACGTCGGTTGCACTTATGGATGCCATCTTCTCGGTGGAGCTGCCAGCGGTTGAAGTTCACCTATCCAACATCCATGCACGCGAGGAATTCCGTCACACGTCCTATATTTCGCGTGCGGTGATTGGGCAGATTTGTGGTTTTGGGTCTTTGGGTTACATTCTCGCAATTGATGCCTTGGTGGCGCATTTGGGAGCCGAATGAACAATGGACTTGGTGGAGTTCCTCGCCTTTGTTGCAGGATGTCGCAGCCTTGAACACTTGTGGAAAGGCTATCAGGAAAAAATGGCGGACTACGGTTTCGACCGAGTCCTTTATGGCTATACCCGCCACAAGGTCGCAAATTCGCTTGGCGATCCTGATGACTTCTTGATCCTGTCCAATCACGGGCAAGCCTATATGGATGGCTTTATTCGCAGCGGCCTTTACTTTCATGCACCCATGGTCCGTTGGGCGTTGGAAAATGAAGGCGCCTGTAGCTGGAGTTATATCAAAGCGCTCTCGGATAAGGGTGTGTTGGACGACAAAGCGTTACAGGTGATTGAATTTAATCGCAAAATGGCGATGACGGCTGGTTACACTATCAGTTTCTTCTCATTCTCGCCGCGTTTCAAAGGCGCGGTGTCTTTGGCCGCTGCCGATATGACACAAGATCAGGTCGACGCGCTGTGGGCGGAACACGGTAGCGATATTGAGCTGATCAACAACATCGTTCATCTCAAGATTCTGACCCTCCCCTACGTACAACCGAACCGCAGTCTGACGAACCGACAACGTGAGGCGTTGCAATGGGTTGGCGATGGCAAGACGACGCAGGATATCGCGACGATCATGGGGCTTACCACTGCGACGATAGAGAAGCACTTGCGACTCGCTCGTGAGGCGCTGGCGGTTGATACCAGTGCCCAAGCCGTTTTGAAGGCTGCAATGAGCAATCAAATTTACCAAATGGAATCCTGACCTGCGCCCAAGGCGTTAAAACTACAGCAAAATCTTCTTTTGTTAAGGATTTGGCAAGGAACGGCCAATGGTAAGGAAAACACTACTACAGCCCACGGTGATATAGTAACATACTATCCGTGTTCCGTGAGTGGTGGCTTTGGCCTAGGAGCATCAAGCTATAATCCCGGCAATTTCCGGGCTCTATGGCTTGTCTGGTCGTGGGTGCTTATTGGTCTGCATCCCGTCCAGAATCTATGAGGGGTCCCATACATCCCCATCAATGGGGCCCCTCTTTTTATTTCCCTGTATCATGTGCTGTTCCCCGCCTGCGATAACGTTTGCCGTCTCTGTACAAACGTTGAGACCGTAGAATTCCGTCGGAAAAACATAAAAAATCCGGAGCACCATGTTTCAGGTGCTCCGGATCTAAACAACTTGCGCCGTTTTGACGATTAACCGCCTTGTGCTGCTTTCGCAACTTCAGCTGCAAAGTCTTCTTTTTCGACTTCGATGCCTTCGCCAACTTCCAGACGCACAAACCCGGTGATGGTCGCGCCTGCTTCTTTTGCAGCGGCTTCAACAGTCAGGTCAGGGTTCACAACAAAGGATTGGTTCAACAGAGTTGCTTCTGCAACGAACTTCTTCATGCGACCAACGATCATTTTCTCGATCACTTGCTCGGGCTTGCCGGACTCGCGCGCAATATCCATCTGGACTTGCTTTTCTTTTTCGACAACGGCCTGATCCAGGTCTGCTTCGGACAGCGCGGCTGGGTTTACAGCTGCAATGTGCATTGCGACCTGTTTGCCGATGGTCTCGTCGCCGCCGTTCATGGCAACCAGAACACCGATTTTACCCATGCCTGCGGTGGCCGCGTTGTGAACGTAAGCGACAACAGTTTCGCCTTCGATCTTCGCCATGCGACGCAGGTTCATGTTTTCGCCGATGGTGGCGATTTTGTCGGTGATCACGGTGGACACTGCTTTGCCGTCGATTTCAGCGGCTGCCAGCGCTTCGGTGTCTGCAACGCCCAATGCGGTGGTTGCGATGCTGGATACCATTTCCTGGAAATCCGCGTTTTTCGCAACAAAGTCGGTCTCGGAGTTGATTTCAACAGCAACACCGGTGCCGCCGTCAACAACAACAGCTACCAGGCCTTCCGCTGCGGTACGGCCGGATTTCTTGGCCGCTTTCGCAAGACCTTTGGTACGCAGCCAGTCGATTGCCGCTTCCATGTCGCCATCGGTTTCGGTCAGCGCTTTTTTGGCGTCCATCATGCCAGCGCCAGTGGTGTCGCGCAGTTCTTTAACGAGTGCTGCTGTGATTGCCATCTCTTGGCTCTCCTCAATTCGAAAGGGATTTGGGGCAGGTCTACCCTGCCCCATATGTCAATCATGTGACATGCGGGAAGATTAGGCTTGGACTTCCTCAGCCACAGCTTCTTCAACCGGAGCTTCTTCGAACTCGCCCAGATCAACACCTGCCGCGCCCAATTGAGCGGACATGCCGTCCAGCGCAGCACGGGCTGCCAGGTCGCAGTAAAGCGAGATCGCGCGGGACGCGTCGTCGTTACCCGGGATGACATAATCAACGCCATCAGGGGAGCAGTTGGTGTCGACGATCGCAACAACAGGGATACCCAGTTTGTTGGCTTCGGCGATGGCCAGTGCTTCTTTTTTAACGTCAATCACGAACAACAGGTCAGGAACGCCGCCCATTTCACGGATGCCGCCCAAGGACGCGTTCAGCTTCAGCTGGTCACGCTCCATACCCAGACGCTCTTTCTTGGTGAGGCCTTCGGCACCGGTTTCCATGCGCTCGTCGATTTCCTTCAGGCGCTGGATCGACTGGGAAACGGTTTTCCAGTTTGTCAGCGTGCCACCGAGCCAGCGGTGGTTCATGAAGTACTGTGCGGATTTCTCAGCAGCATCGGCAATTGGCTGTGCCGCTTGACGCTTGGTACCAACGAACAGAACGCGGCCGCCTTTTGCAACGGTGTCACGAACAGCTGTCAGAGCCTGATCCAACAGAGGAACGGTCTGGGTCAGATCCATGATGTGGATGCCGTTACGCGCGCCATAGATGTACGGACCCATGCGAGGGTTCCAGCGCTGTGTTTGGTGACCAAAGTGGACGCCAGCTTCCAACAGCTGACGCATGGTGAACTCGGGAAGAGCCATGCTTGTATTCCTTTTCCGGTTTTAATCCTCAGCGGGGGTCTCAGATGCAGATGCATCCAACCGGCGGTCCGTCAGGGATGTCTCCCCTGATCAGGCCAAACCCCGCTTGCGGGTTCTAATGGCGCGCGTATAGTGGAGATGCCACGGATTGACAAGCGCAGAAGTGACCAAAGATTTGTTTTCTTCGGCCACGTGATCCACTCACTTCCGTGCCTCAAATCCACTGTTCACAGCCAATTCGCACGCGGCTGCGAGGGTTTTGCGATTCTTGAAATCTCTCGCCATCAAAGGCGCGTGGAAAACCACTTCGATTTGCCCTTGTCGCGGGGTCGCCAGGATTTTCAACAGGTTCTCGCCAAAGTTCATTTCCGCCCACCAACCGTAATAACGTGCGGTCTCTCCAACTGGCGAGTGATAGACGACAGACACCGGTTGTATCGCCAGTTCGTCGCGCAGTTCATCGCTCGTAAATGGCTGAAACAATGTGCTTTTGAAGGGCAGGACACGACAGCCGTCGGTTGAAGTACCTTCGGGGAAAAACAACAGCTTATGCCCCGCTTTTAACCGGTCTTTGATCAGCTGCGTCTGTTCTTGTGCCTGTGCCCGGTCACGCTCGATAAAGACTGTTCCTGTGGCTTTGGCAAGCCAGCCGATGCCGGGCCAATTGGCGACTTCTGCTTTGGATACAAAAGTGACCCTGTTTGCGGCGTGCAATGTGAAAATATCAAGCCAGGTCGAATGGTTTGCCACAACCGCGCCAGGGCTGCGCATGCTTTCTCCGGTAACTTTAAACCGGAACCCCATGATCCAAAGGGAGAGACGCCCGATTTTTTGGGCGATGTGCCCGCTCACCGGCCGCTTGGCGCCGGTTAAGGGGCGTTCGATCAACCGCACCAACCACAGCACCAGCAGACATGAAATATTCAGAACCATCATTGGGGGCATGCGAAGTGCGATCAACAGCCATCCCTGAAGAGTTATTTGCACCGGGTCGGGTGCGGTCTCACTGTGCCAGCTCATCGACATAAATTAACGCTCACCTGTATAAATTTTTCGTTGTCGTTCGTTCATTCGTGCGGTGTCCAGGATCAAACAGACATCGGTCGTATTGAAGGCATGATCAACATAAGCCCCCTGCCCGACAAAGCCGCCCAAACGCAAATAGGCCTTTATTAGAGCCGGTATTTGCACCATGGCGGCGCGCCGATCCAAGTTCTCCAGGGGGATCAAATCCATGGATTGAAATGCCTTAGCGCGAACGCGCAAGTCTTCGGGTGCAAGGTGGTTGTGGTGCAGGATCGACAGCGGCGCAGCGAGCGCCGAAATGTCGGTTCCGTGAAAGCTCGCCGTGCCAAATAAGATCTCGATCTCATGGGCCCGCACATATTGCGACAGGCCGTTCCACAAATGATACATTGCAGTCCCGCCGCGATAGTTGGGATGTAAACAAGACCGGCCTAGCTCAAGCACTTTGCGCCCCGAGTTTTGCAAAACCCCCAGATCATATTCATCATCCGAGTAGAACTGACCGATTTTCTCAGCCTGTTCGCCGCGCAACAGCCGATAAACGCCGACGACCTGACCATTGGCATTATCACTGGCAATCATATGATCGAAATAGGGATCAAACCGGTCACGCTCCAAGCCGGCCTCGTGGTCAACCAGGTCTCCGTCGCCGCCCAGCTCCCGCACAAAAACGTCATACCGGAGCGCTTGCGCGGCGCGCAATTCCTCCTCGGTTTCGGCGATTTTTACGGTAAAGTCTTGCGTGGGGGCGGCCATTGGTCATCCAAGTCGGTTCTTACTTGCGCGCAGATATCCCATGAGGCACAGGTTGAGCAAGTTTAAGTCAAATCTTCTTGATTAAGTTAACGGTTCATCAACCGTTTTCACTGATCAAAAACGGGGATTAATGCGACCCGCGCACCGTCGATCACCAACTTCCCTTGGTCGGGAAAGTTTACGGTAATTTTGCCGCCCGCGTTGGATTGTACCTGTCCCAAACCCCACTCGGGGTGGTCCGGATGTTTAACAAACATGCCGGGAGCAAGAACAGAGTTGAGGTCATTCATAACGGGTGGCTCACATCGGAGGAAAACATGGCCGTAGATAACGTTAATCTCGCCACTTTGATAGGGTCTCGTATCTGCCACGATCTGATTAGCCCTGTGGGTGCAATCAACAACGGGTTGGAGCTGTTGGGCATGGCCGGTGCCGTCGACGGTCCGGAGCTGGAATTGATTTCCGACAGTGTTGGCAACGCCAATGCCCGCATCAGGTTTTTTCGCATCGCTTTTGGCGCCGCAGGCGAGCAAGGCCTGGGCAACGCCGAAGTCACCTCTGTTCTTGACGACCTAAGCAAAGGTGGACGGCTAAAGTATAAGTGGCACCCTAAAGAAGCGATCTCGCGGGCTGAGGTACGTGTGGCCTTCCTTGCTGCACTTTGCCTTGAAAGTGCCCTACCCTATGGCGGCGAAGTCGAGATGCAGAAAACCGGCGAAAGCTGGACCATCTCTGGTTCCGGGCGCAAAGTGAATTTAGATTCTGGATTGTGGACCTGGTTGACTGGTGTCGAAGGGACGACAAAAATTTCCCCCGCTTTGGTCCAATTTGCGCTTTTGCCTGATCTGGCGAAAGAACTTGATCGCAGCATTACATATACGCAAAGCGAAACCGGCGTTTCACTCAGCTTCTAACAGATGGCTTACAAATTGCGGAAAAAGCGCCGGTTTTCCCGGCGCTTTTTATTTAGTTGCGGACTGTACCGTTACCACGCACCAAATATTTGAAGCTGGTAAGCTGCGCGGCACCAACCGGTCCACGCGCATGCATTTTACCCGTAGCAATGCCAATTTCCGCTCCCATGCCAAATTCGCTGCCGTCGGCAAACTGGGTTGAGGCATTGTGCATCAAGATTGCGCTGTCCAGCTCATTGAAAAACTGGGCAACGGCAGCGTCATCTTCGGTGATGATACAATCGGTGTGCTGCGAGTGGTGGTCGCGAACAAAGGCGATCGCTTCGTCAATATCTGCCACAGGACGCGCCGCAATGATGGCGTCCAGATATTCCTTGCCCCAATCTTCGTCTGTCGCAGTCTGCATGCCTGCGGGGCCTTTCAGGCCTTCGGCGGCGTGGATTTCGATCCCGGCCTCTGACAGCGCAGTTAGGATATCGGCGCCGAGACCGTCAACGATGTCTTGGTGGATCAACAGACATTCCGCAGCACCACAAATACCCGTGCGGCGGGTTTTGGCGTTCAAGACCACATCCAAGGCCTTTTTCGGATCGGCGGATTTGTCGATGTAGACGTGCACGATCCCTTCGAGGTGAGCAAACACAGGCACGCGGGCCTCACGCTGCACAAGGCCTACCAGCCCTTTACCACCACGGGGGACGATGACATCGACGTAATCAGTCATGGTCAAAAGCTCTTGTACAGCCGCACGGTCGCGGGTTGGCACAAGTTGAACCGCGTCTTCGGGAAGATCGGCGGCTTTCAAGCCTTCAACCAGACAGGCATGAATGGCTTGTGAGGAATAGAAGCTCTCAGAACCACCGCGCAGGATCACCGCATTGCCGGATTTCAGGCACAGGGCCCCAGCGTCGGCGGTCACATTGGGGCGGCTTTCATAGATCACGCCAATTACCCCCAACGGCGTGCGCACACGCTGGATGTTGATGCCCGAGGGCTGATCCCATTCCGTTAGCACTTCACCAACAGGGTCGTCCTGCCCTGCGATAGCGCGCAGACCGTCCACAATGCTTTGGATGCGATCGTCATTCAATTCCAGACGATCCATCATTGCAGCCGTCAGGCCTTTGTTGCGGCCAAACTCTAGATCTTTGGCATTGGCCTCGATGATGGACGCGCGGTTTGCCCAGACCGCATCTGCTGCAGTTTGCAGGGCCTTTGCTTTGCGTTCGGCACTGGCTGTTGCCAACAAACCAGCTGCTTTCTTTGCACGTTTGCCCAAGTCTTCCATCAGGGCGGGAATATTTTCCAAGTCTTTCATAACTGTGTTGCCTTTTTCTGTGGCATGCCAGAACGGATCTGGCGAAAATTCGGTGCACGGCGCGAGGGGCTAAGTTCCCTCAGAGCGCCATATCATCACGGTGGATCAGAGCCGCGCGGGCAGGATAACCCAAGATGTCTTCGATCTCAGCAGATTTTCTGCCTTGGATCGCCTTGGCTTCGGTTGCCGTGTAGCGCGCCAAACCCTGTCCCAATTTGCGCCCGTCCGGGCCGCGGATGGCCAGCGGTTCCCCGCGACCAAAGTCACCCTCCACATGACGCACGCCTGCAGGCAGCAGGCTTTTTCCAGAGTTCAAAGCGCGCACCGCGCCATCATCCACGGTGATTTCACCCTGGGGTTTCATCGTCGCAATCCAACGTTTGCGCGCTGTATGAGGGTCTCCATCGGCGGTGAACCAGGTGGAATCGGCACCGTTTTCCAATGTTTTTAATGGGTTCATGGCAGACCCTTCGGTGATCACCATGGCGCAGCCCTCGGCCGTTGCCATCTTGGCCGCCAGCAGTTTGGTGATCATACCGCCCTTTGACAGGCCAGAGATGCCCTCGCCCGCCATCGCCTCAATCTCAGGCGTGATCTCGGTGATGGTCTCAAACCGTTTTGCGGTGGGATCAATGCCGGGATTGGCGCTGTAAAACCCATCCACATCCGACAACAGAACCAGACAATCGGCCCCCACGGTCACAGCAACCTGCGCACCAAGGCGGTCGTTGTCGCCATAGCGAATTTCATCTGTGGCAATGGTGTCATTCTCGTTCACAATTGGGACCACGCCCATGCGCAACAAGGTGCGCAGAGTTGACCGGGAATTCAGATACCGGCGACGGTTTGAACTGTCTTCAAGCGTCACCAAAACCTGCGCGGTGGTGATCTGATGCGGTGCCAGAGCTTCTTCATAGGCGCGCGCCAGTTGGATTTGACCAACGGCCGCAGCAGCTTGCGATTGTTCCAGCGCAAGATCCGCCGCAGGCAGGCCTAAGACACCGCGCCCCAGCGCAATAGAGCCAGAGGAGACAAGGATCACGTCCTTCCCCTGCCCTTTGAGCCAGGCAACATCATCGGCCAGCGTTTGCAGCCAATCGGATTTCAGCTTTCCGGTTGCGCGGTCGACCAAAAGGGCCGAGCCGATCTTGACCACAACCCGGTTGGCTGTGCTTAGGGTTGCCACGGCGCGGGTTCCTCGACAGGTTTTTGGCGGATACGGTCGTCGTTGATTTCACTGCGTACCGACCGCAGAACCTCGTTCAAGCCTTCACGGCTGACGCCAGACATCATCATCACAGGGCCGCCGACCTCAGCTTCAAGCGCGGCTTGTGCCTCGGCGCGTTCTTCGTCGTCCAGCGCGTCGATTTTGTTCAGGGCCGTGATGCGGGGCTTGTCGGCGAGTTCACCACCATAGGCTTCCAACTCGTTGATAATGGTACGGTAATCTTCGGCTACTGTTTCAGACGTGCCATCGATCAGGTGCAGCAACACAGAACAGCGCTCGACGTGACCAAGGAACAGATCCCCCAATCCACGCCCTTCGTGGGCGCCTTCGATCAGGCCCGGAATATCGGCCATCACAAATTCCGCATTGTCGATCCCCACAACTCCAAGGTTCGGGTGCAGAGTGGTGAACGGGTAATCCGCAATTTTTGGACGTGCGTTTGAGGACGCCGCGAGAAAGGTTGATTTGCCCGCATTGGGCAGGCCCAACAGACCGGCGTCGGCAATCAGTTTAAGCCGCAGCCAAATGGTGCGGTCGATGCCTTCTTGGCCGGAGTTGGCGCGACGCGGCGCTTGGTTGGTGGCTGACTTGAAGTGCAAGTTGCCAAACCCACCATTGCCGCCTTTGGCCAGCAGGACTTTTTCACCCACCTCGGTCATATCGGCCAGAACGGTTTCTTGGTCTTCGTCAAGAATTTCAGTGCCAACAGGAACGCGTAGAACGATATCATCGCCGTCACGTCCCGTGCGTTGCCGTCCCATGCCGGATTGGCCGTTTTGCGCAAAGAAATGCTGTTGATAGCGGAAATCGATAAGCGTGTTCAACCCCTCGACGGTTTCCGCAAACACAGTGCCGCCTTTGCCGCCATCGCCGCCGTCGGGGCCGCCATACTCCATGAACTTTTCACGCCGAAAGCTAACACAGCCGTTCCCGCCACCGCCGGATCGAATATAAACCTTTGTGAGGTCAAGGAATTTCATGTCAGCTCCTATGCGCCCAAGGATGCGGGCGCGAAAACGTCATAATGGGCAAAAGACCGGTGCCTTTTGCCCTTGGGGTTGGTTTTGCCTGCTTTAACGTAAAGTGACCCGGGGGCCAATCACAGTTTTCGGCTGTAGGTCCATGTTGGAACATTTGCATCGCGCGCGACCGAGAATGTCTCGGCGTCGCCCAAGTATTCAAATCCGCAATGGGTCAGCACCCGGGCCGAGGCCGGATTGTCCTGAAATGCAGTTGCAAACATTGCACCATCGCTAAATGGGTTTGCATCGATCAACGCTTGCAAGGCCGCCGAGGCGAGGCCTGTGTTCCAAAAAGTTGGCGCGATCCAGAACCCGACCTCAGATTGGCTGCGATCCATCCTTTTGAGGGAGATAACCCCCATAAGTTCGGCGCCATCCTCGCGCGTGCCATCGATCGCCCAGACAAATTCGTTTTGTTCGGCTTGCATCGCGCGTTCAACAAAGGCCTCTGTCGCGCCTGGCGGCAAAGGATGCGGGATTGAGCTGGTCATACGCGACACACGCTCATCGGCTGCGTAATGTGAAATCAAACCCGCGTCGGATTTACGCAACGGGCGCAATTCGAAACGAGTTGTCTCGATCGAGGGCTGTTCAACGATTTGATCCAGGCTCATATCTACGCTCCTCCTTTGAACGCATCTTTCGTGGCGAAATGCCAAACATTCCGCCGTACCGACACATAGACGAGATAGGAAGCGACAAGCTGTCGTACAATGACCATCCCCAACACATCCGCCGGAAATAGCCGACGGCTGTGCCTCACTCCCATATGGGGAATTACATTGCGAATTCGTAACCCAAACATGTGTCTAACGTCAAAAACGAAAAAGGGACCGGCTTAATCGCCGATCCCCTGAATTTTTTACTAAGCTTTCAGGCTTCGGTTTACTCAGCGGCCTCCGCCACCGGGAGAACCGAAATGAAAGTGCGGCCTTTGAGGCCTTTTTGGAAGCTTACCGCGCCTTCGACAGTTGCAAAGATGGTGTGATCTTTGCCCATGCCAACGCCTTCGCCCGGCCAAAACTTGGTGCCGCGCTGACGCACGATGATGTTGCCTGCGATTGCAGCCTGACCACCAAACAGTTTTACGCCAAGACGACGACCGGCAGAGTCGCGACCGTTACGGGATGAACCGCCAGCTTTCTTATGTGCCATAAGTGTCTCTCCTTAGCCCTGGGCCAGATCTTTGGCCTGTGCAACCCATTCGGGCTTCACTTTGATGGTGTCGATAGCAGCAATTGCGTCTTCGGACAAGGCTGCGATCTGAGCGAACGAGGTCAGGCCTGCTTCTACCAATTTCTTGGCGGCTGCGGGACCAACGCCGGTCAGCTGGGTCAGATCGTCGGAACCACCTGCGGCAGCAGCCGGAGCGGCTTTTGCAGCAGCTGCAGGAGCAGCGGAGGTTTCGCCTTTGCCGGTTGCAACTTTGATACCGGATTTATCAGCACCAGATGCCAGGATCTCAGTGATCTTGATCAGGGTCAGCTTTTGACGGTGACCTTTGGTGCGTTTGGAGCTGTGCTTACGACGACGTTTGACAAAGTTGATGACCTTGTCGCCTTTGATTTGGTCGACCACTTCGGCTTGAACGGCAGCGCCGTCAACCAGAGGTGCACCAACAACCGGTGCGTCACCGCCCAGCATCAGGATGTCGTTGAATTGAACAGTTTCGCCAGCGTCAGCAGCCAGTTTTTCGACACGCAGGATATCACCTGCCTGTACTTTGTACTGCTTGCCGCCAGTCTTGAGGACCGCGAACATTGCGTTTTCCTTTTGTTACCCGCGTTCTACGGTCCCCGTGAGGGCGTTTTAGGTACCAATGGCACCCACCTCGAACAGCGCGCCCCCTTGCGAGGCGTATGACAGAATAATCCCGGCGCAGACAGAATCCGTGCCGGGATGCGGCCTTTTGCAGTTAAAAGGCAAAATTGTCAACTCTGCGATGCCACCGAGCGTCAGATATCTTCGCTGGGACCGATATTGGCCAGACGGTGGGCCAAGTCTTCGTAGCGGGACGCGGTGATTTCAAACTGGATTGCATTCAAAAGTTGATAGACCTTTTGCATCTGAGGCGTTTCAAGCGCGTCGGAATATGCTTCAAGCTCAGCGTTTGTGAAGTCTTGATATGCATAGGCCGACGAAGTCAATCCGCTCGTCTGCATGCTCAGCCGCATTTCAGCTTCCTGCGCTTCCAATTGTTCTTTCAGATCTTTAGGGTCAAGCTGCAGCTCAATCATCCCAGCGGCAACAGCGGCCATAATGAACCGAAATTGCACTTCTTGGATCGCTTTGACGGAATTCTCACCGGCTTCGACGGCGCGCCCCATACGCTTCAGGATCTCGACACGTTCATTGCCCTGTTGAACCAGGTCGGAAATGATCCGCTCTCCGGCGATGTGTTTTGTTTCGCCGTCGGCGACAAGATGGGACGCGTTTTCAGCCCGTACCAACCGTTGGCCCAGCTCGGTTGCATAAAAGTCTTCAGCATGGGTCAGAACATCATCGGCAAGCGTTTGCTCCAGGAAATCAAGCGCTTCACTGCGCATGGATCCAAGGGCAAAGACGTCTTCGGCAATCACGTCCCACGTGGGGCCAAAATCGCGCGGGTCAAGACCGATGATGCCAGGCGCGTTTTCAGCCGAAAGCGCGATGCTGTCCAAGGCCACGTCAAATCCTGTGACATTCAGAAACGTCGCAATGCGATCACGGTCCGCAGCAAAGGTAACGGTCGCGTTCAAAACCATGGCGCAGACAAGCAAAATAACGGGGCGGAGAAAGATTTTTTTTAAGGTCATGAACAAGAGCTTAAGCCAAAGATCACAACGGACAAGGAAAAATGCGGACTTCTCCAAAAAGTTTGATTTTCCGCTTGCGTGCTCAGCGTGTGACCTTTAAACGCCCCTCCAATCGCTCAAGCGCGGAGAGGTGCCGGAGTGGTCGAACGGGGCGGTCTCGAAAACCGTTGTCCCTTCACGGGGACCCAGGGTTCGAATCCCTGTCTCTCCGCCATTTTATATGCCCTATAAAGTCCTGCTTCGATACGACGAAGAACTCATAGTCCGGGCGAATGTCCCGTCTGCGTAAACGGCGGCACATACTACTGGAATGAAACGCCGACCTTAGGTGCCACGAAGCAGAGACCAGAACGCCTCGATAGCGGTGCTCGGAGATGCGTTTTCCGTTCGTATTTTTCTGAGCTCTCGACGTCCTACGGGACGCGAAGGGACAAAGAATTCGACCCCGTCAGGTTGGCTTTTTACGGCCTCATAGGGCAAGATGCTCACGCCAAGGCCGCGACGAACAAATGAGAGGATTGCGGTTGTATTGCGCGCACTCAACGTGCTGCTTGCAACCAGGCTGTCGACCAGTGGTTCGTCGATCAGATAGCAGAGCGGGTTGGCGATCAGCGGCTCCTGCGCCAAGACGTTCCAGTCCGTTGTGCCGCCTGCCGACAAATGCGCCCGATAGGTCGGGCCGCCCTCTGTGCAAACGATACCCAGATCATCACATAAGATCAGCTCGCCTTCGGATGTTTCTCCCGAACGAGCGGACACGATGCCGATGTCAGCCTCGTCGCGTTGCACACGACGGCGCACGGCTGGGGAATCGACGTCACTGATTTCAATGCGCACATCGGGATGTTTTTTACGAAAGACTTCGATCACATCCGGAAGCAATGACACTGTTGCCGAAGGAACGGCAGCGATCCGCACGATACCTGCTGTTGAAACAGCATGACGGCGGATGGCCTGGGTGCTTTTGTCGAAAACATCAGTGGCTCTGCGGCTCTCCTCCAACACCAGCTGACCCAAGGGCGTTAGGCGGCTTTTACGGTCTGTCTCAAACAGTGGCCCACCGACTTCCTCAACCAGTTGGGCAAGTGTCATGGATATTGCAGACGGGGTTCGGTGCAATTCACGCGCGGCGGCGGCCAGCGTGCCCGTCTCGGCGACGGTTCGAAAGACACGCAGCATCTCCAATTTTATCGACATTCAGAAAACCTGTAATTTCGTTCAGAAATTCCACAATGACTGAAGTCATGGATTGGGTCTAGATTAAACAAAAGAAATCAGGAGACGACCATGACCCTGCGCACCCAAATCTACATCGACGGCACCTGGACTGACGGCGCCTCCTATATCGAGAACCGAAATCCTTCAGATACGTCTGATGTGATTGGGCATTACGCGCAGGCAGATGCATCCCATCTGGATGCCGCTCTCGCGGCCGCACAACATGCGCAACCGATCTGGTGGGCTGCTGGCATTCAAAAACGGCACGATGTCCTGATGGCAATCGGTACCGAACTGACGGCCCGGGCCGAAGAAATCGGCCGCCTTTTGTCACGCGAAGAAGGCAAACCACTAGCTGAGGGCAAAGGCGAAGTGTATCGGGCTGGCCAGTTCTTTACTTATTTTGCGGCCGAGGTTCTGCGTCAGCATGGAGATTTGGCCGAAAGCGTGCGTCCAGGTATTGAAATTGACGTGCGCCGCGAGCCGGTTGGCGTTGTCGCCATAATCAGCCCGTGGAATTTCCCTGTTGCAACGCCCGCATGGAAGATCGCGCCAGCGTTGGCGTTTGGAAACGCGGTTGTTTGGAAACCTGCAAATGTCACCCCGGCCAGCGCGGTTGCTCTGACTGAAATTATTGCGCGCCAAGACATCCCCAAAGGCCTGTTCAACCTTGTGTCCGGTCCCGGGCGGGATGTGGGGCAACGCCTTGTCGAAAGCGCACAGGTTGATGCGATCAGCTTTACCGGATCGGTTCCTGTCGGGCGCGGGATTGCTGGCGCTGCAACCGGGAACATGACCAAAGTACAAATGGAAATGGGGTCGAAAAACCCGCTGATCGTTATGGACGATGCGGATCTAGATCTGGCTGTTGTGCATGCTGCGGGGTCCGCGTTTGGTGGAACGGGCCAGAAATGCACCGCCGCCAGCCGCTTGATCGTACATGCCGCTGTCCATGATGCCTTTGTGGAGAAACTGGTTGCAGCGGCCAAAGCCTTGCAGGTTGGCCACGCGCTGGAAGATGGGACCCAGATTGGTCCAGTGGTCAGCGAAAATCAGTTGGACCAGAACCTTGGGTATATCGAGACCGGGAAGTCCGAAGGTGCGGAACTGTTGTGTGGTGGAGGTCGCTTGGATCTGGCTACAGACGGTTACTACATGGCTCCGGCGGTTTTTGCGAACACGCGCAACAACATGCAAATCAACCGTGAAGAGATGTTTGCCCCCATCACATGCGTACAAAAAGCGGACAGCTATGCTGAGGCGCTGGCACTGGCCAACGACACGCAATTTGGGCTGACGGCGGGAATTATGACCCGGTCCTTGTCACGCGCCAGCCATTTCCGTGCAAATATGCGCGCAGGCTGCGTCATGGTGAACCTGCCAACTGCAGGTACCGATTACCATGTGCCTTTTGGGGGGCGTGGCGCGTCCAGCTTTGGCCCGCGCGAACAAGGGTCCTATGCGGCTGAATTCTACACAACCGTCAAAACCGCTTATGTTTCGGCCGGAGAGCCGGAATGAGTTTCCTGATCGACGGTCTTCAATACGCCAACTGGTGCGAGAAGATTTTCCGCCAGATGCGCGAAGGTGGCGTGGACGCGGTTCATGTTACAATCACCTACCACGAGACATTTCGCGAGACGGTCCTGATCATCGAAAAATGGAACCGCTGGTTTGAACAATATCCCGACCTAATTTTTCAGGGGCGCACTGCTGCGGATGTTCAAGTGGCCCGTGACACCGGGCGGACGGCCATTTTCTTTGGCTCGCAAAACCCGTCGTGCATCGAAGATGACATTGGGTTGGTCGAAGTGATGCACACATTGGGGCTGCGGTTCATGCAGCTGAGTTACAACAACCAGTCACTGTTGGCGTCTGGGTGTTACGAGCAAGACGACACAGGGCTGACCCGCATGGGGCGTGCGGTTGTGACCGAGATGAACCGGGTCGGCCTGGTGGTCGATATGAGCCATTCTGGTGAGCGATCCACCTTCGAAGCAATCGAACACTCAACCAGGCCCATCGCCATCAGCCATGCCAACCCGGCTAGTTGGCACGCGGCGCTGCGCAACAAATCTGACCAATTGCTGCGCGCGCTTGGCCAAAGCGGTGGGTTTCTGGGACTGTCGGTTTATCCGCATCACCTCAAGAATGGTGGCAAGTGCACCTTGCAATCCTGGTGCGACATGGCCGCCCGCGCGGTGGATCTGGTTGGCCCGACCGGCGTGGGAATTGGATCAGACCTGTGTCAGGGCCAGCCAGACAGCATTGTCGAATGGATGCGTGTCGGGCGCTGGACCAAGACGACCGACTACGGCGAAGGCAGCGCAGAGAACGCGGGCTTTCCTGCCATGCCAACCTGGTTCCAGGACAACCGCGACCTGTCAGGGCTTCGCGCCGGTCTGCGCGCTGCCGGGTTGGATGAAACCACGACTGACGGCGTGATGGGAAACAATTGGCACGCCTTTTTTGACAGGAGCTTCGGGGCGCAGCCTGCCGCCGCCGTCACATCGGATCGTGCCGCACAATAAAGGCACGGGGCACATAAGTTTAGGGAGGACTGAAAGTGACCACATCAACACCAAAAACAAAGCCGCTATCCAGCATGATAGACAAAGCGCTTTTTGCTATCACCGGGGGGTTTATCGCCCTGTTCTGCGCCTATGCATTGTTCGACATTGATGGGCTATCAGCGCTTGTCGATGCCAGCTTTGGATTTTCAGCACGCTATTTCGGACTGTATTGGCAGGTTCTTTTGCTTGCGACTTTCCTGATCGGCCTGCTCCTGTGCGTTCTTCCCGGAAGTAAAACCGTGATGGGCGGGCTGCCCCTGCCAGAGTTCAAAATGTTCAGTTGGGGATCCATGATCATGTGCACCCTGCTTGCAGGGGGCGGCGTTTTTTGGGCTGCGGGCGAACCCATCGCGCATTTCCTATCCACACCACCTGTTTTTGGCGATCTGTCGGATGACACCGCAGCCCGCGCCAATGCGGCCCTTGCCCAAAGTTTCCTGCACTGGGGTTTTCTTGCCTGGGCCATTCTCGGCTCGCTGACGACCGTGATGTTGATGCACTACCATTATGACAAGGGCCTGCCATTGGCACCGCGCACCCTGCTCTATCCAGTCTTTGGCGATCGTGCGTTGCATGGGGCAATTGGTCTGATCGCAGATGCTTCCTGCGTAATAGCCGTTGTTGCGGGCACCGTTGGACCAATTGGCTTTCTGGGCTTGCAGATGTCTTACGGTTTGAACGCGCTTACCGGCATTCCAGATAATTTCGCAACTCAGGCCGTTGCCGTGATGGCGCTGGTCGGCATCTACTCGATTTCCGCGATAACAGGTTTGGCCAAAGGCATTCAGCTTTTGTCACGGATCAACGTGATCCTTGCCATGGCATTGCTGGTGTTCATGCTGATCGCAGGCCCCACAACCGAGATTTTCTCCGGTTTCTTTGCTGGCATGAAGATCTATCTGACGCATTTTTTTGAGATGACGCTTTATCGTGGCGACGCCGGTGTATTTGGCGATCCAGGTTGGTTGGGCTGGTGGACTGTGTTCTTCTGGGGCTGGTTCATGGGGTACGGGCCGCTGATGGCAATTTTCATTGCCCGCATCAGCCGTGGACGCTCTATCCGCCAGATCATCATCATGCTGTCGGTCATTGCACCGACCCTGACCAACTTCTGGTTCACGATCATCGGCGGATCCGGCATCGCTTTTGAGGTTGCCCAACCTGGAGTGATCTCTGGTCCATTCGAGGGGTTCAATCTGCCCGCAGGCCTGCTGGCAATTACACAAGCAATGCCAATGGGCTTGATCTTGTCGGTCCTGTTTCTAGTGCTGACCATGTGTTTCGTTGCTACCACCAGCGACTCTATGAGCTACGTTGTAGCTTCAACGATGTCCGAAGGTGAGCCGACTGCTGCCTTGCGCGCATTCTGGGGTATCGCGATGGGCGTGATGGCGTTGATCCTGATCTCAACAGGGGCCGGTGGTATCGGCAAACTGCAAAGCTTTATCGTGGTAACCGCAGTGCCCGTCTCTTTGATCCTGTTGCCCTCGCTTTGGGACGCCGTGCGCATCACCTTGATGCTGGGCCGTGAGGCAAAGACCGCCCAAGTCTGACGATAGCGCGTGGCGGGTCACCTGCCTGCCACGCCATTTGCAATTTTGACCGACTGGAGAGCCAAAGATGGCCCATTCTGCTCATGATGCGATCTCACAAACTGCGTCATTCCAACGCTCCGCATCCGAGGTCATGAACCTTGAACGGATGGGAGCCAGCCACCCGACCCGCCTCTCGTTTTTGCGGACAATGTTGCGTCGGCTGCACAAAGAGAACTGGCACGTGGACCGTTCAGTTTGGGAAATCGACGCGGAAGGAAACGGTCACGCCGTTTACCGCACCACTTGCGGCGAACGGACCTACAGCCTTGTGGCTTTTGCGCATAACCTTCCGGACGAGATGCGCTCTGATCGGGTGATCGCTACCGCGTGGGACGCCACATTTACGCTATTTGACGGTGACCCAACCGGTGCCGATATCATCCGCTTAGGTGCAAACGTTCCCCTGCAAGAGGCCGGCCGTATCAGCACGCGCGAACTTACATTGGCACGTGCCAACCGGTCCGTCCGCTTGTTTCGCCATGTGCTGGAGGCCTTGTCACAAGGGCGTCAACCTGACCAATCCGAGATCGCGGATATCGGATATTTGATGCGCACAACCGCAGTCTACGGCTCTGGGAAATTTGGAGCGGCCGATCGATCCGATATCGCAGACCGCCCTGAAATGGCAGCCCCGTTTCAGGTTGAGATGCTGACGGTTTGGCTCATCCGGGCCTTTACCGTCGATATTGTGGAACACATGGCAAAGGCAAAGGGCGGTGATCGCGCGGTGCGTCTTGACCGCGACCTGCGCCGCAGCCTTGGTGTTGGTAACTCCACCGGGCTTGGCATGGCCCCCTTTATTGTCCGTCATCCGGTTTTGCTGAACAATTGGATGGTGGCGCGAGAGGAAGCGCTGGCGCGTGTACGAGAACAGACAGCAGCCACCCAACCGACCATCGAGGGGCTGCGCACAGCCCTAAAAGCCGCCGTCCAAAATGCAGCCGTCTGGACCTCACAGCACCCTGTTCAACGCACAAAACTGGCGGATTTACGAAAAGACCTGGCGCTGTTGGTTGAGGTTGTTGACGCTTGGGATTTCGATCAACCGCGTCCGTGGGACGCCTTGTGGAATTGGGGTGCCGAAGTCTTGTCATTGGAAGGGCAAGAAGCGCTGCTGTCCGTCATGTTAGAACCTCATGGTAATCTGGTTGACGATCTCGCCGAATGCATGGGCGCGGATGAAGCTCCGACGTTCCACATCAATGGTGCTATGCGTATCCGCGATTTGCGCGCGATCCTAAAGCAAAACTACGACTGGGCGCTCGCAATCGACTTTACCCTTCCCGAGAACAACGCGCGGTTTTGGTATGTTTCAGAAGAAAAGCTGGAACCACGGTTGGGAGAACGAGCAACCGAAAACGGTATAGAACTGGAGCAACCTTTGTGCATTGCGCGTCTTGCGGTCGAGTTGGCGACAACTTTGGACGCCTGGGACGATGATGATGCTGTTGCCGCCGTCTTACTGGCGCACCCCGAACATCGCTACATGGTAAGACGGGTACAAATCGCCCAGAACCACCCCTTTGCCGAAGTTCAGGGAAACTTGGCGGCCAAGTCCATGCTGCCCATCGACCTGCTGCGCTGCAAACTGTCATTCTTTGGTGCAACGCAGTTTGATCCAAGGTCAGACCGATGGGTCCGCATCAACCTGTTCCAGGGTGCCCCCTTTCCCGATGAGATCGGAAAGGTGGCCACGTGATGACTGCTAACTCCTTTGATCAAACACGCGGAAACTCTCCCTCGGTCATCAAACAGGGCACTGCGGCGCCGCTTTCTCAAAACGAGGCCACGTCCCTATGCATAAAAGCCGCGCGTGGTGCGGGCATGAGCTGGGGATTGGCAGAGGAGGCCGGATTTGCGGCAGCTTGGCTTGTGCGCCATGGTATCGACGGTCCCAAACACCTCTACTCGCATCTCAATCGCGCGCAAGGCCGACCGTGGAGCGATCTGTGCCCCACCGTGGCGCCGGGCGTGTGGCAGGCACCGGCCGGCGGCGCGCTTTGTCCGATCGCTTTGGGCGCCACGCTATGCGATTTTGCAGCACTTCCAGAAGGCATCACCGTCGGATCTCCGCTTGAGATTGGAACGGTGGATCACCCCCTCCTGCTCATCCCGTTCCTGGCAGCCATAACCGAAACGACCGGTCTGCAATTTGATGTGGAATGGTCGAATTCAATCGTCAGCCTTAATGGCGGATCCGATGGGCTTATGCATGCCGAAGCCGCCCTTGATGGGAAACAGATGCCGATCAAATTGACGGCCCGGTTCGGCAAGCCGCCACCTCCAACAGCAAGCGGTGTTCCCAAAATCTCGGCAGACATTATCGCAATTTTGAACACGCTGGCGATGCGCACAACCGTTCCATCATCCGAAGCGTCCCGCCTAGGTGCTGGATCAACAACCACAGACAACGACTGAAAAGGGATCAAACTATGACCTTGAAACGCCTGAACCCAGGCCCCCGAATGAGCCAAGCCGTCTGCATTGGCGATATTGCATTTCTTGCCGGACAAGTTCCCAATGATCTTGAGGCCGACATCACGGAACAGAGCCGACAAGTTCTGGCGAAAATGGATGCTGTCGTCACAGAATTGGGTGCAGACAAATCCGACATTGCTTCTGTTCAAGTCTGGCTCGCTGATATGGCTGATTTCCAGGGTATGAATGCCGTCTGGGACGAATGGGTGGATCATGACGCGCCGCCTGCCCGCGCAACCGGCGGCGTCGCTTTAGCACGCGCCGGCATGCGGGTTGAAATGATCGCGGTTGTCGCCCTACCAAAACCCGCTTGAATTATTCAACGCGAGGTGGACATCTTCCACTTCGCTTTGAGTACCCCCCATATGACGGTTGCGATTACCGCATCTGGCCAGCTGCACCAAAAGGTAAGGTTTCGAAACGCAGATCTTCCACAAATAAAAATCCGAGCCTCCTTAACAAGGCTCGGATCCGATACGTAGCAAATTTTCGGCTGCGCCTTTAGCCCCGGCGACGACGTCCACCACCGCGACGACCACGGGCCGCGCCATCGGCGTCAGACTTGTTAAATCTGATCCATTCCGCGCCACCTTCATCGTTATTGGTCAGAAAGTTTGCAGCACGGATCGCTTCCATTTCCTTACCTGCGCGCGGCTTGGTTGACCCCATGCCAAAGAGTTTCACAAACACCTCGTCGTCGATGTCATCCGGAAGAATGACACCTGCAGCGGCGATTTCTTCCTTTTTGGCGGCGATCTTCTTGGGGCCAACTGGCAGTGCGACGGGGTTCATGATCGCAGAGGTCATCCCGGTTGCCATCGCCATTGGAAGAAACGCGTTGTTGATACCGTGACGGTTTGGCAAACCAAAGGAGATATTGGAGGCGCCGCAGGTGGTGTTCACACCCAGCTCGTTGCGCAAACGGTTATTCAATTCAAAAACTTGCAGCCCCGCCGTGCCCATCGCGCCAATTGGCATAACCAGCGGATCAACAACAATATCATGCGCCGGAATGCCAAAATCAGCGGCGCGTTCGACGATTTTTTTGGCCACGGCAAAGCGGACTTCGGGATCTTCTGAGATGCCGGTATCGTCGTTGGAAATCGCGACGACTGGTACGTTGTACTTCTTCACCAGCGGCAGGACGATTTCCAGACGCTCTTCTTCACCCGTGACCGAGTTCAACAGCGGGCGTCCTTCGGCGGCTTCCAGACCAGCTTCCAGCGCGCCTGGCACCGACGAGTCGATACACAGAGGCGTGTCAGTCACGGCCTGAACCGTTTTCACCAACTGACGCATCAGGTCCGGCTCGACAAAGTTGTTGTCCGCGTAACGCGGATCTTCGGCCATTTTGTTCGAGAAAACAGCGCCAGAATTGATATCAAGAACCGTCGCACCCGCAGCAACTTGCGCCAGCGCGTCGGATTCAACACGTGAGAAATCTCCGCGCTCCAACTCTTCATTCAGAATCTTACGACCGGTTGGGTTAATGCGCTCACCGATAACTGTGAACGGCTGATCGAACCCGATAATCGTGGTTTTCGATTTAGATTCAATAATGGTACGGGTCATACTTGATCCTTTAGGAGTTCACTGGTTTCGCTGACGTGCCACCGTTGTTGATGGCCCAAGTCGCGTTTGTCTTAATCCCACCCAGCGGGAAAAAATGCACATTGGTGACGTTAAAATCGGGGTTTGCGGCTTTGTGGGCCGCAAGCTCGGCCAAAACGTCAGTTGGCTCATAAGGTAGCAATAGTTTACTGACATCCATCGCGCGCTTTTGCAGCACCTTCAGCGACGGCCCGACTCCACATGCGATGGCAAATTTGATCAGGGTCTGCAGCTTGGCCGGTCCCGCGATGCCGATGTGAACCGGAATGTCTACGCCAGCGTCCTTGATCGCATCAGCCCAGGCAATTATTGGCTTTGCATCAAAAGCGAACTGGGTCGCCAGCGCCATTTTTGCGTCGGTTGTCTCAGCGAATTTTTGTTTCCACAGAAGCGCTTCTAAGACGTTCTTGTCAGAACCGTCAGGGTCGATGTCTTTGTTGCCCTCTGGATGGCCCGCCACGTGCAGAGCAGAGAAACCCGCCTTGTCAAACAAGCCAGTTTCCAGAAGCTGCATCGAGCTGTCAAAGTCACCGTGCGGCGTATCAACGCCACCTGCAAGAAGCAACGCCTGTTTGACGTCCGCCTCACCTTGGTAACGGGCGATCCAATCAGAAAGCGTGGCTTGATCCTTGATAATCCGTGCTGGGAAATGGGGCATCACGGGATAGCCTTCGGCATTGATCCGCTTGGCAGTCTCCACCATTTCTTCGATCGGCGTGCCCTCAATGTGGGCGATATATACGCGCGTACCCTTTGGGAGAAGGTCGCGGAAATCTTCGACTTTGGCCGCCGTACGCGGCATCACTTCAATCGAGTAACCCTTTAGAAAGGCTTCGACTTCTGGGTTCACAGGCTGTGCGCCATTGTCCCGTTTTTTAAAGTTCAGCAAAGCCATCGCGGCCTCCCATAAAGATCCCAAGGCTTACGCCCATCCGTCATTTGCGATCAGCGCCTTTAGGCGATCCTGATCATACTCCTGTTCCAGACGTTTTGCTTCAGACAAGGCAACATCGTCAGCCGCCCCTTCCACCGCATAGGGATCTGCCTTGCGCCACTCAGCAAGATAGGCATCCGCATCCTTGGCACCGACTTTCATGGCCGCCCGGTCGATCGCTTGTTCAAAACGTTCGTCCAGGACTTTTTTGCTGCCACGACGGCCCTTGCCAACGATGACCTGAGCCGGAATATCTCGCCAATATACGATTGTGACGTCAGGCATTTTCCTGATCCCCTCATTGTCTGGGTCTTTATGGTTTGTACTGGCAGCACATGCGGCGCGTTCGTCGATTTTCGACGCCACATGCGTTTTCAGCGACCTTTTGGCGGAACATGGGATACGCGAGTTACGCGCGAAAATCCAGTTCAAGCGGCGCTCATAATATTCACACTCTTCATGAGAACTATTGGTATTATTGCCCGCGATTTACTCACATTCTGTCTCAGGAAGCTTGCGCCGGAGGTGAGCGCGACATATCCTAAATTTAACACGATAATCGGAGGGCGTGAATCATGGCGCCCAGGCGTTCAAAAGGTGCGCGTGCGTTTCCCGTCGCGGTTGAGACGACAGCACCGGCCCGCCCAGATCCCGACGCGCTCTATGCGGCGTTAGATTTGGGAACTAACAGTTGCAGGATGCTCATTGCCCAACCAAAGGGCAGCGGGTTTCATGTTGTAGATAGCTTTTCAAAGTCGGTGCAATTGGGCGCTGGCCTAGAGAAGTCTGGCCGTTTGTCACGCAGCTCCATGAGCCGCACGATACAAGCGCTGCGGATCTGCCAGAAAAAACTCAAACGCCACCGGGTAAAGAATATGCGGCTGGTCGCGACCGAGGCATGTCGGCGCGCTAAAAACGCACGAGACTTCATCCATCAAGTGCGGCGTGAGACCGGGTTGAAGCTCGAAATCATAAAACCCGAGGAAGAAGCCCGCCTCGCAGTGATCTCTTGCGCGCCTTTGGTGTCCACAAAAACCGAACAATTGCTGGTTGTTGATATTGGCGGCGGTTCGACCGAACTGGTCTGGATCGACCTCTCATCCGTACGCCGTCGTGACCGCCCAACCGCGATTATGCGGTTGCAAGCCGGGTTTCACACCGGAGATAGCCCGTTTCCAGCCGCCAAAGTGGTTGATTGGATCAGCGTGCCCCTTGGTGTGGCAACCCTGCGAGACCAGTTCAGCGACGTCGAAGATGATTCTGCGCGTTTTGCTTTGATGAGCTGGTTCTTCGAAGAAAACCTGGCGACTTTTGCACCTTATAAGGACGAGCAAACGCGCGAAGGGTTTCAGATCGTTGGGACATCCGGAACGATAACAACGGTCGCCGCCTCCCATTTAGGGTTGAAACGCTATGACCGGACCAAGGTCGATGGGCTGCGAATGACATCAGATCAGATTGACAAAGTCATACGTGGGTATCTAGACCTCGGTCCCAACGGACGCCGCCATGATCCCCGGATCGGCGATGACCGGCAGGCTCTGATCATGTCAGGCTCGGCGATCTTGCAGACGTTGCTGCGGTGCTGGCCTACGGATCGCCTGTCTGTTGCGGATCGGGGACTGCGTGAGGGGCTGCTTTATGCCCAGATGAGCGCGGATGGTGTTCTGGAAGACGGGCCGTTCTGACCCAACTCCAATATTGAAATAGATGTGGTAAAGTGGCTCTAGACGCTGCTTTCGTGATGGTGATGACATGGCAAAGACGCCAACTGGAAAAAACACTTCTGGCCGCGGACAGCGGGACCTGAAGGTCAAAGTAAAATCCGCACGCGGACGTCGGCTCAGCTCGACGCGCTGGCTGCAGCGGCAATTGAACGACCCTTATGTCCGCCGCGCCCAGCTGGAAGGGTATCGCGGACGTGCAGCTTACAAGATCATGGAACTGGACGACAGATTCCGCTTCCTCGTGCCTGGCGCGCTGGTGGTGGACCTGGGCTGTGCGCCCGGCGGCTGGAGCCAGGTCGCCGTAAAACGCATCAATTCTCAAGGCGAGAAGAAGGGCAAGTCAGTTGGCCGCATTGTGGGCGTGGACTTGCAAGAGATCGAACCGCTTGCCGGGGCCGAATTCCACCAGTTGGATTTCATGGACGAAGGCGCCGACGACCAGGTGAAAGAATGGCTGGGTGGCAAAGCAAACGTCGTCATGTCAGATATGGCGGCGGCCAGTTCTGGCCACAAGCAGACAGATCACTTGCGCATCATTTCCCTTTGCGAAACAGCGGCTTACTTTGCCTTTGACGTGCTCGAAGTCGGTGGAACGTTCGTCGCAAAAGTTTTGGCAGGTGGCGCAGAAGGTGAATTGCAAAAGCTGCTCAAGACCAAGTTCGACAAGGTCATGAACGTCAAGCCGCCCTCCTCGCGGTCGGACAGCTCTGAAAAATTTGTGGTTGCAACGGGGTATCGCGGTTAACGCGGCATCCCGATTTTCATGCGGCGGTGCGAGCCTTAGTGCGGCGCGCGTGCCTGGAGCGATTGACTGGCAATTTCGCGCTGGATGCGCGGCAGCATGTCTTCGTCTTCGGTCAGCCGCAGAATTCGGACCTGCTCGGATGTTGACTTACCGCGGATAACTTTGGCGGTCTTGATAACTTTGATTGTCTGCGCGAGAATTGACATGGTTTATCCCAACTGTTTTTTGCCTCAACAACTGGGATAAAGACCGAGTGTGGACCAGTTATGGCCCAATTGTGGCACCACTGCCTTATTGTTCTTAAAGTGGAAACAATCATGCGCGCTCTGCTTGCTCGCGCAACGCCATCAACGCGCCATTCAATTCCGCCCCTAGGATCAGGATCGCTGCATTCAGATATAGAAAGACCAAGGCAACCATAGCCCCAGCCAAACCGGCATAGGTTGCTGAATACTGCGCGAAACTCGCGACATAATAGGCGAAACCAAGCCCTGCAGCCCACCACAAAACGACGGTAAACACGGCCCCTGCCCCAATTTCCGATAACCTGTGCAACCGGTCAGGCAAGGCCAGATGGCTTACAAATACCGCAGCCAACGGAACCGTCAGTACCAAAACCCCATTCAGCCCATTCTCCCATGTCGCAATAAAACCCTCTGTCATTGCCGGAAAAAAATCGACCAAGTAGCGAATAGAAAGCGGTAACAGCACTTCGAACAGGGCAGCCGCCAAAAGGCCCAACCCGCCCAGGATAACCAGCACAACACAAATAAGGCGCGCTTTCCAATATGCGCGGCGATCTTCTTCGCGATAGGCAGAGACCATTGCCAAACGTACCGCATCAACACCGTTAGAGGCAAAATAGAGCGTCACAATACCGCTGAAAGTCACCAAACGCAGGCCCGAGTTTTGCAGCACCGCAACCACCTCGCCTTTGATCGGATCAGCCACAGCAGCAGGCCAGGACCCAAACAGCAGGTCTAGAACATATTCGATATCAATGGATTGTGCCGAAACCTCAGTAATTGCACCCGCTAGCGACACCGTAAAAAGCGCGAAAGGAAACAATGCCAGCATCATGGACATCGCGATATGGGAGCTCAGGACCCAGCCGTTTTTGCTCCGGAACTGACGCGTGGCAAGAACCAGAGCTTGGAAAAACATGCGTACCGCCATTCAGAAGTCCCCTGATTGATGAGCATCACGAAAGGGTGAAACCTTTGGCAAAACGAGGCTGCTCGCGATTTCGTGCTTTCTTTTCAAAACCAATACCTTATCCCTGTCGTATACTATAGGAAAACCGTGTCACCGCTGTTCTTTTCTGACACGCGCTTTGGGAGAGCCATTGTGACCCTGGTGATGAAAAATGTAGAAAAAGCTTTTGTTGCACAAGGTCGACGACGTGAAATCCTACGTGGTGTATCCATCACGCTTGAGGCAGGACACTCGCTCGCGCTTACCGGTGAAAGCGGATCGGGAAAGAGCACGCTTCTTCACCTGGCCGCCGCATTAGACCACTGCGACAATGGAGAGATTTATGTTTCAGGACAGTCGGTTACCGGCATGTCTGAAACCGACCGTTCAACACTGCGACGAGAAACCGTGGCAGTGATATTTCAACAATTTAATTTGGTTCCATCCCTCACGGTATGGCAAAACATCGCGCTGCACGCCCGGTTGGCTAAAACGTTTGAACCCGAATGGGCTACACATCTGTGTCAATTCCTCGGCCTAGAAGAGCTGCGAGACCGGTATCCGGATCAACTGTCCGGCGGGCAGCAGCAACGCGTTGCGATCGCGCGAGCGATGGCTGTACGTCCTCGACTGTTGCTCGCGGATGAACCGACTGGAAATCTGGATGAAGATACCAGCCATAAGGTACTGGATTTACTCTTGGATTTAGCTCGGCAGGAAAACACGTCGCTGTTGCTGGTCACTCATTCTCAGGCCATCGCTGCACGCACGGATCGACGCCTTCATCTAAGCAAAGGCCGCATAGAATGATGTATTGGGGTCTCTTGGCGCTCCTGTCTCATTGGCGCCGCGCACCCGTTCAGTTGTTGGCAATTGTTTTCGGATTAGCCCTGTCAACGGCACTGTGGTCGGCCGTACAGGCGATCAACGCAACTGCCCGCAGCAGCTACGCCTCAGCGGAATCACAACTCACGCTATTTGGCACCGACCGTATTACGTCCGTCGACGGCTCTCTAACACTTGAGGACTATATCTCGTTCAGACGCCAAGGTTGGGGGGTCTCCCCGGTTTGGGAACGCGAGGTGGCTCTGGGCGGAAGCGAGGTGACGTTATTGGCCATCGACGTCCTGTCTCACCCCATGGTCGACAGTTTGCTGGACACAGATGGCGCGTTTGCAACAAGTTCATCCTCCAGCACGGCTCCAGAATTGGACCAGATTCCGTTCTTTTTGCACCCGCATACCCTGGCCAAGATGTCCTCGCCGCCACCGCGTACAACCACTGTGACCAACCTTCCTGTCGGCCTTGTTGTGACCGACTTCGCAGCAGTTCAGAACCTGCGTGCTGACATTAACATACTCTCATACCTTGTTGTTTTAGAGGACAACAAAAGAGATGAGAGCGACTTGCTTTCCGAATATCGATGGATCCGATCAGCACAGATCTCGCCAGGACAACTGACGGACAGCTTCCATCTTAACTTGACCGCATTTGGACTGCTTGCCTTTGTGGTTGGGCTTTTCATTGTCCAAAGCACCATAAAATTGGCCGTTGAACAACGACGCGGGTTGATGCGCACATTGCGCAGCCTCGGACTGTCGTTGACCGGACTCGTGACGCTCTGTGCCGCGGAACTGCTGATGTTGGCCTTATTCGCCGGCAGCCTTGGATTGGGACTTGGTTTTTTTGTCGCGGGCGCGCTGCTGCCTGACGTCAATGCGACCTTGAGCGGACTTTACGGCGCCGAAGTTTCTGGCACGTTGAGTATGGAGCCGTCTTGGGTGGTTCTTGGTCTCACCATGACCCTTTTGGGGACTGCAGTTGCCGGTGGGACTTCGCTGTATCAAGTCTACCGTTTACCCATCCTTCAAGGGCCCGCCACGTCTGCGCGCGCAGCAACTTCGGCGCGGATACAAAAACGTGGATTGATTGTTGGCTTCCTTTTGCTGGCGGTCACACCGCTCTTGTTGTTGGTACCCCACCTAATCGCTGGTTTCGCACTGATGGGCACCTTGATGTTGGGGACCGTGCTGTTGTTGCCGGCTGTT
The DNA here is from genome assembly GCA_947497985.1 of uncultured Paracoccaceae bacterium. Classification (GTDB taxonomy): domain Bacteria; phylum Pseudomonadota; class Alphaproteobacteria; order Rhodobacterales; family Rhodobacteraceae; genus Epibacterium. The sequence continues at coordinate 229,484 of CANMIX010000004.1, forward strand.
GTCTCGTGGTTCATCAACATTGCCGAACGAGCAGCGCGGCCCGGTCTGCCGCAGTGGTTTTGGTCAGACATGCGAGTTCAATTACACACGCTGAACGTGCCGCTGATGGCTTTGGCCTTGGCAATTGCGACAACTATCGGCGTTGAAACAATGACTTCTAGCTTCCGGCTCACCTTTGTTGAGTGGCTTAACCAACGCTTTGCGGCCGATCTATACATTCGCATCGATGATGCAAAACAGGCTCCTGCAATATTGGAATTCCTGTCAAACAATGGACACCACGCTCGCCCTCTCAGAACCGCCGACCTGACGCATGCTGCGCATCCAACCCAAATATGGGGCGTTGTAGAGGATCCCTATTACCAGGACCGCTGGCCCATGATTTCACAATTACCTGAGGCCTGGCCACAGCTTCACATGGGTGGCGGCGTCGTAATCAATGAACAAATGGCACGTGCACGGGATCTATGGCCAGACGACACGTTTACCGTAACGAACGTGGGGACTGTGTCGGTGCTTGGCGTTTATTCGGACTATGGCAATCCAAACCACCAGATCATAATGTCCAACGATATTTTGGAACGCAGTTTTATCGATACGCAACTGTCGAATATTGCGGTATCCACACCGGATAAAACCGGCCTTCGCAATGCCTTACTGGATGTTTTTTACTTAGATAACAGCGCAATCCTTGATCAGAACGCGTTACGCGATCAATCGTTGAAAGTATTCGATCAAACTTTTGTCGTCACGGCGGCATTGAATGTGCTAACCCTCGCGATCGCGGGATTTGCTCTGTTGACCAGCTTTGCGGCACTTTGGAATCAACGTTTGCCGCAGATTGCGCCGATTTGGGCAATGGGCTTGCCTTTGCGCAGCATCGCTCAGTTAGAGGTCACGCGCAGTCTCGGTCTGGCGTTTCTGACCGCTCTTTTTGCAATACCGCTCGGCGTGGTTTTAGCTTGGGTGTTGCTTTCGGTAACCAACGTGTTGGCTTTTGGATGGAAACTGCAACTTTATCTGTTTCCGGTCAGCTGGTTGCGCACCGTTCTTCTTGCCCTGATCGCCGCGCTTTTAGCCTGCGCGCCATCTGCGTTTCGACTGCTGCGCATCGCTCCATCCGAATTGCTTAAGGTGTTTGCCAATGAACGTTAAACAGATCGTCACCGCGCTCTTGTTCCTGACACCAACCGTTACCCACTCTCAAGGGTTTGCCGGATTAGGTCAAAGCGCTGGTGAAGGTTTTCAGGTTCCAGAACTTGGGAAAACATTTTCATTTCCACATGATCACGGTGCACATCCTGATTTTCGCATTGAATGGTGGTATTTAACTGCCAACCTTAAAGATAAAAGCGGGGAAGACTTGGGGATTCAGTGGACGTTGTTCCGCTCCGCCAGCGAACCCCAGGAAACATATGACTGGCAAAGCCCTCAGTTCTGGCTGGCCCATGCTGCTGTGACGACAGCGGACACCCACCGTTTTGCTGAGAAATTGTCGCGCGGAGGCATTGGACAAGCGGGGGTCGTTACAACCCCGTTTGAAGCTTGGATCGACGATTGGAGCATGCTGGGCTTGGACTCCAGCCTCGATCGTCTTTCGTTGACCGCATCCGGCGATGGTTTCGCGTATGATCTGCAACTTCAATCGGACGGTCCATTGGTATTTCATGGCACGCAAGGGTATTCTGTAAAGTCGGAAGCGGGACAAGCGAGCTATTATTACTCGCAACCACACTATAAAATCACGGGCCAAGTCACTCTAGAAGAACGCGTTTTTGATGTTGAAGGCTCCGGTTGGTTGGATCGCGAATGGTCCAGTCAACCCCTTGCAGAGGACCAAAGCGGCTGGGACTGGTTCTCCTTGAACTTTGACGACGATAGCAAACTGATGGGCTTTGTATTGCGCGGCGCATCCGGCCCCTTCACCTCCGGCAGTTGGATTGACTCAAACGGCAACGTGTTTCCACTTTCACCCGGCGCGTTTCAAGCGGCTCCGATAGTATTCGACGACCTGAATGCAGGCAAAATTCCAACGTCTTGGAAGGTGACATTACCAGAGCAAGACGTTGATATCACAGTCACTTCACTAAACCCTAACGCCTGGATGGAAACCTCATTTTCATATTGGGAAGGTCCGGTAACAGTAACTGGCAGCCACTCTGGGCGTGGATACTTGGAGATGACCGGATACGGGGAGTAGATTTAACCACTCTCTAACGCATCTAGCTATAAAGTTGAGCACTTTTCAATCAACGGGGGAGAGCCCGATGAATCTGTATCATTGCTCAATCGATCTTTTAAACGACGCCAAGGCGTTGGCGTTTGCAAATGCGGTCGAAAACTGGATGGCCTATCTCAAAGAACGGGGCACCGTGCGCGATTGGCGTTTGATGCGGCGAAAGCTGCATCTCGCCAATGACAGTTGCCGCGACTTCATGCTGGATATTGAGTTCGACAATATGACTCAATTGGACAGCGCGTTTCGCGTCCTTGGCGAAAAAGACGAAGAGGTGGAGCGTTTGTACGCGGCGGTTTCATCGCTCATCGCATCAGTAGACGTTGGCCTTTATCGTCCCTTTCCTGACCCCGAACGTGCAGAGCGGATGGCGCTTGTCTAACATAAAAAGCCGGACGTAAGACCCGGCTTTTTATACGTTATGCGCGCGAATTTACAGCTCATAGAGCGTCGAAAACTTGGTCTTTAGGTACCCCATCAACGGTGCATGGGCCGGCTCTGCGCCACAGGCGTGACGGATCGTGTCTAGGGGTGTGCGCAATCCGCCGTACTGTTGCAGGTTTTGCTTGAGCCAACCTGTAGCAGCACTGGTATCGCCTTTTGCCAAATCGGCATCCAGCTCTGGCACATCCTTGCGCAACGCCTCATACAGGCATCCGGCGTAGACATTGCCCAGCGAATAGGTTGGGAAATACCCAAACAAGCCCACTGACCAATGCACATCCTGCAAACACCCGTTGGAGGGTTTGTCGACTGCGTAGCCAAAGTCTGACGCAAAACGGCTGTTCCAAGCCTCTTCCAGATCAGCAACTTCCAACGCGCCACTCATCAAGTCGCGCTCCAGATCAAACCGCAGCATAACGTGCAGATTATACTGCAGCTCATCTGCTTCGGTGCGGATATAGCCATTGTGAACTGCGTTTACCGCAGCATAAAACGCATCCGCGTCCGCGATACCAAATTCGCCAAACACCGCCTGCATCTGCTCAAACAACCAGCCCGTAAAGGCACGGCTGCGCCCCAGCTGGTTTTCATAGATGCGGCTCTGGCTTTCGTGGACGCCCATGGATACACCGGACCCCAGCGCCGTCAGAAGATAGTCACGAGAGATGTTTTGCTCGTAACAAGCATGTCCAACCTCATGAATTGTCGAATAAAAACAGTTGAAGGGATCAGTTTCACTGGTCCGGGTCGTGATCCGCACATCCATACCGCTGCCAGACGAGAAAGGGTGAACCGCTTTGTCCAACCTACCATGTCCCAAGTCATACCCAAAGGCTTCGGCCAAGGTTTGAGCCAACTGCATCTGTTGGGCCGCATCAAACGAGCCTTGAACTGCCGCGGGTGCAGGTTTTTCCAAAACAGCAGATCGCAGGGCGACCAATTCGGGGCGCATGGCATCAAAAATCGCCCCGATCTCAGCGGCGGTGGTTCCAGGTTCATAGTCCTGGATCATCGCGTCATAGACATCGCCGTCGCCAGCCAGCGCCTGACCTTCTTCGCGTTTGAGGGCCACAACCTCTTCTAAAACCGGGACAAAGGCTGGCACGTCCTCGTTTGCCCGCGCTTCAGCCCATTTGCCTTGTGCTTCGGATGTCACTCGCGCCAGTGTCTTGGCCAGATCTGCTGGAACCTTGACCGCGCGCTCATAGCTGCGGCGGATCTCACGCACCTGTGCCGCTGAGACCTCGTCGCGCGCCTCGGCTGCGTCCAACCAATCCGCCACGCGCGGATCAGATCGGCGTGCGTGCAAAACGGCTTCCATCGCGGCCATTTCTTCGCCGCGCTGCGGGGCCGCACCACGGGGCATCATGGTCTCCTGATCCCATCCCAAACGTCCCGCGACCTGCCCCAAAGCTTGGGTTTCGCGCTGGAACGCCATCAGTTCATCAAATGCGGCCATCTCTTTGAATTCCTTCGTTAATGATCTTTGATCGAAATGCTCACCGGGTAGGCGGACAAGAACCGCGCCCGCAGGATCAGCACCCAGACAACAACCGCCGCCAATTGATGCGCAATGGCCGTTTGCCAGGGGGCCGCCTGAACCACTGTGATGATGCCCAGAAGCATCTGTATTGTCACGCCTGCTATCACCGCGTTAAAGGCGAAACGCGTATGAGCATGGGCACTTGCCCGCCCTTTGAGCCAGACCACGACGGCAAAAACAAACAGAAGATACCCGCTAACACGGTGAACGAACTGCACGAGACCGGGGTTTTCATAGAAATTCCGCCAGATCGGTTCCAAACCAAAGGCCTGCGGCGGGAAAATTTGCCCGCCCATCAACGGCCAATCTGTATAGGATCTGCCTGCATCGATGCCTGCGACCAGTGCGCCCAGCAGAATCTGCAACATGGCAAAATGCATCAGACCGGTCGACAGGCTAAAAGGTTTCGCCTCTTTTGCGCGCCGCGCCTGCATCAGATCCTGTTCACTGCGACCAAGCGACATCATGTACCAAGCCAGCAGACCAAGGATTGCAAAGGCGAGACCAAGATGAACTGCCAATCGGTGAGACGCAACAGTGGTCACACCTTCGCCCTGCGTCACGCCGGAATGCACCATCCACCACCCAACGGCCCCTTGCAGACCGCCAAGCGCGCCTGGGATCACCAAGCGCCCAGTCCAGCCGGTGGGAATTTTGCGAGCCACAAGGAAGCCAAAGAAACCCAGTGCCCAAACGAGACCAATCACACGGCCCAGCTGGCGATGGCCCCATTCCCACCAGTAGATCTCTTTAAAATCAGACAGTTCCATCCATTTGTTCTGAATGGCCCATTGGTCGATTTGCTTGTATTTATCGAATTCCGCCTGCCAGTCCACCTCGGTCAAGGGCGGTACGGCTCCGGTTATCGGCCGCCATTCGGTGATCGACAACCCGCTGTCGGTCAGGCGGGTCAACCCACCCACAGTGATCATGGCAACCACTAGAACGAACAAAAGCCCAAGCCAAACGCGGATCCATTTCCGCGCGCCGTCCTGTCCACGGTCCAAAAGCCCGGGCGTCGGCGCTGCTTGCTCTGCTTTCGCGCCGCCAACTTCTTCGAAAATACTGCGTTTGCTCATGCTTGCCTCGTTCCTTTACCGCCCTGGCTTACCTTGGCTGATATAGTATGCTTGCCGTCGATCAGTCGCGATGTTCTCGCCAGCGGACCATCTGTCGCATGATCCCATGCAACATCTGCACATCCGCTCGCGTCAAGCGCATGCGGCTCCACAGATTGCGGAAAACAACTTTCATACCCGGTGCTTTTTCTGGCGGGTAGAAATACCCCGCCTCTGTCAGGCGGTCTTCGTAATGTTTGACCAGTGCTTCGACTTCTTGGCCCGTGGCCCAGTCGGATTTGCCAATGTCCAACACCTCGTGCTCAATCTCTTCGACCTGACGGCGCCATTCATAGGCAGTCAACAACACACATTGCCCCAGGTTCAGGGAGGCAAAGTCGGGATTGACCGGCACGGAAATGATTGCATTGGCCTTGGCGATGTCTTCGTTTTCCAAACCCGCGCGCTCGGGGCCAAATAACACGGCGATCTTTTCACCAGCTTTGATTTTCTCGGCCGCCAGTTTCATGGCCGCTTCGGGGCTGAACACCGGTTTGGTCAGCTCACGCGGTCGCGCCGTGGTGGCAAAAACATAGGTACAGTCTTCCAAAGCACCTGCCAGATCTTCGTTCAACTGCGCTTCATCCAGCAGCCGGCCCGCACCAGAAGCCATGGCAACGGCTTTGGGGTTAGGCCAGCCATCACGCGGGGCCACAATGCGCATCCGGTCCAAACCAAAGTTCCACATCGCACGCGCCGCCGCGCCGATATTCTCCCCCATTTGGGGACGGACAAGCACAAAGGAGGGCTGAGGGGTTGGGCTGGGCATCATTTTCTCCGCAAAATCTGTCCTGCTGTAATCGTCCTCGGCCATGGGGGCAAGATCCCAGATCGATCTGCCCTGCCCCCAAACCTGCCTTTTCCATAGGACAAATCCTTGCGTCCGTCAGCAATTCCGGTAAATACCTGTCAATCCACCAACAGGAGCACGCGGAATGGAAAACCAGGCCCAAGCCCCCGAGCAGCCACAGATCTATCTGACAACACCGCCAACGTTTGAGCTGGTTCGGTTCACCGAGCAGCTCGCCCGTGTGCTGGATGCCGAGGAAATTGCCTGTGTGCGCCTTGATCTGGCCAGCCGCGACGAAGACACGCTGAGCCGTGCAAGCGACGCACTGCGCGAAGTCACCATTTCCCGCGATGTGGCATTGGTGATCTCGGATCACATCGTTTTGGCTGAGCGTCTCGGGCTAGATGGTGTGCATCTGACCGACGCCACCAAATCTGTGCGCAATGCACGCAAAACCCTTGGTGCAGACGCGATCGTTGGCAGCTTTTGTGGAGCGTCACGTCATGATGGTATGACCGCTGGTGAAGCAGGCGTAGACTACGTGGCATTTGGTCCGATTGGCGCATCCGGCCTTGGCGACGGTGCCCAGGCCGAGGTTGAGCTGTTTGAATGGTGGTCGCAGATGATCGAGGTGCCGGTGGTTGCCGAAGGTGGTCTGGACGATGATATCATCCGCAAGGTTGCTCCGGTCACGGACTTCTTTGGAATCGGAGATGAGATTTGGCGCACAGAGGATCCTCTGGCCACGTTGCAGCGGTTTCAGTCACTTATGAGCTAAGTTAGCTTGGCGCTCGGCTTCTTACCCGAGCAATCGGTAAAGCTCCCACCCGAGTACGGTTAAACTGGCTGGCATTATGACACGCCCTCGGTACTTTAAGCTGTGCCCGTACCAAATGGCGAGCGCAAGATATCCGAGCAACACGCCGCTGGAAATCGCAACCAGAAAACCCAAACCATAGCCTGCCGTGGCCGGCATGACGTGCGCATTTGCAAAGCTCACACTGTTAAGCGCCGCAGAGAACCCGAATATTTGCAGAACAGCAAAGCCAAACAACAATGCCAATCGCCAAACGCTCAGAACCCGCATTACAAAATTATCGAGCGCGAGTATCAAAACAACGACTGGCAAGGACCAGGTCATCAAGACCTGTGTCGGAGCCCAGGTTACAAAAGGCAGTGCGACCACTGCGCAGGCTACCCCAAATCCCAAAGCGGCAAGCTGCGCAACCATCGGCCTTAACCACCCCCGCTTCAAAAAGATCAAAGCCGCTAGGAAAATATACTCAAGCCCATGCGGCCAAACGCTGTCAAATCCCGAAATGAAATTCTGGACTGCTATGTCCTGACTGCTGCGCGATGCCCCACCCGCCAGCGGGATAGCCTCTGGAAATTGTCCTTGTGCAAAATACCCACCAAACGGTTCCGGAACGCCATGTTGACGTAGCACCACCGCACCAAACACCTGCGGCCATCGAAACGTTACCGCATCGGCTTCTGAAGGGATTGTGGCGACGAGCGTAAAGGCCAAGTCAATGACGGCACCCGTTTCGTCGATTTGGACGTCCCGCACCAATAAACTTGCAAAGTCATTTCCGAATGAGACCATGCCGTCCGTCATGCGCGCAAGATGAGCGGTTTCATCAAAAAAATGTTCCGACGACCCGTCTATGCGCGGAGAGACCTCAAGCGTGACATCAACAAAAAGCGATTGTCCTTCTCGCCTAAAGTCAACCAAAGTGGGATCTGAACTCTGCGCAAGTCCTGCAGATTGCGACAGCAGCACAAAAAGCGCGAAGCAATTGCACATCAGTTGAAACAGATACCCCAAACGCCGCAGAGTCTTCTCCTTAAACCGCATCGATCCAACGTTGTCTCTTGCTACAGTAGACAGGGGTAGCGCTGCATTTCCAGTGGTTTGCGCCCGATATCAGGCTGTTTTATCATCGCAGACGCAAACTTATCGCAAAGCCCATCCACAAGGTTGGCCCCACAATTCAGGAAGCTGCTTGCGACGACGTCAAAAGGTTGCAATAGGAAGTGATGATAAAGGGAACTTCGTCCATGTCTGCCCAAGTCATCTGTATTGGTTCTGTCCTATGGGATATCGTCGGCCGCACGCCACGGAGCATGGCGTTGTCGAACGATGTGCCGGGCCGCATTCAACGCCTACCCGGTGGCGTCGCATTGAACATCGCCCAGGCGCTTGCGAAGTTTGACATAACACCTGCGGCATTGACCGCAATCGGTCAGGATACCGAAGGCGACGACCTCATGGCCGCAAGCGCCGCGCTAGGTCTGGATATGCAGTATGCACACCGGCCCCAGGATTTACCGACCGATTGCTATATGGCAATCGAAGGAGCAAACGGGCTGGTCGCTGCGATCGCGGACGCGCATTCTCTGGAGACTGCCGGTGACGCTATTTTGACACCGCTCAGCGACGGTCGCCTTGGCAGTGCGGATACTCCCTACCCCGGTCTGATCGCGCTTGACGGCAATCTCACTCTTGCGTTGTTGCAAGACATTGCGCAGAATCCCTTGTTCGCCGCCGCAGATTTGCGGATCGCACCGGCCTCCCCCGGCAAGGCAGAACGTTTACGTCCTTTTCTCACACACGGGCGCGGCACTCTTTATGTGAACCTGGAAGAAGCCGGGATTCTGGTGGATCGCCTATTCGACAGCAGCCATGACGCAGCACGTGCCCTGCTGGATGTCGGCGCTGCGCGTGTCATGGTTACGCATGGTGCGCGCGATGCCAGCTTTGGAACGCCTGAAGGTGTTATTTCTCAAACCCCGCCGCCAGTGACTGTCAAACGGATCACCGGCGCCGGAGATACTTTTATGGCAGCCCATATCGCTGCTGAACTGCGCGGAGAAGCTCCCGCAGATGCCCTTAACGCGGCTCTTGTCGCCGCTGCTTCCTATGTGTCCGGAGAGCTTTTGCAGCCATGAACATCACTTATTCTTCCGAAGTCGCCGCCGCAAAGGCCGCGCGCCGCCCAATCGTTGCCTTGGAAAGCACGATCATTACCCACGGCATGCCCTTTCCACGCAATGTGGAAACTGCGGCGTTGGTAGAACAGGACATTCGCGATGCTGGCGCCACACCCGCGACCATCGCAGTGATCAAAGGAACATTGCACGTTGGTCTCGAAGCGGATCAGCTGCAAGCGCTTGGCCAGGCCAAAAACGTAGCCAAAGTTTCGCGTGCGGATATGGCCGCCTGCATCGCGACCGGTGGCACCGGCGCCACTACAGTCGCAGCGACAATGATCGCCGCAAACTTGGCCGGGATTGCTGTTTTTGCGACCGGTGGGATCGGCGGTGTCCACAAAGGTGCCGAGAGTACCTTTGATATTTCGGCCGACCTGCCCGAACTGGCGCAAACCCCGGTGAACGTGATTGCAGCCGGAGCCAAGGCGATTTTGGATCTGCCCAAAACACTTGAGTTTCTGGAGACCAATGGGGTCCCGGTCATCGCCTATGGGCAGGACAGCTTTCCTGCGTTTTGGTCGGCGCAATCCAATCTGCAAGCGCCGCTGCGGATGGATGACGCAACAAGCATTGCACGCGCATTTGTCACGAGACAGGCCATGGGACTGCCAGGCGGTCAGCTGATTGCCAATCCTATCCCCGAAACAGCGCAAATTGCGAGCGACATATTGGCCCCAATCATTGCACAAGCACAAAGCGAAGCCGATGCCCAAGGAATAGTTGGCAAAGCTGTGACACCGTTTTTGCTGCAGCGTATTTTTGAATTGACCGAGGGTCGTTCACTGGAGGCAAATATCGCGCTTGTCAGAAACAACGCGAAATTGGCCGCACAAATTGCCCAAGAACTGACCGTCGCGCAGGGTTGACCGGATTTTGCGTCACTAACCCCATTGTCGTATCGCCGCTCCGACCCTAAGTTGCAGGCAACTAACGGAATTGATGACCAATGACTACGCCATTTGACGAAGAGCCACATCGTGGCCCTGGCCTGTTCTCTAGACTTCGGTCCTCTTTCCTGACTGGGATTGTGGTTATCGCACCGGTGGGATTGACAGTTTGGTTGCTTTGGTCGGCAATGGGATGGATTGACGGCGTTGTCCTGCCCTTGGTGCCTGACACATTCCAGCCGGAAAAATACATTGGCATCAACCTGCGCGGCGTCGGCCTGATAATTTTCCTGCTGTTTACGATCATCGTCGGCTGGATCGCCAAAGGAATTTTGGGACGTTCCCTAATTGGCTTTGCTGAAGGTCTGGTCGACAGAATGCCTGTGGTTCGCTCGATCTATTCGGGGATCAAACAGATCTCGGAAACGGTCTTTGCGCAATCAGAGCGCACATTTGAACGTGCTTGCCTGATCCAATACCCACGCAAAGGTATCTGGGCGATTGGTTTTATCTCCACGCCAGCCAAAGGCGAAGTTGCCGAGAAGGCCGAGACCAGTGGAAATCTGCTGAGCGTATTTGTTCCGACGACACCGAACCCAACCTCTGGTTTCCTTTTGTACTTTCCCGAAGAAGACGTGACCGAATTGGACATGAGCGTCGAGGACGCTGCCAAATTGGTCATATCCGCCGGTCTTGTGTACCCAAATGCAAAAGACGATGACAACCTTAGGAACGGATCCTAAGCCGTTGCATTAAATAAAAAGACACCCGTCTGGGTGTCTTTTTTCGATGCCACACAAGATTGCGCTCGCGCACTTAAAGAGCTGTCCAACCGCCATCAACGCTAATGGTCGTCCCTGTGATTTGCGCAGCCGCATCTGAGGCAAGGAAAACCGCTGTTCCACCGAGCTGTTCAACCGTTGCAAATTCACGCGAGGGTTGGCGTTCCAACATGACTTTCTTGATCACGTCCTCTCGGCCCATGTTGTATTTTTCCATCGTGTCAGGAATTTGCGCCTCAACCAACGGCGTCAACACATAGCCCGGACAAATTGCGTTGCATGTGATCGGCTCCTCGGCAGTCTCAAGTGCTACCGTCTTGGTCATTCCCACAACACCGTGTTTGGCCGCGACATAGGCCGATTTAAAAGGAGATGCGGTCAAGCCATGCGCCGATGCGATGTTAATAACGCGCCCCCAGCCTGCCGAACGCATGATTGGCAATGCAGCGGCCGTCGTGTGAAACACAGAGCTCATATTGATCGCGATGATCGCATCCCATTTTTCCACCGGGAACGCATCGATCGGCGCCACGTGCTGAATACCTGCGTTGTTCACCAAAATGTCGCAAGCACCGGCCTTCTCGATCAGCGCCCGGCACTGCGCGCCGTCTGACATATCTGCCTGGATGTAACGAACGGTGACACCGAATTCCTGTGACATTGTTTCCGCCAGCGTGTGGTCGTCCGAAGTGTCCGAGAATGAGTTCAGAACAACATCTGCACCGGCGCGGGCGATCTCGCGCGCAACGCCAAGTCCGATACCTGAATTCGAACCTGTTACAACGGCTGTTTTGCCTTTTAATACCATGGCCTCTTCCCTCCGATTTGGATATCTCGCTTTGATGTGCAGTCTGGCATGCTGCACTTGCAAAAGGAAACGGTTTTGGCATGTATCTTCCGACGCGAAATGGAACCAGGATGCCCAGTCTTTTGTCAGGGAAACTGCAAGAAAAAAACGCCCGCGCAAGGCGGGCGTTGAGTTATTGAGGCAGGTTTCATACAGGCAAGAAACCTATCGAGCAGTGATCCCTTTATAAGCAATTTCCGGCCTTGGTCCAAGCTAAAAGTTTGATTTGATGTGCCCAAGCCGATAGCGTCGCCACCTAAGAAAATAAGGCTTCCACGGGATTGTTGCGAAATTGGCACCGAAATATTTCTCACGCCGCTTCGGCGTAATGGCCGGAATCATGGCCCTTTTCACCGCTGCCTCTGCTCATGCAGAATCAGCCCACGCCATAGCTATGTATGGCGACCCCGCCTTACCACCGGATTTTGTGTCCCTTCCGTACGCAAACCCTGATGCACCCAAGGGCGGTCGGATCACATTTGGAGCTACCGGCGGCTTCGATACGTTGAACCCATTTGCGCGCAAAGGCAGCACGCCGTGGCACTACAGATATTGGGCTACAGAAAGCCTGATGGGGCGCAGTCTGGACGAACCCTTCACGTTGTACGGGCTTTTGGCCGAATCGATAGAGGTTCCAGAGGACCGATCGTGGGTCGAGTTCACCCTAAACCCCGCCGCAAAATTCTCCGACGGCAGCCCAGTGACCGTAGAAGACGTGATCTGGTCCTATGAAACCTTAGGCACCGAGGGGCACGCGCGATACCGTGGTTTCTGGCAACAAGTTTCCAAAATAGAAACAACAGGCCCAGGCAAAGTGCGTCTGAGCTTTGCCTCAGACAACCGCGAATTGGCGCTGATTGCAGGGCTGCGTCCGATCCTGAAAAAGTCGCAATGGGACGGAAAGGACTTTGCCAACTCAGGCCTCAGCGAAGCCCCTATTTCATCCTCGGCCTATGTGCTGAGCGAATATGAACCCAATCGCTTTTTCACAATGAAGCGCAACCCAGACTACTGGGGCCGCGATCTGCCCTTTCGCAACGGCACCCAGAATGCAGATGAGCTGCGTGTGGAACTGTTCGGCGACGGTACGGTGATGTTCGAAGCCTTCAAAGCGGGAGAGCTGAGCACCTATCGCGAATATAATGCGAACCTTTGGGAAAATGCCTATGACTTTCCCCGCGTTCAAAACGGTGACGTTGAGAAATCCGAGATCTCACATCAAAAACCTACCGGGATCACCGGGCTTGCACTCAATACCCGCAACGCGCCACTCGCTGATTGGCGCGTTCGTGAAGCGCTGATGCTTGCGTTTAACTTCGAGTACATAAATGAGACGATCACTGGCGGGCAGCAACAGCGGATTGCCTCCTATTTCTCGGGTTCGTCGCTCGGCCTCATTCCCGGCGCTGCAACCGGAAAAACAGAAGCGTTGCTAGCACCTTACAGCAGAGAGTTAATTACCGGCACACTTAAAGGCTATCAACCACCAACCTCGGACGGCAGCCTGCGCAACCGCAAAAACCTCCGCAAGGCGGTCAAAATGTTGCAAGAAGCTGGATGCGTTGTTACCGACGGCGCGCTGCATTGTAACTCCGACCAACCCGTTACTTTACGCGTTCTAATCCGTCAGGCAGACCAGCAGACCAAATCAATCATTGATATCTATGGGCAAGCTTTGGAACGCCTTGGAATTTCACTCGCAGTCGACGTCGTGGACAACGCGCAATTTGTGGAGCGGGAAACGGCGTATGATTTTGACGTTATTCCCATACGGCGCGCACTCTCGCTTAGTCCTGGAAACGAACAATATCTTTATTGGGGAAGCGCTGGCGTCGACCAACCCGGGACCCGCAATCTTCCTGGTATCGACAGCCCAGCCGTCGATGCAATGATCGATACCATGTTGTCTGCCCGTTCCAGCGAGGACTTCCAGGCTGCTGCTCGCGCATTGGACCGACTGCTGACGGCTGGACGATATGTCATCCCAATCTGGCAATACGACAGCGCTTACATCGCACATGTCAAAGAGCTGAAGTATCCTGACTACATCCCAATTTATGGGGACAAGGAAACCTATTTCCTGCCTGACGTTTGGTGGGTCGAAGCAGAATAACACAGCCAAACAAGAAAACCGCGCTTTTGAGAATTAGCGCGGTTTTTTCTTGCTTTATCAATGTCATTCTTTATTTCTAGAATTATGGAAACAGATGTAATTGATAAGCTCTCTGCGCTCGCCCACGAAAACCGACTTTCCGTGTTTCGCTTGTTGGTCAGACGCTACCCGGACGCGATACCGGCCGGTGAAATTGCCGGGGTTTTAGGCTTCAAGGCCAACACCACCTCCACCTATTTGTCCATATTGCGCGGCGCCGGTTTGATCGGACAACATCGCATTGGAACATCTCTGTCCTATCAGGCGAAGCTCGACGGATTGAAAGGTATGTTCGACACGTTGATTTCCGACTGCTGCCAAAACCGTCCCGACATTTGCAATGTCCCCCAATCCGCGCCGGTGCCCGTGCCAACTGCTGAGCGTCCGTTGAACGTCCTGTTCATTTGCACCGGGAACTCCGCACGTTCCATTTTGGCCGAGGCCCTGCTGACGGGTGAAGGTGACGGAAGGTTTCGTGCCTTTTCGGCCGGGATTGCCCCTAAGGGCCAGGCCCATGAAGAAGCGCTCTCTACCCTTGTGGCCCGTGGTTACGACATTGCAAGGCTGTCACCAAAAGGGCTGGCCCCATTTCTACAAAACGACGCGCCGCAAATGGATCTCGTCATAACCGTCTGCAACCAAGCCGCAAATGCGGAGCCACCTCAGCTGCCGGGCTACCCGTTGCACGCCCATTGGGGCATCGCCCCCCCAAGTGCTACAAAGGGCGCCATCTACGCAACATTTGAGGCTTTGAAACACCGGATACAGGCCCTGACCTGGATCCCCTTCGAACGTTTGGACCGCCAATCGCTGCAACACCGCATCGATGAGCTCGGTCACTTAACCCCACCTCAATTATCGCCTTAACGAGGGGCAATAGGCATATGAATCCTATACATTTTCATGACAACCCAGCTATGTATCCGGTCTTGTTCTACACCTGTCGCCACGGAGCCAAAAAGTGACTCAGCAAAAAGTTCTAGCAGAAGGGATCGGGACGGCCTTCCTTTTGATTAGCGTTATTGGCTCCGGCATCATGGCTGAAACGCTGGCACAAGGGAACGTTGCGCTGGCCTTGTTGGCGAATGCGATTGCAACCGGATGCATGCTATATGCGCTCATCACGACGCTTGGCCCAATTTCGGGAGCCCATTTCAATCCCGCCGTCACACTCGCCTTCGCTTTGCGCGGCGACCATGCTTGGAAAGACGTGCCTGCCTATGTGATCGTACAGATCATCGGCGGTATTCTCGGCGTTTGGGCCTGCCACTGGATGTTTGACCAATCCATCCTGCAGACCTCAACCACGGTACATCGCACTGGAGTGTCACAATGGTTCTCAGAAATTGTTGCGACTTTTGGACTGTTGTTTGTGATATTTGGCGGTCTGCGGAATAAGCCTGAAGCAATCCCAACACTTGTCGCACTCTATATTACCGGTGCGTATTGGTTCACATCTTCGACCAGTTTCGCAAACCCCGCAGTGACAATCGCGCGCGGTTTCTCAGACACGTTTGCGGGGATTTACCCAGGTCATATCGCGATGTTCATCGTTATGCAGCTCATCGCGGTGGCCATCGGTCACGTAGTCCTAGGCGCCCTCTTCGCCAAGGAATAGATTAAAATCAAAACATTACGCCAAAGACGTCACCCAAAGAATGGTGGCGTCTTCATCACTGACAGACACGACATTATGCCCCATCGTCGCATCATAATAGGCGCTGTCGCCGCGACGCATTTCGATGGGTTCATAAAATTCCGTGTAAAGTTTGATCACGCCGGTCAACACATACAGAAATTCTTCGCCGTCGTGACGCACCCAGCCTTCGAATTCATCCATATTGCGGGCACGCACTCGCGCGCGGTACGGCAGCATTTGTTTGCGAGACAAACCATCCGCCAACAATTCATGCTCATAGGTTGCTGTGGCATGGGCCGCGCCTTGGCCCATCTTGGTTACAGTAAACCGCCCGTTGACCTGTTCGCGTTTGGGCTGGGTAAACAGCTGAGGAATGGAAATTTCCAATCCTTCGGCCAATTTTTTTAACGCCTCATACGTCGGAGACATCTGGCCATTTTCAATCTTTGACAACGTCGAACGCGCCAAACCAGCCTGATTTGCGGCATGTTCCAACGTCCAATCCCGCGCCTTGCGCAACTCCCGCACACGCACGCCCAGATCCAACGGCTCTGGTTCCGAGGCATTTCCGCTTTCACGCGCGATCGAGATGAGGGATTTAGGATCTTTATCTGTCATGTGCCATCTATAAGCTGCGTGCGTGAGGCTTGCAACGTGTCCTAGTATGGGGACACGAAATGAAAGACCGGTAAGCTACTCGTCGTAAGCCCAGAAGAAAAACGACCGTTGGAAATTGTGCGGTCACCGGAACTTGAACGCAAAAGCCTTTCTCAATTTGCCAAGAGATGCACGGCTGACTACAAACATTCCAAGACTTAAACGCGCCCGAGCGCGCGACATTCACGGAAACGACGCGGACAACCAGACGTGACCGCAAGGCGAGCTTTGAAGGATAAACCGCTATGGCGACTGTAAAACTTGACATTTTGTCGGATCCGATTTGCCCCTGGTGCTACATCGGGAAAGCGAACCTGGACAAGGCATTGGCGGAACTCGGTGAGCATCCGTTTGTTATTGAATGGCATCCCTTCCAACTAAACCCCGACATGCCAGTGGATGGGATGGACCGTCGCGCCTATTTGGAAGGCAAATTCGGGGGCAAAGACGGAGCAGTTCGCGCCTATGCCCCCGTTGTGGAACACGCGGAAAAAGCGGGCCTGACAATCAATTTGGACAAGATTGCCCGAACCCCCAACACAGTGAACGCCCATCGCCTCATCCACTGGGCGGGTGTTGAACAGAAACAAACACAGGTCGTGGATGCACTGTTTCAAGCCTATTTTGTCGACGGGAAGGACATTGGCTCCGAAGACATACTGGTCGAGGTCGCAACTTCGGGCGGTTTGGAAGCAGACGTCGTTCGAAATCTATTGAGCACAGACAATGACTTGGACGACGTTCGTCAACGGGACAAACACTCGCGCAAAATGGGTGTCAGTTCGGTTCCAACCTTTATCGTTGCAAATCAGCACGCCGTCCCGGGTGCGCAGCCGCCTGAGCTATGGAAGCAAGTGATTGCAGACATTCAGAGCCAACTGGCAGACGCACCTGAGGAATAGACCCGTTTCTGTGCTCTCTGAC
The DNA here is from genome assembly GCA_947497985.1 of uncultured Paracoccaceae bacterium. GTDB lineage: Bacteria > Pseudomonadota > Alphaproteobacteria > Rhodobacterales > Rhodobacteraceae > Epibacterium. The sequence goes on from CANMIX010000004.1 coordinate 246,497, forward strand.
GGAGGCCAGCCCCCTATTTGACCGAGATACCGACGGCGTGCACTAGCCAAACTGCTTAACATGTTCTACATTTCTGGTGCGTCAGGTAAAATACCTCTCGCCCAAGTTGAATGAGCGATATTGCAGTGCCCCAAACTTCAGCCCGCCGCCTAGGCAAAACCGAATTGACGGCGATGATTGCGTTTATGTTTGCGATCATCGCGCTGTCCATCGACGCCATGTTACCGGCATTGCCGAACATCGCGGCGGAGCTTTCACCGAACGCGACCAACAAAGCGCAATTGGTTTTGACTGTTTTTTTGTTTGGCATGGGCATTGGCTTGTTCTTTGCTGGCCCGATCTCGGACGCAATTGGACGACGTCCCGTCATCCTTGCCGGCACGCTGCTTTATGCGGGTGCGTCCTTTATGGCGGTAATGAGCAACTCACTCGAAGCCCTTCTTTTTTCGAGATTTATTATGGGCGTCTGTGCCGCTGGCCCACGTATCGTCAGCCTAGCCACCGTACGTGACTTGTACAAAGGTCGCGAAATGGCGCAGCTTATGTCCTATGCCATCATGATTTTTACGCTGGTACCAGCCGTTGCCCCCGCCTTGGGCGCTGCCATTTTAACCGTGTCTGGCTGGCGGACAATTTTTACGATCTTCATCGTCTTTGCGCTGACTGTTGCGATCTGGGTAAGTTTGCGCCTTCCGGAAACTCATCCCCCGGAAAATCGCCGCCCTTTGCAAGTCTCATCGTTGCTCGCCGCGTCGAAAGAACTGTTCACCCATCCAGTGGCCCGCACATCCATTTTGATCCAGGCTCTGGCTATGGGAATGTTGTTCTCCATGCTCACCTCGATTCAACAAGTCTACGGTGAAATTTTCGACCGTGCCGAGAGTTTTCCATATTGGTTCGCGTTGGTCGCGCTGGTGTCCGGGCTGGGCAGCGTTCTGAACGCAAAACTCGTACCCCGATTTGGAATGCGCACGATCGTGGCTTACGGCCTTTGGGGACAATGCGCATTCAGTTTCCTTATGCTTATGCTCAGCCTGTCACTCCCGTCGGATCAGATACCTTTTGTGTTTTTTGTACTTTGGCAATGTTCCATCTTTTTGATGATTGCGGTCGCTATGGGCAATCTCAACGCCATGGCAATGGAACCTGTTGGTCACATCGCGGGCCTTGCCGCGTCAGTTATCGCTGCAATTTCAACGGTTTTGGGCGTTCTTTTCGCCACGCCTGTTGGTCAATTTTTCGACGGCACACTACGCCCTATGGCAGCGGGATTATTCATGATGGCCTGCGTCGCAGCATTGATCATGCGTTCACTACTGCAACGTGAGGCGCAGGCGACTGCGGCGGAGTAACTTGTGGCTTAGGCTTTGGCTTTCTTCTTTTCTGCCACAACTTTTTCCGCCAAGTCACGGGCAATCGCAAAGGCGCCCTTGATTTTATCTGCGTCAGACCGCCAATCACGTCGAACAACGATTTTGTTGTCTTTGACCTTGGCCAGACCATTTTGACCTTGAATGAATTCAACCAAGCCCTGCGGAGAGGCAAATTTGTCATTGTGGAACTGAATTGTTGCGCCTTTTGGACCGCCATCAAGCTTTGCAATTCCGGCCCGCTTGCACATCGCCTTAATGCGAACAACAAGCATCAACGTGTTGACTTCCCTTGGCAATTTCCCAAACCGGTCAATCAGTTCAGCGGCAAACCCTTCCAATTCGACCTTTTTCGAAAGCGAGGACAGGCGTCGGTACAGCCCAAGGCGCACATCCAAGTCCGGCACATAGTCCTCGGGAATAAGAACCGGAACACCAAGGTTGATCTGCGGCGCCCACTGATCGTCTTGCTCGGTCAATCCTTCTGCTTCACCTGACTTAATCTTGGCAATCGCCTCTTCCAGCATGGACTGATAAAGCTCATAGCCCACGTCGCGCATTTGGCCCGACTGCTCTTCGCCCAACAGATTGCCTGCGCCCCGAATATCAAGGTCTTGTGAGGCCAAAGTGAAGCCCGCGCCCAGCGTGTCCAGTGACCCCAGAACACGCAGCCGTTTCTCGGCAGTATCAGTCAGGCGTTGACGAGGTTTGGTCGTCAGATAAGCATAGGCGCGCGTTTTGGAACGTCCAACACGGCCCCGAATTTGATACAGCTGTGCCAGACCAAACATATCTGCACGATGCACGATCATTGTGTTGGCGGTTGGAATATCGAGCCCGGATTCTACAATCGTTGTTGCCAGTAAGACGTTGAATTTACCATCATAAAAGGCATTCATTCGTTCGTCCAACTCACCAGCTGCAAGCTGACCATGCGCAATGACATAGTTCAATTCCGGCAACTGTTCCTTGAGGAAGGCTTCAATCTCTGGCAGATCGGAAATTCGCGGCACGACGTAAAAGCTTTGGCCTCCGCGATAATGTTCCCGCAACAAGGCCTCACGGATGGTGACCGCATCGAATTCGCTGACGTAGGTACGGATGGCCAGACGGTCCACGGGAGGTGTGCCAATGATCGACAGATCGCGCACCCCGGTGAGGCTCAGCTGGAGCGTCCTGGGGATCGGGGTTGCGGTCAACGTCAGCACGTGGATATCGCTGCGCAACTGCTTAAGCCGCTCTTTGTGCGCGACACCAAAGTGCTGTTCCTCGTCAATAATTAACAGGCCCAGGTTCTGAAAACGGATACTTTTCGCCAACAACGCGTGAGTGCCGACGACGATATCAACGGTGCCTCGCCCAAGGCCTTCCCGTGTTTTGCTTGCTTCTTTTGCTGAAACAAATCGCGACAACTGTCTGACTTCCAACGGAAAACCACGAAATCTCTCAGCGAAACTGGCCGCATGCTGGCGCGCCAACAAAGTGGTTGGAGCAACAACTGCCACCTGCAAACCTGACATCGCCGCCACAAAGGCCGCGCGCATCGCAACCTCCGTTTTGCCAAAGCCAACGTCACCGCAAACCAATCGGTCCATCGGCGCGCCGGACTGCAAATCATCCATAACATCAGAAATCGCACGCAACTGATCGTCGGTTTCCTGATACGGGAACCGGGCAGAGAATTCCTCCCAGGCATGGGATGGTGGGTCCATCATCGGAGCCTTGCGCAGCGCCCGTTCGGCCGCGATCCGGATCAGACGATCCGCCATCTCGCGAATACGCTCTTTCAACTTGGCCTTTTTGGCCTGCCATGCACCGCCGCCTAAGCGATCCAAAAGCCCTTCGTCGTGACCATATCGGCTGAGCAATTCAATGTTCTCAACCGGCAGATAAAGCTTTGAGGATTCTGCATATTCAAGCAGAATACACTCATGGGCAGCGCCGGCAGCGGTGACGACCTCCAGCCCCATGTACCGGCCAATCCCGTGGTCCACATGCACCACCAAGTTGCCCGGTGTCAGCGATTGTGTTTCCGTCAGAAAATTCTCAGCCTTACGGCGCTTCTTGGGCGCGCGGATCAGACGATCGCCAAGAACATCCTGTTCGGAAATCACCGTCATTTCGGGTGTCTCAAACCCATGCTCAAGCGCCCAGACGGCCAGATGCAGCCCCGACTTGCCAATCCGTGTGCCGTCCGTGATTGGGATCGCTTCCGCCAGCCCTTCGTCTTCGATCAAACCAGTCAAACGCTCGCGCGCGCCTTCCGAGTAGGACGCGATCAACACCGGCCCTGCGGCAAGGCGTGATTTAATATGATCCGCCAAAGCCCCAAAAAGGCTGACACTTTCTTGCTGACGTTCTGGCGAGAAATTACGGCCAATACGTGCACCCGCATCGACCACGCCGGGACCTGATGCCTGGGCCAAAGGGTGAAATTGGATCACGCGGTGCGTGGACACCGATTTTTCCCAAGCTGCATCATCCAAGTACAGCAGGTCAGGAGGCGTTGGTTTATAAACGGAATCCAATCGCCCTTTCTGAGCCATGGCGACCTTGCGGGTCTCATATTGGTCAGCGATTGTATCCCAACGCGCCAACCGGGCTGGCGTGACCTGATCATCAAGCGTCACGGTCGCGCTGGGGACATAGTCGAACAGAGTTTCCAGCTCTTCGTGGAAGAACGGCAACCAATGTTCCATACCCTGATGCTTGCGCCCGGCACTGACCGCTTCGTAAAGCGGATCATCGCTGCCGGCTGCACCAAATTCGATGCGATAATTTTGCCGGAAGCGGGTGATCGCAGCCTCGTCCAGAATAATCTCTGACACGGGTGCCAATTCAACAGCGTTCAATTTCTCCGTGGTTCTCTGTGAGACCGGATCAAAACGACGCGCCGTTTCAAGGACATCACCAAACAGATCCAACCTGACAGGGCCACTTTCACCAGGTGGGAAGATGTCGATGATACCGCCACGGATGGCGTAATCACCAGGTTCCATCACCGTCGGGCTTTGGGAAAAGCCCATACGCACCAAAAACTTACGTAGCGCATCTTCATCTATGCGACGGTCAACATTTGCGTAGAATACCGCTTCTTTTAGCACGGCACGTGCTGGCAAGCGTTGCGTGGCCGCATTAAGCGAGGTCAGCAGAACATATTCTTTGGGCGGTTGATGCAAGAGCGTCGCAAGGGTCGCCATGCGCGCCGCGGACACATCTGGATTGGGAGAGACACGATCATAGGGCAAGCAGTCCCAGCCTGGAAAAACGAACACCGGTATGTGGGGCGCAAAGAACGCCAACGCGGCACGCGTCGCCTCCAACCGTTTGTCATCACGGGCGATATGTACCACCGGTTTGCCGGAGGTTTCCAATTCTTTCAAAATCTGGCGCGCATCAAACCCTTCGGGAACGCCGCCCATTTTGACCAGTTGTACGGCCATCGCTGCAGTCCCTGTCTTAAATGACGCCAATTTGGATGTTTTGATACATGCCCCACAATGAGGTCACAAAAATCGACACTACACCGATAAGTTGGGTGGCAAATCTACACGAACTTAATTGCCGCATCAGATCCTCACCGACCAGCCCTTGGGTCTGGATTTTCACTGCCGCGCGCAGGCTGACCAGTGACACACCGCTCATCGGAAAGGCGATTAGGAACACGGCTTGCGCAATCTCTATTTCAAACCAAAAGCCAAGAACCGCCAATGTGCTCAGCAAAAAACATACAAGTCCAACCACCCAAAGACCGGCCACATCCATCACATGTAATTTGCGCGCGACATTAATCCGCACCAGCGTTTCCAAGTCCAGATAGGATTGACCACCGCGTTTACGGGCCCGGTTGACCAAATCAAAGGGCACACCCAGAATCCAATGGCTGGCTGTGGACCAGGCAACCGCCAGAACAATCCAGTACCAGAGGTTGGAAAATGACCGCATATCAATCATTTCCGACAGCAAGTGAAAGAGATCCACGCTCAGGTCCTTTTTGTTCGTCAATTCTGTCGCTTACGCGCACGCTCCTATATCCACTGTCCTGCGGCGGGACACAAGCCTGACAACTGTGTCGCAAGCCCGCCACCTTGTTTTCGACGGCTTTCCATGCAAACCAAGGGGAAAGCCCAAGCGAGAGCCAGCAGATGAAACCAACCGTCGCCCCCTTTCCCGCCGCGCGCCTGCGCCGTACCCGCACCACCCAAGCGCTGCGCAATCTGGTGCGAGAGAACACGCTGACTGTCGATGATCTGATCTGGCCGGTGTTTTTGCGGGATGGGGCGGATGTGCTGGAACCTGTGTCCTCAATGCCCGGCGTGATGCGCCAGTCATTGGACAATGTGGTGAAATCCGCCAAGGAGGCTCAGGACCTCGGCATTCCTGCGATTTGTTTGTTCCCCTATACCGATCCGGCCCTCAAAACAGAGGACTGCGCCGAGGCTTGGAACCCCGACAACCTGACCAACCGCGCCATCCGCGCGATCAAAGACGCCGCCCCTGATATCGCAGTGATGACCGATGTTGCGTTGGACCCTTATAATATCAACGGCCACGACGGGTTTGTCGTTGATGGTGAGATCGTCAATGATCGTACGGTTGAAGCATTGGTAAAAATGACTTTGGCACAGGCCGCATCGGGCGCTGATATTATTGGCCCTTCAGATATGATGGATGGCCGTATTGGCGCAATGCGCAACGCATTGGAAAGCGAAGGGTACAAAAATGTATCCATCCTGTCTTACTCCGCCAAATACGCCTCTGGCTATTACGGACCGTTTCGCGACGCTGTTGGTGCGTCTGGCGCGCTAAAAGGTGACAAGAAAACATACCAGATGGATGCGGGAAATTCCGATGAGGCCCTGCGGTTGGTTGAACGCGACCTGCAAGAAGGCGCCGATATGGTTATGGTTAAACCCGGCATTGCCTATTTGGACATCTGTCACCGGGTCAAAACCACCTTTGGCACGCCAACATTTGCCTATCAGGTGTCCGGTGAATACGCGATGATCATGGCCGCCGCCCAAAATGGCTGGATTAATGAAGAACAGGTGATGATGGAAACCCTTTTAGCTTTCAAACGAGCCGGTTGTGATGGCATCCTCACCTATTTCGCACCTACCGTAGCCAAACTTTTGAACGGGTAATTCATCCCTTGTGAATGGGCGAATTGTTGCTGTTTACTTGCGCTTGCAGATGACAATCGGCAAAGTTGAGCCTATAAATTCGAGTTAAGAACGACAAAAAGTCGAGCTTGAAAACAGGACAGGCAAAATGAGCAGTAACCGAAACACAAATTTCACGCGCCGTGGCTTTGCCTTGGGCGCGGTGGCGGGCCTTGGTGTGACCGCCGCCTGTGGCAATGGCGTTGGCACCAGCAACGCCGCCAAAATCGATGCCCGCGTGGACGCGACGCTGGACCAGATGTACAGTCTTTACCCCAATACGCGCGACCTTGCGAGCAAGGCGACGGGCCTTTTGGTCATGCCCTTGGTGACCGAGGCGGGCTTTATCTTTGGCGGTGCCTATGGCCAAGGCGCGCTGCGGATCAACGATGTGACCGTGGACTATTACTCCACCCTCAAAGGCAACGCAGGTCTGCAGATCGGTGCACAGCAATATGCACATGTTCTGTTCTTTATGACCCAAGACGCGCTGTCGAACTTCCGCCGCTCATCTGGCTGGGCGGCCGGCGCGGATCTGGAATATGTGATCCAGAACGAAGGCAATGCTTTGGCGGCTGATACCAACACGCTGACCTCGCCCATTCTGGCGGCGATCTTTGGTCAGGCAGGTCTGCGCATCGGTGCGACGTTGGAAGGTACAAAGTACACCCGCATCATCCCCTAAGCCATTGGGAAAAAACGGATACCAAAAGCCCCGCTCACGGATTGAGCGGGACTTTTTTATTTAGCCAAGCTTGCGCAAGCGTTTAAACAGGCTTGAGGTATCCCAGCGGCCACCGCCCATTTTCTGAACGTCTTTGTAATATTGGTCGACAAGTGCTGTCACCGGCAGGCTTGCACCGTTTTCATCAGCTGCATCGAGACAGATACCCAGATCTTTGCGCATCCAGTCGACCGCAAACCCATGTTCAAATTCGTCCTTCAGCATGGTTTGGTAGCGGTTTGCCATCTGCCAGCTGCCCGCAGCACCTTGGGAGATCACCTCGACCACGGCTTCGCCGTCCAGCCCAGATTTCTCGGCAAAGTGAAGCGCTTCTGAAAGACCTTGCACCGCGCCAGCAATAGCGATTTGATTGCACATCTTGGTCATCTGACCTGCACCACACGCACCGATGCGACGGCAAATACGCGCATAAGCACCGATAATTGGTTCCGCGCGATCATAGGCGTCGCTGTCGCCGCCACACATCACTGACAAAACACCATTTTCTGCGCCAGCCTGCCCACCGGAAACAGGCGCATCCACAAAGGAAATGCCCGCCTCCTTGGCAATGTCATAAAGCGCGCGGGTAATCTTGGCCGAAACCGTGGTGTGATCAACAAAAACACAGCCTTCGGACATGCCCGCAAATGCACCGGTGTCCCCGGTGCAAACAGCGTGCAAATCATCATCATTGCCTACACAGCTCATGACAAAATCGGCGCCTTCAGCGGCACTGCGCGGCGTTTCGCCCAATGTACCGCCAAACTCCGCCACCCAGGCTTCGGCCTTTGCAGTTGTGCGGTTATAGACTGTTACATCATGCCCCGCTTTTTGCAGATGGCCCGCCATAGGATACCCCATGACACCCAAGCCCAAGAACGCAACTTTCGCCATTTGCTTTCCCCTCTGAAAAACTTGCCTTATGGTCGCGCTGACCCTACCAGCCTAGGGCGCAAGCGCAAGCGACGCATCCGCTAAAGTTTTGAAAGCTCGGGAAAGATCACCACATGGCGCGATTGGTAAATTGGCTCTTGAAACTAACCGCGGTCGGCGTGCTGCTGTCTGTTGTTTCAATCCTTGTTGTGTATTTCCTCGCCTCGCAGTCATTGCCGGAATACGACAAAGAAGTCGCTTTGCCCGGCGTCACCGCCCCGGTGGAAATTGTGCGCGACAACGCCAATGTGCCACATATCTTTGGCAGTTTTGGCGCCAGCGATGAGGACGTCTATTTCGGATTGGGATACGCCCATGCCCAGGACCGCCTCTGGCAAATGACCGTTCTGCGCCGCACAGCCCAAGGGCGGCTGTCAGAAGTTTTTGGCGAACGCAGCATTGAGAGCGACAGCTTGATGCGGCGCTTGGACATCTATCGTCTGGCGCAGCAATCCGTGGCTGTGCAATCGGTGGATACGCTGGCAGCGCTGCGAGCCTATTCAGCAGGCGTAAATGCACGGCTGTTTGAGATCAACGAACGCGCCTTGGGCCGCGGCGCGCCGGAGATGTTCTTATTCTCCGCGCCGGTGGCACCTTGGCAACCCGCAGACAGTCTTGCCCTGCTGAAACTTTTGGCCGTGCAATCCTCGACACAAATGCAAAATGAGATCCTGCGCACCCGCACGTCGCTGGTGTTGGACGATCCCGACCGCTTGCGTGACATTTTGCCAGATGCGCCTGGTAACGGGATATCCGTTTTGCCCGAACTCACGGACCTCTTTTTGCAAATGAAGCGGCTAGCATCACTTGACGGTGAGGTCCCAACTGTGTGGCCTCTGCCGGAACGCGGTCTTACCAGCGCATCCAACGCTTGGGCCGCCGCACCGTCACGATCGGCGGCTGGTGGATCCATTCTGGCAAACGACCCCCACAACATGCTCACGGCACCGTCTTCTTGGTACCTCGCGCGGCTTGAGCTGGCGACCGGCGGGATTATTGGTGGAACCCTCCCCGGCATCCCGGTTGTGTTTTCAGGTAGATCGAATGCAATGGGCTGGGGCATCACCGCGTCCTATTTGGATGATCAAGACCTATTCATCGAACAATTGAACCCTGACAATCCGGAAGAATACCAAACCCCGAGCGGCTTCGAAACATTCCGGACACGGCGCGCCATTATCAACGTAAAAGATGCCGCCCCGATCACCACCACACTACGCTGGACCGAAAACGGCCCCGTTCTGCCCGGTGGGATTTTCAACCTCTCCAGCATAACCCCGCCCGGCCATGTGGTGAGCCTTGGCTGGACCGCACTAAGCCCGGCTGACACGTCAATGACTGCAGCAATCGATCTGATGCGCAGTCACAACGTTGAAGAGGCGATAGCAGCGGCAGAAGGATTTGTTGCCCCATCTTACAACCTCGTCCTTGCCGATCAAAACGAGATTGCGATGAAGACCATTGGTGCGGTGCCACAACGCAGCAGTCGCCATCAAAGCAAAGGCCGTCTGCCGAGCCCCGGTTGGCGGCGTGAAAACCGCTGGCAGGGACGTGCGGCCTATGCGGCGAACCCTGTATTTCGGAACCCGCGTGGGGGAATCCTAGGCAATACCAACAACAAATTGGTCGACCGCCCCTTTCCCAACCATATTTCTTACGATTGGGGAGACTCGCAGCGGATCCACCGGTGGCAGCGCCTAATGCAGTCCCGCGAAGTACATACGCGCGACAGTTTCATTGAGGCACAACAAGACACTGTTTCTTTTGCCGCTCGTACCCTGCTGCCGTTGATCGGCGCCGACCTGTGGTTCACTGGCGAAGCCGCCCCAGAGGGCACGCCTGCCCGCAAACGCCAGACCGCGCTGGACCTTCTTGCGCAATGGAATGGCGAGATGAACGAACATTTGCCGGAGCCGTTGATCTATGCAGCTTGGGTCCGTGCTTTGCAAAAACGTCTGATCGAAGACGACATTGGAACGCTGACCTCTGCGTATCCCCGCGTCGACCCTTTGTTCTTGGAACGTGTGTTCCGCGACATCGATGGGGCATCAGCCTGGTGCGACATTCGCCAAAGTGCACTGACTGAGAGCTGCACCGATATCTCACGCCTCGCACTGGACGACGCCATTCTTTGGATCGACGAGACTTACGGTGGGACCTTGGAATCCCTGCGCTGGGGCGACGCCCATCAGGCAAGCCATATGCACGAAGCCTTAGGATCCATCCCGGTATTGCGCTATTTCGTGAACATTCGCCAATCTACCAGTGGTGGGGACAACACCCTACAACGCGGGCTGACATCGGGTGCAAGTGCTGCCCCCTTCACCAACATCCACGCGTCTGGCTATCGCGGTGTTTACGACTTTGCCGACCCGGACAGTTCGGTTTTTGTGACCTCGACCGGGCAATCAGGGCATTTCCTGTCGCGTTACTATGACGACATGTCCCAACTTTGGCGGCGTGGCGAATACATTCCGATGTCGTTGGATGAAAACCTGGCGAGAGCTGCTGCGGTCGGCACTACGCGCATACTACCGCAATAGATGAGTGCACCCACGACGCCAGTTTATTGAGTTAGCCGCTCTTCCCTTTACGGAGACCGCCAACACATGAAACGCTCGAGGATTTTTAAAAACACGGCAACGTACGACACCGCCCCTCGCGCGCAGACAGCCTGCGAGCGATCTATTGAGTCCCGGATGACATCCGATCTTCATCCGCTCTTGATCGCGATCACATCTACTTGTCAGGCATTATCAAGTCGGCCCCCTATAACTCGCACGTAGCTCCGGGGTATCATCGCACTCTGATCCCTCCAAAGGGATCAGAGTTTAGAAAATCGCCTTTTTTGCTTGTCAGTCCACAGAACTGTCACGGAAAATCCGGTCTCAGTCTGCTCTTCGCTTTGCACCACGTCCTGTTCAAACAACCACGCCCTCTGTTTGCCTTGCGCAAATGTGAGATCCAGATCCTCTTCGAAACGCTTTCCCTGCAACAAATGTGCGATGGTTTCCAAAAGATCCGGAAACCCCTCTCCGGTCAGAGCAGAGATAGCATGCAACGTGTCCTCACGAGCGGCACGGTCGCGTCGCGCCTCGGCTTCCTCATCTGGCAATTGGTCGATCTTGTTCCAGACCTCCAACATCGGACGGTTTTCGTCCACGCCCAAGGAGGTCAAGATCGCCTCTACGTCTTCGGATTGGGTCTGCGTCTCTTCATGGCTAATATCGCGTACGTGCAAGATCACGTCAGCTGCCAGAACTTCTTCCAGCGTCGCCCGGAAAGCAGCCACCAGTTCCGTTGGCAGATCAGAGATAAAGCCCACAGTGTCGGACAAAATTACTTCGGGGCCATCCGGCAACTGCACCCGCCGCATCGTCGGATCCAGTGTCGCGAACAGCATGTCTTTTGCCATCACTTCGGCTCCGGTCAACCGATTAAACAAGGTCGATTTCCCGGCATTCGTATACCCAACCAATGCGACAATCGGATAAGGAACTTTGGCCCGTGCCGCGCGATGCAACGTCCGGGTTTTGACCACTTTTTCCAATTGCCGCCGCAAGCGCACTAGATGTTCATCAATCGCGCGTCGGTCAGCCTCGATCTGGGTTTCGCCGGGACCGCCAACAAATCCCAATCCACCCCGTTGACGTTCCAAGTGGGTCCAGGCGCGCACCAGGCGCGTCCGCTGATAGCTCAGCGCGGCCATTTCCACCTGCAGAACGCCTTCACGGGTGCGGGCACGATCAGAAAAGATCTCAAGGATCAGCCCAGTCCGGTCGAGTATTTTGACCTTCCAAGCTTTTTCCAGATTGCGTTGCTGCACGGGGGTGACAGGCCCATCAATCAGGACCAGCTCAACCTCTTCTGCTTTGAACTGCTGTGCAAGCTCTTCGATCTTCCCGGATCCAAACAGGTGACCCGGTTGTGCCTTTGGCAGGCGCACAACAGACCGACCGGCAACATCCAGATCGGGCAAAGCAACGGCAAGAGATACGGCTTCTTCAAGCGCAGCCGCAGGGTCACGGCGCGATTGTTCTGACTTTATATCCGGATGCAACACCCAAGCCCGGGTGCGCTTCCTATCATGTTCCATCAAGAGGCGTCTTCACCTTCATAAAGGCTGATCGGCTGAGCAGGCATAATGGTCGAAATCGCATGCTTGTACACAAGCTGAGATTGACCATCGCGGCGCAGCAGGACGCAGAAATTATCAAACCAGGTGATTACACCCTGAAGTTTCACACCGTTGATAAGGAAGATAGTGACGGGAACTTTGGTTTTGCGAACATGATTCAGGAACGCGTCCTGAAGATTCTGTCTGTCCGAGGCCATTTTTATTATCTCGCTTTTTTTCTTGTGCCACGCGCTGCGGACCAACGCGCCTGGTTTTTTCTAGTATGGACGCAGAGTAAACAAGTTTCCACCCGAAAATTATGCGTGCCCTACATGGTTAACCATGAACGCCTAACTGCGCCAGAGGTTTGGCGAAAGTAGCGCAATGAAGGCCAAAGTTTCCAAACGCCCGAGGATCATGGCAACACATAGGATCAACTTGGCAGGGCTAGAGAGCAATTCGAGGGCAATTGGGGTCGATCCGGCAATTTCCGTCAATGGTCCGGTGGTCGACAGCATTGCAACCGAAAGAATCAAAGCCTCCTCAAAACTCGCCCCGACTGCGGAAAGTGCTGTGCTGATGACAGCCAGGGACAATGCAAACAGCATGAAGAACACCCAGGCCACATAGGCGCCGTTTCTTTGGAGACGTTTGGTGCTTTTACGCGCGCCAGAAATCGATGACGGGTGCACCAGACGTTCCATTTCACGCACCCCATTGAGGTAAAGCGCATAGACACGTAGCAGTTTCACACCACCGGCCGTGGTCGCGACACCGCCGCCGATCATCGCCATTCCCATCAGGATCATACCAGGTGTCGCAAGCCCAGACCAATCCTGGGCCGACTGCCAGTGGGCACTTTCAAAACCAGTGGTGCTGAGAAAAGACAAAACCGTAAACAGCGCGCCCCACAGAGCCGACAAAGCAACACCTATCCCATCGCCAGCGTTCACCTCAAAGGCTGCGACCCAATGCCTAAAAAATAGCATCAAAGGAATTGAAATCACAAGAAAAAGACCAAGTCGAAATTCTGGATCTCGATCCAGACGACGAGTGTCCGTGCTCAATGTATCAGATGAGAATGTCAGGCGCGAAAGTGAGAAGAACATGAACAAGAACATGATCATCTCACCGCCAAGGCCGCTGTCCGCGTTCTCAACCCCGCCGATCGAAGACACACCCGATGTCGACATGACCGACATGGCATGTATCAAGGCCGACGTCGGCTGTCCGCCTGTGATCATTAGAAGTATCCAAAGCGCCAGTGTCAGCCCAGAGTAAATTGGCGCCAGTGTCCGAAAGACCATGACAAGGTGGCGACGGGCCTCTCCTTTTTGCATGTGGGGCGCCGCAATCACGCCGCCAGGCTCGCCTCGGGCTGTCACCTCAAATCCGCCCAATGACAAAGGTGCCAGAACGGCGGCGGCGGCAACAAGCATCAATAGACCACCAAGCCAAGCCACCATCCCACGCCACAGATGCACGGCACTTGGCAAGCGGTCTCCATCACCAAAGATCGCTGCGCCGGTTGTCGTGATCGAGCTTACCATGTCGAAATAAGCGTTCAAAAACCGCGTATTGCCCAAGGCGTCTGCAACGGGCATCGCCAAGAACAGCGGCAACAAAACAAAAGTGGCGAGCAAAGACAGCAATTGTCCCGGCATGCCATATTGCGGGACCCGGTTGCCCATCGACAAACCAATCAGCGTCACCAACATCAATCCCAAGACACCGGAGTAAAAGAAGCTCTGCGAGGTGGGATGGTCGTCTAATACAAGCGCATGTATTGCTGGAATCCACATCGCCAGCGAGGCCACACCCCACAGTAGCAAAAATAGCGGAAGACGCAAAATACCGCGCGGTCTCTTAGGTTTGCGCGCCATTCTAGAAGTAGTCTATGGAGACTTGCAGCAATCGCTCCACCTCGGGCACGTCACTTGCCATCGCAAAGAGCGCAATTACGTCACCCTCCTCGATCCGCAAATCACCGGTCGGACGGCGCATGTCGCCGCCTTTCAGCACGCCGCCAACCAGCGCCCCTTCGGGAAAGTCGACTTCTTTGATCGTTTTACCTGCAATCGGCGAGGTGGACAGCACTTGCGCCTCGATGACTTCAGCTTCAGCGTCGCCCAAAGAATAGACTTGCCGCACCCGACCATATCGGATGTGGCGCAGGATCGAGCTCACGGTGGTCGCCCGCGGATTAATATAGGCGTCAATTCCAAGATGAGTGGTCAATGGAACAAGGGTCGGATCATTGATCAAGGCAATCGCAAACGGGCAGCCCTGCGCCTTGGCACGAACCGCGGCCAGAAGATTGGTTTTATCGTCGTCCGTCACAGCCAACATGGCATCCGCACGCTCGATCCCCGCCTCGGTCATCAACGTCCGATCCAGTCCATCACCGTTTAAAACGATGGTACGTTCCAGCGCTTCAGCCGCCTTTTCAGCGGACTTGCGGCTTTTTTCGATCACTTTCACACGGGTACGCGATTGGCGTGCCTCTAGCGCTTTGGCCACTTCAAGACCTACGTTACCGCCGCCGACCAAGACAACACGATCTTGACGTTTCTCTTTCTTACCAAAGACTTCTATGATACGGCTCACGTCGTCAGAATGACAGAAAACATAACAGCTATCACCCACGAACAGCTGGTCGCCAGGCTCAGGCGCAAAGAGCGTTCCGTCGCGGCGTATACCGACAACGATCGCGCGCAACGTAGAGAAGAGATCGGTCAACTGGCGCAATGGCGTGTTCACAATAGGGCAGTCTTCGTCGACCTGAATGCCCAACAGCTGTGCCTTACCTTCCATGAAGGTCTCGATATCAAAGGCGGCTGGTGCCGACAGACGCTGCATTGCCGCGACCGCGACTTCGCGCTCTGGGCTGATCACCACATCAATCGGCAAGTGGTCACGGCGATACAGGTCAGAGTAAATCGCATGCAAATAGCTTTTGGCCCGGAGACGCGCGATCTTGCGTTGCACACCAAAAACCGAATGCGCGACCTGGCAGACCACCATATTGACTTCGTCGGAATGGGTCGCCGCGATGACCATATCGGCATCTCGCGCCCCTGCGCGTTCCAAAACATCTGGGTAAGATGCAAAGCCGGTGATGCCCTGTACGTCCAACGTATCCGTCGCCAGACGGACGAGTTCAGGGTTGTTGTCCACAACGGTCACATCATTGAATTCGCCGGACAAATGGCGTGCGATCTGCCAACCTACTTGTCCCGCGCCGCAGATGATTACCTTCATGTCTTGTCCCCTCGGCGCATCATTGCCAAGACTGAATGACAGAAGGCGAAAGACCGGTCAATGCAATTGTAAATATTCTGAAAACCGGTCATTCTATCCCCTATGGCACACTTAAAACTCGCATCCTTTTTATGCCTATTGGGCATCGTTGCCGTCAGCTGCGGCCCAGTTGTCGTTTATCACAAGGATCGAACCAGTTTCGCAACTCTGGAACAAGACCTGCTTGCCTGCGAAGTCCAGGCCTTGCGGGATGCCCCCGTGGCCAATGAGATCCGCCAAGCTGCACCCGTATTTCACCCCGGTCGCCGGGTCTGCCGCAAGGATGGCTCCTGCTATCACACGGGCGGTTATTGGCGCGAAGGTCACATCTATACCGTTGATACCAACAAAGGACTGCGCAGTCGTCTCGTTCAAAGTTGCATGATCCAGAATAACTATGCTCAAATCGAAGCGCAGCGATGCCCGCCTGGGACGGTGCGCCCACCAAAAGACGCGATTGGTCGGCTCACGCCCCCTGCATCGGACACATGCGCGATCTCGGTCAAAAACGGCCCACTGGTGCTGCGTCCAGCGCCATAGGCACCGACTTCTGTTCATACTCTACCGTTGTCAGATCGTAAAAGGCGTCCTAGGCTGAACAGGTAATCCTTTATCGATTCACCTGTTTTTGAGGTAGTGTCATGCGTTTTTCTGGCAGAATTTTCGCGCCTGTCGTCGCGATAACCGCGTCTACTCTTGCCCTGTCTGGCTGCATTCCTTTGCCAAAAGACGAACCAGAGGCCGATGCCCCACCTGCCGCAAGCATCGCGCCACCTCCAGCTGCCAGCAGTTCTGCAACTCCCTCTTACAGCAAACCAGCACCATCATATGACGACGAGCGTGGAGACGGCGGCGGCGGCGGCGGCGGCGGCGGCGGCGGAAGTTGGGGCTAATGCCAGGGCGGTGCAATATGCTTTTGACCACCGTCACGCGGTATACATCCTGTGCAACATTGGGGCTTTGGCTTAGCTCATTGCCGCTTCATGCGCTGACTTTGGTCGAGGTCAAGGAAGAGACGGCGCCGCAGAACATCGCCGTGGTTATAGGCATCCAGTCCTACGACCACATTCAAGACCTCAACAATACCCGGCATGATGCTGAATCGGTTGCGAAAATGCTGCGTGAGTTCGGCTACAGTGTGTTCGATGGCTATGATCTGAACAAACGCGACGTTGAAAAATTGTTGCGCGCCGCGGCGCTAAACATCCGTTCTCAAGACCAGTTGTTCTTCTACTATGCAGGGCACGGCGTTCAAATGGGTCGGCGCAATTACCTGCTGACTAGCGACGCTGCGCTGCGCGACATTCACGACCTGCCGTTTCAATCCATAACTCTGGATCAAGTCTCAGCCATCCTGGGTGGCAAGGCCGCGCAACAAATCTTGATGTTAGACTCTTGTCGCGAAAACCCCGTACCAAATGCCAAGGTAACTGCTGAACTCGGCGCTGAGCTTTATGAGGCGCGTGAAGGGTTCGATGTTTTTCGCCCACCTCTCAATACGTTGGTGGCTTTTTCTACATCTCCTGGCGACACCGCACTCGACGGTGAACCGGGTGAAAACAGCCCCTATACAGCAGCTGTTCTGCGCCAGTTCTCAGAGCGAAGGGACGAAGACGCAATGTCCGTCCTCACCCGTATTCGCCAGGATGTATTGACCGCCACCGCCGACCGACAACTTCCGTGGGAGAGTTCGACCCTCACCAATAAGGCCTACGTTCGCCCGGTCACATCAGTTGCTGCGACGCCGTTACCGCAGTCTGGACAGCAACCAGCGGTCTTGCCGGATCGCCTGGCCATCAACGTTCCTCTCGGGCGCACGTTGGAATTGGCCGACGCGTTGCGTCCCTATATGTCCGGAGATATTGACGCCTTACTCGTACAGGCGCCCAGAAATGGTTTATCCACGGTCGGCTCGACAGATGACGGCGACTTTAGCCTGATCTACCGGCCAAACTTGCAAGATCGGTCCGCGACTGAAGGCAAGCACTCCGTGACGGACCAATTCACTATTCGCGTGGCGCAAGCCGATGGCCTGCAGGATGTAACCGTTGATCTGAACCTGACACCGTCTGAATGCGATCACCTTGCAGGCGATCTCTTAGATCTGCAGGGCGTCGGCCTCCATCGCTTCCCGAATGAGATCGATCTCACAGCGGCCGAAACCGCCTGTCGCACGGCGACCGAGCAACAACCAGACATTGGCAGATACCACTATCAATTGGGCCGCGCCTTGCAGGGGCAAGGGCAATTGGAAGAGGCCTATGTCGCATTTGATACCGCACGACGGCTGGGCCACATCCGTGCCAATAATGCGTTGGCCTTTTTACATGTCTCGCCCACCGTCGATCGCGCAACTGTCGACATCCCCTTAGATCCAGAACGCGCCATAACTTATTGGGAAAAAGGCACCTCTTCCGGTGATCCGTTCTCGATGCACGCGCTTGGGAAACGCCTATTGCGGGATGAGGACAGCGCAAAGCGCGCGCGTGGGTTTGATCTTCTGAGCCGTGCTTTGGAGCTTGGCCACACATACTCTATGAACGAACTCGGAGTGTACTATCTGTGGTTAAAGTCCGATCCGCAACCGGAACGTGGCCTGTCCTACCTACAAGCCTCGGCTGAGCGCGGAGATATTTTTGGCATCGCAAATCTTGCCTATGCCCACCGCGACGGGGTGGCCGGCCTGAACGCGAGCCCACAAAAAGCGTTTGAACTTTTCGCCGCGGCCTCAGAGGGCGGCCATCCTTATGCCCCGGCCGAAATCGGTCGCATGATCATGGCGGATAACTTTCCGAACAAAGGACCAGCCGACGCTTTAAAATGGTATGATATCGGCCTTTCTCGTGGCGATGGTTGGAGCGCAGCCAACGGCGCCTGGATCGCCCTCAATCCGCTCTCAGCGAAGGTACCTCAGGCCGAAGCAATAGCGCGGGCAGGAAAGGCACTTGCCCTGCCAAATGCCGACGCACGTGCCGCCGCGCGCAAGCATATCTCGCGGAGTTCAACACGGGCAATCAACTCCGGAACTCAGTTTATTCTCAACGGCTTGGGTGCGGACGTTACAGTAGATGGACAGTTCGGCCCAGCATCGCGCCGCGCGCTGGACGCCATCGTCGCGACCACTGACATCAAAGACAGTCCACCCTCAAATCCAGTGGATCGTTTGGAGTTTGCAGCGCGCCTCCACTATGCCCGCAACCCTATTCGCCAAGATCTCTTTTAAACATCTGCCAAACCGCTTTAAGCCGGATGTTCTTCCGTTTCTTCCACATGCGCGATCCGAGCACCGGATTTGTTGGATGTCACCACCCCCAGCGACTTCAGCTTTCTGTGCAACGCAGAGCGCTCCATACCTACAAATGAGGCCGTTCGACTGATATTGCCACCAAAACGGTTGATTTGCGTCAACAAATACTCCCGTTCAAATGCTTCACGCGCCTCTCGTAGAGGCAAGGTGGCAAGCCCGCCAGCCAGCATAACCCGTCCGTCTTGCGTCCCGGCTTTCTCTTCTTCGTCGGGCAGATCCTTTGCATCGATCATACCTGCCCCGTCGCCCAAGATCAGAACCCGTTCCATCATGTTCTTCAACTGACGCACGTTTCCGGGCCAGATCATTGTCTGCAACAGTGCCTCGGCATCTTCGGACAGTTGACGTGCAGGAAGACCTTGTGTCTCATTGAAATATCTGAGGAAATGCTCTGCGAGCACAGGAATGTCCTCGCGACGATCCGCCAATGACGGAACCTCGATCGGCACAACATTTAGACGGTGATACAGCTCCTGGCGGAACCGGTTTTCGACAATTTCCTGGTCCAGATCTTTGTTCGTCGACGAGATCACGCGCAGGTCAACTTCGACCATTTCACTGCCACCAGCGCGTTGGAATTTCTGATCGACCAAAACACGCAGAATTTTGGACTGGGTGCCCAACGGCATATCAGCGACTTCGTCAAAGAACACGACGCCGCCATTGGCCTGCTCCAACAGGCCCGGCTCAATTCCACGTTCAGTGCTTTCCTTGCCAAACAGCGCCTCTTCCATACGGTCCGGGTCGATATTCGCGCAATTGACGGTGACAAACGGCGCCGACGCCCGATTGGAATGCGCGTGAATATAGCGCGCGGCAATTTCTTTACCGCTGCCCGCAGGCCCGGCTAACATGACGCGACCATTGGATTTGGTCACCTTGTCCAACTGCCCAACCATTGTGCGGAACGCCGAGGAAGCACCAATCATTTCGCTCGCTCCGGACTCGCGCCGTTTGAGCGTGGTATTTTCGCGGCGCAGACGCGACGTCTCCATCGCGCGCCGAATAACGACCATTAACTGGTCAATATTAAAAGGTTTTTCGATGAAGTCGTAAGCGCCTTGTTTGATGGCAGCCACCGCGATTTCAACGTTACCGTGCCCGGAAATGATAACCACTGGCACTTCAGGCGTGTCCCGTTTGACCGCCTTCAGAATGTCGATCCCGTCCATATTGCTGTCTTTCAGCCATATATCCAGGATCAAAAGAGACGGCAGCCCCTCGGACAATTGTGCCATACATTCATCGGAATTCCCGGCTTTGCGTGTCGAAAAGCCTTCATCCTCCAGAATATCCGAGATCAACTCGCGAATGTCGCGTTCATCGTCAACGATCAGAATGTCACTCATGTCAGACCTGTCATTACTATATTTTTGTGATTATGCGGGATGTCGTTAGCGGCCGGCAGTCGCATGACCGCCATCGCGCCAAAATGATCTGTGTCACCAAAGGGAGGAGCATCCTCCAATGTGAGAGTGCCCCCATGTTCTTCGATGATTTTCTTTACGATCGGCAGACCTAGTCCGGTGCCTTCGTCACGCGTGGTGACATAGGGTTCAAACAGGCGCGCGCGATCTTCGGGCAAACCAATACCATTGTCCGCAATCGTGATTTCAAATACTTCGTCACGCTGCGTCAGGGCCACTCGTATCTCCGGATCAATTACCTTGCCCAGCTCAGTCTTCTGCGCAGTTTCAATGGCTTCTCCGGCATTTTTAATCAGATTTGTCAGCGCTTGTCCGATCATTGTGGCGTCCAGATCGGCCATAAGGGCGCCCTTTGGAACATCGGAGCGTATGGTCAAATCCGGCTGTCCGGATTGTTGCAACAACACGGCACTGCGCAGCAGCTCGCCCAAGTCCTCAGGACGTCGTTTTGGTTCCGGCATGCGGGCGAACTTAGAAAACTCATCTACAATGCGGCGCAAGTCATTGGTTTGACGCACAATAACATCTGTCATGCTTTGTAGGATGTCGCTGTTTTCTTCTCCCAATTTAGGGGCAAACTTGCGTTTGATCCGCTCTGCACTCAGCTGAATGGGTGTCAGCGGGTTTTTAATCTCATGGGCAATCCGACGGGCAACATCGCCCCAGGCCGCCATCCGCTGCGCACTGACCAAGTCGGTAACGTCATCAAAGGCAACAACATATCCTTCCAAATCGCCGTCCTCAGACTGGCGCAACGACATGCGAACCAATAAGTTCTCCAGCCGCCCCTGGCGTGTCACTTTGATTTCCTGTTGAAGGACATCCGTTTTGCCCGCGACCAACTCCTCAAACAAAGCACCAAACTCGGGCACGGCGACGGCCAAAGCCACCGACTTGTGACTGTCCTTCCAATCCAAAAGCCGTTCCGCAGAGCGGTTCACAAAGGTCACGCGCCCGGCGGCATCCAGTCCAACAACGCCCGACGTGACCGAGGTCAGCACTGAATCAAACAGGCGCCGACGCTTTTCAATCTGCCTGGTGTTGCTTAGCAACTCTTCGCGTTGTTCTTTAAGTCTCCCGGTCATCTGATTGAAATACTGACCTAATTGCGAAATTTCATCACCGCCGTCGTCAGCCAGAACTTTGGCGTCCAGGTCACCGGCGCCCACCCGTTGGGCGGCGACTGTCAATCGGCCGACCGGGCGCGACAGTCGTTCGGCGAACCACATGCCCAGCCACATGGCTGCTAATACAAGTATCAGAACAAATCCTAGATACAACAGGCCGAATTCGAACATGACCCGCCCGCGGTCGTTTTCAAGCTGGTGATACAGGTCCGCCGTTTTCTGTGTTTCATCCAACAGGTTCAGTAGATCACCTTCGACTTCGCGACTGATGTAGAGAAATCGATCGACAAAATTGGCCAACGGAACAAGCGCGCGAAGTTCACTGTTGTCCCAGTCCTCTATGATCAGCAGGCCGCTGTCTTCAGATTCTGCAATCTCGCCTTCTGTCGGGGTCTCAAAATCAAATTCATAGGACCGTTCGCCCCGTACTCGGATCGATCCGGTACCATCAATAATGTAGGCTTCACGTAAACCGCGTTGCACAAGGGATTGGCCTTGTCCCAAGACCTCACGCAGCTCAGCGTCGCTGATAAAGAAACTGCGTTGGCGACTGTTTTCCACGAAACGCGCCAGCGCCTCTGCATCATCGGTCAAATCTGAACGCTGAACATCATGATAAGCTTCTGCCGCTGCCAAAGAGCTACCGACAGCGTCGCGAACACGATTGGAAAACCATCCCTCCATACCCACGTTGACCGACAAAACCGCAAACACGGCCACGATTACCGCCGGAACCAGTGCCAAAAATGCAAAGGTGCCAGTCAGACGCAGGTGAAGTCGCGATCCTGCGGATTTTGACCGCCGCGCCGCTCTAAGGCGCAAGATCTGCGTCAGCACCAAAACGGCAATGGTCAAAATGTAGATGAGGTCGGCCAGCAACACGAGGCGCAGCGACGATGACGCCGAACCAAGCCCCAACGGACCAATGATCAAATAAGTCAGAACTGCGAGAATCGGTCCCAGAAGGACCAACCCAAATGTCGTTACATTCCGCATACGCCGAGACCTGCGCCACCGATCGATGGTCACAAACATCCCGTATGCCGAACGAAGTTGTGACCGATACGCCACTGCTCGTCCTCATTCCAATGTGAGCCGTACTGGCTCAACCGCCATATTTTGTATGCACGTCTACGCAAACACGCCGCGTGCTTATATCATGTGGCGATATTACATCAGTTTGCGGCGGCGTGTCACCTCTATATCGAGATCAGTGATTTTTTTACGAAGTGTATTTCGGTTGATTCCCAAAAGTTCAGCGCAGCGGGCCTGATTTCCGCCTGTAGCAGCCAAGGTGATCTCTATCATCGGGGTCTCAACCTCCCGGAGAATACGTCCATAAAGACCCGGAGGCGGCAACATATCACCGTGCAGGTCGAAATACCGCTGCAAATGACGGGCAACTGATTCTGCCAATTTCTCATTCGGCACGGCGCTTCCGCCTGACACGGGTTCGCTAGATGTCTGTGGACCAAGCGCATTGGCGACATCTGCTTTCGAGATCTCTTCACCCCGCGCCGTCAGCGCAAGTGACCGCACCACATTTTCCAACTGACGCACATTGCCGGGCCAGGAGAAGTGACGCAGCAATTCGCTGGCCTCTTCGTCCAATGTCCGATGCGGCGCGCCTTCATTTTCGGCCCGAGCCAGGAAATGATTGGCCAGCAAAACGATGTCTTCCACCCGCTCTCGCAGCGCAGGCACATGCAACTCCGTTCCGGAAATCCGGTAATACAGATCCTGCCGCAGCTCCCCACGTTCCAACGCCTCATTCACATTACGCTGGCATGTCGCCATGAAACGCGGCGCGTGTTCGCCGGGATTGTCGATCATACGCACCAAACGCGCCTGAACCTCGTCCGGAAGATCCGCCACCTCATCCACCAAAACCGTGCCACCCTTGGCCTGGCTCAACAGTCGAGATGGACCGTCAATCGCGGTCATCATGCTGGGGCTTGCGGTCACGAACGGCAAAGTACGTCTATCAGAAAAGTCATGTATCGCACGGGAAATCAATGACTTACCGGTGCCACTTTCACCTGTGATCAACAGCGGCATGTCCGAATTCATCACCCGTGCAATCAAACGGTAAAGCGCCTGCATGACCTCGGTGCGGCCAACCAAAGGCAGCTCCTCTGGGCGCTCATCCGTCTCGATCTCAATCGCGGCTGGTGCGCTGCGCTTTTCGGTCAAAGCTTTGGCAGTGCGCTTCATCAGTTCTGGCAGATCAAACGGTTTCGGCAGATAGTCATAGGCGTCGGCCTCGGCTGCTTTGATCGCCGTCATGATGGTGTTTTGCGCTGAGATAACGATGACCGGAAGGCCTGGGCGATCCTCCGATATTTTGGGCAGCATTTCCAGACCATTGCCGTCCGGCATCATCACATCCGAGATTACAACATCGCCTTTGCCTTCCCCAACCCAACGCATCAACGTTGTCAGTGACGAGGTTGCGTGAACTTTGCACCCGGCTCGTGTCAACGCCTGGGTCAGAACCGTGCGGATCGTGCGATCGTCGTCGGCAACAAGTACAGTTCCATCCATTGGCTTACTCCTTGGTTTTGCGTCCACGCGGTTCGCGCGGCAGCGATAATCTGAATTTGGTTTCGCCCGGCTTCGAGTTGACTGAAATCCAGCCATTATGGTCCGCGATAATCTTGCTCACCAAAGCAAGGCCCAGGCCGGTCCCGTTCTCTTTGCCAGACACAAAGGGGTCAAAAATGTCGTCTTTGATTGCAGCGGGCAGACCGGGACCATTGTCGACGATTTCGATCTGCAGGGGCAGCGCGCCACCCTGCCCGTCCCGTCGTCGCAGGTTAAAGGAATGCTCGTAAAAGGTCCGAATACGAATCACACCACCATCCCGCCCGCAAGCCTCGGAGGCATTTTTCAACAGGTTCAGAACCACTTGAAGCAGTTGGTCACCATCGCCCCAGGCAGGCGGCAGCGACGGATCGTATTCTTCGACGATGGTCATATGCGCACCAAATCCCAAGATCGCAGAGCGACGCGCGCGGTCCAGAACATCATGCAGATTGACCGGTTTAAAGTCTGGTTCCGTCAGATTTCCGAATTGCTCGACCTGCTCCAACAGCTTCACGATGCGGCGGCTTTCGCTCACGATCAGCTCAGTCAGCTCCAAATCGTCCGGATTCAAATTCATGCTCAGCAATTGCGCCGCACCGGTAATACCTGCCAGCGGGTTCTTAATCTCATGTGCCAGCATTTCAGCCATGCCGATGGCAGATTGTGCCGCGGATTTGGCTGATTGATTGCGGGTTAGGCGGCCTGCCAGCTCGCGCGGGGATAGCATCAACAACATTGTGCCATCGCCACCCTGAACCGGAGCAACCTGAACCCCACATTGCAGCGGTGCGCGGTTTCGCGTGCCCACGTCCAGATCATTCACAAACAACGTGGTCTTGTTCGCGCGCGCTCTTTTAAAAGCCTCTTCAATCGGCGCATCCACCGCTAAAAGTTGCCAGATCGGCTTACCTTCAAGCACCTTTTTGGACGCGTTCATAAAACCTTCGGCGGCAGAGTTCACCTCAATCACGCAGTCCTGCGTATCAACGAGAAAGCTCGGAACAGGAATGGACGCCCAGAGGGAGGAATCGCTATAGGTCATGCCGCTTGCTCCGTGACATCAGGGACCAAGGCGTCCGGAAGCATTTGCAAAACCTCCCGCGGATCACGTGCGGTGAGCACATGTTTACGCAAACCTGCTTCGGTTCCAACTTCATCCATGTACCAACCCAGATGTTTGCGTGCGACGCGGATCCCCAGATCCTGGCCATAAAACGCCAACATTGCCTCGTAATGCTCACTCACCATCGCAACCAAATCCGACCCGATTGGAATATCCGGCTCTGCCGTGTCCCAAAGCGTGTGTGCTACTTGTGCTAAGATCCACGGACGTCCCTGGCTGCCGCGTCCAATCATCACCCCATCGGCACCGGATTTCTGGAGCGCGTCAGCGGCGGTTTCCTCATCGACGATATCTCCGTTGGCAACGACCGGAACAGTGACCGCTTCCTTGATTGCACGAATGGCGGCCCAGTCAGCCGAGCCTTTGTAAAACTGGCAGCGCGTACGGCCGTGAATTGTGACCATCTGAATGCCTGCATCCTGCGCGCGACGTGCGACATCGGCTGCGTTCAAACTGTTCTCATCCCAGCCCAATCGCGTTTTCAACGTCACGGGTACTGGCGATGCCTCGACTACGGCCTCGATCAAGCGCAGCGCGTGATCAGGGGTTTTCAACAAAGCCGACCCGGAATAGCCGTTGGTAACCTTTTTCGCCGGGCAACCCATATTGATATCGATCATCCGGGCACCACTGTCGGCAACCTGGCGCGTCGCTTCTGCCATCCAGTAAGCATCGCGTCCCGCGATCTGGACACTGGTGTTTTCCACATCCGCGCTCAGCTCGGCCCGTTCACGCACGCCGGGTTTGGCCTGAACCATCTCTTGGCTGGCGACCATTTCACTCACCATCAAACCAACACCAAAGGAACGGACCAGATCGCGAAACGGGCGATCTGTGATTCCAGCCATAGGCGCCAGCGCGATGGGTGGGGTCAGCGATGTGGTTCCGATGTCAAAAGACAACTGCGTAATCCTTGTGCAATTGGGGTTAAATTAACCGAAGGCAGCGCTATGCCACAATGAAAGGCAGTTTAAAAATGCTCAGGAAATCGGCTTGTGCTTAATTTTTAATCGGCGCGAACCGTGCCATTGCCTCCTTCAACGCCACGCCATAAACAACAGCCACGCGTTTCGGAGTAAAAAATGACCATCGCTGCACTTATTGTCGCCGCCGGACAGGGCACACGCGCTGGCGGAGGGTTGCCGAAACAGTGGCGCCTTCTTCAAGATCACCGTGTAATTGACTGGTCCATCAAGGCGTTTCGCGATTTTGGCATTCGGGACATTTACGTTGTCCTGAACCCCGATGACCCAACCGGCTGGCAACAATTTGAACATTCGTCAGATATTAACCTTGTTGCAGGCGGATCCGAACGGGCGGGATCGGTTGAAAACGGGCTAAAAGCGCTGGTTGACACAGGCACCACCAAAGTATTGATCCATGATGGCGCACGCCCCTGCCTGACACAGCAGTTGATCGCCGACATCTCGACCGCGCTAGACACCTATCCCGCAGCCGCACCCGCAGTGGCGGTGACCGATGCGCTGTGGCGCGGTGACAACGACACGGTAACAGGAACCCAAGACCGCAGCGGCTTGTTCAGCGCGCAGACCCCACAGGGATTTGACTTTAAAACCATCCTGGCAGCACATCAAAATCATCCAGGCGGCGCCGCCGATGACGTGCAGGTCGCCCGCGACGCAGGACATGACGTGCACATTGTGCCTGGCGACCCCGACAATATAAAGATCACAAGACCCGAGGATTTTGCCCGGGCCGAACAGATCTTGAACAAGACACAACAAGTGACGGAGCACCCCACCGTGGATATCAGATTGGGCAATGGCTACGATGTGCATCGCTTTGGCGACGGCGATCATGTGATCCTGTGCGGGGTGGAAATCCCCCACGAGCGTGGCCTGCAGGGGCATTCAGACGCCGATGTTGGCATGCATGCGGTCACAGATGCGATTTATGGCGCTCTGGCACGGGGCGACATTGGCCAACACTTCCCCCCATCTGACCCACAATGGAAAGGTGCAGCCTCTGACATCTTCCTACGCCATGCGGTTGATATGGCCCGCGGAATGGGGTTCCAAATTAGCAATGTAGATTGCACCCTTGTCTGTGAATACCCCAAGGTCGGCCCGCACGCCGTGCAAATGCGCAAAGCTATGGCCGAGATACTGGAGATGGACATCGATCGGGTCTCTGTCAAAGCGACCACCTCCGAGCGCCTCGGCTTTACCGGCCGCAAAGAAGGCATCGCCGCACTGGCAACTGCCAGCCTGATCAAACACTCTTAAGAACAAGGACCAGCCCATGCGCCGCGCCGCCACCTTTATCGCAACCGTTGCAGGCGCGGGATACCTGCGCCCGGCACCGGGCACCTGGGGCTCTGCCGTGTCCCTGCCACTTGCCTATGCTGTGTATCAAATCGGTGGCTTTCCCTTGATCGCGCTTGGCACCGTGGCGGCCTGCGCAATTGGATGGTGGGCGACCGCCATTGTCACACGCGGCGCGACTGACCACGATCCGTCCGAGATTGTAATCGACGAGCTGGCAGGCCAATGGATTGCCCTTTTGCCCCTTTTGTATGCAGCCTGGTCGCATGACATTCCCGCGCTTGCGCTTTACCCCGGCTGGATCAGCGCCTTTTTACTGTTCCGCCTGTTCGACATCACAAAACCCGGCCCCATTGGTTGGGCGGATCGGCGCGGTGACGCGCTTGGGGTGATGCTGGATGACGTGATCGCTGGCGCATTTGCCGGGATTGGCACCATGATCCTGGCTGGGATCGCCCATGGGGCACTGGGACTATGACCGAAACACTTACCGCTCTGATCAGTGCAGCACGCGACAAGGGGTTACTGCTGGCCACGGCCGAAAGCTGTACCGGCGGCATGATCGCGGCCGCGCTGACCGAACGCGCTGGCAGTTCAGCTGTGTTTGATCGTGGCTTTGTCACCTATTCAAACGAGGCCAAGATGGAGATGCTGGGCGTCCTGAAATCCACCCTGGACCGCGTTGGAGCTGTCAGCGAAGACGTAGCGCAAGAAATGGCCGAAGGCGCCCTCAAACATTCCCGCGCGGACATTGCCGTTTCAGTGACTGGCATTGCAGGCCCTGGCGGGTCAGAATTCAAACCCGAGGGGCGCGTGTGCTTTGGCTTGGCGCAAACCGGTGAAAAAACAGTCACAAAAACAATAGAATACGGCGCAATTGGCCGCGAAAGCGTTCGCAAAGCGACAAAAAATGAAGCACTTCAACTCCTACACGACCTAATTTTCATCAAGTGACCTTATTTTAATCAAACGTACAAATTTGCCGCACCATTTTTATGCAATTGGAGAATTGCCCTCTTTTTGACCCTGAAATACGCTATTGCCCCTTTTTTAGTCGGTAAATACACGATTTTACCCCCTCCAACCCAAAACACCTTGGAGGAAAAACCGATGAATGGAGCGGATACCGCCTGGATCATCACCGCAACGGCGCTGGTTCTGCTAATGACCCTGCCCGGCCTGGCCCTGTTTTACGGCGGCCTTGTGCGCGCCCGAAATGTGCTCAGCGTCTTTATGCACTGCTACGCCATCGCTTGCTTGATGAGCATTCTTTGGCTGATGTTTGGCTATTCCATCGCCTTTGGCAGCGGCACCAGCGGCTATTGGGGCGGGCTCGACAAAGCGTTCTTAAGCGGCGTCACCGCTGACAGCCTCTCTGGCACCCTGCCCGAGATCCTGTTTTTCGCCTTCCAGATGACATTCGCCATCATCACACCGGCCCTTATCGTTGGTGCGTACGTGGAACGCGTCGGCTTTGGCTTTGTCATGGTATTCTCTGGCCTCTGGATGCTGCTGTGCTACGCGCCGGTAGTGCATTGGATCTGGGGCGGCGGCATGTTGGCCGATGGCGGTATCTTTGGTGAGATCGGCGTGCGTGACTTTGCCGGCGGCATCGTGGTGCACGAAACTGCAGGACTGGCAGCGTTGATCATCGCCGTGGTTCTCGGCCCACGTCGAGTACAAAACAAACCCCCGCACAATCCCGGCTATGTGGTCATTGGCGCATCACTTCTGTGGGTGGGTTGGTTTGGCTTCAACGGCGGCTCGCAACTGGCTGCCGATGGGGGGGCTGCTATGGCCCTGACGGTTACGCATATTTCCGCTGCAACCGCATCGCTCACCTGGGTGATCTGGGAGCGTATCAAATATGGCAAATCCTCAGTTGTGGGTCTGGTCACTGGTACAATCGCAGGCCTTGCCTCCATCACACCCGCCTCAGGCTTTGTTGGCCCGATCGAGGCGCTGATCATCGGTGCGGTTGCTGGCATCCTGTGTCAGGAAGCTGTGAACGTGGTCCGCAATCTGCTGAAGATTGATGACACGCTTGACGTCTTTGCCGTGCACGGCGTTGGCGGCATCTTTGGCACGATCATGATCGCAGCCTTTGGCCAAGGCACCTGGGCGGCGCAACTTGGCGGCTTGGCGATTGTCGGGGTCTTCACCTTTGTCGTCACACTTGTGTTGGTCAAGCTGGTCGCAGCCTTCACCCCAATCCGTGTTGACGAGGAGGCCGAGACCACCGGGCTTGACCTTTCTGCACATGGTGAGCGCGCATATGAGCTAACGTCCTGACCACAAACACATCATAAAACAAAGAAACGGGCCCGCAGTGGCCCGTTTTTCATTTGTGGCTCTAAACCGCAGATTAGAGCCTGTTTTAGCTGGAATAAAGCTCAGCCGCGCGACGTTCAAAGGCGCGCACAATCCGTTGCATCGCCTCGTTGAACACCACCCCGATGATCCCCTGCAACACCGCGTTCTTAAATTCGAAATCGACAAAGAACGACACATCACAGCCGCCATCCGTGCGATCCTTGAACGCCCAGTTCGACTTCATATACCGAAACGGGCCGTCCAGATATTCGGTGTCGATCTCATGCTCGTTGGGGCGCAGAACAACGCGGCTGCCAAAACGTTCGCGGAACACTTTGAACGAAATCACCAGATCCGCCTCCATCACCACAGCATCGCCGTTAGGTGTCGTGCTGCGAATACGCGCCGCGGCACACCACGGCAGGAATTTGGGGTATTGCGCCACATCCCCCACCAGGTCGTACATCTGCTGGGCGGTATAGGGCAGCGGTCTGGTTTCTGAATGGGTCGGCATCGGGTTCGCGCTTCTTTCTGTCTTTGTGGCCGCTGATGTCATATGAACAGAGACAAAATTCAAGGGGCCAATCATGGAACAGCGTCCATATGTCATTGACGTGATGATCTCAGCCAAGGCGATTGCAGCACGGATCGAAGAGCTAAGCCGGGACATCACGCAGGAATTCTTAGACACCGATAAGCTGGTCGTTGTCGGCCTACTGCGCGGCAGCTTTGTCTTTATTGCCGATATCGTACGCGAACTGGATCTGCCCATCGAAGTCGACTTCCTAGAGGCCTCCTCCTATGGCGACGCGATGGAAAGCAGCCGCGAGGTACGCATTCTCAAAGACTTACGAGGCGCAATTGAAGGGCGTGACGTCTTGGTCGTTGAGGACATCGTTGACACGGGTCATACGCTGGATCATGTGACCAAACTGCTCCTCAGCCGCAATCCCGCGCGTCTGAAAACGATTGCGTTGCTGGACAAACCCTCCCGACGCGAGGCCGATTTTCGCGCCGACTGGATTGGGTTTGAAATTCCGGATGAATTTGTTGTCGGATATGGCATCGACTTTGCTCAACGCAACCGCAACCTGCCCTTCATCGGCAAAGTTCGCTTCACAGAGAACACAAGCCTGTAATATTAATAGCGAAAAATTCACGCATTCGTTATGATGCAATCTCGAGTCCAGCGCTTACCCTTGTGACTGAGAAATACGCATTTTCAAGCAAGCTAAAGAGGCCAGCATGTCAGTTCTCTCCAAATTCGCCAGTATCGCTCTCTCCGCTGCAGTGATCGCCACACCTGTTGTCGCACAAGATCAAAAAGCGCTCGAAGCGGCCGTTAAAGCACGCCAAGCTCAAATGACGCTTTATGCCTTTAACCTCGGCCTTCTGGGCGGCATGGCCAAGGGCCAAATCGAATATGACGCCGACAAAGCACAAGCTGCCGCGTCAGGCATGGCCGCTCTGGCGACATTAGATGCGTCTCGTATGTGGTTGCCAGGTACGGATAATGAGGCAATGGAAAACACGCGCGCACTGCCGGCAATTTGGGCAGAGGGCTCTGATGTTGGCGCCAAGGCAGAGGCGTTCGGCGCAGCTGTAACCGCGATGGATGCGGCAGCTGGCCAGGGCCTGGAATCGCTACAAGCCGCCATGGGTGGTTTGGGCGGCGCATGTGGCAGCTGCCACAAGGCCTACCGCGCTCCTAAAAATTAATCGGCAGGAGGCCTCGAAATGCGTAAAGTAATACGCGGATTTCTGGGCCTCGGCCTGATCTGCGCGGCGGCGGGACTTTGGATCACCGCGCCGCGCACAATTGACGCTGATACTCTCGACGGATTGGTCGGCAATGCCGAACATGGCGCGCAAGTCTTTTGGACGGGTGGTTGCGCGTCCTGCCATGCTCCTCCTACCGGCGAAACGGATGAGGTGATGCTGCTGACCGGCGGCAAGGCCTTTGTCACAGACTTTGGTACGTTCTTCGCCCCCAACATAACGTCTGACCCAAATCACGGCCTTGGCAGTTGGAGCCTGACGGAATTCGCCAATGCGATGCTTGCCGGGGTGTCCCCATCGGGAAAACACTATTATCCTGCGTTCCCATACACTTCCTACGCGCGCTTAAACGATCAAGACATCGTAGATCTTTGGGCATTCATGCGCACCTTGCCTCCAAGTGATCAAGCCAGCAAGCCACATGATGTCTCGTTCCCCTTTTCGATCCGGCGCGGGCTGGGACTGTGGAAGCAGCTCTTTGCCCACCCGGAATCCGTCGTCAGCGCCGATCTGACGCCTGACCAGCAACGCGGTCGATATCTGGTTGAAGGTCCCGGTCATTGTGGGGAATGCCACAGCCCACGCAATGTGCTCGGCGGGATCGACTACGCCCGTTGGCTGGCCGGCGCACCAAACCCGTCAGGCCAAGGCACAATTCCAAATATCACACCCGGTGCCCTTGATTGGTCCGAAAGTGATATTGCCGAATACCTCAGCAGCGGATTTACGCCGGAATATGACAGCGCGGGTGGCGAGATGGCCGAGGTTGTGGAAAACACAGCGCGCCTGCCGCAATCGGACCGGGACGCAATTGCTGCCTATCTCAAAGCGGTGCCTGCTGTCACAAATAAATAAGGCCGCCCCTTTCACATTAGGAGCGGCCTCTAATTCGCGGAATCTCAACGATATTAGGCTTGACCAAGCTTTGCGTTGCGCGCGTCACGCAGTCGAGCAAAGTCATCACCCGCATGATAAGACGACCGCGTCAGCGGTGTCGCAGAAACCATCAAGAACCCTTTGCCAAAGGCAGCCTTCTCAAAGGTTTCAAACTCTTCTGGGGTGACAAACCGATCCACGGCATGGTGTTTTGGCGTCGGCTGCAAGTACTGGCCGATTGTCAGGAAATCCACATCCGCTGCGCGCATGTCATCCATCACCTGCTTCACCTCAACCGCCTTTTCACCCAATCCAACCATGATGCCGGATTTGGTAAAGATGGAGGGATCAAGCTCTTTCACCCGTTGCAGCAACCGCAAGGAGTGGAAGTAGCGCGCGCCCGGACGCACCTCGGTATAGAGGCCGGGTACGGTTTCAAGGTTGTGATTGAACACATCCGGCTTGGCTTCCACAACCATTTCAAGCGCTTCAGGGCCACACTTAATAAAGTCCGGCGTCAGAATTTCGATTGTTGTCTTGGGTGAACGGTGACGTACGGCGCGAATGGTCTGCGCAAAATGGTCCGCCCCGCCATCATCCAGATCGTCGCGATCAACCGAGGTGATCACAACGTGGTTCAAGCCGAGCTTTTCAACCGCATGGGCAACACGGCCTGGTTCAAACACATCCAGTGTATCAGGGCGACCCGTGGCGATGTTACAGAAGGTGCAACCACGGGTACAGATGTCACCCATGATCATCATGGTGGCGTGACCCTGGCTCCAGCATTCACCCACATTTGGGCACCCTGCTTCTTCGCAGACCGTCACAAGGTTGTTTTCACGCATTATTTTTTGCGTGTCGGCATAGCCTTTGCCACCGGGGGCTTTGACGCGGATCCAGCTTGGCTTTTTCGGCTGGGCATTATCAGGGCGATGCGCCTTTTCCGGGTGGCGCTGCTCAGGGATCTTGAGGTCTCTCACTCGCGTACTCTTTCGCTTGGGCCCACGGGTTGAAACAAAACTGGGGCCGGTTTCGAGGGGCAATCTAACATGGTTTGCGCGGAATGACACCCAAACAACAACAGCGCCTCCCTGTCTGTGGTCTTCGTGCCAAATGACCTAGATTTTCGATGCAACAAGGATGATGCAGACCTGATGCGGCATCGCAGAAAACCATACGCCTGTGATGGAAAAATCAGCACCAAACTGATGAATTGATGGCTTTCCTTGCATGCCGCATTGCAGCGTTCACAAGAACGAATACCGTTGAAATCATCCGTTGCGATCATATTAGAAACATTATAACTCCATCGCTGAAACTGCTTCTTCGAACCAAATGGAGATATTCATGAAAGCTGGCGTAAAACTCCCCGACGTGACCTTTCACACCCGCGTACGCGACGAGTCGATTGAAGGCCCGAACCCGTTTCGCTGGGAAGACAAAACAACCGCTGATTACTTTGCTGGCAAGCGCGTAATCCTGTTCTCGCTGCCGGGCGCCTTCACCCCGACATGCTCGACATACCAATTGCCTGGCTTTGAAAAAGGCTATGGTGATTTCAAAGCCGCCGGCATCGATGCGATCTATTGCATGTCCGTAAACGACAGCTTTGTGATGAACAAATGGGCCCAGTCGCAAGAACTGGAAAACGTCGATGTGATCCCCGACGGTTCCGGCGAATTCACACGCAAAATGGGCATGCTGGTTGCCAAAGATAACCTGGGCTTTGGCGCGCGCTCCTGGCGTTATGCAGCCATCGTCAACGACGGTGTCGTAGAAGCATGGTTCGAAGAGCCTGGCCTGTCCGACAACCACGCAGAAGACCCCTATGGTGTATCTTCACCAGAGACCCTGCTGAAGCATCTGACTGAGGCGACAGCCGAAGCCGTCTAAGACCGTTGCACCGCATTATTGAAAGGGCGTGCCTTGGCGCGCCCTTTTGCTTTAGGTAGCTTGCGTACCCCATTATCCAATCATCATTTTTTGGGATTCCACTTGGTCATAATGCGCCTTGAGCTGCTGGAGTGCGATACGCAACACCACCTTGCCTGAACGTGCAGACCAACCCAGCTGTTTTTCAGCTGTTTCCAACCCTTCCAAGTAGCAACAACAACGAATGGCGATATCGCTGAGCCCCGGCCCAAGAGCTGCCAAGGCCTCCATAGCGCGTGTACGGGCCTCATGTGTTGGGGCCTGCATCTCATCTGGGGCTGCGGAACATCCTTCCGCAAATTCTTGCTGGGCTGCCTGTACGTGATCGCCGATCTGCGCCAATTCGAAGTCTTCCCGCAGACGTTCGCCAGAACGGACAAGATCATGTGTCAAGAACGGGTCTCCGTTCCGATCACTAAGGCGCGCCAACATGGACAAAGGCGTGTCCGTACAGGCACGCCTTACGTGTTTTCGACCAACCGATGGCGGTGACTGAAACCCCGCAGCGGCCTCGGCAAAACCAGCCTCATTCTGCAGTCGGGCGCGGTTTTCCTGATCAGCCATCATTTGCGACAACGCAGCGCGGCCTTCGTCGTTCAATTGATACCTTGAGACCCGACCAGAGTTAACGTTCGACAGCCAACCGCGCAGTGCAACTTCGCCTGCTACACCTTTGCCAACGCTGATTTTTTCCTGATCTCCACGCACGATTACCGCACGTTCCATCCCTTGCGCATAGGCCAAAACAGTGTGCGAGCGATTGAGCCAACCCAAGACCTGAAGCAGCCGATGGACCGGCGTATGTTCTTTATCCTGTTCCAGTGGCGCTAGGGAAATCGCAAAGGCCCCTTGGGGCGCAAAATACTGCAAAGAGATGGCCTGTAAGGCGCTGTCGATTAAGGGATCGTCCCGCAGGGTTTCAATTCTGCGCACCTGTCGCATAACAGTCGAAGGATGACAGCCTGCTAGCCGGGCAATCTGACGGATGGATCGCCCTTTTTCGGTATGCTCCAGGTAACGTCGAGCGTCTTCGGGCACCCAACGCGGCACCCGGGTCACTTGTATTGTTTGCATTTCTTTCGCCCCAGTCTCTTTTAAAATCCTCACCCATTCACCTGATGATGCAATGTCGCGCCGCTCAGGTTGCGTCCCCAAAAGTGTCCTGCCCGCGCGCCTCGCTTTGCAATTGTTTCCAAAAGATTATCAACCAAGACTAAAGACAGCGCACGCCGTCAGGCCACCCACGGCAACACCCTTATAAGTTGTGGTAAATTTTCACGGATCGATATAAAAGGGTAGCCTCATGCAGGATCTCACAACGCGCATTACCGCTCTGTCTCGTCCCAACTTGCTGCTTCGCGCGGCCAAGTTCGGCTTACATAAATACTCGCGAAACAGGGACTTAAGGCGCATTCTTGGACAAGCTCAACGCCCTGGTTTGGCCGCTGGAGTGGTGCGCTTGTTAGATCTGGAACATGAGATGAATCACCATCGTCTGTGCGCCAGCCCGTCCTATAGCCACGCTCGGCACGTCGAGCTCCTCATTGCATTTATGTCAGAGGCACAGGCTTATTTGGCGTCCCAGCATGCAAAAAAGGACGGCCCTCCAATGAGAGAACCGCCCATGAATTTAACTTACTTGCAACGTGAGGCTGCTTTTACATGAAGGCGTCCGGCATGGAGGCTTTTTTGGCGGCCACATAGTCTTCAAGCGCCTGTTTGATCGCGGGATCAAGCGCTGGTTGTTGATAGGTCGCCATCAGATGATCGACGCGGTTCGTTGCCAACGTATAGGTATCGCGCGCACCTTCTTCTTCCCAAGTCTCGAAGGGCTTGTAATCCAGCAGTTCTGATTTCCAGAACGCCGTTTTAAAGTTCGCCTGCGTATGCGCGCAGCCAAGATAGTGCCCACCCGGCCCCACTTCGCGGATCGCATCCAACGCTTGCGCGTCTTCATCGACCGACACGCCTTTGGCAACCCCATGAAGGGTGCCAAGCTGATCTGCGTCCATTACGAATTTCTCAAAGTCAGCTACCAATCCGCCTTCAAGCCAGCCACAAGAGTGCAGCATGAAATTCACCCCAGCCAACAAGCCCATATTCAGCGAGTTTGCAGTTTCATAGGCCGCTTGTGCATCGGGCAATTTTGAACCGCAGAATGAGCCGGCCGAGCGGAACGGCAGGTTCAAGCGGCGTGCCAGTTGCCCAGCGCCATATGTAACCAATGAGGCTTCGGGCGTACCAAACGTCGGCGCTCCGGAGTTCATGTCAATCGACGAGACAAATGCGCCAAAGATCACCGGTGCGCCGGGGCGGATCAGCTGGCTATAGGCGACACCTGCCAGAACTTCGGCCAAAACTTGTGTCAAAGTGCCTGCGACCGACACCGGCGCCATCGCGCCCCCCACGATGAACGGCGAGACGATACAGGCCTGGTTGTTCTTGGCGTAAACCTCCAGCGCGCCCATCATCACGTCATCAAATGTCAGGGGCGAGTTGATGTTGATGAGCGAGGTCATCACGGTGTTTTCCTGCACGAAGTCCTTACCAAACAGGATTTCGCACATTTCAACACTGTCTTGCGCACGGCTGGGTTCTGTCACCGACCCCATAAAGGGTTTGTCGGACAGCGTCATATGCGCCAGCATCATATCCAA
The DNA here is from genome assembly GCA_947497985.1 of uncultured Paracoccaceae bacterium. GTDB lineage: Bacteria > Pseudomonadota > Alphaproteobacteria > Rhodobacterales > Rhodobacteraceae > Epibacterium. Next base: position 283,518 of record CANMIX010000004.1, read on the forward strand.
ATGGCGTTTGTTCACCGGCACATCCGTCGGCTCACATACCGTGCCGCCCGAATGGTGCAGCCATTTGGACATATAGCCAAGTTTCACGAATTTTTGGAAATCATCCAACGTCGCGTAACGGCGTCCCCCTTTGGCATCGCGCACAAAGGGCGGACCATAGACGGGAGCCAGAACTAGGTTATTGCCACCAATAACAACGGATTTCTCCGGATTGCGCGCATGTTGGGTAAACTGGCTGGGCGCTGTTTCACACAGTTTGCGTGCCAGTCCGCGTGGAATACGCACCCGCTCACCGTCGATCAGCGCACCCGCTTCGCGCCAACGTTCTAACGCTGCTGGGTTGTCGACAAAGTTTACACCAACCTCTTCCAACACGGTCTCCGCGTTGGCCTCGATTATCTGAAGCGCTTTTTCGTCCAGAACTTCGAAATTGGGCACATTGCGTTCGATGTACTTTGCGGTCTCGATCTTAACCGCAGTACGTTCGGCACGACGGGCGGCACCACCGCCTCCACGCGCCCGACGACGCGGCGCTTTTACAGCTTCAGCCATGTGTTTATCCTCAGCACAGGTCTTGTTGTTGATCACGAGGTTACCCAACCCTTGCCCAACCACGCCGCGTGGAAGCGGCGGTTGCGGTTGAAAAGCGACATTCAGCGGCAAACCTGTCAAAGTTACGGGATCAAAAAACCAGCCAACCGTCCATCTGTGCTAGGCTACAAACAAATCACCCCGCATTAATTCCGGCATTGCCTTCCCTTCACCCTTGCGAAACGGAGCTTTTCCGCCTATGGCCCAGCCATGACAGAGACATCCCATGACCGCCTTCTTATCATCGACTTTGGCAGCCAGGTAACGCAGCTGATTGCGCGTCGCTTGCGCGAGCTGAATGTCTATTGTGAAATCCACCCCTATCAGAACGTCACGATGGCGTTTGTGCGCAGCTTCGCGCCCAAGGCCGTGATCCTCTCTGGTGGACCAGACAGTGTGACCCGCGAAGGATCGCCGCGCGCGCCGCAAGAGATCTTTGACTATGGCGTGCCAATCCTTGGCATATGCTATGGCCAACAGACCATGATGACCCAATTGGGCGGCAAGGTCGAAAGCGGCCATGGCACCGCTGAATTCGGCCGCGCCTTTGTGACCCCACAGAATTCGCTGGATATTCTGGATGGCTGGTTCGCGGACGGCGATGAGCAGGTCTGGATGAGCCATGGTGACCACGTGTCCCAGATTGCGCCCGGGTTTGAGGTCTATGGCACCTCCCCCAATGCGCCCTATGCAATTACCGCGGATGTATCGCGCCACTTCTACGCGGTGCAGTTCCACCCCGAAGTGCACCACACCCCCAACGGTGCCAAACTGTACGAGAACTTTGTCAAACTGGCCGGGTTCGAAGGCGATTGGACCATGGGTGCCTACCGCGAGATCATGATCGAGAAGATCCGCGAGCAAGTTGGCGACAAACAGGTGATCTGTGGCCTCTCTGGTGGCGTCGACAGCTCGGTTGCGGCCGTGTTGATCCACGAGGCCATCGGCGACCAGCTGACCTGTGTGTTTGTCGATCACGGGTTGCTGCGTAAAGGTGAGGCCGAAGAGGTCGTCACCATGTTCCGTGACAACTACAACATGCGTCTGATCCATGCGGACGAACAGGAACTGTTCCTGGGCGAGCTGGACGGTCAATCCGATCCAGAGACCAAGCGCAAGATCATCGGCAAGCTGTTCATCGACGTGTTCCAGAAACATGCCGACACCATTGATGGTGCCGAGTTCCTGGCGCAAGGCACGCTCTACCCGGATGTGATTGAATCCGTTTCTTTCTCAGGTGGTCCTTCGGTCACCATCAAATCGCACCACAATGTGGGTGGCCTGCCTGAAAAGATGGGTCTGAAGCTGGTCGAACCTCTGCGGGAACTGTTCAAGGATGAGGTTCGCGCTTTGGGGCGCGAGCTGGGTCTGCCTGCCAGCTTCATCGGCCGTCACCCCTTCCCCGGCCCCGGTCTGGCAATTCGCTGCCCGGGTGAGATCACCCGTGAAAAACTGGATATCCTGCGCGAGGCTGACGCGGTCTATATCGACCAGATCCGCAAACACGGTCTGTATGATCAGATCTGGCAAGCCTTTGTCGCCATCCTGCCCGTGCGCACCGTGGGTGTTATGGGCGACGGTCGCACCTATGATTATGCCTGCGCCCTGCGTGCGGTGACGTCAGTTGATGGGATGACCGCCGATTACTATCCGTTCACCCATGAGTTCCTAGGTGAGACCGCAACCCGGATCATCAACGAGGTCAAAGGCATCAACCGTTGTACCTATGACATCACCTCGAAACCTCCGGGAACGATTGAATGGGAATAAGGCATTTTTTACCTTATTGATCAAAGGCCGGAGCATTGCTTCGGCCTTTTTAAGTTCTGTTGGAGAACACAAATGCGCGTTATGCTGTCCGGATACATTGATGTCCCAATCCCAGAGCTTTCGGCCGTTGAAACGGCCTTGGAAGAACACATCACGCAGACACTCGCCGAGCCCGGCTGTCTGTCATTTGACGTCACGCCACATCCCGAAATTGAGGGCCGTTTCGTGGTTCGCGAAACCTTTACAGATGACGCCGCATTCGACCATCATCAATCTCGTACCAAGGCCTCTGTGTGGGCAGATGTGACCCGAAACTGCGAACGTAATTACGAAATTTCGCGACAGGCCTCTGATCTCTAAAATTTGACCGAAATGTCGAGCCAAAGCGCCACAGTTCGTTAACAGAAAAATCAATATCGCTATGCCATACCCAAAGGGCAGAATGCCTTCTTGGAGATGTGATATGATAATTTGTCATCCGCAAAAGATGATCTTCCTGAAAACAAAACAGGTCGGCGGAACCTCATTTGAAATTGCGCTGTCTAAATTTTGCGGGCCAGATTGCGTTATCACTCCCATTAGCACAGACGACGAAGAGACTAGGGCTGCGCTCGGCTTTCGGGGGTCACAAAATTTCGCGAACACGACTTGGCCTGACGGGACACAAACGCAGGGTCACTTCAACAACCACATTTCTGCAAAAAATGCGCATGCGTTGATACCTGCCGAGATCTGGAACAACTACAAGATTGTCTCAATTGTCCGAGATCCGTTTGACGCTATGGTCTCACAGTTTTACTGGATAAAACGGCTGCACCCTAACGAGATGGACTTTGGCAAATTCACCTATATCCATCGCAGATACTTAATGGAAAACAATGATATCGCGCCGCTAGATGGTCCGCTCAGCCCTGATGTCTTTCTGCGCTACGAGCACCTAGAAGAAGACATTACCGCGCTGGGTATTGACGGTCTGTTGGAGACCTTCAAAGACATCAAATGTAAATCCAACCTACGCGCGAGCAAAAGTAGCACCAAAGAGATATATCAACAATTTCCCGACGCCGCTGACATCGTCGCGCGCCAATGTCCCGATGAAATTGCAAAGTTCGGCTACGCTTCACCGCTTCCGCCAAAAGCGCGCTTCACCAGCTCAGAAACGCCAAACAAGACCGATTTTATTTTCACCCTATCGGCCGGGCGATCGGGTACTTCGTGGATGTCGAAATTTCTCGGAGAGAATCTTGACACCAGATCAGTACACGAACCTTTGGGCCTTGATGACTTTGGCACCCAAATGCCTGAGATCAGCACGATGCGGACATTCAACGATGTCGGGATGGAGCGCAGCGTTCGCGATTTCTGGAACCGCAAACTCTCCTCGCTCAACGCTCCATATGCAGAAAGCAACCATACGCTTGGCAAATGTGGCCTGATCGAAGCGCTTGCGGAAAGTGACATGGCTGATCGCACGACTATTGTGGTTTTGCGTCGCGATCTGGTCAAACAATGCGTCAGCTATATCAACCGTAACGACTTTTCGAACATCGGATTGGTTTGGCAGTTCTATCTCAGTCCGCAATATCGCAATAATATCGTGAAAGGCACCCCATTCATGCAATTGGGGCCTGTCGGCTATGCGATCTGGTACTGCTTTGAGATGGAAGCGCGCTATGCATACTACCTGATGAAATACGCAGATCGGTTGAATTTTGTGGAAGTAAAGCTGGAAGAAATCACAAAACCGGACGGTGCACGAGAATTTCTGCGTTCACTGGGCCAAGACAGTGACCCTATTCTACCTGAAAAGGCCAATGCTAACAAAATACAGAGCCAGCCCGCTTTGGAAGAGGAAGTGCGCACCTTTATGGACCGGCAAGAGTTCGATGCCTATGCGCTTGCCGCGGGATATCTAAAAGCGGAACGTGACTTGTCGAAACCGCCATTCGTTTTCGCGGCGTAGGCACGCTTCACGGTTCTTACTTGACCCCACATTGGAATCGAGGCCTTCCTTGCGCGTAAGGGAGGGCCCATTATGCGTGCCATATCAAACATCGGACAAACCATCGCTTGGATGACCGGGGCGATTGTGTCTTTTTCCGTGATGGCCGTCGCTGGACGCGAGATCGGGGATGTTCATGACACGTTTGAGATCATGATGTTTCGCAGTCTCGTGGGGCTGATGATTGTCGCAATTGCGCTCACCTTTACACGGCAATGGCGAACAATTTCCCACAAGAACCTTGGCACCCACATGATGCGCAACGCAGCGCATTTTACGGGCCAGAACCTTTGGTTTTTTGCGATAACCCTTGCGCCTTTGGCACAGGTCTTTGCGCTGGAGTTTACTTCACCGCTGTGGGCGATGTTCCTTGCACCCTTCCTGTTGAGCGAACGGATCACCAAATTGCAACTAACCGCGGCGTTGATTGGCTTTACCGGCGTCTTGATGGTTACACGCCCCGGCGTCGGCGAGATGTCATTGGGCGTGCCAGCCGCGGCGGCATCCGCAGTTTTCTTTGCCCTGACGGGGTTACTGACCAAACGGTTGACCAAAGTTGAAAGCGTCGCATCCATCATGTTCTGGCTGACATTGATGCAGCTTGTCCTGGGTGTGATGGGCGTTGGATATGACGGGGACGTCGTCTGGCCAACAGCGCAAACCTGGCCCTGGTTGGTGTTGATCGGCATGGGCGGGGTCTGTGCGCATTTCTGCCTGTCCAGCGCGCTGGCGCTTTCCCCTATTGCGGTGGTGATGCCCATAGACTTTACCCGCCTGCCCGCCATCGCAATTGTTGGGGCAGTCTTATACAGCGAAGCCTTGGATGCTTGGATAATTTGTGGCGCGGCCATAATTTTCATAGGAAATTACATGAATATTATGTCTGCCCGTCTTCAAAAGACGTAACGAAACATTCATAACACCTGTATCTTCACCCTGGGTTAGCGTTGATCGCGCGCGTTTTCGCGAAATAGCTTCGTAAAACGTCGTCCCTACCACGGGGCGGCGTCTAGGGAGGAACATCTATGAAAACGAGTACGCTCGGCGTGGTTGCGCCGGTCACTTTTCTGCAATTTGCATCCAGCGCTTGGGCCGCAGGTTTGGATCGCACAAATCAGCCAATTGGTATCCTGTTTGAAGAGGGGAATTATGTCGAGTTCTCCTTTGGCCGCACAGATCCTACGGGTCACGGCGTGGATACCGGGTTCAATACGGACACCGGCGATGTCTTGGGCGGGTTCAATTTGCCGGGTGCCGGGATCAAATTGCAACTGACCGACAAGCTGTCGGCGGCGTTGATTTACGACAAACCCTGGGGCGCTAATACCGCGTTTCCCGGCGCCGTTGGCGACACGACCTCAATGTTGGGTGGCACGCGTGCTTTTGCAGAATCCGATGCGCTGACCGGTATTCTGCGCTATAAGTTCAACGAGACCTGGAGCGTCCATGGCGGTCTGCGCTATCAGGAAATCGCCGGGAACATCACGTTAAGCGGCCTCGCCTATGGGCCTGCAAACGGATATGACGTCGCGCTTGAGCGCGATGGCGGTACTGGATGGCTGGTCGGTGGCGCCTATGAGCGTCCTGAGATCGCGATGCGGCTAGCCGTCACCTATAACTCTGAGGTGGATCACAATTTCCGCTCGCATGAGAATATCGCCCCCGGCGTCACCAGCATAACCGAGGCCACAACGGCACAATCGCTGAACGTAGATTTTCAAACCGGTATTGCGCCTAAAACCTTGCTTTTGGCCAATATTCGCTGGGCGGATCATACCGTGACCGACCTTGTGCCCGCGGCATTGGGCAGTGATCTGATCAATCTGGACGATGCTGTGACCTATTCGATTGGGCTCGCGCATCGGTTCAACCAGCATTGGGCGGGCTCTGTGTCCTTTGCCTATGACGATGTGCACGGTGACGATGTGGTCTCTCCGTTGTCGCCGGTGCATGGGTATCGGGCAATCACCCTGGGTCTGCGGTATGAGAAAGACAATATGCGGATCTCTGGTGGGATCAGGTACAGCAAACTTGGTGATGCGCTGGCCGCCCCAGGCGGTGGTGCGGTACGGGCCCGTTTCGACGACAGCGATGCCGTAAGTGTCGGCGTCAAGGTTGGCTTTTCCTTCTGACATCGCCGAAATCCGGCTGTGTTTTTCGCCTATTCCCAGCCGGGCAAGCATTGACCGACGCAGCGCCGCTGGATAGCTAGTTCTGAAATCAACAGGAACCAGATGTCGATGCTTTACCCTACTGCACAGGCCTGGCGCGCAGCGCCCCACAAGCGGATTTTGTTTTTTGGCATGTCAGGTCTGGGCAAGACCTATGTCTCCAATATCCTGCGCGGAGCGGGTCGCTGGTTCCATTACTCGATCGATTACCGCATCGGCACCCGGTATATGGGTGAATTCATTGCCGACAATGCCAAGGCCGAAGCCATGAAGGTCCCCTTCCTGCGGGATCTTTTGCTGACGGATTCGATCTATATCGGTTCAAACATCAGTTTTGAGAACCTGACACCTGTTGCAGCCTATCTGGGCAAGCCCGGCAACCCGGATTTGGGCGGGCTGCGGATGGATGAATACCGTACGCGCCAGGAGCAGTTCCGCCAGGCTGAGATCCGTGCGCTGATGGATACCGAATACTTCATCAATCGCTCGCAGACGCTTTATGATTATCCAAACTTCATCTGCGACACCGGCGGGTCGATCTGTGAATGGGTGGACGCCGATGATCCCAATGATCCGATCCTGACGGAACTGTCGAAACAGACGCTGATGATCTGGATCAAAGGCGATGACGACCATACCGAAGAACTGGTGCGCCGCTTTGACCGCGCGCCCAAGCCAATGTCGTACCAGCCCGAATTCCTGGCGCGCAGCTGGGATGCCTATCTTGCCGAACAAGGTTTGGCCGAAGATGCGGTGAACCCGGATGCATTTATCCGCTGGACCTATGCACAAGCCCTGGCACATCGCCAACCCCGATATGCTGCCATGGCCAAGAACTGGGGCATCACGGTTACCGCTAGTGAAATAAGTCAGGTAAAATCCGAAACGGATTTCGAGAACTTGATCGCCAAAGCCCTTGAGGATCAAGGCTAAGCTGCCTATTTTCCGATCTCTGAACACATTCAAAAGGACCCTGATCCAATGCCCATCAAGATCCCATCTGATCTCCCAGCCTTCGACGTTCTGACGAACGAGGGCGTGATGGTCATGTCCCCGGATCAGGCGGCGCGTCAGGACATTCGCCCGATAAAGATCGCGCTTTTGAATTTGATGCCGAAAAAGATCCAGACAGAGAACCAATTCGCCCGTTTGATTGGCGCAACACCGTTGCAAATCGAGCTGACGCTGATCCGGATGAGCGAGCATAAGACCAAAACCACAGCCGCTGCCCATATGGCCGAGTTCTATCGGCCGTTTCAGGAGGTAAAGGACCAGAAGTTCGACGGGTTGATCATCACCGGCGCGCCGATCGAACATCTGGCGTTTGAAGACGTGACCTATTGGGACGAGCTGCGCGAGATCTTTGACTGGACCCAGACCAATGTACATTCCACCTTTGGGGTGTGTTGGGGTGGCATGGCGATGATCAATTATTTCCACGGTGTGGACAAACACATGTTGGACGCCAAGTATTTTGGCTGCTACCGGCACCAGAATATGGCCCCAGCCTCGCCTTATCTGCGGGGGTTCTCGGACGAATGCACGATCCCCGTCAGCCGCTGGACCGAGATCCTCCAGGACGAGGTCGATACACGCCCTGGATTGCGCACCCTACTGTCCAGCCCCGAGGTCGGCCCTTGCCTAATTGAAGACCCCAAACACCGGGCGCTGTATATCTTCAATCACTTTGAGTACGACAGCGACACGCTCAAACAGGAATACGATCGCGATGCCTCCAAGGGCACGCCGGTTGATGTTCCGGTCAACTATTATCCGGATGACGACCCAAGCCGCGCGCCGTTGAACAGATGGCGCAGCCACGCACATCTTTTGTATGGCAATTGGATCAGCGAGCTGTATCAAACCACCACATTTGATATTTCCAAGATCGGCCAAGAAAGCACAGACCTGCGCGCATAAGCGGTTGTCTGTCGCCACATTTACCATGCGAGGGTTTCCCTTTCCCCCTCGCATGGGCTAACCTTGAGCCTTGAAAACAGGAGATTTTACCATGTCCCTGCCGTTTGATGGCGCCATCAGTAAGTTCTATAAAAACGACGCACCAAAAGCGGTGCACACGGCGATCAAATCGGCAGAGAAAGGTCAAATCCTAAGCCCCACATATCCCTACCCCGAACGAATGCGGCGCAAGGATTATGAGGCCGCGATCGAAAATCTTCAGATCGAACTGGTCAAAATGCAGGCCTCCATCAAAGCACAGGGGCATCGGGTTGCCATTGTATTTGAAGGACGCGATGCCGCCGGAAAAGGCGGCACAATCAAGCGGTTCCGTGAAAACCTTAATCCACGCGGCGCCCGTATTGTTGCCTTGTCAAAACCGTCCGAGGCAGAGCAGACACAATGGTACTTCCAGCGATACATAGCCCATCTGCCGGCCGCCGGTGAAATCACGTTCTTTGACCGCAGCTGGTACAACCGCGGCGTTGTCGAAAAGGTTTTTGGCTTTTGCAGTGACGACCAGCGGGAACGGTTTTTCCATCAAGTTGGCGCATTTGAAGAAGCGCTGGTGGACGATGGGATCAAACTGTTCAAATTCTGGCTGAACGTGGGACGCGCCGAACAGCTGCGCCGGTTTATGGATCGTGAAGGTGATCCGCTAAAACAATGGAAGCTGAGCCCGATCGACGTAAAGGGTTTGGCCAAATGGGACGCCTACTCCACCGCGATCAAAGAGACGTTGACCCGCAGCCACTCTGACATTGCCCCTTGGACGATTGTGCGATCTGACGACAAACGCCGTGCGCGTTTGGCCGCGATTTGCACAGTTCTAAGCCAGGTAGATTACGACAATAAAGACGCAGACGCCCTTGGCTTTTGTGACGACCAGATCTGCGGCGGACCGGATCTTTGGGATGGCTAAACGCGGCTATCACCACGGCAATCTGCGCCAGGCGTTGGTCGAGGCTGCGTTGCAACTTATTGAATCCAAAGGACCAACCGGATTTACCCTGTCTGAGGCTGCCAAACTGGCCGGGGTAACGCCGGCCGCGGTTTATCGCCATTTTGAGGGACGCGAAGACCTGATTGCCGAGGCCGCGCGGCAAGGATTTGGCATGTTTGCCGACCTGATGCAGCACGCCTATGAGAAATACCAACCTTCCGCCCTTGCGGCGTTTGAGGCCACAGGCCGTGCCTATCTCGCCTTTGCGCGGAAACACCCGGGCCATTACATCGCAATGTTTGAAAGCGGAATTTCCGTCAATCGCACCCCTGAGTTGGCCGATGCTGCGGCCCGCGCGCGCGGTATTTTGGAACAAGCTGCCAGCGACCTAAGCCAGCATATACCTGCTCATAAACGCCCACCGGCTTCGATGTTTTCCGCCCATATAATGGCGATGAGCCACGGTGTGGTTGAGCTGTTTGCTCGGAATGCGCCAGGTGCGACTGCGCCGTTTGCGCCGGAAGATCTGCTGGAAAGTGGCATTGGAATTTACCTGCGCGGCCTTGGTCTTCTGGATTCAGACGAGTAAACTCAAACATAAGATTTATTGGCTAAATCTCTGATGTGGCTTTGTTTTATCCAACGGCTTGACCACTTGGATCAAGTCCACATCACCCAGACCTTTTAGGGTTTCGCGTCCCAGTGCGATGGTTTGGAAATCGTCGGCCATCGCTTCCTCCATTTCTTGCGTTGCGACAATCGTCATCGGATCAGCCTGAACTTGCAGCCGCGCCGCCAAATTCACTGCGGGGCCAAAGACGTCATATACGTATTTCTGCACCCCAACGACAGATCCAACCACCGCGCCACAGCCCAGCCCCACACGGGCCTGCCATTTATGAGGATGGCTTTGGTTGCGTCGCTCTAGATAGCGCAGGAACCGCGTTGCGCAATGGGCCACAGCCGCTGTGTGATCAGGGTTCGCCTCTGGCATGCCAGAGACCGCAAGATAAGCGTCCCCAATCGTTTTAATCCGTTCACAGCCGTATTGTTCGACGATGCGATCAAAGGCGGTGAAAATATCGTTTAACTCGCTGAGTGTTACTGTCGGATCCGTGCGGGCGGCAAAATCGGTGAAATTCACAAAATCGAGCATCACCACAGAGACCTGAGGAAAAAGCTGCGGGGTTACGACACCAAAAGTTTTGAATTCCTCATAAACACTGCGCGGCATTAGGTTCAACAACAGCCGCTCCACCCGCTCTTTTTCGCGTTCCAACTCGCGCGTGTTACGTTCCACCATGGTGGAATAGCTGTCGATCATGCTCTCCAGCTCGCGAATACGGGTGATGTTTTGGCATTCCACCACCAACAACGGCTCTGACGCATCCTGTGTAAGCGAGATATTCACCGCGAACACCAAAGTGCGCCGTTTGCGTTTGATTTGCACTTCGGAAGAAAACCGCAATCCGTCGTCTTGCAGGTTCCCTAAATCAGCCTCGCCCAAGGCCTCCACCACTTCGGTCAGTTTTGCATTTTCGCCCGGGGTGCCGAACCATTCGGCAAAGGGTTGATTGAAAAACACAAAGGAAAGATCGCGAGCCCGAACAAGCGCTACGCCAACCCCAATGGCGCGCAGCAGCTGCTCGTTAATGGCTGAGATGCTCATGGTGACCGGCGCGAAACGATGATGGGTCTTTTCTTTTCAATCTCTTGCAAGGTGAATTCAATGTCAGTTTCCCCCATCCCGTGCTGCATCAATGCATCACGTAAGATGTCCATGATCGCGTCAAATTCTGGATCCGTGATGTTGAGGCCGCGATGCAATGTATGGAGCCGCTCGTCATTGAACGACACCGGCCCCCCCAACAGCGCAGACATGAACTTCGTCTGATGGTCGATCAGTCGGTTCATATCCACCCCATCAAAATGATGGCCGACATCATCGGAATCGAGCACAGTTTCGTAGAACGAGATCACAATGCGGCTTATCGTTTTGAAACCGCCGTATTTTTCATACAGGCTGTTGGGCATAAAACATCACCAATACTCTCAGGAACGGTGAAGGTAACTATAGGACAAAGAAAGGTGTATGGAAATTATACAATTGATTTAGACGTGCTGCGGCCCGCACGCCTGCACCTAAACTGTAACTCGATACTTGGTCGCCAAGGACCGCGACCTCAGCAACCAGTTGCCACAGTACAATTCTCACGAAGGTTCAGGCTGCTTCGAATGACACCAAGTCGTCAACGATTGACTGCAAGCTATCTATAAGCTCAACACTTGGCTGTGATGCTAGCAACGGTGCCATCTCGCGCAGCAGAACTTCTGGTAAATTCCACCATTTCAATTGCATAAGCTTGGCACAAACTTCATCGTCAAAACGTTTTTTGACAAAAGTCGCCGGATTTCCAGCCCAGATCTCATAAGGGCCGACATCCTTGAAAACGGTGGCATTGGTCGCGATCACAGCACCATCACCGATACTAACGCCTGGCATAAGGGTGACACCGTCACCGATCCAAACGTCATTGCCGATGGAAACATCGACCTCGCTTTCGCGCACAATCTCTTCGCCGCCCAGTTCATCTTGAAACAGCTGACCGAAGGGGAAAGACGCGATCCGATCAATCTGGTTCTGACCGCCCAGAATGACATGCACGTTTTCGGCGATATTGCAGAAGGAGCCGATACTTACATTGGCCCCCTCCCCCCAATTGCGGAAGTTGATCCCGTCATAGCCATGGCTGAAACGGCCAATTTCGATCTTGCCGTTGCCAAGCGGGGCTTCCTTAAAGCTCGAAGCGGTTGCCATAGAATTCTCCTGCATCCTTACTCATTCTGAGGTGTGATGTTCAATCTAGGGCAGATCCTTGAATATTGTTTAAAGAGAGATCTGCCTGCATAAGCTGCACTTCGGTTTGGCAGGGTACGCCTGCCTGAAAGATCAATCGGGTTTGCGCGCCAGGATTTCGATTCCCAGGCGATAGCGCTTGCTCAGATGCAATCCGACGAGCTGCAGCCCGAGATCGACCAGCAGACCTTCTAAATCACTGCGATTGAAGTTGTGACAGTGTTCAAACTGCGCGTAATACGGGTTGGCCCCCGCCTTGGTCTGCTCATGCCAAAAAACACTTTCGCGGTTAGGCACCGAGACCATGCAGATGCCGCCTGGGGCCAGATGCGCGATGGCCGACTTCAGAAAGGGCTTCGGGAATGGCACATGTTCAACAACATCCATCATGCTAATGACATTGCATTTTCCCTCGAACTCCAAATCATCCAGATCCTTGCAATGGGCCTCAATGCCAAATCTTTTGAGCCGTTCCACATTGTCCGCCCGCAGATCCAGCCCAATGGGATGAAAGCCAAACTCACCGGCAGCCATCAGCAATGCACCGTTGCCAAAGCCGATATCCAGCCACTTTCCGCAATGTATATGTTGGCGCACATTTTCGACCATCTCTGCTGAGACTGCCCGCGAACCTTCCAGGTTGTTGCCCGCTTTTTGCTTATCACTGGTGCGCGTGGCAATCAGGGCCGCAGCTTCCTCCGTGAAATAGCCCTCGGTGAACTCATGACCGCAATCGTTGCAGGCCACCCAATTCATCAAAGGGTTCAGGTTTGGATGGTAAAGGGGATGGTTCGAGCAATCTGCCGTGCCGATTGCTGTGGCCTGAGTGCTGCCACACAGGGGGCAGGCTTCATAGGGGTGACGGTCTTTGGTATCTGTAGCAGTTCTTACCGGGATATTCATAAGGAAGCGTCCTAGGTTCGTGTCCCTAGTTACACTGAACAAATTTCACTAAAATTCCTTGAACCAATTGGCCCGGCTGACGCAAAAACAAAAAAGGGCCGCCCAAAGGCGACCCCCAAATTTGTACCAGCGATAGGCTTAACGCTTGGAGAACTGGAACGAACGACGCGCTTTGCGGCGACCGAACTTTTTACGTTCAACAACACGGCTGTCGCGTGTCAGGAAGCCAGCTGCTTTCAACGCGCCACGCAGGGAGGGTTCATAAAGCTGCAGAGCTTTTGAGATGCCGTGCTTAACCGCGCCCGCTTGACCGGAAAGACCGCCGCCTTTTACGGTTGCATAAACGTCGAATTCACCTTCAACGCCTGCGATACCAAAAGGTTGACGCACGATCAGCTGCAGAACGGGACGTGCAAAATATTTGCTCATCTCTTTACCGTTCACTTCGATCTTGCCGGAACCCGGTTTGATCCAAACGCGTGCAACGGCGTCTTTACGCTTGCCGGTGGCATAGGAGCGGCCCAGTTCGTCACGAACCGGCTCACGGGGGGCCAGTTCTTCAACGGTGGTTTCAACGCCTGCAACAGCGCTCAGCTCTTCGAGAGTAGTGATCTGATCAGCCATTGTGATTAGCTCCGCGTGTTTTTCTTGTTCATGGACTTAACGTCCAGAACTTCGGGGCTCTGTGCTTCGTGGCCGTGCTCAGTGCCGGCATAGATGCGCAGGTTGGTCATTTGCTTGCGAGACAGGCGGTTGCCTGGCAGCATGCGCTTAACCGCTTGGAACACAACGCGCTCCGGGTGATCACCTTCCAGGATTTCCTGTTTGGTGCGCGACTTGATGCCGCCCGGGTGGCCGGTGTGCCAGTAGAATTTTTCGTCACGTTTCTTGCCGGTCATCTGGATCTTTTCAGCGTTGATCACGATGACGTTGTCGCCCATATCCATGTTTGGAGTGAAGGACGGCTTGTGCTTGCCACGCAGACGCATGGCGACAATCGATGCAAGACGGCCCAGCACCACGCCTTCGGCGTCGATGATGATCCACTTCTTCTCGATGTCTGCCGGTGTAGCAGAGAAGGTTTTCATATCAGGTCAATCCTGTTGTTCGTGAAGGCCAGCCGACACAAACGCCGTGACCTGAATTCGATGGAGGGGGTTTAAGGGCATATTCGGCGACGGTCAACACGTCAAAACATGTTTTAATTATTGTATTTCAGTGTGTTACAAATTAGGTATCATTATACCCCACATGAAGCGCCCCCAAATCATTCGATATCGCGGAATTGAGCGGCACAAAGGTAAATCCCGCTTGCCCGGATACAGAGGCAAATGTATCTAACCTCCACTATTGCGGAGTATCCCATTGTCCTATTCACCCCTTGCAGCGGTAATTGCTCTTTGCGCCCTGTCCGCCTGCAATTCGGTTGCACCCACGGATTCTCCACCGGTTTCCCCGGCGATCAAAAACCCGGACATCAACAACAAGCGCATCACCAGCTATCAAGAGATCACAATCCGCAGCTTTGTTCCTGGTGAAGGCGTCGAACAATTCGATCGCGCACTTGGCCCCTCACCCGACGAACGTGTCGAGATTGAAAACGCCAAATGTGTGATTGAAACGGCAGAATTTGTTCTGACCTTCACCACACCGCGCACATTGGCATTGCCCAAATTCACCTCTCGCCCGACCCGGGGTACATTGAAATGCGTTCGGGGCAACCTTGAAGGCGGCGTGGCAATTTCTCCTGTGCCGAATACGCCGGTTTTTGGCACCGTGACGCCGACCGGACTGTTGGTAGCAGCACTCACCGCAAGAATCGCCGCCAACCGCGACGTTTGGGTCTATTCAATCCCGCAAATCACTTTGTATCCCGCAGACCCCAACCTCGCAGAGGTCGAGCCTGCAATTTCAGACAGTTAACCGCTGATCTGCTCGGGCGGGTTGTCCAACAGGATGCACAGCCGCCGCATGGCGTCTTCGAATTTACCGATCGACACATGCGCATTTACCGCAATGCGTACCGCGTGGGGTGCACGCCCGTCGCGCAGGGCGAATTCATCCGCAGACCTGATCTGGATCCCCTCGGCTTCCGCAGCGCGGGTAAATGGTCCGGCCCGCCACCCCACTGGCAGTTTCAGCCAGATAAACGGCACATCCGGGCTCCAATTGATATCAAATCCACCCAGCGTATTGACCGCAACCCGCACGTAGCGGCCCATTTCCTCGCGCACGTCCTGCATAAGACGCGGCATGCGGGGATCGCTCAGCAAAAGGCGCGTCAGTTCGGCACTGTGCTGGGCTAGGCCAAAGAAACTGTATTCAGCAGCCCGGCGAAGATCATTTACCCCACCCTGAGGGGCCACAACAAAACCCACCCGAACCGCTGGGGTCAGCAATTTCGACAGCGATGTTACATACCAAGCCAATTCTGGTGCAAGCGAGCGGTAACTTGGCGCTTGCGCCTCTCCCAATCTGTAACAATCATCCTCGATGATCTGCACATTGTGTCGCCTTGCGACCTCCACGATCTCCAACCTGCGTTCAATCGGGGTGAACAATCCGGTGGGATTGTGCACTTCGGGACTGGTACAAAGGACAGAGGCACCGGTTTTGCGGATCATCAGTTCCAGAATATCGGGACGAATGCCCTGTTCATCCATCGCAACGCCCACAACATTGGCACGAAGCATATCAGCAGCACGCCGAAATCCCGCATATGCGAGTTCTTCCACCATGATCACCGGATTCGGACCACGCAAACAGGCCTGCATTGTGACCATCAATCCGTTTTGTCCGCCGTGTGTCAGAACAATATCACGTTCACGAACCGGACCAATTGGAGCTTTTGATATCCATTCGGCGACGGCCTCGCGTACCGGTTTATAGGCATCGCGAGTTGGGTAATTCAGCAGCATGTGCGGGTCGCAGTCTGCGATCTTGCGCAGGGCCTCACGAATGGCGGCCACCTGCCCCATATCGGCGATACGCGGACTGAACAGGCTCACGTGTTTGGGGTCTTGCGTTTCAAAGTGATGCAATTGGCGAGACCACACATCATCTTGAACTTTAGACATTTTTTCGGCCACGAAGGTTCCGCGGCCAACTTCAGCCACTAGAATACCTTCGTCTGTCAACACGCTGTAGGCGCGTGCGACAGTGCCCGGTGTGATCGATAATTGATAAGCCAATTCGCGCACGGGTGGAAGTTTTGTACCCACCTTGAGCGTGCCCGTTTCAATGGCTCCGCGAATGGTCTCGGCAACTCTCCGGTACTTGGGTCCGGACTTCGTTCCGAGATCGGCGCTCCACATTGTACCCATCACAATCCTTCCTTGGACTTTTGACGTGTTTATATTGTACCTGAACTCACGCAACAACAGTGGAAAATTGTAACAGTACAATTGGAGTATCAAACCATGACCTATATCGCAAGACATCACCCGCAGATCGCCTATCTCTTGGAGCGTTCCGCGCTGCCAATGCCGGCTCAGATCGCGATTGCCTTTGCGGTCATGGTGACGAAATGGAGCATTCGCAGCCGCACACGCCGACAGCTGACGCATCTGGATGCTCATATTTTAAAGGACATTGGTGTGTCGAAAGACAAGGCGCACCGTGAAAGCACTCTTCCGTTCTGGCATCCCTGATCCCCGGGTGTCAGAACCACCTATAGGCCGGAGCTTCTCCGGCCTCTTTTTCCTACCGTTGCCGTTCACGTCCGCATATTCGATACAATGTACAAAACCTAGTGATACAAAACACGTCACAAACCACTTTGACCTGCCAAGCGTTTCGCTACGCTCTCGCCCCTCGCCTTTTGTTACGTTGAACTCTAGGCATTGCGGCGATGACACAGACACCCTCCACTTCCTTTACGCCCGCATCTGACGGGCTGCACTTGATCCTGGACGTGCGCAACGGGCATGGCCTCAATGACCCGCAACGGCTGGAACATGCGTTTCGCACAATTGTGGAGGTCTGCGGCGCCACTTTGCTTCATTGTCACATTCACCCGTTCACGCCTGAGGGTCTGTCTGGCGTGGCGCTTTTGGCCGAAAGCCACATTTCTGCCCACACTTGGCCCGAACAAGGCTATGGCGCATTTGATGTCTTTATGTGTGGCGATGCGAACCCATGGGCTGCGGTTGATGTGTTAAAAACAACATTTGAGACCGAGGACGTCACAACAAAAGTTATCCGTCGCTCTGCCTTAGGTGATTGAAAACCCTAAGTTTTACTGGCGCTTCCCTAAGGGAAACGCAAAAACATTGAATTTTTCAGACAATTTTAGCCTTTGTTTACCATTTGGCACATATTGTTTCCTATGCCGCCCTTCCAATTGGGGCAGGAACATGGCAATTATCGGGCAAGGTTAACAACCTGACACGATTTGGGCCGCGCATGTGGAAGGTCCCTCCAGCCGGGTCTCTCACCCCGGATAGACATTCCCACAGCGCGGCCCCAAATACCCTTCCCTTTGCAAATTGGCCTCCATCCCCGCTTTCTGGACTGCAGCACGCTGTAAAAGTGCATTTTGGGCGGTGTTTTGGAATTTCTGCCTTTTGGCGATACGCAATTTGTGTCGCGCCCCGTTGCGCTCTTGTAGTGCCTGTCCTATGTGGCTGGTTATGACACAGGATTTACACATCGTTGGCGGCGGCATGGCCGGGTCCGAAGCAGCCTGGCAGGCGGCACATATGGGCGTGAATGTGGTGCTGCATGAAATGCGGCCCAAGGTTGAGACCTTTGCCCATCAAACCGGAAACCTGGGAGAAATGGTCTGTTCCAATTCCTTCCGCTCCGATGACGACGAGCAAAACGCAGTGGGGTTGCTGCATTGGGAAATGCGCCAGGCCAACGGGTTAATCATGACCACGGCGGACGAACATCGCCTGCCTGCGGGTGGCGCGCTGGCGGTTGATCGTGATCCGTTTGCTGAGACCGTGACCGCAAAGTTGAAGGCTTTGCCCAATGTTAGTGTCTCATATGAGGAAATCACCGAACTTCCGGATGACGGGCACTGGATCTTTGCCACTGGGCCACTGACGTCCCCAGCCCTTGGGGAGGCGATCCAGAAAGAGACCGGCGCAGAGGCGCTCGCCTTTTTTGATGCAATTGCGCCGATTGTCTATGCCGACAGTATCGATATGTCCAAAGCCTGGATGCAGTCGCGTTATGACAAGGGCGAGACCGAGGAAGAGCGTACCGCCTACCTCAATTGTCCGATGGACAAAGATCAGCACGAAGCCTTCATCGACGCGCTTCTGGCTGCAGATAAGGCCGAGTTCCACGAAGGTGAAACCGCTGGCTATTTCGACGGGTGCCTGCCGATCGAAGTGATGGCAGAGCGCGGCCGAGAGACGCTGCGTCATGGACCGATGAAACCGGTTGGGCTGACCAATCCACATAGCCCGGATGAAAAAGCTTATGCGGTGGTGCAGCTGCGTCGCGACAATGCACTGGGGACTTTGTTCAACATCGTCGGCTTTCAAACCAAGATGAAGTACGGCGCGCAAGCTGATGTTTTCCGGATGATTCCCGGTCTGGAAAATGCGCGTTTCGCGCGTCTTGGCGGTATTCATCGCAACACGTTCCTGAACTCCCCCACGTTGCTGGATTCGCAGATGCGGATGAAATCTAAGCCCAACATCCGTTTTGCCGGCCAAATAACCGGTGTGGAAGGATACGTCGAGAGTGCGGCAATGGGGCTGTTGTCTGGTCGATTGGCCGCAGCTGAGATCCTCGGCAAGCCATTGGACGTCGTTCCACAAGACAGCGCCATGGGCGCGCTGATCCATCACATCACCGGCGGTGCCGAGGCAAAGACGTTCCAACCGATGAACGTGAACTTTGGTCTGTTCCGCCCGGTTGAAGGCCTCAAAGGTGGACGTCGCGGGCGCAAAGATCGTTACAAAGCCTATACTGACCGTGCCAAGCTGGCCTGGACTGACTGGTTGCAGCAATTTACCTAAGTAGAGAGGGGCGCAATGACATTTCGAACTCGATTTGCGCCTTCTCCAACCGGCCCTTTGCACCTGGGGCATGCCTATTCCGCAATTGTCGCCCATGACATGGCGCGCGCCGCAGGGGGTGCGTTTCTCGTCCGGATGGAAGACACCGATCTGCAACGCTCCAAACCGGAATGGGACGCTGCGATTCTGGATGATCTGACCTGGCTAGGATTGACTTGGGATGAACCGGTTCAACGGCAATCCGAACAGCTGCAGGACTATAACAAATACCTAGATGCGTTTGAAAAAATGGGATTATTATACCCATGCTCCTGCAGCCGCGCCGACATCCGTGCAGCACTCGCTGCCCCGCAAGAAGGGGTTGCGCATGACGTGTATCCTGGAACATGCAAATCACGCGACATGAACGATCGCAAAGTTGGTGACGCATTGCGGATTCACCTCGACCGGGCATTGGCGCATCTCGGTGGCCAATCGGTGGTGTTCGAAGAAACAGGTGCCCATTTCAAAGGAGCCCACCGGATTGATCCGGAGCGCGCTCTGCGGGACATTGGCGATGTGGTCTTGTCGCGAAAGGGCGAAGAGATCATCGCCTATTTCTTGGCTTCGGCCTTGGATGACGTGAACCAAGGGATTACCCACGTGGTGCGCGGCGAGGATCTGTTTGAATTCACGCAGATCCAAGTGCTGTTACTGAGCCTGCTCAACCGTACACCGCCGATCTACCATCATCACAGGCTGATCCGCGACGATGCGGGCAAACGCCTTGCCAAACGCGATGACGCACGTGCAATTTCAAAGTACCGCGCAGATGGTGCCACGCCGCGGGACATTCGCCGGATGGTGGGCGCGTTGTAGCCCCTGACCCAGGCAGTCAGGTGATCCACTGTCAGAGCATAGGCTTCATCAACTCGACTTCTTCCCCATCGCGCACAGCAGTGTAGAAGCAGGTGCGTCGATAGGTGTGACAGGCCGCGCCTTCTTGGCGCACCAATGCCAATAGACAGTCGCGATCACAGTCGAGCCGCAGATCAATCAATTCCTGCGTATGGCCCGAACTCTCCCCTTTGATCCAAAAGCTTTGCCGTGAACGCGACCAATAGGTCACTTTGCGCGTCTCAAGCGTTTTGGCCACGCTTTCCGCGTTCATCCAAGCCATCATCAGAATTTCGCCGCTCTTTTCATCTTGCGCAATGCACGGGATCAGCCCTGCATCATCGTAGCGCAATGTCTTTGGATCAAAGGACATGTTAAAAACCTTTTGCATCTGCAGGTTGGACACCTATGTAAGAGAAACCCACTGGCAGGGAAAGGCCCAGAGTGGCCCGAAAAAGGCGCAAGGCGACGATGACCCGAGAGACTGACCTGATCAAACTATACTCCCAGCGCATTCTAGAGCTGGCCGCAGACATCCCGCATCTGGAACGCCTAGACGATCCTGATGTGACCGCAAAGAAACGCTCACCTCTGTGTGGGTCGACCATCTCGGTTGATTTGAAGATTGCCAACGGGCGTATCGCCGCCTTCGGTCAAGACGTAAAGGCCTGCGCCTTGGGCCAGGCCGCTGCTGCCGTGGTGGGCGATGCAATAATCGGCCGGTCTAAAGAAGAGTTAGAAACAGCGCGCAACCAATTGAAAAATATGTTAGTTGCCGATGGTCCGATCCCAGATGCGCCATTTGACGGGTTCGAGGTCCTGATCCCTGCCCGGGAATTCACAAACCGGCATGCCTCCATTATGCTGGCCCTGGATACATCGCTTGCAGCGATGAAAGAGTACTGCGAAACGGTCTGATCCACACCGATTGCCCCATCGGCAAACCTTCATCGCTAGGTAAATAAAAAGCCGCCGCAACCCGGTATGGGTGCGGCGGTTAGTGTTGCGTCCGGATGCGGGACACGACAACACGCGGCAGATCATGAGGCGATAGCCTTGGGCGTCAAAGACACCCCTAAGTTCGGGACAGGAACAGGTGTTGTCGACAGTGGACGCAAATCAGAAAATTCGAAAGCGACGCTCACATAAGCGACGGCAGATGCAGCGCGGCCACCAGCATGACAACCAATGCCGCGGCGCCCAAAGCATCCTGCAACAAGGTGCGGTGTGTGTTTTCAACGGTCTGTTTCAGCTGTGCAATCATCGGGGCCTCCACTTGGTGTCAATCGCGCTCTGCGTCGCTGTGTTGCCCCTTTGTTCTCACAATTCCAACACCAAGTAAAGAACTTTATGAG
Organism: uncultured Paracoccaceae bacterium; assembly: GCA_947497985.1. Lineage (GTDB taxonomy): Bacteria > Pseudomonadota > Alphaproteobacteria > Rhodobacterales > Rhodobacteraceae > Epibacterium. The sequence continues at coordinate 304,920 of CANMIX010000004.1, forward strand.
AACATTCGCACCGCGCATGAGAACACGCATGGAACACAACACCTAACCCACGGAAATCAAACGGATTGCTTGATCTTGCTTCATCAACCACAAAAGAACACGCGCGGCCTGCCCGCGTTCTGACTGCAAGCTTGGATCCTGCGCCAATAGAGTTCTGGCGTCGCTTTGGGCCACTTCCATCAGATCGGGTTGCTGTTCAAGATCAGCAATCTGGAATCTGGGCAGACCTGATTGCGCCGTACCAATCATGTCGCCGGCCCCGCGCATTTGCAGGTCAGTCTCGGAAATTTTGAAACCGTCCTCGCTTTCGCGCAAAACTTCCAACCGTTTCCGTCCATTCTCGCTGAGCGGTGCCTGGTACATTAATAAGCAGGTAGACTCCGCAGACCCTCGCCCGACACGCCCGCGCAATTGGTGGAGCTGTGCAAGACCAAAAATTTCGGCCCGTTCGATAACCATGATCGTGGCGTTGGGAACGTTCACGCCGACCTCGATCACGGTTGTTGCCACCAAAACCTGGGTGTCCCCGCGCTGGAAAGCAGCCATTGCCGCGTCTTTTTCCGCGGCGGGCATCTGCCCATGAACCAGCCCGACTACGCCTTCGCCCAATTCCGCACGCAGCTGCTTAAACCGCTCTTCTGCAGCAACAAGGTCAACCACTTCGGATTCCTCAACCAAAGGGCAGACCCAATAACACTGCCGCCCCTCGGAAATGGCGCGGCGCAGATGACCGACAACCTCACCGACCCGCTCGGTGTTCACAATCGCTGTCTTCACCGGCTTACGCCCCGGTGGTTTTTCATCCAAAACCGAGACATCCATATCGCCATATTGGGACAAGGCCAGGGAACGTGGTATCGGCGTCGCCGTCATCACCAGAACATCCGCACCTTGCCCTTTTTCCGCCAATGCCAACCGTTGCCGCACACCAAACCGATGCTGTTCATCAACGATCGCCAACCGCAAACTCTGAAAACCTACGTCAGCCTGGAACACAGCATGCGTGCCCACCAAAATATGGATGTCACCGCGGGCCAATGCGGCGAGCTTGTTTACGCGTTCTTTGCCTTTGTCACGCCCGGTCAGGATTTCCACGACAACGCCCGCTGTCTCTGCAAGAGGTTGTAACCCATCCAGATGCTGGCGGGCCAAAATCTCAGTCGGAGCCATCAATACGCCTTGCCCGCCCGCTTCAACTGCAACCAGTAATGCCATGAAAGCAACCAAAGTTTTCCCAGATCCAACATCGCCTTGCAACAGGCGGTTCATCCGGTGTGGATCCGCCATGTCTTTTGCAATTTCATCAATGGACCGTGCCTGCGCGCTTGTCGGCCGATAAGGTAACGCCTGAAGCACGCGCCGCTGCAGCACGCCTGTTCCAACCGACGTCATCCCTCGCTGTTTGCGTTCAGTTTGGCGCGCAAGAGCTAGCGTCAATTGATGCGCCAGCAATTCATCATAAGCCAACCGCACACGGGCAGGATCATGCGCTGAAACCATCTCCAACGATTGTGGCGTATGGGCAAGCCGCATTGCGGTGTCCCAGGTTGGCCATCCTTTGCTTTTATGCAGCGAAGGGTCGATCCATTCAGCCAGTTCCGGCAATCTCTGCAAAGCGCCCTGGGCAGCCTTGAACATCGTTTTTTGGGTTACCCCATGTGTCAAATGGTAAACCGGCTCAAACCCGGGAATAGTGTCGGCTTCCTCGACCGGCACCATGTGGTCCGGGTGAACCATCTGCGCGGTCCCATCAAACAGCTCGATCTTGCCAGAGATCACACGCCGGGAACCTTCCGGAAGTTGCGCCTCCAAATAGCGGCCACGCCCGTGGAAAAACACCAACTGGAAGTCAGTCTGCGCATCCGACACCGTGATCCGATAGGCACCACCTCTGTTACGGGCAGGTTGGTGCCGCCCTATCGTTACTTCAACCGTAATGATGCCTGGAAATTCGGCGCCCTGAATTGTGCTTTTCTTTTGCCGGTCTACAACAGAGTATGGCAACGAAAACAACAAGTCGCGCGGCGTTTCTACACCGATCTGCCCGAAAGACTGCGCCGTTTTCGGACCAACCCCTGCCAAGGTTTCTAACCCCGCAAAAAGCGGAAACAGAATCTCAGGACGTCCGCTCATGTTTGATCGATCAACGTGAGCCAGCTGTCTTCATCCATCGTTTGGATGCCCAAATCGGCTGCCTTCTTTGCCTTTGAGCCGGCGCCTGGACCTGCGATCAAAATGTCCGTCTTTTTGGACACCGACCCTGCGACCTTGGCACCTAAGGCTTCGGCACGCGCCTTGGCTTCGGCGCGGGTCATCTTTTCCAAAGTGCCGGTGAAGACGACGGTCTTTCCTGCAACTGGACTATCCGCTGCCTGGGCCTGTTCCGCGTTCTCAATTGTCAATTTACTGACCAGCCGGTCGATTGCAGCCCGTTCCTCAGCAATGCTGAGCGCGTCAGAAAGCGACAAGCCCAGAACAGGGCCGATGCCATCTGCGTTGATCAAATCGGCCCAAGCCGCCGCCGCCTCTGGCGGCACCCCGTAGGCCGCAACAGCCGCGTTTCGTGTATCCGAAATTTTAGCGCGGCGCCCCTCGACAGTGGCTTTGTGCCGCTCGACTTCAACAGCTTCATCGCCCGCCCGATGAGCCAAAGCCGCAGGCCGTGCAAGATCCAATGCCGACGCCAATGCCTCCCAACTGCCATAATGCAGTGCAAGATCCCGCGCGGCGACTTCTCCGGCATGGCGGACGCCCAAAGAAAAAATAAAGCGGCGCAAGGGAATTAAGCGCTTTTCCTCAATCGCAGAAAAGAGGTTTTCCGCGGATTTGTCCCCCCACCCCTCCTTATTCTTCAGCTGCTGGAGGCCAGACCCAAAATTCTGTTTCAGATCAAATATATCTGATGGATCATTGATCCAGCCGTCCGCATGAAACTGCTCAACCTGTTTGGCGCCAAGCCCTTCGATATCAAAAGCGGCGCGCGATACGAAATGTTTCATCTTCTCAACGGCTTGGGCAGGGCAGATCATCCCACCACTGCAACGACGAACAGAATCCCCCTCTTCCCGCGTTGCGGGGCTTTGGCACTCAGGACATGCCATCGGGAATTCATAAGCTTTTGCATCATTCGGGCGTTTGTGCAGGTCCACATCCGCTACCTTTGGAATAACATCACCAGCGCGGTAGATCTGCACCCAATCGCCGACGCGGATGTCTTTGTTGTCACGGATGACTTGCCCTTTGGAGTCAAATCCGGCGATGTAATCTTCGTTATGCAAAGTTGCATTTGACACGACAACGCCGCCAACAGTCACCGGCGCCAACCGTGCCACTGGGCTAAGCGCCCCGGTCCGTCCGACTTGAATGTCGATAGCCTCCAATCGCGTCCAGGCAAGCTCCGCCGGGAATTTATGCGCGATCGCCCATCGCGGTGTTGTTGCACGAAAGCCAAGCCGCTCTTGCAAGCTGAGGTCGTTTACTTTGTAGACAACTCCATCAATATCATAACCCAGCGTCGCACGCTGTGCTTCGATATCCTGATAGTGCGCGATCAACGCATCCACTGACGGGCACATCCGGGTCAGCGGATTGGTTTGAAAGCCGAAGTCCGAAAATCTTTGAATGGCCTCAAATTGCGTTTGTGCTAAAGGTTGCGACAGATCACCCCAAGCATAGGCAAAGAAACGCAAAGGTCGGGATTTCGTGATTGACGCATCCAATTGCCGCAGACTACCTGCCGCCGCATTGCGCGGATTGGCAAAAGTCTTGTCGCCCACTGCGGCCTGACGTTCGTTCAACGCGGCGAAATCTTCGTGACTCATATAGACCTCGCCACGAACTTCCAAAATTTCGGGAGCGTTTTCAATCACGTGTGGGATATCGGAAATCGTCCGAGCATTCGCCGTCACATTTTCCCCGACACTGCCATCGCCACGGGTCGCGGCTTGCATAAGTTGCCCATTTACGTATCTCAGCGATAGCGACAAACCGTCGATTTTTGGTTCAGCCGTAAAATCTAGCTGTGCATCCCCCGCCAGGCCAAGATACTTGCGAATGCTTTTGGCAAAGTCTTGGACATCTTCCGACTCAAACGCATTGCCAAGTGACAGCATCCGCACGGCGTGCTGGATCTTGTCAAATCCGCTGCTGACCGGTGCACCGACGGATTTGGAACGGCTGGACAAGGTTTCCAAATCAGGAAAATTTGCCTGCAAAGCTTGGAATTCACGGCGCAAGGCGTCGTAATCCGCGTCTGAGATTATTGGGGCATCACTTTGGTGGTAGGCAAGATCCGCCGCATCCAGTTGTGCTTGCAGCTGTAGAAACCGCGCCTTGGCGGCTTCCGGCGACAGATTTCCGTTCGACTGGCTCATCTGCGATCCCCTTTCGTTCTTATGAACAGGTGATAGGGCGCAAATTCCATGAGGTCGAGTAAAAAACAAAAAGCCCGAGGTGATCCCTCGGGCCTTTGCAATCAGGCGCTATTCGGGCGCCAAATCCTCTTCCCTTCAGGCGCCAACAGCCATCCGGTTGTCATCCATCATCTCGTTTTCTTGGGGATCACGTAGAACATACCCACGTCCCCAGACCGTTTCGATGTAGTTTTCGCCACCTGTTGCCGTGCTCAATTTCTTGCGCAACTTGCAGATGAATACGTCGATAATCTTCAGTTCAGGCTCATCCATGCCGCCATACAGGTGGTTCAGGAACATTTCCTTGGTCAGCGTGGTGCCTTTGCGCAAGGACAGAAGCTCAAGCATCTGATACTCTTTGCCAGTCAGGTGAACAGTTTTGCTGTCAACCTCAACCGTTTTGGCATCCAAGTTAACCGCGATTTTGCCGGTTTTGATGATCGACTGCGAATGACCTTTAGAGCGGCGAATGATCGCATGGATCCGCGCCACCAGCTCTTCACGATGGAAGGGTTTGGTCAAATAGTCGTCCGCACCGAAACCAAAACCTTTGATTTTGTTTTCAGTGTCATCCGCGCCTGACAGGATCAGGATCGGCGTTTCAATTCGGGCCATACGCAACTGGCGCAAGACTTCGTGGCCGTTCATATCCGGCAGGCCAAGATCCAACAGGATCAAATCGTAATCGTACAGTTTAGCGAGGTCGATCCCCTCTTCCCCTAGATCCGTCGTATAGACGTTCAGGTTTGCATGGGTGAGCATCAGTTCGATGCTTTTCGCTGTCGTCGGATCGTCCTCGACCAGAAGAATACGCATATGAAGTTCTCCGCCTGTATCTGTTTCCCTCAGGTTGAATTAACCGTGATGGAAAAAGGTTAACGCGTCGTTACCATAATTGTGAATTCTTAAAATCATTGTCAGACAAAGTTTTTTTCTACTGTTTTCTGAACTTTTTAAGTTGTGTGGTTTTCAACGCCTCTTCGCCATGGTCGGCAACGGCGGCAATCCAGCTGCGAAACTCCTCTTCGCTCAGGTTGTAACGGCGCAGCGCTTCGGATTGCGGCAATAGCCCATACAAGACCCCACGCACCACAGCCGCCTTGCGGGAGGCCACCCAACGGCGTGTGGTTTCAGGCGGCAGGTCCGCCCGTGTCATAACAGTCCCGTCAGGAAGGGTAACAGCACGAGGTCCGTCAACTTTCTTTAAAAACATGGCCCTATCCCCTTACGGATATTCATAGTTCTGGTCCGAGGTGAAAGTTCCCAGCTTAGGTTTAACGATACATGAACCACGCCCCTTGAGAGTCGTTAGGATTTTCCTATATTCTGCGACGCCTGCCCCCTTGACCCAAAGGAGTCGCCAAATGGCGCTGGATAATGATCACCCTGTGAACCTTTTGGGGTTCGCCAAACCGCCCTCGGAAACCCGAGTGGTGGTCGCTATGTCGGGCGGCGTCGACAGCTCTGTCGTGGCAGCTTACCTTGCAGATCAAGGGTTTGACGTGGTTGGCGTCACGCTTCAGCTGTATGATCACGGCGCCGCTCTGGCGAAAAAAGGTGCCTGTTGTGCGGGTATCGATATTCATGATGCACGCCGAGTCGCCGAAGAGCGCGGATTCCCGCATTACGTTCTGGATTATGAGAACATTTTTAAAGATGCGGTGATTGATGAGTTCGCGGACAGCTATTTGGGCGGTGCGACGCCGGTTCCTTGCATTCGCTGCAACGAACGGGTGAAATTTAAAGATCTGCTGGAAACTGCCAAAGACCTGGACGCCGACTGCATGGCAACCGGTCATTACATTCAGCGTATGGACGGGCAAAATGGGCCAGAGCTTCATTGTGCTGAGGATGCAAATCGCGATCAAAGTTATTTCCTGTTTTCCACAACGCCAGATCAGCTGGCGTTCTTACGCTTTCCGCTTGGCCATTTGCCATCCAAAGACGCGACACGGGAGTTGGCCGCGCAATATGGTCTTGCGGTCGCAGACAAGCCCGACAGCCAGGACATCTGCTTTGTCCCCGACGGCAATTATGCCAGCGTCATTGAAAAGCTGCGTCCCGGTGCTGCGGAACCTGGAGATATTGTACACGCAGACGGGCGCGTGTTGGGCGCGCATAACGGTGTGATCCACTATACCATCGGTCAGAGGCGCGGTTTGGGCATCGGTGGGCTCAGTGAGCCGCTTTATGTGGTTAAGCTGGACGTGGACAAGAAACAGGTCGTCGTCGGACCCAAAGACCTGCTCGCCACGCGCAAAATTCCCGTGCGGGAGATCAACTGGTTGGGCGACGAGCCTTTCATGTCGCGCACGGAATGGCACCTAAAGGTCAAAGTGCGCTCTACACGTCCACCGCGCGAAGCCATCATCCGCCCGATTTCCGAGACAGAGGCAGAGGTCGAGCTGATGGTCGCCGAGGAAGGGATCTCCCCCGGTCAGGCCTGTGTGTTCTATGCAGGAGAGAGCAGCCGCATCTTTGGTGGTGGCTGGATTTGGCGCGGCTACTGAGGCTCGGTAATTAAGCAGGCAGGCGGTCCAACACCGCCCGCGCTGCCCGCAGCCCCGGCGCCTCACCACCTTGGCCCAAACGCTCCATTGTCACCGCCATAGCGTCCAACTGCGCGTCGGGCTGCGCGGCTACGGCGTCAAGGTGCGCTGTAATCTGATCTGGCTGACATTCTGGTCCCAAGCATTCAGGCACCACGCGCGTATCACTGACCAAATTAACCAAGGTCACCGTATCAATCAGCGCCATACGTTTCATGATCTGCCAAGTGAGCCACTTAAACGTATAAGCGATCACCATCGGTGTATGCGCCTGTGCCAGCTCAAGCGACACGGTGCCCGATGCTGCAAGCGCAAGATCCGCGCCAGCAAAGGCCGCGCGTTTGTGGGCCTTGGCGGTGTCTTTATCCAACTCATTGGGATCCACCAGTACCGTATTGCTCGGCCAGCTTTGCAGATTTTCCCGCACCAACTGTGCAACTGGCCCTGCGGCTGGCACAACCACACGCATGTCGGGGTGGGTAAGAACAAAATTCTGCACCGCCGCGCCAAACACCGGGGCCAATCGGCTGACCTCTGAACGACGTGAGCCGGGCAGCGCCAACAGATACGGCGCATCGCCTAGGTCAAAAGCCGATCGAAAGGATGCAATTTCAGCCTCTGTCGCCAATTGTTCATTCACCACCGGGTGGCCGACAAAATCGCAGTCCATGCCGGCAGCTTGCATATAAGGCGGCTCAAACGGCAAAAGCGCGAGAACATGGTCAATGCATTGCGCCATCTTGGTCGCACGTTTGGGACGCCATGCCCAAACGGACGGTGCCACGTAATGCACGGTGCGCACATCCGAGGCCGCTTTCACCAGCTTGGCAACGCGAAGGGAAAAATCTGGGCTGTCGATGGTGATCATCACATCGGGCCTGGTCGCAATCACCGCCTCTGCCGTTTCGCGGATACGACGTTTCAGGTGACGATATTTGGGCAGCACCTCGGCGATGCCCATAACCGACAGCTCGTCCATCGGGAAACGCGAGGTCAGCCCCTGTTCCTGCATCAACGGGCCACCAATCCCATCAAAGGTGACGCCCGGCGCAAGCTGTTTCAATCCCGCCATCAAAGCGCCACCCAGACGGTCACCTGATGGCTCACCTGCCAAGATAAAGACCCGAAGGCTCACGAGGGGCGCACCCAGAAAAACAGGCCGAGGCGGTCACAATTGGCGATCACATCTGCCCGGTCCAGAACGATCACCCCGTCCGCTTCGATCACGATCCCCGAAAGCTTGGCAGCTGCGGCAGCGACCACAGTGTCGGGGCCGATTGTGGGCAGGTCCGCACGGCGATCCTGTCCGGGTTTTGGCGCTTTGAACAGCAAACCACCCTGCCCGTCAGGACGTTCCACAAGGCTCTGCAGCATCCAATCGGTGCCAAAGACATTTTCCACGGCAATCGCCTGATGGCTGCGAATGGCGCAGGATTGCCCCACATCTGCCGCCGCCATTGCCGCAACAACGGCGGCACCACGTGCGGCATCGGGTTTGTCCAATTCGCCGGGCTGCACCTTGGTATAGACGCCTTCGGCCATCAAAAGCTCTTGGGCAATCTCATGCGCTGCACGTACGGCAAAACCCGCATCCTCCATCACGGAAATAATGGCGCGCAGTGCTCCGTCATCGCCCTGGGCCAAGGCGGCTTGCAGGATGGGGACCAAAGGTAAGGTCGCCCTATCAATCGCAGCCGGATCCACCGACGGGCGGCTAACCGCGCCGGCCATGCAGATCTCAGTCACGCCACGGTTTTTCAACTCGGCCAGAAAGCTGCCCAATTGTTCAAAGCGGAACGTCAGATCGGCTTGAATCTCATCAGGCTCTGATCCCAACATCGCGCAGATCAACGGCCGCTCAGGCAGATTTGCAACGATTTCGCGCGGCAAAGCTCCGCGTCCGGCGATTAATGCAATCATGGCTTACCCTCCCGGCGTCAGGAACGACCGGTCGGTAACACCTGTGATAAAGGCAACGATCTCTTCCACATATGCGCTGTCAGTCTCATCCCCCAAGCGACGCGCGCGCTCCTGAAACGTGCCTTCACCCTGCGCCAACATCTGAAATGCGGCGCGCAGCGCGGTAATATCGGCGCGTTTGACCCCACGGCGTTTGAGACCAACAAGGTTCAGCCCGTCCAATTCGCCACGTGGCGCCTGCACCAGGCCATAGGGGATCACATCATTGGTCACCATGGTCACAGCGCCGATAATGGCACCACGCCCGATACGCACCCATTGGTGAATACCCGACAGGCCACCGATGATAACGTCGTCTTCCAACACACAGTGACCAGCGACCGCAGCAGAGTTGACTACAATCACTCGATCACCGACCTGCGCGTCATGGGCGATATGACAGCCTGCCATAAACAACCCGTCATCGCCGATACGCGTGACACCGCCACCACCTTCGGTTCCGGCATTGATTGTCACATGCTCACGGATCCGGTTGCGTGCGCCAATCACGGTGCTGCAGCTTTCGCCTTTGAATTTAAGGTCCTGTGGGATCTCACCAATCACCGAAAAAGAAAAGACAACCGTCTCTTCGCCAATCTTGGTATTGCCGGTGACAACCACATGCGATTTCAAAACCACCCGTTCGGCCAGCTCAACGTCGGCACCAACCATACAGAACGGGCCGATTTCACAGCCGTCACCGATTTTGGCACCCGGTTCAATAATGGCACTGGGGTGGATATTGGACATCGCGATTACCCTTCCTGACGATCAACCATTGCGGTGAAATCAGCTTCAGCTGCGACCTCACCATCAACGGTTGCAACACCATGGAATTTGAAGATTTTACCACCCAATTTGCCACGGGTTGTGGTCACGTTCATTTCCAAGACGTCACCGGGCACCACCTTGCGGCGGAATTTGCAGTTGTCGATGTTCATGAAATAGATCAGCAGATCAGTGTCGATCATATCCATGCCGACGCCCAGCATAACACCAGATGTCTGCGCCATCGCTTCGACAATGGTGACACCCGGCATGATAGGCGTGCCGGGGAAGTGGCCCTGAAAATGGGGCTCATTCATGGTCACGTTTTTGATGCCACGCGCAGAGCTGTAGCCGTCGATGTCCACGACTTTATCAACCAACAGAAAAGGATAACGGTGCGGCAGGATCCGCTGGATCAGGTGGATATCGGCGCTTTTGAGATCGGCGGTCATGGGAATTGCGTCCTGTTTTTCTTGGTGACTTGGCATGTGGGTAACAAGGGATGAAGCTTTGGGCAAGCGGCAGCGGGTTTATTTGCCGCTATCATCGGATGGACGCCCGTCGCCCAAGATGGCATCGACACGTTGGACGGCCAATTGGGTGATATCGGCCGCATCAGCGCTGAGCAGTACAGAGGATTTCTCTAGAATTGCCCCCGCACCGGCCTCCCGCATGATTTCCTGGAGAATAGGCAAAGAGACCGCGAGGAATTCACGCCGGGCATCGTCACCGATGCGGTTAATATCTTCGAGTTTGGCATCCTGAACCCGGCGAATTTCTTGCACCTTTTGGTCAAATGCATTCGCAAGGCGGCGAAAGTCATCAGGCGCCATCGATTTGCGGCGCTCTGTCAGCTCTTGCTCTTCGGCGCGCAGTTCTGCTTCGATCCGGCGGTTTTCAGCCGTTAGAACCGCGCCTTCGGCCTCGATTTCCTGGGCGACACGGCGTCCAAAGGCGCTTTCGTTGAACATCGCATCTGAGCGCAGCGTCAGGACGCCACTGAGCGGCACGCCAAACTGCGGACCTTGCCCCAATGGCAGACCGGGCGCAAATGGCGCGGACTGGGCCCATGCAAGATCAGAGGCGGCCCCCAAAAGGACCGCCCCAGATATCACAAAAGCTGTGACATGTTTCAGCATCGACAAGTTAGAACCGCGCTTGCAACGTCAGGTCAAAGTTGCGTTCTTCGTCAAACTCTTCGCTTGAAATAGGCTTGGAGAAGTTGAACCGCAGCGGACCAATGGCGGTTGTCCACAAGAGAGAGAAGCCAACAACATGGCGGTACGAACCGCCCCGGCCAACAATTGTTGAACCGGATGTGTCAACATCGTCCAAGCCCCAGACGTTGCCGATATCGTAGAACAAACCACCGCGCAAACCCAGTTCTTCCGGCAGGCCAAGCGGGAATTCCGCGTCAAACCGAGCCACGGCGAAATAGTTACCGCCTAGAGAATCCGAGTAGCTGGTCCCGTTCGAGGATGAAACATCCCGTGGACCGATACCGCCTGGATCAAAACCACGCAGCTGGTTCGGCCCCAGCAAAAACCGGTCTGTTGCACGGCTGAAATCGCCACCCTGCCATTGGAACGCACCAGCCTCTACTGTCGCGCGCAAGGTGACCTCTTCGTTAAAGATCCTCTTCTCGGCCACAATTCTGGCGGTGCTGCGGAGATATTCGGAATCGCCACCCAGACCGGCATAGTCAGCCCCAACTTCAAACAAGAAGCTGCGGGTCGGGTCGATTTCTTCCAGACGGCTGTCATAGGTATAGGTGAAACCGACCGAGCTGGCAGAGCGTTCGCCAAAACCAATCTCGTTGGTGATCACTGGGCCAGCCACCGGATTGCCCAGGCTATTCTCACCACGTGACTGCAGTTCAGTGTTGTCCCAAGTGTAGCGCAAGCTCAAGTTGGAGTGTTGATTGAGCGCGAAACTAACGGCAGGGCTAAAGAATACGCGTTCCGTGTCATAGGAGGTAAAGCTGGAGTCCGATGTCGCAAGCCCAAAATCCAGATCCAGCTGCAGATCGCGACCCAACAAATGTGGCTCGGTAAAGCTTACCGAGTACTCTTGGTTTTCTTCCGCAGTCGATAGGTTCAACGACAGACGCTGACCACGGCCCAGGAAGTTGTTTTCGCTCAGGCCCAGAACAACACCAATGCCGTCTTCGGCGGAGAATGCACCACCGATGGACAGCGAGCCAGTCGGCTGCTCGGTCACGTCGACATCGACAATAACCTGATCTTCGGTCGAGCCTTCCCGCACATCAACGTTAGAGTCGGAGAAGAACCCAAGAGCGCGGATGCGTTCGGCTGTCTCGCGAATTTCACGCGGGTTATAGGGATCGCCTTCCGCAGTGCGGAATTTCTGGCGGATCACCCGATCCAAGGTCGTGGTGTTGCCCTCGATATCGATCCGTTCAACAAAGATCCGCGGCCCACGTACAAGCGCCAGCTCCAGATCCAGGGTCAGATCACGGTCGTTGCGGATGATACGTGGTTCAACCCGCATAAAGTCGATGCCCTGACGGACCGCCAAACGTTCCAGCTTGACCATTTCGGCGTCAACCAGCGCAGGGTTGTAGACCACGCCGGGTTTCACACGAATGGCACGCTGATAATAATCGGCATCGGCTTCCGGAATCTCGCTGACAACAGAGACATTGCCGAATTTGAACTGCTGACCCTCGGTCACATCAACCACCAAGAACACACCGTCGCGTTCTGGGGTCAGTTCTGCATTGGCGCTGTTGACACGGAAATCAACGTATCCGCGGGACAGATAGAAATCGCGCAGCACCTGCTTGTCAAATTCCAGACGGTCCTGAACAAGCGTGTCGCGGTTAATAAATGTCCGCAGGAAGTTCGCCTGCTTGGTCTCAAGCACACGGCGCAAGCGACGGTCAGAGAATTGACGGTTGCCCACAAAGGAGACGCGCTCAACTTCGGTGGTGTCGCCTTCTGCGATTTCAAACACCAGATCGACACGATTGTCGCTGCGGCGAATGATGCGCGGTGTGACCTGCGAAGCGATCCGACCACGGGCGCTGTAGAGTTCCGCGATCAGGTCTGCGTCACGTTCGGCGACTTCTGGGTTGAACACACGGCGCGGCGCAGACTCGACGATTTCACGCAACGCGTCATCTTTGAGGCGGCGATTGCCCTCAAACGCGATCTGGCTGATCGTCGGGAATTCGGTGACCTTGATCACCAATGTATTGCCGCTGGGGACCAGTTCGACCGTTTCAAACACGCCACTGTCCAGAATGCGCTGGTAAGCGTCGTTCAGCTCGCCTGCAGAGACTGCGCTGCCTTGTTCCAATCCGGTATAGGCAACAATGGTCGAGGTCTGAATCCGCTGGTTCCCCTCTACCCGAACGTTGTTGAACTGGAAGCTTTGCGCCGAAACAAAGTTAGGCATAGCTGCCAAACCAAGCGCCACTGACAATGCCACTGCGGATACGTTACGGAACAAAATGTTGGAGCGTTTCACCCCTCCCACACAGGATGTTCCCGCCGAAAAACCCCTTGCCATCTCTCAAACCCAATTATCACTGCTTTTAAAAAGTGCGTATCGGGTTTGAAAGCCGTTGTCAAAACTAACCAAACATTAACATGCGTTCGCGGGCAATTTGTTTCGTATTTACGTCTATGAAGAGAGGTCGCACAGCGACAGTCAGTGAGATCCGGCAAAATAGGCCGCGATCACCAAAGAGACGGCGATTGTCAAAACCCAGACAAAACGATCCAAGTTGAGACGTAGCAGTAAGTCAAAGCTACGGTATGTGAGTGCTGCAGTATTCATGTAATCCCCCGATTCCCATTCGTCCTTTGGGTGTTAACAAAGGATAAATCGGGAATTGGGCAAGAGTGGGGCAGCCTCAGTGCGGCTGCACCCCAAATTATATACTGGTTAACAGAAGATATCGTTGCCCAAGGCAAAGACCATCATCGACAGAACCAGGGCAATCCCGACCGTCATCAGGATCTGCAGCGCACGGTCATGCGGCGGACGCCCCACGACGGCCTCATAGGCATAAAACACCAGATGCCCGCCATCCAACGCAGGAACTGGGAACAGGTTCATCAGACCAACCGCAGTTGAGATAATCGCAATGAACCTCAGGAAGCTCTCACCGCCCTGTTTGGCCATGGACGATGATGTCTCGGCGATGCCAATCGGGCCTGACAGGTTGCACGTGCTAATGGCGCCTGAAATCATGTGCTTCAAACCGGACAGGGACATCTCAATCACTGCATAGACCTGACGCACACCGCCCCAAAGCGCCTCACCAACGCCCATAGATTCGGTTGCTGGATCAAAGGCCATGCCACCGACGATACCAATCCGCCATTGGGTGGCAAAACCACCGTCTGGCTGCGGCTCGTCGGTCGCACGCGGTGCGAGAGCAAACTCCATCGTCTGGCCGTCGCGCCAGATTTCAATCAGCAACACTTTGCCTTCGCCGCTTTCGACCAGATCTTTCAGCTGCGAAAACGCATAGATAGGCTGTCCGTCAACACCGGTGATCACGTCGCCTGACTGAAGGCCAATGTCGGATGCGGCACTGCGTGGCGCAATCGAGCGCACGTAAGGCGGCGACAGGACCGGGCCTGACACATCCAGAACGGCCCCATCGCGACGCACGGTATAAGTCAGATGATCGCCCACTGGCAAAGCTTCAGAAAAGCTGCTCCAAGCGGCGCTGTCACTAAAGGCTGGAACGTCTTGGCCAGCGATTTCAAGGATTTCGTCACCTTCCTGCAGCTCGTTCTGAATGCCAGGTAAGGGCACAACCGACCCAACGCCCAAGGGCTCACGAATGGTGCCTTCGGACAATAGGATAGCGCAGAAGATGATCGCAGAGAGGATAAAGTTAAAGACGGGGCCCGCCGCCACTGTCGCACTGCGTGCCCACAACGGAGCACCGTGCATTGTGCGGCGCATTTCCACAGCGTCGCCTTCGGCAGCTGCCATAGCTTCTTCGTCTTTGCCGGACGCTGCATTCGCATCGCCTAGAAACTTAACATATCCGCCAAACGGCAGCGCAGCGATTTGCCAGCGGGTGCCACGTTTGTCCATCCGGCTCCACAACACGGGACCAAACCCCAGCGAGAAGACCTCGGCATGGATGCCGGACCATCGGCCCACAATGTAGTGACCATATTCATGGACCGCGACGATCACCGACAGCACCGCGACAAAAGTGACAATTGTGAAAGCCAGGCTGCCGACTTGGGGCAAAAATGAAATGACGTCCAAAATTTTATCCTATCCGTTCTGGCGCAAGGTCATCCACCGCCCTTCGGGCGAGATGGTCAATGCGCAGCACGTTATCAAGTGTCATTGGGGCATCAATGAGGCCGCTTTCGCGATCCATATGTTCCATCACCGCCGCCACCACATGTGACATATCGAGAAAACCCAGTTTCTTGGCGATGAAGTGATCCAACGCCCGTTCTTTGGCCGCGTTAAACACAGCCCCCATCAAGCCACCGCGCGCCATAACCTCATAAGCCAGGCCGAGGGCTGGGTAACGCGTGGCCTCTGGCGCCTTGAAAGTGAGACTTGCGACTTTTGCCAGATCCAGCCGCTCGACCGGCAGATCCTGCCGTTGCGGCCAGTGCAACGCATAGCCAATCGCGTGACGCATATCTGGCGCGCCAAGATGGGCCATCATCGCACCATCGCGAAAGCCAACAATGGAATGGATCAGCGATTCTGGATGAACGATGACTTCGATCTGTTTGGGATCCACACCAAAGAATTCACGCGTTTCAATGACTTCCAATGCTTTGTTGAACATCGAGGCACTGTCGATCGTGATCCGCTGCCCCATGTTCCAATTTGGGTGCGATGAGGCTTGCTCCACAGTTGCTGCTGCAAGCTGCTCCAACGGCCAATCGCGAAACGCCCCGCCCGAGGCGGTGATAATAATACGTTCCACAGCCGCCATATCTTCGCCGACCAGCCCCTGGAAGATCGCGGAATGTTCGCTGTCGACCGGAAGAACGGTTGCTGCGTTGCGCCGGGCCGTTTCCATCAACAGCTTGCCCGCGCAGACCAGCGATTCCTTGTTGGCCAGAGCAAGACTTGCGCCCTGCTCCAATGCAGCCAAACCAGGTTTCAAACCCGCCGCACCTACGATCGCAGACATGACCCAATCTGCAGGTCGGCTTGCCGCTTCAACAAGGGCTTCTTCGCCGGCTGCCGCTTCGATACCTGTGCCCGCCAAAGCGTCGCGCAATGCATCCAGCTGATCAGAAAAGGCCGTGACGGCGACTTTGGCGTTCAGCTCAATCGCATCCTCAGAGAGCTGCGCGATATTCGCCCCCCCGCTGAGAGCGACCACATCGTAGGCCTCAGGCGCGCGGCGGATCAGGTCGATGGTGTTTTGACCAATCGAGCCGGTGGCACCAAAAATGGATACTTTGCGCATCGTCAAGCTCCGCCCTTATTCACGCGTGGCTACAGGTTCGCCAGTGCAAACAGGCCCAAGAACAGGGCCGAAGCACCAAGCATACCATCAAATCGGTCAAACAGCCCGCCATGTCCCGGGATCAGCGCGCTGGAGTCTTTGACCCCGCGCTGTCGTTTCAACGCGCTTTCGGCGACATCCCCAGCCTGGCTGGCCATGGAAATCAGGACCGATAGAACAATCAGGAAAACACCGTGATCGAGGGGACCAGTGAACATTGCGCCAACCAAAGCTGCCGCTACCCAGCCCGCGGATGTTCCAGACCAGGTTTTCTTTGGGCTGACACGCGGCCAGAATTTGCGGCCACCGATCATTTTGCCCGCGAAATATCCAGCGACATCTGTCGCCACCACAACGCAGACCAGCCACAACAGCCAATCGACATTCAACGCGTTGCGCAACCAGACAAAGCCAAAGCCCGCAAGCATGATCCACACACCCAAGACGGCCAATGGTTTGGCAAATTTCGCACGGTCTTCAATGGCCAGAACCACAACCGGGATCACCAGCAGCGCAATGGCTGCAAGCAACGGTAAAAAAGTCGACACAAAGAACGCCACAGCGGCGATCAGACCAAGCTTTACTGCACGCATGCCCTGCCCTGGCCAATACATGGCCGCCATTTCCCAGAAAATGCCGCCGCAGATCAGCGCGATCACTGCGTTAAAGACAATCCCACCACTCCAGATGGCGACTGCCGCAACCACGAGCATCACCAAGGCGGATGTAAAACGCGGCCAGAGATCGGCCCAACGAGATGAAGCTGTCATGTTTTCACCGCGCCAAAACGTCGGTCACGTTTGCCATAGTTCAGACACAGGCCTGCCAGCTCTTCTTTGGTGAAATCTGGCCAGAGCGTGTCGATGAACTCATATTCTGCATAGGCCGATTGCCACAAAAGGAAGTTAGAAATCCGCGCTTCACCGCTGGTGCGCACGACCAGATCAGGGTCCGGCAAGACATGCGTATCAAGATAACGCGGTAGAGTTTCCTCATCGACCTTTTCTGGATCCAATTTTCCGGCTGCGACATCCTGCGCCAAACGTTTGGTGGCACGCGCAACTTCATCCCGGCCGCCATAGTTCAAGGCGATAGTCAAATGGGTACCATCGTTACCGGCGGTATTGCATTCCAGCTTGTCCATAAGGCCAATAAGCTTGGCATCCAAGCGCACCCGATCGCCAATAAACCGCACCCTGACATTCTGGGCTGCAAGCGCATTCATTTCTTTGGAAATATAACGGCGAAACAGGCTCATAAGGCCAGCAACTTCGACCTGGGTTCGCTTCCAGTTCTCCGTCGAAAAGGCAAAAATAGTAAGATATTTGACCCCCAAATCGGGGCAACATTCAACAATTTCACGGACTCTTTTGGCACCAGCATGATGCCCAAACAGTCGAGGCCGACCGCGCGCCTGCGCCCATCGACCATTGCCATCCATAATTATGGCAACATGACGCGGGCCCGGCCTGTCGCCGGATCCCGCATTCGGTTCATTCACACCCATGCTCTGGTCTCAGACCTGCATGATTTCGGTTTGTTTGTTTTCCAGCGCGTCATCAACCGCTTTGATCATTTTGTCGGTCAAATCCTGGACTTCGGTTTCCCAGAACTTTTGATCATCCTCGGACATGCCGTCGGCCTTGGCCTTCTTGATCTGATCCATGCCGTCGCGACGTACGTTGCGAACAGAAACCCGCGCGTGTTCGGCGTATTGACCGGCCACTTTGCTCAGCTCGCGGCGACGCTCTTCATTCAGCTCCGGGATCGGCAGCATGATGATGGTGCCGTTCAGCTGAGGATTGATCCCCAAGCCAGATTCGCGGATCGCTTTTTCGACCTTACCAACAAGGCCCTTGTCCCAAACGTTGACCGTAACCATCCGTGGCTCCGGTACGTTCACGGTGCCCACCTGGTTGATCGGCGTCATGGAGCCGTAGGCGTCAACCATCACTGGGTCCAGCATCGATGCGGACCCGCGACCGGTGCGCAAACTTGCGAATTCAGTTCTAAGATTGGCCATCGCGCCATCCATACGGCGTTTCAGGTCATCTGTATCCAGTTCAAAATCGTCAGACATTCTGCTCTCCCCTGCTTTGAGGCGGTCTGTTCAAGCCTCTTACGCCATAGGCACATGAATGTATAGCGATCATGCGACTTGGGCCGTTGTTCTCAATATATAAAAACACGCCGAAGACCGGCGTGCTTTGTCAAAATTCGTTTAAGGTCCAGCGGCTTAATTGTGGACTGTTGTATAGGTGCCCTGACCGGCAAGGATCCCTTTGAACCCACCTGGTTCATCCAACGGGAACACGATGATTGGCAGATTGTTATCCCGCGCCAGCGCGATCGCCGAGGCGTCCATAACCTTCAAGCGTTTTGCCAGCACATCGTCATAGGACACGTGATCAAAGCGTACCGCATCGGAATGCTCTTTGGGGTCTTTGTCGTAAACCCCATCGACGCCGTTTTTGCCCATGAAGATCGCCTCGCAAGCCATTTCATTTGCACGCAAAGTCGCAGCAGTATCCGTTGTGAAATAAGGGTTCCCGGTGCCCGCGGCAAAGATACACACCCGTTTCTTTTCCAGGTGGCGCACCGCGCGGCGGCGAATGTAGGGTTCGGCCACTTCGTCCATGCGAATGGCCGAAATCACGCGGGTAAATACACCCTCGTCTTCCAGCGCGGACTGCATGCCCAATGCGTTCATGACCGTCGCCAGCATGCCCATGTAATCCGCCGTGGTGCGCTCCATTCCTTGCGCGGATCCTGACAGCCCGCGGAAGATGTTGCCGCCGCCGATCACCATGCAGATTTCGACACCCATGTCGTGAACGGTTTTGACTTCTTGCGCGATGCGTTGAACAGTCGGGGGGTGCAAGCCGAACCCCTGATCGCCCATCAGCGCCTCACCAGAAATTTTCAACATGACGCGGTTATATTTAACGGCCGAAGAGAAATCCGGCTGGTCCGAGGTAAGGGGCATGTTGCGCTCCACAAGATGTAGGGGTTAATTTGTGCGCAAAATGAAGCAATTCGCCGCAAGGATCAATGCGGTCCGTGGCCTCATTTCAGCAAAAACACGCAGATGCACAGGCATTGCTCAGGACAGCCCGACATGAAGTTGCCCCAAACCGACCCAGACTTGCCAGTTCTTATCGCTGGCCCCACCGCGTCGGGGAAATCCGATCTGGCCCTGCGCTTTGCCGAGTCGCAAGGCGGCGTCGTGGTCAATGCAGATGCAAGTCAAATATTCGACTGTTGGCGTGTGGTAACAGCCCGCCCCTCGCTGGAAGAAGAGAGCCGCGCGCCCCATGCGCTGTACGGCCATGTGGCCTTTGACCAGCCCTATTCCGCCGGGCACTGGCTGCGGGACGTGCAGGATCTGCTCAAGACCGGGCAGCGTCCCATTATTGTTGGCGGAACCGGATTGTACTTTCAGACGCTCACCCGTGGCATGGCAGATATCCCCGCCACCCCGCCTGCCATCCGACAAGAGGCCGACAGACTGTCGCTGGATGTTTTGCAAAAAAGCGTGGACCCGAAGACCGCCGCAAAGATCGACATGCAAAATCGGATGCGGGTGCAACGTGCCTGGGAGGTTCAGCGCGCAACCGGACGCAGCTTGGCCGATTGGCAGGCAGATACACCTCCGCCGACGTTGGATCTGAACCAGTGCGCGGCCATTGTGATGCAATCTGACAAAGATTGGTTGGAACAGCGGATCCGGCAAAGGTTCGACAAAATGGTCGCCGCAGGAGCGCTAGAAGAGGTCGATGCCATGCGTGAGCGTTACGATCCTAAACTCCCCGCCTGCAAGGCGATCGGCGTGCCCGAATTGATGGATTATGTGACCGGGGTGATCGATCTGGACACAGCCCGTGAACGCGCCTCGATTGCGACCCGCCAATTTGCAAAACGACAGCGCACGTGGTTTAGATCAAAGATGTCCAGTTGGGACGTGTTTCGCCCCGACACATAGCTTGCGTTCACATTCAAGCGAGACCCCGACCAGCGGACAGGCTGCCAGGCCCGAGTTCTTGCAAGAATCGATTTTTCATGTCGATGTGCATCTAATTAAGAAATACAAAAGAATGCCAACGGATTAGAATGCTTCCAACTACGTCTTCGCCCTCAGAGATCGAGGTTACGACCCTGTCTCAACTGTCGCCTGTTGGCGCCTGGCAGGTGGAACTGTGCCACGATCGTGCGCAGGACTTGGTTATTTGGCTCACCCGGGGTCAAGGTCGGGTGCTCCTGGATGGGAAACGCCACGGGTTTGGTCCCCATAATCTGTTCTACATTCCTGCCGGTGCGCTATGGTCTCTGGATCTCGGACGTCAATGCATCGGCAGTTGCCTGTTCTTGCCCCGCAACAGTATGTCCGCAATGGACCGTTCCGCGTTTTTCCTAAGGATCAACGACAGCCAAGAGCAGGCCTATATCAACTATATGATCGAACGTCTGCAGCGCGAGCAACGCGAACAGCGCGACAACTGGCCAGACGCAATGAAAGCGCTGTCGCAGGTTCTGTTGATTGAAATCGAACGCACGGCGGTCCGACAGGAAAAGAAAACCCGCGCGACTGCCGCACAGCGCCTCAGCCGTGCCTATTGCGAACGGGTATCGCGGATGTTTGGAGACGGCGCATCAATGTCGGATCACGCAGAAGCGCTGGATGTAACGCCGACACATTTGACCCGTGTCTGCAAAGCGGAAACCGGCAAAACCGCGGCCAATCTCCTGACAGAGCGACAGCTGCATTGTGCGCGTTCTCTGCTGACCTATAGCGATACGCCAATTCAGGATATCGCAAACCGTCTCAGCTTTGGCAGCCCCGCTTACTTCACGCGCTTCATTTCGCAGCACACCGGCCTTACACCAAGCCGGTTGCGCAAAGCCGCGCGCGCGTCGAGCTGATCAACTGGCCAAAAGAACGATTATCATCAAAAGGTTGCACAGGGAAAACTGCATCAGTTGTGGCAATTTCTTGCGCAGCGGAATGGCCAGGATGGTCACGCTTGTTGATGCGGCAGCCGCCAACAGACTCAGGGCACCCACCACGTAGCCCAATGTATCTGCATGCGCCCCGAACGGCGCATCCGGCGCGATTGTCCCTTTCAGGCCAAAGCCGATCAACATGCCAAGAACCACCCCAGCAACAGTCCACTCAACCCGCAACGGCACAGAAGCCGGACGCGCCAAAACGTCATCAACAATCTTCTGCGTCGGAACCGCAGTTGGTTGCCAATGCATCTGGTTCAAACGTTGGTCAAAGCTTCTTGCAGTCACGGTCTTTCTCCCACTTCTGCGCAAGCTTTCATCAAATTTTAAGGCAACTTAATGGCAACCACGGGCCGTTAACGCGGCATTAACCCAGATGAACAGACTGTTTACAAAAGGCCGACAATACGCAGCGTTCACCCGCGCGAAACGGTCGAAAATCAACCGCGATCGTCACGTTCTTCACACGATACACGTGCTGTAAATATCAGCTTCCCAGGATCTTTTTCACGTAATTTTGGGTCTCTTTATACGGCGGCACCCCACCATATTTTTCAACCGCACCTGGACCTGCATTATAGGCCGCAAGCGCCAAACGCCAGGAACCGAATTTGCGGTATTGCTGCGCCAAATAGCGTGCGCCACCTTCTAGGTTCTGTTTGGGATTGGTTGGATCAACGCCAAGGCTCGCCGCCGTGGATGGTAACAGCTGCGCCAGACCAAGTGCCCCCTTGTGGGAACGCGCAGTGGGGTTCCAATTGCTTTCTTGTTGCACTAGCCGCAGGAACAGATCTTCCGGAATGCCATTTTGACGGGCGACGGTGCGGGCTATCTTTAGATACTGACCGCGGTACTTCCCAGTATAGCGTAGATTCTTTGGTGTCAGATCAATCCTGTAGCTTTCAGGCTTCAAGCGGTCTGAGCCTTTGTACTGGCTGGCGGCACGACCATCCAGAACCCGTGTATGGGCTGCAAGCAGGTCTCTTCTACTTTTGCTGGAAATGCCTTGCGCGACAGCCGTCTCAGCGACCAAAGCGCAAGCGACACTCGCCCCCACAAACATCATTCGCATATTTGGCGCCCTGTTTCCCCACGAACCAAGGACAATCATAGACATTTTTGTGAAATTTTAAAGCCCACAATGATCAGTCGGCATATCATTGCCAAACATATATCCGAAATCCGATTTCTCCCTTTTGCCTCTCAGTCGCTTTAACAAGAGGGCGCAGAAAGATAGGATAGCCGAAACCGCGACGAAGGGGATTCGACGCCGGGACAAGATTTACGCATCTCGCATGCACAGCTTAATGATAAAGGACACGACCAAGATGGCCGGATCTCTCAACAAAGTCATGATAATCGGCAATTTGGGCCGCGACCCCGAAGTCCGCAGCTTTCAGAACGGCGGCAAGGTGTGCAACCTGCGCATCGCAACCTCTGAGACTTGGAAAGACCGCAACACCGGCGAGCGCCGTGAGAAAACCGAATGGCATTCAGTTGCGATTTTCACCGAAGGTCTGGTGCGCGTCGCAGAGCAATACCTGCGCAAGGGTTCCAAAGTTTACATCGAAGGCCAATTGCAAACCCGTAAATGGCAAGATCAAAACGGCCAGGATCGCTATTCCACCGAAGTTGTTCTGCAAGGGTTTGGTTCCACTCTGACCATGCTGGATGGCCGTGGTGAAGGTGGCGGTATGGGCGGTGGCCAAGGCGGCGGTGGCGGCTTTGGTGGCGGCGATAGCGGCGGTCAAGGCGGTGGCTACGGCGGTGGCGGATATGACAGCGGCCCACAGGGTGGTGGTGGATACGGTGGTGGCGCCCAAGGTGGCGGCGCATCCCACAATATCGACGACGACGAGATCCCGTTTTAAGCCAAGGCAAATGACATGATGAAACCCGCTGCAAGAAATTGCGGCGGGTTTTCTTTTGCCTTTGTCGGTCGAGAACCACGATATAACTCTTTGATTCCACAACAAACAAGGGGCGAAATCAATAGGATAGACTGGGTGATTGATGCAGGAACTGGGCGTTGTCTACTTGCCCCACCATAAAGTCCGCGACATCGGCGCGCCGAATTTTCAAGGCCAGCTTGCCCTGCACCTCACGCAAGTCCCCGACATGATACTCACCAAGTGGATCACCGTCTTGAAACGCACTTGGACGGACAATCGTCCAGTCCAAACCTGATTGGCGAACCACTGCTTCCTGACCGTGGTGATCTGCGAATGTAGCGCGTAGAAGCAGGCCAAACATCACCCAGCGCCACCAGAAATTCAAAACCGGCTCACTGTCACCAACACCCAAGGAAGACAGGCAAATCAATCTCTTAACGCCTGTTGCCTTCATGGCTTTCACAATGGTTTCAGTCCCTTTGGTTCGGATTTCCCCCTTCATTCCCGCGCCTAGGGCGCAAACAACCGCGTCCTGCCCTGTGACTGCCCGCTGCACATCCACCTGGTTCAACACATCGCCGCGCAGCATCGTAATCCCATCCCCGTCAGCGCCGTTGGGTACACTGCGGGAGAACCCGGTCACACTGTGTCCTTTGGCAAGCAGGGATTTGACCACATGAGCGCCCAGACTGCCGGTTGCACCAAAAACGATCACTTTCATTTCACTCACTCCTTCACTCAAAATTGCAACACTTGACACCGCGTCCATTGACATGATGTCCATTTACACAGTGTCAATTGACGCGATGTCAACATTGGGATAGATTGACATCATGTCAAGTGAAAAAAATGATACCCGAGAAAAGATCCTTACCGCCTGCTGGCAATTGACCGAGGCAAACCTGGGCAAAGGCGTGCGCATGTCCGACATTGCGAAAACTGCAGGTGTGTCACGGCAGGCGCTGTACCTGCATTTTGAAAACCGCGCTGATTTATTAATCGCGACCACGCGGTTTATCGATGAAAAACAAAATATTACCGAGCGTCTTGAACCTTACCGTCAGGCCCAGACAGGCCGCGATAAGTTGCGAGAGCTTGTGGTATTCTGGGCCAATCAGATGGAGATCATCCAAGGTATGGCGCGCGCGCTGCTCGCCTTGCGCGCCACAGATGCTGAGGCCAATGCAGCCTGGCAGGAACGGATGGAGGCATTGCGTGAGGAGATTCGCCAGACCTTTGACCAGATCGAGCGTGAAGCGGATCTGGCACCGGGCTGGACCGTCGACAGCGCCACAAACTTGTTGTGGTCTGCGATGTCGTTTCAGGGGTGGGAGCAGTTAAAACAAGCGCCGGACTTTAGCACCGAAGCCTATATTGCAGACATGTGGTGGCTCGCAAAACGCGGCTTCCTAAGCTGAAGGAAAAACGCGCCCGTAGATTTATGGGCGCATTTTCAATAGATTACACCGCGTCTTTCATCACTTGCACAACAGCGTCGCGTGGAACATCTGCGGTTACAAAGGCTTCACCGATGCCACGTGCAAGAATGAACCGCAGCTGACCATCGACGACCTTTTTGTCTTGTGCCATCAAGTCGGCCAGCGCTTCTGCGTCAGGCAAATCACCATCAATGTCACGCAGGTCGGTTTTCATCCCCATCGCCTTCAGGTGCGCACGCACGCGGCTGGGGTCTTCTTGACTGCACAGCCCAAGGCGGGAGGACAGCTCAAACGCCAGCGCACAGCCAATCGCCACCCCTTCGCCGTGCAGCAAACGGCTTGAATAACCTGTCGCCGCCTCAAGCGCGTGGCAGAAAGTATGGCCCAGGTTCAACAACGCACGATCGCCCTGCTCTGTCTCGTCCCGCGCCACGATATCAGCTTTCATCTGAACCGAGCGGGTGACCGCTTCGACCCGTTTTTGCATGTCGCCCGCGGCAAGTGCAGGGCCGTTTGCTTCCAGCCAATCAAAGAATTCCGCGTCTCCTAAAAGACCGTATTTCACAACTTCGCCGTACCCAGCCAGGAAATCGCGGGCCTCTAGCGTGCCCAAAACCTCGGTATCGGCCAGAACAAGCGCGGGCTGGTGAAACGCGCCAACCAAGTTTTTACCGTGCGGCGTATTGATCCCGGTTTTGCCGCCAACCGAGCTGTCAACCTGGGCCAAAAGGCTGGTTGGGATTTGCACAAACCGCACGCCACGGCGCAACACAGCTGCGGCAAAGCCTGCAAGATCGCCGATCACACCGCCGCCAAAAGCGATCACGACATCATTGCGCTCCACCTTCTTATCAAGCAGCCATTCTACGGTGCGGGTAAACTGCGGCCAGCCCTTGGTGCTTTCGCCTTCGGGTAGCGCAAGCGCTTCCATCTCGATACCAGCGTTTGCCAGACCGGCGCGCAATGCGTCCAAATGCAGACGGGCCACGGTTTCATCGGTCACCACGGCAACTTTGGGACGGCGCAGAAGCGGTAAAATGCGCTCCCCTGTTTCCTTGATCAGGCCGGGGCCGACAATGACGTCATAAGAGCGTTCGCCCAGTTCAACGTGAACCGTTTGTTCCATTACTTCCATTCCAAAACATCTGGGCGCGCGCGCAAGGCATCCAGCACCCGATCTACCATCTCTTCGATAGAGATTTTTCCGTCGGAGCTGACAGAGACATCCGCCAACTCATACAAAGGCACCCGTTTTTCATACAGATCCCGCAAGGTGGCATAGGGGTCCGCCGTGCGCAGCAGCGGCCGCGTATCGCGGTGACGCACCCGGTTCCACAGCACCTCAAGATCAGCCTGCAGACAGACCGCAACGCCAAAATCGGAGATATTGCGCCGGTTTTCCTCTGACAGGAACGCACCACCACCGGTGGACAACACGCCGCGTTCTTCCTCAAGCAGGCGACGGATAACCATCCGTTCTTTCTCGCGAAAAAACGATTCGCCATGGCGTTCGAAAATTTCTGGAACGCTCATATTGGCGGCGTTCTCAATCTCATGATCGCTGTCCAGAAAGGGCACGCCAAGACGTTGAGCCAAAGCGCGGCCCACCGCAGTCTTACCTGCGCCCATCATGCCCACCATGACCACAGTCTTTTGCAGTTCACCGGGCTGCGCTGCTTCTGCAAGCGCCTCTTTGTGCTCTTTTTCGCTCATACTTCTGTGAATGACGTGATATTCGTCAAAAGGCCATATATAACTTTTAGAAAAGACAGTGAAGCAGGCAGAGCATATCTCATGGGCCGTATTTTTAAATACTTGTTTTATTTGGCGGTTTTGGCCAGCATTGCGCTGATCGCCTACGCCTATTTAGGTCCCTGGTTTGGGGCTGATTTCGGGGCACCCACCAGCGAGGTGCGAAAACCGGTGATCCTGGATGCGAAATAGCCTTGCACTGGCAACGCTTGTGGCAACGCTGGGATATTGGACCAGTACCGCCACAGCGCAGCAACCCTTGGCTGCCATCGATTGGCTCAACACCCCGCTCACAACTTCTGTCCTTCCGGAAACCATCCTGCTGGAACCACCTGTGGCTGGCAGCGCATTGCGCCCGGAAATCACAGTCACGCCGCTGCGCACGCTTCCCGCTCCCACGGGCTTGGTGTCGGCCGCCTCCACGGGTTTGCCGACGGACCTTTGGCGCGGCAGCGAGCCGGCCGAATTGAAACGTTTGATCGCCTCGGTTCGGGTCAAGGACACGCCGGCCATGCAGGCCTTGTTGTTCACGCTGTTGCTGTCAGAGACCCGCGCACCCGAAGACGACAAGGATGTCCTCCTTTTGGCGCGCCTTGACCGATTGATGGCATTGGGCGCAACCGATCCGGCGCAAGCACTCGCACTGCAGGCTGATCCCACCAAAACATCGGAACGTTTCAAACGCTGGTTTGACGCAAGCCTTCTGACCGGCGATGAAGACCGAACCTGTGCCGTACTGCAGAGCGCCGCGCATTTGGCGCCAAGCTATGCTGAGCGGATCTTTTGCGATGCCCGCGGTGGGGATTGGTCGACTGCCGCGCTGCTGCTGGAAACCGCACACACGCTGGAAATATTGCCCGAACAGGATCTCGCGCTTCTGGACCGTTTTTTGAACCCGGATGTGTTTGAATTCGCGCCCCCGCCCAAATCACCCGATGTGATAACACCGCTGACCTTCCGCCTGTTCGAAAGTATTGGCGAGCCATTGCCGACCTCCAACCTGCCGCGTGCCTATGCAGCTGCCGACCTGCGCGACTTGTCCGGGTGGAAGGCACAATTGGAGGCGGCAGAGCGGCTGGCTCATATCGGAGCCCTGCCCCCAAACCGGTTGCTGGGTCTGTTCAGCGAACGAAAACCTGCCGCGTCAGGCGGCATCTGGGACCGGGTCGCGGCCTTGCAACGGTTTGAAACTGCCATCAAAACAGGCAGCGACGACGCCGTTGCCAAAACGCTGTTGCCCGCCTGGCAGGCGGTTCAGGCATCGGGTATTGAAACAGGGTTTGCCGAACTGTTTTCCGAAGAGCTCGCGCGTTTTGATCTGACGGGCGCGGCCGCCGAACTCTCATGGCGGGTGCGTCTGCTGGCCCAAGAATATGAGCTGGCAGCGATGTTGCCACCAAGTGAGACACCGGAAAACCTGCTGCTCGCTGCGATCGCCATGGGCAAAGCACGAGACGACTCAGATCTGTCTGCCAAAGACGCCGCGATTTCACGCGCCTTTGAAGAGACCGCCAAACAAGCGCATGTTCCCGCTCATTTACGCGGCAAAATCGACAATGGCCGTCTTGGAGAGGCGATTTTGAATGCTATGGTCTTGTTCGCGCAGGGAAGTGATGGCAATTGGGCGGCGCTAACTGGCGCGCTGTCCACCTTCCGTTTGGTGGGATTGGAAGAAACTGCACGCCGGTCCGCTTTACAACTCCTCATTTTGGATCGATAGCCATGCCCGTGCCTGCCACTTCTCTGGATTGGATTTCTCTCTTCCTTGATGCACAAGCCGCAGAAATCGGTGCCGCACAGAATACGCTCCTTGCTTATGGTCGCGATCTCAAGGATGTGGTTGCCTGGATGAACCACAACAACCTCAGTTTTGCCAATGCAGAGCGTGAGCACGTTGAACAATATCTTATTTCCTGCGACGCGCAGGGACTGTCGCAATCCACCCGCGCACGACGTCTGTCGGCGATCAAACAGATTTACCGTTTTGCATTCGACGAAGGCTGGCGCAGCGACAATCCGGCAATCCAGATCAAGGGGCCTGGGCGCTCCAAACGTCTGCCCAAAACGCTGGATGTTGCTGAGGTCGACCGGACCCTTGACGCGGCCCGCGTAACCGGACGCAAAACAACTGATCGCTTGCGCAATACATGTTTGCTAGAGCTTTTATACGCGACCGGCATGCGGGTGAGCGAACTTGTGTCCCTGCCGGTGGCAAGCGCACGTGGCAATCCGCAAATGCTGATGGTTCTGGGTAAAGGCAGCAAAGAACGGCTGGTACCTCTATCGCCTCCGGCTCGCGAGGCATTGGCGGCTTGGATCACCGTGCGCGACGAACAGGACGAACTGGCCCAGACCAAGGGCAAACCCGCCTCACGCTTCCTATTTCCGTCGCGTGGGCAGGCCGGGCATCTGACGCGCCATCGGTTCTATCTGTTGGTCAAAGAGATCGCAGTGGCCGGCGGCGTCTCCCCCGAAAAAGTCACGCCGCACACCTTGCGCCATGCTTTTGCCACGCACCTGCTTGCCAATGGAGCCGATCTACGTGCCATTCAGGCCATGCTTGGCCATGCCGATATCGCGACAACCGAAATCTACACCCATGTTCTGCAAACCCAGCTCGAAGACCTGGTGCATGAACATCACCCCTTGGCTAATTCCGACGGCACATCCGACGATCCCGTCGAAAAAGCCGGTTAGGCCAAGAACTTCGCAGCACACCCTTGATCGCTGCGCCTGAGGTGCCCATAACCAGATCAGACTTTGGCAGGGCAGAATTAATGGACATCTCAGACATTTCGACCTTTGACAGCACCTTCTGGATCACCGCCGGTGGCATCCTGCTGCTTTTGGTGCTGTCCGGCTTCTTTTCCGGTTCGGAAACCGCACTTACTGCGGCCTCACGCGGAAAATTACGCGTTCAGGCCGACAAAGGGTCAAACGGCGCACAAACCGCTTTGGATGTGACCGAAGACAGCGAACGGTTGATCGGCTCGGTTCTGTTGGGCAACAACCTGGTGAATATCCTCGCAACCTCGCTTGCGACCGCACTGTTCACCCGCGCTTTTGGCGAAGGTGGCGTCGCCTTGGCCACATTGGTGATGACCTTTCTGGTTTTGATCTTTGCCGAGGTGCTGCCCAAGACATATGCCATCTCCAACGCCGAAAAAGCAGCATCCACAGTTGCGCCGATCATCGGCTTTCTGGTTACGATCCTTGCCCCGGTCGTCGGAGCAGTGCGGTTTCTGGTGCGCGGTGTGCTGCGGATTTTCGGCGTCAAAATTGATCCCGACAGTCATATTATGGCGGTGCGAGAAGAGATCGAAGGCGCGTTGAACCTGGGCCACTCCGAAGGTCTGGTTGAGAAAGAAGATCGCGACCGGATCCTGGGCGCACTGGACTTGTCCGAACGTCTGGTTGAAGAGATCATGCTTCACCGCTCCAATATCGAGATGATCGATGCAGGTGACGCGCCCGAGGCGATCCTGACCCAGTGCCTGGAGTCGCCACATACCCGATTGCCCGTTTACAAGGACGAGCCGGAAAACATTATTGGCGTGGTGCACGCCAAGGACCTGTCCCGCCAGCTTTATGCGCTGGTCAGTGCGGCTGACGGTGACGGTGGGGTGCTCAAGGATTTTGAGATCACTGACGTGGCCAAACCACCGTATTTTGTGCCTGAAACGACCTCGCTGGACGATCAGATGCGGCAGTTCTTGCGTCAACGGTCGCATTTCGCCCTGGTTGTGGATGAATATGGCGCCCTACGGGGGCTGATCACGTTGGAAGACATCCTGGAAGAGATCGTGGGTGAAATCACTGATGAGTTCGATCCAGATGCGGAAAAAGTCGCGATCCAGGATGCCGAAGGCCATTACACCGTAGAAGGTGCGACCACCATTCGCGACTTGAACCGTGCCACCGATTGGTCGCTGCCCGACGACGAGGCCAATACAATCGCAGGCCTCGTCATCCACGAGGCGCAAATGATCCCAACGATTGGACAGGTTTTTTCGTTCCACGGCTTTCGGTTTGAAGTGACCGAGCGGGAAGGAAACCGGGTGACCGGGTTGAAAATTCGACCTCTTAAATAGCAAGCGCGGCGCTGAACCAAACAAGCAAAAGATACAGTGTTACAAAGCGAAAAAGGCAGGCCTGAATGGCCTGCCTTTTTACATATCAGATGTGTCGCTGTTGCTTAGTGCACCAGCAGACGCGCCTCGTGTTTTTTCAAGGAACGCCGCGCTGCCACATAGGCTTCGCGACCGGTTTCGGTTTCCAGTTCTGGGAAGAGCGCAAAGATTTCATCGCGTTGTGCACGGTCCAGTCCACGTAGCGTTTGATCACCCGGCTGGAAGCTCTCGGTCCATGCACCGTCCGACAACACAACCTCGTGCTGGTCAAACATGAAATGGATGTAAGTGACCTCACCCGTCTGCACAGCGTCGATCCCTTCCAGACCCACCAGATGTTTCGCAGCTACCAGAACTTCGCGGTCTTCGAAGTAGAGCGCGGTTTTGTCGTTGGCGACCAGCACACGGTGGTTCGGAGACACCAGCATATCACGTTCAGGCAGACCGTTGCCCAATGCGCCTTCGCGGATCAACACTGGTTGCAGCTTGGCATTGGCCTTCAACTCCGCGCGAGACATCTGGCGCTGGCCGTACCAACGGATTTCCTGAATGCCATTGTCGCGCGTAATCACCCGATCCCCAACTTTCAGATCCTCGACCCGACGCTCACCCTCAGGGGTCGCAATCAACGTTCCAGGTGTGAAACAAGGGATCACATTCTCGATCTCAGAGAAGGTCGCCGTTCCCGTAAGAGCACCATCCGCGTCAAAATACGAGACCGTGCCGCTTTCAGGATCGCCAGGTGTGAAGTCTACGTTCAACGATCCGCCCGGTTCGGCCGTGCCGCGCAGGTCAAGCACATCGACGTCAGATCCATCGGCGTCTTCACCGCCGATGATGCTGTCGCCAAAACCTGCCCCAGTGATCGAGTCAGAGCCAAGCCCCCCCATGACGGTATCAGACTGTTCGTCAAAGCCTAGGTCGACAGTATCTGTCCCACGTCCCGCCCAGATATTATCTGCGCCTTGCCCGGCAAGAATGCTGTCATCCCCGCTCGAGGCTTCGACGGTATCGTCGTCAATACCCGCATCGATCGTGTCGTTACCGGAGCCACCAAAGATACTGTCGTCATCGTCCTGACCAAAAATAAGATCGTTGCCGTCTCCGCCAAAGATCGTATCCATGCCATTGGTCGGATCCGGGTCAACAGGACGCCCATCAGAACCATCATCGGTAATGTTCAAACCATCTGGGAAGGCTGGGTCAAGACCGCCATAGATGGTGTCGTCGCCGTCACCGCCCAGGATGCTGTCTGAGCCTTCGCCACCGGAGATTTGGTCGGCGTCGTCGCCACCATCGATGGTATCGTCATCAATGCCACCATCAATCACATCCTCGCCAGCGCCACCTGTAATCAGGTCAGCGTCGTCGCCGGTCGTGATTGTGTCATTGCCTGCACCACCATCGACTGTATCGCGATCATCGTCCGGGTCACTATCGGCCGGAACCGCCGGGATATCAGGGGTGGTGCCGGTGTAGCCGTCAAACCCACGGTCCGGCAAAGGCACGATGTCGTCGCTGGACGTGTCGATAACGTCGTCACCATCTCCGCCTTCAACACTATCGGAACCATCACCACCAATGACCGAGTCGTCCCCGTCACCGGCAATAATCGTATCGTCGCCTTCTCCGCCGTCCAGCGTATCATCGCCTGCATCGGTGACCGGTGTCTCGATGATTGGATCAAAATAGACGTCGGACACCAGAATACCAGAGTTGCCACCATCCTGTTCATGCTCAATCTCAATCCGGGAGACTGGGCCAGGGATATTGACCAAAAGTGAGTAATCTTGGCTGGTGGCATTATCGTAGCTGCCATCAGAAATCGCAGTATCATCACCGGGAACACTGTCGGTATCTTCCAGCGTCAGGCGAGGGCCACCGCCCAGGTTGACTTCAATCGGATTTCCGTCGACGTCATAGGCGGTAACGCGCACTTCCGCTCCGCCATCGATGTCATTGATCCGAAACGAAACATCTTCCACAGGGCTGGAGAAATCCAGCTGATAAGACGCCTCATTCCCGTTGCCGTTCGTCAATGATCCAAGCGAGCTTCTTGCATCGACATCAGCCCCGCCGGAATTGATGCCAGCCACATTGGCCGTGGTGGTCGAGAAGTCTGTTTCGACCGCCGCATCCTGGCCCAAAACGGAGAAATCAACAGTAACTGAACCGGTGTCCTGGCTAAAGCCATTGATCAGGTTGTCATTGTTGTCGATCGCGCCGCCGTCATCCGGGTCTGGCGCTAGATCCCATTGGAACACTTCACGGCCAGCTGCGGTGCCTGCGCCCGGTGAATTGGTATCGCCTTCGAGCACGTCATCGCCAACACCGCCTTCGATGCTGTCATTGCCGCCGCCACCATGCACGGTGTCATCACCTTCACCTGCAATCACGGTGTCATCACCGCCACCTGCATTGACCAGATCATCATCAGGCCCATCTGCCGGGTTGATCGCGTCGTCAGCATCAATACGGTCACCATCTGGATCGCCCAGATAATCCACATCAATCAAATCGCCACCTTCGGTGCCTTCGACAATACCGTCCAGGCCTTCAGCGATCACATCATCATCCAGCACTGCCACATAGTCGATCGAACCATTGAGGTTCTGATCGTAAGTGCCTTCGGTGGTCTCCCGGGCGCCGATAACAAAGCTCTGCTCGCTCGGGCTGGTGATATCCATCGACAGGCTTACCCCGTCAACCTCGTCGGTCGCTGTGGTGCCGTCGGTGGTGTTTTCAAATACAACCTGCACACCGTCTGGCGTCCAGGCATAGGTCACCTTGATCTGGTCGCCCGCATCCAGGAAGCCCGCATCCGTCGTCAACAGCGCCTCATCGCCACCTTCGGCATGAAAGACCTGGACTTGACCGTCGTCAGTCACACGAATTTCAAACTGGTTCTCGTCGTTGCCATCAGCGCCAGCCAGGCCGCGGCTGACAATCGTCTGTGTGCCACTCAGCGCATTGAGCGAGAATGAGGCTTCAATCGACCCTGTATCCAGATCGAATTCCTGATCATCCCCATCATCAACGTCGAACCGGGCGCCAAAACCATCACCAAAATACTGATCGCCTGCGGTTATACCGCCACCTGCAAGCGCACCGTCTTGCGCAATGCCATCGCCCAGCCCGGTATCATCGGTTTCAAAGCCAGACCGAAAATCCCACAAACCAATGAGAGTCGCGGAGTACGGGTTGTCAAAATTATCCGCCATCAAGGTCTCCTTTCCGACGAGGAACGCCGGGCTATTCGTCAAAAAGCTGCGATCATCCGAGGAGTTTGGAGTATCAGCAGCACATAAATATCTGTCTAAGGAGATGAGAAATCATGCGTAAAATTGGCACCAAAATGCGCCAACAGCATATGGAACGCTATGAATTGGACTCAACCGCGTCATAACGACCACCGATGTGACACGTGCTGTGCAGGTCTCACAAAGAAAATCACCCCCCCAAGGGCACCTTTGTTTTAGTACTGCACCGCGGTGACACAAAGTTTAAAAACACGCTTTGGCCTTATTCCGCGGGGAAATTTGAAAAATCCATGTCAAACCGCGGCTGGATTTGGCGTCTTTGCTGCGCGCAATGTCATCAAGCTGGAAACAATACTGCAGACAAACAAGGATACTGCTTCTTAAAGGTAACATTTTTCATATTTGAGTAGCTTTTGGCGTGAATTTCGAAAGTATTCTCAACCGGAAATGCACTCAAAATTTAGTTCTGCTTAACTGATTAATTTTAAGCAACAACACGTAGCAAAAGCCGCAAATGTATCCAATCGAAGAACGACCGAACCATAACCGGTGATTCTAACGGGCGATTCGGTATAGTGACCAAGCGTCAGGTTAGGTCATTTGTCACCCTTGAGAGCCGACTACCGAACGCTTTTCCCCTTGCATCGTTTTGGACACGCTGCATCAAAAAGCCCTGCGGCAGATCACAACCACCGTGTTTTTCATTTCACGAAATTAGGGCCAAGTCGCCGCCGCCCCTCTCACACTTTGGTACAGGAGCCGCGACTTTGGTACAGTGATCACATGAGAAAAGCTGTGTAGTGCACCTAGCCGAGTTCGAGCGTTATTGGCGCGAAATACAAAGGTTCACCGGCATCAGGCGCCGTGCCGCGATACATGCGGGCGGTCGAAAAAACCGGGTCGCATCCGGCCTCCTTTAACACCTGTGCCAATTTGGACCCGACGGAGGTGTCAATAAAACTAGGACGGCTCTCGAACCGCTCCGGCACCGATTGCAACAATAAGCGGGCATCCTCTTCTCTGTGCGCCTGAAGCGGGCCGATCTTGGTTCCATTCGGGCACCTCCGAAAGGTTGCAAACCCTTGCACCTGACCGTCACGTACAATGACTTGGGTTTCGCGTGTTTCGGTGTTTTGGAACCAAGCCGCAGTATACGCTGCACGCGGATAGCCCGCAGCACGCGTATCCATTGCAAAGAGCTGTGCCATGTCTTCGGATCTTGCGCGGCGCGTTGCCCCCGCACCCTGCCCCATGCTCCCCTGAAAACGCACGGTTTGACCATGCTCCTGAAACCCAGACCGATGGTAGTTTTCCTGCTGATCGGGCACCCCATCCAGACCAACTGTGCGGGACCCTGCATGTTTCAGCGCATGTTGCCACAGGGCAAACCCCACGCCGCGCCCGCGCCAATCGGGTCGACAGATATAAAGCCCCAGAAAAGCGTGGTCTTTGCAATGGTTCACAACCGAGATACAGGCCGCCAGCGCGCCGCCGGCCTCAGCCACAAAGAACCCATCAGGATCCGCAGCAAAGAACGCCGCAGCATCCTCAATTCCCGGGTTCCATCCCTCATCGCGCGCCCAGGTCAGACAGACCTCCAACTCGGTCAATGTCATATTGCGCAAGATCATCCGCCCAACGCCTCTTTTAATGTGCGTGCCGGCTTTGGCCGTTCCCGTAGATCAAGCGCGGAATGGAGGTCGACCAGATGGCTTTTCATCAATTCTTCGGCCGCCTGCCCCTGTTGATTGGCCAATGCATCCAGCAGCGCGTGATGGGCGTGTTTTTCACACAGGGCGCTTTCGCGGCGCCAGTACAGTGCGATGATCAGGGACGAGCGAGCGATCAACGCCTCAATAAACCCAGCGATCGTGGCGTGATTGGCGATCCGCGCGATCTCAATGTGAAACAGCCCCGACAAATGCAGCGCCTTGCCACGGTCTCCTTCGGCCAGGGCCGCATGTTCTTCTTCAATATGGCGCTGCAACAGTTGGATGTCGTTCGCTGTGGCACGTTCCGCCGCGCGATTGGCAAGGCCCGGCTCCAACAACGCGCGGGCCTCAAACACCTCATGGGCTTCCCGAATGGATGGCTGCACGACAAAGGCACCACGGTTGCGCTTGATCTCCACAAGCTGTTGATGCGCCAAAGCCTGCAACGATGCCCGTATAATCGTGCGAGACACGCCAAAGATCTCGGCCAGATCGTCTTCACCCAACTTCGTGCCTGGTGCGATACGATGTTGGTGAATGGCTGTCACAAGCTCGTCGACCACAGTGTCGGCTTGGCTGTGCTGGCTTTTGGACGGCGAGATATGTTTGTCGATCATAATACCTATCCTTTGGCAGAGCACGCGATTTCAAACAAGAGATTCTCCCTTTGCACGCACCGGGACACAATATTGTATACAACTTTGCGCTCAATATTGACGCGAGTTGCATTTTTTTCGCCCATTTTGCGTGCATTCTCTGTTTCCGGCACATCCAAACCGCGAAGCCGTTTCCGAAAAGCTCAGTTGGGCAGTCAAAGATGAAGCACAAACATGCGGAGCGTATATGTCTGACCGGCACACAGAATTGGAATTGGTCCA
Organism: uncultured Paracoccaceae bacterium; assembly: GCA_947497985.1. Taxonomy (GTDB): domain Bacteria; phylum Pseudomonadota; class Alphaproteobacteria; order Rhodobacterales; family Rhodobacteraceae; genus Epibacterium. Next base: position 341,153 of record CANMIX010000004.1, read on the forward strand.
AGTCACCAAGAAATACGGCGACACCATCGCGGTGGATGCAATCGATCACCGGTTCAAACCTGCGTCCTACGCCTGTCTGCTGGGACCGTCTGGCTGCGGCAAAAGCTCAACCCTGCGGATGATTGCAGGCCATGAGACCGTCAGCAGCGGCGCAGTTCTGATTGGCAAGAAGGACGTCTCTAAACTGCCGCCCGCCAAACGCGGCACCGCGATGATGTTCCAGAATTACGCGTTGTTTCCTCACTTGAGCGTGGCCGAAAACGTCGCCTTTAGCCTCAAGATGAAAGGCACCGAAAAGAGCAGCCGGTTGAAAGCCGCCGGAGAGATGCTTGAACTGGTGGATCTGTCCAAACTCGCAGACCGGATGCCCGATCAACTGTCGGGCGGGCAACAACAGCGTGTGGCGCTGGCGCGCGCCTTGATCACCAGACCGCAAGTATTGTTGCTGGACGAACCCTTGTCGGCGCTCGATCCGTTTTTGCGAATCCGTATGCGCAGCGAATTGAAAAAGCTGCAACGCGAACTTGGCATTACCTTTGTCCATGTCACCCATGGCCAAGACGAGGCACTGGCCCTCGCGGATGAGATCGTGGTGATGAACAACGCCGTCATCGAACAGGCAGGATCTGCGCGTGACGTCTTTGACGCGCCCAAGACGGCTTTTGTCGCGCGGTTTCTGGGCGGCCACAATGTCATTGATCTGCCCGAAGGTAAGTTTGCCCTGCGTGCAGATCAGTTGACCCTGACCGCAGCAGACGCGGGTCGCATGGAGGCGCAGGTCACTGACGTAGAATATCAAGGCACCCATGTCAGCGTCACCACCCGCATTGCCGGAAATCAGGAAATCGCGGTCCTGATGTCGGACCGCGACTTCTTTACCCAATCACAAAACCCGGGCGACACCGTCGGTCTGACCTGGGAGCAAGAAAAACTGCATCGACTGCAATCCTGATTGTCTGACTAGGAGTTCAAAATATGGCTGAAATTTCCCGCCGCAAACTGCTCAAAACCGGGGCTGCCGCCGTTGGCGCCAGCACTCTGGGCGCGCCAATGCTTTGGGCGCAAAACATCAAGGACATCACCCTGCGCCAGTTTGGCACTGGGGTGTCCAACCTCAATGAGGTCGCCAGCAAGGTCAAAGAAGATCTGGGCTTCACCCTGGAGATGACCGCGTTGGATTCCGACAGCGTGACCCAGCGCGCCGCCACCCAGCCCAAAAGCTTTGACATTGCGGACATCGAATATTGGATCTGTAAGAAAGTCTGGCCGACCGGCAACCTGCAGGCGATGGACGTCTCCAAGATTAAAAACTACGACAAGATCGTGGGCACATTCAAAAGCGGCAAGCTGACCCCTGAAAGTGTGATCGCCCAAGGCACCGCGCCGCACTCGGTTGGTTTTGTGAACGGCGTCGACGGCAAGGAATTCGCCACCGAAGAGACCGGTTGGATGACCTTGATCCCAACCATCTATAACGCCGACACGCTGGGCATTCGTCCCGATCTGATCGGTCGTCCGATCTCCAGCTGGACCGAACTCTTGAACCCTGAATTTGCAGGCAAGGCGTCGATCCTGGATATCTCATCCATTGGGATCATGGACGCAGCCATGGTCTGCGAAGCCATGGGTGAAATCACATATGGCGACAAAGGCAATATGACCCGCGAAGAGATCGACAAAACGATGGCGATCTTTACTGAAGCGAAAAAAGCAGGCCAATTCCGCGCCTTCTGGAAATCCTTTGATGAAAGCGTCAACCTGATGGCTTCGGGTGAGGTTGTGATCCAATCCATGTGGTCACCAGCCATCACAGCCGTGCGCTCCAAAGGCATCCCATGTGTCTATCAACCGCTGAAAGAGGGCTATCGCTCTTGGGGTGGTGGTCTGGGTCTGTCGGCCAACCTCTCGGGTCTCGAGCTGGAAGCAGCCTATGAATACATCAACTGGTACCTGGACGGCTGGGTCGGCGGCTTCCTGATGCGCCAAGGGTATTACTCGGCGGTTCCCGAGACATCGAAAAACCACATGACTGAGGACGAATGGGGCTACTGGTTCGAAGGCAAGGAAGCCAAGGGCGATATCACCAGCCCGTTTGGCGATGTCTTGGAAACTGCTGGTGCCGTGCGCGATGGCGGCTCTTTCTACGACCGCATGGGCGCTGTGGCCTGCTGGAACGCGGTCATGGACGAGAACCAATATATGGTTCGCAAATGGAACGAGTTCATCGCGGCCTAATTCGGACACCGAAACCTTCCGGCAGGGCGTACGCGCCCTGCTGTTTTCCGACGTTCAAACACATGAGCCTTATTTTACATGAGCCGCACCCTGAAAAGCTGGATGATGGTTTCCCCCCTTGCGGCGGTTCTCCTTGTCTTTTTGATCCTGCCCATCGTCATGATCGTGACCGTCAGCTTCTGGCAGGCCACAGAATGGTCGATCATCCCGGCCTTCATCTTTGAAAACTACGAATTCCTCTTTGGCTCGCCGGTCACTTACAAAGTCTTTTTCAATACGTTCAAATATGCGGCCATCACTTGGGTCCTGACGCTGCTGATCGGCTTCACGGTGGCCTATTTTCTGGCATTTCATGTGCGCAGCCTGACCTGGCAGATTGCCTTGTTCCTGTTGTGTACGATCCCATTTTGGACCTCCAACATCATTCGCATGATCTCCTGGATCCCGTTTCTGGGCCGCAACGGCATTGCCAATTCAGCGCTGATGTCTTGGGGCGTGGTGGACGAGCCGTTGGACTGGCTTTTGTTCAGCGATTTTGCAGTGATCCTGGCCTTTGTGCATCTTTATACGCTGTTCATGGTGGTGCCGATCTTCAACACGATGATGCGCATCGATCGTTCCCTTATAGAGGCCGCGCGCGATGCCGGCGCAACTGGCGCGCAGATCCTGTGGCATGTGATTGTGCCGCTGACCAAGCCGGGGATCATGATTGGCACGATCTTTGTCCTGACGCTGGTGATGGGGGATTTCATCACCGTCCGTTTCATGAGCGGTTCGCAATCGGCCAACGTCGGTCGTCTGATCTCAAACGATATCGCGTTGCTCCAATACCCATCCGCGGCAGCAACGGCTGTGGTCCTGTTGATAACAGTTCTGTTGGTCATTGGGATCCTGCTGCGATTTGTCGACATTCGAAAGGAGCTTTGACATGGAACCCCGTCCCCGCTCTTTCTATGTGCTGGCCGCATTCTTTGGTCTGTTCCTCTTGTTCCTTTATGGCCCTACGATCACCATCGCGATCCTGTCATTTCAAGGCCCCACCGGTGGGTTGACCTTCCCAATGAACGGCGTGTCACTGCATTGGTTTTACGACTTGTTCCAGGAACAGGCCGTGGGTGACATTTGGGGCAGCTTCCGACGCAGCTTTGCGCTTGGGTTCATGGTTATGGTCACCACGGTCGTCGTCTCGGTCATGGGGGGGCTGGCCTTTCGCCACCGCTTTGTCGGGTCAACACTCCTGTTCTATGTCATCATCACCGCGCTGGTGATCCCTTCTATACTTGTCTCCCTGGGGGTTGGGTTGTTGTTCAGCCAATCCGGGCTTGAGGTTCACTGGGCCACATCCGGCTTTGGCGCACAGCTCACCTGGACCCTGCCCTTTGGGTTGCTGATCATGTTCGCGGTCTTCAACCGCTTTGACGGCAGTTTTGAAGAAGCCGCCCGCGATCTGGGTGCCACGCCCTGGCAGGTCCTACGGCATGTGGTAATTCCCATCATTGGCCCGTCGCTGATCGGTGTGGCGCTGTTTGGTTTTACCCTCAGCTATGATGAATTCGCCCGAACCCTCCTGACGGCGGGCAGCTATAACACACTCCCACTTGAGATCTTTGGCATGACAACCAATGTCACGTCGCCCGTCCTCTACGCGCTGGGAACCCTCACCACGCTGTTTTCCTTTTTGATGATCGCGGCCTTTTTGCTGCTGGCCTGGATCAGCACCCGACGAAAGGCGCGCAAAGGGTCGGATGCCGGAAAGGGGATGGTATGATCGTCATCATCAACCCCAACTCTACCGAAGCCATGACCCAAGCGATGTTGCAGACGGCACAACCTCTGGCTGCACCCAGCCCGGTTGAGGCCTGGACTTCGCATCACGGACCCGCGGCAATCCAGGGACCAAAGGATGGCGCAGCGGCCGTGCCCCCCATGTTATCCTTGGTGGCTGAGGCTCAGGATAAGGGTGCACAAGCAATCATCATTGGCTGTTTCGACGACACCGGGCTGGACGCCGCTCAGGCGAAGTCCGCGTGCCCTGTTATTGGCATCGGACAGGCCGCATACCATATGGCGGCAATGCTGGGGGGGCAGTTTTCCGTGGTGACCACGCTTGCCGTGTCGACGCCGATCCTGGAGGCGAACATTACGCGGTATGGTCTGTCGGACCGGGTCAGTAAGGTGCGCGCCAGCGGTGTCCCTGTATTGGACGTCGACAAGGCAGAGGCCAAAATCCTAGCCGAGGTCAAACGTGCCGCAGCAGAAGACAATGTATCAACAGTGGTGCTGGGATGTGCTGGCATGGTGGATCTGCCACAAAAGGCGCAGGCGGTGACCCCGGTTCACGTGATCGACGGGGTGCGCGCGGCGGTTTGCATGGCGCGCGCTTTGGTCGGGTAATCCGCGATACTTACACAAGATCTCCATCGAAGGTCGCACGCGCCCGCAGGGTCCGCACCCGCACCCGCTGCGCCATCTCAATATGTTGGCGCATCGCAGCCTCTGCCTGATCTTCATCGCGCGCATCGATCGCCGCTAAAATGGCGAAATGCTCCTCAACCGCCTTTTCTGCCCGGTCCGCATGGGTCAATGTGGTCGGCCCCAAAATCATCAACGCCTTTTGCAGGCTGACAATGGACCGGGTCAGAAACCGGTTCTTGGCCGCATCAAAAATCGCTGCATGAAACTGTCGGTTCAAAACCAGCGCCTCTGGTTGGCTTGCCGCATGTTCCAATTCACGGTTGAGGGTTTCCAGCTCCTCAATCTCGATGCGCGAGGCCGCGCGTGCGGCCAACCGTGCTGCAGTGCCTTCGAGGACGGCGCGCATTTCATACAGCTCCATCACCTCGGCATAGTCCAACGAACGGATGGTCGCGCCTTGTCGCGGTACATGGGTTACGATGCCATCCGCCTCCAATTGGCGGATGGCTTCACGCACCGGCGTGCGACTGACGCCAAGGCGTTCCGCAATATCCGTCTCACGCAGCCGGTCTCCAGCGCTCAATTGCCCGGCGCGCACGTCCTCCATCAACTGCCGATAAATCGCGTTGCCCTGTGGCCCATCAGGCAAAAGATCGTCGCTCTCGTGTGTCATGTCATCAACCGTCATGCATCCTCTTGTATGCAGGTGGATACAATGTTAGTCCAAACTTGGTCAACCTGCTAGCGGAGCACGCCTTTGTCTGACACGTCCGCCCCCAGTCTTGCGCAACGGCGCGTGCTTACCTTGGCGCTCGCCGCGGCGGGAACATTGGTGTTTTGGCTCTTGGCCTTGCCGTTGCCCTTTTTGTTTGGCCCAATGACCGCTTGCCTGATCGCCGCCTTATCCGGCCTGCCCCTGACCGGGTTTGGCCAAGTGTCCACCGGCGCACGAACTATTTTGGGGGTCGCAGTTGGCGCGTCCGTCACGCCGGCGCTGTTCGCCTCCCTGCCCGCGATGGCAGGATCGCTTGCGCTGGTGCCGGTGTTTATCTTGATTATCGCTTTGGTCGGCGTCCCATTCTTTCGCAAGGTCTGGAAACTGGATGCCCCGACCGCGTTTTACGCGGCCATGCCGGGCGGACTGCAGGATATGGTGGTGTTTGGCATCGAGGCCGGCGCCAACCCCCGCACGCTTTCGTTGATCCACGCAACGCGGGTGCTGTGCATCATCACCTTATCGCCTCTGATCATGTCCTTTTTCTATGACGCGGGGCTCAGCCACCCAATTGGCGAGCCCGCCGCCAACCTGCCCTGGCAGGAACTGGTGATCATGGCGCTGGCAGCTGGGGTTGGCTGGAAAGTCGGCGAACGTATAGGCCTGTTTGGGGCTGCAATCCTTGGGCCATTGATCCTGACTGCGATGCTGTCGCTCGGCGATGTTCTCCACAGCCGTCCGCCACAGGAGGCGATCCTGGTGGCGCAATTCCTGATCGGCTCCGCCATTGGCGCGCAGTTTGTCGGCGTTACCCTGGCCGAGCTGCGCCGGGTTGTTCTGGCTGGTGTCAGCTACGTGGTCCTATTGGGAGCGCTGGCGGTTGTGTTTGCCCAATGCGTCGTCACCTTGGGCCTTGGTCCCGAGGTTGAGGCATTTTTGGCCTTTGCCCCAGGCGGACAGGCCGAAATGGCAGTGCTCGCAATCGTGAGCGGCGCGGATCTGGGATTTGTTGTCAGCCACCATTTGGTGCGCATCGTCTTGGTGATCACCGGCGCGCCGTTGGTGGCAGCAATCTTGCGGCGTCGCAGAACATCGCCCAATAGCCCATAAACGTCATAACCCAAATGCGTGCGCATCCAGGTTAGTATTCGCTGCTTTGGGGTTATGGCGGACAGTGAGCCAATTTGTTCGAACACCTTGTTTGACGAACTGGAGAACTGGAACAAGGTTCTTAAACCTCACAAAGCGCACCTGCGAGGGCCACGCCCATGAGTCGTGTCGCCCCGTTTTCATTAAGATTGACCGACGAGGAACGCCAGAAGCTTGACGCTCAAGCTGGGGCGATGCCCAAAGGTGCATATATCAAGTCTGTGGTTTTTGCCGACGAAGCTCCCAAATATCGTAGTCGGCGGAAACCACCTGTTGCGGAGCAACAGCTCTTGGCTGAGGTGCTGGCACGCCTTGGCCAGACACGCCATGCCAATAATCTCAACCAGATCGCCAAACACCTTAACCAAGGCACATTGGTTGTGGATGAGGACTTGGCAGCGGACTTGAACGCTGCGATTGCAGATGTGGCATGGATGCGCGCAAAGCTGATGGAAGCCTTGGGGGTGCAATCATGATCCTCAAAGGCTCACAGCGCAGCGGTGCAAAGGCACTTGCAGATCACCTGATGAATGATCGTGACAATGACCACGTCACCTGCTTAGAGTTGAGAGACTTCATCTCTGACAATTTAAACGGTGCCTTGCAAGAGGCGCACGCCATTTCAAAAGCAACACAGTGCAAGCAATATATGTTTTCGCTCAGCCTCAATCCGCCACCTGAGTATGTGGCAAGTGAACAAGACTTTCTGGACGCTGCTGATCGCGCAGAACAGGTTCTTGGCCTGAGTGGGCAACCACGTGCGATTGTCGTGCATGAAAAGGAAGGTCGTCGCCACGCGCATGTGGTGTGGTCGCGCATCAACGTAGATGAAATGAAGGCTATCAACTTGCCCCATTTCAAAAACAAGCTGCGTGATTTGTCGCGTAACCTGTTTCTGGATCACGGCTGGGTATTGCCTGATGGTTTGGCAGCTTACGGGAACAAGTCGCCGCTCAACTTCACATTGGACGAATGGCAACAGGCGAAACGCCAAGGCCTTGACCCGCGTGAAATCAAACAAGCCTTCCAACAGGCATGGCAGCGCTCAGACAGCTTGATCGGATTTAAGAATGCCCTTGAAGATTATGGGTATTTTCTGTGTCGCGGAGATCGGCGTGGCTTTGTGGCTTTGGATGTCGATGGCAAGCCTTACGCCATTTCCAAATGGACAGGCCTCAAAGCCAAAGATGTCAGGGCAAAACTCGGTAGCGCCGACACACTGAAATCAGTTGATGAAGCACGTTCTTTCATCCGCTCAAAGGTCACAAATCAACTTCGCCACTACATCGCGCAGACCAAAGAGCGACAGGCGCAAGACTTTACACCGCTGCGTGATGAACATCAGGCAATGAAGAACAGTCATGCGCAAGAACGAAAGAAGCTCAAAGACGGTCAAGCCAAGCGATGGGCTGCCGAAACAAGGGCCCGCTCGGATCGCCTGAACAAAGGTTTACGTGGGCTATTTGATCGCCTGACAGGCGCATATCGCATGACAAGTAAGCGCAATGAGCGTGAAGCTGTGATGTGTGCAAAACGCGATCAAGACCAACGTGACCTTCTGATCCAGCAACAGATGAATGAGCGTCGAAAGCTCCAAGAGCAAATCGTCGATATGCGTGATCGCCATAAGGGCGAGCGCAAACAACTGGCAAGGGCCATTCGCTCAGCCCTGAAGTCCTCATCACCCAAGTTCGTGCGTTCACCTGAACGCAACAAGTCTATTCGCCTTTCTCTCTAGTCGTTTCAAAGGACGCAATCATGACAGTGACTTTAAGACACGCCGCACTTGCCTCAGCAGTGATCGGCTTATCGCTCTATGCTCTACCAAGTGAGGCTCAATCATGGAGCAGCAGTCGATACGAACCTGAAAGCACCACAGATATTCGTATTATGATGATGGTCGCATTTACAGCCATAGGGTTTGCCCTTGGGTGGTTCTTTTCTGATGGCGCAAGGGAATTGCGAAAATGGTTGGCACTGGGTGCCGCTGTTGTCGTTGGATTGATTGCCCTTATCGACAATGGCATTAGCGGCTGGGGCGCTGCGCTGTTGTTCAGTGTTGCGGGCTTTTCTTATGGTTTGGGGTATTTTGTCGTTCAAATCATTGGGCGCAGGCCGACGACCTTTGGGTCTAGCCGCTGGGCAACACGAGAAGATCTTGAACAGATCAATGTCATCACCAGTGATGGTATCCGCCTAGGGTCCATTCTCAACGGCATGGAAGACGAGACCATTTCCTACACAGGGGATCGTCATCTCATCACCGTTGCTCCCACCCGATCAGGCAAAGGCACAACACAAATCATTCCTAATCTTCTGACCTACCAAGGTTCCGCGTTGGTAATCGATCCCAAAGGCGAAAACGCTCTGATTACCGCACGTCAGCGACAAGTGATGGGACAAAAAGTTCACATCGTTGACCCGTGGGGGATCGCAAAGGTCAAAGGAGTAAAAGCGGCAACCTTCAATCCTCTGGATTGGTTGGTCGCCAGTGGGCCTGACATGACCGAAAACGCCATGATCTTGGCAGACGCTCTGGTCGTCGAAGAAAATCACGGCGATACATTTTGGGTCGAAGAAGCTAAGGCCCTGTTGCAGGGTATCATTCTTTATGTCGCCACAGATCCCAAAGAAGATGGTCAGCGGCATTTAGGCCGCGTGCGTGAACTGCTTTTGCTTGACGGTGAACAGCATAAGGCGCTGTTCCAAGACATGTGGCAATCGGCACATCACGTCGTCAAAAGCACAGGGGCACGGAGCCTGCAAAAAGACCCTAAGCTCTTGTCGAATGTGGTCGCATCGGCTCAAGCACAGACACATTTCTTGGACAGCGAACGCCTGCAAGAAAACCTCAAGACCTCCAGCTTCAAGATGGATGATCTCAAAACCTCAGCGATGACTGTTTATCTTGTGCTGCCTGCTGATCGCCTCAACACCTTTGGTCGCTGGCTGCGGTTGCTGGTTCAGCAGTCCATCACCGTCAATGCCCGCAACATCGACAAGAAGCCTGAAAAGCCCATTCTGTTCATATTGGATGAGTTTGCGGCTCTTGGGCGCTTGAGCATGGTTGAGCAAGCATATGGCTTGATGGCAGGTTTTGGGATGCAGCTTTGGGGTATCGTGCAAGATCTCAATCAGCTTGAGCGCATCTACGATAAAGGGTGGGAATCCTTCATCTCTAATGCAGGGATGATCAACTACTTCGGATCATCTGATCGTAAGACCGCTGAATATTTCTCGACATTATGCGGCGAGACAACCGTTTGGAATTTCAGCTCAGCGATTTCGAACGCCGTCAGTTCTTCAAGTTCCAGTGCTGCAAACGGCGGTTCTTCCTCTACATCCACTACCAACACGTCAACTGACACAACAGCAGCGACACAACGCAAGCTTATGTATCCAGATGAGCTGATGCGGCTGCGCAAGGGCGAACAAATCATCTTCTTTGAAAACACATTCCCTACCGCTGCACTCAAAACACCGTGGTTCGATGATCCCGAAATCAAGCATCTAGGCGACAGCCTCGAACCTAAAGATGAGGAGAGCGAAGTATGAGCAAGTCACCGAAAAGCCCGTTCAACCTCGCCTCGGGTGCATGGGGTAGCGAAAAACAGAATGATCAAGCTCAGGACCAAGGTCCTGACAAGGACAATGCTGCGTTTCGTTTTGATCCGCCAAACCACGGTCAAAACCCTGCACCGAACCTTGCACCGCCTGGAATGTCTGGTGGTTCGGGAAAGTCAGGGCAAGAGCGGAACGATGACGATCCTGACAGAGGACAAACAGTGTATGAGTTCACGCTTGATGAAAGTACAGGCTACAAAGTGGACACTACGGAGCACCCGACCACGACAAAGATCCCCCTCAACGATGGTCAAAACACAGCCTACATTGATCATTCGTTTGTAAAAGACCCCAATGGCGGCGAGGACATCGGAAAGATTGCAAGATTAAGCATTGCCGATGAAAACGACGAAGGTCCCGAGTTCAAAAACGGAACTTGGCTAAATGAACCTGACAGTGACCAAGATCAGGAAAATGTTAGGTACTGTGAAAGTCATTTTGGAGAACTTGATAAGAGGCAGTTCAAGTCCTTCGAGGATCTAAACAAGGACCAAGAAAACGATCATGAAATTTGATATTAGGTCAATAATTATGATATAATATTGCATGAGTAAATTGCAATATTGGAAAGAGTTACCGCCTAACCCTGACTACGAACGGGTTGGGCGCATTGTCAAAAATGCCTTTGGTGAAGATGAAACCGTCGTCATGGAACGCCGTTTTTGGAAGCATTTCGATTGGCTTGAACAACAAGGTAACGACATGGCTGTTTGGGTGAAAAATGCAGATTTTGATCGGCATAAACCAGAATATCAGAACAGTTTAAGGCGAGAAATAATGCGCTCTTTGAAAGTTGATGAAGAGCGACGCTATCTTTCAAACATGACTTGTCCAATGTTCATCGAACCAGATGGGTATAATGCACCTCGACAAAAATTCGAACTCCCAGAACGCCTTGCTACGGATAACGAGTGGTTCGATAGGCCGTTAAAAAACATGTTTGGGTTGGAAGTAACAGTCTCTATGCCCGGCAAGTATTGGAGAATGTACGACTGGTTGATCCAGATCGGAGCCGACGTAGACCGTTTTTTGTGTGAAGCTGATATGCTCGCCCGCAAGAAGAACATTTCCCTTGGAGAAGCCTTGATGAATGGCTTCCACCTTTCCGAAAAGGTGAACTATCTCAAAGGGAAGAACCATCCCTTGTTTTTATCAGGTAGCGGATATAGCGACCGCGACTTTCGCGACGGTGGTCGCCGTATGGATGAGCGCATAGAAGCCAACGATGTCAAAAGGAAATTTGAAGACACTGATGGCTCTATAATTGAATTTGGTATGCCTCGCCCATTTTGGCAGTATTTTGACTGGCTCAACAGGAATGGCCAAGACATGTTGAAGTGGGTCAGAGATGCGAACATCACTCGTTTCAAGAAAGATGGCTGCGTATTCCCGATGAGAACGGAAATGATGTATGGTCTTCACAAAGATGAGTTCAAACGCTTCTGTTCTGACGAACCAAGCCCACTGTTCATAAATCCAGATGGCTATGAGCTCTAAATCACGTCAAACTGCTCAAGCTCGCTGAGCGCTTTTTCCATGGTCTTTGACATTTTCGGTCGCCCTACATGGACACCGCGTGCCTTTGCTGCTGCCATACCTGCTTTTGTCCGCTCAGAAATCAAGTTGCGTTCGTACTCAGCAAATACCGCAAGCTGCCCATAAATCATACGCCCTACAGCTGTGCGTGTGTCGATGCCCTGCGTAATGGCATGAAACTCAACCCCGCGTTCTTGAAGGTCATTTAGGATTTGCAGAAGGTGGATCGTTGATCGCCCCAGACGGTCCAGCTTCCAGACCGTGAGCGTGTCGCCAGAGCGCAACTCCTTCATCATGTCATCCAACGCGGGACGATTGACCTTGCCACCAGATACCCCGTGATCTGCAAAAATCAGCGCGCACCCCTCTGCGTTGAGGGCGTCAAGTTGCAGTGCCTCTGTCTGATCCTTGTCTGAAACTCTGACATACCCAATCTTGCGGCCAGCCTGTTGTCGTTTACCGTTCATCCCAAGATCGTAACAGGCGGAATTTTTCTCACAATCGGTTTTCATAGCCGTTTTCCTCTTTGCAAAAGGGGTCCCTTTGAAAGCGGCTCTGTTACTGGCTTTGATCGGACGGACTCCGCCAAAAAACCTGTGGAAAACAAGGCAAGGCAGACTCCAATGTGGGTGGTGTGATACGCCTAGCAAAAGGGACCCCTTTTAAACGGCTCCACCCAAAAGGGACGTTCATGCCGTATAAATTTTCTCGTTTGATTGCTTGTGCAATAGCCACTGCTAGCACCTGCCAAGCCACATTCGCTCAAGAGGCGTATCCAGTCATTGATGATAACACTTTGCACAAAGAGCTGCCCAATGATGGGCGGTTCGACATTCTGGGCTTTTCGTTACTTCAAAACACCGCTCAATTCGACGATGTCGTATCAAAGAGTGGATATGAAATCGATTGGACTTCGGATCACGAGGTTCGAGGTCTTCGTGATCGAAACGGCAACCAAGTCGCCTTTCGTTACGGTCGTTTGCAGACAAAACTCAGCAAGCCGATGGCAACGGGCTGGGATTCCATGAATATTCGCTTCACCAGCAACGCCACTGGCAATCGGGTATTTTCGTTGCGTCGCAGCGTCAAGCCAGAGCAGCAATATGATCTATCAGCAGTACTGGAAAGCCTTGAACAAAAGTATGGGAAACCATCTTTCATAGAAAGTGCTTCGGAATATCGGTTGAAATACACATATTTGTTTAATGAGACTGGCTTGCTGCGCTCCCCTGACGGGAAGACAAAGACACCGGAGATTAAAGCTTGCTACAACATGCGAAACGTCGTGCCATACGGTGAGGTTGAACAGGAATACGCCTACTTGCCTGATCGACAAGATCGCTATTCCGAGTGCAGCGGAGCTATCTACGTTGAGCTGAACTACGGCGCTCGGAAAGACCTCGTCAAACAAATTGATATCACCATGTTTGATTACGAATTGATGGTCCGCGATTTGCGCACTCAAGATCGTTTCTTGCTAGAGGCCCTAAACGCCGAAATTGCATCCAAAACTGGTGCTGAGGCACCAAAACTTTGACTTTATGAAGGGCGGCACTAAGCCGCCCGATAAATCAGCGTTTCGCCTGCGATTTCGGTTTCTGTGTAGTCATAATCCAGATCGCAAGCGATAGCGTCCATATCGATGTAGCGCTCCAGATGCTCTGGAATGTCACCAAATAGACCTTCATCGACCATCTGTTCTGCCAGTTCTTTCATGCTGCCCACGTGGTATAGATCCACGTCGAATTCTTCGGGATGAACATCCTCGGGGTCAAAGCTGTGTCCGATTTCGCCAACGGCAATGATGAAGATCTTCTTCTGGTAGTCTTCCCATTCATCGCAGGCTTTGAAGTATCCGCCAATATTGGCCTGATTGATGCCCCAAGCCTTAGCCAAGGCACAGTTGATGTCTTCGCCATCGATGAACTGGATTTCGTATTCCTCGACCACATCGCCAAAGCGGTTGCGGTTCAGCTTCGCCTTACGGGCGTAGTCTTCAATGCTTTCAAAGTAAAAGCCGTTTGCGTCTAGGTCATATGGTTGTGCGTGTAGCTGCGGCATGTGTCTGTCTCCTCTCGTCTCTGACGGGTTGCGCATGCAACCGTCTGGCTTCCGCCGAGGAGCGGGGGTGCAAGGATCAAAGGTGCCGCAGGCAGGACCAGAGCCACGCGCAGGTGCAGCGCAGCGAACCGAGCATGGCGAGGACCCACCCTTTGAACCGCGTGGGGGCGGCAGCCCTAGTCTGTCATGGGGTATTGGGGAGAGGACAGATCTACCCAATTGCGGATCAAACGCGCAAATCGTTTGTGCATGGATCGGTCGCGAGGTGGAGAGGCAAATCTCCAAGCCCTGCGAGTGGGTTCCAAGGGGATGCGATAATCCCTTTGGCGGCATTCAATCGGCGGACGGTTGATCTGGGTTCTCAGGGGCAGGAACGCCCCTGATGTCGATGGGTGCAGGGAGAACGAAATCTCACCTGCGAGGGATCAAACATCGATATGTTTGCATGGTCGTGACTGGCTCAATGCCAATCTCGACCATCAGCTTTGGGGGATAAAACGGGGGAGCGCAGCAGCCCCCTTTTCAAGATCGTGTGGTACTACCACACACATCTTGCCACAATTCCTAATGGATCAGTTATTGCAAAGCGGGTCCCGCTGATGGTGTCACAAGGTGTCATCAGCGTATGGTTTGGATCGAACACATCTTGGGTCAATTAGGACCGCTCGCAAGCTGGATCGGATCATACAATTTTTATCGATCTGAACAGATGAAGGAGAATCTCAAGATGTCTCGATGGCAAGAAAAGATAGTAGAAAAAACCGCTGACGTATTTGTCGGCATAGACGTTAGCAAAGACAAATTAGACATTTGCATCCTACCGCATGGGCTGGTTTCACAGGTGGAAAATACAGCCAAGGCCATACGCAGCCTTGTTCGTGAATTTCGCAAATACGATGTACAGTTGATCGCAATGGAGGCCACCGGAAAATTTCACCGACTTGCGCATTCCATGTTTCACGATGCCGATTTGAATGTGACCATCGTCAATCCATTCCGGTCACGGCAATTCGCTGATAGTATGGGGAAGTTGGCAAAGACTGACACAATTGATGCCGAGGCATTAGCTCGTTTTGCCGAACGGATGGAACCAACACCAACCATTCCAGCAGACAAACAAACGCTGCAACTTCACGAATTACATATCGCCAGACGGCAGGTATGTGATGAAGTTGCCGACCTCAAACGACAATCACAAACAGCGGAACACGCTATGGCAAAACGCCAAATTAAGTCGCGAATTGCCCTTGGAGAACGTCATAAGAAAGAGTTGGAAATCGCAATTCATGCTCTGATTGATGCTGTGCCAGAGCTAAAGGCCAAGTTTGAAATTCTGACCTCAATTCCCAATATTGGAAAAACAACCGCAGCAATCATGTTGGCCGATTTAACCGAATTGGGTGATGCCAATGCTCGGGAAATTGCCTCCCTCGCAGGTGTTGCCCCAATGAATTGGGATAGCGGCACTAAGTCAGGGAAACGTATGATCAGAGGCGGACGCCGACCTGTCCGAAACGCTCTTTATATGTGTGCCGTCAGCGCGATCAGTCGATCAGACCCATTGGGCAGAACATATCGTCATTTGATCAAACGAGGTAAAAATCCAAAAGTCGCGCTAACCGCAGTCATGCGAAAACTCGTGGTCATAGCTAATACCCTGATTGCAGAAAACCGTAAGTGGCAACCAGAACCACCGACAGCGTAACGTAGGCCGAGGCGAGTGGAGACATCCCAAATCTCAAGCGAGACACTGGCCTTCCCCCACTGAAGTGGTCCTCCGCTATGTTTAGGAAAACGGAGGAAACACATGGCCAACAAGCGACCGAAGCCCGAAGAGATTGTCACGAAGTTACGGCAGGTTGAGGTTC